>NZ_CABVPN010000009.1 GCF_902499115.1 Burkholderia diffusa
ATTCACTACGGCGCGGAACGGCTCGGCTGCATGGTCGTGCCGATGTCGGGCGGCCAGACCGAGAAGCAGGTGCAGCTGATCCGCGATTTCGAGCCGAAGATCATTCTCGTCACGCCGTCGTACATGCTGAACCTGATCGACGAGATGGTGCGGCAGGGGATGGACCCGGCCGAATCGTCGCTGAAAATCGGCATCTTCGGCGCCGAGCCGTGGACGCAGGCGCTGCGCGAGGAAGTGGAGACGCGCGTGGGCATCGACGCGCTGGACATCTACGGGCTGTCGGAAGTGATGGGCCCGGGCGTCGCATGCGAATGCGTGGAGACGAAGGACGGCCCGGTGATATGGGAAGACCATTTCTATCCGGAGATCATCGATCCCGTCACGGGCGAAGTGCTGCCCGACGGCAGCCAGGGCGAGCTCGTGTTCACGTCGCTGACGAAGGAAGCGATGCCGGTGATCCGCTACCGCACGCGCGACCTCACCGCGCTGCTGCCGCCGACTGCGCGCACGATGCGCCGTCTCGCGAAGATCACCGGCCGCTCCGACGACATGCTGATCGTGCGCGGCGTGAACGTGTTCCCGAGCCAGATCGAGGAGATCGTCGTGGCGCTGCCGCAGCTGTCGGGCCAGTTCCAGATCACGCTGTCGCGCGACGGTCACATGGACCGGCTCGACCTCGCGGTCGAACTGCGCTCCGAAGCGGCCGCGTCGGTCACCGAAAGCGATCGCGCGGCGCTCGCGCGCGAGCTGCAGCACCGGATCAAGACGATGGTCGGTGTGTCGTCCGGCGTGACGGTGCTGGCGGCCGGCGGGATTCCCGCGAGCGCGACCGGCAAGGCCCGGCGCGTGATCGACCGCCGCCAGGCCGCGTAATTCGGATGTTTGCCGTTCTACCTGAGGAAACCTGTTCGATGGATGGATTGAAGACCCTGGCTGTCGCCGTCGATGCGCGCGGCATCGCGACCGTCGCGCTGCAGCGCGGTGACGTGCTCAACGCGTTCGACGAGACGATGATCGCCGAGCTGACCGACGCGTTCACGACGCTCGGCGGGCGCGACGACGTGCGCGCGATCGTGCTGCGCTCGGACGGCCGCGCGTTCTGCGCGGGTGCCGACCTGCAGTGGATGCAGCGCGCGAGCGCGAACGACGCGGCCGCGAACCTGCGCGACGCCGAGCGGTTCGCCGCGATGATGCGGGCGATCCGGCAGTGCCCGAAGCCGACCGTCGCGCGCGTGCAGGGCCACGCGTTCGGCGGCGGCGTCGGCCTGTGCGCGGCCTGCGACATCGTGATCGCGAGCGATCACGCGCGCTTCTCGGTCAGCGAGGCACGTTTCGGGATCCTGCCGTCGGTGATCGGCCCGTATCTGGTCGAGGCGGTCGGCCAGCGCCAGGCGCGCCGGCTCGCGCTGACCGCGACGCAGCTCGCGGCCGGCGAAGCCGTCGCGATCGGGCTGATCCACCAGGCCGTGCCGCCCGACGCACTCGACGCGGCGCTGGACAAGACGCTCGCCGAGCTGAGCCGCAATGGCCCGAACGCACTGATGGAGATCAAGCGCTTTTTCGACGCGATCGGCGAGTATCCGCCGTCGGACGAACGCGCGGCGTTCACCGCGCAGACGATCTCGCGCGTGCGGGCGACGCCCGAAGCGAAGGAGGGCTTCGCCGCGTTCTTCGCGAAGCGGCCGCCGGCGTGGGAGCCGGTCGCCGAATAAGGGCGGGGCGCGGCCCGTCGGGCCCGCGGCGCGATTTGCGTCGCGGGCGCGGGCGCTTGCTCTACAATGCGTGACCCCCGGCGCGCCGCCGGCCCAGCCCTGACCGCTTCTTCGCTTCCGATGATCGTCAATCGCCTTATCTCCGAGATCCTGTTCGGCTTCACCGGCCTGATCGGCATCATCAACCCGATGGGCATCGCGTTCCTGTTTCTCGAGCGCACCGAGGCGCTGACCGTGCACGAGCGCAACCTGCTCGCGAAGAAGGTCGGGTTCAACGCGTTCATCGTGTTGCTGGTCGCTTTCTTCGTCGGTACGCCGGTGCTGCATTTCTTCGGGATCTCGATGGAAGCGCTGCGGATCGGCGGTGGTTTCGCGGTCGCGGTGGCGGGCTGGCAGATGCTGAACGAGCCCGACGGGCCGGCGGGCGGCGGCGATACGCCGATCAAGCCGATCGATGCGAATGCGATCATGACCCGCGCGTTCTTCCCGCTGACCATGCCGCTGACGGTCGGCCCCGGCTCGATCGCCACCGCGATCGCGCTGAACGCGAATCGCACGCACAAGCTGTCGGAGTTCATGCTGTCGAGCATCGTGTCGATCGCGGTTTCCGCGCTCGTCGCGGTCGTCATTTGGCTGACCTACAGCCGTGCCGCGCTACTCTCGCGCTATCTCGGCACCGAAGGCACCAAGGTCGCGAAGCGCGTGTCGGCGTTCCTGCTGTTGTGCATCGGCGTGCAGATCATGCTGACCGGCTTCTCCGAATTCCTGCAGCCGCTCGCCGACCAGATCAAGTAACTTCGTTCGTCATTGGACGCGCAACCCGGGCCCGAGCGACGTGTCCGGGCTGCGGGGGGGCGTTCGTCCGTCCGTCCGGCCTTGGCCGGCAGCGCGAGCGCACCGATACGCGTTTGCGCGCCGCGGGATACCATGCGACGTCCGGCGGATGCATGCCCCCGGCGTTCGCGCCCGGCGCGGCGAACCGGGGCGCGCATCCGGCCGTCACCCCACTTCAATGACGAGGCGCGCGATGGAATACGTGAAATTCGGGTCGACCGGGATGGACGTGTCGAAGCTGGTGCTGGGCTGCATGACGTTCGGCGAGCCGTCACGCGGCACGCATCCGTGGACGCTGCCGGAAGCGGAAAGCCGCCCGATCATCCAGCGCGCGATCGAGGCCGGCATCAACTTCTTCGATACCGCGAACATGTATTCGGACGGCACGTCGGAGGAGATCGTCGGCCGCGCGCTGCGCGACTTCGCGAAGCGCGACGACGTCGTGATCGCGACCAAGGTGTTCTACCGGATGCGGCCGGGGCCGAACGGCGCCGGGTTGTCGCGCAAGGCGATCATGACCGACATCGACCAGAGCCTGAAGCGGCTCGGCACCGACTACGTCGACCTGTACCAGATCCACCGCTGGGATTACGGCACGCCGATCGAGGAGACGCTCGAGGCGCTGCACGACGTCGTGAAGGCCGGCAAGGCGCGCTACATCGGCGCGTCGTCGATGTTCGCGTGGCAGTTCGCGAAGGCGCTGTATACGTCGAAGCAGAATGGTTGGACCCGCTTCGTCAGCATGCAGAACCATCTGAACCTGCTGTATCGCGAGGAGGAGCGGGAAATGCTGCCGCTGTGCGAGGCCGAAGGCGTCGCGGTGATTCCGTGGAGCCCGCTCGCGCGAGGTCGGCTGACGCGCAACTGGGACGAGTCGTCCGGCCGGCAGCAGAGCGACGACGTCGGCCAACGGCTCTACGACGCGACGGCCGATGCCGATCGCGCGGTCGTCGAGGCCGTTGCCGCGATCGCCGCCGCGCGTAACGTGCCGCGTGCGCAGGTCGCGCTCGCGTGGGTCGCGCACAAGCCCGGCGTTACCGCACCGATCGTCGGCATCTCGAAGCCGCATCATCTGGACGATGCGCTCGGGGCACTGCAACTGAAGCTGACGGACGACGAAATCGCGGCGCTTGAAGGCCCTTACGTGCCGCACGCGGTGGCTGGCTTCAACTGATCAACCGCGCGAAACCGGCGGCCTGCCGCCGCCGCCCCGTCGCGCACGGCGTTCAGCGCGCGGCGGCGAGCATCGGGTAGGTGAACAACCCGAAGTGGATCGCGTTCAGCCCCGCATGCGCGAGCGCGGACGCGAGCAGCCCGCCGCGCCGCCAGGCGAGACCGTAGCCGAAGCCGGCCACCGTGCCGAGCACGATCCAGGGCCAGCCGCCGGCCGCGTGCGCGGCGCCGAACAGCACCGCGCCGATCGCAAGCGCGGCCCATGGTCCCCATCCGAACCGTCCGAGCACGCGCGTGAGTCCACCCTGCACGTAACCTCGGAACAGCGCTTCCTCGGCGAGCGTGACGAGCAGCACGTTGTTGACGAGCCACATCCAGCCGGACGCCGGCCATTTCGGCGCCCAGCCGACCATCCCGAAGGCGAGCGCGCCGGCCAGGCAGGCGGCCGCCGTCGCGACGGCCGCCACGGCACCGGTGCGCAACGCGCGCGCCGGCGGGACGTCCGGCGCGGTCCACGGCAGCGCCCACAGCAGCCACAGGCCGACGAGCGGCTTGTCGAAATTCAGATACATCGTGAACGGCACGGCATCCGGCGTGAAACGCGTCGGCGCGATCACGCGCGGATTGTGGAAGCCGGGGATCAGGTGCAGGGTCAACGCGATCGCGAGCGCGGCGAACACGACATGCGCGCCGATCCGCACCGCGAACGGACGGCCCGGCGCGACGCCCCAGGCGGCGGCCACGAGCAGCGCGATCGGCGCGAGCACGATCGGCTCGAGCTTGCCGAACGCCAGCGCAGCGGCATAGCCGAGCGCGGCAAGGGCGATGCTCAGGACGTGCAGCGGGCGCTGCCACGCGAATGCTGCGGCCGCGAACAGCGCGAGCCAGATCGTGGCACACGGGAGAAGCGAGAGAGACATGGGGCGATGCAGGGTCGGACGAAACGCCGCGCATCATACCCTAGCGGCCGTGACATGCCGCGGGGCGGGCAGTCAGCGGCCGGCGATTTCGGTGACGCCGTCGCGGCCAGGGATGTCGACGCGGTTGCGCTCGCGCATTCGCCGCCGGTACCAGAAGGTCCACAGCAGCAGCGTGCCGAACACCGTGTAGCCCATGATCGGCGACACGACGAGCACGCGCTCGACGGGCCATGTGACGACCATCCACAGGCGCAGCAGCATCTCGAGCGTCATGCATGCGCCCCACACGAAGGTCATCAGCCGCAGCATCTGGCGCAGCCCCGGCTGCTCGGCCCAGACCGCCTCGAAACGCGCGGCGCCGCCGGCCATCTCGCGGGCTACCGTCGCGCGCGCGAGATAGAAGATCAGCGGACGATCGCGGAACAACGACAGCAGGAACACGACGCCGATCGTGCCGGACGCGAGCGATTCGCGCATCAGCAACGTGCGCGCGCTGCCCCCGAGCGCCATGCCGGCGATCGACAGCGCGATGCCGAGCAGCACGACGGCAGCCACCGCATCGATGCGGCGCGAGCGGATGAATTCGACGACGGACCAGACGATCGGTGGAATCGCCGACGCATACAGTGCACCGGTTTCGCCGAAATACGGATGCGCCACCCGGTATGCGACCCAGGGCAGCAGCAGGTTGACGACGAGTTCGAGGATCAGGCCGGCTCGTGGTTTCACGGAAGCGGGTGCGCGGGCGGCGCGCGGGGCGGTGATGTCGCTTCGAGTATATCGAAGTCCGACCCCGCGCGCCCGCGCCCGGTGCCGTTGTGCGCGCACCGAGAATGGGCGGGAACATGTACCGGCCGGGCGGGCATCGCGGTCGCGACAGGGGGTTGCCCCGGCACCGTTCGGCGCCGCGTGCGTCCGGCACGCGGCGGTCATCGGCCGGTCCGAGGTTCGTCAGGCGGTCGCGGGCTGGACGATGATCTTCACGTTCCGGTCCTTGTGGTTCACCAGTTCCTCGAAGCCATGCGTGACGATGTCGCCGAGGTTGATGCGTCCGGTGATCAGCGGCTGCACGTCGATGCGGCCGTCCGCGATGAAGCGGATCACGTCCGCGAATTCGCCGTTGTACGCGAGCGAGCCGATCACTTCCTTCTCGGTCGACACGATGTCGAAGAAGTTGAACGACGTCGGCTCCTCGAAGATGCCGACCATCACCGACTTGCCGGCCTTGCGGATCACGTCGATCGCAAGCTGCGCGGTGGCCGTGTGCCCGATGCACTCGAACGACACGTCGGCACCGTAGCCGCCCGTCAGCGCCTTGACTTCCGCGATCGCGTCGGACGCCTTCGGGTCGATCACGACCGTCGCGCCGACTTCCAGCGCCTTCTGCTTGCGCGCGGCCGACATTTCCAGCGCGATCACGCGTCCGGCGCCGGCGGCCTTCGCGCACATGATCGTGCACAGGCCGATCGTGCCGGCGCCGACCACGACGACGGTCTGGCCGACGATGTTGCCGGCCTTCTTCACCGCATGCAGCCCGACCGCGAGCGGCTCGATCAGCGCGCCGGCCTCGGTCGGGAAGTCGTCGGGCAGCTTGTACAGCAGTTCGGCCGGCACGTTGACGAATTCGGCGAAGGCGCCGTTGTTCATCAGCCCGGTGAACGCGAGGTTCTCGCAGATGTTGTACAGCCCGTGCCGGCAATACCAGCAGGTGCCGCAATGCTGGCACGCGTCGGCCGTCACGCGCTCGCCGACCGCGAAACCCGTCACGCCGGCGCCGAGCGCCGCGATTTCTCCGCTGAATTCGTGGCCGAGGATGCACTGTCCCTTCAGGCCCGTCAGCGGATGCGGCGCGTCGACGGGGATGAACACGGGCCCGGCGACGTACTCGTGCAGGTCGGAGCCGCAGATCCCGCACCAGTGCACGCGGATCTGGACCCAGCCGGCCGGCGGATGCGCCGGAACGGGAACCTCCTCGACGCGGATGTCGTTGCGGCCGTGCCAGACGGCGGCCTTCATGCTGGGAGCGGTGTTCGGTGCCGGTGTACTCACGTTGCTGTCTCCGTCAGGTTGTCGTCGGACGCGCGGCAAGGGGCCGATGCGTCCGTCGCGCGATTGCGCGAGCGACCGACATGCAGGAACGGGGCCAGCCTGGACGGGCGGTCGGGTGGTGACGGAGCCGGAGGGGCGGTGTGCGGTGCAGCAACTGGCCTTGCACCGGCATCAGCGCGTGCAGAGCGAATCGTGCGTGAAATTTGCTGCGCTTGCGACGGGCTGGGGCGGGTGAGACCCCGGGACATTCGTCTCAGCGGATTGAGACGAAACGTGAGACGCGTGGCTGGGCGGCTGCGCCTCCACCACCGTCGTGCCAGCCCATTGTGCCGATCGGTGAAACGCATCGTTGCTCGCCCCCCCCTTTACTTGAAGTCAAGTTCAATTTGTATCATCTGCGGCAATGTCCGATCGCATGCGTGCGCGGCGGTGGCACCGGAGGCGGCGCATGACCGAATCGGCCAGCGCTGCTGCGCGAAGGGCCGAGCGCGGCGCGGCTCGTTTCAATCTTCACTGAAGGTCGTCCAGCATGCCAAACTTCATCGAAAGCCTGATCTGCGGGTACGTGTCGTACCACATGCTGGTAGCCGACGAGCGGGACGCGATGCCGCTGCCGGCAGAGGTCGGGGTGGCCCGGCCGCCGGAGCGCGCTGGTCGTGCGTCATCTCCGGAGCCTGTCGCACCTGGCGTTTCACCGTTGCGGCCGCAACTGTTCGTGTCGGTTCTGGAAGCTGGCGACGACGGCTTGCTGGTGCGCTGGAGCGAAAGCGGGCGCTGCCATTACGGCGAGCAACGCTGGCGCTTGCGCGTCGCGTTGCAGGCGGGCCGCTGCGCGATCTCGGGGCAGGCGATCGAGCCGGGTGAACCGGTGTACCGGCCGGTGCGGCGGCCGGTGCCCGTCAACGGCGACGAGATGATCCACCCCGCGTCGGTGCCGCCTGCGGCCGGCGCCGCGCGTCACGTTGCACCAGCCTGCGGCGAGGCGACGGATCCGGACGATGCCCTGGGCTGAGCGCGACCGGTTGCACCTGCGTGTTACTTGAGATCTTTCCGGTACTGAATGAACCCCGCGTTGGTCGCGAGCTTGTCGTACAGCGCGCGCGCGGTCGTATTGGTTTCGTGCGTGAGCCAGTACACGCGGCTCGCGCCGGCTTCGCGGGCCCGCTCGTACACGGCCTCGATCAGCGCACCGCCCGCGCCTTGTCCGCGTGCGCCGGCCGCCGTGAACAGGTCCTGCAGATAGCAGTACGGCCCTTCGGTCCAGCATGAGCGGTGATAGATCGCGTGCACGATGCCGACCAACGTACCCGACGCATCGAAGGCGCCGAGCGCGAACATCGGTTCGGCGGGATCCATCAGGCGCGCCCACGTCGTCGCGAACACGGCGTCGCTCAGCGCGGTCTCGTAGAACCGCTGGTAATCCTGCCACAGCGGGCGCCACGCGGCTTCGTCGGCGGCGACGAGCGGTCGGACCGTGACGCGCGTCGCGTCGTTCGCACGTCTGGCCGCGTCGCGCGCCCGCGCCCGCGCGTGGCGGATCGCTACGAGCGACTCGCGTTGCGCACCGCTGGCGTCGAAGTTTTCCGGCGCGAGCCACGCTTCGAACGCGGCGCGCACGTCCGGCCATTCGCCGTCGATGATCGAGAACCATGTCGTGTCGCGATTGCGGCCCTTGTAGATGATCGCCTGCCGGAACGTGCCCTCGTAACGGAAGCCGAGCCGCGCGGCCGCCTTGCGCGACGGCTCGTTGAGCGCGTCGCACTTCCATTCGTAGCGGCGGTAGCCGAGCGTGTCGAACGCGTACTTCATCAGCAGGTACTGCGCTTCCGTCGAAATCGGCGTGCGCTTGAGCCGCGGCGAGAACGTGACGGAGCCGACCTCGATTACGCCGTTGGCCGGGTCGATGCGCATCAGCGCGAGCGTGCCGACCGCGCGGTTCGTCGCGCGGTCGATCACCGTGTAGTGCAGCGGATCGGCGCTCGCCGCCGCGCCGCGCGCGTAGTCACGGTAGCTCGACTCGTCGGCGTACGGCCCGTGCGCGAGATAGGTCCAGTCGCCGCCGTCGGGCGCCTGCGCATATGCGGCGTACAGGTCGGAAGCGTGGCGGTCGGCGTCGAGCGGTTCGAGGCGGCAGTAGCGGCCCTCGAGCAGGATGCGCTCCGGGCGCGGGCGCGCGGACCAGTCGGGAACGGGGTGGCCGATGGGCTGCTGGAAGTCGTTGGTGAGCGTGGACAAGGTCGATCTCGCTTCGGTTGGCGGCCGGCGACATGCCGGCATGCAGACGATCGTAGTCCCGGCGAGGTACCATGAGAAGCGCCAGACGATGGCAAATTTATGGTGCCACGAAGGCGCGACGATGGCGCCATGCACCGAGACTTCCACGCCGCGATATTCCGATGACGACTGCCATTCCTTCCGGTGCCGCGCCACTGCTGCCGCTCGACGCGCCGCTCGCGCGCGCGGCCGGCGCACCTTCCTTGCAGCGGCAGTTGCTGCGCCGCGTGCGCGATGCGATTCTCGGCGGCGCGATGCCGGCCGGCACGCGGCTGCCCGGCACGCGTGCGCTGGCCGAGACGCTCGGCGTGTCGCGCAACACGACGGCGGCGGTCTACGAGCAGCTCGTTGCCGAAGGATTCCTGCAATCCGATCGTCGCGGCACGCGCGTGGTCGGCCTGTCGCGGCCGGCCGCGCCGCGTCGGCGGGCCGCACCGCCGGCCGTCGCGCAGCGGCTCGGCCGGATCCGTCCGAGCCTGATCGGCACCGGCGAATCGGACGGCTTCCGGCCGGGCGTGCCCGCGCTGTCGCATTTCCCGGTCGATGCGTGGCGGCACGCAATCGACCGCGCGTTGCGCCGCGCCGGCCGCGACCTGCTCGCGTACGGCGACCCGCTCGGCGAGCGCGCACTGCGCGAGTCGATCGCGCGCCATCTGGCCGTGACGCGCGGCGTGCGCTGCGATCCTGAGCAGATCGTGATCACCGAGGGCGCGCAGGGTGCAATCGCGTTGTGCGCGCAACTGCTGACGAACCCGGGCGATACGGTCTGGGTCGAGGAGCCCGGCTATCGCGGCGCGCGCACCGCGATGCAGGCGGCCGATCTCGATGTCGTGCCGATGCCGGTCGACGCGGAGGGGCTGCGCGCGGAGGACGCGAACTGGCGCGAGCGGCCGCCCCGGCTCGTCTACACCACGCCGTCGAACCAGTTCCCGACCGGCGCGGTGCTGTCGATCTCGCGCCGGCTTGCACTGATCGACGCCGCACGCCGGCATCGCGCGTGGATCATCGAGGACGATTACGACAGCGAGTTTCGGCATACCGGCGAGCCGATCGGCGCGTTGCACGGGCTCGCGGCCGACTCGCCGGTCGTCTATCTCGGCTCGTTCAGCAAGACGATGTTTCCGGCGTTGCGGATCGGTTTTCTCGTGCTGCCCGACGCGCTGCTGGCCGCGGTGCGGCCGGCGTTGCCGGAGATGCTGCGCGGTGGGACGCGCCACGTGCAGCTCGCGCTCGCCGATTTCATCGAGACGGGCGAGTACGGACGGCATCTCGGGCGGATGCGCCGGCTGTATCGCGACCGGCGGCGCTTGCTGCTCGCCGCGCTGGACGACGCGTTCGCCGTGCCGCATCAGGTCGAGGGCGGGCCGTGCGGGCTGCATCTGGCGCTGCGGCTGCCGGCACGCTATCGCGACCGCGCGATCGTCGAGGCGGCGCGCGTGCACGGGATAGGGCCGTTTCCGCTGTCGGGTTTTTCGATCCATGCGACGTCGGCGGCCAACGGGCTGGTGCTCGGGTTCGGCAATACGTCGGCCGATGCGTTCGCGCCGATGCTGCGGACGTTGTCGACGATCGCGTATCGGGTCGCGGGCGATTGAGTCGCGTCGCTGCGCATTGCCGGGAGGCGAAGCGGGCGAATCGGAACTTACCGCACGCGTTCCTCGCGCATGATCCGGCGGGCAGCCGCCAGGCCGAGCACGAGCAGCACCGCGACATACGCGGCGACCGCAGACCACGCACCGTGTTGCCAGAACGTGCCGCCGACCGAGCCCAGCACGCTCGACCCGAGGTAATAGGCCAGCAGGTAGAGCGACGCGGCATGCCCCTTCGCGGAACCCGCAAGGTGGCCAACCCAGCCGCTCGCGACCGCATGCGCGACGAAGAAGCCGATCGTGATCAGCACGATCCCGACGATGATCGCGACGAGCGAATGCGACAGCGTCAGCGCCAGGCCGGCCGCGAACACGAGAATGCCGCTGATGAGGACGGGTGCGCGCCCGAGACGATCGGCGAGTGCACCGGCACTCGATGAAGACACCATCCCGAACAGGTAGGCGCCGAAGATCAGCCCGCATGCGGTCGCGCTCAGGTTGAACGGCGCGGCCATCAGCCGGAACCCGGCGTAGTTGTATACGGTCACGAACGCGCCCATCATGAGGAAGCCGACCGCGAATACGAACGGCAGCCGCGTATGATGCAACTGCGCGTTCCACAGCCGCAGATGGTGACGCACCGTCAGGTCGGTTCGCTTCACGAAGCGTCGCGACTGCGGCAGCAGCATCACGAACGCGACCGACGCGATGAGGTCGACGATGCCGATCGTCAGCATCGCGGTGCGCCAGGAGAAATACTCCTCGAGCGCGCTCATCCCGATTCGCCCGATCATGCCGCCGAACGCGGTGCCGCCGACATAAAGACCCATCGACAGGCCCAGCCCGTCGGCGGCGATTTCCTCGGCGAGATAGGCCATCGCCACTGCCGGAACGCCGCCGAGCGCGAAACCTTCGAGCGCGCGCCAGATCAGCAGCAGGTTCCAGTTCGGCGCGATCGCCGAGAGCACGTTGAACAGTGCCGCGAGCGTCATCGACGCAAACATCAGCCCGCGTCGGCCGAAGCGTTCGGACAGCGCGCCGGCGCACAGGATGGAGACCGCCAGCATCCCCGTCGACAGCGACAGGGATAGCGAGCTCGACGCCGCGCCCAGGTTGAACTCGCGCGCGAACGCAGGCAGCAGCGGCTGCACGCAGTACAACAGCGAGAAGGTGGAAAAGCCGGCCAGGAAGAGTGCCAGTGCGATGCGCTTGTAGGCCGCCGAGCGGGGCGACACGCCGGCGGGCAGCGCATCCGGCGCGGCGCTCGGGGCGCGCGTCGCGGCGGACGAAATCGCGGGATTCGACATGGTAGGGACCCGATGGGCTGCGGAATAGCCGAATTCTTGCGCACGGTCATATATATGTCCAATATATGAAATGAACCGTAGCAATACCTTTTGCGAATGGCTGGATCGCCATTTCCGTCGACCGAGATCACATGGAACTTCGACATCTCCGATACTTCCTGGCCGTGGCGGCCACGTTGAACTTCACCAAGGCCGCGGAGGCGCTCGGCATGGGGCAGCCGCCGCTGAGCCAGCAGATCAAGGCGCTCGAGAACGAACTCGGCGTGGAGCTGTTCAGGCGGACCGCACGCGGTGCCGAGCTGACCGTTGCGGGAGAGGTGTTCGCGGAAGAGGCACGGCGCGTGCTCGACGATGCGGAGCGCGCGGCGCGGGCGGCAAAACGGGCCGCGCGTGGGGAAATCGGGCAACTGCGGGTCGGATTCACGGGGACGGCCGCCTTCAACTCGAAAGTGGCCGATCTGATTCGCCGCTTTCGCGAAGCGTTTCCGGATACGGACCTGACGTTGCAGGAGGCGACCTCCGGCGTGTTGCTCGAGGCGCTGGAAGCCGGGCGGCTCGATGTCGCGATCGTGCGTCCGGAGCGTCGTATCGCGGAAACGTTGCGGGCAGCGGACTGGGACGAGGAGCCGATGTTCGTCGCGATGCCGGTCGCGCATCGCCTCGCGCAGCGGCGTCGGATCGATCTGGCGGAACTGGCCGACGAGGCGTTCGTGCAGGTGCCGCGCGAAGCGGGCAGTGCGCTGTTCGACGACATCGTCGCGGCGTGCAATGCCGCCGGCTTCCAGCCGCGCATGGCGCAGCCCGCGCCGCAAATCGCGTCGGCGGTGACGCTCGTCGCGGCCGGGCTCGGCGTGTCGATCGTGCCGAAGGCGATCACGCAGGTGCGGGTCGCAGGCGTCGTGTATCGGCAGGTCGCGGGCAACGGGCTGCGCGCGAGGCTCGCGATTGCGTCGCGACGCGACGATCCGTCGGCGGTGGTGCGAAACTTTCTGCTGCTGGCCTAGTAGCGCGGGACGCACGTCGTCGTGCGCATCGCCGCGGTATCGGGTGGATATTCTGATTGACGAACCGTGAACTTTGCCCGGAACGAACGCTGTCGCGGCTCCGCCGTCGCGTGACGACCCGGCATGCGGGTTTCGATTCGTATGTTCCGGATGCTGCTTGGACTATAAATGGAGGGGTGTACCGGTGCTTGTCGGGCGCCCGCGCGTGGCGCGCGGGGCGGCGCCGCGACTGCCGGGGGAGGTGCACCGTGGTTCGCCAGACGCTTGCTCGCGCCGTGCTTCGCACCGCGTTGATCGGGGGCGTATTCGCCTCGTTGCTGTCGCCATCGCCAGCTGTTGCCGGAGCCGCCGCACCGCCCGCCATACCGCCTGTCATGAAGAACCGGCTCGCCGCATCGCCTCACTCGATGCCGGTCGACTTCCCGGCGATCGTCGACCGTTACGGTCCGGCGGTCGTCACCATCATGACCGCCGCGCCCGACCAGCAGGCCGGTGGTCCGTCCTTCGCGATTCTCGATTCCGACGATCCGCTTGCCGCGTTCTTCCGCCGCGGCGGTCCGCCGGCGTCCGCACAAGGTCCACTGGCGCCGGCGCCCGATACGTCGCCGCGCACGCTGTCGGGCAGCGGCTCGGGCTTCATCGTCAGCGCCGACGGGCTGATCCTCACGTCCGCACATGTCGTCGACGATGCGACCGATGTCACGGTGCGACTGGCCGATCGTCGCGACCTGAAGGCGACGGTGCTGGCCGTCGATCCGCAGAGCGACGTCGCCGTGCTGCGCGTCGACGCGACGAAGCTGCCGGTCGTGCGCATCGGCGATTCGTCGAGGGTGCGCGCCGGCGAACCGGTGATGACGATGGGTGCGCCGGACGGCTCTGGCAACACGGTCACGGCCGGCATCATCAGCGCGACGTCGCATGCGCTGCCGGACGGCAGCGGGTTTCCGTTCTTCCAGACCGACATCGCGGTGAATCCCGACAACTCGGGCGGCCCCGTGTTCAACCGCGCGGGCGACGTGATCGGTATCGCGGTGCAGGTCTATACGGGCGCCGACCGGTACGCGAGCACGACGTTCGCGATCCCGATCGCGCTCGCCGTGAAGGTGCGTGCGCAGGTGCAGGCACAGAGCCGCGCCAATGCGCAGGCGCAGCGCGCGTCGTCCGGCAACGCGCTCGGCGTCGACGTACAGGACGTCGGCGTCGGGCTGGCCGCTGCGTTCGGCCTGCCGCGTCCGGCGGGCGCGCTCGTCAACGGCGTCGATCCCGGCTCGCCGGCCGCCGCGGCGGGCGTGAGGCCCGGCGACGTGATCGTCAAGTTCGGCGACAAGCCGATTGGCCAGTCGGCCGAACTGAACGACCTGGCCGCCGCATTGCCGCCAGGTGCAAAGGCGCCGGTGCGGCTGATCCGCAACCGCGCGCCGATGATGCTGACGGTCACCGGCGCGGCGACCGGCGACGCGATCGACAACGCGAGTGCGGCGGGCAGCGCGGGCACGGTTGGCGCGGGCGGTGCCGCCGGCGTGGCGATGGCGGCCGCGCGGCCGGCTGACAGCGGCGATCGGCTTGGGCTGACGATGCATCCGCTGAGCGACGCCGAACGGCGTTCGACCGGGCTCGCGGTCGGGATGATGGTGGATGCGGTGCGCGGGCCGGCCGCGAACGCGGGCATCCGTCCGGGCGACGTCGTGCTCGAGCTCAACGACACGCTGCTCGAAACGCCGGACGACGTGCAGTCGCTCGAAGCGAAAGGCGGTGTGATCGCGGTGCTGATCCAGCGCGAGAATGCGCGGAAGTTCGTGTCGGTGCGTGCGCGGTAGGGTGTTGACGGGAGGGTGGGAAGAGCGTCGGTGTGCGGCCAGAGGCGTCACTCACGAAGGCGTTTGACCGGATGTTTGTAAGGCGGCTACACCTCCGCCATCGGCCGTTCGCGGCTTGCGCGTAGCGACGTGCCTGGTTCATTCATTGACGCTGCCCAGACGGAAATCCATGGGCATTCGCTTGCCATGCCGCTAACACGCCAATCACCAGCAGCGATGCGACCACCCACGGAAAAGAAGCGACGCCTACCGTCCCGAGTAGTACGCCACCGACGATTCCACTACCGGCAAACGAAAGATTGAACACCGTCACCAATGCGGACTGCGCGATGTCAGCCCCCTCGCCGGCTGCATCGGCCAAAGCAGTCTGAAGAAGGGTCGGCGCTCCGCCGAAACTGAAGCCCCAGATCGCAACGCCAACGCAGATGACCGTGGGTGACGTGGCGCCTAACCCAAATATCACCGAAACGCAGGCGAAGGCTCCGAGCCCGCCCAATACCAACAGGCGCAGCCACCCGTCAACGAGAGAACCGATAACCCAAATGCCGAGCATGGAAGAGATACCGAAGATCAGCAGCACAGAATCCACATCGCGCGCCAGTCCGACCGATGCCAGGTAAGGCGCAATGTACGTGTAAAGAATGTAATGTGGAAGAATCCAGGCCATCACCACGAACAGCACGGGTCGCACGCCCCGGATCATGAGGACTCGCCGCATCGGCAAACGGTGGTTCGTCATCTCGCCAGGATAATCCGGCACTTTCCAGCACACCAAGGCCATTAACGCCAGTGACATCCCGGACATAATGCCAAAGATGCTGCGCCAGCCGACCATACTGCCGAGCCAGACGCTTAACGGCACCCCGACCGACAACGCCAAAGGAATGCCGATCATCGCCACCGCAAGCGCGCGTCCCTGCATCGACGCGGGAACCATACGCCGCGCGTACGACGCCAAAAGGCACCAAGCCAGTCCGGTGGCGAGTCCCACAGCAAAGCGCGTAGCCAGCGTCAGCACGTAATTCGTCGACACCGCAGTGATCGCATTGCAAACGAGAAACGCGGCCAACACCAGCAACAAGACATGCCGCCGTTGCCACTTACGGACAACTGCGGTCAGCGGGATGGCTGCTACACCCGACCCGAGCGCACAGAGGGTTACAAGTTGCCCAGCCCAGGCTTCGCTGACGTGGAACCCTTGTGCAATCTCTGGAAGCAAGCCAGCCGGCACAGTTTCGTTCGCTGTGGCGATGAAACTGGCCATCGCCAATGCAAACAACGCTCCCACGGGGAGACGATTCACCGTCTCAGCGCATCCGATACCCACGGTCGCTGCCCCGCAATTTTTATCCATCTTGTTCTCCAGATTTCACCGTTTTCCCTCGTTGGGGCTTGCAGAGTGGCAGTCTGACTAGTAAACATGGATTTGATAATTGGCCGCGCATTTGAATACTTTTCAAATCTGGATGAAGAATGGCAACTGATCGACTGGGCGACATGCGTTTGTTCGTGGAGGCAGCGGCACTGGGCAACTTGTCCGCTGCCGGTCGTAAGCTGGGATTCTCACCGGCAGCAGCGAGCGCGCGGCTCACCAAACTGGAAGCGGCACTCTCAACAAGGCTATTCGACCGCAATACAAGGCAATTACGTCTAACAGAAGAGGGCCGGCTATACCACCACCACTGCCGCATCGCATTGAGGGCCATCGAGGATGCCGAGGCCGCACTCAACGCGAGCCAGGGGATAGCGCGCGGCAAGGTTCGGATTTCGGCATCGGCCGATTTCGGCCGCAATCTACTGAGTAGCTGGCTAGAAGACTTCGTTCGCACGCAGCCCGAGCTGAAAATCGCACTTAACCTGACCGACTCCGTCTCCGACTTGCTGCAAGACGACGTGGATCTCGCAATCCGATTTGGAAGGCCAAACAATCCTTCACTTATCGCACGGCAACTTGCACCGAACTGGCGAGTGCTATGTGCGTCTCCTGAATATCTGACCAATCACGGCACGCCGCGAATCCCGGCTGACCTGGTTGCCCATCAGTTTGTCGTTCTGGTTACGGCTGCAGGTCCGTTGAACGAATTTCACTTCGTGTCCGAAGGCAAGCGTTGGAATCACACCGTAGCAATGGAAAACGCATGGGAAACAAATGATGGCGCCTTGGCACGTGCGTGGACACTTGCCGGGTTCGGCATAGCCCGCAAGACAATATGGGATGCCGCAGCGGATATTCGTGCAGGCAAACTTCAGGTCGTGTTGCCGGAGTGGGTCGAAGGTGAGCCCGGCATATATGCCGTGTTGAACCGAAATCGCTATATGACTCCACGCGTGAGGGTGCTACTGGACTTCCTGGTCGACCGCTTCCAGCGTGCGATGTCCGAGGGCATCCTGGCCGGGATGCCCGCGCCATCAGGGTCGGAAAACCTAGGCTAACTTGCGATAGTCACTGACTTTCAAAGTGCGCCAGCGGTGAGATTCCCGATTAGGGCGTCGCTAGCAGGTGTGGCTCGTGACATGCGGTGAACAGACATTCGAGGTGCGCTATGTGAGTGTCCCGGATGAGTCGGCAGCGGTCAGTTGCTTTTGACCGCAGCCGGCCAGGTTCCGTCATTCGCTCGCGCGACGCGACGGACACTCGAATGTCCGCATCGGATAGTGACGATTTGCTTGAGGGGCGCCTGCACCAACCGTGTCGGGCAGTCGTGAATCGACACAGCGAAGCTGACACGTTCGATCTCACGCGACGTCCACGACGATCTTCCCGCGTGCGGTGGCGTTCGTGATGGCGTCGTAGGCGCATTCTGCGGATCGCAGGTCGAACCGGCGCGGATCGAGATTCGGAGTGAGCTTGCCGGCTTCGACCAACCGTGTGGCCTCGCGCAGTATCGCTCCGTGATGCGCGCGATGCATGCCCGTCAGGAGCGGATAGAGGGTGAAGACCCCAGAGTACGTGGCTTCTCGGAAAGACAGCGGCGCCAGCGCATGCGTACCCCAACCCAACGCGCTGACAACATGGCCAAAATGCTTGACCGCAGCAAACGAAGCATCGAGCGATGGGCCGCCGACGGTGTCGACAACGAGGTCGAAGCCAGTGTCGTGCGTCAACGATGCGACATACTGTTCGACGGATTGCGACCGGTAGTCTATTGGCTTAGCGCCGAGCCGCGCAACGAGATCGTGGTCGCGTGAACTTGCTGTTGCAAAAACTTGAGCACCGAGTGCGCGCGCCAGTTGCACCGAGATATGTCCGACACCGCCTGCTCCACCTTGCACCAGCACCGTTTCGCCCGCTCGCAGATGGGCCCGATCGACAATGCCGGAATAGGAAGTGATGAACGCGAGGGGTAGCGCCGCGGCTTCACGCATCGATAGGTTGGAGGGCTTGATCGCAAGCAGATCGGCATCCACCGCCGCGTACTGGGCCAGCGAGCCCTGAATGCCGCCGACGCCGCCCGTCATACCGTAGACCTCGTCGCCGACATGGAAAGCGGTCACGCCCGGCCCGACGGCATCGACTACGCCAGCCATATCGATGCCGAGCACCAGCGGGAGCGGATGCTTCGCATGCGCCGCGCTGCCAGCGCGGATCTTGGTGTCGAGCGGATTGAGACCGCTTGCGGCAATGCGCACGCGCACCTGGCCGTGTGCGGGTTCAGGCATCGAGATTTCAGTCAATTCGAGCGGGCCGTTGTAGCGGCTGAGGACGAGCGCTTGCATAGTCATGGTGGTCTCCAATCGGGTTGTCTTTCCGTTGAGCTGATGGGTCGATGGGTTCATCGTGACGTATGCTATAACGCATGTAAATCAAAGTTTTAGCACGGAGTCCATGCAAAAATGAATGACCCGCACCTGGATTGGGGCGATGTCCGGATTTTTTTGGCGATTGCCCGCTGCGGCACGCTGGGGGCGGCAGCGAAGCGCGTGGGCCAGACTCAGCCCACCATGGGGCGCAGGTTGCGCGCACTCGAAGACGCGCTCGGACATATGCTGTTCCAGCGCACGAGCAATGGCTTTGTGCTGACGGATGAGGGTGCTACGGCGCTCGCCTATGCCGAGCGAATGGAGGAGGAAGCGCTTGGATTCACGCGCGCGCTCACCGGGAAAGAGACCCAGTTGACGGGTCTGCTCCGTGTCTCCTCGTCGGACTGGTTCGGCGTGCACATACTCACCCCCGTGTTCGCGCGCTTTCTAGCGAAGTACCCGGGCATCTCGTTGGAACTCGTCACGGATTCGCGCCTCTACAACCTCGCGCGGCGCGAGGCGGATCTGCTATTCCGCATCACGCCATTCGACGAACCCGACGTCATCCAGCGCAAGCTGATGCACATCGATTATGCGTTGTACGGGCACGTCGATCTCGTCCCGCCGACACGCGGGGACGGTGACGGCTACACGCTGATCAGCATGGACAGCGAGTTCCGCTCGCTGTCCGACGTCGAGTGGGTCAAGCGCATGCTGCCCCGGGCCAGGATCGTGTTCGGCAGCAACAATCGTGGAGTACAGGCGCGCATGTGTGCCGAAGGATCTGGCTTTGCAGTGCTGCCCTGTCCGCTGGGTGATGCGACGCCGGGCATCCGACGAGTCGATTTAGGCGAAGCCCCGCCGGGTCGCGATGTTTGGCTTGGCTTTCACCGCGATTTACGTCGAGTCGCGCGACTGCGCGCACTTCTGGATGCAACGATTGATTCGCTAGCGAACCTTTGAATGAGGCGGGCGATCAATGCCTCCGTGCGATGTACGTCCGCTTCGCTGGACCGCCTTTCAAAGAAAGCCCCCAGGTTATCGCAGCAATTGTCCTCCAGTGGCTATACGGGTTTGCTCGCGCCCGGCCGTGCGAATGACCGTTGTTGCCGGTTGAATCCACCCCAGGAGCCGGCCAATTCGCACATGGCAACTCGAAGTGCCCTTATGGGTCGAGATGCGCCGCTCGGACGTCGCCCGCTCGCTCGAGCGGCGCGACAGCATCGTATGGCGCAGTTCGGCCACGAGCCGCCAGACGGTCAGAACATCTGGGCGTCGGATATCGGCCCGAGACCTGCCCCTGTCCGACTACCGGCGGATGCGTTTGGTCGCGGGACTCGCCCTCATATTTGCACGACGTCTCGCGCCCGTGTGAACCGATTGCCATCGGCCGAACCGCGGCTTGCCTTTACCTCTCGGATACGCGACATTTCTGGAACCGCCCTCAGGGGAGCAGAACACCCTGATCCAGGACAGTTTGTCACCGCAGCATCCAGGAACAATGCGCATCCCACCGCTAAAAGCCATCGTCGCGTTCGAGAGTGTCGCCCGGACAAAGAGTGTCAATCGGGCGGCCGATGAATTAGGGTTAACGCCGTCGGCGGTCAGCCATCAGATTGCCAATCTCGAATCCATGGTTGGACGACCCTTGTTCATGAGGCTGGGGCGGGGACTGGTGCTGACGCCAACGGGTCAGCAGTATCTGGCCGATGTCACCGGATCGCTCGCCGACCTGAGCCGCGCGACGGAGCGTGCATCGAGCCAGTCGGGTATCGAGATTCTTCGCATTCATTCGAGTCCCAGCTTTGGGTTGATGTGGCTGCTGCCGCGGCTGGCCTTGTTTCAGGAAGCGAACGGCGACATTCAGTTGAATCTCGCGTGCTCGTACGAGGACGTGTCGTTCACCTCGGGCCACTATGACCTCGACATAAGGCATGGCTACGCCCATTGGACCGATGGCGAGATCAAGACGCTACGCAACGAGTTCATCACGCCTCTTGCCTCGGAGGAATACCTCAAGCGACACCCGGTGCGCACCCCCGAGGATCTGCTCGAACGGCGCCTGATCTTTTCGGAAACGCCTCTCGTACAGTGGAAGCAATGGTTCGGCAAGTTCGGCGTCGCGGTATCGCACAAGGCATACGATTTCGCGTTCGACCGCTCGTACATGTCCCTCGAGGCCGCGGCATTGGGACACGGCATTGCGCTCGAAAGCACGATGCTCGCATCCGTCCATCTCAAACGAGGTTCACTCATACCGGTCTTCGATCGCACGTATGCGGTCGAGGTCGGAGCTCATCACCTCGTTTACCCTGCCAGGAATCTGGACTTGCCACGCGTGGCCAAATTTTTGGACTGGGTCGAGCAAGAGACCAGCCGCGCCGCCTTGTAGCGTCGGGCCGCGCAGGGCGGGGCGGCGGCGCCCCAGCGTTATGCCAAAGGGGCGCATTCTGACACCCGTGAGTCCACGTTCCAGCCACACCTGAAAATTCTTCAGCAATAGTTGAGCCGAACTGCATTGATCGAGATAGTTGAAGCACTGAAACTGCGTCTACCAACTAACGTGATCGATGGAGACAAACATGTTGCTCGACAGCAAAGTGGTCATCGTAACCGGTGCCGCCTCGCCGCGCGGCATCGGCAAGGCGACCGCAAAAGCGCTCGCTGCGCAAGGCGCGCGCGTAGTGATTCTGGATCTTCACAAGGGAGATGCCGAGCGTGCTGCGCGTGAGTTCGGCGAGGACAACCTCGGCCTCCCTTGCGATGTGACCGACAAAGCCGCATGTATAGCTGCCGCCGCGGCGGTCATCGAGAAGTACGGCCGTGTAGATGGATTGATCAACAACGCAGGTATCACGCAGCCTTTGAAGACGATGGACATCGGGGCCGACAACTTCGATGCGGTCATCGACGTGAACCTGCGCGGCACGCTCTATATGTCGCAAGCGGTCATTCCGCAAATGCGGGCGCAAAGGAGCGGCAGCATCGTCTGCATGTCATCCGTTTCCGCGCAACGCGGCGGCGGCATCTTCGGCGGTCCGCACTACAGCGCAGCCAAAGCCGGTGTGCTCGGTCTCGCTCGCGCGATGGCGCGTGAACTCGGCCCGGACAACATCCGCGTCAACTCGATCACCCCGGGTCTCATTCAGACCGACATCACAGGCGACAAGCTCACGACCGAGATGCGCGCCGAAGTCATCAAGGGCATTCCGCTCGGCCGGCTCGGCGATGCCGCGGACGTCGCGAACGCCTGCCTGTTCCTCTCGAGCGACCTGTCGACTTACCTCACGGGCATCACGCTCGACGTCAACGGCGGAATGCTGATCCATTAAGTACGACATCGGCCGCGGTTGCGGCAGATGGGTCAATGCACCCGGCGGTAAAACCCGGGGCGATATGGCAGGAGACAACCATGAAAACGAAGGCCACCGCGCCGTCAATGGCGGGCGATGTCACGAAGCTCGCCGACTCGGCGAGCTTCGAATCAAAAACGTATGCGAAAGTCGGACGGCGCCTGATACCGTTCCTGATGCTGTGCTACCTGGGCGCTTATCTCGATCGTGTCAACGTGGGCTTTGCAAAACTGCAGATGCTCAACGACCTGCGCTTCAGTGAAACCGTGTATGGCCTTGGCGCCGGTATTTTCTTTCTCGGTTATTTTCTCTTCGAGGTACCGAGTAATCTCATGTTGCACAGAGTAGGCGCACGAAACTGGCTCGCTCGCATCATGCTGACCTGGGCTGTGATTTCGGCCTCGTTTGTCTTCGTCAAGTCGCCCACAACGTTCTATGTTCTCCGCTTTATGTTGGGCGTGGCCGAGGCGGGGTTCGCGCCGGGCGTCATTCTGTATCTGACATACTGGTTTCCTTCGGCACGGCGCGCAAAAGCACTCTCACTCTTTTTCATGGCTATTCCGCTGGCCGGCATTGTCGGCGGGCCGCTGTCCGGTTACATCCTGCATGCGTTCCAGGGCGTGCAGGGATTGGCTGGCTGGAAGTGGCTGTTCATCCTCGAAGCCCTGCCGTCGCTGCTCCTTGGTGTCACGATCCTGTTCTACCTCGATAACGGTATCGCTGCCGCGAAGTGGCTCACCGATGCGGAGAAAGCACTCCTCGCACGCAACGTGGCGAACGACAACGCGCACAAGATCGCGCATGTGTCGATCAGGTCGTTCATCGGCGATCGTCGTTTGTGGTTGATGGCCTCCATCTACTTCTGCGTCGTGCTCGGTCAATATGGGCTCACATTCTGGCTGCCGACGATCATCCGCAAATCCGGGGTGGCCGATCCGCTGTGGGTGGGCGTCTTTACAGCCATCCCGTACCTGTGCGCGATCATTGCGCTACCGCTGGTGGGAGCGAGCGCTGACCGGCATCGCGAACGCCGTCTGCATCTTGCGATCCCGATGCTCGTATCGGCAGCGGGCTTCGCAACGCTTCCGACACTGGGCGGAGTCGGCGCGTCGCTGGTGTGTGTCAGCGTCGCCGCCGCAGGCATTCTCGCTTCGTCTTCGCAGTTCTGGTCACTGCCGACCGCGCTTCTCGGCGGCATGTCCGCCGCGGCGGGTATCGCGGCGGTGAACTGCTTCGCCAATCTCGCCGGCTTCTTCTCGCCGGCCATCGTGGGCTGGTTGAACGATCTGACCGGTAAATCGACGGCTGGGCTCATCTTCATCTCCGTCGCGATCGTCATCGGTGCCGGGCTTGTTTTCCTCGTGCCGGCCAAAACCGTCAATCGCTGACACCGTCCGCTGCAAAGACTCACCTTTTTGAATCAAGGATCCACCATGAACAATCCGTCATCAGATGGGCTGACGCTCGCCGAGCGCGCCTACCGGATTCGCAGAAACGCATTGCTGATGGGCGAGGTACAGGGCCAAGGCTATATCGGCCAGGCGCTCGATATCGCCGATGTACTCGCGGTTGCCTACTTTGGCGCGATGCGCTACCAGCCCGACAGTCCGGACTGGGAAGGCCGCGATCGCTTCCTGTTGTCCAATGGTCACTATGCAATCGCGCTCTACGCCGCACTTTTCGAAGCCGGCTTCCTGCCACCGGAAGAACTCGAAACCTACGGCAGCGACGACAGCCGGTTGCCGATGTCCGGAATGGCGAGCTACACGCCCGGCATGGAGATGTCCGGCGGCTCGCTCGGCCACGGTCTCACGATCGCGGTGGGCCGCTGCCTGGGACTGAAGCGCAAGGGCTCGAACGCCTTCGTCTACACGCTCTTCTCCGACGGTGAACTCGATGAAGGCGCCATCTGGGAGGGCCTCATGTCGGCCGCTCACTGGAAGCTGGACAACCTGATCGCCATGGTCGATGTCAACAACCAGCAAGCCGACGGTCCGTCCTCGACGATCATGGCGTTCGAGCCGCTCGTCGAGAAGCTCGAAGCATTTGGCTGGTTCACCCAGCGGGTGGACGGCAACGACATTGACGCAGTGAAGGCTGCCTTCGATGCTGCACGCAATCATCCGAAAGAGCAGCCCCGCATCATCGTTTGCGATACCCGCATGGGCTGCGGCGTGCCGTTCCTCGAAGAACGGGAAAAGAACCATTTCATCCGCGTCGACGCCCATGAGTGGCAACTGGCGCTCGCAGCACTCGAAGCAGGGAGACAAGCATGAGCGACACCACTCTCACCACGAAGCCGCGCCTGAAGACCTCGGCGATGATCGCGTCTATTGCCGGCGAAGGACAGGTCACGCGTTCCGCCCCGTTCGGTCATGCGCTGGCCCGGTTGGCTCGGGAGAAGACGAACGTAGTTGGCATGACTGCCGACCTCGGCAAGTACACCGACCTGCACATCTTCGGAAAGGAGTTTCCAGACCGTTACTATCAGATGGGCATGGCCGAGCAATTGCTGATGGGCGCGGCCGCCGGTATGGCGCATGAGGGCGCCCAGCCGTTCGTGACGACGTACGCCGTATTCGCAACCCGTCGCGCGTATGACTTCATGCACCAGGCCATCGCGGAAGACAACCTCGACGTAAAGATCATCTGCGCACTGCCGGGGCTCACGACCGGCTACGGACCGAGCCATCAGGCGGCCGAGGATCTTGCGCTGATGCGCGCGATGCCGAACATGACGGTCATCGATCCGTGCGATGCGCTCGATACCGAGCAGATGGTGCCGGCGATCGCCGCGCATAACGGGCCGGTGTATGCGCGCCTGCTGCGTGGCAACGTTCCGGCCGTGCTCGATGAATACGACTATCAGTTCGAACTCGGCAAAGCCAAGCTGCTGCGCGACGGCGCCGACGTTCTGATCATCTCCTCGGGCATCATGACGATGCGCTCGCTGGAAGTCGCGAAGGTGCTCGAAGCGGACAACGTAGGCGTTGGCGTATTGCACGTGCCGACCATCAAGCCGCTCGACACCGAGACGATCTTGCGTGAAGCCCGACGCACGGGTCGCATGGTCGTGGTCGCCGAGAATCATTCGGTGATCGGCGGTCTTGGCGAAGCGGTCGCGACCTCGCTGCTTACGGCGGGCGTGACGCCAATGTACCGTCAAATCGCACTGCCCGATGAGTTCCTCGGTGCGGGCGCGCTACCGACCTTGCACGATCGCTATGGCATCTCCACCCACGTCATGGCCAATACCATCAAGGGCTGGCTTGGTTGAGCCCACAGTGTTGTCCCGGCGCAGCACCACGGCGGACATCGCTTCGCCTGCGTATGAAACATGTCCTCGGCTAGCTTGAGCGGGGAGGGTGCGTCGGTTCCATCGACGCACCCTCCTGAAAAAGTAGGCTGCTGACATGTGTCAAGCAAAGCCTGCCCGACTGAAGAAGAGCGCTGACGGGCCGCTTGCCGCTTGTCATCGGCCTCTCGGAATGAGCGAGCGACTGGCAGCACCGGGTCGGCCGCGGTCGGTTGCTTTTGACCGCAGCCGGCCACGACCGCTCATTCGCCAGCGACTCCACATGGCCGTGCGAGCGTGTGCTGATATCTTGGTAACTGCGGCCCGGCCTCGATCCACGCCGCCTGCCACATGACCGAGACGTGGCGTGGCAGAAAAAAGGGGCGATGCCTCATTTGCGATGCCCCTATCACCGGCTACGGTGCCGATGTGCTGCGCGGCTGTATAGCGCGCAAATATCTGGCTATATCCCCCGCCGCGTCGCGAGCGCTACGCATTACACCGATGAGCGTGGCAGAGGCGGCGCCGCACCACTCGCCGTAACCGACAAACCACAGGCGTTCCTCGTCGCTGGCTCGCGTCCCGTCTGTCCTCGGCAATCCGTTTGCATCACAGATCTGCAGCGGGTCAAGATGTTTGAGTGCGGGGCGGAACCCGGTGCACCAGATCACGACATCGACGCGGGAATGCGTGCCGTCGCTCCACGCGACGCCGTCTGTATCGAAATGGCTGAACGGACGCATTGCGTGCAGAACGCCACGCGCACGCGCGTCCCGTACAGGTGGCACCATGACGATGTCGCCCAAACCACCTACTGGTGCCGTCATCGTGTGCCCATCGCGAAGAGCCTGCCATTTGGCTGTCGCGCGTTCGAACAAGACCCGGCCATCTACGTCGTCTGGAAGAAAAACCGGTTCCTGCAACGTCACCCACATGGCGTTGCAGACGGTCGATACCTCCGCCAGGATCTGCGCGCCCGAGTTGCCGCCGCCCACCACCAGCACATCTTGTCCGCGCAGATTGTCCGGATTGCGATACTGAGCCGAATGCATCTGACGACCGCGAAAGATCTCGCGTCCAGGATAGTCGGGGACATACGGCGCGCTCCAGGTACCGGTCGCACTCACGATCGCCCCGGCGAGCCATTCCCCGCGATCGGTACTGACCAGCAACCCACCCTGAACGCGTGAAACGGATTCGACATGAACGGGTCGTCGGACAGGGATGTGATAACGCTCCTCATATCGCGCCAGATAGTCGATAACCTCGTTGCGCGACGGGTACCTGTCGTGTGATACGGGCATCTGCCAGCCTGGCAGCGAACTCCATTGCGCCGGCGAAAACAGGTGTAGCGAGTCCCAGGTATGTCGCCAGGCGCCTCCTGGGGCGCTTTGGTTATCCAGCACGAGATAGTCGAGCCCCGCGCGACGCAGAAAGTAGGCGGTGGCAAGCCCGGCCTGGCCACCGCCGATTACCACGACATCAATGTCTACAGGCATCCGCTTTCGTCCCATCTCATGATTCGGATTCCGGCGGTCACGCCGCCCATTGAGCTCAAAGGCGGTGGGCGGTGCACTGCACTACGTGGCCACCCGCGACGTAATCACGTGCTCGAGGCCAGCTGGCCCGACCGGTGCCTCGGCGAGCCACGGAATGAGTGCGGTGCGCTGGGCCAGATCGTCCGCCACGCGGCGGACGAACGGCACCTCGTAAGTGCCCCGCTGGCACAGCATCGGGTCGGTCGTGCCACTCGCCAGCAACGACTGGTTGATGACCCACGCGTACGGCGTAATTCCCGCGCGCGCGAGGTCGGCGCTCAGGCGTTCCGCTTCGTGAACCGGCGTGGCTTCCGGCAACGTGACGATCAGGATGCGGCTGTAATCCGGGTCCCGCAGGCGCGGCAGCAGTTGACGGACCGACTCCGGCATGTCGCCTTGTGTGCGCATCACTTCGCGGTGATAGGCCTCGGCAGCGTCCAGCAGCAGAATGGTGTGCCCGGTCGGCGCGGTGTCAAGCACCACGAAGCCGGACTTGCCTTGATCGACCGTGCGCGCGAAGGCCCTGAAGACGGCGATTTCCTCCGTGCAGGGCGAGCGCAGATCTTCCTCGAGCATCGCCCGGCCGCCCGCATCGAGGTGCGATGCCGCTTTGGCCAGCACCTCTTCGGTGTACTGCTGCACTTCGCGCGCCGGGTCGATGCGTGTGACGCTCAGGCGAGGCACGACGCCATCGACGGTGGCGGCCACGTGCGAGGCCGGATCGGTGGTCGAGAGGATCACGTCGTGTCCGCGCCCGGCCAACGCAACTGCGATCGCGGCTGCTACAGTGGTCTTGCCCACGCCGCCTTTACCCATCGTCATGATCACGCCGTGGCCCGCGGCCGACAGCTCGTCTACCAGGCCGCCCAGGCCCGGCGGCAAGGCGGTGTCGGGCATCCGGTGTTCGCTCGGCATGCGCACGCGTTCGGGATGCGCCATGTCGCGCAGCGCATCCAGCCCGACCGTGCCGCGCGGCAGAAACGGAATGCGCGTCTGCGGCAAGCCCGCCAGTTCGTGCGGCATGTCGGCCAGTGCCTGTTGCGCGCGCCGGGTCATGGCGGTCGCAATCGCGTCGTCGTTACGATCTGTGTAGAAGAGTCCGTTGATCGCCAGCACCTGGTTGCAGATGCCGAGGTCGGCCAGTTCGTGCCGCGTGCGATTCGCTTCGCGCAGTGCTGCGACTTCGGGCCGGCTCACCAGCACGACGGTGGTCTGGGCTGCGCTCGACAGCCGTTCGACGGTTGCCGCGTAGAGCGCTTTCTGTTTCTCCAGTCCGGCCAACGGTCCGAGGCACGAGGCGCCCCCCGTCGACGACGAGATGAACTCGTTCCACGCCGAAGGGAGCGTCAACAGGCGCAGCGTGTGGCCGGTCGGGGCGGTGTCGAAAATCACGTGATCGAAATCGGCCGTTGCGGCGGGGTCGCCGAGCAGTTTGGAGAATTCGTCGAAGGCAGCAATCTCGACCGTACACGCCCCGGAAAACTGCTCTTCCATGTTGCGGATCGCCGCGGCAGGCAAGACGCCGCGATACGGTTCGACCATCCGTTCCCGGTAGGTCTGCGCGGCCACTTCCGGATCGATGTTCAACGCGAACAGGCCCGGCGCGCCCGGCACCGCGGTCGGCAACTGACTCAGGCGGACGCCGAGCACCTCGTCGAGATTGGAGGCCGGGTCCGTGCTGACGATGAGCACCCGCTTGCCGGCATCGGCCATGGCAAGGCCCGTGGCACAGGAAAGCGATGTCTTGCCGACGCCGCCTTTTCCGGTGAAGAAGAGATATCGGGTCTGCGTGTCAGGAAGGGACATGAGCGTTCCTTAGCAGCAGCCCGAGCCCGGCGAACAGCAGCTGCCGGCCTTGATATGAGGCTTTTCCTCCGTCGTCAGCGCAATGCCGAGTTTCTGCGCAAGCTGCTGGCGCGACGGATACATCCCCGTCGAGACGATATGGCCGTCGACCACGAGGATCGGCAGCCGCTCCATGCCGGCTTCCATTTCCTTGACCACCGCGGCGTTGGCGGCGAACGCCTGCGGCGCGTGGCCCAGGTTGTAGCGGGCCACCGTCACGCCGTGCGCCTCGACCCACTTCAGATCGGCGGCGAATTGCGCCAGTACGGGGTCGACGTCTACGCCGCAAACGCCGGTCGAGCAACACATGGCGGGATCGAACACTTCGAGATTCTTCATGGCAGGCACCTTGGAGCAATTGGAATTCAGCGACTTCCACAAGCTCGGATGCGTCTGCGGACAAAGATGCGTGAATTCGGGCAGACCGCGGATCGCTTCGGGAATGAGGGTTCGCTCAATGCGTGTGAATCCGCGGCGCGCAAAAAAATTGAGGGCGGATTCATCGTTCGGAATAAGGTATAGCGCGCGCAGCGATCGCGTTTGCGCCAGCGCAATGGATGCGTCGATAAGTCGGCCACCCAGACCGGATGCGCGCAGCCGCGGGTGAACGGCGACCGAACGCAAAAGGGCCGCATCGCCAACTTGCTCCAGCCCGGCCACCCCGACGATCCCGGCGTCCCGTACGGCGACGTGGAAGCCGTCGAGGCTTTGCGCCGTGAGGTCGCTGGCGGGTAGCCCGCACAGGTCCAGCAACGCGAGGATGCCGCCGAAGTCTGTGGCGACTGCCGGGCGAATCTCATCAACGGGCGTGCTCATGCCAATTCTCCCTTACGTTCACGGTGTGTAAGTGGCTGCCGGATGATCAAGGTGATTTTTGTGCGGAGGCTGCCAGTGTAGTCCCGCGTGGTAACGGCAAACACCGGGTCGTAGAGGGGCGCCGGCGTCGCGGCGAAAAGGGAGACGGCGTAGCAGATGGTTCCCCACGAGACAAGCTGGGCGATTGCCAGCGCCCATGTCACGGTGTTGTCGTTCTCGTTGCGACGGGGAGCGAAGGCCGGCATGCGGTCAATCCGTTTCCAGAGTTTGTCGATTTCCCGATCGATATCTTTCACGTCAGGCTCTCCGTTCTGTCATAGACCATCTGGCCCGACCATTGTGGTGCCCCAGCTTGCAGAGTGGCGACGGTATGCGTCTTGACGCACGTCAAGGAGGACCGGACTGCCCTTGCCATCATGGAAAGCCGTCTTCTGTGCGACCGGAACAGTGCGGGGACCGACTACCGACGTATGCGCAAGAGCACGACACCGGACAACATCGCTCTTCGTAAAAGTGCGGTGACGGTCATCTGCGATGTGACCGTGCGGACGTCCCCTCATAGGCCCAAAGCCGTCATCGGCCTCAGTGCTTGCAGAAGGACGGATATGGGTCGGCAGCGATCGGTTGCTTTTGACCGCAACCGGCCATATCCGGCCATTGGCATCAGCCACCTCAAGGGCTGCTCTTCGATCGAAAGCAGACGTCTCCGCTTGAACGGTGATTGGCCATAACGGTTCGACATTCTATCGATACGCTGCACCACGTGCGGCAAGATAGGTGCCATTTTGAGATTGATGCGCGGCTTAAGCATCTTGTCGACGGCGCGTCAACCGGCGCCACTCTCGCTGCACGCGAGTCGTCTCTGTTAGAGGCGTCGGGATAGAAGTGAACGCAACACTTTGAGATAAACGACACAACCGGATGCGAACGCAGAACAAGCGGAACCTGTCCACCTGAGCGCTTTGTCAGCGATCAGCGTCCCGAATCGAGTATGTGGATTCCCAGCCGCCACCGAGCGCCTTGCATAGCGTGACGAGGTTAGTGTCGGCGGTTGCCTTGCTCTGCTCGAGATTGCTCTGCGCCGCCACCAGCTGCTTCTGCACGTTCAGTACGTCGAGGTAATCGACCGCGCCAGCTTTGTACCGTTGCTGTGCGATCGCGAGCGCGCGCTGGTTCAGCGTTACCACGGATACGAGCCGATCGCGCCGGCGCTGTTCGGCAGCGTAGACGACAAGCGCGTCGTCCACCTCCCGCCATGCCTCGAGTACGGTACGTTGGTAGTTGATCGCAGCCTCCTGTTGTTGCGCTTCACGCAGGTGGAGCATTCCCTTGAGACGCCCGCCCTCGAAGATCGGAAGTGTAATCGACGGTCCGATCACGAACTGGCCCGATGCCCAGTTGGCGAGGCTCGACAGCTGCAGGCTCTGGAATCCCGCGCTGCCGTTCAACGAAATGCGCGGATAGAAGTCGGCCTTCGCCATTCCGATCGACGCCGTCGCGGCATGCAACTGTGCCTCCGCTCGCCGGATATCCGGTCTGCGCTGCACGAGTTCGGACGGAAATCCGATCGGCACCTGCTCGGGGAGCGGCGGAACGTCGCGAGACTCGCCGAACGCATGCCGCAGCGCCCCCGGCTCCTGGGCGAGCAACACGCCAATCGCGTTGATCGTCGTCTCGCCTTTCGCTTCGAGCGTCGGAATCAGGCTTTCAATCGATTCGGCCTGTGCTGACGCATTTGCGACGTCCAGCTCCGTCGTGACCCCTTCGCGTACGCGAACTTGCGCGAGGTTTACCGCGTCCCGGGCAATCTCGAGGTTCTGCCGCGCGATACGAAGCTGAGACTGCGTATCGCGCAACTCGATATAGTCGCGCGCAAGCTCGGCCCGGACCGACAGCAGCACCGCATTGCGGTCCTCGTATGACGCGTCGCTCAATGCGGTCGCCGCTTCGACGCCACGTCGAACCCGGCCCCAGATGTCGATCTCCCACGACGCGTCGAAGCCCGACTGATACAGATTGTAGGCCGGCGAACCTTTGGACCCCGGCAATGCTGCCACGCCGACCGGCGAGGTTCCCGATGCCGATTGCGGTTGCGTCTGTGTCGGCGTGACGCCAAGCAACGACAATATCCCGTTCTCGCTTCCACGCTCGCGGTTATACGATGCAGCGCCGACGATGGAAGGAAGTTCCGCGGCACCGGCGACCCGCTGTTGCGCACGGCTCTGGCGCAGGCGCGCCGACGCCACCGCCACGTCCAGGTTCGCGTCGGCGAGCTGCTTTTCCAGCGAGTCGAGCACCGGATCGCCGAAGAGCGTCCACCAATCTGCATTGAATTGCGATTCGACGGTCTTGCTCGATGCTTGCGCCGCTTCCGTGCGGCTGAAGACATCGGGGGTCGAGGTTTTCGGACGCTCGAAGTCCGGACCCAACGTGCATCCCGCCATCACGAGACACGCGAGTATCGCCAGTACCGTCTCGCGGACGGAGAATTCGTTCGTATTCATTTCCCGTTCCCTCCCGCCGTCGGCGCATCGCGATGCTTGCCAACAGCTACCTCCGCTTCGACGGAAAGCCCGACGCTCAGTGCGGACGCTGCCTGCTGCCCGCGGTCGATCGTGATCTTGACCGGTACGCGCTGCACGACTTTGGTGAAATTGCCCGTCGCGTTGTCGGGCGCGATGGGCGCGAAGCTTACGCCGGTCGCGGGCGCGAGACCGTCCACGTGACCTCGAATCACCACGCCCGGAAAGCTGTCGACCTTGATGCGTACGCCGGCACCGCGCCGCATGTTGGTAATCTGGTTTTCCTGAAAGTTGGCCACGACATACGCGTCCCGGAGCGGAACGATCGCGAGAATCGCCGCGCCGGGCGTCACGAACGCGCCCACACGCGCGGAACGTCGCCCGATCTTGCCGTCGACCGGTGCGCGGATCTCGCTATAGGACAGGTTGAGCGTCGCCTGTTCCAGTGCCGCCTCGGCACGCGCCAGTGCCCCTGCCGCCTTGTCGCGCCCGGCGCGCAGGACGTCGAGGTTCTGCTCGGTCGCCGTCAACACGGCCCGATCGCGCGCTTGCTGTGCAAGCTGCTCGGCAAGCGTCGTCGCAGCATGCTGCTGCTCCTGTGCCGTCCCTGCACCAGCTTCCGAGAGATTCTGGTAGCGCGATGCATTGGCCCGCGCAAACGCGATACCGGCATCGTCGGACCGCAGCGTCGCGCGCGCCTGCTCGACGAGCGACGGCTGCCGTGCGATCTCGGCGTCGAAATTGGCCACGGACGCCTTGGCCGCGACCACATCGGCCTGGGCACTCAGCAATGCTGCGCGGAAGTCGCGATCGTCGATGCGTACCAGCAACTGGCCGGCCTTCACCGACTCGTTGTCGTCCACCAGGACATCGGAAATCTGGCCGGCGACGCGTGGCGCCACGAGCGTGAAGTCGGCTTGCACGTAGGCGTCGTTCGTGGATTCGGTTTCGGGTGCGGAAACGAGCCGTGCGCAGCCCCATACGGCCATGCCTGCCGCGACCAGGGATGCGGCAACGTAAGTGGTCTTGAACGGAAAACGGGTGGCGGTCGACATGATTTCGTCCATCAACGGGAAGGAGGCGGCGTAATGGTCCACGGCGGATAGATCCGCACGGGCAACACCGGAACAAGGAAAAGAAGTGCAACGGCGACGCCCGCCATCACGCGATAAAGATCGGCCGACGTCAGCACGAACGCCTGCTCGTGGACTCGGTGCGCAAGTTCGCCGAAATCATGAAGGCTGTCGATGCTCTGGTCCGTCATCGCCATGTGGTTGCCCAGGCGGTCCACCAGCACGTTCGAATGGAAGCGTTCGCGAGCGGTACCGACACCTTCGATCAGCGCAGTCGCCGCAGCGGCGGAGAACGTCTTCAGCGAATTGAACATGGCCGACGCGAACGGGCCCTCGGTCGGCGGCAAGCCCGTCGTCACGCCCATCAGGATCGACAGGATCACCATCGGCTGGGCCGCGATCTGTAACGACTGAAGCAGGTAGAAGTTGTCGCGAATCCACTCGGACGTCATCACGCTGCCCATCGCGCAGGTCGTTGCCATGAGGGCAACGCCGATACCGAGCACCCAGCGGCGATCGATCTGCCTAAGGTTCAGCACGGCGGCGGTCAACGGCAGCGTGATCAGCAGCGGAAGCGCGACCAGCAGCGACAGCGGAGCCGTCTGCAGCGCTCTGTAGGCGTGAACCTTCGCGAGATACTGTCCCGGTATCGCAGCAACGCCGACCAGCAGCACCACAGCGCCCGTGAGCGTGAGGAGGCCGTGCGCGAAGTTGCGGCGGCCGAGCATCTGCAGCTTGAAAAAGGGCAGCGGGTGAAACCATTCGTTGACGAAAAACACCGCAAGCAGGAGCGCCCCGCCGGAAAACATCGCGCAGACGAAGCCGGAATTCAGCCAGTCGAGGCGATCGCCTTGCAGAAGACCGATCACGAGCATCGCCACGCCGGGAAAGCCGGTGAGGAATCCGATCCAGTTGAACGAACCGAACCGTTCGAGTTTCAGCGGATCGGCCGGAAGGCCGAACTGAATCGCCACACAGCTGCCGATCCCGAGCGGCACGATCTGAAGAAAGGCCATGCGCCAGCTGACATACTCCGTCCACAACGCAGCCAGCGGCGTGCCGAGCGCGGGCCCGAACGTCGCGGTCAGCGCGTAGCCTGCGAGCCCGTACAACTTTACCTTGGGCGGCAGATAGCGCAGCGCGACGATGATCAGCATCGGCGGCAGGCAGCCGCCCGCCACGCCCTGCAGCACGCGCAGCACGTACAGCGCGGGCAGGGTCGGCGCGATCGGGCAAAGCATGCCGAAGATCAACGTGGCGACGACGGCGCCGATCGTGAATCGCTTCAGCGTGAAGGTCATGCCAAACCACGGGGCGAACACCATCGTCGCCACGTTGGCGGCTTCGAACAGCGCGGTCAGCCACGTCCCGTCGTCATGTCCGATCGACAGTGCGCCTTGAATGTCGGCCATCGCCGCTGCGGTGACTTGTTCGTTGAGTATCGCCAGCAACGACGCGAACAGCATTCCGGTCAGGCCGATAGCGACACGCGGCGACATTGCAGCGTGACCGGAGCCTGTTTGCACCGGCGTCTGCGTCCTCCGCACCGGCGCGTGCGCCGGTGCGGGTACTCCGAGCGGCTCGCTCGTTCCGGTCGTCGAAGGGTTGGCGGAACTCATAGGATCCCTTGGCTACTGAGATTGGAGAAATGACGGCATGGGCGCGACGCCGTCAGCGTGCGGCCGGTTCATGGCGACGCGCTTCGTCGAAGTACTGCGGCGCTTCCCGGCGATCGAACATGCCGTACTCCCGCACGATGCGGATATGCCGAACGCGCGTATCGGAACGCAGATTCGCTCCGCGTTCGAACGCGGCGGCGGCAGCTTGGTCGCGCCAGGTCGCGACGACGATCACATCGCCGGGCGTCAATAGCGCGTCGAACGCGTCCCATGCAACGAGGCCGTGCGCCTGCGTGTCGAGCCCCAACCATCCGGCAACCGCTCGCGGACCTGCCTGCCTGGGCCAGTCCGGCGCGCACGTCGCGTCCAGCAGCGTGACGGCCGTGCCTGCGCCGACCTCGGTCACGTCGAGGCGCTGTTCCTGCAGGACCTGGCCTGCCGGAACACACGTATCGGCCACGACCTGGCCGATGCGCAGCTGGTAGTCGGAAAATATGCGATCGCGCGCGACCTGCTGAATGGTGTGGTGCTTCGTCGAGGTTCGCCAGCGCACCAGTGACTTCTCGTCGCGCCAGCTCGACAGCGACAGAAGCCATCCGTCCCGGGTCAGGCTTCCATAGCGCGTGTTGTCGACAAACCCGTCGATCTTCTCGAGTTCGGGCCGAAGCATCTTCGCCATGCCGAGATAGGCATCGAACTGTTCCGGTATCGGCTTGACTTCAAGCATTGCAGCAAACATGGCGGACTCCCTCATTCGGTTAGCGATACGGCGCAATGCGCAATGCGCGCGGCGCCTTTGATGCGGGCCGGTATCGTCGTGCTGTCGCAGCCACGCGGTGATGGAGTTCATTGTCGGAGATGAAGTGGCGCTCTCATAGCGCGGGCAGTTTCGGTTTTGGGCCAATGAGTGAGCGAATTGCGCCACGGCCGCAATGGACGTCTTCATTACCTGCACGACCGGAAAGACGCCGTTGCCGTCCGGCCGCAACGATCTGGCATCGGCGAACCGTGGGTGGCACGATCGGCCTGCTTCATGCCGAATGAAAATGGATCGATTGCGGCCATCCTGACGCGCTTTTGGGTCACCCGAACGTGTGAAAGCTCGACGTGCAGCATCGCGCGCATACAATCGCGACGTAGGGATTCAATCGACCGCGTCGGGAGGCGGAATGGACAAGTTGCGCGAGATGGAAGTCTTTGTGGCCGTCGTCGACCGCGGCAGCTTCACCGCCGCATCGGAGAAGCTCGGCTTGTCGACGGCAGCGGTTTCGCGGGCGGTGCATTCGCTCGAAACCCGAATCGGCACGCAACTGCTGGCGCGCACGACGCGCTCGGTGCGGGCGACGGATGCCGGCACGACGTACGCCGATGCGTGCCGCAAGGTGCTCGACGTGATCGCGGACGCGGAGGTGAATATCGCCACGGATCATGAAAACCCCGTGGGCACGCTGACCATTTCAGCCCCGGTGCTGTTCGGCCAGCGATTCATCGCGCCGCTGGTGAATGCATTCGTATTGCGTTATCCCGATGTCGACGTCAACGCCGTGTATGTCGACCGGACCACGCGGCTGCTCGAGGAGGGTGTCGATATTGCCATCCGGATCGGCCACTTGGGCGACTCTTCGGTATTCGCGCTTCCGTTGGGTGTCGTTCGGCGGCGAACGTATGCAGCGCCTGCCTATCTCGCTGCGCACGGAGAACCCGCGCATCCGCGCGACCTGCTCCATCACGACTGCGTGTCATGCACCGGCGTGTCGCTTCCGCTCGAGTGGGTGTTTCACGACAACGGTTCGCGAGTGCCCGTTCGACTTCGGCCGCGGATGATCGTCGATCTGGTTCCCGCCGCCGTTCTGGCTGCCGTCGATTGCGTGGGCGTGACCCAGCTCTTGTCGTATCAGGCTGCCCCGGAGGTGCGCGACGGCAGGCTTCGGCCAATCCTGACGGCGTTCGAGCACGAGCCGATTCCCGTAAGCCTGCTCCATGTCGAGCGGCGAGGCGCGAGCGGGAAGGTCCGGGCCTTCGTGGATTTCGTTACCCACACGCTGCGCAACAATGCAGAACTTCAGGGCACGGACGTGATCGCGACACGGAGCTCGCGGTAGGCGGCCACCAGCGAATCGAGGTCGAACGCGCGGTTCAGGCCGCTCGGATTCGGCAGCACCCATACACGCGCACCGCCGAACGTATCGGATTGCGCGCCCCACTGGATGTCGCGCTTGCCGGACATCGCCGCAAGGGCGGTCTTGCCGAGAAACGCGACGTACCGCGGCGCATGGTATTGGATCTTCCGCTCGAATCCCGATGCGGCCGCTTCGAACTCCGATCGCGACAATTCGGCGGCACGGGCCGTCGCACGCGAAACGGCGGTGGTGAGCCCGCAACCATATCGAAGCAGCGTGCGATCGTCATCGGGACGAATCCGTTCGGGCGAAAAACCGGCCAGGTGAACGACGCGCCAGAATCGGTTGCTTGCGTTCGAGAAATGATGGCCCGCCGAGGCCGAACCGAGCCCTGGGTTGATGCCGCAAAAGATCACCGACAACCCGCGTTCGAGAATGTCCGAGAGCGGCTGAACCGGATTGGCGTGACTCACGGATGCAATCGCCGTTGCGAATGCGAACCGGCCGCGTCTCCCGCACCGGCCTGCGCGTGCCGATTCGAATCGGCCGTGCTCCTGAACCGTTGCCGGTACTGTTGCGGCGTGACGTTGAGCCGCCGCGCGAACGTCGCGCGCATGTGCGTGGCACTGTGGAAGCCGCATTTGAACGCGACGGTCTTGAGCGGTGCATCCGACGTTTCGAGCAATGTCCTCGCGGTATCGACGCGAATCTGTTCGACGAACGCGGACGGCGTCACCTTTGCATGCTTGGCGAACAGCCGCGAGAAGGTCCGGCGGCTCACCGACACGGCGCTCGCGAGCTGCTCGATCGACAGCGTATCGGCGATGTGGTCGGTCACGTACTGGTGGACCTTGCCGATGATCGGGTCCTCGTCCTTGCCGGCCGAAATGAACGGACTGTACTGCGACTGCCCGCCTTCGCGCTGAATATAGACGACCAGTTGCTTCGCGATGCGTACGGCCAGCTCGTGTCCCCAGTCTTCCGATACGAATGACAGGCAAAGATCGATGCCTGCCGTCACGCCGGCGGACGTAAACAGTCGCCCGTCCCGGATGAAGATGCTGTCGGGTTTTACGCTGGCCAGCGGAAACTCGTTTGCGAGGCGCGCTGCAACCGCCCAGTGCGTCGTCACGGCCTTGCCGTCGATCAGGCCCGCATGGCCGAGCAGAAACGTTCCGTTGCACACGGAGCCGAATCGCGTCGCGCCCCGTGCCTGGCACTGCAGCCAGCCGAGGACGTCGCCGGAGGGGCAGGCGTCCGGCAATTGCGGGCCGCCCGCGACCAGTATCAGGTCATATTGCGCGTCGAGATCCCCGAAGCCGAACTGAACGGACAACTGCATTCCGTTCGAACACGTCACGGTGCCGGCCCTCTTTCCGACGAGGGAAACCTCATACCTCTGATGAACAGGAAGATACGTGTTGGCTTCCGCAAATACGTCCAGTGGGCCTGCGACATCCAACGCCTGCACACCATCGAAGACGACAATGGCGACTTTCATTCCTGACCTTCAGCAAATAAGAACCCGCTCGCGCGGAGGCACCACATACCGCGACTGCTGCATCGCGTTTCGAGCCGGCGCCGCGACCTGGTGACGAGCGTTGCGCCAGATTACCGCAACGGACGGACCGCGTGGACACACGGTCCGGTAATTGACTTTTGCGGCGCAGGAAGAAGGCTGAATGTAAGCCGTGCCGGCGTGCTCCGACGTTTGTGGAGCGGTAGCCGTGTGTCGGGCGCCGAAACCGGCGACGCGACGTGGCCGAAATCTCGCCGCGATTGGCCGCGCAAGGTTGCATGTCCGGGTTTCCGCTCCCGCTCCGCCTGACTAGACTGGGTTCGGCAACACGCGAGGCAACGACGCCGCCGAAGATGGGCACGGAACCGAATCGTCGTATCGCTCGCAACGCGTCATGTGGCGCCGCTGTTTCGAAGGAACGACGCGGCCCGTCTGCGACCGGTATCGGCGTCGAAAGCGTGGCCTCGCCCGGAATACGTTTGCGGAGGAATGTGTCATGGATGTCGGAATCATGCTGTATGCCGGCTTTCGGCTGCTCGAGGCAAGCGGTCCAATGGATGTTTTTCAGGAAGCGAATCGCCAGTGCGGCCGGATCGTCTACGAACAGCACCTCGTCGGACCGGTGCCCGGGCCCGTCGTCTGTTCGAACGGAACCGCGGTGGGCACGACAGCGTGCCTGGCGGACGCGGCCGCATCATTCGACATCGTCGTGATACCCGGTTCTCCGTTCGACGGTCCGGAGCGAGAGCATCGTGCGCTCGTGGACTGGCTTCACGAAACCGGATGTCACGTGCGGAAGCTCGCGACGGTATCCAACGGAGCGTTTCTGCTCGCACGTGCCGGCCTTGCCGATCGTCGCTGGCTGGTCACGCATCCGGGCGGCGGACAGCGTCTTGCCGACGAGCATTCGCAGGTGAACGTCGTCGCCGGTCAGCATTGCGTGAAGGACGGCAACGTCTATTCGGCGGACGGCGTGCACGCCGGCATTCGCGTTGCCCTGGCGCTCGTCGGCGAGGATCTGGGCCAGCGCGTCGTCGAGCGCATTGCCAGAAGATTGTTGGCGTAACCGCACTGAAGTAGCGCACGAGCGGGCGCCATCGGTCACGCGCGCTCGGTTCGGGACATCGCGTCGATGAGCAGGCGCATCGCGTCGCAACCCGCCGTGGCCCGGAAAACGCTCATTTTGGCCTGCAAGCGCGGTTCATCCGCGCACCGACGGCTTCGATCGTTGGCAGAATGATCTCGACTCCTTTGCAATTCTTTCATGTGTGCGCGCACGAACGTGCGCGATGAGTCGGGCCTGATACAACGAGTCCGTTGGAACGATCGTCCGTGAACGGGTTTGGAACGCACGCTGTTCTCGAGTTGGAAGGCAAATCATTCATCGTCATCGGTCGCCGACGCGGTCGGCGCCCATTTCCCTACGAGGCAGCCATGTCCCGGAATCCCGCTGTTACGTCGCAGATTCTTCCGCCACCTGCTCACGCCGGCGAACTGATGTCCGGCGCGGACATCATCCTGCGGGTGCTCGCCGAACAGGGCGTCGATACGCTGTTTGGATACAGCGGCGGTGCAATCCTGCCCACATACGACGCCGTGTTTCGTTTCAACGAATTGCACAAGGCAAGCCCCAAGCGCCAGATCCGGTTCGTCGTTCCTGCGAACGAGCAGGCTGCAGGCTTCATGGCCGCCGGCTACGCGCGTGCCAGCGGAAAAGTGGGCGTGTTCATGGTGACGTCCGGCCCGGGCGCGACGAATGCGGTCACGCCGATCGCCGACTGCAACGGGGATTCGGTTCCTGTCGTCCTGATCTGCGGACAGGTTCCGCGCGCAATGGTCGGCACCGATGCGTTTCAGGAAGCGCCGGTCTTCAACATCATGTCGGCGTGCGCAAAGCAGGTATTTCTCGTCACCGATCCGGCGAAGCTGGAGCAGACGCTGCGAAGCGCATTCGAAATCGCTCGCACCGGCCGTCCGGGACCGGTGGTCGTCGACGTGCCTAAGGACGTTCAGAACTGGGTGGGACCTTATCTCGGCCACGGTACATTGCAGTTTCGCGGGTACTCGGATCGACTTCGAATGGTGGCAAAAGGCGCCCGTCTGGACGACGACAAGCGTGCGGCATTCTTCGACCTGCTGGCGCAGAGCCGGCGCCCGCTGCTCTATGTGGGCGGCGGCATTGTCGCAGCGGAAGCGGCAGGCGAGCTGCTGCGGTTTTCCGAGCGCTACAGGATCCCCGTCGTGACCACGCTGATGGGCATCGGTGCGATACCCGCACGATATGAGCTGGGGCTCGGCATGCTCGGCATGCATGGCACCGCCTGCGCGAACTACGCGGTCGAAGACTGCGATTTCCTGATCGCAGTGGGTGCCCGGTTCGACGATCGGGTCGTGGGCGGCCGCCCTGATCGATTCGCGCCACGCGCACGGCATGTGGCTCACATCGACATCGACGAGGCGGAAATCAACAAGGTCAAGCGGGCGCAGTGGAGTCACATCGGCAATGCGAAGGACGCGTTGCGGTCGTTGATGACGCATGACCGGATCGTGCAAAGCTCCGCGGACTGGCTAGATCGAGTCGCGGAACTCAAGCGCCGCCACGGGATGAATTTCGACCGGAACAAGTCAGCGATTCAGCCACAGTACGTGATCGAGAAACTCAGCGAGATGACGGGCGGGCGCGCGATCGTCACGACTGGAGTAGGCCAGCATCAGATGTGGGCCGCTCAGTATTTCGATTTCGTCGAGCCGCGCACCTTCCTCACATCGGGCAGCATGGGCACGATGGGCTTCGGGCTACCGGCTGCGATCGGTGCGCAGTTGGCGAGGCCGGATGCCCTGGTAATCGATATCGACGGTGACGGCAGCATCCGGATGAATGTCGGCGAACTCGAGACGGCGAGTACGTATGGTGTGCCGGTGAAGGTGCTGCTTCTCAACAACTGCGGCGACGGGATGATCCGGCAGTGGCAGCGGCTCTTCTTTGATGGACGGATGTTCGTGAGCGACAAGGCGCTTCATCGAAAGGACTTCGTGATGGCGGCTCGGGCCGATGGATTCGAATTCGCTTGCCGCGTCGATACGATCAGTGAATTGGAGGCCAAGCTTAGGGCGTTCATTGAATTTGAGGGGCCAGCCTTCCTCGACGTAAGGATCGACCCAGGTGCCGATGTGTTCCCAATGGTCGGGCCGGGTCAAAGCTATTCGACGATGGTCACGGGGCCCTTTATCGCGGCCCGAGCGGGCATTGAGCGTGGAGCACACCACGAAGGCCCCCCGAACCGGACCGATATGTTCTGATGCTGCTGCACTCTGGCGCTGCGGCACATAACGCGTGCACGAACGTGAAGCAGAGCGGTCGGGGCGGAGCATATCGTATGCCAGCCCCCCCGCCTTGCTTCATATCGCCGACTTCTATCCCGATCCTGGTCGAACATCATGATTGACGAAAATCTGATTCATAAGGCGCTCGCAAACCCCTTGAGGCGCGAAATTCTGGCGTGGCTGAAAACGCCGGATCGAGGATTCGCGAGAGGAGTCGTCGACTTTCGTCATGGCGTGCCGTCGAATGCGATCCATGCACGTAGCGGTCTATCGCAGTCTACGGTATCTGCACATATCGCGACGTTGATTGACGCCGGGCTTCTCGTTTCGAACCGAGTGGGTCAGTGGATTTTTGTGTCCCGTAATGAAGAGGTAATACGCGCGTTCGGCAAGCATGTCTACTTGCATCTTTGACAAGATCGTTGGCGCATCGCGGACAGACGAGTGTCTAACGTCGGCGGTTCTTATACATCTGTTTGCGGACTTTCCAGGCAAGTACACTGAAGATCCGCTTCGGGTCGATCTGCGTCGGTCGCGCGTCGCAGGGCGGCGGACGGCCGCGTTCGGTCAATTTCGGACGGTCGACGCAGCGGGGTAGATCGTTGATGCCGTAACGCGTGGGTTGATCACGACGAGACAGCCGGCCCCCGTGAGCCGCAAATAAGCACGAGACCGGCTTGATATTCGCCACGAGGTAACTTGCGACGGATTTTTTCGTCCGTAGGAATTATTGAGGATGTTTTCCTGCACGGCAGTTATCTACGAATTCCCACGCCTGGTCGTAGTTTATGAGGGCGTCCGGTCCGTTTGCTTTGTGAAACGCATTCTGCCACTCCAATGTGCAGGCGTTGGATTCAGTCGGAAAGGCCGTGCGATCTTCAGCTGATCCCGTAGGCTGCGCTACAGCGACTGTCTGTTCCGCTGTGGCCTTAGCGGCATTGACCTCTTGCTTGCAGGCTTGGATAAGCGGCGGCGTCTCGGCCTCGGTCGGACGATGGTTTGTAGAAGCCCATGCCTGATTGCTTTTTGTTTCGACGCAATGCTGGACATCGGATGCGAATATATTCGCGGCATCCACTTCCGGTCCATTCTTAAGTACGCCATCTTCGTACTGCTTGTTCCCCTTCACGATCACGAAGTCTGGACCCGGGATGGTGTTGTAGCTCTGATGGAACGATTCAATTCCAGTAAACTTGCCGTTTGAAAACGTCCCTTTCATCATCGTGTTCCCATCGGCGTCCTTCTTCACGACATCCCCGTTCAGAACGCCACGCACATACGTGGCATCAACTAGAAGATTGCCCGTGCTCGGGTCCCATTCCTTGTACTCCCCGTCGACCACGCCATTGGTCAACGTCTGCTGGCTCACGAGCTTACCGGTCCCCGGCGCGTAACGCTTGAGTTCGCCGTCCGGCTGTCCGTCTTTGTAGCTCGTCTCAAGCACGGCATTCTTGCCGGATTTGTCGTACATTGTGAAGCTGCCGTCCATCACCCCTTTGTCGAAATGCCCTTTGACCGTGACGGTATCCGATTGGGGCTGTTTGCAGACAACTTCACCGTCAGGCCGCCCGTCTTCCACCTCTGCATCGCACAGAACAGAGGATCCATACAGCACCGTCATGATGGCGCCGGCCTGTCCAATGATCTTCTGATATCCGGGTTGTCCACCGTAGAGGCTTCCCAGCGGGATATTGGTGACCTTCCCGCTAAACGGTGTATTCGCATCGCCCGCATAGATCTTGCCGTTATTAACCTGGGCGTTTCGCCAGTCGAGCGTGCCGCCGCTGCAACCGACGATGACCATCGCGGTGATTGAGGAAGTGACGACTAGTGCGGTTCGCTTGATTCTTGACATATTCATTTTGGATATTTGGGTTGTTCAGCGCCGACTTATGGGCCGACATGCGCGATTTCGATCATGTTTACGGCGAAAACGTCAAAATCTTTACGCCTATGCAACCCCGGATTTTAGTACCGGCTTCGATTGATCCGTTATTCCCGTCCGACGACACGATTTGGGACAAGCTCATGGATGTTCTTACGTCCGTACTTTGCCTTGTTAAGCTTTGCCACAAGCCTGACGCGAGCACCTGGAAATGCATTGACACTGCTCGAGACAGATTGGACAGAGGACGTTGATTTCGTTGACAGCAGAACCACCGCTTTGGAGAAGCGCAACAGTCCGCTTCGGGTCGATCTGCGTCGGTCGCGCGTCGCAGGGCGGTGGCCGACCGCGGTCGGCCAGAAAGCGTCTTCCCCGGTCCATCTGGGAACGACCGCTAATGAACGTGGACCGGCCCTCAACGCGATCGCAGCGAAATATTTTCGCCCGGCTGTGTCAAGCTTCCCCGATCTCATGCCGTTATTTTTAGCTTGGGCACACGCTTTCTTACCTGCGTAGTGTGGCGCAACTTGGATGGCCATATCAACAAGAGGAGAGGGAATGTTTTCACTGCTGGAGGCGAAGTCGGAAGTTGCCAAGGCACAGCGCAAGCTGGAAACCACGTTCCAGCGTGACTTTCCTCGACGGGCTGTCAAAAACATTGGCTATCCAGGTGGGACGACCTTCGATGCCAAGGTGTTCAACGATGGGCGCTACTGGTTTTGGTCCACCGACCACAATGACGCGGACGCGCCAAACCCTCGGCGCCTGAATTGGTTTGGCCTCTTCGAGGAGGACGGGGGCCTTCAAATCTCCGTCGAGATCAATACGGCATATGAAAGCCGTAATGATCAAGTCGCCGGTTTCTTCGCCCGTGACAATGACACGGGGACGATCTACCTGCTGCACTCGGGTCGCGTCGGCGGTGGTACAAAGGGCGTTAGCAAGTCATCACTTCTCGCGTGGAGCAATCAACCCCTGATTGAGGTCGTGGATTCTTCGGGCGGCATCCGAGACGGCGTGCTTGTGATGCCGGTCGAAGGCTTGGGTGCAAGTAGGTCTGCCATCCGTTACATCGATACCATTGCGCGTTTCAAACAGGCTGTGCGGGACGGCGATATTGACTCCCCCGAGTTCCAGCGCAAACAGCGGGAACTGGAAGACTTCTACGCTGAGGCACGGGGGCGGCGTAAGGGGCGGCGGTCGAGCAAGATCGACTACGTCTCGCGTCATGGTGAAGTGGTCGATGCACTGTACGAGTGGCGAACTTCTAGCCCAATGCCTAAGCGGGCCCGACTCGTAAAGAACGTTCTCATCGACTTGGGCGTCGCTGTAGGGCGTCGGTTAGTAGAGGTCTTCGAGGTTAAAACCACAACGGCACGCCCAGATGTCTATGCGGCCATTGGGCAACTGATGGTCCACGGAACTGTCGATGACTGCCGGAGAGTGATGGTGCTTCCCCACAGGGAGCCCATCGCCAATGATCTCTATGAGGCACTGCAACGCCTAGACATTGAGCTACTGCGGTTTAGCTTGGACGAGGAGAAAGCGGTGATTATGGACGCCTCCTGATACACAATTACGTCCGCTGTTGGCCGTTGACGTTTAGTAGAAACGTAGCGTCATACAGTTAGGCGGTCTACCACGCGTTAGCCGGTCCGTCTTTATGCTGCAATGGACAGCTTGGCCGCAAGGTGAGATTGATTACTAGAAAGCTCGAACGCACGAGATCCGATTATGAGCATACCCGCAACCGTTGTCCCAGCCTACCCTTATGAAGGAGCCATCTATTGGCTATTGGGCGAACCGACAGTTCGACATGGTTCATCTCATCCGTACTATGCGACGCTTTACGGTGTTGCACCTGCAAAGGTTCTACGTAGGGCAGGTGCGTTGGTCGCCCTCTTCGACCGAATTGAACTCGCCAGTGCGGACCATGCGCTACCAGATCGAGAAACCTATGTTGCCGGTGACGGGTATTTCCATCCCGACCTTCGTCTCTCTGTATCGCACAAGGATGTCGAGTGGACAGACGAGTCGGATAGCCTCGCTAGTTTTTGTTTCCAAACCGGTGTTCTCGATTCAACCTTTGCTCAGCATCCCTTCTTCCGGTCCGACCGCAATCTACAGCGCCACTTTTTAAGCCGCCTGGTCCTTCAGGTTCGCCTTGCAATTCGATTGAATGCACTGCTGATTGGGGATTCATTTTTTCAAGATGTTTATCGAAAGGTCAGCCCCTACATACGGCAGTTTGTCGAGGACCTTTCAGGTCAACTGCCCCAGGGCTTGATCCTTGACCTCAGCGAACGGACTCTGGCGGTAACTGGTTTAGAGTTTGCGCCCGGGTCATTCGATGCGTTTGCAGCAATTAGAAGCTCCAAGGAGATTGCAGCCTATGCTTCGTCCTTCCGTGAAGCGATTGGCAAGTCATTGTCTGCGCCGGACCTCGACTCCGCACTTCTTCAATTGATGAAGCAGGCACTTGATTCACAAGAAGTCAGCCGTCACGCCACAAGCGCTATACAAACAACAGGGTCCGTTCTGAACATTGTTGGCTTGGTTCCAGTCGTTGGGTCAATTGCATCGGTTGGAAGCATTGGCGCCGATGTGGCCGGCCGCATAGCTGCAGCGAGAGAGCGAAAACATAACTGGTATTTGCTTGGCGCCGAAATGAAGTCGGTTGCACTCAAGCAACTTCTTCGCAGTCTATAGGTCTGTGCCGCCATCTACTGCTTATCGGCGCTACCGAGCGCTCCAGCGGCCCGGCTTCGCCAGCCGCTTAAGTCACAAGATGAACGTCCGCCCCAGCCGCGAAATTGGCGCAGCGAACATCAGCGGCGGGTCCGAGTCGTTGGATTTTTCAGCACGAGGCTGGTCGGCTAGGGGTACTCGCCACCATGGCCGCACCTCGTCGGACCGCCGTTCAGAAAGGGATGTGACCGAGGCCGAACGACCGTCTGCTGCGAAGTAGCGTGAGTACAACCTCCCGAGCTCACCGGCAGCAAGCGCTGCAAAGCAGACGTTGCTCAACGGCACCCGAACGGCTGCAATGGGTCGATGCCGGACGCCGACTTCGCGCGAAAGCGCATCGCTCGATGCCCGTCATGGACGGGATCACACCGATAAGCGCAAGCGTTGAATGCCGGCCCCGGTCGAAACAGCGGCCGTCTGATCGTGGAGTAGTATTCCCCCATGTCCAGGTTATTGCTCGGCCTCTGCTGCGCGCCGCCAACCATCCGTGACGAGGGTGGCAAGCTCATCAAAGGGTTTGGAAACTCCTTCAGCGATACGTGCGGTGGCGTCGGCCGCGACGACGGCATTGATGGGAATGCATCATGTCAATCGAATGGAAGCACCGTGCAAGGCTATTTATCCAGCGTTTCTGGCAGCCGACCAGTGCGTGCATGACCTGCATGCCGGGGAGCTGGGGCAGTATTACGAGCGTTGCCCACTGGACGATTGCATTGCATACAGGTCTGCTTACCGGGCTCCTGGCCGTACTTTTGACTTTCACGCCTGCGTCAAAACTCTACGCGCATCGATACGGCAACGCGCTGATCGTTGGCTTGCTGACAACGCTAGGCGACGCCTACTCGCACACGAGTCACTACCGTATCCCCTATGTCGAGCACATCGTGACGGGGGCAATTTCAGGTCTCTTGACACTGGCGGCCTCATATCTCTTCGAAGACCGCGCGCGACGTCTTCGGGCGGTATGGGCTCGAGTTTTCGGATAGCGTATCCGTTGACTTCCTGAGCCCTTCCGGCCGAACGGCAAAAGGCTTCCCGGTGTGGCTACGCTTCATGATCGGGAGACTGCGTAAGGACAACGGGAGTTCGCGTCTGTGACATGCCCCAGCGTCAGCGTGCGGCCAGCTCGAGCCGGTCCGACGAAATTGGCGAGCGTCGGCTTCGCGTCCCGAGTGCGATGGTCGCGGGCCGCACCGAGAACGTTGGTGTTCCGGTGACGCAAAACCATTTGTACCGCCCGGCAATCAACGGTACTCGCCAAGACAGCGGCTGTTCCGCAGTGCCTGACTCGATGCGGGACGTAACGTGATCTGCATCAAAGCTCGCATGCGATGTGCCACGTTTAATGTGCGAAGCGGAATCGCTCGTTTTTGAGGCTGCCATGCGCCGTGACCGACGCTGGCGTCTGCCCGCGCAGCGGCGCGCCGCCGCCTCGGCTTGGGCCGGGAAGCAATCGGGAGACTGGACATGCTGCGCGATGTGCTGGTGCACGTAGACGGGAGTGAGTCGGGGCGGCGCAGGGTGCAATTCGCCGTCGACTTGGCAATGAGCGTCGGTGCGCGACTGAGCGGAATACACGTGACCCCGCCGGCGGAGGTTCCGCCTCTGTACAAACCGACCCGCGTGGCGGAAGTCACTGCATATCTCTCCGCGAAGCTGGCACAGGACAGCACCGCGGCAACGGTGGCCTTCAGGGAAGAAGCCGTGGCGCGCCTTGCTGATGCATGCTGGTTCGAAGCGAAAGGCGACGTAGCCAAAGGCATCAGCGACCGAGCCCGCTACGCGGACCTCGTCATCATTGGCCAGGACGAATGGCAAGGCTCGCCCGAAACGCATCCCTTGCCGATCGCCCACTCGGTTGCCGTCCGATGCGGTCGCCCGGTCCTGGTTGTGCCTGCCGCGGCACCACCATCACTGGTCAGGGCCGCCGTTGCCTGGGACGGCAGCCGTGAATCCGTGAGGGCCGTCCACGATGCCTTGCCGCTGCTGCGGCTGTCGCGGTTGGTCCGGATCATCGCGTTCGTTTCTCCGACGGCGGAGGGCAGCGAGGACGACGCGGAAAGTCTCCTGGACCACCTGACCCGACATGCCGTCGCTGTCGATTCAGCCGTACTCCGGATCGGTTCCACGGAAGAGCATGGTTCACTGCGTGAACACATTGAGAACGGGCCATACGACTGGCTGGTGATGGGCGCTTACTCGCATCCCATGTGGATGGAGTTCATCCTCGGTGGCGTCACTCAGTCCATTCTCCTGTCGGCGAAGATACCCGTGCTGGTTTCCCATTGACGAGGTGAGTGGATGGACGCCAAAGGATTGCAGCGCACGGGCGTTTTTCGGGGCCTTTGGGGGCGTCTGAAGGAGCACCCGCTATCCCGGGTCGGGCCGGGGCTGATCACCGGCGTCGCCGACGATGACCCCAGCGGGATCGCCACCTATTCCCAGGCGGGTGCCCAATTCGGGCTGAACATGCTTTGGACGATGCCGCTGGCGTACCCGTTGATGGCGGCGGTTCAATCGATGTGCGCGAACCTTGGCAGGGTCACTGGAAAAGGGCTCGCGGCCAACATCAAGACCGCATTCCCGCCGAGCGTGCTGAGGAGCGTCGTGTTGCTGCTGCTCGTTGCCAACACGCTCAACATTGCTGCCGACGTTGCTGCCATGGGCGAGGTTGCGGAGCTCGTCTCCGGTGTCGATCGTCACCTCATGACGGCGTTCTTCGTGTTCGGGACGCTTCTGCTGCAGATGTTCGTTCCCTACCATCGCTACGTCTTCTTCCTGAAGTGGCTCACCGTCTCCCTGCTCGCTTACGCGGCGGTTCTCTTTACGGTTCATGTTCCGTGGGGGCAGGTTGCACTGCGCACGGTCTGGCCCAGGTTCACACCCAATGCCAGCGCCGCCGCCGTGGTGGTCGGTGTCTTTGGCACGACCATCAGCCCATACCTGTTTTTCTGGCAGGCCTCCGAAGAAGTCGAGGACATGCAGGCGAACCGCGGCAGTGCGCCGCTGGTAAGCGACGCGCGTGTCGCCGACGCGGAACTTCGACGTATCCGGTGGGATACGTGGAGCGGCATGCTGTACTCCGACGTCGCCGCCTACTTCATCATTCTTGCGACCGCCGTCACCCTCCATGTGGCTGGCGTCACCGACATCAACACGGCGGCGCAGGCAGCTAGCGCACTGCGGCCGCTCGCCGGCGACTTTGCGTACACGCTTTTCGCGCTCGGTATTCTCGGCGTGGGGCTGATCGGTGTGCCGGTGCTGGCGGGTTCCGGCGCGTACGCCCTGTCCGAGGTGATGGGCTGGAAGGAGGGGCTCGAACGCAAGGTGGGCGATGCGCGCGGGTTCTACGGGATCATCGCCGTCAGCGTGCTTGCCGGACTCGGAATCCAGTATTCGCCAATCAGTCCGATGAAGGCCTTATTCTGGAGCGCGGTGATCAACGGAGTGGTCGCCGTACCGCTGTTGGTCGTCATCATCATCCTCGTCTCGAAGAAATCGGTCATGGGCGCTTTCACGGCGAGTCGGCCGCTGATTGTCCTTGGCTGGATTGCGACCGCGATCATGGGGGCGGCGGCCGTGGCAATGTTCATCCCTGGCTGACCATGCGGTGAACGTTCGGTTCACGTTGCGACCATCGGCTTTCGCCAGCACGCGAGCCGGATCGGCAAGGGGCGGCACGATGCGACGCGACGGCCGTCGGACGGACGGCGCGTCACGTGCGCCCGCACGATGCCTTACGGCTTGGCCCCCATCACGAACTCGAACGTCGCCACGCCGTCGACGCCACCGGTCACGCGGTCGCCCGGCTGCAGCGCGCCGACACCGGCCGGCGTGCCTGTGAAGATCAGGTCGCCGGCCTTCAGCTCGACCGAGCGCGACACGTACGCGATCACGTCCGGCACGGCCCAGATCATGTCCGCGAGATCGCCTTGCTGGCGCGTTTCGCCGTTGACCGCGAGCCAGATCCGGCCGCTTGCCGGGTGGCCGGTCGCGGTCGCCGCGCGCAGCGCGGTCACGGGACCCGACGCATCGAAGCCCTTCGCCCAGTCCCACGGCCGGCTCAGCTTCTTCGCCTCGGCCTGCAGGTCGCGGCGCGTGAGGTCGACGCCGACGCCGTAACCCCACACGTGCGACAGCGCGTCGGCCGGGTCGATCGACCGGCCGTCCTTGCCGATCGCGACGACCAGCTCGATTTCGTGATGGAGGTCGCTGGTCAGCGGCGGATAGGGGACGGTGCCGGCGGCCGGGACGATCGCGTCGGCCGGCTTCGTGAAGAAGAACGGCGGTTCGCGGTCGGGATCGGCGCCCATTTCGCGTGCGTGGTCGGCGTAGTTGCGGCCGACGCAGAAGACGCGGCGCACCGGAAAGCGCGCGGACGACTGTTCGACTTCGACGGAAGGACGCTCGGAAGCGTCGATGACGTATGCGGACATCGGATGGCCTCGTTCGATCAAAAGACGGATGCCGTCGCCCGCGCAATGCACCACGGGCCGGCATGCATGGAACGATACCTGACGCATGCGCGCCCGGATGCGACGCAACTGCGTTTTAACCGGACAAATCTACGCGTCGCTGCCTGCCGGCGCGTCGTCGTCAGCCGGCAGCGCGGCGTTCGCGTCCCGGTACGCCTTCGGCGACACGCCGACCCGCGCGCGGAAGCGCCGCGCGAAATACCCTTCGTCGCGAAAGCCGACGGAGCGCGCGATGTCGGCGATGCGCCGGCTCGTATGCGCGAGCAGCGATTGCGCGAGCGCGATCCGGCGCTCGGTCACGAGATCGGTGAAGGTGCTGCCGGTTTCCTTGCGCACCAGGTGTGCGAGGTAGTTCGGCGACAGAAAGGCGGCCTCGGCGGTGGCGGCGAGCGTCAGGTCCTCGCGGGTCAGGTTCGCGCGCACGTGGCGCATCACGCGCGCGAGCGCGTCGCGCCGGCCCGCGCGCTGGGCGCCGCGCTGCGCGAGCTTGTCGAGCGCGCCCGCGTATTGCGTGCAAACGAGCCCGATCAGCTGCAGCAGATAGCCGCGCAGCAACGTGCTTGAACCGAAAGTGCGCACGCGGTCGGCATCGAGCATGCACAGCGCGAGGCGGCGCGCCTCGTCGAAGGCGTCGCCGGTCAGGATGAAGTCGAGGTGTTCCTGGAAGCGGAACGGCGTCAGCTCGGGAAAGCGGTGCGCGGGGACATCCTCGAGATCGAGCGGATCGACGTCGAGATCGGCGCGCAGGAACGCCTGGCTGAAGTTGATCACGATGAAGTGCGCGCCTTCCGGATGCGGAATCAGGTGCTCGCGGTGCGGCAGCACGAACGCGAGCGCGCCGCGCGGAAACGGCCGCGTGACGCCGCCGATCCGCTGTTCGGTGTCGCCGCCGAGATTGAACTGGATCTGGAAATACGCGTGCCGGTGCGGCTCGGTGATCGCCTGGCGCGACGCCTGGTCGCGGATGTAGAAATCGAGCCGGTCGCTGCGTTCGGGCATCCCGTACAGGCGCGGCGGGGCGGTGGAGGGCATGAAGGATTCTGCTGTTCGTGACGCGGTTGAGCCGCGATGGTACAGCGAACCGGGCGCGGCCGGAATCCGTGGGCGCGATCCGCGCAGGCCGGCCGTGCGGTGTGCGCCCGCCCGGCCACAGGGCAATCAGGCGGCCGGATGAAAGCCCAGGTAGCGGCAGCGCGTGCCGGCCTCGTCGGTCGCGAGCTGGCTGGATGCGCCGACCGATCGGAGCGTGTCGTCGGTCGCGCGACGATTCGTGAGCAGCGTCCACGCCGTCGGGGCGGGCTCGCCGGCGGCCGTCGCGCGCGCATCGTCGAGCGTGCTCAGCGCGGCCAGCAGGCTGTCGGCGGGCGGCGCATGAATCGCGAAGCCTTCGTTCGCGACGGCTGCCGTATCGATGCCGAGCGCCGCGCACAGTCGCGCGCGCAACGGCGTCTCGGCCTCGCTCGCGGCCCGCGCGCGCGCGATGTCTTCGCGCGTGTGCGCATCGATGATCGTGCCGCCGCGGGTGAGCGGCGCCTGCTGCCATGCGTCGGGCGGGCACTGCTTGCCGTCCGGCAGCAGCGGTACGAACGGATTGACCTCGGCCGGGTAGATCCGGCACACCAGCGGCCGTTCGTCGTAGATCCCGCAGCGCAGGTCGTCGAGCAGATTCGGGCACGGCCCGGCATGGGACGCGGTGAGCAGGGTGGTGACGCGTACCGGCAGCGAGCCGCTGAGCGCGGGCGACGAACGTGCCCGCTTGTACGCGGCGAACGCGTCGTCGGGGGCCGGTTCGACGGGCCATGGCATGGCGTCGCACAACAGCTCCACGTGGCCACCGCGCCGCAGCCATGCGGTGGCCTCGGCGACGGTCAGCGGAATGCGCAGGTCGTGGCAGCAACGGCCGCAGCCGGTGCATGAAAAGTCGATGTCGTTCTGAGTCATTCGGATAGGGAGTGGGATGCGACCGGCTTCGTCAGCCGGCGATCAGCGGCGCGACGCGCCGGCGCAGTTCGGGCACGATCTCGGCGTCGAACCACGGATGGTGCTTGAACCACGCCTGGTTGCGCGGCGACGGATGCGGCAGCGGCAACACGTCGCGGCCATAGTCGCGCCATGCCTGCACGGTGTCGGTCAGCGTCGCCTTGCGCGTGTCGCGCAGGAAATGCCGCTGCGCGTACTGGCCGACCAGCAGCGTCAGCCGGATCGACGGCAATTCGGCGAGCAGCCGGTCGATCCACAGCGGTGCGCATTCGGGGCGCGGCGGGTTGTCGCCGCTCGCGCCGCGGCCCGGGTAGCAGAAGCCCATCGGCACGATCGCGAAGCGTGTCTCGTCGTAGAACGTGTCGGCGTCGACGCCGAGCCAGTCACGCAGCCGCTTGCCGCTCGCATCGTCCCACGGGATGCCGCTCGCATGGACGCGGGCGCCGGGCGCCTGCCCGACGATCAGGATGCAAGCGTCGCGATGCGCGCGCACGACGGGGCGCGGGCCGAGCGGCAGGTCGGCTTCGCAGGCGCGGCACGCGCGGATTTCGGTGAGCAGCACGTCGAGCGGCGTGCGCATTCGTTTCGGCATCGATTATGAACGGGGACGGATCGGCGGCACGAACGCAGGTGCGTCCATGCCGCGCGGCGCGCCGGCGCGGACCGGCGCATCGCGTCAGGCGTTCCGCGGGGCACGGCATGGCGTTGCGCGGCGGCCCCGGCACCCCGTGCCGGGATCACCCGCCCGCCGCATCGCCTTCGGCAACCGCAGCATCATACAACGCCGTCTGCGCGATCGCCGCGGCGATTGCCGCGTCGTCCTGCGTGCCGTCGAGCATGCCCCAGCGCCGGTATTGCAACAGGAACCAGCGGCCTTCCTGCGGATCCGGCCGGTTCACGGCGCCGCCGTCGTGGAAACGGATCGGCAGCGGCGGCTGCGCGAATGGCCCCGCGCCGTAGTCGCCGAGCAGGCGCGGCGCGATCAGCCGGGCCGGCACGCCGAGCGCGTCGGGTGACGCGAGCCAGTCGGCCGCGTCGCGACGGTGCGCGGCATCGTCGAGCCACGCGCACGCATCGACGAGCGTGCGGATCAGTGCGCGCGCGGTGGCGGGATACAGCGCGACGAAATCGCGCCGGGTCGCGAGCACCTTCTCCGGATGATCGGGCCAGACCTCGCTGGTGACGGCGACGGTCCGGCCCGCGCCGCATGCTTCGGCCACCGCGTGCCACGGCTCACCCGCGCAGAAGCCGTCGAGCTCGCCGCTCGCGAGCGCCGCGACCATCTCGGGCGGCGGAATCACGACGCTGCGCACGTCGCGCAGCGGATCGACGCCGTGTGACGCGAGCCAGTGGTTCAGCCACATCGCATGCGTGCCGGTCGGGAAGGTCTGCGCGAGCAGCGGCTTGCGGCCGAGTGTCGCGAGCGCCGCGCGGACGTCGCCGCTTGCGCGGTACGCGTCGGCGAGGCCGCGGGCGAACGTGATCGCCTGTCCGTTGCGATTCAGCACCATCAGCGCGGCCATGTCGGTCTGCGGGCCGCCGATGCCGACCTGCAGCCCGCACACGAGCCCGTACAGCGCGTGCGCGGCGTCGAGTTCGCCGGTCAGCAGCTTGTCGCGCACGGCGGCCCAGGATGGCTGGCGGCACAGCTCCAGCGTCAGGCCGTGGCGTGCGCCGAGATTCAGGTGCTGCGCGACGATCAGCGGGGCGGCGTCGCTGAGCGCGACGAACCCGAGGCGAAGATGCGCGCGTTCCGGCGCGGGGGGAGGCGAAGGTTTCATGGCATTCATGACGGGTGGGTCGCATCGAGCAGCTGCCGCGCGATGTCGACGATGCGCTGGCCCTGATCCATCGCGCGCTTGCGCAGCAACGCATACGCATCGTGCTCGGACAGTCTGCGCTGATCCATCAGCAGGCGCTTCGCGCGATCGATCAGCTTGCGTTCGGCGAGCTCGCGCTCGACATCGGCGAGCCGGCGGCGCAATGCATCGTCGTGCGAGAAGCGCGCGAGCGCGACTTCGAGGATCGGCGCGAGGCGCTCGGCCGACAGGCCTTCGACGAGATACGCGCTGACGCCGGCGCCGACCGCCGCGTGAATCAGCGCCTGGTCGGCATCGTGGCTGAACATCAGCACGGGGCGCGGCGCGGTCGCGTGCATCACGGCCAGTTGCTCGAGCGTGTCGCGCGACGGCGAATCGGTATCGATGATCACGACGTCGGGGCGCTGCTCCTCGACGGCGGCGGGCAGGCGCGCGGGCGTCGCGACGTCGTTGAGCATCTCGTAGCCGAGGCGCGCGAGCGCGTCGCCGAGTTCGCCGATCGGCTTGTCGGTGTCGGTGACGAGCAGCACGCGCAGGCGCAAGGGTGGAGCAGGCGTACTCATGAGGCAAACGGCGGCGGCAAAATCGCGGCGCGATACGCGGATCGGGCGCAGTGGCCCCGTGCGGACATCGCGTCGGCACCGCGTGCGGCGCTCTGGCGGCCGGTGCGAGGCGCGCCGCTGCTTTCATGATAGGTGGGCGGCCGGTGCCGCGTGGTGTCACGCATGCTACGCGGCCCGGGACAAGGTCGTTTCGATCGCGGCACCTGCGTGTGGCACATCGTGCACGGCCGCTTCCCCGATCGCGCCGCCGACGAGGATCACGGCCGGGCTGCCGAGCCGCGCTGCCTCGATACCGCGCGCGAGATTGCCGAGCGTGCCGGTCCAGCGGCGTTCGTCGGGCGTGCCGGCCCATTGCACGGCCGCCGCCGGCGTCGATGCGGGCAATGCGGCGAGCAGGCCCGCCGCGATGCTGTCGACGCGGCTCATGCCCATGTAGATCGCGAGCGTGGTGCCGGTTGCCGCAAGTGCCGCCCAGTCGGGCTCGCCGTGGTCCTGGCGGTGTGCGGTAACGAACGTGACGCCCTGGCAGTGCTCGCGGTGCGTGAGCGAGATGCCGAGGCTCGCGGCCGCCGCGAATCCCGACGAGATGCCGTTGACGATGTCGACCGGAATCCCGGCGGCGCGCAGCGTCGCGAGCTCTTCGCCGGCGCGGCCGAACAGCAGCGCGTCGCCGCCCTTGACGCGCACGACGTGCGCGCCGCGCAGCGCATGGCGGCGCATCAGTTTCTCGATGAATGCCTGCGGCGTGGAGCGGCAGCCGCCGCGCTTGCCGACGCGGATCACGCGCGCGTGCGGCGCGAGTTCGACGATGCCGGGCGCGACGAGATCGTCGAGCAGCAGCACGTCGGCGGCCGCCAGCGCCTTCACGGCCTTCAGCGTAAGGAGATCGGGATCGCCGGGGCCGGCGCCCAGCAGCGTGACTTTACCAGTCGTCATGTCGTATTCCAGTGCCGCGTGCGTGCGGCGATCGATAACGCGTTGTTGCTTGCGGCGGCGGCGGGCGGTCGAAGCGACCACGGCATCCGGCCGTGCCGAACACGGGGGACGTCGTTGTCCTGGTCTGCTGCGCCCGCCTGCGACGGCGGGCCTGACTTGCGGGGACTGCCCACCGGCGCCGTTGCCGGTGTAGACAGGATTCAGCAATATCCGGGCCAACCTGAGCGAGCCTGGCGGCGAGCGGGGCGATATGCACGGCGATATGCGCTGCATGGCGCGCCACGATGGATGCCGACCCGCATACGGCCGGGGGACAGCGGCGCACGCGATGCCGTATCGGCGTGCATCGCGCCCCGTCAGCGCGCACCGCGATGTCGCACGGCGACAGTGCTGCAGCGCACCACATCTGTGCCTGGTTGCATCCCGACGCGTCGTGCACGGCGCACCGCAGCGATGCGTGCGACGGCCGGCGAGCCTTGTGCGGCGGGGCCGCGAGCGCGATTCGGGCCGACATGGCACGGCGTTTGCGTAAGCCGATTCGGGCGGATCAACGACGATTCGTCCGCAGTACCGATTACTGACGCGCCCGGCAACGGGCTTCATGGGCAACGGCGTCCTACATATCGGGTCTCGACGAGACCGGGTGTGCAGGACGCCGTTTTTCGTTTGGCGGATGACATGACCGACAAAGCTACCCGTATCGATCTCTTCAGCTTCCGCACCGCGCCGATGCGCGCGTTCCACATGACGTGGATGGCGTTTTTCGTGTGCTTCTTCGCGTGGTTCGCATGCGCGCCGCTGATGCCGCTGATCGCGCGCGAATTCCACCTCACAGCTGCACAGGTGGCGAACATCAACATTGCCGCGGTGGCCGCGACGATCGCCGTGCGGCTGCTGGTCGGCCCGATGTGCGACCGCTTCGGCCCGCGCCGCGTGTATGCCGGGCTGCTCTTGCTCGGCGCGATCCCCGTGTTCGCGGTGTCGTTCACGCACGACTACCTGTCGTTCCTGATCTGCCGGCTCGGCATCGGCGCGATCGGCGCGGGCTTCGTGATCACGCAGTACCACACGTCGGTGATGTTCGCGCCGAACGTGGTCGGTACCGCGAACGCGACGACGGCCGGCTGGGGCAACGCGGGCGCGGGTGCGACGCAGGCGATGATGCCGCTCCTGGTCGCCGCCGGCCTGATGCTCGGCTTCGGCGACGACGCATCGTGGCGCATCGCGCTCGTCGTGCCGGGCGTCGCGATGCTCGCGATGGCCTGGGCGTACTGGCGCTTCACGCAGGACTGCCCGCAAGGCGACTTCGTCGCGCTGCGCAAGCAGGGCGTGACGGTCGACAGCGGCAAGAAGGGCGGCTGGGCGAGCTTCTTCGCCGCGTGCGGCAACTATCGCGTGTGGATGCTGTTCGTCACGTACGGCGCGTGCTTCGGCGTCGAGGTGTTCATCCACAACATCGCCGCGCTGTACTACGTCGATCACTTCCAGTTGTCGCTGAAGGATGCCGGTTTCGCGGTGGGCCTGTTCGGGCTGCTCGCGCTGTTTGCCCGCGCGCTCGGCGGCTGGCTGTCGGACAAGATCGCCGCGCGCCGCAGCCTCGACGTGCGCGCGACGCTGCTGTGCGCGCTGATCGTCGGCGAAGGGCTCGGGCTGATCTGGTTCTCGCATGCGCAAGGCATCGGCATGGCGCTCGTCGCGATGTTGACCTTCGGCCTCTTCACGCACATGGCCTGCGGCGCGACCTATGCGCTCGTGCCGTTCATCGACCGCAAGGCGCTCGGCGGCGTCGCGGGAATCGTCGGCGCGGGCGGCAACGTCGGCGCGGTGGCCGCGGCCTTCCTGCTGAAGGGCGTCGGCGACGTGCAGCACACGCTGAGCCTGCTCGGGCTCGCCGTCACCGCGACCGCATTGTGCGCGATGGCCGTGCGCTTCAGCGAAGAACACAAGGCACGCGAGGCCGAGCTGCGCGACCGCGCGCTGGCTGCCGCGAACGCCATGAACTGATCGACCGAAGGAAACGTCATCATGAAACTCATCGTCATCGGCCACGGGATGGTCGGCCACAAGCTCCTCGAATGCGTCGCCGCGCAAGCCGGCGCGGCGGGCGCGCTGCAGGTCACGGTGCTCGGCGAGGAACCGCGCCCGGCGTACGACCGCGTGCATCTGTCGGAATTCTTCGCGGGCAAGTCGGCGGACGATCTGTCGCTCGTCGAACCCGGCTTCTTCGAGCGCCATCCGCAGTTCGACCTGCGCCTGAACGCCCAGGTCGCGTCGATCGACCGCGCCGCGCACACGGTCACGCTCGCCTCCGGCGAAACGCTCGCGTACGACAAGCTGGTGCTCGCGACGGGCTCGCGTCCGTTCGTGCCGCCGGTGCCGGGCCGCGATCGCGCGGGCTGCTTCGTGTACCGGACGATCGAGGATCTCGAAGCGATGCAGGCGTGCGGCACGCACGCGAAGCGCGGTGTCGTGATCGGCGGCGGGCTGCTCGGCCTCGAATGCGCGAAGGCGCTGCGCGACATGGGGCTCGACACGCACGTCGTCGAATTCGCGCCGCGGCTGATGGCGGTGCAGGTCGACGACGGCGGCGGCCGGATGTTGCGCGCGAAGATCGAGGCGCTCGGCGTGACCGTGCATACGGGCAAGAACACGCTCGAGATCGTCGACGGCGAGGAAGGCACGCACCGGATGGCGTTCGCCGACGGCTCGCATCTCGACACCGACATGATCGTGTTTTCGGCCGGTATCCGCGCACGCGACGAGCTGGCGCGTGCGTGCGGCCTCGACATCGGCCCGCGCGGCGGTGTCGCGATCGACGACGCGTGCCGCACGAGCGATTCGGACATCTACGCGATCGGCGAATGCGCGGCCTGGAACGGGATGGTGTACGGCCTCGTCGCGCCGGGCTACGACATGGCGCGCGTGGTCGCGAAGCAGCTCGGCGGCGGTATCACCGATGCGGCCGATGCGGCCGACGCCGCGTTCGCCGGTGCCGACATGAGCACCAAGCTGAAGCTGATGGGCGTGGACGTCGCGAGCATCGGCGACGCGCATGGCGCGACGGCCGGCAGCCGCACCTACCAGTACGCTGACGAGCGCCGCCAGGTCTACAAGAAGCTGGTGGTGTCGGACTGCGGCAAGTTCCTGCACGGCGCGGTGATGGTCGGCGACGCGGCCGAATACGGCACGCTGCTGCAGATGATGCTCAACCGCATCGAGCTGCCCGAGTCGCCGGAATTCCTGATCCTGCCGTCGTCGGACGGTGTGGAGAAGCCCGCGATCGGCGTCGACGCGCTGCCGGAAGGCGCGCAGATCTGCTCGTGCAACAACGTGTCGAAGTCGCAGATCTGCGCGGCGGTGGCCGACGGCGCGACGAGCCTCGGCGCACTGAAGTCGTGCACGGGCGCGGGCACGTCGTGCGGCGGCTGCGTGCCGCTCGTCACGCAGATCATGAAGGCCGAGATGAAGAAGCAGGGTCTCGCGGTCAACAACCATCTGTGCGAACACTTCCCGCATTCGCGCCAGGAGCTGTTCCACCTGATCCGCGTCGAGCGCATCACGACCTTCGACGAACTGCTCGCGAAGCATGGCCACGGCCTCGGCTGCGACGTGTGCAAGCCGGCGGTGGCGGGCATTCTCGCGTCGTGCTTCAACGAATTCGTGCTGAAGAAGGAGCATGCGGGGCTGCAGGATTCGAACGACTACTACCTCGCGAACATCCAGCGCGACGGCACGTATTCGGTCGTGCCGCGCATGCCGGGCGGCGAAGTCACGCCGGAAGGGCTGATCGCGGTGGGCCAGGTTGCACAGAAGTACGGGCTCTACACGAAGATCACCGGCGGCCAGCGTGTCGACCTGTTCGGCGCACGCGTCGAGCAGCTGCCGTCGATCTGGGAGGAGCTGATCGCGGCCGGTTTCGAATCGGGCCACGCATACGGCAAGGCCCTGCGCACCGTGAAGTCGTGTGTCGGGTCGACGTGGTGCCGCTACGGCGTCGACGATTCGGTCGGCCTCGCGATCGATCTGGAGAACCGCTACAAGGGGCTGCGCGCACCGCACAAGATCAAGTTCGGCGTGTCCGGCTGCACGCGCGAGTGTGCGGAGGCGCAGGGCAAGGACGTCGGCATCATCGCGACCGAGAAGGGCTGGAACCTGTACGTGTGCGGCAACGGCGGGATGAAGCCGCGCCACGCGGAACTGCTCGCGTCCGATCTCGACCGTGCCACGCTGGTCCGCTATATCGACCGCTTCCTGATGTTCTACGTGCGCACGGCCGACCGGCTGCAGCGCACGAGCGTGTGGCGCGACAACCTCGAAGGCGGGCTCGACTACCTGATCGACGTCGTCGTGCACGACCGGCTCGGGATCGGTGCCGAACTCGAAGCCGACATGCAGCACGTGGTGGACACCTACGAGTGCGAATGGAAGAAGGCCGTCACCGATCCCGACACGCGCAAGCGCTTCCGCCACTTCGTGAACAGCGACGCGCCGGACACGACCATCGAATTCGTCGAGACGCGCGGCCAGATCCGGCCCGCGACGCCCGGCGAACGGACGGGCGGCAAGCCCGTGTCGATTCCCGTGGTGGCCGTTGGCGCGACGCAAGCCGCCACCGAACCTGCAACCGTTTGACCGTGACCGACACCAGCGTCTTTTCCAAGGAGCCCATCATGAACGATCGTCTTCCGCTGTCCTGGACCCGCGTGTGCCCGCTCGACGACATCGTGCCGAACACCGGCGTGTGTGCACTCGTCAACGGCGCGCAGGTCGCGGTCTTTCACGTCGCGCATGCCGAAGAAGGCGGCGTGTTCGCGATCGACAACGTCGATCCCGTGTCGCAGGCGGCCGTGATGTCGCGCGGGCTGATCGGCAGCCTCGGCGAGCGTGTCGTCGTCGCGTCGCCGCTGTACAAGCAGCATTTCGACCTGCGCACGGGCGAATGCCTCGAGGCGCCCGAGCAGTCGGTGAGCGCGTATCCGTCGCGGGTCGAGGACGGTTTCGTGTGGATCGCAGCCTGATCGCCCCGGAGCGCGCATGACCGCCACCCCCGTCAAGAGCGTGTGCCCGTACTGCGGCGTCGGCTGCGGGATGGTGCTGCACGTCGAGGAAGGCGAAGTCGTCAAGGTATCCGGCGACGCCGACCATCCGACCAACTTCGGGCGGCTGTGCACGAAGGGCTCGTCGGCGCACGTCGCGTTGCGCCGTTCCGGGCGGCTCGACCGCGCGTTCGTGCGGCGCGCGCGCGAGGACGACCTCGTGCCGCTGCCGGCACGCGACGCGATCGCCGAGACCGCGCGGCGGCTGCGCGCGGTGCTCGACACGCACGGGCCCGACGCGCTGTCGTTCTACGTGTCGGGGCAGATGTCGATCGAGGCGCAATACCTCGTCAACAAGCTCGCGAAGGGCTTCGTCGGCACCAACAACATCGAGTCGAACTCGCGCCTCTGCATGGCGAGCGCGAGCACCGGCTACAAGCAGTCGCTCGGCGCGGACGGCCCGCCCGGGTCGTACCAGGATTTCGATCGCGCGAACCTGTTCTTCGTGATCGGCGCGAACATGGCCGACTGCCATCCGATCCTGTTCCTGCGGATGATGGATCGCGTGAAGGCCGGCGCGAAGCTGATCGTCGTCGATCCGCGCCGCACCGGCACGGCCGACAAGGCCGACCTGTTCCTGCAGATCCGGCCGGGCACCGATCTCGCGCTGACCAACGGGCTGCTGCACCTGCTGCATGCGAACGGCCGCATCGACGCCGCGTTCATCGATGCGTACACCGAAGGCTGGGACGCGATGCCCGCGTTCCTCGCGGACTACACGCCCGAGCGCGTCGCGGAAATCACCGGTCTCGCGGAAGCCGACCTCCGCACGGCCGCGCAATGGATCGGCGACGCGCAGGAATGGATGAGCTGCTGGACGATGGGGCTTAACCAGAGCACGCACGGCGTGTGGAACACCAACGCGATCTGCAACCTGCATCTCGCGACGGGCAAGATCTGCCGCACCGGCAGCGGGCCGTTCTCGCTGACCGGCCAGCCGAACGCGATGGGCGGGCGCGAGATGGGCTACATGGGCCCCGGGCTGCCGGGCCAGCGCTCGGTGACGTCCGACGATGATCGCCGGTTCGTCGAGAACCTGTGGCGCGTGCCGGCCGGCACGCTGCGCAAGGAGACGGGGCAGGGCACGGTCGACCTGTTCTCGCGGATGGCGGCAGGCGACATCAAGGCATGCTGGATCATCTGCACGAACCCGGTCGCCACGGTACCGAACCGGCAGAACGTGATCGCCGGGCTGCAGGCCGCCGAGCTCGTGATCGCGCAGGATGCTTTCCTCGACACCGAAACCAACCGCTATGCGGACATCTTGCTGCCCGGCGCACTGTGGGCCGAGGGCGACGGCGTGATGATCAACTCCGAGCGCAACATGACGCTGATGCGCGCGGCGGTCGCGCCGCCCGGCGACGCGCTGCCGGACTGGCGCATCGTCGCGGAAGTCGCGCGCGCGATGGGCTTCGGCGATGCGTTCGACTATGCGTCGGCGGCCGACGTGTTCGACGAGATCGTGCGCTTCTCGAATCCGGCGACCGGCTACGACCTGCGCGGCGCGAGCCATGCGGCGCTGCGCGAGGGCCCGGTGCAATGGCCGGTCGCGCCGGGCACCGCGCGCGAGCGGCACCCGATCCGCTACCTGAACGACGGCGTGAGCCAGACGCCGCGTCCGGCGGCCGACGGGCACGACGCGCCGCGCCTCGCGTTCCCGACGCCATCGGGCAAGGCGCGCTTCTTCGCGCGGGCGCATGTCGATCCGGCCGAGCTGCCCGACGACACGTTCCCGATCGTGCTGAACACCGGGCGGCTGCAGCATCAATGGCACACGATGACGAAGACGGGCAAGGTCGCGATGCTGAACAAGCTGAACCCGCGCCCGTTCGTCGAACTGCACCCGGACGATGCGAGCGCGCTCGGCATTGCCGCGAAGGACAGCGTCGAGATTCGTTCGGCGCGCGGCCGCGCGGTGCTGCCGGCCGTCGTGACCGAGCGCGTGCGGCGCGGCAACTGCTTCGCGCCGATGCACTGGAACGACGTGTACGGCGACGACCTGTGCATCAACGCGGTGACGAACGACGCGATCGATCCCGAATCGCAGCAACCCGAACTGAAATACTGCGCGGTCGCGTTGCGGCGCGTCGAGACCGATGCGTTCTCGGCCGCCGACGACGAGACGGCGCAACCCGACGCAGGCGCCGACGACGCGCGGCCCGCCCCGGCGCTGGTGCAGGCTACTGCTTCACAGGAATCCGACATGGCAGACATCGACACTTTCGCGGCCGCGCTCGGCGTGGCCGACCTTGCTCCGCCGCCATTGACGGACACCGAACGGCTGTACGTGGCCGGCCTTGTCAGCGGGCTGAAGGCGAGCGCCGGCCGGCGCGAGGGCAGCGTGCCCGTGCTGCCGGCCAGCGCGCCGCTTACGCCGCCGGTGCGGTTCTGGCTCGACGGGATGCTGGCGGGGCTGTTCAGCCGCTCGTTGCCGGCGAGCGTGCCGGGTGCGGCGGCGCCCGCGCTGCCGGCCGATGCCAGCGCGCCCGGCGGTGTGCGGATCGTGCGCACGCGGCCGAAGGTCGTGCTGCTGTGGGCATCGCAGACCGGCAACATCGAATCGTTGACCGAGGATTACGCGACGCAGCTGATGAACGCGGGCTTCGAGATCCGCACCGCGTGCATGTCCGACTATCCGGTGGCGTCGCTCGCCGGTGCGCAATACGTGCTGCTGATGACGAGCACGTTCGGCGACGGCGACGCGCCCGACAACGGCAGCGAGTTCTGGGAAGCGCTGCAGGCCGGCAGCGCCGCGCGCCTCGACGGCGTGCACTTCGCGGTGCTCGCGTTCGGCGATCGCAACTACGACCAGTTCTGCGGCCATGGCCGCCGGCTCGACGCGCGGCTCGCGGAACTCGGCGCGGCGCGTCTTTGCGCGCGCGTCGATTGCGACGTCGAGTTCCAGCGCGACGCCGACCAGTGGCTCGAACGCGTCGTCGCCCGGATCAAGGAAGCCGATGCCGCGCTGCATGCGGTGCCGTCCGCTGGATTGAGCCCGTCGGGGCTGCTGCCGACCAAGGCGCATCCGGCGCCGTCGAAGCTCGTCGCGAACCTGCGGCTCAACCGGCCGGGCGCGGCGAAGGACACGCGCTACGTGTCGCTGTCGACCGAAGGCGCGAACCTCGAATACGAAACCGGTGATGCGCTCGGCGTGTGGCCGACCAACTGCCCGGAGCTGGTCGACGAACTGCTGTCCGTCACCGCGCTGAAGGCTGACGCTCCCGTGTCCGTCGCGGGCGTCGGCGACGTGCGCCTCGGCGATGCGCTGGCGCGCCACTTCGACATCACGCGCCCGCATCCCGACACGCTCGCGTTCATCGCGTCGCGCAGCGCGAACGGCGCACTGAAGGCGCTGCTCGGCGACGATCGCAAGGCCGACCTGAAGCAATGGTTGTGGGGGCAACAGCTCGCGGACGTGCTGCACGAGTTCCCGGTCGATCTGTCGGGCACGGAGCTGGTCGGGATGCTCAAGCGCATGCAGCCGCGCCTCTACTCGATCGCGTCGAGCCCGAGCGCGCACCAGGGCGAAATCCACCTGACCGTGTCGGCCGTGCGCTATCACAACGGGCGGCGTGCGCGCAAAGGCGTTGCGTCGACGTTCCTCGCCGATCGCGCGGACGACGGCCGTGTGCCCGTGTTCGTGCAGAAGTCCGCACACTTCCGGCCGCCGGTGAACGGCGACGTGCCGATCGTGATGGTCGGCCCCGGCACCGGCGTCGCGCCGTTCCGCGGCTTCCTGCACGAGCGGCAAGCACGTGGCGCACGCGGCCGAAACTGGCTGTTCTTCGGCGAGCAGCACGCGCAGACCGACTTCTACTACGGCGACGAGCTGGGCGCGATGCACGAAAGCGGCTTCCTGACGCGGCTCGACCTCGCGTTCTCGCGCGACCAGGCCGACAAGATCTACGTGCAGGACCGGATGCGCGAGCAGGGCGCCGAGCTGTTCGCGTGGCTGGAGGAAGGCGCGCACTTCTACGTGTGCGGCGATGCGGCGCGGATGGCGAAGGACGTCGATGCCGCGCTGAAGGCGGTGGTCGCCGAGCACGGCGGGATGTCGGACGAAGCCGCGAACGACTACGTCGCGCGGCTTTCGAAGGCGCGCCGCTACATGCGCGACGTGTACTGAACGCTGGCGACGCGGGCCGGGAGGGTTACGGCTGTTCGTCCGGTTGCGGTCGCGGTTGGTCGAACCACTGCCGGCTCGAGCGCGACAGCAACAGCAAGGTCGCCAGCGTGAAAAGGCAGTAGACCGTGCTCAGGAAATCGGCCGGCCGGTGCGCGACGGTGAAGGCCATCAACGCGAGCGTGGCGATGACCAGCCCGATCATCGTGATGCGCGCCCAATTCTTCCGGCGCGCGATCTGCACGACGAGCAGCGCGAGGGCGACGGCGATCGCGACGAAGGTCGCCGCGAGCATCCGGACCATACCGGCGCGAAACGAGCCGCTCGGAAAGCGGTCGAGCAGCGCCGGAACGACCGCCGACTCGAAAACGGCGACCCGGTACGCGAAGATGCACCACGCGCCCGTCAGCAGCGTAACGGCCACCCGCACGGTTTCCGGCGTATCGCCGCCGAAAATCGGCATATTCTTCAGCGAAGTCATTTTCATTTCGATGGGTTCCTTCGCGGCGGCGGGCATGCCGTTTGCGTTCCGCCGGCGGCGTTGCGGCCGCAGGCGGGAATCGATCGTCGCAGCGTAGCACAGGCGCAGGCGCCGGCCGGTTCGTTACGCGGCCGGTGCGCATCGTTCCTTCACGATCGACCGGAGCAAGCGTGAAGAAGGGATTTGTCAGCGCGGCGAACCGGGCCGCGACCGTTTGCATGGCGGGCATCCTGGCGGCCGCCGCGGCATGGAGCCTGCCCGCTGCGGCACAGGGCTCGACGGCGCCCACGGGCACGGCCGCCGCGACGCCCGACAATGCGGTGCTGCTGACCGTGTTCCTCGAGCACGACCAGTCGCGCCCGCTCGCCGAGCTGAATGCGCAACTCGCGAAGCAGGGGTTCTACAAGGCGTTTCCGCCGCCGGGCGTGGAGGTGGTGAGCTGGACCGTGACGATGGGGATCGGGCAGATCGTCGTGCTGCGGCTGCCGGCGTCGCGGCTGCGGGAGGTCAATCGCGTGCTCGAGGATACGGCGTGGGGCGCGTACCGGACGGAGTTTTATCCGACTTACGACTACAAGGCGATCGGGTTGGGGGAGCATAAGCGGGCGGAGTAATGAAGGGCCGTGTGTGCCCGGCGCGGGACACGGCGGGCGGCCCGCCACACAGACCCGTCCCCATTTCCGGCGGGTCGCGCCGGTTCGTGAATTCGTCCTCGTCCGTGCAGCCCGGCCGGGAGAATTTTTCCCAATTCCGCCCCCGGTCATTCATCCGATGAAAAAACCCCGCCGGTTCCCGGTATGATGCGCACCTTGCGTTTGTCGGACGCGATATTTTTGATGCGATTTTGATGTGCGAGACGCCACAAATCCGCACAATCCGAACTTGAAAGAATCTGTAATATAAATTCCGTATACTCGTAAGTTCTGATCCAGGCGCCGCCCGCGATTTCCGTCGGCCGACCGCCCACGCAGAACAACCAGATACGTCGCCGCCTGGCCGTCTTGCGCCGCGACACGCTATGCACCACCACTGAACAACCTATGTCTTCCCGCCACTCTGGTTCGCCCGGCCGCGCCGCGGCGGTGATCGCCCGTGCCCGGGCGTTGATCCGCAACGAGCGTGTGCTGTCGCCGCTGCTCGCGCTCGGCATCGGCCTGCTGCTGATCGTGGTCTTCCAGCACTTGTCGGAATCCGTCGACTACCGGTCGGTGATCCGCCAGCTGCGTCACATGTCCGCCGGCGAGTGGGGCGCGTCGCTGGCCGCGACGGCGCTCAGCTATCTCGCGCTCGTCGCCCGCGACGCGGTCGGCCTGCGCTACGTCGCCGCGAAGGTGCCGCGCGCCGCGCTATGGATCGGCGCGATCGCCGGCTCCGCGCTGGGCAACGCGACCGGCTTCGGCGCGCTGACGGGCGGCGCGGTCCGCGCGCGCGTGTACGGCGTGTCGGGCGTCACGCCCGCGCAGATCGGCCGGATGACGGTATTCACCAGCGGCACGCTGGCGCTCGCGATGGTGTGGATGACGGCGATCGGCATGGTCTGCGTGCCGGAGGCGCTTGCCGCGATGCTGCACGTCGCGCCCGGCGTGCTGACGTGGACCGGCGCGGCGCTGCTCGTGGTGCTGGCCGCGATGGTCATGATGTGCGGCAACACCGCGCGCCCGGTCGTCACGCGTTTCAAGTGGCTGTCGTTCGACGTGCCGGCGCGGCGCGATCTCGTCGCGCAGGTCGTCTATGCGGTGCTCGACGTCGTCGCGGCCGGCCTGACGCTTTGGGTGCTGCTGCCGGCCGCGCCGGTCGGTTTCCCGACCTTCATTACCGTTTACGCCGCGGCGTTGCTGCTCGGGATGATCGGTCATACGCCGGGCGGGATCGGCGTGTTCGAAGCCGCGATGGTCTTCACGCTCGGTCGCGAAGTGCCGCCGCACGCGATGGTCGCCGCGCTGATCGCGTATCGCGCGATCTATTTCGGCGTGCCGCTCGTGCTGTCGGCCGGCCTGCTGGCCGGTTTCGAAGGCCGCGCGCTGCGGCGCCGGCTCGTGTCGCGGCAGGCCGCGCGCGTGTCGCAACTGGCGCCGCTGTTCCTGAGCCTCGTGACGTTCGCGGTCGGCGGGATGCTGGTGATCTCGAGTGCGACGCCCGCGTTCTGGCACCGGATCGCGATCCTGCGCCACCTCGTGCCGCTGTGGGTGCTCGAAGGCTCGCAGGTAATCTGCAGCGTGCTGGGCGTCGCGCTGCTGTTCGTCGCGCGCGGGCTGCTGCGCCGCCTCGACGGCGCATGGTGGATGACGTTCGCGCTGACGCTCGCGAGCCTTGCGCTGTCGCTGGCGAAGGGCCTCGCGTTCGTCGAGGCCGGCGTGCTCGGCATTCTGCTGGTGCTGCTGCTCGTCAGCCGCCGCCGTTTCAACCGGCATTCGTCGCTGCTCGCCGAGCGCTTCACGGTGAGCTGGTTCGTGTCGGTGGCGATGGTGCTGATGCTGGCCGTGTGGGTGCTGTTCTTCGCGTTCCGCGACGTGCCGTACACACGCGAGCTGTGGTCGCATTTCTCGTTCGACGCGCGTGCGCCGCGTGCGCTGCGCGCGACGCTCGCGGCCGGCGTGTTCGTCGCGCTGTTCGCGCTGTGGCAATTGCTGCGCCCGGCGCCGGGCCGTTTCGTGAAGCCCGCGGAGCAGGATCTGTCGGATGCCGAACGGATCATCCGCGCGCAGGAGTGCAGCGACGCGGGCCTCGCGCTGATGGGCGACAAGTCGTTCCTGTTCTCGGAGTCCCGCCAGGCGTTCCTGATGTATGCGAAGAACGGCCGCACGTGGGCCGCGCTCCACGACCCGGTCGGGCCGCGCGAGGAATGGCCGGCGCTGATCAGCAAGTTCATTGCGCTCGCACACGCGCACAGCGGCCGTGCGGCGTTCTACCAGGTGCGCGCGAACGCGTTGCCGCTGTATCTCGACGCGGGCCTCACGCTGATGAAGCTCGGCGAGGAAGCGCACATCGCGCTCGACCGGTTCGACCTGAAAGGTTCGAACCGGTCGCACCTGCGCTATGCGCTGCGTCGCGGCGACAAGGACGCGCTGAGGGTCGAGGTGATCGCGCCGAGCGACGTGCCGGCCGCGCTGCCGGCGCTGCGCGACATCTCCGACGGCTGGCTCGACAGCCGCGACGCGCGCGAGAAGAGCTTCTCGGTGGCGGCGTTCCACGACGGCTATCTCGCGACGCAGTCGGTGATGCTCGTGCGCCAGGCCGACAAGCCGATCGCGTTCGTCACGTTCATGACGACCGACCTCAACACCGAGGCGACGGTCGGCGTGATGCGTCATCTGCCGGAAGCGTCGCCGTATGCGATGGAGTATCTGTTTACGCAGCTCGCGCTGCACCTGAAGGAAGCGGGGTTCCGCAAGCTGAGCCTGGGCATCGCGCCGTTCTCGGGGATGGGGGCGGCGAAGATGCCGTCGCCGTGGCACCGGTTCGGGCTGATGGTCTGGCGCTTCGGCGGCCGCTTCTACAACTTCCGTGGCTTGCGTGCATTCAAGAGCAAGTTCGAGCCGCACTGGGAGCCGCGCTATCTCGCGGCCTCGGGCTCGGTCGGCGTGTTCGTCACGCTCGCGGATCTGTCCCTGCTGGCTGGAGGTCGGCGTTCATGATGTTCAAGAAGGGTATCGCGCAGGCGGCAGTCGCCTGCGCGGGAATGATGCTGGCCGGCGCCGCGCTCGCGGCGCAGCCGGCTGCGGCGAAACCGGAAACCGTGTCGGGCGGCCGTTACGGCCCCGTGACCGTGACGAAGCCGAGCGGCCCGCTGCGCGGCTTCGTCGTGCTGTTCTCGCGTGAGCGCGGCTGGGGCGCCGCCGATCAGCAGGCAGCCGACGCACTCGCGAAAGCGGGGGCGATGACGGTCGGCGTGGATTCGGAGCGCTACGCGGCGAACCTCGCCGCGAAGCAGGAAACCTGTCACCACCTCGACGGCGACGCCGAGGCGGTCAGCCACCAGCTCGAACGCCTCGCGCAATCGGCGCGTTACTACACGCCGATCGTCGCGGGCGTGGGCCAGGGCGGCGCGATCGCGAAGCAGATCCTGTCGATGGCGCCGGAGAACACCATCGCGGGCGTTGTGTCGGTCGCGCCGGCGGCGAAGCTCGATGCGCGCTTCAAGCCGTGCCCGCCCGATCCGACGATCGTGCGCCGCGCGATGCCGGGCTTCGTCGAAACGGCCGCGGCCGGCGACACCACAAAGCTCGTGTCGCTCGTGACGTCGCACCTGCACGACACCAGCAGCAGCGACGAGCTCGACGTGTCGGACCTGCCGCTCGTCGAGCTGCCGTCCAAGGGCGGCAGCGACCGCCTCGCGATCGTGATCTCCGGCGACGGCGGCTGGCGCGATCTCGACAAGACGATCGCCGAGGCGCTGCAGCGCGATGGCGTGTCCGTGGTCGGCATCGACAGCCTGCGCTACTTCTGGAGCGAGAAGCCGCCCGCACAGGTGAGCCGCGACCTGGCGCGCGTGATGCGTACGTACATGGCGCGCTGGCATGCGAACCGTGTGGCGCTGGTTGGCTACTCGTTCGGCGCGGACGTGATGCCGTTCGCGTACAACCGGCTGCCGGGCGACCTGCGCGACAAGGTCGCGGTGATGTCGCTGCTCGGCTTCGCGCCGGCGGCGGATTTCCAGATCCGCGTGACGGGCTGGCTCGGCATGCCGGCGAGCGACAAGGCGATGAAGGTCGCGCCGGAAATCGCGAAGGTGCCGCCACAGCTCGTGCAGTGCTTCTACGGCGCGGAAGAGAAGGACACGATGTGTCCGGCGCTCGCGAATACCGGCGCCGACGTGATCAGGACGGGGGGCGACCACCACTTCGGCCACGACTACATCGCGCTCGAGAGGAAGATCCTTGGCGCGTTCGGCAAGCCGGCGGCGGCGCGCTGAACGCCGGCGCCCGCTTCGCGGCGGGCGCGGCGCTTGCGGTTCATCGGATGGGCGGCCTGCGGGCCGCCCGTTTTCATTGCTCCGTCTGCGTCGCCGCGTCCTGCCGCGGCACTGCCGTTCTCGCATCGCGCTGATAGAAGCCCGGGAACCGATCGAGCTGCCGGCGCGCGGCGGCCAGATCGGCATCGACGCCGAGCACCGCGCTCGAAAACCCGGTGCGCTCCATCAGCAGCAACTGGTCGATCAGCACGTCGCCCGTCGCGCGCAAGTCGCCGGCGAAGCCGAAGCGTTTGCGCAGCAGATAGGCCTGGCTGTACGCGCGGCCGTCGGTGAAGGACGGGAAATGCAGGTCGATGCGCGCGGCCTGCATGATTCGTTCAGCGAGCGGCGGCAGTTCCTCGTCGTTGCCGATCGTCAGGGTCGTGCGCGTCGCCGTGTCGGGCGCGTTCGTATCGTCGGCGTGTTCGGCCGGCGTCAGCAGCCGGATGCGTGCGTTCGCGCTCGCGTTCACTGTTTCGTCGATCGGGTTCATGCGTGCTCCGCGTGGTGACGTGCGTCGTTTGCCGCGGCCTTGAAAGGCTCGGTGCCGATGCGGCGCACCGTGTCGATGAATCGTTCGCTGCGGCCGTCGGCATCGAGACGCGCGTCGAGATACACGTTGACGAGCGCGTCCACGACATCGACGATCTCGTCCGCCGAGAACGACGGGCCGATCACCTTGCCCGGCCGCGCGGGGCCGCTCGCGCTCGAACCGTCCGAGCCGCCGATCGTCACCTGGTACCACTCCGCGCCGTCCTTGTCGACGCCGAGGATGCCGATGTGCCCGCTGTGATGGTGGCCGCACGAGTTGATGCAGCCGCTGATGTGCAGGTCGATGTCGCCAACGTCGTGCTGCATGTCGAGATCCTGGAACCGCTCGGCGATCGCGTCGGCGATCGGGATCGAGCGCGCGTTCGCGAGCGCGCAGAAGTCGCCGCCGGGGCACGCGATCATGTCGGTCAGGAGTCCGACGTTCGCACTGGCGAGTCCGATCGCGCGCGCGTGCTCCCACAGCAGGAACAGGTCGTCGACATGCACCCACGGCAGCACCACGTTCTGCGTGTGCGTCACGCGCGCCTCGCCGGCCGAGAAGCGCTCGGCGAGTTCGGCCAGCGCGTCGAGCTGCTCGGGCGATGCGTCGCCGGGCGCCTGCAGGCGACGCTTGAACGACAGCGTGACGATGCGCAGCGCCGGGTCGCGGTGTGCGGCGACGTTGCGCGCGAGCCAGCGCGCGAAGGCCGGATGGCGATTGGCGTGGGCGGCCATGCGTGCTTCGGCATCGTCGAGGTCGAGCGTGCGCGGCTTCAGCCGCGGCGGCACGAACGATGCCGCGATGCGGTCGAACTCGGCCTGCGGAATCGTGTGCGGGCCGCCGTCGTGCTCGACGATCTGGCGGAACTCTTCCTCGACGTCGTCGATGTAACGCTGCCCCTCGCTCTTCACGAGAATCTTGATGCGTGCCTTGTACTTGTTGTCGCGGCGTCCGTGGCGGTTGTAGACGCGGACGATCGCCTCGATGTAGTTCATCACGTGCTGCCACGGCAGGAACGCGCGCAGCAGTGTCGCGATCAGCGGCGTGCGGCCCATGCCGCCGCCGGCGCTCACGCGAAAACCGAGCTCGCCCGCGTCGTTGCGCACGAGCTTCAGCCCGACGTCGTGCCAGTCGGTCGCCGCGCGGTCCTCGGCCGCGCCGGTGATCGCGATCTTGAACTTGCGCGGCAGGAACGCGAATTCCGGATGCAGCGTCGTCCACTGGCGCATCACCTCCGCGAACGGCCGCGGATCGGCGATCTCGTCGGGCGCGACGCCCGCGCGCTCGTCGCACGAAATGTTGCGGATGCAATTACCGCTCGTCTGGATCCCGTGCATGTCGACGGTCGCGAGCAGGTCCATCACGTCGGCCGCCTTCGCGAGCGGAATCCAGTTGAACTGCACGTTGGTGCGGGTCGTGAAGTGCGCGTTGCGGGTCGGCAGGCGCAGCGTGCCGAGCAGCGCCTGCGCGTCGCAGGCGGCGCGATAGGTGGCGTCGTCGGGCACGTCGTAGTGGCGTGCGATCCGGGCGAGCACGCGAAGCTGCGCGCTCGACAGTTCGCCGTACGGCACGGCCACGCGCAGCATCGGCGCGTGGCGCTGCACGTACCAGCCGTTCTGCAGGCGCAACGGCCGGAACGCGTCCTCGCTCAGCGTGCCGTGCTGCCAGCGTTCGAGCTGGTCGCGGAACTGGGCGGCGCGGCTCAGCACGAGCGCCCGGTCGAAATCGGTATATCGGTACATGACGTGATACGCGAGAGGAGCGGCGGCGCAGGGGCGCGCGCCGCTCGGGAGGGAACGTTGCGACGGGTGTCGGGCAACCGGAGACAGCGTAGGGAACGCGGGGCGGCGGGAAAAGAAGCAGATCGGGACGAAAAGGGCACAGCAGATTCGCGGGGCGCCGGGCATGCGTTGCGCATGCCCGCGCCGGGTTCACGCCTGCGCGTCGACGATCAACGCCGGATCGAGCGCGCGGATGCGCTGGTCGATGAAGTAGCCGCCGCCTTCCTGGTAGCGCAGATACAGCCGGCCGCACGACACGCAGCGGCTGACGTTGCAGCGGTTGTACGGAAAGTGGCGCGGCGCGATCGGTGCGTCGTCGGACCCGTAACGCGTGCGGTCCGGATGGTATTCGTCGTAGGTCGGCTCGGGGTCGTCGGGCGGCATGAGCGTCGCCACTTCGACGAGCTGCGTGTCCCGTAGCGACAGCGGCAGGCTCGTCCAGCCGGTAAGCGGGGTCTTCGTGCAGGTGCACGGTTGCGTGACGCCAGCGGCTTCGGCGGCGAGCCTCAGCAGCGCGGCGTGATCGAGGTACGGCAATGCGCTCATGGGATGGGGCGAGGGGGCGAAAAGAGGTGCACTGTAACCCGTGCGTGCGTCGGCTGCACGACGGCGGCCTGCGTGCGGGCTCAACCGGCCTTGCGTACTGCCGGCTCGGCGACCAGTTCGCCGAGCACGCGGATCGCGCGTTCGATGTCACGGTTCCACGGATGGCCGAAGTTCACGCGCACGCAGCGCTCGAAGCCGTGCGCGGCCGAGAACAGCGGCCCCGGCGCGAAGCTGATGCCGCGCGCGATCGCCTGGCGGTGCAGTTCCATCGCATCGATCGCATCGGGAAACGACAGCCACAGGAAATACCCGCCGTCCGGCCGCACCCACTCGACGCCGTCCGGCAGCCAGCGCCGCAGCGCGTCGTCCATGCGGGCGAGCTGCGTTTGCAGTGCGCCGCGCAGCTTGCGAAGATGACGATCGTAGCCGCCGTGCTCCAGATAGTTCGCGATGCCGACCTGCGCGGGAATGCTCGCCGACAGCGTGGTCATCAGCTTGAGCCGCTGCACTTTTTCCGCGAAACGGCCGGCGGCGGCCCAGCCGATCCGGTAGCCGGGCGCGAGCGTCTTCGAGAACGAACTGCAATGCATCACGAGGCCGTGCCGGTCGAAGGCGCGCGCGGGCAGCGGGTAGTCGGGGCCGAAATGCAGCTCGCCGTACACGTCGTCCTCGATCAGCGGCACCTCGCGCGCGGCAAGCATCTCCACGAGCGCGCGCTTCTTGTCGAGCGACAACGTGACACCGGTCGGATTCTGGAAATTGGTCATGAACCAGCACGCGCGAATGTCGTGCCGGTCGAGCGCGTTCGCGAGCGCATCGAGATCGAGGCCCGTGCGCGGATCGACGGGAATCTCGACCGCGCGCAGGTCGAGTCGCTCGATCGCCTGCAGCGCCGCATAGAAGCCGGGCGATTCGACCGCGACGACGTCGCCGGGCCGCGTGACGGCCATCAGGCACAGATTCAGCGCTTCGAGCGCGCCGTTCGTGACGACGATCTCGTCGACGGGCTGTGCGACGCCCGTTGCCAGATAGCGGCGCGCGATCTGCTGGCGCAGCGCCTCGTTGCCGGGCGGCAGATCGACGACCGTGCTCCACGGGCTGACGAGCCGCGTCGCCTGCGCGAGCGACTTCGCGAGGCGCGGCAGCGGAAACAGCTGCGGCGACGGGAAGGCGGAGCCGAGCGGCACGATGCCGGGCTGCGTCGCGGCGTCGAGCACCGAGAACACGAGATTGCTGATGTCGACCTTGCGCGTCGCGCCGGCGCGGCTCGCGCGGCGTTTCGCGGGCGGGTTCGCCGCCGGGACCGCACCCGGCGCGACGTAATAGCCGGAGCGTTCGCGTGCGCGGATCAGCCCCCACTGTTCGAGCAGGTAATACGCGCGAAACACCGTCGACTGGCTCACGCCATGTTGCGCGATGATCTGCCGCAGCGACGGCAGGCGCGTGCCGACCGCGAGGTTGCCGTGGCGGATTTCGTCGGCGATCGTGTGGGCGAGGGTTTCGTAGCGTTTCATCGGTGCGGGTGGTGCATGCTTGCGCCACGCGCGGACCGGTGCGGCGCCACGCCGGCGGGGCGGGTCATTGTCTGACGAGCGGCCCGAAAAGGAAAGCGCGACGGCCGCGGCGGCTGGCCGCGCTTTCGGGGCGATGCCAGTGCCGATGCTTGCGCCGCATCAGGCCGCGTTCTGCTCCGCGTTGCGGCCGTTAGCACCGTCCCTTTCGCCTGGAAGCGTCCGGCGCCAACGACGCGTAACGACTTTCTCCTGATCATTCGTTGTTCTCGCATACGCATTCGTCTGAGCGCGACGACACGCGATCGAACGGGTGCACGCATGTCGTCCTCCGCATGAGGCGGACACGATTCGCGTGCGGCTTGTTCCAATTGCGCCGCGATATTTTTTATGGTCTTGTTGCACGATCACGCGTCGACTCGAAAAAGGACGGCGGATGCAGTCGGGCCATTCATACGGGGTCCCTTTGATCAGGGGAATAGGCGCGCGCGAGCGTGGGCTTCGTGCCGTCCGTCGATTGCTCGTCCTGTGGGCGCTGGGCGTGTCATGCGTGCACGCGTTCGCCGCTTCTCCCGAGACCGTCAACGACAACGTACTGCGCGTCCTTGCATGGCCCGGCTATGCGGACAACGATGTCGTCAATGCATTTGAGACGCAATTCCATGTGCGCGTCGAAGTGACGTTCGTCGATTCCGACGAAGCGTTGTGGACGCGAATGCACAGCGCGTCGCCACCGCCGTATGACGTGCTCGCGGCCAACACGGCCGAGATCCAGCGCTATGCGCGCGGCGACCTGCTCACACCCATCGATCTGTCCCAGATCCCCAACCGTCGACGGCAACTGCCGAATTTCCGGCAGCTCGCGACGATCGGCGGGCTCGTGCACAACGGCGCGACCTATGCGATTCCATTCACGTATTCGTCGATGGGACTGATCTACGATCGCAAGCAGGTGCCGGTCGCGCCACGTTCGATGCTGGAACTCTGGAATCCGCGTTACCGCGGCAAGGTGCTCGACTTCAACAGCGCGCAGCATAATTTTTCGTTCACCGCGCTTGCGCTCGGCTATCCCGACCCGTTTCACCTGTCGCCCGCGCAAACTCTTGCCGTCGCGCACAAGCTGGTCGACCTGCGACGCAACCTGCTCACGTATTACACGTTTCCGGAAGAGGCGACCGCGCTGTTCGTCCAGCATCGCGCGGCGCTGATGTTCGGCAACTACGGCACGCAGCAGGTCGAACAACTGCGTCGCGCCGGTGCGGATGTCGGATACGTGATTCCGAACGAAGGCGCGCTCGCGTGGCTCGACTGCTGGGGCGTCACGCGCGGCGCGGAGCATCGCGAGCTCGCGTTCGCATGGATCAACTACATGCTCGAACCGGCGATCGGCGCGCTGCTGACCGAACGCCAGGGGCTCGCGAATACGCTCGAGCCGCCACCCGGTCTCGAGGCCGGCCACCAGCACCTCGTCTGGATCCAGCCGGTCGAGGACATCGCGCGGCGCGAGTCGCTGTGGAGCCGCATCGTATCGGGCGATCGGCCGGAGCGGTTCGACAAATGATCAGGCTCGGGCTGACGTCGAAGCTGTCGGTGCTGTTCGCATGCATCGGCGTGATCGCGTCCGGCACGACCGGCTACTACACCTACCGCGCGAACCGGACGATGCTCGTGCAGGAAGCACAGCACAGCCTGCTGATGTCGACGCAATTGCTCGGACAGCGCTTCACGACCGCGCTGTCCGACGTGGCTGACGATGCGCTCGTGCTCGCGCAATTGCCGTCGGCGGCGCTCGTCGCGGGCGGCGGCGGCACCGATCGCGCGCCGCGCTCGCGGCTCGAGCAGGTGTATTTCAGCTTCATGAAGAACCACCCCGAGTACCTGCAGGTTCGGCTGATCGCGCGCGGCGATTTCGGGCTCGAGCGCATCCGCGTCGATCGCGACGCACACGGCATCGTCGTGCTGCCGGAGAGTGCATTCCAGGAGAAAGGGCAGTTTTCCTACGTATTCGACACGCTTGCGACGGCGCCCGGTCACATCTACCTGTCGCCGATCGTGATCAATCACGAGACCGGCTCGCATGCGGCCGAAGGGCTGCCGATCCTGCGCGTGGGCACGCCGGTCGTCGACCAGGCCGGCGTGGTCGTCGGCGCGCTGGTCGTCGACGTCGAGTTGTCGCGCATGTTCGATCGGCTCGAGCGCGACCTGCCGCAAGACTACGTGGTGTTCCTCGCGAACGAGTGGGGCGACTTCCTCGTGCACCCCGATCCGTCGCAGATCTTCGGCTTCGATCGCGGGCGGCGCGTGCTGATGCAGGACAGCTTTCCCGACACGCGGCTGCTGTTCGCCGGGACGCGCACGAACGTGACGCTCAACGGTCTCGCGCAGCCCGACGAAGTACCGGGCGAGATGCTCGCGTTCGTGCGCACGCCGTTCGGCAAGAACGAGGGCAACCGCTTCGTCGTGCTCGGCATGGCGCGTCCGCTCACGGACGTGCTGGCGCCGGCCGGGATGCTCGGCGAACGGATCATCCGGATGGTGTTCCTGATGAGTCTGGCGGCGGTGATTCTCGCGATCCTGTTCGCGCGTGCGATCACGCGTCCGTTGCAGATGCTCGCGCGCGCGGCGACCCACGTGTTCGACGATCCGGCCGCCGAACGGTTGCCCGTTGCGCGGGCCGACGAAATCGGCGTGCTGGCGCGCTGCTTCGACTGCATGCGCGTCGAGATCCGCACGCAGGTCGCGATGCTGCGCGCGAAGCAACTGGAGCTCACACACCTCGCCGGTCACGATCCGCTGACCGGCCTGCCGAACCGCCTGTTGTTCATGGAGCATCTCGATGCCGCGATCCGGCATGCGGCCGCGGAGCGCGAGGGGCTGGCGGTGATGTTCGTCGATCTTGACCGCTTCAAGCAGATCAACGACCAGCACGGGCACGCGGCCGGCGATCGCACGCTCGTCGCGGTCGCGAAACGGCTGAGCCTCGTGCTGCGCAGCGGTGACATGGCCGCGCGGCTCGGCGGTGACGAATTCATCGTGCTGATTTCGGACGTGCGATCGCCGGCGGTGATCGGCGATATCGCGTCGCGTATCCAGATCGTGATGGCCGAGGAGCTGGAGTTCGGCGACCGTCACCTGGCCGTGGGCGCGAGCATCGGCGTCAGCGAATATCCGGTCGATGGCGCGTCGGCGGAGGAACTGCTGGTCAAGGCCGACGCGGCGATGTACGCGGCCAAGGCGTCCGCGCAGTGCGCGTGCGTGCGTTACCAGGAACTGCTGGGCGGCGGCGGCGCGGATGCGGGCGCCCGCATAGCGGCGGGCGGCGGCCGCTGACGGCGGGCCGGTCCAGCGTGCCGCGCAAACGCGACGAGCCCGTCACGGGACGGGCTCGCCGGATCCGGGTGGACTGCGCGCGATGCGCGCAGCGGCGGGCTTAGTGGCCGAAGTAGACCGAGTCGCGCGCGTTGTGCACCTTGACTGCCGGTGCGCCGCCCTGGACGACCGGGGCCGGTTGCGCGCCGTAGCCGCTGGCGTCGGCGGCCTGCACGCGCGCTTGCGCGGCCTGGATGTCGGCCGGGTAGTGCGGGCTCGACTGGCTCGGCTTGTAGCCGGCGTTTTCGAGCTGGACGAGTTCGTTGCGCACTTGCGCGCGGGTCACGGTGCTTTGGGCGAAGGCGCCGAACGAAGCGGACAGGGCAACAGCGGCAACGACTGCGGAAACGAGCGATTTCATGATGACCTCCGATGTTCTATTGAGTTCGCCGGCGACACCATGTCGTAAGCGATTGATTACATCGTAGGCGTCGACCGATTCAGGGTAAACGTGGATTCCGACTAAAGATCGTTGCAAACGGGATAATAATCCCAGCGGAAATCCGATCCGTCCCTGTTCCGTGTCGTGGGAATCGCAGACCGGTGGCGGGCGGGAGCGGCGAGGCGCCGCGCATGGGCGAACACCCGGCGACGGGCGCCGGCAGGTGGGACGGGACGGGGGGCGTTGCCGGATCAGACGCCGTCGGCGTCGTCGATCTCCTTGCGCTCGCGGCGTTCTTCGTTGCCGCGGCGCGCCCGCAGGCGCTGGCGCGACAGGACCGCGATCACCTGCTGGGTGGGCGCGCCGGACGGCAGCTCGTTGCGGATGCGATCGGGCACCATCGGCAGGCCCGCGCGCTGCCGGCGCAGTGCCTTCGCGATTGCCCGGCGGCATTCGTCCCCGTGGCAATCCCATTCATCGCGGATTCTCTGGCAATAACGGCATTGTTCCATCGAGACAGTCTAACGCGTCTTGGGGATCGGGGCTGAAGGGGGAACGGACCGTGACGGGGCCGGCGGGCGGCCGACGTCATTTCGCGTTTGCATGCGGGCTGTCGACCTGCGCGACGGGCGATGCCGCGTGCCGGAAGACGCCCGACTTCCAGATCATCTGGGACGCGGCGACGAGCACGAACAGCAGGACGACCATCCGGAATACGCGCGGTGACATTTTGTCTCGCAGCGGGCGAACGAGCCACATGCCGGCGATGGCGGGCAGGCTGGCCGCGGCCGAAATCGCGAGGTCGGCGGCGCTCGCGTGTGCGGCGCCGCTGAACGTCGTGATCAGTGTGACGATCGACACCACGAGGATGATCGCGATCTGCTTCGTGAACGCGCGGCCGGTCACGCCGGATGAAATCAGGTAGGTGGCGAGCAGCGGCCCCGGCACCGACGCGATGCTCTCCATCAGCGCCGCGCCGAACCCGAGCGCGAACCCGACCGGCTTTTGCCATGCTTCCGGCAGGTTCAGCTTCGGCGCGCTCAGCATCAGCGCCGCGGCGACGATCAGCAGCGCGCCCGACGCGGCCTGTGCGTGGCCCGCGTTCAGCGACAGGAGAATCGCGACGCCGACGACGTTGCCGAGCACGGTGCCCGCGATCGGTGCGGCGATCTTGCGTGCGGTCGCCAGGACCTCGCCGCCTTCCAGCGCCTGCGGGATGTTGCCGAGGATGATCGGCATCGACAGCAGCAGCACCGCATGCCGTATCGGCAGGAACTGGCTCAGGATCGGCATCGCCACCAGCGGAACGCCGATGCCAGTGATCCCCTTGACCATCCCGCCGAGCAGCAGTGCGACGGCGATGCCGATCAGGTCGAGCAGCGCGAGCCCGTGCAGGCTGGACACCAATACACCTTCAGTCAGATCGAGATGAGTCATCGGGAACAGGTCGAGACATGAGCGGCGGCGGGGCGGTCGACGGCACCCGTTGCCGGTGCGTGCGATGGCGCACGCCGTTGTTTGGTTTTGCGTCGAACCGGTCGCCCGTTGCATCGTCCGCCGTCGGCATTCGACAGGGAGGCATCGGTGCGCTGGCGCAAGCCCGCGCGTGCCACGGCGCCGGCGTTCGACACGGTTCGAGGCTGAATCTTACCCGAGCGCGACGCGGGGCATCGGGCGCGGTCGTGGGGTCGCGCCCATATCGTTGGGGCGCTTCAATACGCTTCATGATACGTGGCTCTATCATGTGAAAAATACATGGACCGAAACAAGGAGGCGAGATGACGCTTGCGCAGTTGCAGGCCCTGGCGGCCGTGGTCGAACTCGGCTCGCTGACGGCCGCGGCCGAGCGGCTCAGTCGCAGTCAATCCGCGATCAGTCATGCGTTGACCGAACTGGAGGACATCACCGAGGTCAAGCTGCTGTTGCGCGACCGCCAGCCGGTCGTCCTGACTGCTGCCGGCGAACGCCTGTGGCCGTACGTGCAGAACGTGGTTCGCGAGGCACAGACGCTGCGCCAGCAGTTCGGCCTGTCGCGCGGCAAGCTCGAAGGGCGGCTGGTGGTCGCGTCGCTGCCGAGCGTTTCGCTCGCATTCGTCGTACCCGCGCTCGAGGCGTTGAAGGCGGCGCACAAGGGCGTGACGGCGGTACTGCTCGAAGGCACGGATGCGGAGGTCGAAGGATGGCTCGACGACGGCACCGCCGACGTCGGCGTGGTCGCCGGCACGAAGACCTTCGCGAACAATCTGCCGCTGCTCGACGAGGATTTCGTCGCGGTGGCGGCGGACGGCATGTTCGACGGCCGCAAGAGCGTGTCCGCGAAGCTGTTGTCCGCGATGCCGTTCGTTTTCTCGAAGGCGGGGTGCGGGCCGGTCATCGCAGATTACTTCGCGCGCAACGGTGCGTCGCTTCGCGCCGCATTCAACGTGGTCGAGATGCGGACCATCCTGTCGATGGCGGAGGCGGGAATGGGCGTGTCGATCGTCCCGCGCATCACGCTCACCTACACCCGGTTCGGCGGCCGGGTGCTGGAGCTGTCGCCCAGGCTGCGCCGTTCCGTGCGGCTGTCGTGGAACGCGACCGGCAATGCGGTCGCAGACGCATTCGTCAAGCTGGTGGACGCCCAGCGCGCGAAGGCGGGAAAGGCGATTCAGGTGCGAGCGAGAAAGGGAAAGTAACGCGTCGGCAGCGCGATGAGGGGATGAAGCGCGTTCATGGGCGACTTGCAGTTTATTCATGTCGATAGCCGTCGACATGCAATACATTGTGGGTCACTCGCCCTGACTTCACTGCCTCGAAGGAGACCGCCGTGCCGGCCTTGCCCACCCTGATTGCTTTCGGACTCGTGTCGCTCGGCATGGTCCTGACGCCCGGCCCGAACATGATCTACCTGATCTCCCGCTCGATCTGCCAGGGCCGCCGCGCGGGGCTGGTGTCGCTCGGCGGCGTCGCGCTGGGGTTCGTGTTCTACATGTTCTGCGCCGCATTCGGCCTTACCGCGCTGGTGCTGACCGTGCCATACGCGTATGACGTGCTGCGTTTCGCCGGCGCGCTGTACCTCGCATATCTCGCGTGGCAGGCGCTCAAGCCGGGCGGCCGCTCCGCGTTTCAGGTGCGGCAATTGCCGCACGACAGCGGCGCGCGACTCTTCACGATGGGCTTCGTCACCAACCTCGCGAACCCGAAGATCGCGGTGATGTATCTGTCGCTGCTGCCGCAATTCATTTCGCCGGGGCACGGCAGCGTGCTCGCGCAATCGCTGGCGCTGGGTTGCGTGCAGATCGCGGTCAGCGTCAGCGTCAACGCGCTGATCGCGAGCATGGCCGGCTCGATCGCGGGGTTCCTTGCCGGTCGGCCGGCCTGGGCACGGGGGCAGCGCTGGTTGATGGGGACCGTGCTGGCCGGACTGGCCGTGCGTATCGCGCTGGAATCGGGAAGCTAGCCGGTGAAACGGCTTGCGGAGGCAATCGGCGTACCGATGCGCATGCAACCTTCGGCGGACGAACGGGTGCAGCCGATCCGCGTGAAGCAGGCCGTCGCGCATTCGCCGTGCCGGTAAGTGGACGGTGCGCGTTGCGCACGATGTCCCGCACGAGCCGGCCCCGGCCGCCCGCCGCGCGATCGCGCGCCGCGGGCGGCCGCCGCGTCAGCGCTCGCCGCGCTTCTTGCTCAGCTCGATCGTCTCGAACAGCTCGTACTGCGCGGTCGGGTGCTGATCCGCGCCCGGCGCGTGGTAATAGCGCATCGTGATCGTCGTGTGGCCGCCCGGCTTGCCCGGATCGTGGTCGAACACGGCGATCCCGTAGCCCGTGCCCGTATCGCGGCGCGCGGACCAGATCGCATCCTCGAGCGCATCGGCCGGCTTGCGCACGAACGTGTTCGGCGCGGTGCCCGGCACCGGCCGGTTCGGTTTCGTGAAGACCTTGGCCTGCGCAAAGCCGGTCGCCGGGTTTTCGCCGTACACGTCGAGCGGCGCACTGGTGCCGCCGCCGCCGAGAATCAGGTGAATCGTGCCGTGGCTCGTGTCGAACGTCGTGCTGTTCGGGTCGGTCGACCCGACCGGACGCGGCTGCAGCGTCTCGACGACTTCGCCGGTCGAGGCATCGACGCCCGCGCGGTGATTGCAGCCGCGCACCGGGTAGCTGCGCTCGTAGTCGTGATCGTGACCGCACAGCACGAGGTCGACACCATAGCGGTCGAACAGCGGCAGCCATGCCTCGCGAATGCCCTTGTCGGAGCCGTTGCCCGTCTTCGACGAGCTTAGCGCGTCCTGGTGCATTTGCACGACGATCCAGTCGATGTCGTCATCGTGGGACGCGTGACGCAGCGTGTGCTCGAGCCAGCGCGTCTGCTCGCCGTTGCTGTAGCCGCGTACGTAGAACGACGTGCCCGGTTCGATCGGCGCGCGGCCGGTGCTCGCGGCCGGCACGAGCGGATTCGGGCCGCCGACGAATGCGGCCGCATCCTGGTACACGACGTCGTCGGCGTCGAGCGAGATGAACAGCACCGAGCTCACGCGGAAGCTGTACCAGCGGCCCGGAAAGCGCGTACCGTTCTCCGGGAGCATGTAGCGCGCGAGATACGAGTCGAGCCCCTGCGGGCCGTTGTTGAATTCGATCTCGTGATTGCCGGGGCATGGCATCCACGGGCGGTTCGCAGCGGACGTCTGGTTGTTGTTGCCGAAGTCGCGCCACACCTCCGGTTGATGCGCGGGGTTCAGGTTCGCGTAGCAGAGGTCGCCGTTCAGCAGGTGGAACAGCGGCTGGAACTGCTCGACGGCCTGCACCGCGAAGCGGCTTTGCGGCGACGACAGCACCCACGCGCCATTCGGCGTCGCGAGGTCGCCGTAGCTCGTGAAGCGGAACGGCGCGCGCCCGCGCGGCGCGGTCGTGAAGGTCGCGGCAAACGGCTGCGCGGCGTTGCTGTCGTTGTCGGCCGTCAGTTCATAGCGGTAGCGCGTGTTCGGCTTCAGGCCGTGCACCCGTGCGTGGTACGTGAACACGGTTTCGCCGTTCAGGCCGTCGGTGTAGATGCGCTGCACGCCGTGCACGGTGCGCGCCGGTTCGCCGTCGGCGACGATCCGCGCGCGCGGATTGACGGCCGGTGCGAGCGACGCCCAGGAGATCGCGACTTCCGAAGTTGGGTCGCTGCCCCATGTCAGGTGCACCTGCTCGGGCGTGCCGTCCGGATTCGACCCGGCGGCGCGGGCGGCCGCGAGCCCGCCCGCGGCGGTGGCGAGGCTGGAGACGCCGGCCAGTTTCAGGAAGCCGCGACGCGATACGGAAGCGGCCGGCTCGTTCGACTCGGCGGGGAGGTTTTCCTGGTTCGACATGATCGTATTTTCGTTGAATGACACGCGAGATGCGGAACTGCCCGGCCGTGCGCGAGCGCGTCGGGGGCGTGGGCCGGAAACGAGCGGGATCCCGGTGACACGCATTGTCGAAGTTCAGTTTTGCCGGGTTGTGACAGACGGTAATCGATGCGCGGGCCCGATGCGTCGACGGCGCGCGGCGTTGCCGTCACGGCGGAAATTTTTTTGCGTGTGTCGCGACGGATTTTTTCGCATGCGTCGTTTAACGAACGAACGGCCACTTCCGGCCGGGAAACGATGCTTCGGAGTCTTGCATGAAACTTTCCATTTCATTACGGTTTGCCGCGGGATGCGTGGCCGCGCTGGCGACGTCCGCCGCATTCGCGCAGGCCGTCATCGTCGCGCCGGTCGCACCGCCGCCGCCGCGCGTCGAAGTGATGCCGGCGCCGCGCGCGGGCTACGTATGGGATCAGGGCCACTGGCATTGGCGCCACGGCCGCTACGTGTGGATTCCAGGTCACTGGCAAGTGGTACGTGCCGGCTATCACTGGGTGCCGGGACACTGGGCCGCGCGCGGCCCGAACTGGCGCTGGGTGCCGGGCCACTGGGCGTGACGCGCAGGGCGCCGCGCGGCGTGCGGTGTCCGCGCGGCGGGACTTCCACACAATCTCATCGGTCGAGCCATGCCTTTTCGAACCATCGTGATCCTGACAGCCGCGGCCATCGTGCTGGCCGGCTGCGTCGTGGTGCCTGCGCGCCCGGTGTATTACCGGCCCGCGCCGGTCGTCGTATATTGATCGCGCCGGCCGGCGGGTGATCGACAGGATCGATATGCCGTTCGAACCGGATCTCGACGAAATCGACCGGGCCGATCCCGGGCGCGGCGCACCAAGTGTCGAAGAAGCGCCGGTCCGATGCATGCAAGGAGAGCACGACGATGAGTTTCAGCCGGACAACGGGCGCAACCGTCGGCAGCATGCGGCGTTCGCACCGCGCATCGCGGAGCGGCCTGCGTTGAGCGACGCCGATCCGGACGCGGAACTCGTCGCGCGGGTTGGCGCGCGCGACGCGTCGGCCGTGCGTGCGCTCGTCGCACGCAAACTGCCGCGCTTGCTCGCGCTCGCGACACGCATGCTCGGCGACCGGACCGAAGCCGAAGACGTTGCGCAGGAAACCTTCCTGCGGATCTGGAATCATGCGCCGCGCTGGCGGGATGGCGAAGCGCGCTTCGACACGTGGCTGCATCGCGTCGTGCTGAACCTGTGCTACGACCGCTTGCGCGGGCGGCGCGAGGAGCCGGTCGACGCATTGCCCGACATGCCCGACCCGCAACCCGAGCCGGCCGCGCACGCGGAGTTGCGCTCGCGCGACGCGCGCGTGCGCGAGGCGCTCGCCGCGTTGCCGCCAAGGCAGCGGGAAGCGCTCGTGCTCCAGTACTATCAGGACATGTCGAACGTTGAAGCGGCGAACCTGATGGGCATCACCGTCGATGCGCTGGAAAGCCTGCTCGCGCGCGCAAGGCGCAACCTGCGCGCGCAACTGGCCGGCGACCCACCTAGCGAGGACAAGCGATGACACCCGAAAGATTCCGTACCATCGTCGCCGCGTACGGCTCGGATGCGCGGCGCTGGCCGCAAGACGAACGCGCGGCGGCCGAAGCGTGGGCGCATGCGCATCCGCGCGACGCGCTGGAGGCGCTCGACGATGCCGCCGAGCTCGATGCCTGGCTCATGCAGGACACGGTCGCGCCGCCGGCGCCGGCGCTCGTCGAACGCATCGTCGCGTCGGCGCCGGTGCCACAACGTGCGCGGCGCCGGGGCAGGGTGTGGTGGTCGGGCGCGGCATTCGCGGGTGTCGGGCTGGCCGGCGCGTTGGCCGGCGCGGTGGCCGTGTCGATGCTGATGCTCGGCAGCGCGCCGATCGCGCAACACGAACCGGGCTACCTGACGACGACGTTCGGCGGCCCGAGCATCGACGGAGGCGACGAATGAGCGAACGCGGCTGGAAATTCGTGCTCGTCGGGTCGGTCGTGCTGAACGTGTTCATGCTCGGCGCGATTGGCGGCGGCGCGTATCAGTGGTTCTCGACGCATCGTGACCTACATGGAACGGGGATGCCCGGACAGCGCACGGCGTTGCGGTTCGCCGCGGACGGATTGTCCGATGCGCGTCAGCGGGCGTTCGCGGCGGCGCTGAAGGCGGCGCGCAAGGACGCTCGGGATTTCGCGCGGGAAGGGCGCGATGGGCGGATCACGGTGCTCGATCTGCTGGCCGCGCCGCAGCTCGATCGTCCGGCGATCGATGCGGCGCTCGATCGGACGCGAGCGGCCGATAGTGCGTTGCGAGGGCAAGTCGAGCGCAGTGTCGTCGATTTCGCGGCGACGCTCACGCCGGACGAGCGCGCGAAGTTCGTCGACGGGTTGCGGCGTAGCGGGAACTGGCGGTTGCCGGCGAGATTGCAGAAGCAGCAGGGGGCGGCGGGAAACGAGTAAGCCACACGTCGTCCAGTGACGGCACGGAATGACCGTTCACGCCGATACCCGTCCCGGGATTATGATGGCCCGATCGGCAGCACATTCCCGATGAACTCACCGCAATGCGTGGCGGCAATCTCGAGAGCCGCGGCAAGGACGAGCCATGGATCGAAGCGAAGACTTTATCGTGCGCACCATGTCGGCCAGTGAAGTGGCCATGTCGGTCGAATGGGCGGCCGCGGAAGGGTGGAACCCTGGCCGGCACGACGCGCGGTGTTTCAGGGAAGCGGACCCGGCCGGTTTCTTCGTCGGCATCTGGCGCGGCGAGCCGGCCGCTTGCCTCGCGGCGGTGGCTTATGACGAACACTTCGGCTTCATCGGTCTCTACATCGTGAAACCGGAGTTTCGCGGCAAAGGCCTCGGCATGCGCATCTGGCAGCACGGCATGCGTTACCTTGGAGAACGAAACATCGGCCTGGACGGTGTCGTTGCCCAGCAGGCGAATTACAGGAAGTCAGGGTTCCGGCTCGCGTATCGCAACATCCGCTATCAGGGGCGCGTGGGCGGCATCGGGTGCGCGCAGGTTGCGGCAGCGGCCGACGTACCGTTCGAGCAGTTGCTCGCCTACGATCGCCGGTGTTTTCCGGCGGCGCGCGAGCGTTTCGTCTCCGTCTGGATCGCGCAGCCGGATGCCGTGGCGCTCGCGACCATCGACGCGGGCCGTGTTGCCGGATACGGTGTCGTGCGCCGCTGCCACGCGGGCTGCAAGATCGGCCCGCTCTTTGCCGATGACGCCGATGTCGCGACGGGGCTGTTTCGTGCGCTGGCGTCGCGCATGCCCGGCGAGGTGATCGTGCTCGACGTGCCGGAAACGAACCCCGCAGCCGTCGCGCTGGCGGAAGGTCACGGTATGTCGAGCGTGTTCGAGACCGCGCGGATGTATACGAAGGAAGCGCCCGCGATTGCGATCGACCGCGTGTTCGGGGTGACGTCTTTCGAGCTCGGGTGATCGTCGCGAGCATGGCCGGCCCGGAACGGACGCCGGATTTGCACATGCGTCTGCCGACGTGACGCCGTCTCCTGGCTACTTCTCGAACCAGTTTTCGAACTCGGTGTGGTTCTGGTTGAACGCCTTGGCGTCGGACACCGTTTCCGCGCGCACGATGCCGTGGATGCCACGGGCACCGGCGCGGGCCGCCATCAATGCTCCTTTTTCCTACCGGCCGGTGGTTGCGATCGATCCGGCGATCGGGCAGCGCAAGCGACTGCTCGACGCCAGTTGAAAGCCGCGTGCAAGAAGCGGCAGATTCGACGTCTACGAGCCAAACCGGAAATATTTCGTCCATGCAGCGACGGATTTCCCGCCAGCCACCGTTAAACACGGGTACGCATCGCGAGAGCCCCCGTCATGGACCATCCGAACGACATCTCACCGGCCGCCATCGCGCTGAACCGTTTCGGCCTCGGCGCGCGGCCCGACGAAGCGCCGCCTGTCGATCCGAAGGCCGCGCTGGTCGCCCAGTTCGACCGTTACGACGCACGGCCGGCCGCATGGGCTGGCGAACCCGACGCGATCACGCTCGCCACGCGCTTCGCGACGGCCCGCAACGCGATGACGAGCGACGACGCGGCGGCCAGACGTGCAACCGAGCAGTCGATCCGCCGCGACGGCTACGACGCATATCGCAGCGCGGTCGCCGCACGACTGAACGGCGCGCTCGTCACGCCCGCGCCGTTCGTCGAGCGTCTGGTGCATTTCTGGGCGAACCATTTCGCGGTGTCGGTCGACAAGGGGCAGGTGGCCGCGTATGCGGGCGCATTCGAGCGCGATGCGATCCGCCCGCACGTGCTCGGCCGCTTCGAGGACATGCTCGTCGCCGTCGAGCAGCATCCCGCAATGCAACTGTTCCTCGACCAGGCGCGCTCGGTCGGCCCCGACAGCCCGGCCGCGCTGCGCGCCGAAGCCCGCAATCCGGCGGCGCGACGCGGCCTCAACGAGAACCTCGCGCGCGAAATCATGGAACTGCATACGCTCGGCGTGCGGACCGGCTACACACAAGCGGACGTGACGGAATTCGCGCGCGCGCTGACCGGCTGGAGCATCGCGGGCGGACGCGGGCCGCAGCCCGGCGGCGCGGCGCCGGGTGCGTTCGTGTTCCGTCCGAAGCTGCACGAACCGGGCGCACGCACGGTGATGGGACGCACCTACGACCAGCCGGGCGAAGCGCAGGCACGCGCGATCCTGGCCGACCTGGCACGTTCGCCCGCGGCGGGCCGGCATATCGCGTTCCAGCTCGCCCGCCATTTCGTCGCCGACAATCCGCCGCCTGCGCTCACCGACCGGCTCGCCCGCGCATTCGAGACGAGCGGCGGCGATTTGCCGACCGTCTATCGCGCGCTGGTCGATGCGCCAGACGCCTGGGCGCCGGTCAATCGCAAGTTCAAGACGCCGTGGGAGTGGGCCGTGTCGTCGCTGCGCGGGCTCGGCTGGCGCGACGCGGGCGACCTGAAGGTCGCGCCGCTGCTCGCGCAACTCGGCCAGCCGGTATGGCGGCCCGGATCGCCGGCCGGCTACGACGACGTCGCCGCGAGCTGGGCCGCGCCCGACGCGCTGGTGCGCCGCGTCGAGATCGCGCAGCGGCTGGCTGCACGCACGGGCGACCGGCTCGACCCGCGCACGCTCGGCAATACGCTGCTGGCCGGCTCGCTGAGCGCGTCGACCGCGACCGCGCTGTCACGTGCCGAAAGCGCGACCACGTCGCTTGCGCTGCTGCTCGTGTCGCCCGATTTCCAACGGAGATGAACATGACCCGATCCTTGACTCGTCGACATTTCCTGAGCGTCGCCGCGGCCGGTGCGGGCGCGATCCTCGTTGCGCCGCGCATCGTGTTCGCGAACGTCGAAACCGACCGGCGCTTCGTGTTCGTGATCCAGCGCGGCGCCGCCGACGGGCTGAACATCGTCGTCCCGTATGCGGAACCGGCGTATGCGTCGCTGCGCGGCCCGCTGGCGATCGACGCTGCGGCGGCGACACGCATCGACGGCATGTTCGCGCTTCATCCGTCGCTCGTGCGGACCGCGCAGATGTTTCGCGACAAGCAGGCGCTGTTCGTCCACGCGATTGCGTCGCCGTATCGCGACCGCTCGCATTTCGACGGCCAGAACGTGCTGGAGACGGGCGGGCGCGCGCCGTACCAGGTGAGGGACGGCTGGCTCAACCGGCTCGCCGCGATGTTGCCGGCGACGCGCGACCGCGCGATCGCGTTCGCGCCGACGGTGCCGCTCGCGTTGCGCGGCAGCGTGCAGGCCGCGTCGTATGCGGCGTCCGGTCTGCCGGCCGCGCCGGACGACCTGCTCGCGCGCGTATCGGCGCTTTACGAGGCCGACGCGCAGCTCGGGCCGCTGTGGCAGTCGGCGATGGCCGCGCGGGGCCTCGCCGGCGATGCGCATGCGCGCCAGGATCCGGCGGGCGTCGGCAAGCTTGCGGCGACGTTTCTCGCGCGCGACGACGGCCCGCGGATCGCGATGATCGAGACGGGCGGCTGGGACACGCACAGCGCGCAGAACGCGCGGCTCGCGAATCAGTTGAAGGCACTCGACACGATGCTCGCCGCATTGCGCGACGGACTCGGGCCGGTGTGGCGGCAGACCACGGTGCTCGTCGCGACCGAGTTCGGCCGCACGGCCGCCGCGAACGGCACGGGCGGCACTGATCACGGGCAGGCGTCGGTCGCGATGCTGGCGGGCGGGGCGGTCGCGGGCGGGCGCGTGATCGCCGAGTGGCCAGGCTTGCGGCCGGGCGACCTGTACGAAGGACGCGACCTGAAGCCGACCGCGTCGCTCGATGCGCTGATCGCGGGCGCGGCCGCCGAAAGCCTGCGGCTCGATCCCGGCCATACCGCGGCCACGTTGTTCGCGCAAAGCGGCGCGACGCGGCCGATGACGGGCCTCGTTCGCGGAACCGCGTGACGCGCGGCATGCGCGCGCTCGCATCCGCCAGCCGATTACATATGACACAACAGGGAGAATCGACGATGAAGATCCGATCCGTATCGCTTGCCGTGTTGGCGACGATGAGTGCCGTGCTGATGTCCGCGTGCGTGGTGGAGCCGGCGCGGCCGCCGCAGCCCGCGCCGGTCGTCGAGGTCGCGCCGCCGCCGCCGGCGCCCGGTTATCGCTGGGCGAAGGGCCATTACCGCTGGGCCGGCAATCACTGGGCGTGGGTGCCCGGACATTGGGTGGCCGTGTATTGAAGCGCGTGAACGGCGCGCCGCTCACCACCCGATGCGGTGCTTCTCCTCGGTTTCGCTGTGCCGCCAGTCGTCGTCCGCATGCAGATACTGGCTCGTCGTCGTCAGCGACACGTGCCCGAGGTTGTCGCGCACGAGCCGCAGATCGACGCGGCCATCGGCCATGTGCGAGCCGGCGCTGTGGCGCAGCCAGTGCGCGGATGCCTGTTCGAGCACGCGCGCCTGTTCTTCGCCAGCATTTCCTTGCGCACGCAACCGCTCGGCCGCGAACCGGAACACCTGCTTCACGATCCGGTGCAGCGCCGCGCGCGTGAGCGGCTTGCGCGTGCGACCGACGGGCAGCACGAGCGGCGTGGGTTCGCCGTCGGCCGGCAGCGCGGGCAGGCCATGCGCGCGCCGGTAGCGCGCGAGCTCGACCATCATCTCGGCGGTGGCCGGCACGAGCCGCTGCCGGCCGCCTTTGCCGGTCACGTCGAGCCACCAGCGGTCGCGCCCGTTCGCATCGCGCCGCGCAAAGAATTGTCCCATCGTGGTGTCGGCTGCTTCGGTGATGCGCAGCCCGCCGAGATACAGCAGCGTGAACACCCAGCGCGCGCGATCGGCATGGAAGGCGGCGCGCGCGTCGTCGCGCGGCATCGCGGCGATCCCATCCTTGACCGCCTGCCACAGCGGCGGCCCAAGATGGCGCGTGACGCGCGGCGCGGGCCGTCGTTGCCGCTGCCGGGACAGCGCGAGCGGATTGCCGGCCAGGTAGCCGGCCTGCACGAGCCACGAGAACATCACGTTCAGGATGACCATCGACTGCCGCTGGCTGGCCGCCGACAGCGGCCCGTAGAACGGCCGCCAGCGCGGGTCGCCGCGCGGATGCTTGCGGCCGCCGTTCGCGCACCACAGGTCGGCCGGCACGGGCGCGAGCAGGAACTGCCGGTAGCCGACGAGATCCTCGTGCGTGAGCGACGACAGCGGCTTGCCGCACGCGATGACGGCCCACAGCAGCAGGCGTTCGGCTTCCTTGCGGTAGTTCTGGAACGTGGTGGGCGTATCGACGAAGCGTGCGAGCCACGCGCGCACGGCGTCGAGATCATGCGTCGCGGCGATCTGAGGATGCGCGCTGGTCGAGCGGTTGGTGCCCGCCCGTCCGTCGAGCGCGGCCGGCACGGTCAGCGTATCGATCGGCTGCGGCCGCAGCGCGACGCCGGACGGAACGGGTGAGGTCATGCGAAGAGGTGGCGCGGCTCGCCGGTGAGCGGGCGCACGCGGCGCGACGAAGCGTACGAGGAAGCGCCGATGGTAATACACGATCGCCATGCGGTGAAGCCGCCGTGGATCGCGCGTGTCCGGCCGGTGACGAAGCGCGTGGCGGACGAGCACGGTCACGTCACCCCAGCGACAACACGCTGTTCAGCAACGTCCGCACGAGCGTCGCCTGCCGCGTGACGCCCGTCTTCGAAAAGATCGCGCGCAGGTGCGAGCGCGCGGTGTTCTTGCTGATGTCGAGCTCGTCGGCTGCCTCCTCGAGCGTCGACCCGTTGACGAGCGCGAGCGCCAGGGCGGTCTCGGCCGGCGTGAGGTCGAACAGCTTGCGCACGATGTCGTGCGACGCCTGCGACTTGCGTTCGGCATCGCGGATGAAGATGGCGCACGCCGGCCGGCGCGGATTGTCCTCCGACCATTCGCTGAGCGGGACCGTGCGGATCAGCACGCCGAGCGGCGGCTTGCCGGACGGGCGCGACACGGCGATCGCCTGCGCGACCGTCGGCGCGCCGCCCGCGCGCTCCGCGACCACCTGCCGGATCAGCTTCTGCAGCTTGCGGTCCTCCAGCGGGTACGAGGCCTCGAGCGCCCCGCCGCGCACGCGCAGGCCGTCGCATTCCGCGAAGATCTCGTCCGCGACGGAGTTGGTCTTCATGATCGTGCCGCGCTCGTCGAGGATCGCGGTCGCGACGAGCATGCGGTCGATCGTGCTCGCGTACAGCATGCGCTCCGATTCGACCATCCCGAACTTCGCATGCAGTCGCACCGCGCGCTTCAGGTGCGGCAGCAACGCGTTGCAGACGGCCTTGTCGGCCACCGAGAACGCGTGGCCGTGATGCGAGCGGCACACGCGGAACCGGCATTCGACCCCGTCGGGCGTGCGCAGGTCCGCCCCCATCAGGTAGCCGACGTCGAACGGTTCGAGAAACTCGCGATACATCGCGCTGCCGCGCCACACGCCGACGCCGGGCAACTCGTCGACGGTGACGACACGATCGCTCGGCAGGTTCACGAACGGATCGAGCGCGTAATAGTAGTTGTTGTACGACGCGACGCCCGGCAGCGGCGCGCCGTGCCCGGACGCATTGATCATCAGCCCCGCGTGACCGCCGGCGGGCCAGCGCAGGATCATCGTCACGTAGTTCGCGTCCAGATGCACGCGGATCCGTTCGAGGGCGCCGCCCCATGGCACGTCTTCCAGCGGGCCTTCGTAGATTGTCGCGAGCAGCGCGTCGAACTGCTCGAGCGTCAGGCTCGATCGGGCAAGGCTCGGGGGAAGGGCCGGGGGCGCCGTGGTCATCGGGGTTGTCTCCTGTTGCAGCGCCGGGTCGCGGTGCGCCGGGCGTGCAGGTGCGTGCACGGGCGTATCCGGACCGCCGACGGCGGCGCGCGGCGGCCTGCACCGGAATACGGTAGCGCGCCGGCGCACGCACGACATCCCACGAATGAGGGTGGCGGCATGCCGTTGTAAGCCATTCGTGAACTTTCCCGAAGCAGCGTTCGTCTAATCGGCCCGCCAACGCTTCCTGAGGAACACCCGATGATTCGCAAGACCAGAACGCTGCTCGGCGCGGCCGTGATCGCCGGCAGCATGCTGCTCGCCGGATGCCAGACTGGAGCGGCCGCGACGGACGCGCGCGCGGCTCGCCCGGCCGACGGCCGCCCCGTGACCAGGACCGTTTATGTCGCGCCGCAGGCGGCGCGCTGCACGGGCGTCGCGCCGATGGACTGCCTGCAGGTGCGCAGCAGCCCGGCGGAGCCGTGGAGCCTGTGGTATGCGGGTATCGAGGGTTTTGCGTACCAGCCGGGCTATCGATACGTGCTGGAAGTCGACGAATACCGCGTCGCGCAGCCGCCGGCCGACGGCTCGTCGATCCGCTGGGTGCTCAAGCGGGTCGTCGAGCGCCGCCAGGTGAACTGACGGCCGGTCGTGCCCGCCCGCGGCGGCGCTTACGCGGACTGCCGCGGCGCGACTGGCCTCGGCGGCGCGGCAGTATCGATGCGCCGGAACACGACGGACGACAGCAGTGTGACCGAGCCCATGCAGACGAACGACAGGATGAACCCGTTCGCCATCGAGCCCCAATGCGCGGCGAACAGGTTCACGAGTCCGCCGCCGATCGACACGCCGAGCCCCATCGCCAGCATCTGCATCATCGTAAACAGGCTGTTGCCGCTGCCGGCGTCGGCATGCGACAGGCCCTTCAGCGTCACGGCGTTCATCGCGGCGAACTGCATCGAGTTCGCGGCGCCGAACACGATCAGCAACGCAATCTCCAGCGCCGGCGCGGGCCGTGCCGAGACCAGCGCGAACCCCGCGATCGCGCAGCCGACGATCCCCGTGTTCACGACCAGGAACGTCGCATAGCCGAAGCGTGTCGCGAGCGGCGCGATCCAGCGCTTCGCGATCACGCCGGCGATCGCGGCCGGCAGCATCATCATCCCCGACTGGAGCGGCGTATAGCCGAGCTGCACCTGCATCAGCAGCGGCAGCATGAACGGCACGGCGCTCGTGCCGATCCGGCACAGCAGGTTGCCGAGCAGCCCTGAGCCGAAGTTCGGTTCGCGGAACAACCCGAGCCGGAACAGCGGCTGCGCGCGGCGCTGCGCATGGGGCAGGTACGCGAGCGCGCTCGCCATGCCCAGCACGGCGAGCCCGATCGCCCAGCCTGTGCGGTGCGCGGGCATTGGCGGATCGATCGCGAGCGACAGCGCGATCATCGCGACCGACAGCAGCACACAGCCGACGAAGTCGAACGGCGGCGGCTGCATCGCCTGATCGTGCGGCAGGAAGCGCTGCACCGCGATGAAGCCCACCACGCCGACCGGCACGTTGACGATGAACACCCAGTGCCAGGAAATCGCCTGCGTGAGCCAGCCGCCGAGCGTCGGCCCGACGATCGGGCCGAGTTGTCCGGCGATCGACACGAACGCGATCGCCGCGACGTACCGTTCGCCCGGCACGCGGCGCAACACCGCGAGCCGACCGATCGGCAGCAGCATCGAGCCGCCGATGCCCTGCACGGCGCGCGCGACGACGAGCTGGCCGAGCGTGTGCGACGCCGCGCAGCCGATCGACGCGAGAGAGAACACCAAAATGGCGAGCGAGAACACGCGGCGCGTGCCGAACCGGTCGGCGAGCCAGCCGGACGCCGGCGTGAGCATCGCCATCGTCAGCGTGTAGACGACCACGACCGGCTGCATCGCGAGCGGCGAAGCATGCAGGCTTTGCGCGATCGACGGCAGCGCGGTGTTGACGATCGTCGTGTCGAGCGACTGCATGAAGAACGCGGCGGCGACGATCCACAGCAGCGCGGAGTGTGAGGGTTCGCGGGACATGACGAAACGGGAAGTGCGGCGACCGGCGCGGTGGCGACGTGACGGGCGACGCGGCCCGGCAGGCTCGCGTCGGCGCACGGCCGGTCTACAAACGTCCGATGGTACCGATTCCGGTGGCCATCGGGAAGCCGCGTTATGGCACTGACCGTCATCGACATCGCCGATGAAGAGGCGGGACGCTCGATCGCGCCCGGTTCATTACCCGACACCGGACGTTCCCGCGGCATCCGGCCGGGTTTCCGCCGGCCGGATCGCGTGGCATGCGCGCCACACGTGGCCGCTCACGCGGCGCGTTTCTGCGAAATCACCAGCAGCGCGCCGTTCCTGTCCTCCAGCACCGCGCGGTATTCGTGCGGCCCCGCCTGCACCGGCACGCGCACCGACGCGCCTGCCTTCACGACCCGCGCCATTGCCGCGTAAAGGTCATCGTCCTCGTCCACGCGCAGCGTGAGCGCCGCGCGTTCGACGATCTGCTCGTCGCCGGCCACCAGCGCGATCGTCAGCGGGCCGCCGTCGAGTGCGCAATAGCGGTCGCCGTCGCGAAACTTCACGTTCAGGCCCAGCCCGTCGACGAACAGCGGCAAGGCCGTGTCGATGTCGTCGACCGGATACAGCAGCATCGATACCTTCATTCCCTCTCTCCCTCGTCTTGATGTGTACGGTCCGCGCCGGGCCGTCATTCGATGCTAGCGCGCGGTGCCGGCCGCGACGCAGTCTGTTCGGATGACGGTGAAACCCCTCTGTCCCCGCATGCATGCCGTTACTCCAAACAGACGATGCCCGTGCGGGCCCCCGCGCCGACACTCCCATCCGTGGACCGTCGCTATTCGTCCGTATCGTGCGGGCGGGCCGCACGACCCCGACTCGTCCAACATACATGGAGACGCACGCAATGAAGTTTTCCCTCATCTACGAAGCCCAGACCACCGACGCATCGCGCGAGGGCGACCACCGGGTATTCAAGGAGACGGTCGAACAGGCGCTGCTCGCCGAGCAGGTCGGCTTCGACACGATCTGGTGCGTGGAGCACACGTCGCTGACCAACTATGCGCACATGAGCGCGCCGGAAACCTTCCTTGCGTACCTGGCCGGCCGCACGACGCGCATCGGCCTCGGCCACGGCGTCGTGTGCCTGCCGCCGGCGATGAACCATCCGATCAAGGTCGCCGAGCGCGTCGCGCTGCTCGACATCCTGTCGGGCGGCCGCGTGCACTTCGGCGTCGGCAAGGGCGGCAGCCAGCAGGAAGCCGGTGCGTTCGGCTACGACCTCAACGAACTGCAGCCGATGATCGACGAGTCGATGTACCTGGTGCCGAAGATGTTCGTGCAGGACGAGATCGAGCACGACGGCACGTACATCAAGATCCCGAAGCGCCCGATCCACCCGAAGCCGTTCCAGGATCCGCACCCGCCGATGTACCTCGCGTGCACGAATACCGACGCGCTGCTGCGTGCCGGCCAGCGCGGGATGGGCGCGCTGGTGCTCGGTTTCGGCGGCCCCGACGAAGTCGCGAAGAAGAACGCGGTGTACCGCGAAGCGTGGGCGAACCGCAAGCCGGAAGACCAGGTCGGCTTCCGCCCGACCCAGCACCTCGCGGCGCTGTGCCCGACGGTCGTGATGGCCGATGGCCAGGCCGCCCGCAAGATCGGCATCCGCGGCCAGCGTTACTTCATGGAGTCGCTCGCGTACTGGTACACGGGCGGCGAGCGTCCGGACCCGGCGAAGTGGGGCGACGACCTCGTGCAGGCCGACACCGGGGAGATGGTGATCCGCTCGCGCTTCGCGTCGGAGGAAGTCGTCGTGAACTTCGCCGACCCGGCGCTCGCGATGATGAACCCGAACCACGCATACGGCACGGTGGACGACTGCATCGGCTACGTCGGCCGCCTGCAGGAAGCCGGCGTCGACGAAGTGCTGTTCCTGTGCCAGATGGGCACGGTGCCGCACGAAGCGCAGATGGAGACGATCCGCAACATCGGCGAGCACGTGATCCCGTTCTTCAACAAGGAGAAGGAGCGCGCCTGCGCGTAAGGCGGGGCGGGCCGCGCCCGTCGTCCCTTCGGACGATGCGGCGCGGCCGCGCGAGCCCGACCATCGTCGGCAGGAGCCCTGGCTCGCGGCGCCGGCCGCGACGAACCACTTAGAGAGAGACCGGGATGAGCGCCGCCGTGCGCGCCCCGTATCACAGGAGACATTCGTGCACCGCGACAACGATTCGAACGCACTGGCCACCACGCTGATCGCCCGGGCCGAGGCCCTGGCGCCGACGCTGGCCGGCCGCGCCGCGCAGGCGGAAGCGCAGGGCCGCATCCCGGCCGAGACGATCGCCGACATGCAGGCCGCCGGCTTCTTCAAGGTGCTGCAGCCGAAGCGCTACGGCGGCTACGAGCTCGATCCGCAAGCCTTCTTCGACATCCAGATGGCGCTCGCGCGCGGCTGCATGTCGACGGCATGGGTATACGGCGTCGTGGGCGTGCACAACTGGCAGCTCGCGCTGTTCGACGAACGCGCGCAGCAGGACGTGTGGGGCAAGGATCCCGCGACGCTGATCGCGTCGACCTACATGCCGGTCGGCCGCGTGACGCCGGTCGAAGGCGGCTTCCGACTCTCCGGCCACTGGAAATTCTCGAGCGGCAGCGAACTGTGCGAATGGGTGTTCCTCGGCGCGCTGGTGCCGCCGGCCGAAGCCGGCCAGCCGCCGGAATACCGCACGTTCCTGCTGCCGAAATCCGACTACCGGATCCAGCAGGACTGGGACGTGCTCGGCCTGCGCGCGACCGGCAGCCACGACATCGTCGTCGACGACGCATTCGTGCCCGCTTACCGCACGCACAAGGCGCTCGACGGGATGATGGGCACGAGCCCGGGCCTGGCCGTCAACGACGCGCCGTTGTTCAAGCTGCCGTTCGCGCAGATCTTCGTGCGCGCGGTGTGCACGTCGTGCATCGGCGCGCTGCAGGGCGCGCTCGACGATTTCACCGGCTATGCGGCCACGCGCGTGTCGGCCAACAGCGGCGCGAAGACGACCGACGATCCGGGTGCGCAGAACGCGTGCGCGAACGCGGCCGTCGCGATCGACGAGATGAAGGTGCTGCTCAAGCGCAATTTCGCAGAACTGATGGCGTCGGTGACGGGCGGCCCGGCCGTGTCGATCGAGCGCCGCGTGCATTTCCGCTACCAGTCCGCGCAGGTCGCCGAGCGCTGCGCGCAGGCCGCGAACGCGCTGCTGCGCTATGCGGGCGGCAACGGCATCTACCACCGCAATCCGCTGGTGCGCCGCTTCCTCGACCTGCATGCGGCCCGCGCGCACTACGCGAACAACGTGGACCGCTTCGGCCAGAACCTCGGCGCCGTGATGCTCGGCCGCGAGAACACGGACTACTTCATCTGACGAGGTCGCGATGAACGACACGCAAGCCCAGCAATACGTGTTCGACGTCGTGGTCGTCGGCTCCGGCGCGGGCGCGCTGCTCGCGGCATGCCGCGCGGCCGACCGCGGGCTGTCCGCCGTCGTGATCGAGAAGACGGCGCTGTACGGCGGCACGTCGGCGATCTCCGGCGGCGGCATCTGGATCCCGTGCAACCACCACATCGCGGAACTCGGCGTGACCGATACGCGCGAGGCCGCGCGCCGCTATCTCGATGCGTGCACGGCCGGCGGGTCGTCGAGCGAGCGGCTCGACGCGTATCTCGACCAGGCGCCCGAGATGTTGCGTTACCTCGAAACCAAGACGCCGGTGCGCTACCAGGCGCTGCCGAAGTACGCGGACTATTTCCAGAGGCTGCCGGGCGCGATGCCGGGCTATCGCGCGCTCGATCCGCTGCCGTTCGACGGCGCGCTGCTCGGCGACGAACTCGACCGGCTGCGTCCGCCTGCACCCGGCACGCTGATCGGTGGCCGCGTGGCCGTGACGTCGAAGGAGGCGCACACGCTGTTCTCGCGCGGGCCGGGCTTCATGAAGCTCGCGATCACGCAATTCGGCCGGTACTGGCTCGATTTCGGCGTGCGCCGCCGCACGCGGCGCGACCGGCGCCTGACACTGGGCAATGCATTGATCGGCGGGCTGCGTCGCGCGCTGCTCGACCGCAATGTGCCCGTGTGGCTCGACACGCCGATGCGCGACCTGCTCGAGGTCGACGGCCGCGTGACGGGCGTGCGCGTGCAGCGCTTCGGGCAGCCGGTGACGATCGTCGCGCGGCGCGGCGTGATCCTCGGCGCGGGCGGTTTCGAGCGCAACCAGCCGATGCGCGAACGCTACCTGCCGCAACCGACGCAGATGCAATGGAGCGCGACGCCGCCGGCCAACACCGGCGACGCGATCGCTGAAGGCCATCGGCTCGGCGGCGCACTCGCGCTGATGGAACACGTATGGGGCGCGCCGACGGTCGGCGTCGCGGGCGAGGAGAAGCAGCGTGCGCTGTTCGTCGAACGCAACCTGCCGGGCTGCGTGATCGTCAACGGCCTCGGCAAGCGCTTCGTCAACGAGGCCGCGCCGTATTCCGAATTCGTGCCGGCGATGTATCGCGACCATGCGCGCACCGGCGCGTGCGTGCCGGCGTGGATGGTGTTCGACGCGCGCTTTCGCCGCAAGTATCCGTGCGGTCCGATCATGCCGGCACCGATGATGCCCGATTCGCGCATTCCGGACGCGTTTCGCGACGTGCTCGTGAAGGCCGACACGATCGATGCGCTCGCCGGGCGGATCGGCGTCGATGCGGCCGGGCTGAGCGACACGCTGCGCGACATGGCGCGTTACGCGGCAACCGGTATCGACGAAGCGTTCGGCAAGGGCGACAACCTGTTCGACACGTACTACGGCGATCCGAGAAACCAGCCGAATCCGTGTCTCGGCCCGGTCGACGAGGCGCCGTTCTATGCGGTGCGGATCGACGCGGGCGACATCGGCACGAAGGGCGGGCTCGTCACCGACGAGCACGCGCGCGTGCTGCGCGCCGACGGCGCGCCGGTCGACGGCCTGTACGCGATCGGCAACACCAGTGCATCGGTAATGGGCGCGAGCTACCCCGGCGCGGGCTCGACGCTCGGTCCGGCGATGACCTTCGGGTTCATCGCCGCCGACCACCTGGCCGCGCAGGCGGCCGACGCCGGCGGACGGTCAGACCGGCCGTCCACGACTGAACTTGACGGAGTCCAATGATGAGCGATCTCACTACCCATCCGCTGCGCACCGACATGCTGCTGGCGATGCGCCGCCTCGCGCGCTCCGTCACGGTCATCAGCAGTGCGCACGACGGCCGGCGCTACTCGATGTCCGCGACGGCGGTCGATTCGCTGTCGACCGATCCGCCGTCGCTGCTGATCTGCATCAACCGCAATGCGTCGCTGTATCCGCCGCTCGACGCGGGCGCGCCGTTCTGCGTGAACGTGCTGTCGGCACGCCACGAAGGCATCGCGATCGACTGCAGCGGCCGCCTGAAGGGCGAGGCGCGCTTCACGACGGGCGAGTGGCGCACGTCGCCGCTCGGCGTCCCGTATCTGCACGATTCGCAGGCGAGCCTCGTGTGCGAGCAGGACGGCCGTTTCGAATACGGCACGCATACGGTGTTCATCGGGCGAATCCGCGAAGTGCTGATGAGTGGCGACGTCGATCCGCTCGTCTATCTCGACGGCGCGTATACGACGCCCGGCGCGCCCGCGAACCGCGCGGCCGCGTGACGGCCGCGCGCCTGACCGCATCGGAAAGAGACGACTCATGACACGCAGACTGAACCGCAATATCGCGAACGGTGCGGACACAACGATCATGCGAGCGCTTGTGCTGTTGATCGGTGCTGCGGCAACGCAGGTGCTCAATGCGTTCGCATGTATCGCACCGGCGCTCGCGTTGAACCCGGCACGGGTCCGCACGAGCGAAACCGGCCGGCATGCCGCCGGTGCGGCATGAGGAGCCGGCGATGAGCGATTCCCGTTTTCACCGGCTGACCGTTGCCGACGTCATTGCCGAAAGCGACGACGCATGCTCGTTCGTGTTCGACGTGCCCGCCGCGTTGCGCGATGCGTTCGCATACCGGTCCGGCCAGTTCCTGACGCTGCACGTGCCGTGTGCCGACGCGACCGTCGCGCGCTGCTATTCGCTGTCGAGCGCGCCGGGTATCGATGCGGCACCGAAGATCACCGTCAAGCGCGTGCGCGACGGTCGCGCGTCGAACTGGCTGTGCGACCACATCCGTGCGGGTGATGCGCTCGACGTGCTGCCGCCGGCCGGCGTCTTCACGCCGCGCACGCTCGACGGCGACCTGCTGCTGTTCGCGGGTGGCAGCGGCATCACGCCGGTGCTGTCGATCCTGAAATCGGCGCTCGTGCACGGCCGCGGGATGCTGACGCTGATCTATGCGAACCGCGACGAGCGCTCGGTGATCTTCCGCGACGAACTGCAGCAGCTCGCGCACCGCCACCCGGGGCGCCTGCGCGTGATCCACTGGCTCGACAGCGTGCAGGGCGTGCCGCAGCAGCGGCATCTCGAGGAACTCGCGCGGCCGTTCAGCCAGCAGGAAACGTTCATCTGCGGGCCGGCGATGTTCATGGAGAATGCGCTCGCCGCGATGCTCGGCCTCGGGCTGCCGCGTGCGCGCGTGCATGTCGAGCGCTTCGCGTCGCTGCCCGATGCGTCGGCGCAGGCCGATCCGGTGGCATCGTCCGCAACGACCGCTGCGGCTGACTCCGGCGATGGCGCGGCGATCGAGACCGTGCTCGACGGCGAGGCGTTCGCGTTCGACAGCGCGCCCGGCGAAACACTGCTTGACGCAATGCTGCGCGCCGGGCTGCCCGCGCCGAATTCCTGCCGGATGGGGCAGTGCGGCGCATGCATGTGCCGGGTCGAACGCGGGGCAGTGGCGCTTGACGGCAACCACGTGCTCGACGACGACGAGATCGCGGCCGGCTGGACGCTCGCCTGCCGCGCGCGGCCCGCGAGCGACGCGCTGCGCGTGGTGTTCCCCGATTGAGCCGTGGCGCGCCGGCGGCGCGCGCGGCAACCCTGTTGCGATGCCTATGACGATGGACAACGAAATCCTCACCACGCCCGCGCTGATCGCGCGGGCTGCCGCGCGCCACGGCGCGCATCCGGCGATCGAGTCGGAATACGGCCGGCTGACCTATGCGGAACTCGATGCGGCGCGTCTCGAAGCGGCGCGCGCGCTGCTCGCGAGCGGCATCGACGCCGGCGACCGGATCGCCGTTTGGGCGCCGAACCTGCCGCAATGGATCGTCGCGGCGCTGGCGATCCACACCGTCGGCGCGATTCTCGTGCCGGTCAACACGCGGATGAAGGGCATGGAGGTGGGCGGCATCCTGCACGACGGCGGCGCGCGGCTGCTGTTCTGCTGCGGCACCTTCCTCGGCGAATCCTATCCGGCGATGCTCGCGCCGCACCGGCCCGCGACGCTCGAACGCGTCGTCGTGTTCGACGGCGAGCCGCCGTTCGGCTCGCGCGACGAAACCTGGAACGCGTTCCTCGCGCGCGGCGCGGCGGTACCGCTCGCCGCCGTGCGCGAGCGCGAGGCGCAGGTGACACCGGATACCGTGATGGACCTGATGTTCACGTCCGGCACGACGGGCCGCCCGAAGGGTGTGATGACGGCGCACGGACAGAACCTGCGGGCCGCGCAGGCGTGGGCCACGATCGCCGGCGTGCACCAGGACGACCGCTACCTGATCGTCAATCCGTTTTTCCATACGTTCGGTTACAAGGCGGGCTGGCTCGCCGCGCTGTCGAGCGGTGCGACCGTGCTGCCGCATCTCGTGTTCCAGCCCGCCGACGTCTTGCGGCGCATCGCCGACGAACGCGTGTCGGTGCTGCCCGGCCCGCCGACGCTGTACTACGCGCTGCTCGATGCGCCCGATCGCGCGACGCGCGACCTGTCGTCGCTGCGGATCGCGGTGACGGGCGCGGCCGCGATCGCGCCGAGCCTGATCGAGCGGATGCGCGCGGAGCTCGGCTTCGAGACCGTGCTGACCGGCTACGGGCTGACCGAATCGTGCGGGTTCGCGACGCTGTGCCGTCATGGCGACGACGCGCAGACGATCGCCTGCACGTCGGGCCGGCCGATGCCGGGCGTCGAGTTGCGTATCGCGGGGCAGGACGGCGCGGCGCTCGGGCCAGACGAGACCGGCGAGATCTGGGTGCGCGGCTACAACGTGATGCGCGGCTACTTCAACCAGCCGGACGCAACGCGCGAAACCGTCGACGCGGACGGCTGGCTGCATACCGGCGACCTCGGCTGTGTCGACGCGAACGGCAACCTGAAGATCACCGACCGGATCAAGGACATGTTCATCGTCGGCGGCTTCAACTGCTATCCGGCCGAGATCGAGCGGCTGCTGGCCGCGCACCCGGCGATCGCGCAGGTTGCGCTGGTCGGTGTGCCCGATACGCGGCTGGGCGAAGTCGGGCATGCGTACGTCGTGCTGCGTCCCGGCGCGCACACCGACGCCGCCGCGCTGAACGACTGGGCGCGCAGCAACATGGCGAACTACAAGGTGCCGCGCCACTTCACGTTCGTCGAGCAACTACCGACGAGCGCGGCCGGCAAGGTGCTGAAGTACCGGCTGCGCGCGAGCACCGAAGCGGCGGCCTGACCGCCGGCGCGCGATATGTCACCAATGGAATGAACACATGAACGACACCGGATTTCCACAGGGCGCGGTGCTCATGTTCGGCGGCAGCGGCGGGATCGGGCAGGGCGTCGCCCTCGAATTCGCGCGCGCCGGCGTGCCGGTCGCGCTCGGTTATCGCAGCAAGGCCGACGTGGCCGAGCGGGTCGCGCGCGACCTGCGCGGCACGGGTGTCGCGGCCACCACGCATTGCGTGGACGTGACCGATCCCGCGCAGATCGATGCGGCGCTCGCGACAGCGATCGACGCGCACGGCCGCGTGCACACGATCGTGTGGGCGGCCGGCCCGTTCGTGAACCAGCGCCGAATCGGCGACATGACGCACGACGACTGGCGGCGCGCGATCGAGGTCGAGACCGTCGGCTTCTTCAATGCGGCGAAGACCGTGTTGCCGCATTTCCGTGCGTCGGGCGGCGGGTCGTTCGTGACGCTCGGCTCGGCCGGGCATCTGCGCTGGCCGGATCGCGATGGATTGTCGGTCGCGCCGAAGGCGGCGAACGAGGCGCTCGTGAGAGGGCTCGCGCGCGAGGAGGGCCGTCACGAGATTCGCGCGAATTCGATCCTGGTCGGCGTGATCGAGGCGGGGATGTTTCCGGTGCTGCTCGAACAAGGGCAGTTCGACCAGGCATGGATCGACGAGACGCAGAAAATGCTCGCGCTCAAGCGCTGGGGCAAGGCGCACGATATCGGGCGCGCGGCGGTGTTTCTCGCGTCGGACCGCGCGAACTACATCACGGGGCAGCAGTTGAACGTGTCCGGCGGGTACGGGTTGTAGCGGATGCAGGGGGCCCGCTTGGACGAGCGGGCTCGGCAGACGAACGCGTCAGTTGCTCCCGGCGCCGGATCTGCATACCGCCGGCGAACGGTATCGTCGGCCCACATTGCATGCATCGATGCGTATGAACGGCCATCCCACCAGCGACTGGTTGCGCACGCATCGTCCTCGGTATTCACCCTGACCCGTATCGCGCGATCTCGCCTCTCGGACCACGAGCGGTTCGCGCGAGGTCACGTTGATGAAACATTTTCTTCCGTGCGTGGCGTCACACGCGCTTGCCGGCCGCGGCGACTTCGCGTGCGCCGACGGCCGCGCACGCTTTCCCGGCGCGCGTCGCGACGCCCGATTCGCTGCTTCCCGGCATCGGGCACGGCGCTGACGCGCCGAAAACAGATGCGCTCCTGAAACATTTCCGTCGATTTCCTCCCGCGCAACCCCGGACGTCAGGCCGCGACGCTTGTCCCGCGCCGGTCCGCGCCGCATGGCACACGCCTTGCGGTTAGGCCGGAGCCGCTCGACACAACCGCGACCGATGGCAACGACGAATCGCGGGAGCGGCACGCAATGACATCGAAATATCGGGGATCGGATCGCGCCGCAGGATGGTGGCCGGTCGTGTCGGACGCGCAATGCGTCGTATCGGCGACACGAACGGACACCGCACGCGTGATCCGTCAAATAGCAAGCTTGCTTGCGAGATGTCGTGCCGGGGGGCCCGCTGCGCGTGGCGGCATGCGCTGCACGCGGCGGGTCGGCGCGCCCGGCACATGTCGGGGAGACGCCCGTGAAAATGACAATGAACCAATGGGCTGCGCTGGCGATGGTGTTCGCGGCTGGCGCGCACGCGCAGGAAATCTACCTGCAGGGCGGCACGCAAGGCGTCGGCATCGGCGCGGCCGTGAGCTTCAACTCCGTGCTGGGCGCACACGCGGATTTCAATGCGATCAATCTGACGCATGACTTCACCGTGGCCGGCAATCGCTATCAGGACGACATCAAGCTGCGGCAAGGCGGCCTGTATGCGGACATCTTTCCATGGCGCGGCAGCGGCTTTCGCGCGACGATCGGATTGCGCTTCACCGACGACGAAATCCGCGGCGTGTCGGTGCCCACCAACGGCACCTACGTCTTCGCCGGCAAGCGCTACCCGGCGCTGCCCGGGATGTATGCGGTCGCGGAGGCGCGCTATCCGACCGTGATGCCGTACGTCGGGATCGGCTACGGGCATCGGCTGGCGTCGAAAGGGCTCGGCTTCGTCGCCGATCTGGGTGTCGCATACGGGATCCCGCGCTCCTCTTACACGCTGTCGCCGGAACTCGCCGCCGCCGCCGGGCCGCAGAAGAGCCAGATCCTGACCTCCAGCGGCCTCGACGAACTGAACCGGATGATGTCGCGATATCGGTGGTATCCGGTCCTGCAGATCGGGATCTCGTATCGCTTCTGAGCCGGACGTGCTACCGGATGCGAATCAGCGCGGCGCTCACCGGCGCGACCCTCACGGCCACCTGCTGTTTCGCGACGGCAAGCGTCTGCTGCGGCGTGCCGTTCCATGCGCCATTCAGCGCGACCGCCTGCCCGCCGAACGTGATCGGTGTTCCGCCGTTGTAGATGCCCGGATTGGCGAGCTGGACACCCGTTGCGTCACCTGACGAAGCGAGCGTCATCACTGTCGCGCGCGACGCCTGCGAGTCGAGCGTGACGGTAACGTTTGCGGCGCTGGCCGTATCTTTGTTGTTGATGATGACGTAGGTCGCGCCCTGATTGGTCGCGACCGCGAATGCGCTCACGGCCGCCGTGCTCGGGCTGAGCGTCGTATTCAGGAATTGACCGGCGCCGCCGCCCGCGAAGATTTGCGAAAAGAGCAGCAGTGCGTAATAGAGCGGCTGCACGGCCGTGACTTCGCCTTGCGAATCGGCGATCGCGGTATAGCTCTTGATCGATCCGTTGTTGTGGAAATTCAGGCCGCTCGCGCCGTACTGCGCATGCGTGAAGATGAAATCGATCGCCCAAAGCGCGCTCGCGAACACGTTGCTGACGCCGGCCGGCTTCGTGCTGTTGAAATACGAATTGGTCTCGCCCATCCGGAACGGCACGCCGGCATTCTGCGCGGCGGACCGCATGTTTTGCAGGGCCGTCACGAGGTTGGTATCGGGGTAGGCGAGCATCCCGGCGATCGAGGGCGCGTTGTCGTTGTAGTTGCTGATGTAGTAGTGCTCCGTCAGCAGTGCGATGTTCCTGCCCTGGCTCGCCGCGAACGACTCCGCCCAGCCTGGCGTGTCGCTGGCGGCGGCCGGCCCGCTGAACACGGCGCCGCTGACGGCGCCCGCGATCGCCTGCGCGAACTGGTTCCATCCCGCGATCGTGCCCTGGGCGACCGTGCCGCCGTTCAGGAAGATGTCGTAGTTGATTCCGGCCAGGTTCGGCGTCCTGCGGTCGCCGTATTGATCGGGTTCGTTGCCGATCTCGAACGCGAGCAACTGGCCGCCGAGCTGCTGCGACACGTACAGCGCTTCGTCGGCCGCTTGCGACGGCGAGGTCACCGAGCCGCGCGCACCGGCGAAATTGATCCCGTAGATCACTTTCCATGCGGGACATTGCTTGAGGCACGCGCCGAATCGCGCCACGTCGATACGCGAAATCTGCCCCCGGATCTGCCCCGGCCCGTTGGGCGCCCACGTCAAGCGGTCGACGCTGTTGCCGCCGATGCGCAGCACGCCGCCGCCGAGCGTGTTGAGCAGGCCGATGAGGTTCGTGTTGTCGGCACGGAAGTAGTTGTCGTTGATGGCGCCTTTCTCGAAGCTGAGGCTCGCGAAGTGGGCATCGAGCGCGGCGGTGCCGGACGCGGCCGACTGCACGGCGAGCGTCAGCGAGACGCCGTCAGGGTGCGGGTCCGGCGGCGGTGCGTCGGATCCGCCGCCGCCGCAGGCGGCCAGCATCGATACGGCGGCATACGCGCCGAGGCGAATGAAGCCGCGCCGGTTCATCGCCGCCGACGCCTCGTACAGGTCGGACAGCGAAAGCGGGTTTTTTATGGTTTTCAATGGGTGATCCTGTAGGCCGTTATTGATATTTATGAAAGACATTAAACGCCGCTTGAGTAACATACCCGTTACACGGATCGAAGTCCATGATGCATGTGTCGAAGTTTGTCTCGGCGCTTCGTAGCCCGCTTACAGGCAGTCGGCGGAAGGCTGTAGCGCTTGTCCAGACTGGGTCGACGCCATGACGCCAGGTTGTCGACGACGATTCCCGGCTCGGGGTAAATCGTTGATTTCTACGCAGAAGAAATAAGCATTCCGGCCGATTTTTTCAGGCATTCCTGATGTTTCGTCCGTAAGAAAGATAAACCGCCGGACCGGTTATTCCGGCTGAACCGTACGCACGCCGTCGGCGTTGTCGCCGATGCCCGCGCGTCGTTGCGGCCCCGCTCGACCGATGTCGTTTGCGGCGCCGCAGCAACGCGGCATCGTTTCGCTGCGCGCACCCGCCGCGCCACGCTCTCTCTCCCCGCAGGCTCTCGTCCCAACAGACGATGTGACGCCATCCCCGACCGGCCAGAATCCTTTCACGAACAACGGAATCTGAACCTGGAGGAGGCCGACATGATCGATGTCCGTGCGCTCGGCTACGTCGTGGTCGAGGCGACCCGCGTCGATGCGTGGCGCCGCTACGCGGAAGACGTGCTGGGCATGCAGGCGCTCGACGCACCCGACGGCGCGCTGTACCTGAAGATGGACGAGCGCGATTTCCGCTACGTGATCGTCCCCGGCACAACCGACCGCTATTTCGCGTCGGGCTGGGAACTGCCCGACAGCGCCGCGTTCGACGCCGCGCTCGCTGCGTTGCAGCGCGCGGGCGTCGAAGCCGTGCGCGCCACGCGCGACGAGGCCGCGCTGCGCCGAGTGCAGGCCATGGCGTGGTGCACCGACCCGTCCGGCAACCGCCACGAGCTGTACTGGGGCGCGCGCTGCGACTTCCGCCGCTTCGTGTCGCCGCTCGGCGTCGCCCGCTTCGTCACCGGCGACATGGGGCTCGGCCACGCGGTACTGCCCGCGCCGCAGTTCGACGCGACCGACGCATTCGTGCGCGGCGTGCTTGGCTTCGAGCTGTCCGACATCTACCGCGTGAAGTTCACGCCGGACCCCGCCGAACCCGAGAAGCGCATTCACTTCATGCACTGCCGCAACGCGCGCCATCACAGCCTCGCGCTGTTCGAGATGGCCGTGCCGTCGGGCTGCGTGCACGTGATGGCCGAAGTCGACTCGATGGACGAAGTCGGCCGCGCGCTCGACCGGGTCGCCGCGCACGACGTGAAGATGTCGGCGACGCTCGGCCGGCACTGCAACGACCAGATGATCTCGTTCTACATGAAGACCCCCGGCGGCTTCGATCTCGAATACGGCTTCGGCGGCCTCACGGTCGACTGGTCGAAGCACGCGGTGTTCGAGGCCACCAAGGTGAGCCAGTGGGGCCACGATTTCAGCATCGGATACCGGTAAGCCAGCACGATGACGATGAAACCTCTCGACAAGACGATGTCCGCGCGCGACGTGGTCGCGCAACTCGCCGACGGCATGACCATCGGCATCGGCGGATGGGGGCCGCGGCGCAAGCCGATGGCGCTGGTGCGCGAGATCGCGCGCTCGAACCTGAAGGACCTGACGGTCGTCGCCTACGGCGGCGCCGACGTCGGCCTGCTGTGCGCGGCGGGCAAGGTGCGCAAGGTGGTGTTCGGCTTCGTGTCGCTCGACGTGATCCCGCTCGAACCGCATTTTCGCCGTGCCCGCGAACACGGCCGTATCGACGTGCTCGAACTCGACGAAGGGATGCTGCAGCTCGGCCTGCGCGCGGCCGCGGCGCGCCTGCCGTTCCTGCCGACCCGCGCCGGGCTCGGCACCGCGCTGCTCGATCACGCGCCGCAACTGCGCACGGTCAAGTCGCCGTACGACGACGGCGAGACGCTGCTCGCGATGCCGGCACTCGAACTCGACGTCGCGCTGCTGCACGTGAACGCGGCCGACCGGATGGGCAACACGCGCATCGACGGCCCCGATCCGTTCTTCGACGCGTGGATGGCGCGCGCCGCGCAGCGCTGCTACGTGTCGGCGGAAACGGTCGACGCGTCGCTCGCGACCGAAGACCTCGATGCCGCGAAACGCAACCCGTTCGAGCGCTCGCTCGTCACCGGCGTCGTGCATGCGCCGGGCGGCGCGCACCCGACGTCGTGCGGGCCGGCCTACGGCTGGGACCTGCCGCACCTGCGCGCGTACTGCGCGAGCGCGGAAGACGATGCGAAGACGGCGGCGTACCTGCGCGACGTGGTCGGCCAGGACGAACGCCAGTATCTCGAAGGCGTCGGCGGCCTGCCGCATGTGACGACGCTGCCGTTGCCGATTCTGTAAAGGAGCGCCTGTGAGCGAATCTCTCGACCATTCCCTCGCGGAACTGATGATCGTCGTGTCCGCGCGACTCTGGCGCGACGACGGCGAAGTGCTGGCGACCGGCATCGGCACGGGTCCGCGGCTCGCGGCCGGCCTCGCGCGGCTCGCCTACAACAACGGTCTGATGCTGACCGACGGCGAGGCGTATCTCGTCGAGGAGCCGGTCCCGCTCGGCCCGCGCCCCGACGGCCATCGCGTGAAGGCGAGCGGCTGGATGACCTACGAACGCGTATTCGACTGCCTGTGGCACGGCCGCCGCCACGCGCTGGTGATGCCGACGCAGATCGACCGCTTCGGCCAGGCGAACATCTCGTGGCTCGGCGACGACTACGCGCGTCCGAAGACGCAACTGCTCGGCGCGCGCGGCTTCCCCGGCAACTCGACGAATCACGCGAATTCATTCTTCGTCAGCGGCCACGGCAAGCGCACGTTCGTCGAAAGCGAAGTCGACATGGTCTGCACGGTCGGCTACAACCCGGCGCGCCGGCTGCCCGGCATGAAGACCTTCGTCGACCTGCGCAGCATCGTCACCGACCTGTGCGTGATGGATTTCGGCGGCCCCGATCACGCGATCCGCGTGCGTTCGCTGCATCCGGGCGTGAGTTTCGACGAGGTGCAGGATGCGACCGGTTTCCCGCTGGTCGCCGCACCGGAACTCGGCACGACGGCCGCGCCGAGCGCGGAAGACCTGCGCATCGTGCGTGCGCTCGACCCTCACAACCTGCGCGCGACGATCGTGCGCAACAATCCGGCGCCGCGCCGCGGATGAGGTCCGACATGGAAGCGACCCAGATGACGTTCGGCGAAGGTGTCGTCGACTACGCGGTCGAGGACGGCATCGCGACGATCACGATGAACCGTCCCGAGTATCACAACGCGCAGAACTCGAAGATGACGTATGCGCTCGACGCGGCGTTCCGGCGCGCGTCGCACGACGACGCCGTGAAGGCGATCGTGCTCGCGGGCGCCGGAAAGCATTTCTCGGCGGGCCACGACATCGGCACGCCGGGCCGCGACATTCACGAGTCGTTCGACCGCGCGTCGCTGTGGTACGACCACGTCGACAAGGAGGGCGGCGAATTCCTCTATGCGCGCGAACAGGAGGTGTACCTCGGAATGTGCCGGCGCTGGCGCGACCTGCCGAAGCCGACCATCGCGATGGTGCACGGCGCGTGCATCGCGGGCGGGCTGATGCTCGCGTGGGTATGCGACCTGATCGTCGCGTCGGAGGACGCGTTCTTCGCGGATCCGGTCGTGCGGATGGGCATTCCGGGCGTCGAGTATTTCGCACATGCGTACGAACTGAACCCGCGCATCGCGAAGGAATTCCTGTTCCTCGGCGAGCGGATGCCGGCCGAGCGTGCGTACCAGATGGGCATGGTCAATCGCGTGGTGCCGCGCGAGCGGCTGCGCGACGCGACCTACGCGATCGCCGCGAAGATCGCGACGATGCCGCGGCTCGGCCTCGCGCTGACCAAGCAGGCGCTGAACCACGTCGAGGAATTGCAGGGCAAGCGCGCGGCGATGGATGCGGCCTTCGCATGGCATCACTTCGCGCATGCCCACAACGAGCTCGTCAGCGGCGACCGCCTCGGCGGCTACGACGCGCGCAAGATGGCCAGCTCGCAGCGCAGGCCGGCGCAGGCGGACGGCGAAGGACGGACCGATGCGGCACCGGCCGCCGTCAACGGAGCCGCGGCATGAGCACGACGCTGCATACCCCGTTGTGCGATCTGCTCGGCTGCCGCTACCCGATCGTGCAGACCGCGATGGGCTGGGTGGCAGATGCACGGCTCGTCGCGGCGACCGCCAACGCCGGCGGCTTCGGCTTCCTGGCCGGCGCGACGCTGGAACCGGAGCAGGTCGAGGCCGAGATCCTGAAGGTGAAGTCGCTGACCGACAAGCCGTTCGGCATCAACTTCCACATGTTCCAGAAGAACGCCGCGCAGGTGGTCGATCTCGCGATCAAGCACCGGCTGCGCGCGGTCAGCTACGGCCGCGGGCCGGACGCGAAGACGATCCGCCGCTTCAAGGACGCCGGCATCGTCTGCATGCCGACCGTCGGCGCGCCGAAGCACGCGGCGAAGGCGGTCGAGCTCGGCGCGGACGTCGTCACCGTGCAGGGTGCGGAAGGCGGCGGCCACACGGGCTCGGTGCCGACCACGCTGCTGCTGCCGAAGGTGCTCGACGCGGTGCGCGTGCCGGTGGTCGCGGCCGGCGGGTTCTTCGACGGGCGCGGGCTGGCTGCTGCGCTCGCGTATGGCGCGGCCGGCATCGCGATGGGCACGCGCTTCCTGATGAGCGCCGAATCGCCGGTGCCGCGCGCGACGCTCGACCGGTACGTCGCGGTCGGCGACCCGGCGCGGATCCGCGTGTCGGACGCGCTCGACGGGCTGCCGCAACGCATGATCGACAACCCGTATCTGCTGAAGCTCGAGCGCTTCGGCCCGCTGCGCCGCACGCTGTTCGCGCTGAAGACGGCCGAAGCCTGGCGCCGTCAGAACGGGCTGCGCACGACCGACATGCTGGGCCTCGCGATCAAGGCGCTGCGCTCGCACGACTACACGGCGAGCCAGACGCTGATGGCCGCGAACGCGCCGTTCCTGATTCAGCGCGCGATCGTCGAGGGGCGGCCGGACGAGGGTGTGCTGCCGAGCGGCCAGGCGGCCGCGATGATCGGCGCGATCGAATCGTGCGACGCGCTGATCGCGCGGATCGTCGCGGAAGCCGGCGAGCGGCTCGACGCGCTGGCCGCGTTGCGCGGCGCGACGGCGACCCACGCGGCTTGAAAGACATCACAGGGAGGCAGTGGAGATGACTACATCCAAACAACCGGGCGGCGCGATGCCGTTCCGGATCGAGCGCGCCGACGGCATCGCCGAACTGGTGATCGCTCATCCGCCCGTGAACGCGCTCGATGCGCAGGGCTGGCATGCGCTCGCGCGGGCGCTCGATGCGCTCGGCGAGGACGACGACGTGCGCGTGATCGTCGTGCGCAGCGAAGGCCGCGGCTTCTGCGCAGGCGTCGACATCAAGGAGCTGGCCGCGCATCCGGAACGGATCGTGTCGGTCAACGCGGGCAACTACGAGACGTTCCGCGCGGTGCACCGCAACCCGAAGCCGGTGATCGCGGCGGTTCACGGCTTCGTGCTCGGCGGCGGGATCGGCATTTGCGGCGCGGCGGATATCGTCGTCGCGGCCGATTGCGCGCGTTTCGGCGTGCCGGAGATCGACCGTGGCGCGATGGGGGGCGGCGCGCATCTGCAACGACTGTTCGGCGTGCAGAAGGTCCGCGCGATGTACTTCACCGGCGAGATGATCGACGCGGCCGAAGCCTACCGGCTCGGCGCGGTCGAGCAGGTCGTCGCGCGCGATGCGCTGCGCGACGCGGCGCGCTCGATCGCCCGCAAGATCGCGGACAAGAGCCCGGCGATGGTGCGGCTCGCGAAGGAGGCGCTGAACGGCGTCGAGGACGGCGATCTCGAGGACAAGTACCGCTGGGAGCAGGGCTTCACGCTGCAGGCATACATGACCAACGACTCGACGGAGGCGCGTGCCGCGTTCGTCGAGAAGCGCGACGCGCGGTTCGACGCGCAAGCCGAGGAGGCACGCGCATGAACCTGACCTATACGCCGCAACAGCAGGCGTTCCGCGCGGAAATCCGCGAATGGCTCGCCGCGCACGTGCCGCGCGAGCGGCTGCCGAGCTTCGACACCGAGGAAGGCTTCATCGCGCACCGCGAATGGGAGCGCACGCTGCATTCGGGGCGCTGGAGCATGGTCACGTGGCCGCGCGAGCTGGGCGGGCGCGGTTGCGACCTGATCGAGTGGCTGATCTTCGAGGAAGAGTACTGGCGCGCCGACGCACCGATGCGCGTGAACCAGAACGGCATCTTCCTGCTCGGCCCGACGCTGATGGATTTCGGCACGGCGGAGCAGAAGGCGCGCTTCCTGCCGGCGATGGCGGCGGGCGAGCACGTGTGGGCGCAGGGCTGGTCGGAGCCGAACGCGGGCTCGGACATGGCCGCGATCCGCACGACGGCGATCCGCATCGGCGACGAATACGTGCTCAACGGCCAGAAGATCTGGTCGACACGCGCGGTGTGGGCCGACTGGCTGTTCGGGCTGTTCCGCAGTGATCCCGAATCGTCGCGTCACCACGGGCTCACGTTCCTGATGGTGCCGCTGTCGACGCCGGGCATCACGGTGCGGCCGATCCGCCAGCTGAACGGGCAGACGGGCTTCGCGGAAATCTTCTTCGACGACGTGCGCGTGCCGGTCGAGAACCGCCTCGCGGCCGAAGGCGCGGGCTGGCAGGTCGCGATGGCGACGGCCGGCTTCGAGCGCGGGTTGATGCTGCGTTCGCCCGCCCGTTTCCAGCGCACCGCGCAGGCGCTGCGCGACCTGTATCTCGCGCACCGCGACAGCGCGGATCGCGACCCGACGCTGCGCGAACGCGTGGTGTCCGCGTGGATGGATGCGCAGGCGTACGCGCTGTCGACCTACGCGACCGCGAGCCGGCTGCTGAAGGGCGGCCATATCGGCGCGGAGTCGAGCACCAACAAGGTGTTCTGGTCGGAACTCGATTTGCGGATGCACCAGACCGCGCTCGACATCCTCGGCGCGCACGGCGAGGTCGTCCCGCAGTCGGCCGCGCAGCACGCGATGCTCGGTCACTGGCTCGACGGCTTCCTGTTCGCGCAGGCCGGCCCGATCTATGCGGGCACCAACGAGATCCAGCGCAACATCGTCGCCGAACGGATGCTCGGCATGCCGCGCGCGTAAGCGCGCAGGCGCCACCCTCACTGAACGGACATCGTATGGATTTCGTATTCGATGAAGACCAGGAAGCGCTCGCGGACAGCGTGAAGCGCCTGCTGATGACCGAGATGACCCCGGAGCTGATCCGCGAGCTGTGGGCCACGCCGACGGGCCGCTCCGACGCGCTGTGGTCGCTGTTCGCGTCGCAGGGGCTGACCGCCGTGTCGGTGCCCGAGACGCACGGCGGTCTCGGCCTGACCGAAGTGGAATGGGCGTTGCTCGCGCAGACCTACGGTTATTTCGGCAGCCCGGAGCCGTTGCTCGACACGGCGCTCGTGTCGGCCGGCGTGCTCGCGCGACTGCCCGCCGCGGACTGGCGCGACGCGCTGCTGCGCGACATCGCCGAAGGGCGCGCGCGTGTCGCGCTCGTGCATCCGGTGAACCCGTATGCGGCCGACGTTCACGTCGCGCAAACGCTGCTGTGCGAGCACCGCGGCGAGCTGCACCGCGTGGATCCCGCGCAGTGCGCGTGGCGCCCGGTCGACAGCGTCGACCCGTCGCGGCGCCTGTTCACGCTCGACTGGGAGCCGTCGGCGGCCACGCGCATCGCGAGCGCCGACGAAGCCGCGCCGCTGCTCGATCGCGCGCTCGACCACGGCGCGTTTGCGGTCGCGGCGCAGCTGCTCGGCCTCACGCAGCGCGTGCTCGACGTCGCGATCGACTACAGCGCGCAACGCAAGCAGTTCGGCAAGGCGATCGGCTCGTACCAGGCGCTCAAGCATCTGCTCGCCGACGTCGCGATTCGCTATGAGTTCGCGCGGCCGGTGGTGGCGCGCGCGGCCCGGGCGATCGCCGACGATCATCCGCAGCGCGCGGTGCTGGTGTCGCACGCGAAGCTCGCGGCGACCGCCGCCGCGCAACTGGCCGCGCGCCACACGATGCAGGTGCACGGCGCGATCGGCTACACGTGGGAGCTCGACCTGCAGATCTTCATGAAGCGGATCTGGGCGCTCTCCGGCAGCTGGGGCGACAACGCATTCCACAAGGCCCGCGTGGCCGACGCGATCGTCGGCCAGGCATTGCCGATCGGCCCCGCGCAGACTTTCGACTTCGAGGAAACCCACTGATGAAACAAGCCTATATCGTCGACGCGCTGCGCACGCCGACCGGCCGCCGCAAGGGCAGGCTCGCGCACGTGCATGCGGCGGACCTCGGCGGCTTCGTGCTGAAGACGCTCGTCGAACGCAACGCGATTCCGGCCGACGAATACGACGACGTGGTATTCGGCTGCGTCGACACGATCGGCCCGCTCGCCGGCAACATCGCGCGCACCTGCTGGCTCGCGGCCGGGCTGCCGCTGCAGGTGCCGGGCGTGACGGTCGACCGCCAGTGCGGCTCGTCGCAACAGGCCGTGCATTTTGCCGCGCAGGCCGTGATGAGCGGCGTGCAGGACGTGGTGGTGGCGGGCGGCGTGCAGACGATGACGCAGATCCCGATCTCGTCCGCAATGACGAGCGCGGCGCCGCTCGGCTTCAACGACCCGTTCTCGGGCAGCACCGGCTGGCGCGCGCGCTTCGGCGACGCGCCGGTGTCGCAGTTCGTCGCGGCACAGCGGATCGCCGATCACTGGAACCTGTCGCGCGACGCGATGGAGCGTTACGCGCTGGAAAGCCACCGCCGCGCGGTGGCGGCGATCGAGGCTGGCCATTTCAAGCGGGAAATCGTGCCGCTCGAAGGCGTGATGCACGACGAAACGCCGCGACCCGACACGTCGCTGGAAAAGATGGCGACGCTCGAACCGCTGATGCCGGGCGGCTCGCTGACGGCCGCCGTCGCAAGCCAGACCTGCGATGCGGCCGCCGCGTTGCTGATCGTGTCGGAGGACGCGCTGAAGCGCTACGGGCTCACGCCGCGCGCGCGCATTCACCACCTGAGCGTGCTCGGCGACGATCCGCTGTGGATGCTCACCGCGCCGATCCCGGCGACCAAGGCCGCGTTGAAGAAGAGCGGGCTCGACTGGTCGCGGATCGACGTTGTCGAAATGAACGAGGCGTTCGCGTCGGTCGCGCAGGCGTGGCTCGCCGACACGCGCTTCCCGCACGAGAAGACCAACCCGAACGGCGGCGGCATCGCGCTCGGTCACCCGCTCGGCGCGACCGGCGCACGGCTGATGACGACACTGCTGCACGAACTGGAACGTATCGGCGGCCGTTACGGATTGCAGACGATGTGCGAAGGCGGTGGCCTCGCGAACGTCACGATCATCGAGCGCCTGTGAGCGCGGCACTTTCACGATCTCTCGATCCAGGAGGCACAAGCATGGGAATCTGTAACGGACGCACCGCCATCATCACCGGCGCCGGCGGCGGGCTCGGGCGCGAATACGCGCTCGCGTTCGCGGCCGAAGGCGCGGCGGTCGTCGTCAATGACATCCGCCACGAGGCCGCGCAAGCCGTGTGCGACGAGATCGCACGACGCGGCGGCCGCTCGCTCGCGAATGCCGACGACATCACCAGGATCGATACCGCGCAGCAGATCGTCGATGCCGCGCGCGAAGCGTTCGGCGACGTGCACGTGCTGGTCAACAACGCGGGCATCTGCCGCGACAAGATGTTCACCAGCATGACCGAAACCGACTGGGATGACGTGATGCGCGTGCATCTGCGCGGCCACTTCTGCCTGTCGAACGTGCTGGCGCGCGTGTGGCGCGACGCCGCGAAGGCCGGCAATCAGGTCGACGCGCGCATCGTCAACACGAGTTCCGGCGCCGGGCTGCAAGGGTCGATCGGTCAGTCGAACTATGGCGCGGCGAAGGCCGGCATCGCGGCGCTCACGCTGATGCAGGCGGCCGAGCTGCAGCGGTACGGCGTGCGCGTGAACGCGCTCGCGCCGGCCGCGCGCACGTCGATGACCGAAGGCGTGTTCGCCGACATGATGAAGAAGCCCGAGGACGGCGGCTTCGACTACTTCGATCCGGCCAACGTCGCGCCGCTCGTCGTGTGGCTCGGCAGCCCGCTGTCGGCCGATGTGACGGGCCAGGTGTTCGAGGTCGCAGGCGGGATGATCGCGGTCGCCGAAGGCTGGCGCACCGGCCCGAGCGTCGACCGTGGCGCGCGCTGGGCGCCGGCCGAGGTCGGCCCGGCGGTCGCGCGGCTGCTCGCCGACGCGCGTCCCGCGCAGCGTGTGTACGGGAGCTGAGGCATGGATCTGGCGCTCACCGACGAACAGGCGATGATTCGCGACGCGGCGGCCGACGTGCTCGCCGAACGTAGCGCGTCCGCCGACGTGCGCCGCGCGCTCGAGCAATCGGCCGGCCGCGACGACACGCTGTGGGCCGCGCTCGCAGGCGAGCTCGGCTGGAACGCGCTGTCGCTGCCGGAGGCGGCAGGCGGGATGGGGCTCGGCGCGGTCGAACAGACCCTGTTGATGGAACAGCTCGGCCGGCGCGTCGCGTGCGTGCCGTATTTTTCGACCGCGTGCCTGGCTGCGACCGCGCTGGCGAGCTGCCCCGACTCGCCGCACGCGATCGGCTGGCTCGCGAAGATCGCCGAAGGTGCATGCAGCGCGACGCTGGCATTGCCGTTCGAGCTTCCGGCCGGTGCCGGGCAGTTGCCGGTCGTCGCGGAAGAAGCAGCGGGCGGCTATGCGCTGTCCGGCACGATCGAACAGGTGATCGACGGGGCGCGCGCCGATCTGCTGCTGATTCCCGCGCGGATCGCGAACGAAGGGCAGTCGATCGGCCTGTTCGCGATCGACGTCGCTACGGCGCCCGGCCTGCGCATCACGCCGCTCGACACGCTCGACGCGACGCGGCCGATCGCGCGCATCGTCCTCGACGAAATCCGTGTGAACCGCGACGCGTTGTTCGCCGTCGGCGCCGTTGCCTGGCAGGTGCTCGAGCGCGCCGGATGGTTCGCGGCGCTCGCGCTGGCCGCCGAGCAGCTCGGCGGCGCACAGCAATGCCTCGACCTGACGCTCGACTACACGGGCCAGCGCGTGCAGTTCGGCCGCGCGATCGCGTCGTTCCAGGCCGTCAAGCATCGCTGCGCGCAGATGATGGTGCTGATTGAATCCGCACGCTCGGCCGTGCTCGGGGCGGCGCACGCATGGGATGCGGAAGCGGGCGGGGCGGTGCCGGGCGCGGCGTTGCGCGGCGACGTCGCGGCCGCGAAAGCCGCCGCGAACGACGCGTATGCGTTCTGCGCGCAGGAAGCGATCCAGTTGCACGGCGGTGTCGGCTTCACGTGGGAATACGACCCGCATCTCTACTTCAAGCGCGCGCAGGCGTCGCTCGCGCAGTTCGGCAGCACGCCGCAACTGCTCGAATGGCTCGCACGCCACGCGATCGACGGCGACACGTCGCGGCGCGAGGCGGCACCGACATCGGCACAGGCGTCGATGGCCACGCGTGCGTCCGCCGCGCGCACGGGAGCACTCCAATGAACAGCGAAACGCGCGAACAGCAATTGCGGCACGAAGTCGCCGACTGGGTGCAGTCGCATCTGACCGGCGAATTCGCCTGCCTGAAATTTCGCGGCGGCCCCGGCGACGAGGAAGCGTTTCCGGAACTGCGCAAGGCGTGGGAACGGGAACTGGCGCACGGTGGCTGGACCGGCCTCGGCTGGCCGACCGACTCGGGCGGCCGTGGCTTCACGGTCGCCGAGCAGGTGATCTTCCACGAGGAATATGCGCGCGCCGGCGGCCCCGGCCGGATGGGCCATATCGGCGAAGGGCTGCTCGGGCCGACGCTCGTCGCGTGCGGCACCGACGACCAGCGCGCGCGCTTTCTGCCCGGCATTCTCGCCGGCACGCAGTTCTGGTGCCAGGGCTACTCGGAGCCGGGCGCGGGCTCCGATCTCGCGAACGTGCGCACGCGTGCCGAGCAGGACGCGGACGGCACGTGGCACGTGTACGGCCAGAAGGTGTGGACGTCGCTCGCGCACGATTCCGACTGGATCTTCGTGCTCGCGCGCACCGATCCGGCATCGAAGGGCAACAAGGGGCTGTCGTTCCTGCTGATGCCGCTCGACCAGCCGGGCATTGAGATCCGCCCGATCAGGCAGCTCAACGGCGGCGCCGAATTCAACGAAGTGTTTTTCGACGGTGCGCGCGCGCAAGCACGCGACCTGGTCGGCGCGCCGGGCGACGGCTGGCGGATCGCCATGACGCTGCTCGGCTTCGAGCGCGGGATGTCGACGCTCGGCCAGCAGATGCAGTTCGTCCGCGAGCTCGAATGGGTGATCGACGCCGCGCGGGAATCGGGCGCCGATCGCGACCCGGTGCTGCGCCAGCGGATCGGCCGCGCGTGGGCCGGGCTGCGCGTGATGCGCTACAACGCGCTGCGGATGCTGTCCGGCGCGGACGACGCGAACGGCGGCGCCACCGCACCGCTGCGCCGCGAGGCGCTGATCTACAAGTACTTCTGGTCGAACTGGCACCGCGACCTCGGCCAGCTCGCGATGGACGCGCTCGGGCCGCGCGCGAACGTGATCGATCCGGCCGACGAGAAGCTCACCCATCTGCAGCGCGTATTCCTGTTCTCCCGTGCGGACACGATCTACGCCGGCACCAACGAAATCCAGCTCAACATCATGGCCGAGCGCGGGCTCGGCATGCCCAGAGAACCACGAGGCACAGCATGACCGAACCCCAGATCCAGAAAGCGCCGGCCTACGTGCCGGGCCACCAGCTGCTCGCCGGCAAATCGGTGCTGATCACGGCCGCCGCCGGCGCCGGCATCGGCTTCGCGGCCGCGCGCCGCTGCGCGGAGGAAGGCTGCCGCGCGCTGTTCATCTCCGACATCCACGAGAAGCGCCTCGAACAGGCAGTGGAGACGCTGCGCGCCGAAACGGGGCTGCGGCAGGTCTACGGCCGCCTGTGCAACGTCGCGGTCGAGGACGACGTGCAGGCCCTCGTGGCCGATGCGCAGGACAAGCTCGACGGCGTCGACGTACTGATCAACAACGCCGGGCTCGGCGGCGCCAAACGCATCGTCGAAATGGACGATGCCGAATGGTCGCGGGTGATCGACATTAGCCTTACCGGGACGTTCCGGATGATGCGCGCGATGCTGCCGCACATGCAGGCCCGCGGCCGCGGCGCGATCGTCAACAACGCATCGGTGCTCGGCTGGCGTGCGCAGGCGGAACAGGCGCACTACGCGGCGGCGAAGGCGGGCGTGATGGCGCTCACGCGCTGCGCGGCGCTCGAGGCGTCGCCTTACGGGGTGCGCATCAACGCGGTCGCGCCGAGCATCGCGATGCACGATTTTCTGAAGAAGTCGGCCCCGGCCGACTTGCTGAATCAACTGGCGTCGCGCGAAGCCTTCGGGCGCGCCGCCGAAGTCTGGGAGGTCGCGAACGTGATGGTGTTCCTTGCAAGCGATTACGCGTCGTACATGACGGGCGAAGTGCTGTCGGTCAGCAGCCAGCACGCATGATGGAGACGACCCTCGACCCCGTGCGCGCGACGCCCCGCGTGTTCGCGCATCCCGATGAACTCGCGGCGGCCGTCGGCTGCACGCTCGGCGCGAGCGCGTGGCTCGCGATCGACCAGATCCGCATCGACGGCTTCGCCGACGCAACGGGCGATCACCAGTGGGTGCACGTCGACCCGGTGCGGGCGAAGGACGGCCCGTTCGGCGCGTGCATCGCGCACGGCTACCTGACGCTGTCGCTCGTCAACCATTTCCTGCCGCAGATCGTGCGCATCGACGGCGCGCGGCTCGGCGTCAACTACGGCTGCGACAGGATCCGTTTCCCGGCGCCGGTGAAGGTCGGCGCGCGCGTGCGGGGCGTCGGCGAGCTGCTGCGCGTCGAACCGCTCGACGGCGGCGTGCAGGCGTGGATCCGCGTGACCGTCGAGATCGAAGGCGAAGGCAAGCCCGGCTGCGTTGCCGACACGATCAGCCGTTACTACTTCTAGTTCCAGATTCAGAGAGCCAGCTCATGGAAGACGCAGTCATCGTTTCCGTCGCACGCACGCCGATCGGCAAGGCGTTTCGCGGCATGTTCAACGACACCGAGGCGCCCGCGCTGGGCGGCCACGTCGTGCGCACCGCGCTCGAACGCGCGGGCGTCGCGCCGGCCGACGTCGATGACGTGCTGATCGGCTGCGCCGCGCAGCAGGGTACGCAGGGCTACAACATCGGCCGCCTGTCGGCGGCGGCGGCGGGGCTGCCGGCGTCGGTGCCCGGCATGGCGATCGACCGCATGTGTTCGTCGGGCCTGATGTCGATCGCGAGCGCCGCGCGCAGCATCGGCGCGGGCGACGCGCGGATCGTCGTCGCAGGCGGCGTCGAATCGATCTCGCTCACGCAGAACAAGCACAAGAACGGCTACCGCGCGCGTTCGCAGGCCGTGCTCGACCTCCAGCCGGCCGCGTACATGGCGATGATGGAAACCGCCGAGATCGTGTCGCGCCGCTACGGGATCTCGCGTGCGGCGCAGGACGAATTCGCGCTGCAGAGCCACCAGCGCACCGCTGACGCGCAGGCGGCCGGCCGCTTCGACGCGGAAATCGCGCCGCTCGACGTGACGCGCGCGCTGTTCGACAAGGAAGGCAACCTGACCGGTCACGAGGCCGTGCGCGCGGCGCGCGACGAAGGCGTGCGCGCCGATACGACGGCCGAGCGGCTCGCGGGGCTCAAGCCATCGTGGAGCGGCGGCAAGGTCGTCGAGCAGGGCGAGTTCGTGACGGCCGGCAACGCGTCGCAGCTGTCGGACGGCGCGGCGGCGGTGGTCGTGATGTCGCGCGCCGAAGCCGCGCGTCGCGGGCTCGCGCCGCTCGGCACCTTCCGCGGGCTGGCCGTGGCCGGCTGCGAGCCGGACGAGATGGGCATCGGCCCGGTGTTCGCGATCCCGAAGCTGCTGGCGCGCTTCGGGATGACCGTGCGCGACGTCGGGCTGTGGGAGCTGAACGAGGCGTTCGCGTGCCAGGCGCTGTATTGCCGCGACACGCTCGGCATTCCCGACGAGCGGCTGAACGTCGACGGCGGCGCGATCGCGCTCGGCCATCCGTTCGGGATGTCGGGCACGCGGATGACGATGCACGCGCTGCTCGAAGGCGCGCGCCGCGGCGTGCGGCATGCGGTCGTGACGATGTGCATTGGCGGCGGGATGGGTGCCGCCGCGCTGTTCGAGGTCGGTGCGTAACGGCATTCGACGCAGCCGCACCGGCGGCCGGACCGGCAGCCCGGAACGGCCGCCATCCATTCGGAACCATGCGAGGCCGCGGCAACGACCGACGGCCCGGAGACTTGCAGCGGCAGGGCGAGCGCGTCGGCGCTGGCCCGGGCCGCTTGCCAGGACAGGAGACAACCGATGAAACGTACCTTGCCAGGACTCACGATGTCGGCGCTTGTGCTCGGCGCCGCGCTGTTCGCGTTCTCGCCGCGACCGCTGCCGGCGTTCCCGGTCACCGCGATCCATGCGGACCGCCTGCAGATCAACGGGCTCGCCCGCGCCGGCACGCGCATCGTCGCGGTCGGCGAGCGCGGCGTGATTCTGCTGAGCGACGATGCGGGCCGTCGCTGGCGGCCGGCCTCGGTCACGCCCGATCAGGGCTCGACGCTCACGCAGGTGAGCTTCATCACGCCGACGCTCGGCATCGCGGTCGGCCACGACGGCCGGATCATGCGCAGCGACGACGCGGGCGTGCACTGGCGCGAGGTCCACAGCGACCACGCGCGTTCCGATCCGCTGTTGTCCGTCTGGGGCAGCGCGAAAGGCCCGCTGTTCGCGGCCGGCAGTTTCGGCCAGCTGCTGCGCTCGGACGATGCCGGACTCACGTGGCAGCCGCTGAAGACGCCGGCGGGCGACCGCCACCTGAACGCGATCGTCGGCGACAGCCACGGCAACCTGCTGATCGCGGGCGAGAGCGGCACGCTGCTGCGCTCGACCGACAACGGCGCAACCTGGGACACACTCCCGTCGCCGTACGCAGGCTCGCTGTTCGGCGCGCTGATGCTCGCGAACGGCGACTGGGTCGCGTACGGCATGCGCGGCAACGTGCTGCGCAGCACCGATCGCGGCGCGACCTGGACGCACGTCGACAGCCGCGTGCCGGTGTCGTACTTCGGCGCGACCCAGCTTGCCGACGGTGAACTCGTGCTGGTCGGCCAGGGCGGCGCGATCGTCGCGTCGCGCGACGGCGGCCTGACCTTCGACGTGCGCAAGCTCGGCGGCGTACAGAGCCTCGCTGCCGTGCTCGACATGGGCTCGGGCGCGCTGCTGCTCGGCGGCGAGGCCGGCGTCGCGCCGCTCGCCGCGTCGCCGTCCTGATGCGGGCGGCGCTTGCCGCCGCCCGCATCCGTTCGCCTCGCCGAGCCGACCCGTTTCGCCCGCATCGTCCGTCCCGTCCGTTCCGACCAGAGAAATCCATGAACGACCTGTCACGCCCCACCGAAGCCGTTCCCGCATCGCGCCTCGCCGCGTTCGTCGAGCGCTGCGCCGACACGATCATCCGGCAGCGCCGGCTGCTGATGCTGCTGTGCGTCGCGGTGACGCTCGCGCTCGGCTTGTCCGCGACGCGCCTGAAGCTCGATCCGGGCTTCAACAAGATGATCCCGATGCAGCACCCGTACATGCAGGTGTTCGAGCGCTACGCGGGCGCGTTCCCCGGCGCGAACACGATCCTCGTCAGCCTGCGCTGGAAGGGCGACGGCGACATCTACAACCAGACGTTCATGGACGCGCTGCGCCACGCGACCGACGACGTGTTCTTCATCCCCGGCGTGAACCGCTCGCGCGTGTTCTCGCTGTTCACGCCGAACGTCCACTACACGGAAGTGACCGAAGCCGGCTTTCGCGGCGACGTGGTCGTGCCCGGCCAGTTCTCGAGTGCGAACCCGGACGATCTCGCGAAGGTGCGCCGCAACGTCGCGCGCTCCGGGCAGATCGGCCGGCTGGTCGGCAACGACCTGAAGTCGGCGCTGATCCGCGCGGAACTGCGCGAGACCGATCCGGCCACCGGCAAGCGGCTCGACTACAGCGCGGTCGCGCGCCAGCTCGAGGAAATCCGTGCGCGTTACGCGAAGCAGGGCATCGACGTCAACATCATCGGCTTCGCGAAGCTGGTGGGCGACGTCGAGGCCGGGATCGCAGGCGTGATGGCGTTCTTCGCGCTGGCGTTCCTCGTGACGGCCGCGCTGCTGTTCGCCTATACGCGCTCGCTGAAGACCACCGTGCTCGCGCTCGTCGTCGCGCTGCTGCCGGTCGTCTGGCTGCTCGGCGCGCTGCCGCTGCTCGGCCTCGGCATCGATCCGATGTCGATCCTCGTGCCGTTCCTGATCTTCTCGATTGGCGTGTCGCATGCGGTGCAGATGACCAACGCGTGGAAGCAGGCGCTGGTGCGCGGCGCGTCGTCGGTCGAAGCCGCGCGCGACGCGTTCCGCAAGCTGTTCGTGCCGGGCACGGTCGCGCTGCTGACCAACGCGCTCGGCTTCATGGTGATCATGCGGATCCGGATCGACATCGTGCGCGAGCTCGGCATCACCGCGTGCCTCGGCGTGCTGCTCATGATCGTCACCAACAAGGTGTTCCTGCCGATCCTGCTGTCGTACACGCGCCTCGAGCGCGGCACGCTCGCGCGCGCCCAGCGCACGGCCGCCGCGGGCGGCAGCGGGAAGTGGTCGCGCTTCGCGGTGTTCGCGCGGCCGGCGCCGGCGCTCGGCGTGTTCGCCGTGGCGCTCGCGCTGCTCGCATACGGCACGCTCGAGTCGCGCAAGCTGGAGATCGGCGACATCGGCACCGGTGCCCCGGAGCTGCGCGCGAACTCGCGCTACAACATCGACAACGCAGCCATCACGCACCAGTACAACATCGGTGTCGACGTGCTGTCGGTGATCGTCGAGACGACCGGTTTCGACGACGCGTGCCTGCACTACCCGGTGATGAGCGCGATCGAGAAGTTCGAGATGAACATGCGCGGTGTGGCCGGCGTGCAGTCGGTCACGAGCGTGTCGTCGCAGGGCAAGGTGTTCATCGCCGCGTTCAACGAAGGCAACCCGCGCTGGGCCGCGCTGCCGCGCTCCAGCGACGGGCTCACGCAGGGCGCCAATGCGTTCGATCCCGACAACGGGATGAACACAGCGAACTGCAAGGCGATCCAGGTGCTGATCTACACGCAGAACCACGAAGGCACGACCATCGCGCACATCGTCGACGAGATCAAGCGCTTCGCGGCCGAGAACCCCACGCCGAACGTCGCGTTCCGGCTCGCGGGCGGCAACGTCGGCGTGATGGCGGCGACCAACGAGGCGGTCGGCGACGCGGAGATCGCGATGCTGCTGTCGATCTTCGGCGCGATCGCGCTGCTGTGCGCGGTCACGTTCCGCTCGTGGCGCGCGGTGCTGTGCATCATCGTGCCGCTCACGCTGGTGTCGATCCTGTGCAACGCGGTGATGGCGCGGCTCGGCATCGGGCTGAAGGTCGCGACGCTGCCTGTGATCACGCTCGGCGTCGGGGTCGGCGTCGACTACGGGATCTACCTGTACGAACGCATGCAGCACGACCTCCGCCACGGCGCGACGCTGCCGGACGCATTCGCCGACGCGATGCGCCAGCGCGGCACCGCGGCGCTGTTCACGGCCGTCACGATGTTCATCGGCGTCGGCACCTGGGCGTTCTCCGCGCTGAAATTCCAGGTCGACATGGGCGTGCTGCTCGCGTTCATGTTCCTCGTGAACCTGTTCGGCGCGGTGTTCCTGCTGCCCGCGCTGGCCGCATGGCTCGGCGTCGAGCGCGCCGAGCGCCGCGTGTCGCACGAGCCGCAGCCGGCATCGCCGCAGGCCGCGCCGACACCCGCGCTCAAGCCGACACGCACGCTCGAACCCGGCAATCCGGTGCGCTGAGCGACGCAACCCCCGTTACCCGGTGCGCGGCGGGCCGCCGCGCGTCCCACCAAGAGGAGTCAACTCACATGTCCGCACGCCCTTACAAGATCGAAGCCCAGCCGCTCGCGCAGCGCTATGCGCGCGGCTGGCACTGCCTCGGGCTTGCCCGCGACTACAAGGACGGCAAGCCGCATACGCTGAACGTCTTCGGCCGCAAGCTCGCCGCGTTCGCCGATTCGACCGGCAAGATCAACGTCGTCGACGCGTATTGCCCGCACATGGGCGCCGACCTGAGCCTCGGCAAGGTCGAAGGCGATAACCTCGTGTGCCCGTTCCACGGCTGGGCGTGGAACGGCGAAGGGCAGTGCGCGTCGATCCCGTACTGCAAGCGGATTCCGCCGAAGGCGCGCATCGGCGCGTGGCCGACCTGCGAGGAAAACAACCTGCTGTTCGTGTGGAACGACCCGGAAGGCAACGCGCCGCCGCCGGAAGTCGCGATTCCGCGCCTCGACGTGTGCTTCTCCGACGAATGGTCGGACTGGGTCGTCGACAAGATGGTGATCCAGGCGAATTGCCGCGAGCTGGTCGACAACATCTCGGACGTCGCGCACTTCGCGACCGTGCACCGCGCGCCGATCGACTATTTCGCGAACCTGTTCGAGGATCACAAGGCGACGCAGCTGATGGTCGGCCGCAGCGAGAAGCTCGGCGGCGACAGCCTGACGGCGTTGTCGACGTATTTCGGGCCGGCCGTGCACATCACGCAGATGACGGGGCAAAGCGGCGGGCAGCCGATCCACTCGGTGTTGCTGAACTGCCACGTGCCGATCGACATGAACAGCTTCGAGCTGCGCTACGGCGTGATCGTGAAGAAGGTGGCCGGCCTGAGCGACGCGCAGAACATGGAGATCGCGAACGCATACGTGAAGGAAGCGCAGCGCGCGTTCTACGAGGACGTCGACATCTGGCACAGCAAGACGCGCATCGACAACCCGCTGCTGTGCGAAGGCGACGGGCCGCTGTACCAGATGCGCGACTGGTATTCGCAGTTCTACCTGGACGCGGCCGACGTGCGGCCGTCGAGCGTCGCGCGCAAGACGTTCGAGATGACGATCCGCGACGGCGCGACGCCGCCGGCGCTGCATCACGTGTTCGAACCGCGGTGACGGGCGGTAACGGGGTGAACGGGGGCGAACGGGGGCGAACGGGGCGAAAATAGGGGCTGCATCGTTTCGCCTCCAGATCGCCGCGCACCCCCGCCAGGCAAGGCGCGCGCGCTGCCGCGCGCCTCCATCGCATCGAAAGAGCTTGACGGATCGGTCTGCACCGCGTAGTGTCCGAGACCGAAGTCTTCAAGAAGTTCGATTGCTCATCATTGGCCGCACGCGGTGCGGCAGTCGTTGGTCTCTCCCTCTTTTGATTCTTTCTGTGCCTGTCACGGGCGCATGTTCATCGTTCGTATCAATCGTATTAAGGAAGTATTTGTGGATACCGGTACCGTCAAGTGGTTCAACGAAACCAAGGGCTTTGGTTTCATCTCCCCGGACAACGGCGGCGACGATCTGTTCGCCCATTTCTCGGAAATTCGCGGCACGGGCTTCAAGACCCTGGCCGAAGGCCAGAAGGTCAGCTTCGAAGTGAAGCGTGGCCCGAAGGGTCTGCAAGCGTCGAACATCACGCCGCAGTAAGCCGCGTCGGCACCGGCCGTCGAATGGCGGCCGCTGCCGGACGAATTTCGCGCGGATGCCGGCCCGAGCCGGCGTCCTGCGCGTTTCGACGCACACGACCGATGCATCGCGGAATTCACGATGCATCGGTCGTGTGCTTCTCTCATCCATCGCAGGTCCGTACGACGTGCGATCCAACGCCCTCGCGAAGCGCTCGCCGCGTCGCCAGCGGCCCATGCTGCAACCCGAGTAGACCGTCGCCATGCCGCACACGGCGCGGTCCCGACTTTGCGCGGTGCCGATTGCACCGCCGCCACCGACCGCCCGACCGCCGCATTGCGCCGGGCTCCGATTGCAAGACGGGCGCGTCGTCCGTCTGAACGAATTGATCCCCGGCATCCCGCCGGCCGCCGTCCCGTTGAGGGGCACGGCGCCGGTGAGCTCGCCGCGGCCGCGGTCATTACCTTGTCTGGAGGAATTGGTTTGGCAAAAGAAGAACTGCTGGAACTGGACGGAATCGTCGACGAAGTGCTGCCGGACAGCAAATACCGTGTCACGCTGGAAAACGGCGTCGTGGTCGGCGCGTATGCGTCGGGCCGCATGCGCAAGAACCACATCCGCATTCTCGCGGGCGATCGCGTGACGCTGGAACTGTCGATGTACGACCTGACCAAGGGCCGCATCAACTTCCGCCACAAGGACGCGAATTCGACGCGTCCGCAGCGCCCCGGGCAACCGCGTCGCTAAAGCAGTAGCGATCGGCCAGCGCAACGCCGCACCGATCGAAACCCGTCCGGCCCGTTCATGTGGCCGGGCACACCGGATGGGCGGCGCGGCTCGCGCCGTTCGGCGGTCGCCAGCGGCGGGGCAGTGCTGCGGCGGCCGAGGCCGCATTCTCTCCGGTCGAATCGCCCGATTCGGCTCGCTTTTCCCGCACGCGTCGATTCGCCGCGCATCGCTTTCCCCACCCACGCCGGTCGTCGGCTGAATGCCCGTGTCTTGCCGCGCGCCGTGCCCGGCTTTACGCGCAGGCCGGCGTAGCCGTACACTCGTCGGCAATTCGCGGCACGCGCACGCTGCAGCGCCTTTCCTTTCATTTGCTTTCAGTGCCGCCGCGATCGTGCCAGCAGGACTTTCGTCGCGCGACGCCAGGAGGCGCCATGAGTGCAGACGCAGCCCCCGCAGATCCTTCAGTTCCCGCAGTTTCGTCGGTTCAGGACCGCATCCGGCACGTGTTCGTGCTGATGCTCGAGAACCGCTCGTTCGACCATCTGTTCGCGCTGTCGGGCTATCCCGACATCGTTGCCGCATCACCGGGTAACAGCAACACGTACGGCGATGCGGTCTACCCGTTTGGCGGCGGCGCACCCGACCGGATGCCGACCGATCCGTGTCACGAATTCACCGACGTGCTCGAACAGCTTTGCGGCACGGGCGTGCCGTTCGTCAAAGGGCGACCTTATCCGAGCATCAACAATTCGGGATTCGTGTCGAACTACGCGACGTCGCATTCCGAAGGCACGCCGCCGCAGCCAGCCGATGCGGGCAAGATCATGCAGGGCGTCAATATCGCGACGCTGGCGCCGTCGCTGTACGCGCTGGCGAACGCATTCGTGCTGTGCGACGCGTGGCACGCGTCGATGCCGGGGCCGACCTGGCCGAACCGCTTCTTCCTGCACGGCGCGTCGTCGGCCGGCCTCGACCATTCGCCGACCAGGGAGGAAATGGCCGGATGGGACGCGTTCGACGGCTTCCCCTATCCGAAAGGTTCGATCTTCGCCGCGCTCGGCGACGACAACTGGCGCATCTACCAGGACCAGTCGGGCGACCCGCTCGGCCACGTGCCGCAGGTGGCATCGCTGAAGGGCGTGAGCTTCTTCGACATCGACGACCTTGCGCATTTCGAGGCCGATCTCGCGGCCGGCTATACGGCGCGCTATACGTTCATCGAGCCCGGCTACGGCGACATCGTGCACGGCACCTACCGGAACGGCAGTTCGCAGCACCCGATGGATGGCCTGGCCGGTGGCGACCAGCTCGCCGCGCGCGTGTACGACGCGATCCGCAATTCGCCGGTGTGGGAGAGCAGCTTGTTCGTGATCTGCTACGACGAGCATGGCGGCTTCTACGATTCGGTCAGGCCGGGCGCCGCGCCGCCGCCGAACGATGGCGCGGCGGCGACGTTGAACGCGAGCGGCTTCGGGTTCGACGTGTATGGCGTGCGGGTGCCGGCGATCGTGATTTCGCCGTGGGTCGCGGCCGGGCAGGTCGACCATACGCCGTACGACCATGCGTCGGTCGCCGCGACGCTCGAGCGGCTGTTCGGCCTCGCGCCGCTGACGGACCGCGACCGTCTCGCGAACGACCTGCTGGCGCTCGTCACCACGACCTGCCGCACCGACTGCCCGCAAAGGATCGGATCATGAGTACGACACCGGCCCCCGACCCGCGCGATGCGCTGCCCGTGCGCGACGGCACGAGCCTGGTCGCGTATCTGCACATCCTGAAGAAAGCGCACGCGGCGCTGGTCGGGCATGACAAGGCCCATCGGCGCTTCAGCGAGATCGTCACGCGCGGGCAGGCGCGGCAGTACATCGAGGAGCTGATGCCGTCGCTGCTGCAGGCGCGCGAGGCGCATCGGCGGCGCAGGCATGGCGGAAAGCACCGCTGACGCGGTGCGTGGTTGACGCCGCCGGCTCGTGACGCCGGGCGACTGGAGAGCGGCGAACGCGCTACGCGCCGCGCATGAGTAGTGAGCAACGCTGCATCACGCCGACTGCCGCGCGCGCCGCACGCTGACCGCTGCCCCGGCCGCTCCCGCCAGCTGCACCGCCGCGCCGGCGAACATCGCCGCGCGCAAGCCCGCCGTGCCGCCGTGCGCGGCCGCGAACAACGTGCCGAGCACCGCAATCCCGAGCGTCGCGCCGGTCATCCGCGCGACGTTGACGAGCGCGCTCGCAGTGCCCGAGCGCGTGGCATCCACCGAGCCGACGGCAACGGTCATCAGAGGCCCCGTCGCGATCCCCATGCCGAGCCCCGTCAACGCGAGCCCGATCTCGGCGCCGAGCAGGCCCGACGACGCGGCGGAGGCGCCGATCGCCGCGAGCCCGCTCGCGATCACGGCGACGCCACCCGCCGTCGTCAGGCGCGTGCCGACGCGTTCGGACAACGGCCCCGAGCAAGGCGACACGGCGACGAACACGAGCGCCATCGGCAGCAGCGCGAGGCCCGCACCGGTTGAATCGAGACGGCCGATGCTCTGCCATGTGAGCGGCAGCAGGAACAGCACGCCGTACATCCCGAACGTCATGCCGGTGGTCGCGGCGATCGCGCCGCGAAACGCGCCGCGCCGGAAGATGTCGAGTGGCACCAGCGCGGCCTCGCCGTGGCGCCGTTCGATCGCGACGAAGGCGACGAACGACGCGATGGCGATACCGCCCGCGATCACACCGGCGACTGGCGCCTCGCGGAACACGATCGCCGCATACGCGAGCGTGCCGAGCGCGAGCGCGCCCGAGATTTGCGCACCGCCGTCGACATGCCGGCCGCGCGGATCGGACGACTCGGGCACGGCGGGTATCGCGAGCAGCATTGCCACGATGCTCAGCGGCACGACCACGAAGAAAATGCTGCGCCATCCGAAGTGCCGGATCAGCACGCCGCCGAGGGTCGGGCCGATCGCCATCGCGACGCCGTTGCACGCGGCCCAGATGCCGAGCGCGCGGCCGCGCTCGACCGGGTCGCGCCATACGACGCGCACGATCGCGAGCGACGCAGGCAGCAGCAGTGCCGCGCCGACACCGGCCAGTGCGCGTGCGCCGATCAGTACCGACACCGACGGCGCGAGCGCGCACAGCAGCGATGCGACGGTAAACACGACCGTGCCGGCCATGAAGATGCGGCGCCGGCCGTAGAGGTCGGCGAACAGCCCCCCGGTCAGCAACAGCACCGCGTACGTGAGGTTGTAGCTGTCGACGACCCATTGCAGCGCGCCGACGCCCGCATGGAAATACGCGCCGATCGCGCGCGTCGCGAGATTGACGACGGCCGTGTCGACTTGCGCCACGAGCACGGCCAGGCAGAGGGTCAGAAGCGTGATGCTGCGTCTTCCGGCGATTGCGATGGCGGCCGGGGCGCGATGTCCTGAATTGGGCAAGATGGGTCGCTCCGTGAAGAATGTTCAATCGATCCTGCGCCGCGCCGGCTGACAGCGTGGTGTCAGCAGGCGCGCCTTCGGGGTGCCACGATCGGGACGATGCAGTCGATGTGGCGATCATGCGATCGGAACGACTCCGCACCGATACGACGGCGCTACCACCCGTCATGCCGCATGCTCGACATCCGCACCCGTCGACCGCGGATACGCACGGCACTGGCCGTTCGACGAGAGTCTGGCCCGGCCCCGATTTCCGGCCCCGTTTCCCGGCCGCATTCCTTTCATCGGTCCTCGCCGGTCAGCGCATCCTCCGTGCCGGCGCGCTCGCCACGTTGGCGCGGTAACGGGGCGCATCAACGAGAACGGGGCGCATCGCGCCCCGTTCCGCAGATTCGCCGGCGTATCGGGCGATGGCAGCCCGATATCGTCGATCACGCAAGTTGCGCCACCGCCTCCCGCGCCCGCACCATCGTCAGCGCCGCGTCCTCGATCATGTCCTCCTGCCCGCCGACGAGCCGCTGGCGGCCCAGTTCGACGAGGATGTCGCGCGCCGGAATCCCGTATTTCGCTTCCGCACGCTTCGCGAACAGCAGGAACGACGAGTAGACGCCCGCATAGCCGAGCGTCAGCGCATCGCGGTCGAGGCGGATCGGTGCGTCCATGATCGGCACGACGAGATCCTCGGCCACGTCGGAAATCGCGAACACGTCGACACCCGTCTCGATCCCCATCCGGTCGCACACCGCGACGAACACTTCCATCGGCGTGTTGCCCGCGCCGGCGCCGAGGCCAGCTGCGGCCGCATCGATCCGGTTTGCGCCCGCGGCAACGGCCGCGACCGAGTTCGCGACGCCCATCGCGAGGTTGTGATGGCCGTGGAAGCCGAGTTCCGTGTCCGGCTTCAGCGCATCGCGCACCTGGCCGATCCGCGCGGTCACGTCGTCGGGCAGCATGTGGCCGGCCGAATCGGTGATGTAGATGCAGTTCGCGCCATACGACTCCATCAGCTTCGCCTGCACGACGAGCTGCTCCGGCGACGACATGTGCGCCATCATCAGAAAGCCGACCGTATCGAGCCCGAGTGTGCGCGCGAGGCCGATGTGCTGCTCCGACACGTCCGCCTCGGTGCAGTGCGTCGCGACGCGGATCGTGCCGACGCCGAGTTCGTGCGCCATGCGCAGATGCTCGACGGTGCCGATGCCGGGCAGCAGCAACGCCGATATCTTCGCCTGCTTCAACTCCGGAATGACGGCGCTCAGGTATGCCTCGTCGGTATGCGCGGGGAAACCGTAATTGACCGACGCGCCGCCGAGCCCGTCGCCGTGCGTGACCTCGATCAGCGGCACGCCTGCCGCATCGAGCCCGCGCGCGATGTTGCGCATCTGGTCGAGCGTGATCTGGTGGCGCTTCGGGTGCATCCCGTCGCGCAGCGACATGTCGTGGACGGTGATCTTCTTGCCTGCAAGTGACATCGTGTGACTCCTCGACTCAAGCGGTGGCGGCCGCAGCGGCCAGCATCTGTTCGGCGAAACGCTCGGCCGTGGCGGCCGCGGCGGCGGTCATGATGTCGAGGTTGCCCGCGTATTTCGGCAGGTAGTCGCCGAGCCCCTCGACTTCCATGAAGACCGACACGCGATTGCCGTCGAACACCGGGCCGTTCTTCAGCGTGTAGCCGGGCACGTAGCGCTGCACTTCCTTGACCATCGCATGCACGGAGGCTGTGATCGCGTCGACGTCGGGCGGGCCGTCGGTCAGGCAGTGGATCGTGTCGCGCATGATCAGCGGCGGCTCGGCCGGATTGATCACGATGATCGCCTTGCCCTTGCGCGCGCCGCCGACCTGTTCGATCGCGCCGGACGTGGTGCGCGTGAATTCGTCGATGTTCTTGCGCGTGCCGGGGCCGACCGAGCGCGACGAGACCGTGGCGACGATCTCGCCGTACGCGACCGGCTGCACGCGCGACACCGCGTACACCATCGGAATCGTCGCCTGGCCGCCGCAGGTCACCATGTTCACGTTCATCTGCGCGCTGTCGAGGTGCGCGTCGAGGTTCACCGGCGGCACGCAATACGGCCCGATCGCGGCGGGCGTCAGGTCGATCATCTTCACGCCGAGCGCGGTGAGCTTGTCGGAGTTGTCGCGGTGCACGTAGGCGGAGGTCGCGTCGAACGCGATGCGGATGTCGTCGGCGGCGACGTGCGGCAGCAGCCCGTCGACGCCCTGGTCGGTGGTCTTCAGGCCGAATTCGCGGGCGCGCGCGAGGCCGTCGGATGCCGGGTCGACGCCGACCATCCACACGGGTTCGAGCACGGTCGAGCGGCGCAGCTTGTACAGCAGGTCGGTGCCGATGTTGCCGGGCCCGATCAGTGCGCATTTGATTTTCTTCATCAGGTTCGTTCCTTTAGATAAAGCGGACGTCGCAACTGCCGATGCCGGAAATGTGCATCGACAGCGCGTCGCCGGCTGTGACCGGAATCAGTTTCGCGAGCGAGCCGGACAGCACGATCTCGCCGGCAAGCAGCGGCACGTCGTATTCGGCGAGGGTGTTCGCGAGCCACGCGACGGCGTCGGCGGGATGGCCGAGCGCCGCGTCGCCGCGGCCTTGCGCGACGCGCTCGCCGTTCTTCTCGATCGTCATTTCGCACGCGGCGAGGTCGAGCGTGCGTGGGTCGACGCGTGCTTCGCCGAGCACGTACACGCCGCACGACGCGTTGTCGGCGACGGTGTCCTCGATGCGGATCGCCCAGTCGCGGATGCGCGAATCGACGATCTCGAAGCACGGTGCGACGGCGGCGGTCGCGGCGATCACGTCGGTGCGGTCGATGCCGGGGCCGCGCAGGTCACGCGCGAGGATGAACGCGATCTCGCCTTCGGCGCGCGGCGCGATCAGCGATTCGGTGGCAATCGCCTCGCCGGCCGCGTAGTGCATGCCGGACAGCAGGATGCCGAAATCGGGCTGGCGCACGTTCAGCATGTCCTGCACGGCCTGGCTCGTCACGCCGATCTTCTTGCCGACCACCGCTTCGCCGCGCTCGACGCGGCGTTCGATGAAGCGCTGCTGGATGCGGTAGGCGTCGTCGAGCGACAGCCGGCGCGGGCGGCTCGACAGCGGCGCGACCGGTGCGCGTGCGTGCCACGCGGCGTACAGCTCGTCGCCGAGCGTCGTATGCAGGCGGGAAGACATGAAAGGGCCCTCGAATCTCGAATGGAAAAAGGCCGCCGTCGCGGGCGGCGTCGGGCGCCGGAGCGGGGCTCCGGCGCGTGGGTCGCGGGCGTGCCGCGTCAGCAGGTTGCTTAGTTACCCGAACTGCGGATCGCGTCCGGCGAGAAATACGCCTCGTTGAACTGCGGGCTGTTGTCGAGCTTCGGCATCGGGCCTTCGTTCGTCAGGCGGTCGGCCATGTACGCGCCGGAGATCAGGTCGTGGTAGAACACGACGCCCGGGTAGAACACCTTCGCGTCATACGCATACAGCGTCGTCGCGACGTTGGTGCGCCACAGCTGGCCGCGCGCGTCGTAGTTGTCGGCGAGCAGCGTCATCCACGAGTCCTCGTCGATGTACAGCACGCGCTTCGCATACTGGTGACGGTAATTGCTCTTCAGCGTCGCCTGCAGCACCCACACGCGATGCAGCTCGTAGCGGATGTAGGCCGGATTCTCGTGGCCCTTGGTCAGCAGGTCTGCATACTTCACCGAGGTGTCCATCGCCTTGTAGTTGTCGTACGGCACGTAGATCTCGCGCTTGCCGACGATCTTCCAGTCGTAGCGGTCGCCGGGGCCGTTGTACAGGCGGTCGTCGTCGACGGTGCGGAAGCCGCCCGGGCCCTGCGGCTGGTCATAGCCGTATTCGGGCGCCTGGCGCACGCGGCGCGTGCCGGGGTTGTACATCCACGTGCGCGACGAGTTGTCGGCGCCGGCCTTGTCCCAGTTCGTGAAGCCGACGATCAGCGAGCCGCGGTCGGACAACGGCAGCTCCGTCGCATTGCGGTAGTACGTGCGGTTGTTCAGGTCGCTCTTCACGTCGAACTTGCCGGAGTTGCGCGGCGAGTAGATGTCGTAGCGCACCTTGCCCCACGCGATGTTGCCGTCCGAGTACACGACCGCCTGGTCGTAGGTCGCTTGCTCGGCGCCGATCGCCGACGAGAAGCGCTGGTTCCACAGCAGCTCGGCGGCCGTCTTCGGGATCGGGTAGGGCACCGTCGGTGGCGCGTTCGTGAGGCCGTTTGCGTCGGATGTCATCGTCGAATCCGGCGCGTACGTGCGGATGTCCTTGTAGACGGAATCCGCGTAGCGGAAGTCGCGATGGCTCGGGTACACGTTGATCTTGAACGTGGCCGGGTAGCGCTTGAACATCGCCTTCTGGCCGTCGGTCAGGTGCTCCGCGTACTGCGCCATGTTCTCTGCGGTGATCGTCGCGACCGGCTTCTCGCTCGAGAACGGATCGGGGTAGCGGCTGCCGCGCTTGTACTGCACGTCGGGCGGCGTGCCGAGCCACTTGCCCGACCACTCCGGCACGCTGCTGTCCTTGCTCGCGGCGCGCACCGCGCCCATCGGCGTGAGTGGGCCGTCGAGCGCCTTCAGGTCGTCCGGCGTGACCTTCGGGAACGACGCCGTCGCGACGAGCGCGCACGCGGCCATCACCGACGCGCGCAGGAGGGGGAGACGAGTTCGTTTCATGACAAATCCTCTTCTTGCTGAGTGACGAGCGGCCGGGCCGCTCAGAAGTGGTAGGTCGCCGTGGCCAGCACGTAGTCCCGATCGGCAAGCGGACGCGTGACGGGGTTCGGCGAACCGAGGAACTTCGCGTAGACGAGCGCCAGCGACAGATTGCTCAGGCGCGTGAACGTGACGCCGGCGGTCACGCGGTGGTCGCCCTGGCCCGTCAGCGAGCCGAGCGCGCCGGCCAGCGGCGAGGTACCCGCCAGGTCATGCGTGTACGTGAGCGGCACGTCGAGATCCCAGCCGTTGAACACGTTCTTGTAGCTGAGCGTCCAGGCCAGCTCGAGGGCGAGCGCGTTGCGCGAGTTCGCGAGGGTCGTCGAGCCGTCGACGGCCGAGATGCCGCCGGCGTGTACGTACGTGATTTCACCGACCAGCGACTGCGAATTCGCGAGGAAGCTCGGCCCGATCGAGTAGATGCCGGACAGGTTGAGCTGCGTGACGTTCGCGCGCGTCGCCTGCGCGCCGGTCGGCGTGTTGACGAGCACGGCCGCGCCCTGGCGGTATGACGCTTCGCCCGCGACGTTGACCGGACCGACCTGCGTCGAGAAGCTCGCGCCGGTCAGCTTGATGTTGTTGAAATAGGTCTGCCGGTACTGAAGCACGGGATAGAACGACGTGACGACGCTCGGGTTCATGTCGTTGTAATGCAGGTGATACACGCCAAGCTCGGTATCGCCGAACACGCGCAAGCGTGCGCCGATACCCCACTGGTTGCGGGCGCTCGGTTTTTCGTCGGCCCCGCGCGGAATGATCAGCCCGCCCGGGCCGATGATGAACTGCGCGCCCGGGCCGACCACGTCCGAATAGCTCCAGTAGGTGCCGGGCGCGGTCAGGCGGTTCTGCTGGAACGAGAACTGGTAGTAGCCGAGCAGGCTGAAGTTCGGCGTGATCTGCCACTGCGTCGAGATCTGCGGCACGGGCAGCAGGATGTCCTTCACCTGAGCGCCGGCGACATAGGACTTGGTGGCGTCGGCCGGGCCTTGCGCGCCTGCGATGTTCGGGAAGAACAGGCTTTCGCCCCAGGCGACCACCTGGTCGCCGACCTTGACGTTCAGGCTCGTCGTGCCGATCTTGAAGGTGTTGTACGCGTAGGCGGCGAGCAGTGTCGTGTGGCCGCCCGACCAGTAGCGGGCATCGCTCGTGAAGTTGTTGTACTGGCCCGACTGGTTCACGGTACCAGGAGCGTCGTTGTAGTTCGGGCGGTGATAGGCCTGATCGTAGAACGTACTCGCGCGGACGAACACACCCCAGTCGTCGTGCTTCAGGTTCACTTCGCCGAGCAGGCTGACCTGATTCTCGATCAGCTTGTTCTTCGCGAAGTTGCGATCGCCGTCGTCGCCATTGATGTTCGCGGGCGTCAGCAGATTGCCGCTCGGCGCACGCGTGCGCATGCCGAGGCCGTAACTCAGCGTGAACGTGTAGTCCAGCGTCGTGTCGGCGCCAAGGTCGATCGTGCTGCCTGCGTGCGCGTTGGGAACGGCGCACGTGAGCAGCGCGGCGGCCAGCGTCGACAGCGTGGCGGTGGCCCGCTTGTCGGTACGGCGCGAAATCCGTTGATGCATGGTGTCTCCTCTGGGGTATCGACGACGGTCGACTGTGGTTGTCGTGAGAGGCAGAGTAGGGAGATCGCGGTAGCAGGGAATCGTCGAAATGAACTAGATGACTTCCCTAGGACTGGAAACGATCGGGGCGCGCCGGTCGCGTCGCGCGCGTCAGCGTGGTTCCGTTTGCGCGGCCGCCAGGAACGCGGGCCGTTCGCCGCCGCCGTCGAGCCGCAGGTTCGCGCCGGACGTGTACGACGCATCGGGCGACGCGAGGAACAGGCACGCCGACGCGACGTCGTCGGGCGTCGCGAGCCGTCCGGCGGGAATCGTCGCGCGGATCGCGTCCAGCGCGGCATCGTCGCCGTAATGGCCTTCGGTCGCGGATTCCGTCTGCACGAGGCTCGGGCTGATCGCGCACACGCGCACGCGCGGCGCCCATTCGACCGCAAGCGACGTGACCGCGTTGACGAGGCCCGCCTTCGCGGCACCGTAGGCGGCGGTGCCGGGCGAGGGCCGCGATGCGCTGACGCTCGCGATGAACAGCATCACGCCGCCGTGCGGCTGCGGCTGCATGATCGCGTTCACGCGTTGCGCGAGCTGCAGCGGCGCGATCAGGTTCAGCCGCACGATCGATTCGGTGAAGCGCGGCGATGCGTCGGCCGCGAGCACGAACGGCGAGCCGCCCGCGTTGTTGACCAGCACGTCGAGGCAGCCGGTGGCGTCGCGGATCGTCGCGAGCAGCGCGTCGACCTGCTCGATGTCGCGCAGGTCGGCCGCGACGAAGGTGGCCGTGCGGCCGCCGGACGAAGGCGGCGTGTCGGGTGCGCTGCGCCCGCATACGAACACGCGCGCGCCCGCCGCGAGAAACCGCTCGGCGATGCGCCGCCCGATGCCTTTGGTGCCGCCCGTCACGAGCACCGTCTTGCCGCTGTAGTCGAATCCGTTCATCGTCTGCCTCCGTTTCGGTGGCCCGATGATAGGAACAAGCGCGCGCGGTTTCGTAGTCTGAAAGGATGATGCCGGCCGGCGCCGGCGGCGCAATCATCGTGGCAGACATCCATCGATCGACGAAGGAGACAATCCGCGATGACGACCCCCACGACGCCGCCGGCCGGCATCTTCACCGACGTACCGGGCGGCCTGCGCCTGCATCATTTCGAGGCGGGCGAAGGCCGCCCGGTGGTGTTCATCCACGGCAGCGGCCCGGGCGCCAGCGGTTTCAGCAACTTCAAGCACAACTATCCGGCGTTCGCGGACGCCGGCCATCGCGCGATCGTCGTCGACTTGCCGGGCTACGGGCAGTCGTCGAAGCCGTCCGACGTCGCCTACACGCTCGATTTCTTCGTCGGTGCGCTGCATGCGCAGCTGTCCGCGCTCGGCATCGGGCCGGCCGTGCTGCTCGGTAACTCGCTGGGCGGTGCGATCGCGCTGAAATACGCGCTCGAGTATCCCGACGAAGTCGACGGGCTGATCATGATGGCACCGGGCGGCGTCGAGGATCGCGACACCTATTTCCGGATGGAAGGAATCCAGCGGATGGTGAAGCTGTTCACCAATCGCCAGATGAATGACGACACCATGCGCGAGCTGCTGACGCTGCTGGTGCACGACGCGGCGATCGTCACCGACGGGCTCGTCGCCGAGCGGATGAAGGTGTGCGTCGAGCAGCCTACCGAAGTGCTGTCGACGATGAGCGTGCCGAACCTGACGGGTGCGCTCGGCGACCTGCGCTGCCCGGTGCTCGGCTTCTGGGGCACGGACGATCGCTTCAATCCGGTCGGTGGCGCGCTGACGTTCCTCGAACGCTGCCGCGACGCGCGCTTCGTGCTGCTGAACCGCTGCGGCCACTGGGTCATGGTCGAGCACGCGGCGTATTTCAACCGCGAATGCCTTGATTTCCTGGCGGCGCCTGGCGCGGCCGCGGCGCGATAATGCCGGATGCCCTTGATGACCGGCTCGTTCGAGGCCGGTTCGCCTGACTACACGGAGACACAATGAACCTCATCGAAGACCTGTTCGACCTGCGCGGCAAGGTGGCCGCGATCACCGGCGGCGCGCGCGGCATCGGCGCGGAAACGGCACGCACGCTGGCCGCGGCCGGCGCGAGCGTCGCGATCCTCGACGTGCTGTCGCAACCGGCGGAAGCGCTGGTCGAGGAAATCCGCGCGCAGGGTGGCCAGGCCGCGTTCTGGTCGCTCGACGTGACGCACGAGGCCGACGTGGCGCGCGTGTTCGGCGAGATCGTCGCGCGCTTCGGGCGCCTCGACGTGCTCGTGAACAACGCGGGCATCGAAGGGCACAACGTGCCGACGCACGAGCTCACGCTCGCACAATGGCAGCGCGTGCTGGACGTGAACGTCAACGGCGTGTTCCTGTGCACGCGTGCCGCGATTCCGCACATCGAGGCGGCCGGCGGCGGCTCGATCGTGAACCTGTCGTCGATGTACGGGATCGTCGGCGGTCCCGACGTGCCGGCATATCACGCGTCGAAGGCGGCGGTGCGGATGATGGCGAAGGTCGACGCGATGCTGTATGCGGCGAAGAACATCCGCGCGAACTCGGTGCACCCCGGCTATATCCGCACGCCGATGCTCGAGGAGGCGTTCCGCCAGATGGGGCAGAACCCCGACGACGTGTTTAGTTATCTGCAGACGCACGTGCCGATGGCGAAGATCGGCAGCCCGCGCGACATCGCGGCCGGCATCCTGTATCTCGTGTCGCCGGCGGGCCGCTACGTGACGGGTGCGGAGCTGGTGATCGACGGCGGATACACCGCGCGCTGACGCGTCGCGGCGGTCGAAACGAAACAGGAGACAGGCAGTTGAAAGCGCTCGTGGCAGTGAAGCGCGTGGTCGACGCGAACGTGAAGGTCGGCGTGAAGTCCGACCGCACCGGTGTCGACATCGCGAACGTGAAGATGTCGATGAACCCGTTCGACGAAATCGCGGTGGAAGAGGCCGTGCGATTGAAGGAGGCCGGCGTCGTGACGGAGGTGGTGGCGGTGTCGGTCGGTGTCGCCCAGGCACAGGAAACGCTGCGCACGGCGCTGGCGATCGGCGCGGATCGCGCGATCCTCGTCGAATCGAACGACGGCGTCGAGCCGCTGGCGGTGGCGAAGATCCTGAAGGCGCTGGTCGACAAGGAACAGCCGCAACTCGTGATCCTCGGCAAACAGGCGATCGACGACGATTCGAACCAGACGGGTCAGATGCTGGCCGCGCTGGCGGGCCTGCCGCAAGCGACGTTCGCGTCGAAGGTGACGATCGCCGATGGCCGCGCCACGGTTGCGCGCGAAGTCGACGGCGGCGCGGAAACGCTGTCGCTTCAACTGCCGGCAGTCGTCACGACCGACCTGCGCCTGAACGAGCCGCGCTACGTGACGCTGCCGAACATCATGAAGGCGAAGAAGAAGCCGCTGGAAACGGTGAAGCCGGAAGACCTGGGCGTGGACGTCACGCCGCGTCTGAAGACGCTGAAGGTGGTCGAGCCGCCGAAGCGCGCGGCCGGCGTGAAGGTGCCGGACGTGAAGACGCTGGTCGAGAAGCTGAAGACCGAAGCCAAGGTGCTGTAAGAGGGAGCGGACGAACATGACGATTCTGGTAATTGCCGAGCACGACGCGGTATCGGCAGGCGGGGCTTCGCCGATCAAGGCCGCGACGTTGAATGCGGTGGCGGCGGCTGCCGAGGTTGGCAAATTCGTCGGCGGCGACGTTCACGTGCTGGTCGCGGGACACAACGCGCAGGGCGCGGCCGATGCGGCAGCCAAGATTGCAGGCGTGTCGAAGGTGTTGCTGGCCGACGCGCCGCAGCTTGCGGACGGGCTCGCAGAAAACATCGAAGCGACGGTGCTGGCCATCGCGGCGCACTACTCGCACATCCTCGCGCCGGCAACCGCCTACGGCAAGAACATCGCGCCGCGCATCGCCGCGAAGCTGGACGTCGCACAGATTTCGGACATCACGGCGGTCGATTCGGCCGACACGTTCGCGCGTCCGATCTACGCAGGCAACGCGATCGCGACGGTTCAGTCGAGCGATCCGATCAAGGTGATCACGGTGCGTGCAACGGGTTTCGATCCGGTGGCGGCGGAAGGCGGCAGCGCGTCGGTCGAGAAGATCGAAGCGGCGGCAGATGCAGGCAAATCGCAGTTCGTGAGCCGTGAAGTGACGAAGCTGGATCGTCCGGAGCTGACGTCGGCGAGCATCATCGTGTCGGGCGGCCGTGGTCTGGGCAGCGGTGAAAACTACACGAAGGTGCTGGAGCCTCTGGCCGACAAGCTGTCGGCAGCGCTGGGCGCATCGCGCGCGGCAGTCGACGCCGGCTACGTGCCGAACGACTATCAGGTCGGCCAGACCGGCAAGATCGTCGCACCGCAGCTGTACATCGCGGTCGGCATCTCGGGTGCGATCCAGCACCTGGCCGGCATGAAGGATTCGAAGGTGATCGTCGCGATCAACAAGGATCCGGAAGCACCGATCTTCAGCGTGGCCGATTACGGCCTCGTCGGCGACCTGTTCACGCTCGTTCCCGAAGCGGCCGCGGTGCTCTGAGCGATGCCGCTGTTCGAATTCAACGGCATGCGGCCCCGCGTCGATCCGTCTGCGTACGTTCATCCGAGCGCGGTCGTGATCGGCGACGTGACGATCGGCGCGGGCTGCTATATCGGCCCGCATGCGAGCCTGCGCGGCGACTTCGGCGCGATCGTCGTCGAGGCAGGCAGCAACGTGCAGGACGGCTGCGTGCTGCACGTCGGCATCGGCGAGACGTGCCGGCTCGGCGTGAACAGCCACATCGGGCATGGCGCGATCGTGCACGGCGCGACGCTCGAACCGGACACGATGGTCGGGATGAACGCGGTCGTGATGGACGGCGCGACGATCGGCGCGACGACGATCGTTGCCGCCTGCGCGTTCGTGAAGGCCGGCTACGACGTGCCGCGCGGCGTGCTGCTCGCTGGCGTGCCGGGGCGCGTGGTGCGGCGGCTGAGCGCCGCGGAGATCGACGCGAAGGCGAATGGCACGCGGGTCTATCAGCGGCTCGCGGTGGATTGCCTGGCGACGCTCAGGCAGGTCGACGGCGCGTAAGCGATGCGCGTCATCGATCCGGCGGCGATGATTGCCGGCGAGAAAGCCGTCGTCGGGCGGCGTGAATGCTGCAAACCCGCGTGCGTCGAGCACCGAACGCCGCCGTGCCGACAGCATGGTGCCATCGATCTTCTCGGGGTTTGTGCGGATGGCGATTGGCCGTCGTGCATGCCGGTCGTGACGTTCGCGCGGGATCGATTGCCTGATGCGGCGTCGTTGTCTTAAGATCGGCGTCAGACCATCCCACCGCCTCCGGCGCCGAATGAAAACGACCTTACGCCTGCGCGTCGCCATCATCGCTTCGGCTTTCGCCGTCTATCACGTATTCATGCACGTCCAGTGGGTCGCGAGCGGTTGCATCGCGTTCCTCGGCAGCCGGCATTGCAGCTTCGAGAACAGTGCCAATTTCGAAGGAATGATGGACCTCGACCTGCTGCTGACCTGCGCGTGGGTCGCGGGCGCGATGATGGGGTGGTTCGCCATCGCACGTGCGCCGAGGAAGCCTGGCTGACCGAGCGGGCGTCCCGCAGCCGCCTATCGAGTGCGCACCGGCGCGGGCCGGTCGTGCAGGAACGCGAGCGACAGCGCCACGAGACCGCAGCTCGCGATGAGCATCAGCAACGCGCCCTTGCCGGCGTGCACCATCACCCAGCCGCCGACCGACGGAAAGCCGAACGTGCCGATGAAATACGACGCGACGAACCACGTCAGCACGCCGTGCCGTTGCGTATCCGCGCAATCGTGGAGCGCCTGCGCCTGGATGACCGGATACATGAGCCCGTAGCCGGCGCCGAGCAGCACGGCCACGACGGACTGTAGCGATGCATGCTCGGCGGCGCCGAACATGGCGAGCGCACCGAGCATCATCATCATGAGCAACCCCTTGGTCGCGGTTTCGGGGCGCGCCATCCTAACCCATTTCCCGAGCAGCCAGCGCGCACTCAGCACCGTCATCGTGTAAAGGCTGAAGAATGTGCCGGCACGCGCCTGCGTGCCTTGCATGAGCGACATCTGGAACGTCATCAGGCCGGAAAACACGCAGGTGCCGAGTGCGATCATCGCGATCGGCGCGGCCGCGCGCGTGCGCGAGATGGCCCGGAGTTCGCGCACCCAGCGGCCACCGGACGCAGCGGCGGGCGGGTGCGGACACAGGCGACCGAACGCCTCGAACATCAGCGACGCGATCGCGCACAGCGCGCCGACCGCATAAAGCGTGTCGTCGATCGACCAGTGGAGCAGGCGCATCGCATACGCCGAGAACGCGGGGGACATGCCGATCCCCGTCATCTGGAAGGTCGCCGAACGGAAGAACCACACGTTTCGGGTGGCGCCGCTCGTGCGCTCGGCAAGCGACATCGGCGCGGCCAGATGAAACGCGCCCCAGCCGAAGCCGACCAGGAAGCCGGACGGCAAATCGGCCGCCGGCGCGCGCCCGACGAGTGCGAAGCCGACGATGCCGGCGCCGATGCACAGCGACGACAGCGCGGCGATTCGCGCGGCGCCGATCTGCCGCGAGAACCAGCCGACCACCGCCAGACCGGCGAAGGTGCCGACGGTCGCGGCGGCCAGTGCGGCTCCGGTATCGAGATCGCTGCCGCCAATCGCGCGAAAGCGCATCGATAGCAGGAAGGTTGCGCCGTAACCGCCCGCGGTGAGCAGGGTGCCGACGAGAAAGAGCAACGCAGTTTGAACGCGCATGACAGCCATCCGGGGCGGCAGAGACGGTCAGGAAATCGTCGATTGCGAGACAGTATGGACCAGGACCGATGCGGGATGCCCGCATTTGCGATGACGGGATCGTGCCGTCGGTTTATGCCGGACATGGCTTGATCATGGTGCGCCGGACGCGCCGTTTCGTGCGGTGCGGCCCGCGTCGCAGGCGCCGCACGGCGACGCTGAATTCGTCGGATCAGCGTCGTTGCACGCCGCCGCTCACGGCGTTTTCTTCGCTCGTTCGCGCGTCTCGCGCGTCCTTTGCTTTCCCCTGTGCGCTGCACTAGATTCGAAGCATTACTTGCCACCGAACGCACGAGGTGAAGCCATGACGCCATGGGAAATTCAGGGGACCGAACTGATGAACTGCAATTGTTCATACGGTTGCCCCTGCCAGTTCAATTCGTTGCCGACGCACGGCAACTGCGAAGCGATGGGTGCGATTTCGATCGACAGCGGCCACTACGGCGACGTCGTGCTCGATGGCGTCCGGATCGCGGTCGTGTTCCAGTGGCCGGGGCCGATTCACGAAGGCCACGGACGGTGCCAGCCGATCGTCGACGAGCGCGCGAGTCCCGCGCAGTGCGAGGCCGTGCTGAAGATCATGACCGGTCAGGATACCGATCCGTTCGCGACGATGTTCTCCGTGTTCGCGTCGACGCTCGAGCACGCATACGATCCGATCTTCGCGAAGATCGATTTCGACGTCGATGTCGATGCGCGGCGCGGCCGGATCGGCGTCGAGGGCGTGTTCGACATCGTCGGCGAACCGATCCGCAATCCGGTGACGGGCGCGGAGCATCGCGCGCGGATCGACCTGCCGCACGGCTTCGAATACGAGCTGGCCGAGATCGGTTCGGGCACCGGCCGGTCGCATGGCCACATCGAGCTGAATCTCGAGCGGAGCTACGCCCAGTTCGCGCGGCTGCACCTGAACAACCACGGGCTGATCCGGCATCGCGTCGCGGCATGATCCCCGTCGGCGATTTTCTCGGGCGCGAGCGCGTCGTCACGCTGCTTGGCATGACCGCGCTCGTCGGCGCGTGCTGGGTCTACCTGTGGACGGGCGCGGGTACCGGCATGTCGGCGCTGGACATGACGGCGGTGGCGTTGTTCCCGCATCGGCTGGCCGACGACATGGGGACCATGGATCCGTCGCTTGCGACCGTGGTCCTGATGTGGTGGGTGATGATGATCGCGATGATGACGCCCAGCGCGGCGCCGCTCGCACTGTTGTACCGGCGGGTGCTGCGGCATCACGGTGCGCAAGGAGCCGGGGCGGCTTTGACGTCGGCGTTCCTGCTGGCGGGCTATCTGGCCGCGTGGTTCGCGTTTTCGGTCGCCGCGGCCGTGCTGCAGACGCTGCTGCAGCCCGCCGGCCTGATCTCCGGAATGATGCTGTGGTCGAAGAGCGCCGTATTGTCCGCGATCGTCCTCGCGCTGGCCGGCGCCTATCAATTCTCGCCGCTGAAACAGGCGTGCCTACGGCAATGTCGGTCGCCGGTCCGGTTTCTCACGACGTACGGGCGCCCGGGACTCACGGGCAGCTTCCTGCTCGGCGTGCGGCACGGCGCGTATTGCGTGGGCTGCTGCTGGCTGTTGATGGCGCTGCTGTTCGTCGGCGGCGTGATGAACGTCGTGTGGATCGTCGCGTTGTCGCTGTTCGTGCTCGTCGAAAAGGTGCTGCCGGGCGGCGAGCGCGTTGGCCGCGCACTGGGCGTCGTGCTGATCGCGTGGGCGGTTGCGACGTTGCTGGTGTAGCGGGCGCGTTCGTCATTGGCGGAACAACGGAGTGTCCCGATGAAAATCCGATACCTCGCCGTCACCGTTCTCGGCGCGATGGCCGTCGTTGCGACGCCGGTGCGTGCGGGCGGGAGCATGCCCGACATGAACATGGGCGACATGAAGATGTCGGCGCCGGATTCGGCGTTGACCGATGCCGAAGTGAAACGGATCGATGCCGCGCACGGCATGGTGACACTGAAGCACGGCGCCCTCGAGAACGTCGGGATGGCGCCGATGACGATGGCGTTCAAGGCCGGCGACCCGGCGATGATCGAGTCGCTGCACGTGGGCGACAAGATCAAGGTCCGGGTCGAGCGCTTGGGGGGCACGCTGACGATCGTGAAGCTCGTGCAACGGCAGTAACGGTCGCGCAAGCGACCGCTTGCCTGGCGACCGTCACGGGCCGGTCGCCGGCGCTAACCCGGTCCGTCACCGGAATCGCCGCCGGCTTCGGCAAAATTCAACTCGATGCCATTGCCGGCCGGGTCGGTGAAAAACAGCTGCAGCTGGCGCGTGAGCGGCACGTACGTGCGTGAGTACCGGACCTGCGCGTCGGCCAGGCGCCGTTCCATGTCGGCGGCGTTCTCGCATGAAAATGCCATATGGTCGAACGTGTTGACGACGTGCGGCGGCCGAACCTCGCCGGGCCGCGCTTCCGACAGGTGGAGGATCGCCTGCGCCCCCGCGTAGAGCCAGTAGCCGTTGCTCTGGAACGGCGGTCGGTAGCCTGGCTGGAGGCCCACGACGTTCACATAGAAGTCGCGCAGCGTATCGAGCGTGGCACGATCCGCGCGCAGGTTGTAATGATTGAGTCCGATGACTGACATGGCAGGTTGTCCGGTTCGAGCAAGGTGCGCACCGCACAGCATCGCGCAACGCGGGGTGTCGTGTCACCCCCGAATGCCTTTGACCGCCGCTGCCGGGCGCGCGAGCCCGCGCGCCGGCAGTGGCGTCGACATCACGATCGACGTGCGCGTTTCGCCGTAGAGGTTGATGCGCTCGATCAGTTGCTCGAGGTGCGCCATGCTGACGGCGACGAAGCGCATCACGTAGGAATCCGCGCCGGTCACGTGATGGCACTCGACCACTTCGGGAATCGTCTCCAGCAGCTTCAGGAATTTCGCCTTCGCCGGCTGCTGCACCGTGATGCCGATCAGCGCGCTCACCGGGTAGCCGGCCGCGGCCGGATTGACCCGCGCCGTGTAGCCGTCGATCACGCCCGCCGACTCGAGGCGCTTCACGCGTTCCGTGACCGCCGGCACCGACAGGTGAACCTGGCGCGCCAGTTCCGTGTAGCTGATGCGGCCGTTGGCCTGCAGCAGCGCGAGTATCTTCCAGTCGAGTTCATCCATCGCGGCGGAGTTTTTAAGGTGAAAGGCTCATTTTTCCTTAAAAACCGCCTTCAGCGGCGACCGGACTTTCCCTACGATGCGGTTCATGTCATTGCATGTCGCGAGGAGCCGGCCATGCTGTTCATCAAGTCCGTCGTGATGGGGTTGTCGATCGCGGTGCCGGTCGGCCCGATCGGCATGCTCTGCATTCAGCGCAGTCTGAGCCGCGGCTTTCACGCGGGGTTCGCGACGGGCATCGGCGCCGCGTGCGCCGACGCGATCTACGGGCTGCTCGGGGCGCTGGGCGTCGCCGGCATCGTCACTGCGTTTCCGATGCTGACCGTCACGCTGAAAATCGTCGGCGGCGCGTTCCTCGTGTGGTTGGCCTGGTCCATCGCGCGGCAGGCGCCGGCCGCGTCTGCGGTGCACGACGTGCCGCGCGCGACCGTGCTTCGCGATTTCCTGACGACCTTCGGCCTCACGCTGTCGAACCCGATGACGATCCTGTCGTTCGTCGGGATCTTCGCGGCGCTCGGCCCGCTGGCGGGCACGCATGAAGGCGCGATGGGGCCGCCCGTGACCTTGATGGTCGCGGGCGTGTTCCTCGGATCCGCGACGTGGTGGCTGTGCCTGAGCAGCGCGACCGCCGCGTTGCGCACGAAGATGCCGCTGACGTTCATGCGCGGGCTGTCGCGCGTATCCGCAGCCGTGATCGCGGTGTTCGGTGCGATCCAGTTGATCGCGGGCATGCACGGCGTCGTCTGGTCATGACGCGAATCGCGGCATCGACACACCGCGCGCGCGGTCAGAACGTGTAGCTGACCTTGCCGAACGCGGTGCGGCCGAGCGTGTTGTAGCCGTACGCGGTCATGTACTGACGGTCGAACAGGTTCGACAGCGTCGCCGACACCGTCAGGTGCGAATTGATCCTGTACGACGCGCGCAGGTTCACGGTCAGGTACGACGGCAGATACGTCGTGTTGGCCGGGTCGTCGAACGTCGTGCCGCCGTAGTTCAGCGACGCGCCCGTGCTCAGTGCATGCAGGTGGAATTCGTCCCACGTGTGGTCGACGTTGACGCTGACCGTCTGGCGCGGCCGGCGGTTGAGCCAGCTGTCGTTGGTTTCGTCCTGGGGATTCAGGAAACCGATCGCGATGCTCACTGGCGTATGGCGGCCGATCGTGCCCTTGTACGACAGGTCGATGCCGCGGATATGCGAGCGACCAATGTTCATCGGCGAGCGCGTCGCGGGGTTGTACGCGATCAGGTTGTTGATGCGCGTGTCGTAGATCGCGGCGCTGAACGTGCCGTACGCCGTGTTCGCGTCGAGCGCGGCCTCGACCGAATCGCTGCGTTCCGGGTTCAGGTCCGGATTGCCGTAGCCCGGGTAGTACAAGTCGTTGAACGAGGGAAGGCGGAACGCGTTGCCGTAGGACACGCGGGCCGTATAGACCGGCGTGATGGCCCACGACAGCGCGGCATTGCCGGTGTTGACGGCCTTCCCGGCGATGATCTCGTGCCGCCCCGCGACGAACATCGTCACGCTGCCGAGCGTCGCCGACTGATGCAGCGAGAACGCGGAGTCGTTGCGCGTGGGCACGCCGTCGGGCACGTCGACCGGCAGGAATGCCTGTTCGCGCGTGAAGTCGTACGCAACCTTCGTCTCGCCCGACAGCGGCAGGCCGAACAGTCGGAAGCCATGCTCCTGGTGGGTCAGCGACGTCGACGAACTGATGCGCTGCGAGTTGATCTGGTCGGTCGGGATCGTCGGGTCGCTCGCATACAGGAACTGGCGGTCGTTCGCATAACCGAACGACTGGTCGAACTGGGTGTCGGGCGTGATGTCGAGATGAAACGCAATGCCGGTCGTCAGCTGGTGATCGAGCTCGCGATTCGCAAAGCCGGCGTTGTCATAGGACAGGTCGGAGCGGTGATACAGCGCGAACGTCGAGATCGACCAGTTGTCGCGCGCGTAGCCGAGTCGCGCATCGAGGTCCTGCGCATGATATGGATTGCGGCCGGCCTCGTGCCCGTACGCGAACGGTCGCGTCGCGTCGATGCCGGCCGTGTTGTAGTCGTGCAGGCCGAGCGTGTAGGTGAGGCCGCCGAGCGCGGCGAGCGGCCCCGTCGACGGCACGGTGCCCGACGTGCGCAACTGCGTGTCGAAGGTCTTGTTCGAGCCGCCACCGAACGACACGGTCGTCTGGTTCGGCTGGCCGGCGGCGCGGCGCGTGAACAGTTGCACGACGCCGCCCATCGCATTCGCGCCGAACGATGCGGCGGCCGGCCCCGAGATCACCTCGACGCGTTCGAACGCGTCGGTCGGCAGGTCGGCCCACGGTGCGATGCCGGTCGTCGGCGAGCCGATCCGGATGCCGTCGATGAACACCGCGACCTGGTTGGCGGACGAGCCGCGGATGCTCACGGACGCGGACGAGCCGGGGCCGCCGTTTTGCGAGACGGTCACGCCCGGCAGCGTCGCGAGCGCCTGCGTGATGCTCGGGTCGCTCGGCGACAGCCGATCGAGATCGGCGCGCGTGAGCACCTGCGTCGTCGCATAGCGCTGGTCGAACGATTCGGGCAGGTGCCGTGTGTCGGTCACGCTGATCGTCGGCAGGTCGGCGGCTTCGGCGGGTCGGGGCGGCTGCGGGAGCGCCGCGTCGCCTGCGGCATGGGCGATCGGGGCGAACAGCGCCGTGGCGGCGGACGTGGCGAGAAGGTGGCGAAGATTCATGAGGCAATGAACGTGATCGTGTTGCAGGTACGGCGAGCGTAAGCGGGTGGCGGTGCGTACCGCCCGGGTTCGTGTTGGTCTATCGCGAGACCGGGGAGCGTGGGCGGTCGTCGCGAGGTTCGGACGACACGGCACGGCGCACGCGTGCGCACACGCCGCGCCCATGGCTGGCTGGCGCGACGGCACGACGCTTCCGGCGAGGAAGCGGAGGCGGAAAGACTGGACATCTGAAGGGTCCTGAGGTCGGGCCGTCCATGCAACGGGGCGACCGCCAAAGGTGGCGCCTGGCGCTCCGGGACACCCCGCCCGGCGCGGCTGCTTGGACCTCGGGTCGATGGCAGGTCTCCTGGCTCGCGGGTCGCTATTCGCACCGGCCTTCCCGGTTTCCCAGTGGCGTGGAGTAGTGCGGATTCGCCGCTCACAGTTGCGGGGGCAGCCGCAGATTCGAGGCGCTGCCTCTTCTGCGTTCCCTTTTCATCCCGTCTCCGGGAACCATCAGCGCGCAAGCGTAATGGCGAGCGCTCCGGCGCGTCAATTGGCGAAGCGCGCAGGGATGCGAAAAAACGTCAGTGATCGCCGGATTTTTTCCAAATCCATTCTTGCGAGACACGCCGGCCACTTTACATCTGATGAAATGGGGCGCTGGCCGCGCGGCAATCGCGCCGGAACCGGCTCGGCGCGACACCCGTCCATCGCACGAACGCCCGCCGGAATGCTTCCTCGCCGCCGAACCCGAGATGCGCGGCGATTCGCGCGACCGGCCAGTCCGACTCGCGCAGGCAGCGCCGTGCGACGTCGGCGAGACACTGCTCGTGCAACGCGTGATAGCCGCGGCCTTCGGCAGCCAGCCGCCGTCGCAACGTCGCCTCGCTGACGCCGAGCCATCTCGCCAGTTCGGCGAGCGTGGGCAGCGCCTGCTCGCGCGCGAGCGCCGCGTCGAGAAAACCGCGTACCTGCTGCGCCCATGACACGACGGCCGGCGCCGCATCGATCAGACTAAACGGAAAATCGACGAGGAACGTGGCCAGTTCGCCCGGCTGGCGGATCACGCGGGCATCGAGCCGCGCGGCGTCGAATGCGAAGCCATAGGTTTTGCGGCCGACGTCGACCGGCGCATTGAACAGCCCGAGCAGCGGCATCGCGTCGTCGCGGCGCTGATGGCCGAGCCAGACTTCGTCCGGCCGCAGCGGCTGCCCGATGAGCCAGCCGAACAGTTGCAGATAGCAGAACAGGCCCGTCAGGTCGACGAGGCACGCGGCCGGGCTGCGCGTGCGGCGCAGCGAATCCATCCGGAACGTCGCGCGAGCGTCACGCACCGCGAGCGACAGCGCACCGGCGCGCGGCGTCAGCATCTCGCAGAACTCGGCCGCGCAGCGGATCGCGTCGCCGAGCGTCGTGCAACTGAGCAGGCAGCGGCACATCAGGTCGACTTCCTGCTTGCGCATCGGCGGGTGGCCGTTGCCGCGCGCGACCTGCGCCTCGAGTCGCTCGATGGCGTCGCGGTACAGCGCGACGAAGCCGCCTGGCGTCGTCGACGCGACGTCCGCGGCCGACGTCGCCGGTCGTTCCACTGGCGGTGCGCCGCTGCGCGTCAACTCGTCCCGCAGGCGGTCGCCGAGGCCCGGCAGCATGCGACCGCGTGCCGGCAATGCGCGTTGTTTCATATCTCTGCCGATCTGAGCGTTGCGACAGGGGCGGGTGAGCGGGCCGGTAGGGGTTCGCCGGCCGTCGCCACGCAAGAATGTTATCCACGCCGGCCGCTTCCGGCCTCGCCGGAACGGCGTAGGCGGCCGGCATCGCATTGCGCCACGAACGAACCGAGACGACCCGCGAATGATCCAGATCGTAGACGAAATCACCCTCGCACCCGAACGCATTCCCGACGTGCTGGCGCTGCTGCGCGACCGTTATTTGCCGGGCCACGCGGCGCGCGGACTGACGGCGGCCGGCCGCTGGGTGTCGCCGCCCGTCGCGGTGCCGGGGCAGCCGAGCACGCTGTGGCTGACGTGGCAGGTTGCCGATGCGCCGGCGTACTACCGGATGCGCGCGCTGACCGACGGTGACGTCGTTGCGTTCTGGACGGCCATCGATGCGCTGTGCGACGCCCGCCGCCGCCATGTGATGACGGACGCGGATGCACCGCTGCCTGCACTGACGGAGGTCGACCATGCGGCATGACACGGCGCAGATATTCGTTTCGGCGACCGACGATGCCGGCGCGGTCGAGCGTGCATTACGCGACGCCGCGCATGCGCTGCCCGGCGCGACCCGCGTTGCGCTGGCACGCAATCTGGAAGGCTGCTGGAACGCGGGCGACTACACGCTCGACGTGCTGCGCGACGAACGGGCGACCGACCACGCGCCGGGCTTCACCGCGCTGGCCCGCATACCGGGCGTCGTGCGGATCGACGGCGCCGCATGCCGGGCGATCGGCGGCGGCCTGCGCGAGCCGGCGCTGCGCGACGGCGTATGGCGCACGCTGATGTTGCGCGTGCGGCCGGAGGCCGACGAAGCCCAGGTACGCGACCTCGAGCGCGAGTTGCTGCGCATGCCCGCGTACATGCCCGGCATCCGTAACTGGCGGCTGAGCAGGATCGTGACGCCGGGTGCGTGGACCCACGTCTGGCAACAGGAATTCGCGCACGTCGGCGATCTGCTCGGCGAGTACCTGCTGCATCCGTATCACTGGGGCTGGGTCGACCGCCGCTTCGACGCCGAAAGCCCCGACTGGACGGTCGATGCGATCGCGCACGCGTTCTGTCCGCTCGCGTCGAGCCTGCTGGCCGACACGGCGGCGTGACGCGCGGCGCACGCGACCCGCCGCCATGCAAACGACAACCCTGGAGACACCACCGTGCGAGCCTTGCTGATCGACCGCATCGGTCATTCCGACGCGCTGCGAATGGCCGACGTTCCGGCACCGAGGCCGGGCCCCGGCGACGTGCTGATCCGCGTCGCGTACGCGGGCGTCAATCCTGCCGACTGGAAATGCCGCGAAGGCTATCTCGGCGCGTTCATGCGGATCACGTTTCCGTTCGTGATCGGCTTCGACGCGGCCGGTGTGGTCGAGGCGGTCGGCGATGGCGTGGAAGGATTCGCGCCCGGGATGCGCGTGTTCGCGCAGACCGACGTCGGCGCGGGGCGCTGGGGCGCGTATGCGGAATACGTCGCGGTGCGGCACGACTCGGTCGTGCGCCTGCCCGACACGGTCGGCTTCGCGGAAGCGGCGGCCACGCCGACCCCCGCGCTGGCGGCGTGGGCCGGCCTGTTCGACGACGGCGGGCTGCGTGACGGGCAGACCGTGCTGGTGCACGGCGGCGCGGGCGCGGTCGGCACGTTCGCGATCCAGCTTGCCGCGCAGGCGGGCGCGCGCGTCGCGGCGACGTGCTCGGCCCGCAACCGCGCGAGCGTCGAGGCGCTCGGCGCGGCGGCGAGCATCGACTATCGCGCACAGGACATCGCTAAGGCCGTGCGGGCGTGGGCGCCCGGCGGCGTCGATCTGGTGCTCGACGCGGTCGGCGGCGCCACACTGGCCGATGCACTCGACCTGCTGGCACCGGGCGGCACGCTCGTCAACATCATGACGCTCGCGGCCGGCGACGCGGAGCGACTGGCCGCGACGGGCGCCGAAGCCGCGAAGCGCGGCCTGCGCACCGCGATGACGTACAGCCGGATGCCGAGCGGCGCCACGCTGGCAGCGATCGCGGAACGGCTCGGCCGTGGCGCGCTACGCGTGCCACGCTTCGAGCGCTTTCCGCTCGAACAGGCGGCGCACGCACTCGATCTCGTTCAAACGGGCGACGCGAAAACCAAGTTCGTGTTGCACGTTGCGGATATCGCGGGCTGACGCAGAACGGCCCGCACATGACACCCCTTTTACCGGAGACATCATGACCGACACCCGAACCGCGACGCTTGCGGACAAATGCGCGCTCGTGACCGGCGCGAGCCGCGGCATCGGCCGCGCGATCGCGCAGCGCCTCGCGTCGGAAGGCGCGACCGTCGTCGTGACGGCGCGCAGCCTCACGCAATCCGCGACGACCGCCGGCACGCTCGCCGAAACGGTCGCGCTGATCGAGCAGGCGGGCGGCCGCGCGATCGCACTGGCGGCCGACCTGTCGAACCCGGCCGAGCGCGACGCGCTCGTCGGGCGCGCGGCGAAGGCGGCCGGCGGCCTCGACATCCTCGTAAACAGCGCGGGCGTGGCCGACTACGCGCGCGTCGACGCGATGCCGATGGCGATGTTCGACACGACGATCGAGCACTATCTGCGCATTCCGTTCGTGCTGAGCCAGGCAGCGATTCCGCTGATGCGCGCACGCGGCGCCGGCTGGATCGTGAACGTCGGCTCGGTCACGGCGCTCGCGCCGCTGCGGCCGTTCGACGATTTCTCGCGCGCGGGCGGCGCGACCGTCTATGCGGCGGTCAAGGCCGCGCTGTCGCGCTTCACGCAAGGACTCGCGGCCGAGCTCGAAGCCGACGGCATCGCGGTGAACCTGGTCGCGCCGAGCACCGCGATCCGCACGCCAGGCGCGGCCCGCTACATCCCCGAAGGCTATCCGACCGAGGACGTCGCGTATTTCGCGGAAACCGCGCTCGCGCTGTGCAGCCTGCCGGCAAGCGAGCGCACGGGCCTCGTCACGCACAGCCTGCATTTCCCGCTGTCGCAGGGGCTCGCGGTGCGCTCGCTCGACGGCCGCACGCCGTTGCCGCCACCCGTGATTCCCGCATACGCGCATCCGCGCATCGACCCGACAGGACATTGACATGACGACTTCGATTCGCTTCGACGGCGGTACCGCCGTGATCACCGGCGCGGCCAGCGGTATCGGCAGCGGGCTCGCGCGCCACGCCGCCGGGCTAGGCATGCGCGTGGTGCTGGCCGATCTCGACCGGGGAAAGCTCGACGCGTTCGCCGCGACGCTCGACACCGACGTGCTGTGCGTGCCGACGGACGTCAGCCGCCCTGAAGCCGTCGATGCGCTGGCCGACGCCGCATGGCAGCGCTTCGGCGGCGTCGACCTGCTGTTCAACAACGCGGGCGTGATGGCGACCGGCTTCAGCTGGGAAATCACGCCGGAACGGTTCGAGCGCAGTTTCTCGATCAACGTGCACGGCGTGATGAACGGGATCCGCAGCTTCGTGCCGCGCATGCTCGAGCGCAACGTGCCCGCGCGCATCGTCAATACGGCGTCGGTCGGCGGGTTCCTGCCGAGCCCGTTGATGTCGCCTTACTCGGCGACGAAATTCGCGGTGGTCGCGCTGACCGAATCGCTGCACGGCGAGCTCAAGATGCTCGGCGCGCCGGTCGGCGTGTCGCTGCTCGCGCCGGGCCCGGTGCAGACGGGCATTTTCAACGACCCGTTCGGCGCCGCGCACGACCGGCCCGAGGTGCAGGGCTTCGTCGACACGATGCGCGCGATGCTGAACGCGCACGGGCTCACGCCCGACGCATTTGCGGCGCGGGCGTTCGACGGCATTCGCGACGGGCGTTACTGGCTGATTCCGCAGCCGGAGACGATCGACGGCGCGCTGCAGCGGCGCACCGCGGACATCCTCGCCGCGCGCGATCCGTCGCTGCCGTCGTTGTGAAGTCACGGCGCGGGCCGGCCGACCGACGCGGCCGGCTCACGCCGGGTTACATATGCGTGCCGGCGTGCGTGCGGCCGCTGGGTTCGCCGCCGCGGTCGGGTGGCGTATTGTTCTGATCGATCTTCGCGAGCACGAAGCCGGCGTGCGGCAGCGCGGCGGGCGAACGGTGGGCGGCCTGCGCGACCGGGTCGTGCGGCGAAGTGGCGGAAAAACCGGATGACGTCGCGCTCGGTTGCGCGAACGCCGTGAGGGATGCTGCCGCGAGGGCGGCGGCGACGATCGCGTGCGTGTTCATGGCGACTCCTTCTTCACGACTGACTGCGGGACAACGCATTCAGTGTAGGGCGCGAAACTTAACGCGACGTGAAGGAGCGGCGGCGTGCGGATGACGGGATGTTCATGCGGTCATCCGCGCGCCGCGACGCATCACGCGGATGCGGCGACCAGCGCGCAGAAGTTCTCGAGATCGACGTTGCCGCCGCTGATCACGATGCCGACGCGCTTGCCTTTCAGTTCGTCCTTCATCCGGCGCGCGGCCGCGAGCGACAGGCAGCCGGTCGGCTCGACGACAATCTTCATACGGGTCGCGAAGAAGCGCATGCAGTCGACCAGTTCCGCGTCGGTCGCGGTCAGGATGTCGTCGACGTCGCGCCGCAGGATCGGGAACGTCAGGTTGCCGAGGTGCTGCGTCTGCGCGCCGTCGGCGATCGTGCGCGGCGTGTCGATATGGACGATCGACCCGGACCGGAACGATTGCTGTCCGTCGTTGCCCGCTTCCGGCTCGACGCCGTACAGCTTCGCGTGCGGCGACAGCGCGCGCGTCGCGAGCGCCGTGCCCGACAGCAGGCCGCCGCCACCGAGCGGCGTGAACACCGCGTCGAGCGGCCCGACCTCGTCGAACAGTTCCTTCGCCGCCGTGCCCTGGCCCGCGATCACGTCCGCGTGGTCGTACGGCGGCACCAGCGTGAGCCCGTGCTTCTCCGCGAGCGCGCGGCCGATCTGCTCGCGGTCCTCGGTATAGCGGTCGTAGGTCACGACGTTGCCGCCGTAGCCGCGCGTCGCGGCCATCTTCGCGGCCGGCGCGTCCTGCGGCATCACGATCGTCGCCGGGATGCCGAGGATGCGCGCCGACAGCGCGATCGCCTGTGCATGGTTGCCGGACGAGAACGCGACGACGCCGTTGCGTCGCTGCGTCGCGTCGAAGCGCGACAGCGCGTTGAACGCGCCGCGGAACTTGAACGCGCCCATGCGCTGCAGGTTCTCGCACTTGAAGAACACCTGCGCGCCGAGCGCTTCGTCGATCGTTCGCGACGTCATCACGGGCGTGCGGTGCGCGTGGCCGTCGAGCCGTGCCGCGGCGGCCGCGACGTCGTCGTAGGTGGGGAGGGTCGGAGTGTTCATGAGTCGCTCGTCGGAAGAGTCGGTCAACAGGTCAGCGGGGCGCATCCGCCTCACGCATCATTTCGCATCGTTGTATACGGTGGCGCGCGACACGCCGAGATGCTGCGACACGATTTCCATCGCGCGGCGCACCTCGAGGAAGCCGTCGGCCTTCAGCGTCTGCATCAGCTCGCGGCGCTGGTCGGTCTTCAGTTCGCGCGGCGTGGTCGCGAGGCGCGTCGCGAACGCGTCGATGCGCTGCCGGATCGCGTCCGCGCCGGCCGGGTCGAGCGTCTCGGCGACCGGCGCGCCTTCGGTGCTGCAGAACTGGTTCAGCATCCCCTGGAAACCGCGGAACAGTGTGACGTCCGCGTTCAGGCACAGCGCGGCCACATAGCGGCCGTTCGAATCCTTGATGCCGATCGACGTGCTTTTCGCCGTGCGGCCGTCGGCGAAGCGGTTCGCGTAGTTCGCGAGCACCTGCGGGAAGTCGTCGTCCTCGATGCGGGCGAGCCCGAGTTCGGTCGCCGGATCGCCGATCGCGCGACCCGACAGGTTGTTATGGATCGCGAGGATCGCGTGCTTCGGCGTGCGCAGGTCGTGCACGACGACTTCGGTGAACGGCGCGAACATCGCGCCGAGCCCTTCGGCGATGCGCAGCACCTGCTCGATCAGCGACGCCTGTTCCGACTGCGGCCTGGAGCGGGGCGTGGTCATGGTTTGACCTCGAGCGCGGGCGCGTCGGTCGTTTCCGGCCGCGTGATGTCGGCCAGCAGCGGGCGGGCGATCCGCACGTAGTCGGACGCGTCGAGCACGACCGAGCGGTCGAGGCGGCCCGCGTTGAACGCGATTTCGTCGTTGAGTTCGATCAGTGCGGGGTCGACGACGAGCGTCACGTTCGCGTCGAACACGAACGGCGGCACGGCGCCCATCACGCAGCGCGTGACCGTGGCGGCAAGTTCGGGCGGCGCGAGTGTCGCCTTGCGGCGGCCGACCGCGTCGGCGACCTTGCGGAAATCGATCTTCAGATGGCCGGGGATGACCGCGAGCGCGGTGACGTCGCCGCCGTCCTTGAACGAGCAGAGCATCGCCTTCGCGCCCTGTTCGGGACGCGTGCCGCGAATCGCGGCGATCACGTCGGATTTGCCTTCGGCCGGGTGATCCAGCACGCGGAACCGCGCACCGGAGGTGTTCAGCAGCTCGCACAGCGCGTCAAAAACGGGATAGTCGCTCATGTCGATCCGGGCAGGAGGGGCGCATCACGGTACGCGGGGGACGGCGTGCCTCGGTTTGCCGTCGATGAATTGTCCAAGTATAGACGTTTTGTCATGTGCATGGCAAAGACCCGAAACAGGGATCGCCATGTTTGGCCTCCCACCAACTGCCGAAAGGCCGTTTCATATCGCGGAATGCGTGCGGAATTCCCGCCGCGCCGCCGTCTCGCCGCTTGAAAACCGGTTTTGCATCGCAAAACGCACTGCTTATCTCATTGAAAAACAAGCAAAATTTATATCTTATGTCTTATATAAGACTTCGCCGAAAGCGCATCGGACGGCGTTACTATTGAGTCCATGCAGTTCGCTTCGTCATACGGAGCGGGCAAGCTGAACCCTTTACTCAAATGCGCTTCGTTCCCAGGAGATTGACATGTCCCAATATCAAGACGACATCAAGGCAGTGGCTGGCTTGAAGGAAAACCACGGCAGCGCGTGGAATGCCATCAATCCCGAGTATGCCGCCCGCATGCGTGCCCAGAACAAGTTCAAGACGGGCCTCGACATCGCGAAGTACACCGCGAAGATCATGCGCGCCGACATGGCCGCGTACGATGCCGATCCGTCCAAGTACACGCAGTCGCTGGGTTGCTGGCACGGCTTCATCGGCCAGCAGAAGATGATCTCGATCAAGAAGCACTTCAACAGCACCGAACGCCGCTACCTGTACCTGTCGGGCTGGATGGTCGCCGCGCTGCGCTCGGAGTTCGGCCCGCTGCCGGACCAGTCGATGCACGAAAAGACGTCGGTCAGCGCGCTGATCCGCGAGCTGTACACGTTCCTGCGCCAGGCCGACGCACGTGAACTCGGCGGCCTGTTCCGCGAGCTGGATGCTGCCAAGGACGCCGCTGCCAAGGCCGCCATCCAGGAAAAGATCGACAACCACGTGACGCACGTCGTGCCGATCATCGCCGACATCGACGCCGGCTTCGGCAACGCCGAAGCAACGTACCTGCTGGCCAAGCAGTTCATCGAAGCGGGCGCGTGCTGCATCCAGATCGAAAACCAGGTGTCCGACGAGAAGCAGTGCGGCCACCAGGACGGCAAGGTCACCGTGCCGCACGAGGACTTCCTCGCGAAGATCCGCGCGATCCGCTACGCGTTCCTGGAACTGGGCGTGGACGACGGCATCATCGTCGCCCGTACCGACTCGCTCGGCGCGGGCCTGACCAAGCAGATCGCCGTGACCAACGAGCCGGGCGACCTGGGCGACAAGTACAACGCGTTCCTCGACTGCGAAGAGCTGTCGGCCGACCAGCTGGGCAACGGTGACGTCGTCATCAAGCGCGACGGCAAGCTGCTGCGTCCGAAGCGCCTGCCGAGCAACCTGTTCCAGTTCCGCGCCGGCACGGGCGAAGCGCGTTGCGTGCTCGACTGCATCACGTCGCTGCAGAACGGCGCCGACCTGCTGTGGATCGAAACCGAAAAACCGCACATCGCGCAGATCGGCGGCATGGTCAGCGAAATCCGCAAGGTCATCCCGAACGCGAAGCTGGTGTACAACAACAGCCCGTCGTTCAACTGGACGCTGAACTTCCGTCAGCAGGTGTACGACGCAATGAAGGCAGAGGGCAAGGACGTGTCGGCATACGACCGTGCGCAGTTGATGAGCGTCGAGTACGACGAGACCGAACTGGCCAAGCTCGCCGACGAGAAGATCCGTACGTTCCAGGCCGATGCATCGCGTGAAGCAGGCATCTTCCACCACCTGATCACGCTGCCGACGTACCACACGGCCGCGCTGTCGACCGACAACCTCGCGAAGGAATACTTCGGCGAACAGGGCATGCTCGGTTACGTGGCGGGCGTGCAGCGTAAGGAAATCCGTCAGGGCATCGCGTGCGTCAAGCACCAGAACATGTCCGGCTCGGATATCGGCGACGACCACAAGGAATACTTCAGCGGCGACGCAGCGCTGAAGGCAGCGGGCAAGGACAACACGATGAACCAGTTCTCGTAATCGTCATACCCGCGGCACGACGCCAACCCGTTCATGACGGGTTGGCGTTTTTTTTATCCGCGCACGGCCTTCACGACGTATTGGCTCGTCGGCACCACGTCGATCTTGTCGAAATCGATGAAGCGTCCGCAGCTGTCCATCATCTCCCCGACGTTGCGCTGGAATTTCTCCTCGTCGCCGACTGCATCGAAGAACGCGTACGGATCGGTCATCGCGGCGGCCGGGAAGCATTCCTCGACGATCGCGTCGTAGCCGGGCGCCGCATGCGTGAGCGCGCGCACGACCACGTTCTGCACGTACAGGAAGTTGTCCTGCGTGTCGATCGCGACGCGCGTGTGATGGCCGTGCCATACGTCGAGCCATGCTTCATGCGTGAGGCGCGGCGGGCGCTTCAGGAACGCGAGCTGCGAGAAGCCGCTCGTGCGCTCGCCGGGCCGCGCCGGAAAGCGCGTGTTCGGAATCGGCTGCGATTCCGTGACGAGATACGCGGCCATGTGCGGGACGATCGCGCGCACCGCGTCGTCGAACGGCTGGCGGAACATCGGGTTCGCGCTGTCGATCCACACCGCGACGATGCCGTCGATGCCCGGGTGCGTGTTGGTCTGCTTCAGGCCGGCGGCCGGCGCGACATCGGCGTCGGCAACGTTGGCCTGCACGCCGTGCGCGCCTAGCGACAGCAGCTTGTCGGCGAGCTGCGCGCGCACGCTGCGGCTCCATTGTTCGGGCGCGGCCTGCGCATCGCGCCACAATACATAAATGACTTTCTCCATTGCTCCGGCTCCAAAGGGGATGACGAGGTCGGCGGCGCTGCCGCCGGGTTTCAGGAAGCGTTGACGGCCGGATCGGTCGAACCGGCCGCGTCCTGCGCGCCCGGTGCGAAGCGGTTGGCGGTCAGCGTGAACGACGGCGGAATCGGCGACGTGACGGTTTCGAACAGGCGCTCGTGACGCGTCGCGTGAATACGCCACACGCCGTCGCGCTTCACGTACTGGTCGTCGTAGAACGCGGTGCCGTGCAGCAGGTAGTTGTCCTCTAGATTGATCGCATGATCCTCGAGAAACCACACGCCGCACGCATGATCGGCGGACACCAGCGTGAGCTCGGGGTGGTGGCCGTGATGCATCGTCAGGAAGGTCGGCTTGCCGAGCAGTTCGCGCAGGCTGGACACGAATGCGTCGCGGCCGTCGTACGCATAGTGGCCGCCGTACAGGCGCGCCTCGCAGTCCTCGGTCAGGCATTGCGCGAGCAGCGACCAGTCGTGTGTATCGACCGCGCGGAAATACCGGTACTTCAGCTGGCGGATCTGCTCGTACTCGTGGAGCGTGCGGGTCGTCTCGTCCATCGCCGTGTCTCGTGGTGGTGTCATCCGATGGTAGGAATGAAGCCGCCTGCGTCACATCGTCTGTTCGGACGAACGCCGCGGGAGCTGCGTTCAAGTTCGCCGATACGCGACATCGGGGTTCATCCAAACAGGTGATGGCCGGCCTCCCGTGCGCCTGTAACGTGGCGTCGACGCGGCTTCGATCCGCGCACACGAGACCAAGGAGACGGCATGACCCCGATCGAACGAATGGAAGCGCGCGTGCGCAGGCTGGAGGACGCCGACGCGATCCGCCGCCTGAAGGCGCGCTACTTCACGTGCTGCGACCGGAAGGATCCGCAGGGGATGCGCGACTGCTTCGCGCCCGGCGCGGTGCACATCGACTACGGCCGAATCGGTACGTTCGACCACCGCGATGCGCTCGTCGACGTGTTCGAGCGGCTCGGCTGCCATCCGCACATCGTCGAGATGCACCACGGCGTGAATCCCGACATCACCGTGCTCGACGACACGCATGCGCGCGGCACGTGGGGCCTGCATTACCAGATGCTCGACACCAACGCGCGCACGCTCACGCAGCTCGGCGCGACCTACGACGACGAATACCGGAAGGTCGACGGCGAATGGAAGATCGCGGCCACCCGCTGCGTCGTCACGTCGACGTTGTCCGCCCGCTATGACGGCGATGCGCCGGGCGTGCTGTTCGCCGGCGCGCAGCCGCCTGCCGCGTGACGACGCGCACGACCCACTCAGGTTGAAAACATTCCCCAGGAGACATCGAACATGGCACAGAACAACGAGGCGCCCGTCGCCGTCGTGACGGGCGCGTCGCGCGGTGCCGGCAAGGGCATCGCGCGCGCGCTCGGCGCGGCCGGTATGACGGTCTATGTGACGGGGCGCTCGCAGAACGAAGGCGACGCGCCGCTGCCCGGCACGATCCACGAAACCGCGCGCGAAATCGACGCGCTCGGCGGCCGCGGGATCGCCGTCGCGTGCGACCACGCGGACGACGCACAGGTGAAGGCGCTGTTCGAGCGCGTCGAACGCGACAGCGGGCGACTCGACATCCTCGTCAACAATGCGACCTATCTGCACGACCAGCTGATCCTGCCAGGTCCGTTCTGGGAGAAGTCGCTCGACCTCGTGAACATCCTCGACGTCGGGCTGCGCTCGGCGTACGTCGCGAGCTGGCACGCCGCGCCGCTGATGGCGAAGCGCCGCAGCGGGCTGATCGCGTTCACGTCGTCGTTCGGCGCGAGCTGCTACATGCACGGCGCCGCGTACGGCGCGCAGAAGTCCGGCGTCGACAAGTTCGCGAAGGACATGGCCGTCGACCTGAAACCGTTCGACGTCGCGGCCGTGTCGATCTGGATGGGGCCGCTGCGAACCGAGCGCACGACGCGCGTGTGGGACGAGCATCCGGACCTCTACAAGGAGTTCTCGCTCGTCGCCGAAAGCCCGGAATTCACCGGCCGCGTGATCCATGCGATCCACGCCGATCCGCAGCGCATGGCGTTGTCGGGGCAGGTGCTGGTCGGCGCGGAAGCCGCGCTGCAGTATGGCATCGCGGATCTCGACGGCAAGCAGCCGCCGTCGTATCGCGAACTGCTTGGCGGGCCCGTGCAGGCTCATCCGGCGATCGTCGCTTAAGGAGCGCACATGGGCATCCTCGAAGGCAAGGTCGCGCTCGTGACGGGCGCGGGGCAGGGCGTCGGGCAAGGCATTGCGCACGCGCTCGCGGGCGAAGGCGCGCAGGTGGCCGTGGTCGGCCGCACGCGCGACAAGCTGGTCGCGACTTGCGATGCGATCCGCGCGCGCGGCGGTATCGCGGAGCCGTTCGTGTGCGACGTGATGGACGCCGCGCAGATCGCGCGGTGCGTCGATGCCGTCGTCGAGCGGTTTCGCGGCGTGCAGATCCTGGTCAACAACGCGCAGGTCGTGCCGCTCGGCCGCCTGCTCGACGTGACCGACAAGGATTTTCTCGCGGGCCTCGAGTCGGGGCCGATCGCGACGCTGCGAATGATGCGCGCGTGCCATCCGCATCTGAAGGGGGATGGCGTGATCGTCAATTTCGCGTCGTCGGCCGCGGTGCGCTGGGACGCGTCGGGCTATGGGGCCTACGCGGCGACCAAGGAAGCGATTCGCGCGCTCACGCGTGCTGCCGCATGCGAATGGGGCGCCGACGGCATTCGCGTGAACGCGGTCGCGCCGCATGCGCTGTCGCCGGGGCTGAAGGGCTGGATCGACGCGAACCCGGACGAAGCGGCGGCGTTCTTCCGCACGATCCCGCTCGGCCGCGTGGGCGACTGCGAGCAGGACATCGGGCGCGCGATCGTGTTTCTCGCGAGCCGCGACGCCGCGTACCTGACGGGCGCCACCCTGCCGCTCGACGGCGGGCAGGCGTATTGGGGCTGACGGCGAACGCGACGCACATCAAGGGCCGGCACCGATGCGCGTCGCAGCGCGTCGCGGCCGGCAAACCGGAATCGGAAAGCATCGAGGAGAAAACGACATGGGTCGACTGGAAGGGAAGGTGGCGATCGTCACGGGCGGCGCGCGCGGGATGGGCGCGGCGACATGCAGGCTGTTCGTCGCGGAGGGCGCGCGCGTCGTGATCGGTGACGTGCTCGACGCGGAAGGCGAGGCGCTGGCGCGCGAACTCGGCGACGCGGCACGCTTCATGCGCCTCGACGTGAGCGACGAACAGAACTGGGCGCGCGTCGCCGATGCGACCGTCGAGCAGTTCGGCCGCATCGACGTGCTCGTGAACAACGCGGCCGTGCTGATGTTCGGTGCGATCACCGAATTGTCGAAACGTGATTTCGAGCGCGCGGTATCGATCAATCTCGTCGGCACGTTCGTCGGCATCCGCACGATCGCGCCGCGCATGATCGCGCAGAAGAGCGGATCGATCGTCAACATCTCGTCGGTGGACGGGCTGCGCGGCGTGAACGCGCTGGCCGCCTACGTATCGAGCAAATGGGGCGTGCGCGGGTTGACGAAGGTGGCGGCGCTCGAACTCGGCCACCAGGGCGTGCGCGTAAATTCGATTCATCCCGGTGGCGTCAACACCGCGATGTCGAACCCGGCCGGCGCGCCGCTCGACGAGATCAACAAGCACTACACGCACGTGCCGCTGCAGCGCGTCGGCTTGCCTGACGAAATCGCGCGTGCGACGCTGTTTCTCGCGAGCGACGAAGCGTCGTACTGCAACGGCGCCGAACTGTCCGTCGACGGCGGGATGGCGGCAGGCGCGTATTACCCCGGATTGCCGGGCGCGCCGTTTTGAGCGGTAGCGCACACAACGCATGCGCGATGGATGTTTGTGTACGCAACCTAATTCAGGGTTTGCCTGAGTAGCGAAAACGCGAATCTGCGCCGCGACATGTTCGCGTGCATCGCATGCGAGCATGTCGCGCGATTTTTCCGTTTTCGCGAAACCCTTGCAGGACGGATGTTCCAGCCGTTTCGTCCCCAAAGCTCACGCGTCGGCGCAGTAAAAAGGACATGCCGGCAAGCGGCATGCCGGCGCGTCGTCACAGTTGTTTCTTGTTGCAACGCAACGCCCGCCCAATAACGGCGATGGTATGCTGGCCGGCATGGAGTTGTACGGCAGGTTGCTTGCATGGCGAAACTCGCGTTCGCACGCTCATACGAGACATCACATTCTCTCGCCCGCATCGCGGCATCGACACGCGCTCCGCTCGCGTGTGCCGCCTTGCGCGTCGCTGCATCCTGCGCTCCGACCGCATTCCCCATCTCGCGGGCTCGTCCCGCATCCCCCATCCCCGCCCAATAGTCTGGAGACATTCCCATGTCGCAAAACAACCTGGCCGAAGCGACGCACGGCCCGCTGATCGCTCCCCCGGCATTCGTCAAGCATCGCAAACTGATCGACTGGGTGTCGCGTATCGCGGCGCTCACGGAGCCCGATCGCGTCGTCTGGTGCGACGGCTCGCAGGAAGAAAACGACGCGCTGTGCCAGGCGATGGTCGACCAGGGCACGCTCAAGCGCCTGAACCCGGCGAAGCGCCCGAACTCGTATCTCGCGCAGTCCGATCCGTCCGACGTCGCGCGCGTCGAGGACCGCACCTTCATCTGCACCGAATCGCCCGACGACGTCGGCCCGACCAACAACTGGATCGCGCCGGAAGAAATGCGCGAGACGCTGAACGGTCTGTTCCGCGGTTCGATGCGCGGCCGCACGCTGTACGTCGTGCCGTTCTCGATGGGCCCGCTCGGCTCGCCGATCGCGCACGTCGGCGTCGAGTTGTCCGACAGCCCGTACGTGGCCGCGAACATGCGGATCATGACGCGCATGGGCCGCGACGTCTATGACGTGCTCGGCGAGGACGGCGAATTCGTGCCGTGCGTGCACAGCGTCGGCCATCCGCTCGAAGCAGGCCAGAAGGACGTGCCGTGGCCGTGCAATCCGGTCAAGTACATCGTGCATTTCCCCGACACACGCGAGATCTGGAGCTTCGGCTCGGGCTACGGCGGCAACGCACTGCTCGGCAAGAAGTGTTTCGCGCTGCGCATCGCGTCGACGATGGGCCGCGACCAGGGCTGGCTCGCCGAACACATGCTGATCCTCGGCGTGACGTCGCCGGCCGGCAAGAAGTATCACGTCGCGGCGGCGTTCCCGTCCGCGTGCGGCAAGACCAACTTCGCGATGCTGATCCCGCCGCGGGGTTTCGACGGCTGGAAGGTCACGACGATCGGCGACGACATCGCATGGCTGAAGCCGGGCCGCGACGGGCGCCTGTATGCGATCAACCCGGAAGCCGGCTTCTTCGGCGTCGCGCCGGGTACGGGCGTGAAAACCAACCCGAACGCGATCTCGACGCTGAAGGAAAACGTGATCTTCACGAACGTCGCGCTGACGGAAGACGGCGACGTGTGGTGGGAAGGCCTGACCGACACGCCGCCCGCGAAGCTGACCGACTGGCAGGGCAACCCGTGGACGCCGGAGATCGGAAAGGAAACCGGCCGCAAGGCCGCACACCCGAACTCGCGCTTCACGGCGCCGGCATCGCAATGCCCGTCGATCGACGCGGACTGGGAAGACCCGGCCGGCGTGCCGATCGACGCGTTCATCTTCGGCGGCCGGCGCTCGACGACCGTGCCGCTCGTGACCGAGGCGCGCGACTGGATCGAAGGCGTGTACATGGCTGCGACGATGGGCTCGGAGACGACCGCCGCGGCAGCCGGCCAGCAGGGCGTCGTGCGCCGCGACCCGTTCGCGATGCTGCCGTTCTGCGGCTACAACATGAGCGATTATTTCGCGCACTGGCTGAAGATCGGCAAGCAGATCGAAGGCGCCGGCGCGACGCTGCCGAAGATCTACTGCGTGAACTGGTTCCGCAAGGATGCGAACGGCAAGTTCGTGTGGCCGGGCTTCGGCGAGAACATGCGCGTGCTGAAGTGGATGCTCGATCGCCTCGAGGGCAACGGCGGCGGCGGCGACCATGCGTTCGGCGTGTCGCCGGCCTATGACGACCTGCACTGGAACGGGCTCGACTTCACGCGCGAGCAGTTCGACGCGGTGACGTCGATGAACGCCGACGAATGGCGCGAGGAACTGAAGCTGCATGCGGCGCTGTTCGACACGCTGAAGCTGCGTTTGCCCACCGAGCTGACCGACACGATGAAGAAGATCGAACAGCGCATCGGCGGCTGACGATCCGAATCGAAGTAACGAAGTAACGACGTGGTGGCACGAACGTCCCGCCGCCGGCATGCATCGCCGGCGGCGGGACGTTTTTGTTTCTGCTTCGTTTCAGCGTGGCGCGTGTTGCGCCGGCAGTGCGCTCATGCGCCGCATTGCGCGACCACTTCGTTCACCGCGCGCTGCACGTCGCCGCGCCGGTAGCGCAGCAGCGCGATATCGGCCGGATCGGGTTCGTACGACACGACGTTGCCGCGCCCCGTATAGATCGCCATATCGGGCAGCAGCGGATGCTCCTGGTCGAGCGACGGCACCGGCTGCGGATTGCCCGCCGCGCGGAAGAAGGCCGCGAAATAGTCGGCGAAGCTCAGGTTCTCGTCGCCGACGAGATAGGCCTTGCCGGATGCGCCGCGTTGCAGCGCGCCCCAGATCGCTTCCGACAGCGACTGCGTCGAGATGAAGTTGCTGCCGCCGGCCGGCCCGTACACCGGCAGGCCGGCGAGCTTGCCCTGCGCATAGCCCGTGTACGCGGCGAACATCTCGTTGCGCAGCCCCGGCACCGACCCGACGACGAACGGCGCATTGACGCTGCACACCGCGAACGACGGCGACGCGAGCGCGCGCACGCGTTCGTCCGCGAGATGGCGCGAGCGCACGTACGGCACCGTGTCGACGAGTGCCGGCGCGACCTGCGGATAGAAGCTGCCGACCAGCACCGCGCGCTTCACGCCCGCGTCGCGCGCGAGCGCGAAGAAGCGCGGTACCGCGTCGACGTTCGCGCGTTCCCAGTGCGCGGCTTCGTCGGTGCCGGGCGGCAGGTGGCGAATGTCGTTGCCTGCCGCGAACACGACCGCGTCGAACAGCGCGAGGTCGTCACGCGTGAAGTTGCCGGCCACGTAGTCGCGCAACAGCACGTCGAATTGCGCGAGCGCGCTGCCAGGCGCGGGCGGCTTGCGGGCGGCGAGCGTCACGTCGTTGCCTTGCGCGCGCAGATGCAGCGCGGCGTGGCCGCCGATGAGGCCGGTGCCGCCGATGATCAGGATGTTCATGGTGTCTCCGAGGGCGGCGCAGGCGCGCCGCATGAATTGAACCGACGATTGAACGGATGAAGCCGCACGGAAGTGCACTCAGAAGTTGAAGCCGTTGCCCGTGACGACCGGCATGTTGGTCCAGAAACCGTTCGGGTCGCGGTACCAGCCGGCCGCCGCGAGCGCGCCGCCGTCCACGTGCAGCGTCGTGCCGGTGACCCACGCGGCGAGCGGGCTCGCGAGGAACAGTGCGGCGCCCGCGATGTCGCCGCCGGCACCGAAGCGCCCGAGCGGAATCCAGCGCGGGATGTGCGCGCGATGCTCCGCCGCGACCATCGCGCTCACGGGCACCTGCGGCGTCTCGGTGGTCTCCGGCGCGATCTGGTTCACGCGAATGCCGGCCGGCCCGAGTTCGAGCGCGAGACTTTTCGTGAAACCGGTCAGTGCGGTCTTGAACGACGCATACACGGTGCAGTTCGGAATCGCGCGGAAGCCCTCGATCGACGACACGCCGACGATGCTGCTGCCCGCGCCGCGCTTGCGCAGCAACGGCAGCATCGCCTGCGTGACGACGAACACCTGGCGCAGGTTCACGTCGAACAGCCGCGCGATGTCGTCGTCGGTATGATCGTCGAACGGTTTCGCGATCTGCAGGAAATCGCCGACGTTGTTGACGAGCACGTCGAGGCCGCCGAAGCGTGCGTCGACCGTCTGCGCGAATGCGTCGACCTCGTCGCGGCGCGTGACGTCCACGACGCCGACGAGCGCGTCGACGCCCGCGGCTTCGAGCGCCTGGCGCACGTCCTGCGCGCGAGCGGGGTCGAGCTCGGCCACCGCGACGCGCGCACCCGCCGCGCCGAATCCTTCCGCGCACGCGCGGCCGATGCCCGCGCCGCCGCCGGTGATCAGTACTGTCTTGCCGGTAAATGAAATCACCACAACACTCCTTCGAACGAAAAAGCCACGAGCCGCATCACAGGGACGAAACGAGTTGCGCGTTGTCGATCCGCAGCTCCGCGCCGTTCACGAAACGCGATTCGTCGGAGGCAAGGAACAGCACGAGATTCGCGACGTCCCGCGGATCGCACATGCGTGCCATCGGATCGCTGCCGATGCCGAGTGCGGTTGGATCGAGATCGGGCATCAGCGCCTGCGTCATCGGCGTCCAGATCCCGTCCGGATGGATCGAGTTGCAGCGGATCCGGTAGCCGCTGCGCTTGCAGTGCACGGCGACGCTGCGCGCGAGCGCCGTCACCGCGCCTTTCGACCCGGTGTACGCGCACATCATCGGCAGCCCGCCGAGCGCGGCGACCGACGACATCATCACGATCGAGCCCGGCGTGTCGTTGCCTTTCATCGCGCCGATCGCGTATTTGCAGCCGAGGAAATAGCCGTCCGCGTTGACGCGCAGCACGCGCCGCCAGGTGTCGAGGCTCGTGTCCTCGATCGAGCCGACCGGGCAGATCGCCGCGTTGTTGACGAGTACGTCGAGGCGGCCGAAGCGGTCGAGCGTCGATGCGATCGCGTGCCGCCAGCCGTCCTCGTCGGCGATGTCCTGGCGCACGAATAGCGCGGTGTCGCCGATTTCGCGCGCGAGCGCGCGGCCCGCATCCTCGTCGATGTCGGTGAGCACGACGCGCGCGCCCTCGGCGGCCAGCAACAGCGCATCGGCGCGGCCGACGCCACTCGCCGCGCCGGTGATCAGCACGACCTTGTTTGCGACTCGATTCATGTTGGGTTCGATTTCCTGCGACGTTGAAAGAAGGCGGGCGCTCATGCGGCGCCCGGCGCGCGGCCGGCCTTGACGGCGTCGAGCGCGGCCGCGCCGTAGATCTGCGCGATCGTGGCGTCGACGCGCGAGTTGGTGCGCAGCTCGTGGCCGCCGTCGACCGCGAAGCTCTGGCCGGTGACCCAGCCAGACTCGGGGCCCGCGAGATAGCGCACCGCGTGCGCGATCGCTTCCGGTTCGCCGAGCGTGCCGAGCGGAATCTGTTCGAGGAAGCTGTCGACCAGCGCACGGTCGTCGAACATCGGGGCGGTGGCTTCGGAGCGCGTGAGGCCCGGCCGCACTGCGTTCACGCGGATCTTCGCGCCGGCCAGCTCCTCGGCCGCACCGCGCACCAGCGCCTCGAGCGCGGCCTTCGCGGTGCAGTACGCGGTCAGCCAGCGGAAATTGATCTGCGCGGCGGTCGACGAGATGCAAACGATGGAGCCGCCGCCGCTGTCGGCGAGCCGCGGCGCGGTGTGACGGATCGCGGCGAACGCGCTGGACAGGTTCAGGTCGATTTCCGCGCGGAAGCTGTCGGCGTCGTGCATCAGCAGCGGGCGGAACCCGGCGCCGCCGACGGTCGGCACGACGATGTCGAGACGGCCGTCGAGCGCCCATGCGGTATCCAGCGCGGCCTGCAGGTCGGCGTCGTCGCAGGCGTCGCCGGCGTGGATCGCGACGCGGCTGCCGGGCACTGCCTCGGCCAGATGCCGCTGCGTGCGTTCGAGCGCGTCGCGGCGGCGGCCCATCAGCACGACGGCCGCGCCATCGGCGGCGAGCGCGTGCGCGCAGGCCGCGCCGATGCCGCCGGCGCCGCCCGTGACGAGCGCGGTGCGGCCGGCGAGGGGGAGGGGCGAGCGCATCGTTCAGCCCTCCAGCGGCAGGTCTTGCGACCAGTCGACGTGCAGCGTGCGCGCGGCGAAGCGCCACGTGCCGCCGTCGAACACGCAGCGGTCGCGATAGCGCAGCCCCCAGTCGAGCTTGCGCTTCACGCCTTCGCGCACATAGACGTGGCACGCGACGCCGTAGGTCTCGACATCGGCTTCGCCGTCGTCGAGCGTGACGAGCTGGTTGTGCACGTGGTGCTGGGTCGTCTCGTAGCGCTCGATCACGCTCATGCCGGCGACGATCGCGTCGCGGTCGTCGAAGCGGAAACCGGGGCCGTCGAGCTGCGCATCGGCGGTGAAGAGGGTGGCGAGGCGCGGCCAGTCGCGCCGATCGACGGCTTGCGCGTAACGGCACGCAAGTTCGTACAGCGCGTGGCGGGGATTCGAATCGGTCATGCGGTACTCCCGTGAGTGAACGGAAAGCGTTTGCCGCGCCGCGAGCGCGGATGCAGCGGCGTTGCGACGTTGACGCGCAGGTTCGCATCGGACCGATCGATGCTCATCATCCATACGGAGCAGGGTAAGGATCGGGGAAAACACCGGGACCGACGGCGGTGCAACGTCCGATGCTGCGATGCAGCGGCGGATGCACGGCATGCGGCCGACGGTGATGCGGCCGATCGCAACAAGCCGGGTCAGACGGTTCGCGGGTCTTTCAGTCGAACCGATCACGCAGTAATGCTGCAGTGCGGTGCGCCGCATGAAGCGCGATTCGTGTTTGCCCCTAGTCGAAATGGACGATGGCTGGCGGGCCGGCGCTGGCTACCGTGCAGTCATCCGGCGCCGTTGCACGTGGTCAGTCGCCGGATACGAACCGCGATAGCGGCCAACCGGAGGGGACGACGATCATGAGACTGACGACTCGCAAGCTGTGCGTATTGGCGATAGGCACGTTCGCGGCCATGGCGGTGGCGCGATATGGTGCCGAGCAGGTCCCGTCGCCACCTTATGCGGCCGGCATTCTGCAATGCCGCTCGGTCGACTCGAACGGCTTGCCGACGGGTTGCGTACCGATCGATCCGTCGCACTTCGGCTTCGCCGCGCTGCGCGGCATGTGACGCTGGCGCGGCCGTGCGCCGCGCCGATTCGATGTCGCCCGGAAGCCGTCGCGATGCGGCGGCGTCCTCGCGGACAGGCCGGGTGGCGCACCGCGATACATGCGCCGCGGGTCGCCCATCCGGTTTCCCGTCGTCGTTCGAGTTTCCGCCCACGACACCCGGCGCGGCTCGCATGCGCGCTCTCGAGCGCTCGCATCGACACCGCGCCGACGTCCGTATCGGGCTGCCTGCCCGGCGGTGCTTCGCCACGACCACCGCCTTTCACCCATTCCCTTCACGCAGGACCATTACGCGATGTCATCCGACTATTCCCTGACCCGCCCCCTGAACGTCCGCGACGTGCGTCGCTGGGACGCCGAACACGACGTCGTGATCGTCGGCTTCGGCGCGGCCGGCGCGTGCGCGGCGATCGAAGCCGCGAGCGCCGGCGCCGACACGCTGATCGTCGAGCGCGCGTCGAGCTACGGCGGCACGAGCGCGCTGTCCGGCGGCGAGATCTACCTCGGCGGCAGTGGCGGCACGCCTGCGCAGCGGCAGGCCGGCTTCAGCGACGATACCGAGGACCTGTACCGCTACCTGATGCTCGCGGGCGGCCGAGACGCGGACGAGGCGAAGGTGCGTCTCTACGCGAACGAGAGCCTCGCGCATCACGACTGGCTCGTCGCGCAGGGCCTCACGTACAAGAACACGTTCATCGCCGAGCGGATCGTCGAACCGGAAACGGACGATTGCCTGATCTGGTCCGGCAGCGAGGAGGCCTGGCCGTTCAGTGAGGCCGCGAAGCCGTGCCCGCGCGGGCACACACCGCAATGGCCGGGCTGGGGCGGCGGGCAGATGCTGATGCGCGTGCTGGCCGGGCGCGTGCAGGCGCTCGGCGTGTCGACACGCTACGACACGCGCGCCCTGGCGCTGATCGTCGACGATGCCGGCGCGGTGCGCGGCGTCGTGCTGCGCGCGTACGGCGAGACGGCATGCGTGCGGGCGCGCCGCGCTGTGATCCTGTGCGCGGGCGGCTTCGCGATGAACCGCGACATGGTGCGCCGGCACGCGCCGCAGTTGCTGCGCTCGGACGAACCGATCGGCAGCCCGGGCGACGACGGCTCAGGCATCCTGCTCGGCCAGAGCGCGGGCGGGGCCGCGATCCACATGGACCAGGGTTTCGTCAGCCTGCCGTTCTACGCGCCCGAATCGCTGATCCGCGGGATCTTCGTGAACGCGCGCGGCCAGCGCTTCATCAACGAGGACGGCTATCACGGCCGCACCGGCCATCACGCGTTCCACCAGACCGACGACCGGATCTACCTGCTGGTCGACCAGGCGACCTATCAGGAGCCGCCCGCGATCGCGCGGATCGGCATCGCGGCGGCGGGCGAGACATGGGAGGAAGTCGAACGCGACCTGCAGATGCCGGCCGGCACCCTGACGGCGACCGTCGACGTCTACAACCGCCACGCGGCCGAAGGCGTCGATCCGTTGTTCCACAAGGCGAAGAAGTGGCTGACGCCGCTGATCGAGCCGCCGTTCGTCGCGCTCGATTGCCGGATCGACTACGCGTTCTATCCGCATTTCACGCTGGGCGGGCTCGACACGCTGCCGACCGGGCAGGTGCTCGACGCCATGCGCGTGCCGGTGGCGGGCCTTTATGCGGCGGGCCGCACGAGTTGCGGGCTGCCGCGCTGGGGCGCCGGGTACAGTTCGGGGCTGTCGCTGGCCGATGCGACGTTCTTCGGCCGGCAGGCCGGTCGTCATGCCGCGCGTTCGGTGAGCGAGGCGGAGCGCCGCGCCGCGTAGCGTCGCCTTAACAGGAAGGCACGACGCCCCGGGCAACCGTGTTGCACCGGGGCGTCGTCGTTTCAGGCGGACGTCGGTGGCGCGTCGACAGGCCGTCAGCCGAGATCGAGTGCGTTCGTCAGGTCGCCCGGCGGCGTCGCGCCGCGCGACGCGAACGCCTTGTCGCGCGCGGCGACGCCGTCGAGCGGCGCGAGCCCGTGCACGCGGCTGATGAAGCGCAGGATCGAGTTCGTGTCGTACATCGTGTGGTCGACGTAACCCTTCTTCGCGAACGGCGAGATCACGAGCGCGGGAATTCGTGAGCCGGGGCCCCAGCGATCGCCGACCGGCGGCGCGACGTGATCCCACCAGCCGCCGTTCTCGTCGTGCGTCATCACGATCACGGTGTTCGCCCACTGCGGGCCGCGCCGGATGCGTTCGATCACGTTCGCGATGTGGCGATCGCCGGATTCGACGTCCGCATAGCCCGCGTGCATGTTCAGGTTGCCTTGCGGCTTGTAGAACGCGACGGCCGGCAGGCGGCCCGCGTCGATGTCGGCGATGAAGCGGTTGGTCGACGGCTCGTCGCCGAGGCCCGCGTCGCGCAGGTGCTTGCGGCGCGCGTCGGTGCCGGGCGCATAGTTCGCGAAGTAGTTGAACGGCTGATGGTGGTACTGGAAATCCGGCACCGTGCCCGTGTCGCGGTGCTCGAGCGCGTATTGCCACGCGCCGCTGTACCACGCCCAGTCGACGTTCTTCTCCGACAGGCGGTCGCCGATCGTCGCATGGGCTTGCGGCGGGATCACGCGATGGTCGGCCGGATCCGCGTATGCCGCGTTGCCCGGATCGGCCGGCGGCACGTAGCTCGGCTGGTACGGCGGCGCCATCGTGTTGACGCCGTAGCCGTCGGGCGTCAGCGGGCCGTCGACCGCGAACTTCGGCGGGCCCTCGAGCGCGGATGCCGGCGAATCGGCGGCGAGCGTCAGCCGCGTGCCGGCCGGATCGTCGCCGTCGACCTTCGACAGCAGCTTCGCCGCGTGCGGATGCCGGTGTGCATCCGGATAGATCGGCGGCTGCGCGGAAATCAGGAACATGTGGTTCAGCCACGAACCGCCGAAGGCCGCCATGAAGAAGTTGTCGCACAGCGTGTATTGCCGCGCGAGGTTCCACAGCCGCAGCGTGTCGGCCGAATTGCGGTAATGGCCCATCACGAGGCCGCCCGAATCGGCCCACGCGGCAAACTGGTTGTTGCGGCCGCCCGCGATCTGCATCTGGTTCTGGTAGAAGCGGTGCCACAGGTCGCGCGTGATTACGCCATTGGGCAGCGGCTTGCCCTGCGCGTCGGCGATCCGGAACGGCGCGTTCGGCAGCTTGTCGATGTCGCGCTCGGCGATCGCGTAGCGCTTGCCGTCCACTTCCTGCGCTTGCGGCACGAGTCCGCCCCAGATTTTCGGCAGCACCGGCAACGGCGTCTTGCCGTCGCGATCGAGCTGCTGCGCATGCTCGGGCCGCACCTCGCTCAACGGGTAGCGCACACCGGGGAAGTCGCCATACAGGTTCGCGAAGCTGCGGTTTTCCGCATAGATCACGACGATGTGGCGCACCTGCCGGCGCAGCGCCTCGTCGAGCCGCAGGTCGGCGGCGGTGCGCGGCGCGCCGCCCGGCGTGGTCTCGCAGCCGCCGAGCGCGACGCCGGCGCCGAGCGCGGCGAGGCCCCCGAGCATGCGGCGGCGGTCGGGATCAACGGGAAGGTCGTCGGGGCGATCGGGGGTGTCGTTCACGTCGTGAGCTCCTCGGATGGGCGGTTGTCGTTCGATGCGCGGCGGCGTCACGCGGCCTGCCGCGACGCGGGACGGCCGGCGTCGCGCCCGGGCGGGGCGATGCCGGCTGTCACGGAAATGTCATGAACGCGACTATAACGTGGCCGCCCGCCTCGATGAAAGCTGTTTGTCGGACAATGCGCGACGCTTGCGCGCGAACTAGACTTGAATCACGGGCGGCGCGTTGCCGTGCGTCGTCCGCGCGAACGGCGCGTGGCGCGCCTTCGCGGTGTCATTCATGCGACGAAACGAGGCGAAGATGACGCGGATGCGTTCCGTATGCGCGTGGCTGCCGATGCCGCGTGCCGGCCCGGCGCGCGGGCACGCATAAGCGCGCGGCGGCGTGACCGGCCGGCCCGATGCCATGGACAGGAAATTCGACTACGCAGGATTGCTGATCGCGGCGGGCTTCTTCGTGCTGTTCGCCGCGCAGTTGCTGATGCTGCGTCCGACGTCGACGCTGATCGCGTACAGCGATTTCCATCGGCTCGTCGCCGCGCGGCTCGTCGACGATCTCGAGATCGGATCGACGACGATCACGGGCACGCTGACGATGCCGCAGGCCGGCGCGATGCTGCCGGCGTCCGAAGTCGCGGCCCTGAAGTCGGAGGGCACGCCGCCCCGCTTCGCCACCAACCGCGTGACCGACCCGCAGTTGATCGACACGCTGACCGCCGCCGGCATCCGCTTCCACGGCGCGTCCGACACCGGCTGGATCGCGTCGCTCGCGTCGTGGCTGGTGCCGCTCGTCGCGTTCGTGTTCATCTGGAACCTGATGCTGCGCAAGCGCGGCGGGCTGCAGGATTTCACCGGGATGGGCAAGAGCCGCGCACGCGTCTACGTGCAGCAGGAAACCGGCATCACGTTCGACGACATCGCGGGCATCGACGAAGCGAAGGCCGAGCTGCAGCAGCTCGTCGCGTTCCTGCGCGATCCGGATCGCTACCAGCGGCTCGGCGGCAAGATTCCGAAGGGCGTGCTGGTCGTCGGCGCGCCCGGCACCGGCAAGACGTTGCTCGCGCGCGCGGTGGCGGGCGAGGCGGCCGTGCCGTTCTTCTCGATCAGCGGCTCGGCGTTCGTCGAGATGTTCGTCGGCGTCGGCGCGGCGCGCGTGCGCGACCTGTTCGAGCAGGCGCAGCAGAAGGCGCCGTGCATCGTGTTCGTCGACGAGCTCGATGCGCTCGGCAAGGTGCGCGGGGTCGGCCCGATGTCGGGCAACGACGAGCGCGAGCAGACGCTGAACCAGTTGCTCGTCGAGATGGACGGCTTCCAGGCCGGCTCCGGCGTGATCATCATGGCCGCGACCAATCGGCCGGAGATTCTCGATCCCGCTCTGCTGCGCCCGGGCCGCTTCGACCGTCACATCGCGATCGACAGGCCCGACGTGAACGGCCGCCGCCAGATCCTCGGCGTGCACGTGAAGCGCGTGAAGCTCGCGGCCGACGTCGACCTTGGCGAACTCGCGTCGCGCACGCCGGGCTTCGTCGGCGCCGATCTCGCGAACGTCGTCAACGAGGCCGCGCTGCATGCGGCGGAACTCGGCAAGCCGGCGATCGGAATGGACGACTTCGACGAGGCGATCGATCGCGCGCTGACGGGCCTCGAGCGCAAGAGCCGCGTGATGAACGCACAGGAGAAGCTGACGATCGCTTATCACGAAGCCGGCCATGCGCTCGTCGCGGAAAGCCGCGCGCATTGCGATCCGGTAAAGAAGGTGTCGATCATTCCGCGCGGCGTGGCCGCGCTCGGCTATACGCAGCAGGTGCCGACCGAGGATCGCTACGTCCTGCGCCGCAGCGAGCTGCTCGATCGGATCGACGCGCTGCTCGGCGGGCGCGTCGCGGAAGAACTCGTATTCGGCGACGTGTCGACGGGCGCGCAGAACGATCTCGAGCGCGCGACCGCGATGGCGCGCCACATGGTCATGCAGTACGGGATGAGCGAGCGGATCGGGCTGGTGAGCTTCGACGACGGCGATGCGCGCACCGGCATGCCGGGTGCATGGCATTCGGGCGAGGGGCGCTGCAGCGAGCACACCGCACGGATGATCGACGACGAGGTGCATACGCTGCTGACCGATGCGCATGCGCGCGTCGCGTCGACGCTCGGAGAACGTCGCGATGCGCTCGAGCGGATCGCACGACGGCTGCTTGCGTGCGAGGTGCTCGAACGCGATGCGTTGCAGGCGCTGATCGACGGGCGCGAGGCGCCTGGTGCCGTGCCATCCACGACCGATCCCGGGCCTTGCGCGGGCGCGAATACGCCGGAGCAGGCGTCCGCGATCGAGCGCGATTTCGTCGCATACGGGCCGCCGCGCGAACCCGAACGCTGAAGCACGAGCCTGTCGCCGGCAGGACGCGGCGCGTCAGGACTCGGTCGCGGCGGCGACTTCCGCCGCTTCGGCGAGCGCGTCGAGAAAGCGCGTGCGCCACCAGTGCACGTCGGTCTTGCGCACGATCGCCATCAGCGCGTCGTGGCGCTGGCGGCGTTCGTCGAGCGGCATCGTGAGCGCGCGCTGGATCGCCTGCGCGGTGCCTTGCGTGTCGTACGGATTGACGAGCAGCGCGGGCTTCAACTGCTCGGCCGCGCCCGCGAAACGCGACAGCACGAGCACGCCCGGATCGGCCTCGTCCTGCGCGGCGAGAAACTCCTTCGCGACCAGGTTCATGCCATCGCGCAGCGGCGTGACGAGCGCGACGCGGCTCGCGCGGTAGAGGCCCGGCAAGCGCTTGCGCGCGACCGTGCGGTGGATGTAGCGCATCGGCATCCACTCGAGTTCGCCGTAATCGCCGTTGATCGCGCCGCACAGGCTGTCCATCTCGCGCCGCAGGTCGTCGTACGCGCCGAGATCCTCGCGGCTTGGTGCGGCGATCTGGATCAGCGTCGCGCGGTCGCGGTTCTCCGGATATTGTTCGAGCAACTGGCGGAACGCGTGCACGCGCTGCGGCAGCCCCTTCGTGTAGTCGAGCCGGTCGACGCCGACGAGCAACTGGCGACGCGAATACTCGTCGCGCATCCGCTCGAACATGTCGATGCCGTCGCGGTTCTCCGCGAGCGCTGCGAATTCGTCGACGTTGATGCCGATCGGGAACGCACCGGCCGACAGCGTGCGGCCGAACGCGTGCAGGCGGCCGTCCGGTAGCCGCGCGGCGCCGGCTTCCGCCTCGACGTAGTGCTCGAAGTGAAGGAGATCCGATTCGGTCTGGAAGCCGACGAGATCGTAGGCGAACAGCGAGCGCATCAGCCACTCGTGCTCCGGGATCGCGGCCATGATCGGCGGCGGCGGCATCGGAATGTGCAGGAAGAAGCCGATCGGATTCCTGCAGCCCATCGCACGCAGTTCGGCGGCGAGCGGAATCAGCTGGTAATCGTGGACCCAGACGACGTCGTCGGGGCGCAGCAGCGTGCTCAGCTTGCGCGCGAACAACTGGTTCACACGCCGGTAGCCGTCCGCGAAGCGGCGGTCGAACTGCGCGAGATCGAGGCGGTAGTGGAACACCGGCCACAGCACGTTGTTCGAGTATCCGAGGTAATACGCGTCGTAATCCTGCGGATCGAGATCGATCGTCGCGAGCTGGATGCCGCCGACGTTCTGGATCTGCACGTCGTCGCCGTGCGCGGGGCGTTCGCCGTCGCCGCGCAGCCTGCCGCTCCACCCGAACCAGACGCCGCCCGATTCCTGCAGGCTGTCTTTCACGGCCACGGCAAGCCCGCCTGCCGCGGCTTTACGGGGATCTGCAATGCGATTGGATACGACGACGAGTCGGCTCACCAGCTCTCCTGCGAATGGTTGGGGAAGGTTCGTGCGGCCAGGGCGCGAGGCGGACGCCGCCATCGACGCGTGGCGCGATGGGGCCGCGATACGAGCGGACGGGAATCAGGGAACGCGATTCGCCGTTCGAACGTGGAGTGCTTTTTTTAGGATACTCGTCATTCGCATGATTTAAAAGTGCATGACCGCGCTCGGCGAATTCGCAGGCGGTTCAACACTTGCCGTTTCGCGTGCAGGGCGGGCGGGACCGGAAATTGCGCGGCAGCGTGTGCAACGGGAGGCGGCGATCCTGGAGAAAGGGGATCGTGGACGTACGGGCCCGATCGTATTCCGTGTCGATCGAAATTGCTTCGATCGATCGCGATGTGCGTGGTCGACGCGGCGAGGATGCGTGCCGCGGACACATGGAGCGTGCCGCGCGACGCCCGGCGTTTCAGGTTCGCACGAGCGTGACGACCGTCGCACGCAGGCGGTGGCGATGCGCAGACGGGCCGTGTTCCGTGCGACGCGTTACGCGTGACACCACGTTATGCGGCAGCTGCCTGCCAGTGCGACGCGCTGTCGTCTGCTTGCGCGCGCGCGTGTGCCGACGCTGCATGTTCGCCGGCCGGCATCCGGAACGCGGACACCGTCTCCGACAGATCGCGGCCCTGCGCCTCGAGCGATTTCGACGCGGCCGCAGCCTGTTCGACGAGTGCCGCGTTCTGCTGCGTCGTCTCGTCCATCTGCGTGATCGTCAGGTTCACCTGGTCGATGCCGCGGCTCTGTTCGGCCGATGCGGCCGCGATTTCACCCATGATGTCGGTGACGCGCGCGACGGCTCGCGTCAAGTCCGACATCGTCTTGCCGGCTTCGCCCGCGAGCGCCGAGCCGTCCTGGATCGTCTGTACCGATGCCGAGATCAGCTCCTTGATTTCCTTCGCCGCGGTGGACGAACGTTGCGCGAGGCTGCGCACCTCGCTCGCGACGACCGCGAAGCCGCGGCCCTGTTCGCCCGCGCGTGCCGCCTCGACTGCCGCGTTCAGCGCGAGGATGTTGGTCTGGAATGCGATGCCTTCGATGATCCCGGTGATGTCCGCAATTTTCGACGAGCTGTTGCCGATCTCCGTCATCGTATCGACCACGCGGCCGACCACCGCGCTGCCGCGCAGCGCGACGTCCGACGCATTCGCGGCGAGCGTGCTCGCCTGCTGCGCGTTCTCCGCGTTCAGGCGCACCGTCGACGTGAATTGCTCCATCGTCGCGGCGGTCTCCTGCAGCGATGCGGCCTGTTCCTCGGTGCGCTGGCTCAGGTCGAGATTGCCCGATGCGATCTCGCCTACCGCATGCGCGATGCTGTTCGACGAATCGCGCACGCGACCGACGATGTCGATCAGCCGCGCATTCATCGTGCGCAGCGCGTCGAGCAGGTCGCGCGTCTCGTCGTTGCCGCTCACGCTGATACGGCTGCCGAGATCGCCATTGGCCACCGTGCGCGCGACGTCGACTGCCGCGACGATCGGTGCGGTGATCCTGCGCGTCAGCCACAGGCCGCCGCCAACCGCCACCGCGATCGCGATTGCGCAGATGGCCAGCAGCAAGTTGCGCTCGAGCGCGTAGCGATCCGAGAATGCCTGCGCGATCGCGACTTCACGCTCGTGCGTATAGGTTGCGTACGCATCGGTTGCGCGAACCAGTTGCGCAAGCAACGGACGGCAGCGATTGTCGATATCGGCGGTTGCCTCGTCCTTCTTGCCGGCCTGCGCGAGCCCGACGATATTCAGCGCGACGGGCCCGTAGCTCGCTTCGACGCGCACGATCTCGGCGACCAGTTCGCGCGCGCGGTCGGTCGTGTCGGTCGCATTCGCCATCATGTCCTTCAGCTTCGCGAGACGGTCCTGCACGTCCTTGTGCGCCTGCTGCACTTCGGCCAGTTCGAGCTGGATGTCGGACGGCGTGGTCACGAGCACCAGGTTGCGCGCGGCGATCGCGCGCCGGTCGACCGCCGTACGGATTTGCGCGGACAGGTTTGCGCGCGCATTGACGCCGTTCATGTACCGGGAAAACTCGTCGTTCGTATCGGACAGCGCTTTCAGCGCCATGCCCGACACGGCCACGACGACCACGGCGAGCAAACCGAAGCCGCCAAGCAGTTTTGCCTTGATCGTTATTCTGGCGATTTTCACGATGTGCCTCTGTGCGAGTGGTTGACGATGGGAATTTGTTGTTCGACCGCGTGCAGGCCCGTGCCGTCATTAACGGGAATTCCGGATATTTCTTTACCCATCGAAAACCCTGATATTTATTATTTTTTCACTGGAAACCCCGCCGGTTGGGCTTTCTCGATCCGGAGAAAGGCTCAGGAATCGCCAATGATCGTCGCGTTCATACGCGGACATGAAAATCGACTTTTACCGAAAGTTAATACGTTCTGGTCGGTTTCTCAAATCGCCAGATTGGTATGTTCCTTGATTTACGGGTGAATCGCGCATTTGCGTTCGGACGCTCGGGAACGCCCGATTTGGCCCTGTAAAAGAGGCTAAGAATGCGCGCCCGTTCGACCCGGCCCGCGGCCGGCGCCGCGGGCCGTCCGGCGATCAGAACGTCGTGCGCAGGCCGGCCATCATGCTGCGGCCGCCTTGCGGTGCGAAGCCGCGCACGACCGAGGTCGCATAGCGGATCTCCTGGTTCGTCAGGTTGTCGCCGCGCAGGTACGCGAGCCAGTGCGTCGCGCCGACACGGAACTTGTACGTGAGCATCACGCCGAGCGACGTGTAGCCGTCGGTCGGAACATCGTTGTCGGGCACGCGGTGCTGCGACCACGCGTGCGTGACCTGCGCGCGCGCACCGAACGGGCCGTAGCCATAGTCGGCCGCGAGCGTCGCGCGCAGCGGCGCGATGCGCGGCAGCGGCTGGCCGGTGTCGACGTTGCGTGCATGCGTGTAGTCGGCGGTCAGTTCCAGGTCGACCGTGTGACCGCGCCGCGAGAACGCGCGCCACTTGCCATCGAGTTCGACGCCGTAGAACTCGGCGCGCACGCCGCGATAGATGGCTTCGTCGAGCGTATCGCCGGCGCCGGGCGCGACCGGTTCGCCGTCGTCGTTCACGAGGCGGCCCGTGTTGTACTCGGTCAGGTAGTTGGAAAAGCGGTTGTAGAACACGCCGACGCTGCCGCGGTTCGGGCCGCTCGCATAGCGTAGCGACAGGTCGGTCGACACGGCCTTTTCCTTCGACGCTTTCGGGTTGCCGATCAGGAACTGGCCGGTCGCGTCGTGCGGGCCGTTCGAGTACAACTCGTAGAAGGTCGGCGCGCGTTCGGTGTACGCGACGTTTGCCGCGACCGACCACACGGGCGTCAGCGAGAACAGCGCGCCGGCCGATACGCTGCCGGCATTGAAGTCGCGCGGCTGCGCGACCGCGAATTTCTCGATGCCGGCCGGATCGGGATCGATCTTCACATGCTCGAAGCGCCCGCCGAGGGTCAGCTTCAGCGCGGGGACGACCTGCCATTCCTCGAGACCGAACAGCGCGACACTGTTCGTTCGCGTGGACGGCACGAGCATTTCGTCGCCGAGCGCCGAGAACGTGTTCTGGCCGAACTGAACACCGATCGCGCCTTCGAACGGGCCGATCCTGCGATGCCGCGCCTCGATGCGCGCCTCGTAGCCGCGGTTGCGGAAGGTGGTGGCCGTCTCGCCGTTGTCGACTTCCTTGTGGCGATAGTCGGTGTACGCGAAGTCGAACTTCAGCGTCGTGAACGGGCCGCTCAGGTTGCGCACCTCGGACGCGAGCGCGAGGCGCTCCTGGCGCATCCGCAAGCGCACGTCGTCCTCGGCGACGGAGCCGTAGTTCGACTCGTAGCCGCTGTACGACAGGCCCGCGAAGCCATCGGCCCACGTGTACGACGCGCCGAGCGCGCCGCCATGCACGCGGCCGTCGCTATTTGGCACGCTGCCGTACGGTTGCGGCGTGTCGGGGCCGTCGATCGCCCGTTGCTGGCTGCTGCGCGCGTAGCCGGGAATCCGCAGCTTGCTCGTTTCCCGGTCGAATGCGTCGACATGGAACGCAAAGCGGCCGTTGCCGCCTTCGACCTGCGCGGCGCCCGCGCGCACCGAATTGGCGCCACCGTAGCGCGCGTCGAGCGCGCCCGTCACGCCTTCGATCGCCTCTCGCGGAATCCGGTTGTCGATCGTGTTGACGACCCCGCCGACCGCGTTGCCGCCGTACAGCAGCGCGGCCGGCCCGCGCACGATCTCGACGCGTTCGATCGACAGCGGATCCTGCGGCACTGCGTGGTCGTACGACAGCGACGACGCGTCGTAGGCGGCGACGCCATTCTGCAGCAGGCGGATCCGGTCGCCGTCCATCCCGCGGATGATCGGGCGGCCGACCATCGGCCCGTAGGTGGTGGTCGATACGCCGGGCAGGCCGTCGAGCGTTTCGCCGAGCGAATCGGCCTGGCGGCGCGTCAGCGCGTCGCCGGACAGTTGCACGGTCGGCGAGATCAGCTCGGTGTCGCCGAGCGGGTTCGCGGTCACGAAAATCGGCGCGAGCGGCGTGGTGTGCGTCGGCGTCGACGAGGCGGGCGTATCGGCCTGTGCGTGCGCGACGGCGGCGAACAGCATCAGCGAAACGGGCGGTAGCGGGCGAAGCGGTAGACGAGGGAGGTCGCGCATGGTCGGTGAATCGGTTGGAATGGGTTGGAATCGGATCGGGAAACGAGACATGCGGGTCATTACTTGATACGATATATTGTTGCGTCTGCGACGCGCAGTGACCCTTTTGGATATGACTCGGCGTAACCCGGCCACCCGGGCGGAACGGCTTCAGATGGACGAGTTCGCGAAATGATATGTTATATCATTACAAATTCCAAGCGAAACGGCGGTAGCCCACAGGGTCTCCGACAACCTGCCGAAATGGCCGAGAACGCAGCGGCGGGACGTTCAAACCGGCACCGGCGGCGCAAGCAACCATGTCTCGCGATGAATGCGCCGCCGGCGCGCACGATTTCTGCCCCGTTGATGCGCATCAATGCGTTCCGGTTTCGAGCCCGGATACTGGCGCGGTCATCGACCAGACAGGAGCGACGCATGACTCAAACCATGAAAGCGGCGGTGGTGCACGCGTTCGGCGAACCGTTGCGCATCGAGGAAGTGCCGATCCCGATGCCGGGCCCTGGCCAGATCCTCGTCAACATCAAGGCGACGGGTGTCTGCCATACGGACCTGCACGCAGCCGACGGCGACTGGCCCGTGAAGCCGACGCTGCCGTTCATTCCCGGACACGAAGGCGTGGGCGTCGTCGCGGCGGTCGGCGCGGGCGTCACGCACGTGCGCGAGGGCGACCGCGTCGGCGTGCCGTGGCTCTACACGGCGTGCGGCCACTGCGAGTACTGCCACACCGGCTGGGAAACCCTTTGCCACGGGCAGCAGAACACCGGCTATTCGGTGAACGGCAGCTACGCGGAATACGTGCTGGCCGATCCCGACTACGTCGGCCATCTGCCCGAGCAGGTCGCGTTCGACGAGATCGCGCCGATCCTGTGCGCGGGCGTAACCGTCTACAAGGGGATTCGCGTCACCGACACGCGTCCGGGCCAGTGGATCGCGATTTCGGGTATCGGCGGGCTCGGCCACGTGGCCGTGCAATACGCGCGCGCGATGGGCCTGCACGTCGCGGCGATCGACGTGTCTCCGGCCAAGCTCGAACTCGCTCGCCAGCTTGGCGCACAACTGACGATCGATGCGTCGACCGACGATCCGGCGAAGGTCATCCAGAAGGAGATCGGCGGGGCGCATGGCGTGCTGGTCACGGCCGTGTCGCGCAGTGCGTTCGCGCAGGCGCTCGGGATGGTGCGGCGTGGCGGCACGGTGGCGCTCAACGGCTTGCCGCCCGGCGATTTCCCGTTGCCGATCTTCTCGACCGTGCTGAACGGCATCACGGTGCGCGGCTCGATCGTCGGCACGCGTCGCGATCTGCAGGAATCACTCGATTTCGCGGCGGACGGGCTGGTGCGCGCGCATATCCATCGTGACCGACTCGGCAACATCAACGACATATTCGCGCGGCTGCGCGAAGGGAAGGTCGACGGCCGCATCGTGCTGACCGACATGCATTGACGCGCATTCGGGCACGCTGCCGCGACGCGAGGGGCGTCGCGGCAGCCCTGCGCTCACGCGTGCATCACGGCGCGAAGAACACGTCGGTGCGGTTCGTCAGGTTGCCCGCGTTGGTCTGGACGAAGAACGGATGGAACGACGACGACGGCAGCACGTCGAGCCCCTGGTAATCACCGATGAAGAAGCCCTCCGCGTTCGGCGCGAGCTTCATGTCGAACGGGCCGCCGACGCGCCGCTCGTCGGCGAACGTGGTGCCGCCGTCGTGCGAGATCTTGCGCCAGAACCCGGTCGGCAGCGTCGTCGTGTTGCCGGCCTGCAGGTCGCGGAAGTCGTAGTAGGTGACCATCACCGAGCCGGCATTGTCGACGCGCACCGACGGATTGAACGCGGCACGCCCGGTCGGCGTGTTCACTTGCAGCGGCGCGCTCCAGCTCGCGCCGCCGTCCTTCGACGTCGACAGCGCGATCTCGTCGTAGTTGCCGCCGTTGAAGCGGCTGTCCTGCCAGACGACGTACAGTTGCCCGGATGCCGGATCGATCGCGGGCTCCGGAATGATGTCGCCGGTGCGTACCGGTTCGCCGGTGTTCGGATCGGTCACGCCGACCGTCTGCAGCCCGGCGATCACCTGCGGCTTCGTCCAGGTCGCGCCGTCGTCGGTCGACTTGATGAACGCGACCTTGCCGGCCGCCTTGCTGAACGGCGGCTGGATCAGGTCGAAGAAGTCGTAGAGCGTACCGGTCTTCGGGTCGACGACGATCTGGTTGCCGATCGTCTGCTGACGCGACGGCACGTTGACGATGACTTTCGCTCTGCTCCACGTCTTGCCGCCATCGACCGTCTTCGAGAAGAATGTCGGCCCGCGATATGCCTGCGTGTGCAGGTTCGCATACGGGTTGCCGTTCGGCAGTTCGAGGCGGTCCCACACCGCGTAGGCCGTGCCGGCCTTCACCGGGTTCGCCGTGACCGATTCCTTGTCGTTGAAGAACTGCGTCGTCGGTTCGTCGTTCGCGATCAGTACGGCCGGGCTGCTCCACGTCTGTCCGCCGTCGGTCGACACCGAGGCCGCGACCGCATTGCCGTTGTTCGACTGGTTGAACGAGATCGATACCGAATACGCGGTGCCGTCGGGCCCGAACGACACCCACGGATCTGACGCGCGCTCGTACTTGAGCCCGCCCGGCGCGCAGGCGCTGAACGGTTGCGGCGTGCGCGCCCAGGTCGCACCGCCGTCGAACGTGTAGCCGGCGACGAGCCCGTGGGCGCCGCCGTTCGACCAGCGATCCTGCTGCCACACGCCGATCATGTTGGTCGGGTTCGCCGGATTGACCGAGAGCCATGGTTCGACCTCGGCGTTCACGTAGTTCGTGCCGGGGCCGCCGATGGTGCAGGCGGCGAACGGGCTCGGGCCGGACACGACCACGGGGTCGGCATGCGCGGCCGCGGCGGCGGCCATCGCCATTCCCATCGTGGCGGACAGGCGGGTGAGGCGGGTGACAAGCGAGTGGGATACCATCGTGTGTCGCATGGACTGCTCCTCGTTCACGTGCGGCGGCGATGTCAGGGCGCAGCGGCACGTCGCGCACCGGTACGCGGCGGCAATGGATGCCGTGCCACGCGTCGGATGGTGTCGTTCAGGAGGCCGCTTCAGTCATCGCAATCCGCGTGTGCTGGATGCCGCCAGCACGTCGGTCAAGACACCTCTTCGTTTTCATTGCTTGTCGAGTGCGCCCAAGGATGCGGACGCGACGGGAAGGCCAGTCCGTGCATATGACGAATGCGTCGAAGTGGATAGCAATGTAGGCGATCGGTATGCGGCGCGGGAGGCAATTTTTTGTAACAGGACGTAGCCGGAAAGCGTTGCCGAAGCGGTGCTTCCGGAACGCAAAATTTGCCGCCGGAAAGTTCGGAAACCGAATCGAAAGCGCGAATCGGAATCGCTATCGATTACGCGGCATCGTGCCGATGCGGCGCACCGCCGGCGCCGTTCAGCGTTCGGTCGGAAAGCGGTCCTGCAATGCGTGCAGCCAGCGCGCGACGACGTCGAGTTCGGCGTCGGAAAACCCGTCGCACAGCTTGCCGTTCAGCTCGCGCAGCGCCACGCGCGCACGCTTGAGCGCCGCTTGTCCTTCGTCGGTCAGGAACAGGCGCGTTGCACGCCCGTCGTCCGAATCGGCGTGACGCGCGAGCAGGCCGGCCTTCGCCATCCGGTCGGCGAGCCCCGTCATCGCGGACGGCGCCAATTGCAGCGCCGCGCCGACTTCGCCGATCAGCGCGCCGTCCTGCCTCGCGAGGCAGAACAGCACGCCGGCCTGCGCGGCGCTGGCGCGCGCATCGGTCTCGGCCTTGCGATCGACCCAGCGCTGCACGCGCCGCTGGCCGATGGTCAACAGGAAAAACAGTCGTCGGTCTTCGCTCAAGCTCGGTTCCCGGCTGCAATGGAAAGGGACGGGCGACCCGCAGCGCGCGGCGCGTCGAGCGCCTGTGCGAGCCAGTCTGCGACCGCTGGCCACAGCACGGTGCCTGGCCGGCTGCGGAAGAAACCCATGTGTCCGACCGGTCCGCTGCCCGCGGCGTTCGGATCGATCTGGCGGCGTTCGACGGCCGCCCGGGTCAGGTAGCTTACCAGCAGGTCGATCGCGGGCGGGTTCGCCCACGGATCGTCGTCGAAGCCGAGCGCGAGAATCGGCAACTGCTGCTTCGAGAAGCGCTCGGCTGCCCCGAGCGTCGGATCGTCGAAGAAGTAGCGCGGCAACGTGGTCCAGCGGCTCCACTCGCGGAACACGCCGGCGGGGAGGTCCTCGCCGAGCCCGAGCCGCTTGCCCGGCACGTAGCCGAGCAGCGCGGACGCGAGCGGGCCGAGCACGCGCAGGATCAGCCGCACCTTCAGCCGCTCGGCCGCGCGGGAAATCAGCCGCGTGCTGCCCGCGTGCGCGGCGACGAGCACGGCCGCGCGCAGGTGCGCGGTGCCGGCCGACAGCCCGATCGCGTGACCGCCGACGCTATGCCCGACCGCCAGCAGCGGCAACCCTGCGTACGCGTCGCGCGCCCACGCGATCGCGGCGCCCACGTCGAGTTCGACCCAGTCGCGCATGCGAGCCTGCAGCGCGCTCAGCCGCGCGGGTCGCGACGCACCGATGCCGCGATAGTTGTAGGTCAGCGCCGCGAAGCCGCGTTCGGTCAGGAAGCGCGCGAAGCCCGCGTACAGCCGCTCCGGCACGGCGGTGGCCGGATGGATCAACACCAGCGCGCGCGGCGGCGTGTCCGGCAACCACCGCGTGCCGCGCAGCGTATAGCCGTCGGCGGCGCAAAACTCCACGGGGTCTGACGTCATGGCGATCCTCATTCGGGAAGTTATTTCGTATGCGAAATATAGTGCGTGGTTTATTTCGTGCACGAAATATCTATCGAGGAATCATTCGAACGGCGTTGCGCGACGCGTGGCGGCCGGCGTCGCTTCGTGGCGACTCATCCATAAAACATTTGCATCTTTGCATAGAAGAATATTGCGTTTGTCTCATGAAGCGGATCGCCTTATCTTCATCGGTTCCATCCGTGCGCCGGCCGTCGCGGCAAGCGGACCCAAGGGCGACGCCGTCGCGCGGCCGTCCGCCAACCACCGGGGAGATCACGTTGTTGAGCCGAATCGTCACGGCGCTGCTGCTCGCGCTCGCCGCGCAGCCGGGCATCGCCAAAGACACCGTCACGCTGCGCGTCGGTGAACAGAATTACTTCAACATCCAGGCGTCGATGGAGGCGTCCGGCGTGCTGAAGGACCTGCCTTACACGATCGAGTGGAAGCACTTCCAGGCCGCCGCGCCCGTTGCCGAAAGCCTGAACGGCAATGCGATCGACATCGGCTTCCTCGGCGATTCCGCGCTGCTCACGCTGGCCGCGCGCGGCGCGCCGGTGAAAGTGATCGCGGTGTCGCGGCAGAGCCTCGACGGCGTCGCGATCCTCGTGCCGAAGAACTCGCCGGTGCGCACCGTCGCCGACCTGCAGGGCAAGACCGTGGCCGTCTGGCGTGGCGCATGGAGCCAGCAGCTCGTGCTGCGCGCGCTCGAACACGCTGGCCTGCGCGCGGATTCCGTCAAGTACGCTTACCTGATGCCGATCGATGCGACCAACGCGCTCGCGAACGGCTCGGTCGACGCCGTGTCGCTGTGGGAGCCGTTCGTCAGCACGCTCGCGCTGCGGCAAGGCGCGCGGCCGGTGACGACCGCGCAGGGCCTGATGCCCGCGCTGAGCTTCGTCGCGGCGAACGAGCAGGCGGCTACGGCCAGGCGCGCGGAGATCACCGATTTCCTGAAGCGCGTGGTGGCCGCACGCCAGTGGGTCGACAGTCATCCGCGCGAGTATGCCGACCTGTGGGCGAAGCGCGCGACGCTCGAGCCGGACGTCGCGTACCGCTGGCTCGACAACGCGCACCAGCGCGTGGGCCCCGTCGACGACACGGCCGCGAAGGATGCGCAGAACACGGCCGACTTCCTGCACAAGGCCGGCGTGATTCCGGCCGCCTACGACACGGCGAAGCTGCTCGACTGGTCGTATGCGGGCGCATTCGCGGCGCCCGCGCAAAAGACGGCCGCCGCGCAGTGACCGTGCCGCCACGTCCGCCCGTTTCCGGCGATTCACGCGCATGTCGCGGAACTCGACCGGTATCACGCGGCGGTGACGGCGTAGGCGGCGAAGGTTGTCTTTTCGTTTCACCCGGGCATTTCAATCGTGGAATGCCGGGACGATTTCATTTCATGGGTCAGCGCATCGAGTCAGAACGACGGCAACCCCGGCGGATTCGTCTCCGCGCGCGCGACCGCCTCGCTCTGCTTACCCCAGCGCGCAAGCGCCTGCCCGTAGCGGCCGTTGCCGATGAGCGCGTTCGTCGCGAGCGTCAGCGGATTGCGCCTCCCGCATGGTGGCGCTCGACCTCGACCTGGATCGCGGACAGCACGGTCAGGATGATCAGGTACCAGACGGTCGCGACCATCAGCAGCGGAATCACTTCGAAATTAAGGATTTCGCAGGGTGTGTCAGAAGGCTTGCAGGGGGAGTGGGGTGGGCTGAGAAACCGTAGTCGATCAGGCGTATTACCCGATGACGCGCGGCGGCGTCGAAGCCTCCGCCAGCTGAAACAGGCAATCGCCGCGCCGCACCTGTGCGGGCACGCGCTTGCACACCACTTCGCCGTCGCCCTTGAAGCGATGCAGCACGGGTTCACGCAGCGGCGTGTCGGGGAAGTGCACCCACGCGGCCGGCTGGCCGGCCTTCACCTGGTCGCCGAGTTCGACGAGCGGTTCATACAGCCCGCGCTCGTACGCGTAGACGAAGTGGCGATCGCCGTCGACGCGCAGGAAGCGCGTGACGGTCGGCGGCGCGTCGGGCACGAGTGCGCCGTGCAGCAGGCCGATATGGCCGAGGTAGTGCAGCAGCCCGTGGCGGCCGAGCCGGATCAGCGACGGATCGGCCATCCCCGCGCCGCCGAGCTCGGTCACGATCGAGATCGCGCCCTGCCGGCGCGCGGCCGATGCCGAGTGCACCGGGTTCGGCGCGTGCAGCAGCGCGTTCGGCAGCCCGAACGCGACCAGCAGCCCGTTGAGCTTCGCCGCCTCGTCGTCGTCGAGCGGGTCGATCGCGAGCATGTTGCCGCCCTGGTACAGCAGCGAGCTGCCGCCCGAATGCAGGTCGACCAGATACTGCGCGCGCGACAGCAGCGCATGCTCGATGTAATGCGCGATCATCTGCGTCGGCGTGCCGGTCGGGTCGCCGGGGAAGCTGCGATTCAGGTTGCCTTCGTCGAGCGGCGACACGCGCAAGCCTGCATCGGCCGCGGGGAAATTCGCCATCGGCAGCAGGATCAGTTGCCCGCTGACCATCTCCGGATCGATCTCGCGCATCAGCTGCGACACGATGATCTGGCCTTCGTATTCGTCGCCGTGGTTGCCGGCCATCACGAGCGCGACCGGGCCGTCGCCATTGCGGATCGACGCGATCGGGATCGGCAGCCAGCCGTATGCGGAGCGATGCACGGAATGCGGCAGGCGCAGGTAGCCCGCATGCTTGCCTTGTGCATCGAGATCGATTTCGCAGTGGATGGGATTTCGGTGGGAGGAGGAAGCGGTCATGGCGGCATCGTTCGATGAACGTAATCTGCCATCTTATCGGGAAACGACCGCCGCGCGGCGTGCGCGATGCGGGCGATGCCGGACGCGGTCAAGCGGCTCGCGCGCGAACCTGCGACATGCGCCATCCGAGCAGCCGCACGCGATGTTGCAGCGGTGATACGCATGCCGGCGCGCGGCCGCCCGCGCACGCCGTGTTGCGCGTCGGGCCCCTTGTCGCAACGGGGCCGGCGCGCGCGATCGCTTCAGCGACCGGATGTTTCAGCTTCGATACGGCCTTCTTCCCACAGCGCCCAGAAACGGCTGCCGGCGCGATAGGGATTTGCGCGTCGCGCCGCGTGATCGGTGACGCCCTGGCGAAATGCGCCGTACAGCGTCAGCGGCGGATTGTCGACACACGCGGCTTCACGCGCGGCGGGCGCGCGGTGATCGGAAACGAGTCGCCGGATCAGCGAGGCGCCGTCGATCACGTCAAGTTGATCGCTCGCTTCCGCACGGCTGAGGACTTCGACGGTATTCATGTGTGGGCTCCCTGACATCCTGTTTCCAGTCAAAGAGCAATAAGGGTGCCAGCCGCGAAATTCCGCTTGCCGCACCGATCGTGCGGGCTTCTGCGGCGAACGTGACGCGCGGTGCGGGCCGATGTTACGGAACACGTCACGTGACACGGGCGAGCGCGGCGGAACACGTGCGCGTATGCGCCCAGCCACGCGAAGCGTTTCGGGAATCAATCGCGGGGAAGCGAAAAGGGACACGCAGGAGGGACGCGCAGTAAAGCGCGCAGGCCGTCGGCGTGAACGAACGCGCGCGCTCAGCTCGTGGTCGCGGGCGCCACGCGCCTGCTTCCTGCCGAATAGAAGCGGTAGATTCCCTTGCCGGCCGACTTCGCTTCGTACAGCGCGCTGTCGGCCTGCCGGATCAGTTCGTCGGCGGAGCCGTGCCCGTCGTCGAGCGCGATGCCGATGCTGATCCCGAAGCTGACGGTCTCGCCGATCGACAGCGCGTACGGCGCCGAGATCTGCCGGATGATCCGCGCGGCGAGCAGCGAACAGGCCTGCATCGTGGTGGCGTCGAGCGCGACGACGAACTCGTCGCCGCCGATCCGCGCCGCCAGCTCGCCGGGCGGCAGGGTCTTGCCGAGCCGCTCGGCGACCTGCGTGAGCACTTCATCGCCGGCCTGGTGGCCGAACCGGTCGTTGATTGCCTTGAAGCCGTCGAGGTCGAGATACATGACGGCGAGCGTGGCGCCCGGCAGGCGCGGCCGATGCGCGAGCATCCGCTTGAGTTGCGCATGCAGTTCGTGGCGGTTCGGCAATCCCGTCAGCGCGTCGTGTCGCGCGAGGTGCCGGATGTGCTGCTCGCTGCGGCGGCGCGTGGTGACGTCCTCGACGATGACCACCGCGTTGCCGTCCGGCACGCGATGGCGTGTCAGTTCCAGCTGTCGGCCGTCGGCGAGCGTGATGTCGAGCGGCACCGGTTCGTCATGGTTCAGCCAGACGTCGCATTGCACGGCGAGACCTGCACCGTCGGAATCGGTCACCGCGTTCGCGCCGAGCGCCGCGACGACGTCGGGTAGCGGCGTATCGAGCATGATCTCGCGTGGCGAGCCGAACAATTGCGCGGTACGACGGTTCGCGACGATCACGCGGCTCTCGCCGTCGATCATGCACAGGCCGTGCGGCATGTAGGTGAGGGCGGCGTCGAAGCGCGCGACGAGCTCGGCGTTGCGCTGGCGCGCGGCGATCAGCGCGACCAGCACGCGGTAATGACGCTGGACGACCGTGCGCATGGCCGCGAGATAGATCGCGAGCGGCGGCAGCAGCAGCCATGCGCCGGGCCGGTCGACCAGCAACGCGCCGAGGCCGATCGGCAGGACGCCGAGCGTGACCTGGGTCATCGCGAGCCGCGGCAGCGCCGAATTGCGCGACGCGATCCCGCCGAACACGCCGCCCGCGACCATCACCGACAGCGTGCCGAGCTCGGCGTCGGGCGCCGCCACGCAGCCCATCACGCCGAGGCCGAGCACGAAGCACGCGGCAAGCGACACGGGCGCATAGCGCAGCGCCCAGTATTCGGCGCGATCGTCGCCGGCGGCACGGTGCACTGCATACGCGCGTGCGATCGCGAGCCGCGCGGCGAGCAGGCCGACGTCGACGATGAGCCACACCGAACACCAGAGTTGTTGCAGCCGGATCAGCGCGATCGCCGCGACGAACGCGCTGGCGAGGCCGGACAGCGCCATCGGGCGTACGTCTTCGAACAGCGTGACGAGCATCGACGGGCGTAGCCCGGCCGTCACGCGGTGATTGCCGCAGGGGGGAGTGGCGAGAACGGCGTTCAGGAGGCTTGCCTTGACTGCCATGGCTATTTTGACCTCGACACGATGCGGCGCATTGCCGAGCGCCCCGCACGGCACGTGGCGGGGCGACCGGCGAGCCGGATGCGCACGACATTACCATGAAACGCCGGCCGCGCGTGACGTGCGGGGGCGTCGGCGAGTCGTCTCTGACCACGCCGGCGTGCGCCGTGCGCATTCGCCGACGCGGGGGCAGGCGTCGTTGCCCACGGGACGATGTCGGACAGTCGCCCGCGGACCGGTTTCGGCGCGCGCCGCACATGGCAGGCCCCTGGCGCGCGATCGTCCGGCGGCGATCGATACGCCCGCCGCGACACCGCCCGGTCGGGCTCGTGTGCCGCCCGCGACCGGGCGCCGCAGCCCGTGTGAATCCCGTTATAAGAAATTCAATAAGTATTTCATGCGGGAAATACTATAGGCGATATATCTAAAACAATGCCAGAATGCGCGCCGCTCCGAACGCCGCGACACCCTATCGCCGTCCGAGCCGCATCAGGAGGTTCCCCCCACATGAAAAACCACGGCCTGTCACGGCGGGGTTTTCTGAAAGCCAGCGTGCTGGCGGGCGTCGCGGTGTATGTCGCGCCCATCGGCAGCCGCGCGTTCGCGGCGCTCTTCGAAGAAAAACTCCTCACGCCCGTCAAATGGGATAGCGTCACCGGCATACCCCAATTCCGCATCGACGGCATCGCGAAAGTCACGGGCTCGAAAGTGTTCGCCCGTGACGTGCGTGCCGCCGACATGCCGCACTGGCCGCAGCAGCAGTCGCACGCGCTGATCCTCCGCGTCACGCAGGCCGACCGCACCTACGAAGGCTTCGACCTGTCGCTGCTCGGCGACGAACTGAAGCCGGACCGCGTGGTCACGGCCGACGATCTCGCGCGCGACGGCGTCGCGTTCCCGGCGTTCTACGGCGACGACATGCTGTTGCCCGCCGGCAAGACGCCCGCGTATCTCGGCCATGCGGTCGCGATCCTCATCTATCACGACTTCGCGCGCTTCCGCTTCGCGAAGAACGCGCTCAAGTTCCGCGACGACGTGATCCGCTACGGCGCGGTCACGGGCCCGCTCGAGCGCGATCCGTGGGGCACGTTCCGCTTCGTTCGGGTAGGCGGCAAGACGGCCTATGACGCCGACGTCTATTCGAGCCTGAAGGACGCGCCGATCTTCCCGAGCATGATGCGCAAGCACCTGCCGGTCTGGCCGGACGGCAAGGAGCACGGCAAGCTCGACGAGCAGGGCATGTTCCTGGCCGGGCAGATCGCCAGCGAGTTCGACCATCCGCCGGCCGACTGGCTCGTGTTCGACCGCGCGTACAGCACGCAGTCGGTCGACACCGCCGCGCTCGAACCCGACAACGCGAACTGCTGGTACGACGCCGCGACGCAGGCGCTGCACCTCGTCGTGCCGACGCAGTCGCCGCTCGAAGTGGCGGAGAACGCGGCCGCGATGGTCGCGAAATGCCGCTTCCCGGTGAAGAAGCTGTTCGTGCATCCGTGCTACACGGTCGGCTACGGCTCGAAGGATCACTGCAACGTGCCGTTCTACGGCCTCGTCTGCGCGCTGTACGCGGACGGCCGCCCGGTGCGGTTCGCGAACGACCGCTACGAGCAGTTCCAGACATCGCTGAAGCGTCACGCGTTCAAGATGCATTACCGGATCGCGGTCGATCGCAACACGGGTCTCATGCAGTCGTTCAAGGGCGACTTCGAGGCGAACGGCGGCGGGCGCTCGAACTTCTCGCCGTCGGTGGCGATGGTCGGCGCGACGGCCGCGCAATCGATCTACTACTTCCCGAAGAGCGACCTCGCGGCAGTCGCGATCGCGTCGCGCGCGATCGACGCAGGCTCCGCGCGCGGCTACGGCACGCTGCAGAGCATGGCCGCGACCGAGATGGCGGTCGACGAGATCGCCGCGCAACTGAACCTCGATCCGATCGAGTTCCGCCTGCGCAACGCGCTGCGTTCGGGGATGAAGAACACGCAGGGCGCGATTCCCGCCGGCGCGCTGCGCGTCGACGAAGTGCTGGAACGTGCAAGGCAGCATCCGTTGTGGACGCGCCGTGCGGCGCGCAAGGCCGAATTCGAGGCGGCGAACCCGGGCAAGCGCTACGGCGTCGGCTTCGCGTGCGTGCAGAAGGATTTCGGCACGGGTGCCGAGGCATCGTTCGCGAAGGTCGAATTCGACGAGAACGGCAAGGTGTCGCTGCATCACACGGCTGCCGAGATCGGCACCGGGATGTCGACGTCGCAGGCCGTCGCGGTCGCGAAGTGGCTCGGCCGCCCGGCGACCGAGGTGCGCGTCGCAGTGACCGAATGGCCCGATCTGCCGGTCGAGACGAGCGGCGATCCGTACCTGATGTCGCAAGCCGACCAGGACCGGCTGAGCGCGAATCCGCGCTGGTCGCCGGGCTATGCGTCGCCGTCGAGCGCGACGAACTCCGCGTACTACTTCACGCACAGCACGCGCGAAGCCGCGCGCGCGGTGTTCCGCTACGGGCTGTGGCCGGCCGCGATGTCGATCTGGACGCGCGGCCTCGGCGGCGGCCAGGCCGCGCCGTACACGATCCGCATCGAGGACGCGCGCTGGGTCGAAGGCAAGCTGACCGCCGACGGCCTCGAGCCGCTGACGTTCGAGCAGCTCGCGAAGCAGGCGCATGCGCTCGGCCTGGCGACCGGCGCCGTCGTACACGTGTTCAACCGCTGGCAATGGACCGACGCCGAGTTCGACGTGGGCGGCGCGGTCGATCGTCTGCCGATCGACGGGCTGTCGCTGCGGATCGGCGCGCCGAAGACCGGCGACGACGGCCCGATGCCGGGCACCGCCGCGCCGGTCGGCGCGACCGCGATGCACGGTACGCTGGCGCCGACGGCGAACGGCTATCGCGTGCTGGACCGCAAGCGCGTGTTCATCCCGCCGACGAGCCGCAACAACGCGGCCGTCACGTACTACACGGCGGTCGGCACGCTCGTCGAGCTGGCCGTGCACGAAGCGACCGGCAAGGTCGAGCTGCTCACGCATCACTCGATCATGGAGTGCGGCAACCAGATCTCGCCGCAGCTCGTGTCGGGCCAGTTGCAGGGCGGCCTCGCGATGGGCATCGGCCATGCGCTGCACGAGTACCTGCCGCTTTACGAAGACGGCCCCGGCAACGGCACGTGGAACTTCAACCGCTACCAGCTGCCGCGCGCGACCGACGTCGCCGTGTGGTCGCAGACGGGCGACATCCTGCCGCCGCTGTCCGAGACCGATCCGCCGAAGGGTGTCGCCGAAGTGGTGATGATTCCCGTCGTCGGCGCGATCGTGAACGGCATCGCGCACGCGATCGGCCATCGTTTCACCGACTTGCCGGTGACCCCGCAAAAGATTCAGGAGGTGCTCGCATGACGACCGCCCAAACCGCCGCGTCGGCCGCGAGCGCCAGCGCGTCCGCGACCGGCGCGTCCGCGCCGAACGCGGCTTCGGCCGCTCCGGCACCCGCGGCACCGGCTGCCGCACCGGCCACCGTCGAGCGTCCGCTCGTCCGCTTTCAGCAGAAACCGCTGTCGGTGAACATCAACGGCAAGTCCGTCGGCCCGATGCAGGTGCCCGAAGGGCTGATGATGATCGAGTTCCTGCACGAGTATGCGGGCCTCACCGGTTCGCGGCTCGGTTGCGGGCAGGGCATCTGTCACGCGTGCGTCGTGATCGTCGACAAGCCGGACGGCACGAGCGAGGAAATGCGCACATGCATCACCGGCGCGCATTTCTTCCACGGCCGTTCGATCCGCACGATCGAAGGTCACGCGAAGCGCAACCAAGCCGGCGAAGTGGTCGAGCTGTCGCCGATCCAGCAGAAGTTCCTCGAGCACTTCAGCTTCCAGTGCGGCTACTGCACGCCGGGCTTCGTCAACGCGGCGACGGTGCTGATCGAACGCCTGAAGCGCGAGCCGGTCGCGAAGGCCGACGTCGAGCGCACGATCACCGACGCGCTGAACGCGCACATCTGCCGCTGCACCGGTTACGTCCGCTATTACGAAGCCGTGAAGGACGTGATCCTGACGACGCCGGGACTCGTGAAGGACGCCGCATGAAACGCACATTCGCCCATCGTGCCGCGCGGGCCGCGGGCCTGCCGGCACTCGCGGCCGCCTGCGCGCTGCTGCTCGCCGCCTGCGGCGGCCATGACGCGCCGGCTTCGAGCGCGGCTTCCGGCGCGCCCGGTGCCGACCAGGTCGCGCGCGGCCGCTATCTCGTGAAGGCCGCGGACTGCGCGGCGTGCCACACCGCGAAGGACGGCGCGCCGTTCGCGGGCGGTGCGCCGCTCGAATCGCCGTTCGGCACGTTCTACGGCTCGAACATCACGCCCGACAAGGACCACGGGATCGGCGGCTGGAGCGCGGACGACTTCTACGCCGCGCTGCATGACGGCAAGGCGCCGGCCAAGCGCCTGTATCCGTCGATGCCGTATACGTCGTACCGGCAGCTCACGCGCGCCGATACCGACGCGATGTACGCGTACCTGAAGACGGTGAAGCCGGTCGCTCAGGAAAACCGCCCGCACGAACTCAAGTTCCCGTACAACCTGCGCGTCGGCATGGTGTTCTGGGACATGGTGTTTCTGAAGGACAGCCTGCCCGATGCATCGACCGGCCAGTCCGCCGACTGGCAGCGCGGCCGCTATCTGGCGGGCGCGCTCGGCCACTGCGCGGAATGCCACACGCCGCGTGCGTTCACGGGGCAGCTCGACGGCGCGAAGCCGTTCTCCGGCGCCGCGCTCGGCCGCGTGGCCGCGCCGGACATCACGCCGGCCGGCCTCGCCGCGCGCGGCTGGACGGGCACCGACCTGCAGACGTTCTTCGGCGTCGGCATCGCGCCGCAAGGCTCGGCGTTCGGCGAAATGTATCCGGTCGTGCACCTGAGCACGCAATACATGACGAAGGACGATCTGCGCGCGCTGTCCGTGTACCTGCTCGGCGATACGCCGCCGGCGCCGCAGGCGGTGAAGCCGGTGTCGGCCGATGCCGCGCAGCTCGCGGCCGGCCGCTCGGTGTATCTCGCGGTGTGCGCGGGCTGTCACGGTTTCGACGGCGAAGGCAAGCCGCACGTGGCGGTGCCGATGAACGGCAATTCCACGCTGCGTCAGGGCGATGCGCGCAACCTGCTGGTCGCGATGCTCGACGGCATCGACGAGCAGAAGTTCGCCGGCTTCGAGAACCTGCAACCGATGCCGGGTTTCGCGCACACGCTGAGCGACGACGAACTCGCGCAGCTCGCGAACTACCTGCGCGCGACGTGGGGCGGCCAGCCCGCGAGCGTCATGCCGGCCGACGTGAAGGCCATGCGTCGGTAAGTCGTGCGGCGCGGCGGGGCGTCGCGCGCGAGGCGGCCGGCTTCCGGCCGCGCTCCTGCGTAACGCCCCGCTCGAGCCTTTCCGGCGGCGCTTCAGTAGCCGCCCCCTCCGCCACCTCCGCTGCCGCCCGCGCCGCCATACCGGCTCATCCCGGGGCCTGGCGATACGCCGCCACCCGACGACGTACATCCGGCCGACAGCACCAGCATCAGTGCCGCGAGCAGCGCCGCGGCCAATCTTGCCGAATTCATTTCACTCTCCTTTCGCCGAGAAGGCCGCGCGGCAGGATGGTTCGCGTGAACCGGCGACCGCGCGATGACGAAACGTTTCCGGCGGGCGGTTTATTCCATGCTTTTTGCGTATCGGCACATGGCGACATGGAGCGGGGCAGGCGCTCGCGCATGCAGCCGGGGCGCGGCGCGCCCCCGCAGATTCGCTGCATCCGGGCAACGGAGAAGTGAGCAGCCGGAATGCCGCCGTCGCGGCGGCATCCGGTCAACGATAGACGAGATCGGCGCGGCGGTTCTGCGCCCACGAATCCTCGTCGTGGCCGAGCGCGACCGGCTTTTCCTTGCCGAGGCTGACCGCTTCGAGTTGCGACGCCTGCACGCCCAGCGTTTCCAGTGCGCTCATCACGGCTTGCGATCGGCGTTGGCCGAGCGCGAGGTTGTATTCGGACGTCCCGCGTTCGTCGGTGTTGCCCTGGATCAGCACGCGGCGCGACGGGTGGCTGCGCAGGTAGTCGGCGTGCGCCTGCAGCAGCGTCTGGTATTCCGGCTTCACGGAGTACTGGTCGAAATCGAAGTAGACGCTGCGCTTCGCGAGCGGGCTGTTCGGATTGTTGAGATCGTCCGCCGCCACCGTCGCGACCGCTTCGCTCGATGGGGCCGGCGCCATCCCGGCGTTCTCGGGCGTTTTCGCCGCGTGGTGACAACCCGCCAGCAGCGCGAAGGCTGCCATGACCGCAAATCGGTTCGTTTTGCTCATCGTGCGTCTCCTGCGGTTGACTGCGAGGAAAGCGTGGTGCGCGCGAACTGTCGCGTCACGCATCCGGCGAGACGGCACGAAAGTGCCGGCTTCCGTGCGCGATGCGCTTTCGTAAGCCGGCGATGCGCCATATGAAAGATTGTCTCGACCGGAACGCCGAAGCACGGCGCCGCTGCAACTAGATTAGGAAAAATGTCACAGCGTGACCAGTTTCTCGGCATTTTTCACACGGGAACGACGCAGGACGCATTCTTGCTTGCGCGGAAACCGCAGCATGCGCGGCGATGCATGATGCGCCATGCCGGTGCGGGCGCGACTCGTGTCGCCGGGGCGTCAGAACTTGTGCCGCAACCCGAGCGCGACCACCAGCTGGTTGCTATTGGCTGACGGCGTCATCGTCCAGACGGTCGCGTTGAACGCGGGATTGCCGTTGCCGCCGCTCACGCTTTGATAGACGGCTTCGAGATACGCGTCCGTGCGCTTCGAGAACGCGTAGTCGGCCTGCGTGACCACGTGGTTCCATTTCGGGCGCGTCTGGCCCGTGCGCGTGTCGAAACGGCCCATCGTATACGTGTACGCGGCGGCTACGCTGAACGCCTGCGTGACGAAGTATCGGCCATCGACCGTGAAGTTGTCGAAGACGAGCGATTCGCCCTTCAGCGGGGTGATGCCGCTGCCCTGGAGCACGCCGCTCACGCCGTCGGTGGCCGAGTGAGACCATGCAGCGCCGACCGAATGCGGGCCGAACGCATAGCGGCCGGCCACGGCCCAGATCTGCTGGTTGCCGCCCGTGATCGTCGCCGAGCCGTCGACCGTGCTCAGTGCGCCGTCCGGATTCGGCGCATTGCGGTCGCGGCTGATCTTCAGGTAACCGGCGCCGAGCTTCAGCGGTCCGTTCGCATACCCGAGCCCCGCGCTCCACACGGCGTTGTTCGAGAACGCGCCTGCCGTGTTCGAGAATCCGTACAACGCGCCGAACGTCAGCCCGCGATACGTCGGGCTCGTGTACTTCACCGCGTGGTTGATGCGCAGGTTGCGGTTCGAGTCGTCGTTGTCATACGGATGCACCGCGAGGTTGCCGCCCCAGCCGGGGCCCGACGCGCCGAGCGGCGTCACGAAATCGAGGATCAGGTCGTACTGGCGGCCGAACGTGAGCGTGCCGGCCGTGCGCGAGCTCACGCCGAGCCACGCCTGACGGCCGAACATGTCGACGCCTTTCTGCGACAGCTTGCCGTTCGTGCCCGCGAAGCCGTTCTCGAGCGTGAAGACCGCCGCCATCCCGCCGCCGAGATCCTCGCGGCCGCGCAGCCCCCAGCGCGACGCGTTCAACGCGCCGCTCGTCAGCCCGACGCTGCCGCTGCCGGGCGAACCGGCACCTTGCGTACGCTGGTTGGTCGCGTAGGTGATCGACGTATCGATCAGGCCGTACAGCGTCACGCTGCTCTGCGCGTGCGCGACGCACGGAATCAGGCCGGCCGCGCAGGCGGCGAGCACTGTTCCCGGGAGCGCCCCGGTACGACGGCCGCGGCGGACGGCATGCGGCGTGGCAACGCGCGCGTTGGCGGGCTGGATGGTTTTATAGGAATGCATAGGATTTTTTATCGTTGGTCTCCGGCCCGATCGCCGGTGGGTCGCGTCGGCGCGCCGGCCGACTGATCGAGCGGCCATTATTGGAGATCGCGCGACCGTCGATTAAGCCGCTGCACAGGAAAGGTCCTCTGCGAAATCGCGTGGAATCGTGGCGTTTCGATGCAGGGTGTTTCCGTCGAATCGGCGCGCAATGGAACCATCGCGTGTGCGGAAGGATTCGGCAGGGCCGGGGCGGCTCAGCGTGAGCGTCGGTACTTTCACGAGCCTGCGGCGAATGTCGTCCGGGTGGTGATCCAACGCGCTGGGTCGTGTGTTGCTCGTTGGCGGCGGCATGTATTTCTGGTCTCGTGCGCGGAACCCGGAAAAATTTGCCGCCCGAAGCGGCAACGGTCGAATTGCCGCGTCGGGTTCATTCCGTTCGTAGCATGAGTCTGCCCGCGCTGCCGCAACCTGGCCGGCGACTACGTAATGCGCGACTTTTTCACGCGTGCCCGTTCTGCACAATGGACCATTGCGCGTGGCCCGTCTGCCGCTGTGCCGGCACGTCACGCATGCCGCGGGAGAATGGACATGGTGTTGATGGCTGTGGGCGGGGGCGGGCCGGTGAACGTGCCGCAGCCGCAGAATGACGACGATCCGGCACCGAAGAACGGGGCGGGCAGCACCCCGCCGGCCCAGACGCCGGAACAGCAGGCCCTCGCGGCCGCGCAGGCCGAGACGCAGCGCCTGCTGCAGCTCGCGCAGGCCGAAATGGCGACGCTCAAGCGTCTGCACGACCAGGGCGCGTCGCAGGCCGATCTCGACAACCAGGTGAAGAAGGCCGAAACCGCATGGGGCTCGGTGCAGGCAGCCGTCGAGAACCAGATGCGCGTCGCGGCGGACGGCGGCGGCGACACGAACAAGGCGATCGCGGGCGTGGCATCGGATCTGCGCAATGCGTCGCCGAACGATCCGGTGTTCGGCTCGGTGCTCGACGATGCGCAAAAGGCGGTGTCGGCCGAATCGGCGCCTGAGCGGGCGACCAACGTGAAGGCGTTCCAGTTCGCGATGGCGATGCAGAAGGATCAGGCCGCGAACGCCGACGTGCAGCAGTACAACGCGTTGCCGGGCGGCATCCGGCGCGCCGATCCCGACACCGGCGCGCAACTGCGCCAGGCGGCCACCACGGCCGACACGAACGCCGACGACGCATACACGGCACTCACCACCGCGTTGCGCCACGAATACAGCACGTCGGCCGCGACGCTGCGTCTGAACGACGCGAAGGCCGACTATGCGGCGTGGCAGAAGGAGCCCGGCGGATTGCGCCGCGCCGACGAGGCCGACATCACGCAGGAGCTGTCGCAGGCGCAGAGCCAGTACGACAAGGTCGTGACGGGCGGCGACGACACCGCGCTGACCTACGTGACGGCCGACGAGCAGAAACAGGTCGTCGCGTCGGTGAAGCAGAATCACGACGGCATGTGGTACACCGGGCTCGTCGACGCGCTGGGCGAGGAAAGCCAGCTCAAGCGCACGATCGCGACGATCAATCCCGACGATCCGTCGCTGTCGCCGCAGATGAAACAGCTCGCGCAGTCCGACCCGGTCACGTTCGCGCTGTTGCAGGACACCGGTGTGACCGTCGATCCGAACGACCCGAAACTGTCGCCGCAGGAGAAGACGCTTGCCCAGCAGAATCCGCTCGCCGAGGCGTTCGTCAAGCTGACGGGTGTTCCGGTCAGCACGGACGGCAAGAGCGAATCGGAAGCGCAAGCCCTGAACGCGCAGATCAACCAGGCGGGCGGCGTGTTCGCGTATGCAATGGCGCACGCCGACCAGAACCAGCCCGGGTACCAGAAGATCAAGCTGCTGCTCGCCGCCGCGCCCGACGTGCGGCTGCAGTACACGCAGCAGCAGGTCGCGCAACTGATGGAGAATCCGGGCAGCAATCCGGGCGCGGCGCTTCAGGTGCTGAACACCAACATGAATGCGTCGTTCTCGCTGGACGAACGCCAGACGCTGTGGACGCAGGCGGGCCAGCCGCATTTCAACGCGAACTTCATCCATTCGCAGATCGATCCGCTGATGCAGAAGCCCGATTCGCAAGCGACGGACCAGGCCAGCATGCAGGCGCGTTACGACGGCCGGATGAATGCCGACAAGGCCGGCAAGTGGATGCAGGACATCCTCGCCAATGCCCCGCCCGAATTCGCGGGCGTCGTGCTCGATACCGTCGAGAAGGATTTCGGCAACAAGTGGACGCAGTCGAACACGGGCACGCCGCAGCCTTACGGCGACGGCATCGAGTTCTACAAGGGCCTCAGCACGGCGGTCGGGCTCGCCGATCAGCAGCCGACCGCGAGCGGCGTGCCCGTGCATCGCGAAGACGACGTCGCGAGCTGGCTGCTCGACGCCAACGGCAACGCGAAGACGATGATCTATACGTTGCGCGGCAGCGACGCCGGCTACGGGTTCGACGGTGTGCGGCAGGCGCTGTCGTCGGGCGTCGACCCGTCGTTGTCGAAGGCGCTGCTGTCAAAAATGCAGAACGACGACCGGTTCCGCTCGGGCTTCGCGAACGACTTCCAGCTGCGTTACGACCAGGGCACCAAGAGTGCCCAGGACAAGCAGAACAAGGACGCCGCCAGCGCCAGCTACAAGCTGTTCCAGGCCGATCCGGACAAGCAGCTGAAGGCGTATTTCGACGACTTCCAGAAGCACTTCGACGACAAGTCCTATACGTTCACCACCGGCTCCGATCAGATGACGAACTTCGTCGGCGCCGGGCTCGGGATCCAGCCGGACGACCCGGGCGCGACGCCGACCGACCGGAACGACGTGCCGTCGATGGCGCTGCTCGAACAGTTGATCGTCAGCAACGGGCAGTTGCAGAACGGTAGGGCGGTCAACAGCCAGTCGCTGTACGCGAGGAATTCCGCCGCGACGCAGATGATCCAGAACGTCGTCGATCAGATCCGCAAGGTCGGCGGCGACCACGCGGTCGTGTCGCTGGTGCCGATCTACTACGTATCGAAGGGGACCGGCACCGCGCCGAGCGCGCTCTTCAAGGTGCAGGTGGAGGGACATCCGGACCAGTACAAGCTGATCGACGATCGCGGCTGGAAGTACGACACCGTCGACGACTACCAGCACAACAATGCGCTGTCCGATGACGGCAAGCTGTACGTGCCGAAAAGCCTGACGAACGGTCCGGCGTCCGGCGGTTTCTCGCAATACGAAACGATCGACGCGCACAAGACCGAGTGGTACCAGCACGCCGAACACATCCTCGAAATGGGTGCCGGCATTCTTGCCGCGGCCGGCGGTGTCGTGCTGGTTGCGAGCGGCATCGGGGCGCCGGTCGGCGGCCTGATGCTCGGTGCCGCGTGGACGGCCGTCGGCGCGGGCATGGCCGTCGGCGTGCCGGCCGCGATCGGCGACCTGAAGAACCTGAGCGATCACGGCCAGTCGATCGGCTTCGGCAACGTACAGGCGCGCGGCGACTGGATCAGCCTGATCGGCAGTGGCGCGGGCTTCGCCGGCGCCGGGCTCGGCGTGGCGGCGAAGTCGCTCGCGGAGGCATCGTCGCTGCTGCGCACGACGGGGCGGGTCTCCGACCTGCTGACGGCCGCATCGCGCGGCGACGGCGCCGCGGCCGACGTGGCCAGTGTCGGCCGTTTCACGCAGGAAGCCGACGCGTTCCAGTCGCTCGCGCAGACGACAGGACGCACGGCCGGCGTATTCAATGTCACGGGCGGCCTGATCGGCGGCTACCAGATGGGCGACCAGGGCGTGTCGCTGGTCAAGAACTGGGACGCGATGTCCGATTCCGATCGCGCGCAGCAATTGCTCAACCTCGGCATCGGCATCGCGCAGATGGGGCTCGGTTCGCACACGCTGATGGAGCGGCCGATTCGAGCCATCACGAAGACGCCCGCACCGTCGACGGTGTCGCGGCCGGTCGCGATCAACGTCGTCGACACGTTGTACGGCAACGGACTGGCGAACCAGCGTCTCGCGGTCGGCGAGATCGGCAACCCGTGGCAGCACGCGGAGGAGCAGGCGAACAGCTTCGGCGAACCGGCCGACGACGGCGGCACGGTCGCGCCGGCCGACAAGGGGCTGCGGGCGCGCGTCGCCGCGTGGTTGCGCGCGCACCGCATGCAGGGCACGCCGGACGACGCCGCGATCGTGCCGCGGCTCGCGCCCGACGGCGAAGCGACGCCGGCCGTCGCCGACGCGCTGGCTGGCGACGGTGCATCGACGGCCCGGGCCGGCATGCCGACAAACGGTGCGCATCCAGCGTCCTGGGAGATCCCCGCGCATGTCGCGGCCGATCCGGCGATGCTGAGCGAGGTGGTCGGAGGAATCATCGAGAGCGGCAACCGGCTCGAGGACGTCGAGTACTACGTGTACGCGCTGCAGGATCCCGAAGGCAACGTGCGCAACCCCGAGGAAGACGGGCTGCCCGCGACCCAAAAGGGCAACATCGTCGACGACATGAGCGCGGCGCGGGCGGACCAGCGGCGCGCGAACGCGGCCGACGATGCGAAGGCGCGTGCGGCGGTTGCGCCCGACGAAGACGGCACGATCGGCGTGACGCGCTACACGACGTATCACGACGCGCTGATGGTCGGCGCCGACGGCGTGGCCGGCGGCCGCTACCGGATCGCGCTGGTCGATCAAGGGGCGCTCTCCGCGGACGGCTCGGTGCCGCCCGAAGCGGTGGTCGGCCACGTCGGCCTGACCGACGCCGGCGATGCGTTCATGCTGTCGATGAACGATGCGTACGACCGCACGCTGCGTGTGGTGTACCCGCGCGGCTTCGATTCGCAGAAGCCGTTGATTCGCAACGAGGGCGGCCGGCGCGTCGACGTGATCAACGCGCCATTCGGCATGAGCGAAACGCAGTGGGCCGCGTACCCGCGCCGCGAGGCCGACCTCGCGATCTATTCGGACAACCCGAGTCAGCCCGAGAACCGGCTGCCGGCGGGCGAGCGGCCGTTGATGCCGGTGCCGCCCGGCTATTTCGCCGTGTACGCGCATGCGTGGGCCGATGCATTCGCGAGCGCGACCGGCAAGGCGATGAGCGCCGAAGACATGGCCGAGCTGATTCGCCAGAGCGGCTGGGACGGCAAGTCGCCGGTCATTCTTTATGCGTGCGGCGCCGGCACGCGCGTGAGTCCGCTCGCGCAATTGCTCGCGAACGTGCTGGGCGTGGACGTGTACGGCGCAAGCGGATTCGTCGCATGGCGTTCGCCGCGCTATCGGGCCGACGGCAGCCCCGACTCCGGTTATGCGGGCGGCATCCTGATCGAACCCGGTGCGCCCGATCAGGCCGGCGTGCCGGACCATTCGGTCAGCGGCGAACCGCGCACGTACCGGTTCTCGCCGGCGCTGGCGGTCATCGACCAGGGCGCGCATCCGGTCGACTGGAGCGGCGTCGCGCCGCGCCCGGTGTCGAATCATTGGGGCGGCAGCGCCACGACGGGCGACGCGCGCGTGCCGATCGGCGTGTACGTGTGGCGCCTGTTGACGAAACGCGGCTCGATCATCAATCCGCGCAGCGGCCGGTCGGCCAGCGCGCTCGAGATGACGCATGCGCTGGAAGAACTGGCGTGGAAAGGCTATACGCCTGGCACGCCGATCGCGCTCGAGGGGCCGCGCAGCGGCGCCAATCCCGAGTTGCTGCAGGAATTCGCGGATCTGATCCAGGCGCCGGTATTCGGCCGGCTGGGCGACGACGACGCGGCCGGATGGCGGCGGGCGCTCCCCAATCCGGGCCGACGGCTTGCGCGCTTCGAGATCGAGCCCGACGTGAACGGGAAGTTCTCGCCGGGCGGCGCGCAGCCGGTCCGGATCAATCCTCTGGAACTGCGGCCCGTGCCGGGTTCGAACGTCGTAAACCTGCTCGGGCACGCGACCGCTCGGCAGTTCCTTAAGGTGTCGGGGTTCGACATCGCCGAGTCGCACGGCACGGCGCCGCGCGACGTGACCCTGGACAGCGCGGCCGCCGTCACGGAAGGCGGCAAGACGATTTCGCCGCGGCAATTCGCGCGCAAGCTGCTCGACGATCCGGCCTATACGGAAGGCAACGGCGTGCTGCTGACGGGCTGCTATCTCGGTGCCGGCGGTTACTCGTTCGCGCAGGAACTCGCGTACGAACTGCAGGTGCCCGTGATCGCGTCGATCACGTCCAACTCGGTGCGCGGCACCGGTGCGCTGGAACTGCATCCGATCGACGACAAGATCGTCCTGCCGGCAAACGATCCCGACGTCGCGACGCGGCTCTATCTGCATCTGCCCGAGGCGCCCGATGCGAGCGATCCGCCGATGGTGTTCGCACAGCGCGGCGAACCGGCGGCGCGCACGGCCGTGCATGACCATGCACCGGTCGAGCCGGTGCGCGCGATCGACGCGCAGATCGATCCGGACTCGGACAGCGGCCGCCGCGGCGCGGGCGGTACGCAAGGCGATGGCGGACGCCAGGACGTGACGCCGGGCGGGCCCGCGCATCCGCGGCTCGCCCCCGACGCGGAACCGGGCGAACCGCCAGTCTACGAGCCGACTCCGGTCGTCGAAGTCGGGCCGGGGCAGATCTACAAGGCGGACGAATGGGCCGCACGCGTCGAGCAGGTCGCCGAAGCCGAGGCCGACGACGGCCTGTCAGGGAAAACGCAGAAAATCTATCCGAAGACCAGCCGCGTCTATACGGACCGCCGGATCGCCAACGATGGCGTCGTCACGACGACGGTTCATGGTCAGTCGGTGCTGCAGCCCGGGTTCGACGACGTGACCGGCATCGACGCGACGCAACATCCCGAGTTCCTGCGTCCGGCCGATACACTGCTGATGCCGCCCGACGATCCACTCCATCCGATCGGCGCGCGCGGGCTGATGTCGCCGCCCGGTCATCACGTCGTGTTCGGCCACGGGATATCGGCCGACGCGATGCTGGGCCCGGAAGGCCGTCCGCTCACGCCCGACGAGGTGGCCGAGCGCGTGGCGCCGCATCTCGAACCGGGGCAGGACGTCACGCTGTATTCGTGCTTCGGCGGATCGAACAAGCACGATCCGCTGCGCATCGCGCCCGGGCAAGTACGGGCGGCCAGCACGACCTTCGCGGCGGCACTCGCGCAGCGCCTGTCGGAGCTGACCGGACGGCCGACATCGGTCTGGGCGCCGCCGGACATCCTGCTCGTCGAGCCCGACGGTTCGACCACCGTACGCGGCACGCGGCTGACCGGCCAGGTCGACAAGGATCGTCTGCCGATGCAAAGCTTCCGCGGCGATCCGGCACGCGCGGGCCGGCCGGCGCTCCCCGCAGGACGCGACGCGGAACCGGCCGCGACGACCGCCCGTACCGCGTCGCGCCCGCTCGCCGATCCGCCGCCGCGCCCGACGGTGCCGCGCGTGGCCGATCCGACGTTTGCCGATCCCGACTACGATTTCACCGCGATTCCGGACGACACGTTCGAATCGGTCACGCTCGATCATCCGTTCCGCACCGCGCTGGCCGAACGGCCCGGCGTGATCGGCGACGCGGCGCGCGTGACGCAACCCGGCGGCACGGTGAGCCAGCGCTGGCCGAGCGGCTTCCTCGACGGCCCTGAACCGACCCGCGTGATCGACGGGGTGATGCAGGCGTTCGACGCGGCCGGGCTGACCAACCTGCGCGTGGAATTCGTGACGCGCGACGGCAGCATCGAGCTCGGCAGCGGCACCGATTTCGGTGCGCTCGATCCCGAGGACGGCTGGTTCCGGTTCAGCGGCACGGTGCCCGATGCACCGGCTACCGCTGCCGCGCACACGCCTGCCCCTTCGGTGACCGATGCCCGGCTCGCATTGCCGGAAGGCGTGCGGACCGTCGCGCACGGCGATCTCGGGCAGGCAATCGATACGGCGCATACCGGCCCACGGAACCACGCATACGTGCGCACCGATGCGTTGCCGGACGGCACCGCGTTCGCACGGGACGACCTGACACCGCAGGAACGTGTCGCGGCCAGCGCGTCAGCGAACCTCGCCGCGGTCGAGGGCCAGGCACCGACCGACGTCGTGCTGCTGTCGGCGCTCGGCCACGATCCGGCTCGCGCGCTGCGCATCACGACGCCCGATGGCGGCGAACTGGTCAAGCCGGCCGGTGTCGACATGTACGTCGTGCGCACCCGCGACGCGGCGACCGGCGAGGTGTCGTACCGGCTCGTCGGCATCGATCGCTCGGGCTTGCCGGAAGGCTATGCGGCCGTGCATGCGGGCGGCATGCGGGCGGTCGGGGCGACCGACGGGCGCCCGACCTGGCCGACGATCGGCCCGGCGGGGCCGGCGGCCGGCCGCCTTGCCGGCACGGCCGGCGAATCGTCCGGCGCGGCGGCGCCTGCCGCCGTATCCGGTCATGCGAACCAGCCGGGCGTGCCGCAGGGCGCCGCGGTGGCCGAAGCGAGCGATCCACAGGCGGTTGCCGCGACATGGCTCGACAGCCTCGGCCGACGCACGCTCACGCGCGTCGATGGCCAGCGCGCGCCGACGCTCGACGGGTTGGGCCGCCAGCTCGGCCCGAACGCGCACGTGCTGATCACCGCGCATACCGACGCGCCGGCCGCCGACGCCGAACACGCGGCGCCGGCGTTCGTCGCGGTGCTCGAGACCGACGAGCACGGCGCGCTCGGCCCCGTGCGGATGCTGGACGGCAAGCGCGTGCCGGGCGCGCTGCGCAAGGCGCTCGGGAAGACCGGCAGCAGCGGGCGCACGGCACGCCGTCAGTTCGATTTCTTCGTGTCGCCGGTGGCGCACGACGAGCTGATGCAGTTCGGCGGCGCGTCGAAGATCGAGACGCGGGACGGCAAGTCGTCGTGGTCCGTGACGGCGTCGGGTCATCCGGTCGACGCCGCGCTCGCCGCAGACGTGGCGAAACTGCACGACGCACCGGGTTTCAAGCGGCCGCGTCAGGCCGTGCGTGCCGTCGAGGGTGAGCGGCGCTGGATTCACGTGGTCGAAGACGAGACGGGCAAGGTACTCGGCTACGCGGAGCGCAACACGAACCACGAATGGAAGTACTACGAAAAAGCGCCGCTCGGCGACACCGAGGTTCCCGAGCAGGATCTGCGCACCGTGTTCCGGCGACGGCGCAGGGGCGGCATTCCGGTCCTGCGCTCGCCGCGGCGCGGCATCCGGTTCGTCGTGAGCGACGTCAAGCCGGAAACCGTCGATCGAATCGGCGGCTTCCGGCCGGCGAAGGAAACCACCCCGGCAGAGAAACCGCCGCACCGTTCGCTCGGCGATCTTTTCCAGTCGAAGGTGCCGCTTCGCCGGCCGCTCGAGCGCGCGGAGCAGGGCGGTGAAGGCAACACGGCAACGCGGCCGCCGGTCGATCCGCATTTGCTGCCGTCGCACACATCCGCGCTCAATGTGGTCGATTTCAGCGGCAACAGCGTGCCGCACCTGCTGACTGCGATCCGCAACGGTGCGGTTGACGGCAACCAGCACGTGATCTACGTGTTCAGGACGGACGGCGCCGTGGCCGAGGCGCTCGGCGATCCGGTCGGCGTGATCGCCGCGCGCAACGGCGAGATGCGGTGGTTCGACGCCGTCCGGCACGCCAACAACCCGCATCACCAGGGCGTACCGCTCGACGAAATGCCGATCGGCAACGACCGGTTCGGCTCGGACGTGCATTTCCTGCTCACCCAGTTGCCGCCGCGCGCGTTCCTGCGGAGTGCGCGGCCGACGCGCATCGCGGCGCTCGAAGCGCGCGCGAAGGCGCTGCGCGAGCAGCTGTCCGACGCGGAAGCGCGTGGTCAGCATTCGGCGCCGTTCAGGGCGCTCGCGGCCCGGACGCGGCACGGTTACAACGAGGTGCTCAACGACTTGCAGCGCTTGCGGCGCAGCGGCACCGCACCCGCGCCGCTGTCGATCGAGCCGTACCAGCCCGGGCTCTCGTCGTCGACCGTCGTCGCGTTCAGCCTGCGCAATGGTGCGGCGAAAACCGAGCAGTATTTCCCGACGCACGACCAGATCGAGGCCTACAACAAGCAGGCGCAGCGTGCCGGCAAAGTGAATCTCGTGCTGAAGGGCGAGCCGCAGGCCGTGATGGTCGACCCGGGCATGTGGCGCACGCTGCTCAACAAGCTGTACGTCGGGCGCGACGTGTCGACGTCGGCGTCGCGCTTCCTGCCGGTGCCCGGCAAGCTGCGCGCGCGCACCCGGCGCTTGGGCGCGGCGACCGTCGCCGACCAGCGGATCCGGTATTTCTTCACGCGCTCGAGCGAAGCATTGCAGGACCGCATGGTGCCGATGGCACGTTCGCTGTCGCTGAGCGACGATCCGGCGCTGATGCGCAAGATCGTCGAGCAGTACGGCGGTGTGACGCCGGTCGTCACGCTCGTGGTCGATCCTCATCTCCTCGCGGCCGTGCTCGGCAAGGCGCACGATCCGGATTTCCTGCGCGCGGTGAAGGCGCTCGGCGACCAGAAGAACGCCGTGTTCGACGGCGAGAACGGGATGATTCATCCGGCGCCGGGCACGGACGGGACGGCACTCGCGCTCGATCATCTTGCACATCTGAATCGCTGGCTCGACGAGGCGGCGCACACCGGCTTCGCGATCCGGCTCGAAACGGCGCCATCGCGCGCGCTCGTGTCCGGCACCGACTACCGGTACCAGTCAGGCACCAACGACGCATACCACGATTACGTGCGCGTCATGACGGCGCTCGAGAAGTGGTCGAACGAACATCCCGATACGACGGCGCCCAACGTGATGGTCACGTTTCACGGCTGGGACGCGGTGCCCGAATCGGTGCCGGGCGCAGGGCACGAGAAGCTGTTGCGCGCCGTGCTCGAGCGCGAGGGGCTCGAATGGGTCCACGTCGGCCTGTCGCTCGGCACGCACGGCGCCGACTTCATCGGCAACCAGGACCTGACCGGCGCACTCGCGAAACTGATCGTCGAGAACCGCGCGCGACCGGAAATCATCGATCGCCTGCACGGTGCCGATGCGCTCACACGCGTGTTCGAGCGCGTCGACCGCCAGACGCTGGCGAACCAGCATCAGTTGCTGTTCGCGGAGGTCGAGCGGATCGGTGCCGCGCAAGGGATGACGCCCGCCGAAGTGGCCGCGCTGCGCCAGAAGCTCTACGAAGGCAACACGACCGTGTGGCTGAACCAGGCGCGCAAGGCAACGATCGAGCATGCAACGGAACACTGGAAGGGTGACGGCAACGAGCCCGGCAACAAGACGGAGAAGGGCGCGCGCAGGTTCGCCGCACGCTGGCTGGAGCAATACGGCGCCAGCGTGCCGGACCGCGTGACCACCCGAGCGCAGCCATCCGCCGGGGACCCGGCCGACCACTGGCGCGCGGTCGTGCGCGATCCCGCGCTGATCAACGATGGCACCAAGCCGATCGGTACCAGCCGGCGGGAGACCGCACAGCTCGCCAAGGTCGAGATTCCCGACGCGAAGCGCGCGCAGGCGGAGCTGCACGCACTGCGCGTGCACGACGAGCCGATCGGCACGAACCGACGTCCGCCGTCGCGACGGCGGATTGCCGGCGAAATGACCGCCGCCACGCTGGCCGGCGGGACCGGCGCGGGCGCGCTCGTCGCGACGGGCAAGGAGTTCGTGGGTACCGCGACGAATTCGCTGTACGCCGGGCTGCGCGTCGGCCGCGTGTTCCAGGCGCTGCATCACGGCGCGGTCGCCAGCCTGAAGAACGGCGATCCGCGCGTGTTCGATCGCGTCGTCGACCGCCTCGTGCGCGGCCTGCAGAAGCAACTCAAGGCGAACGGGTTCGACGCCGACGCGCGAGGTACGCAGCTCGAACAGATTGCACACGAAGGCAAGGCCGCCGCCGCGCAGTTGCGCGCGCTGAACGAGGACGGGACGCTGTCGTTCGACGAAACCGCGACGCACACGCAGGCGATCGCGGCCGACATGCTCGCGCAGATGCAGGGCGTGGTCGGCGGGACGTCACTGAAACTGCTGCACCATGGCAGCCCGCGGCACGCGGTTGGTCGGTTAGGGCGGCTGTTCGCACTGGGAGGGTACGGTGGCTCGATCACGATCAACGGGGCCAAGTTCCTCCATGGCGACGGGCTGGCCGGCGGGCAGGCTTTGGGCGGGATCATCAGCGCCGTCTCTACCGGGATCGTCTATAAGGGTGGTTCGCGCGGCGTGAATGCGGAGAATCGCAGTCAGCTGGCGCGGATCGCGAGCGCGACCGGCGACTACGTGACATCGGCCGTTGGTCTGGCAAGCGGCATCCACGGCGCAATGGCCGCCCACACGTTCGGCGACGGGATGACCGGCATGCTCGGTGCGATGTCCGGCGCGCTGCTGGGCGCCGGCCGTCTGCATACGCAATTCCCGAATGCCACGCCGTGGCTCGCGCGCTTGCCGACAGGCATCGCGCTGTTCCCGGTGGCGATCTTCGGGATCATGCAGGGGTACGGCGTGATCTCGGCGATGACGGGATCGGACGACAAGGACAAGCATCCCGGTGCCGGTCCGTCGCCGACGCCCGGTGCCTCGCTCGCACCGACGCCCGGGGCGACGACGGCGCCGGCGGCTCAGCCGAGTGCGTCTGCGTCATCGACGCCGAATGCGCCGCCGTCGGGGACGCCATCCTCGCCGGCGCAGCCTTCGACGGGTTCGCCGCGCCCGACGCCAACTCCGCTGACGGTGCAGGTGGTCGCCGGCAATTCGTTGTGGACCATTGCGGAAAGTCACGAAGGGTCATTGCTTGCAGCCGCTCGCGTACCGGCCGACGAACAGCAACGGATGTCGGACGGTCAACGGATCAACGTCGCGTTGAACGAGATCCTGCAGCTCAACCCGAACCTGGCGAGCAATCCGGGGGAGATCAATCCGGGGCAGCAGGTGATCGTCGGGTGAGGGGCAAACGTCGAAAGTCGGCGTGTAAGTGGCAAATGTTCACGCTTGTTTCGACGAGTAGCTGCGGCCCGGCGCCCGTTGGTCGAACCACCGATGGTCGCTGGCGTTGATCTGGATCAGTTCACCGAGGCACGCCCGGCGCGCTCGCGGCTGGTAGACCTTGGGTGGACGCTGCCGGCGTGGCACCCACAAACCGGCATCCGTCATAAGCCGCCGTACCGTTTCCCTGGCCAACTGGATGCCATGGCACTCGGACAACTTCTCGCAGGCCAGCGTCGGGCCAAAATCCGCGTAGCGCTCGCGAATGATCGTCAGCGCTCGCCGAGCCAGTTCCTCGTCCAATCGCCGGTTCCCCGGACGACCACGCTTGCGCGACGTTAGTCCAGCCGCGCCAGATTCCCGGTACCGAATCACCAGCCGTTCGATCTGCCGGACCGTTAGCAGGCCGTTGAAATACCCCCGCCGATCCGTCACGATGTAGCGAACCCGATCCCAAGGCACGAAGGCAGCATGCG
>NZ_CABVPN010000010.1 GCF_902499115.1 Burkholderia diffusa
TGCTGACGTCTCCCGTTCCGTTGACGTCAACATGCTACGTGAACATAGACCAGTTAACAACGGAACAGGACACTAGGCGGCCGCCAGCGCTCAGACGCGCGCGAGCCCGGCCAGATCGATGATATGGATCTGCTTGCCGTGCGGGGCGATCAGTCCGTCGCGCTGGAATTTCGACAGCATCCGGCTGACCGTTTCGAGCTTGATGCCGAGGTAGCAGCCGATCTCCTCGCGCGTCATGCGCAGGTTGAAATCCGCCGACGAATAGCCGCGCGCCTTGAAGCGTTCGGACAGGTTCAGCAGGAACTCCGCGACTCGCTGTTCCGCCGACATCGTGCCAAGCAGCATCATCAGGCCCGACTCGCGCACGATCTCGCCGCTCATCATCTTGTGGAGATGGTGCTGCATCGACTTCACCTTGGCGCAAACCTTCTCCAGCTGGCCGAACGGGATGATGCAGACCGTGCTGTCCTCCAGCGCGATCGCATCGCCGTTGTGACGCCCGCTGCACACGCCGTCGAGACCGAGCGTTTCCCCGACGATCTGGAATCCGGTCACTTGCTCCTGGCCGTCGCGATGCATGACGATCGTCTTGAATGAGCCGGTGCGGACCGAATAGAGGCTCTGGAACGTATCGTGCGCGCGGAACAGCGACTCGCCCCGCTTGACCGAGCGGGTCGTGCAGACGACCTCGTCGAGGATGGCCAGGTCTGCATCGTCGAGTTCCGCCGGCATGCACGCCGAACGGACCGAGCAGGTCGAGCAATGCGCGCCGGGGTGCTTCAATCGCTCGTCCCGATCGACGGGATGAAGTGCGAGCGTCATCCCGTACGCGACGGCGGGACGGGCATTTTCGTGGGCTTGGGCGGTCGGCATGATCTGCTCCTCGTCACTCGGTCGGGTGCGGCGCCACTGCATGGATGGTGCGTCATGCAGTGGCGCGGTCGATCTGGCCGAAAAATTCGTTCCTGGTCATTTGCAGGCCGTGCACAGCTCGGAATCTGGCGATCCAGTCTGCGCGACGGCCGCGATCCGGTACGCGGAACAACAGTGCTGCGCCATTGTCGCGCGACGCTGGCGACGGCATGATCGGCGCCCGGACCTCCCTATGAATCAGTATGGTTCGCGCGCGGCCAGACCGAAATCGGCAGGGATGGAAAGTCACGTAGGGTTTGGAGAACGGCTGTAGGAGGATGCTGACAACGGCTGCGGCGGTTGAAAACCCTCGTTGGCGTCGCCCGGGTGCTCCAGCGTGGGTAAGCGCCTGCCGTCGGCTGTCAGATGCCGTCCTGGTCGTCGAACCGCGAGTGCTGCATCGCATGACGCTCGAGCGCCGCATCGTGCGGCATGGCGCCGTCCCGGATCAGAAAGGCTGCCGCTGCCATCGATGCGATGCCGCCGCCGACCAGATAGAACCGGCTGCTGTCCCGATCGATGCCGGCCGCGCGTCGGCGAGCGGCTCGATCCGAATCCTGTGTGCTGCGTTGCATGGAAAAGCCCTTGGGAAGATTGGTTGAAACCTCTGTCGACGTTCGAGGAGGCCGTAGCGCGAAGCTGCAATTCGCAAGCGTGCGAGGCCCTGTAATGCGGGTACGGCGCCGGATGGGCTTGATGTGAGTCAAGGTGCTCGGTTGCCCGAGGGGCGAGATTGAGTATGGGCGTGGCCAGGACGAAGCACGGCCGCACGACTGCGATCCGAGGAGAATCGACGATGGGAAACGACTTTCGACAGGGGGCGCGAGCAGAAGAGTCGCCGCGCGTATTGGGCGGCGACGACGTCGGCCTTCGGCAGTATGTGCGGCGCATCTACAACTATATGGCCGGGGGTCTGGCGCTGACGGGTGCCGTTGCGTACCTCGGCGCGTCAACCGGGTTTTACCGGTCGATCGCCGGAACACCCCTCTTCTGGGTGCTGCTGCTCGCACCGCTGGCGCTGGTCATGCTTCTGAGCTTCCGCATCGAGCACATCAGCTTCGGCGCGGCGCAGATCAGTTTCTGGGCCTACGCCGCGCTGGTCGGGCTCTCCCTTTCCGGCATCTTCCTTGTGTATACGGGCGAGAGCATTGCGCGCGTTTTCTTCATCAGCGCGGCCACGTTCGGTGCAACGAGCCTCTACGGCTACACGACACGGGCCGATCTCTCGCGCTTCGGCTCCTTTCTGTTCATGGGACTGATCGGCATCATCATCGCGGGGGTCGTGAATCTCTTCCTGGTTTCGTCGGCGCTGCAGTTTGTCGTTTCCGTGATCGGCGTGCTCGTGTTCACGGGACTCACCGCGTACGACACGCAACGCATCAAGCGCATCTACATAGCGGACGAAGAATACGAGATCGCCGGCAAGAAGGCGATCCTGGGGGCGCTTGCGCTCTATCTCGACTTTCTCAACCTCTTCCTGATGCTGATGCGGCTCTTTGGTAACCGCCGCAGCTAGGCGAGCGGTGGCGGCCAGGGGCAGGGGGCCGTACGGCAAGCACCGGCGGGATCACCGCCGGAGCAAACAGGCGCCGGGATGAATCTGGCCCGGCCACCCGACACCGGTCGCACATTACGTCGGTTTGGTTTGAACGTTGACGCCGCCCAACGCCTCGAGCGCGGCGAGTCGGGCATTGACCAGCTCTGCATGCAGCTTGATCGCCCGGATCAGAAATTGAACATCCTCATTTTCGCTTTTCGAAGCAAGGTCATCAAATTCGGCCCATAGCTCATTTATCCGTTCGGTGCGCATGGCGACCTCCTTTGGCGTGTATAGATGACGTTGTACGGCAGGCTGGAATACCCTTGACGCCGTATGAACAGCATCGGCACGTGCCCGTCTTGCGTGCTGATCTGGATCAAGGGGGCGCCACTTCGGGGTGTCGCTCGATATTCGGCACCGGATTCGACGGACCCTTGCCTCGCCCTAGGAGCGCGTGTCGCGGCGCTCGGTCCGTGCCGCCGGACTTTGTACGGCAGCGTGCAGACGAGACGCATTCCCGATCCCATGCTTTAAAACAAATCAGTGCCAGTAAATCGCCCGTCATCGCGGGTTGGTTCGCTTACCGAATGAATGAGTGTCTGCCATGATCAAAATGGTGATTTCCGATGCGCATGCCGTCATGCGGGCAGGTGTGCGTAGCGTCCTCGCGGAGGTTGACGACGTCGAGGTCGCCGGTGAAGCCACAGATGGCGCCGGCACGCTCGAACTCGTGAGCGCTGTGAAGCCGCGCGTGTTGTCGCTCGGATTGGCGATGTCCGGTATTCACGGGGTTGAACTCATCAGGAAAATCAAGAAAGAGCATCAGGAGGTTCGGGTGCTCGTTCTGACCGCGCAGTCCGAACAGACCCATGCGGTGCGGGCGTTCAGGGCCGGGGCTTCGGGATATCTTTCGAAGACTTGCTCGCGGTCGGACCTGATCGACGCGGTTCGAAAGCTAGCCGACGGTGGGGTATACGTGAGCACGATGGTGGGCGATCTGCTGGCGCAAGTCACCAACGGCGACAGTGAGGCGCTCGCACATCATCGCCTGACCGCGCGGGAGTTCGAGATCCTGGTCGGCCTGGCATCAGGACAATCGATTTCGCAGATGGCCGGAAGCCTGGACCTCAGCATCAAGACAGTCAGCACATACAAGTCGCGCATTCTGGAAAAACTGGACCTGAATAACGAATCAGACATGGTTCGCTTTGCGCTACGCCACCAGTTGCTGGATCTTGGTGTTGACGGAAGCCGTTAAAAGGACCGGGAATCGTCCGCGTGGAAGCGCATCGCTCGCTAACGTCGAGATGCGTAGCCGCCATGCGATGCACGATCGTTCTTGAGTTCGATAATGGCGATGGGAGTGCGGTGAGGGGGGCGAAGGTCATGCGGTTTCACAGGGCCACGGAGGAAGTGTAGCGGTCGACTCATCCCGGACGCTGCGTCAAGCTTTTCTTCCGCAACAGCTGGCGGCAGTCCGTCGTTGAACTGATGGGGCCGTATCCAGTTGTACCGATTTCAGGAGTAGTACGTCGACGAGAATTCGACTGCAGTAAACCGCAGCGATAATGACCGGCTGCCGTCCGGGTAAATTGTGGCGCAAAATTTGCGCACGGGTCCCCGCCCTGAAAGAAGCCGAGAGCGACTCGGCATCTATCTGTCTGGAATCAAGGTGATGTTCCTGATCGCCCGGAGTGATAGGATGACAAAATATGAATGAAGGGCCATCATGGACGATCTCATATTCAGTACAACAACACATTGCGCACGCATTCGTGTAATGGAATCTGCTCACGGTACGTTCCGGGGATATGTGTATCTGCGCCGCGCCGCTGAAGGGCCGAACGATGATTCCCCATACCAGACTGATACTGACAGAGAGCAGTACGATCTCGCGCTGGAAGACGCCAAGATCCTCGCGCAACGTCTGCTTCGCGAACTCGAGTCCTAAGCGCAACGCCTCGCGTCGCCGGAGCATGTGGTAGACGCTGCATCACGAGTGACGTGTGTCTGGTCAGCAATCCATCATCGAGAATCATTTTCTGGCGGCATTGCCGGAAGCAGATCCCGTGCAAATTTCGCACGCGCCCTGAAAGACGAGTTCCGCCAAGGCGCGTCGATGCAGCGACTGTTGTTGCGCTACATCCAGGCGCTCATCACTCAAATGGCACAGACTGTTGATTTGCACCGAATCCTGACCCTCCATGGGTCAAGATTTGGTACAAATCAACAGTCATAGATCTCCGGGAATCCATCGACAAGAACCGCAACAGGCGGGCTGCCGCTCACGGCGAACCTCGGGGCCGTGACAGACTCTTGTCCTGACGTTTGGACCTCGAGCAGTCTTCGGTTGCCTGGCGCGAACGCGCAGTTTCCGCATAAGGTGTACGCAATGGATCAGCCGGGATCTTACTTTTGGAACCAGCCTTCTGCTGCACTCCAGGCCGATTTAGCATCATCGGGTGAGGGCTTGAGCCAGTCGGAAGCACGCCAAAGGGCAGTGCGCTTCGGCCCCAATACACTGCGCTCGCGCGGTGAACGATCCCTGTTGCTACAGTATCTGAATCACTTCAGGAATCCCCTCGTGATGATCCTGCTCGCCGCCAGCGCCGTGTCGGCGCTGACTGGCGAGGTCACCGGATTCGTGGTCATTTGGGTCATCGTTCTTGTCAGCGTGACCCTGGATTTCGTTCAGGAGTATCGGGCCGGTCAGGCTGCGGAACAGCTCAAACAAACGGTTGCCGTTCGCGCAACGGTGATACGCGATGGACATCCACAGGACGTGCCGATCGCCACGCTGGTTCCTGGCGATGTGGTTCTGCTCACCGCTGGCGACCTCATGCCAGCCGATTGCCGCTTGATCGAGGCTAAGGATTTCTTTGTCAACCAGGCGTTGCTGACAGGCGAATCTTACCCAGTTGAGAAACATGCAGCCGACCTCGCTGAGCCGACGGGCGACCTCAGTCAGGCCGAAAACGCCGTCTTCATGGGAACGTCCGCCATAAGCGGGATGGCAAGGGCGATGGTGTGCCAGATTGGTTCGGATACCGCCGTTGGCAGCATCGCCGATTCGCTGGTGGAAAAGGCTCCGCCCACGGCTTTTGAGCTGGGTACGCATAGTTTTGGCATGCTGATCATGCGCCTGACCGTGCTGCTGGTGCTTTTTGTGTTTCTGGTCAATGCGCTCTTCCATCGCCCCTTCCTGGAGTCGTTTCTGTTCGCTATCGCGCTTGCGGTCGGGCTGACGCCGGAACTCCTGCCGATGGTGGTTACAGTAACGCTCTCGCGTGGCGCACTGCGCATGGCCCGGCAGCATGTCATCGTAAAGCAGCTCGCTGCGATTCATAACCTCGGCAGCATGGACGTGCTGTGCACCGACAAGACCGGCACGCTGACCGAGGCACGCATCCATTTGGAACGGCATCTGGATGTGCAAGGGCGAGACAGCGCGCAGGTGCTGCAGTTGGCTTACCTCAATAGCTATTTTGAAACCGGCCTCAAAAGCCCCCTGGACGCCGCCATCCTTGAGCACACCGAGATCGAGGTCGGTCATTGGCGCAAGATCGACGAAGTGCCGTTCGATTTCGAGCGCAGGCGTGTGTCGGTGTTGCTCGATGATGCCCAGCAGCGGTTACTGGTGGTAAAGGGCGCGCCGGAGGATATTCTCAGACTGTCCACACAATACGCGCGTGGGGAAGCACTGGGGACGCAACCTCTGGATGAAGGCACGCTGGCGACCATCCAGGCATTGCACGACAGCCTTGAGCGAGAAGGCTTCAAAGTGCTTGGCATCGCGTGGCGTTCGGTCGCGTCGGACTGCTTGCACGCGGGTCTGAGTGACGAAACCGAGCTGATCTTCGCCGGCTTTGCGGCCTTCCTCGATCCCCCCAAGCCCAGCGCGTCCAAGGCGCTCAAGGAGTTGGCGGAAATCGGCGTGGACGTCAAGATCGTCACCGGTGACAGTGAGCTGGTCACCCGACACGTGTTTACACAACTTGGCGTACCAGTCACGGGGGTACTCACCGGCAACGAAATGCAGCAAATGGACGATACCGCGCTAGCGGTGCAGATCAAGAAGGCCAACCTGCTTTGCCGCGTCACGCCCGCGCAGAAAAACCGCGTCATCCTGAACCTGAAAGCCCAAGGACATACCGTCGGTTATCTTGGCGACGGGATCAATGACGCACCCTCGCTTCATTCCGCGGATATCGGTATTTCGGTCGATAGCGCGGTAGACGTGGCCAAGGCGGCGGCAGCGATGATCTTGCTGCGGCAAGACTTGAACGTATTGCGTGCTGGCGTCCTGGAGGGCCGACGGACCTTCGCCAACATCATGAAGTACATCATGATGGGAACGAGCTCGAATTTCGGAAACATGTTCAGCATGGCGGGCGCAACGATGTTTCTCGCCTTTTTGCCGATGCTGCCGGCGCAGATTCTCCTCAACAATCTGCTTTACGATGTTTCGGAATTGCCTATTCCGATGGATAACGTAGACGACGATTTTCTTGCTCATCCCAAGCATTGGGATACGAAGTTCATTCGAAATTTCATGTGGGTGGTCGGGCCAGTGAGCTCGGTCTTCGATTTCTTGATGTTCTTCATCATGCTGAAGGTGTTCAATGCGGGCGAGGCACTATTTCACACGGGCTGGTTCATTGAATCGATTGCCACTCAGGTACTGGTGATATTTATCATTCGAACGCAGGGCAGTCCGTTCAAGAGTCGGCCAAGCCGTGTGTTGACAATTACCTCGCTCGCGGTCGTGCTGATCGCCGGCGCATTGCCCTTCATGCCGGTTGCAGCGCTTCTCGGCTTCGTCGCACCCCCACCGCAGTTCTTCCTGATTCTACTGGCAATGCTGCTCTGCTATTTGGTCGCGGTGGAATGGATTAAACAATTGTTTTACCGATTTTTTGCGGCGCATTGATCCGGCGCAACACGACTGCGGCCACTGGTTTTCCGATAGCCGGGGCCGTCGACATGCTGTCGCACTTCTATGCTGCTGTCTTGAGCGTCGGCACCGAAGTCGAATCGGTCACGTCGTGCCCGGCAATTGCCAATGCCAGAACCGGGTTCAGGCTGTCCACCATCGAACTCGGAATCAGAATCGACCGAGCGCCGTTCATCGTGACGGGCGACGTGCAAAGGTAAAAAGCCGGCGTTTCGGCCGGCTTCCCGTTCCGCCTTGCTGGGGCGGCTCCCCGTTCTGTTTGAGCGCGAGGAGGTTGACTACGGAAACGCTACAGGGTCGATAGAAAACCCATGCCGAGACGTTTCCTTGCGTCGGAAATATATCGTCTGGGCGTGACGGCTTTCCACAAAAGGGGATACCGCTTTTTTCGCTGCGGACTCACGACCGGCATGCCGTCGTCGGTTGCGCGCGCTTCAGCCTGTTCTTGTTGGTTGTCCTTGAGATTTTTTTCTCGCTTCGGGTGATCTTTCATCAAACGGCTCCGTCAGGGAATCGCGTTGCGTCATGGTTCAGGCTTGTACTGCTTGAGTCGAATCAATCCGTGCAGGCGATATGGGGCAAAACGGGGGCGAAACGGCGGCGCAACGGCCTACGTCCATCACGACGTCCCCCTCGTCATGAAGTCCACGGTCCATCGCCAATCTGCGCGTGAACTACCACCATGCGTCTGCCCGCTTCGGCAGTCGGTACGCTGCCGTACATGGCCGATGGCGTATACAGGCCAGGCGTGCGGGATCGCGTCCCTCGCACCTCAAGCGCGATCAAACGCGCCGCGCAGACTGTTCTTCAGCGTACAGATTCGTCGAGCCCTGCCATGCATGATGACTTTCGTTGCATTTTCCGTCAGGAGCGCGTCATGAAATATCCGGTCTATATCACGCGGCGCGGGAATCCTCGCTATCACGGCGCGCTTCCGGATTTTCCGGAAATCGATGTGGAGGGTGACTCGTATGACGAGTTGCTGGTGGCTGCGGCGCGACAGGTCAGGGCCTACTGTGACCGTTCCGAGCGTCTTGTACCGCCGCCGACCACGGATATGTCGATATTGCAGGCGTCGGATATCGACGTGGGTGATGGAATCTGGCGGTTCTTCGATATCGACCTGACCGGCATGACCTCGAGTTCCGTGAGGATCGAGCTGTGCCTCCCGAAATGCATTGTGCGCGACATCGACCTGAAGGCGAGCGCGCTGCACACGACTCGCGATGCATTCGTGTCGATGGCGTGTGCGAATGCCACCGACCGATCTGCACCGCACGTCGCGGTGCGTTTCGAACCCGACGTGAAATCGCTGTCGGAAGCGGTTTGACGGTGCGACGCTTCGGGCGTGAAGCCTGGGCGGATGGAGTGGTCATTCGGGAGAAGGGGCCTTGAAGATTCCCGTTGCGTGTGTTTCGCGACGCCGGACATCGCCATGGAGCAATGCACGGCCGATTCGCGAGGAGTTCCTCGGCGATGAACGGCTGGCGCAGCATGCGGGAATTCTGGCGCGTGCGCAGAAGGTCGTTCCCGGGGCGGCCTCTGGCCCGTCTCTGGCGACGCGGCTGAAGGACAACGCGGATCATCTGCTGAAGGCGTACCGGAACACCGTGGCCGCAGACGCGCGCGGCGAAGAAATCACGCCGGCAGCGGAGTGGCTGCTCGACAACTACTATCTCGTCGCGGAGCAGGTGCGGCAGATCCGCGACGATCTTTCCCCGCGCTATTACCGGCAACTGCCCAAGCTCGGCAACGGGCCGTTTGCCGGTTATCCGCGCGTGTTCGAGATCAACTGGTCATTCGTCGCCCACACAGACAGCCGTTTCGATCCCGATATGCTATGCCGGTTCATGCTTGCCTATCAGGCCGTGGAACCGCTGACGATCGGCGAACTGTGGGCGGTGGCGATCACGTTGCGGATCGTGCTGATCGAAAACCTGCGGCGACTCGCAGATCAGATCATCGACGACCGGCGCGCGCGGCTCGACGCCGACGCACTTGCGGATCGCCTGCTGGGCGAACGCGGGCATGCGCGGGTGGAGGCCGAGCCGCTCGTCACCCGTTACGAACAGGCCGTATTGCACGATGCGTTCGCGGTGCAGCTGATTCAGCGGCTGCACGATCCCGATCCGGCCGTCGCGCCGGCACTGGCGTGGCTGCATCGGCACCTGGCGGCACGCGGCGCGACGCCGGATCAGATCGTCGCCTCCGTCAACCATCAGCAGGGCGCAGCCAGTCTGACCGTGCGCAACGTGATCACCAGCATGCGGCTGATTTCGGAAGTGGACTGGACCGTTTTGTTCGAGCGCATCAGTCTGGTCGATCAAGTGCTGCGTAATCACCCGGGCTTCGCGGAGATGGATTTCCCCACGCGTAACCTGTATCGAGACGAGGTTGAAGTGCTTGCCCGTGGCGCGCCCGTCAGCGAACTCGAGATTGCCCGCCGCGTCGTCGCCGATGCGGCGGCGCAGGGGACGCGCGGCACGCTGGCCGCCGGTGCCGTGCCGGGTCGCGAGACGGATCCGGGTTACTACCTGCTGGCGGACGGCCGCGCCGCATTCGAGGCGGAGATCGGCTATCGGCCGCCCGTTGCGTTATGGTTGCGACGCCTGACGCGCCGCGCCGGTCTCGCCGGCTATCTCGGTCGTATCGGGCTAATTGCGGCCCTGCTGCTGGCGGCCATGCTGGCGTGGCTGACTCGCATCGAGCCGCCCGGTCACTGGCTGATCTGGCTCGGCGTCGCCGGCCTGCTACCCGCGCTGGATGCCGCGGTCGCGCTCGTCAATCGCAGCGTGATGCGCGATGTCGGCGCGAAGATCCTGCCCGGCCTCGCGTTGCTTGACGGCATTCCGCCGGACCTGCGCACCCTGGTCGCGGTGCCGGTGCTGCTGACGACGAAAGCGGCGCTCGCCGAGCAGATCGAGCAACTGGAAATTCATCACCTGGCGAGCCCCGATGGCACGCTTTACTTCGCACTGCTCTCCGACTGGGTGGATGCGCCCACCCCGCACACCGACAGCGATGACGGGCTGCTGGCATTCGCGGTGGCGGGTATCGACCGGTTGAATGGCCTTTATCCGGCGGCGCCGGGGGAGAGCGAACGCTTTCTGCTGCTGCACCGCAAGCGCGTGTGGAACGACGGCGAACGCTGCTGGATGGGCTGGGAGCGCAAGCGCGGAAAGCTGCACGAGCTGAACCGGTTGCTGCGCGGGGCGTCGGACACGACGTTCGTCGCGCCGGGAGGCCAACCGCCGCGCGTGCCGCCTGACGTGCGCTACGTGATCACGCTCGATGCCGATACGCGGCTGCTGCGCGATACCGTGCGGCGCCTGGTCGGCAAGATGGCGCACCCGCTCAACCGGCCGGTATTCGACCCGGCGAGCCGGTGCATCGTCGAAGGCTACGGTGTGCTTCAGCCGCGCGTTGCGTCGTCCCTCGCGAACGGCGACGAGGGGTCGCTTTTTCAGCGCGTGTCGTCGAGCGCGCACGGCATCGATCCTTACGTGTCGGCCGTGTCGGACATTTATCAGGACCTGTTCGACGAAGGCTCCTATGCGGGTAAGGGCATCTACGACGTCGATGCGTTCGAGGCGGTGCTCGCCGGCCGTGTGCCGGAGAACACGGTGCTCAGTCACGATCTGTTCGAAGGCATTTTCGCGCGGGCCGGGCTGGCGTCGGATGTCGAGGTCGTCGAAGCGTCGCCGTCGCGCTACGACGTCGCGGCGGGACGCCTGCACCGATGGGCGCGCGGCGATTGGCAACTCCTGCCATGGTTGATCTTCGGCCACGAACCGCTGACGGCGGTCGGCCGCTGGAAGATGCTGGACAACCTGCGCCGCACGCTCACGGCGCCTGCCATGCTGATCGCGCTACTGGCCGGATGGATGCAGCCGCTCCCCGTATCGCTCGGCTGGAGTGCCTTCGTGCTGGTGACGATCGCGCTGCCGTTCCTGTTGCCCGTAATGAGCGGACTGGTGCCGCGCTGGCGGCGCACGCACGTGAAGATGACCACGCGCAGCGTGCTCCATGCGTGGTCGACGGAGCTGCAGTTCGCGCTGACGCGGTTCGGCCTGTCGATCGTCATGCTGCCGCAGCAGGCGTGGTCGATGGGCGACGCGATCGCGCGCACGCTGTTTCGCTTGGGGATCAGCCATCGCCATCTGCTCGAGTGGACCACGGCGGCCGAAGCCGGCGCGCGCGACCGCCGGACCCTGGCGTCCACCTATCTGCAGATGCGTGGCGGCTTGATGCTCGCGCTGCTTGGCGCGGCAGCCAGTCTGATGGTGGGCTGGCGCGTCGATCATCATGCGGGCTGGCTGACCGCCCCGTTCGCGCTAGTCTGGCTCGCGGCGCCCGCGATCGCCTACTGGTTGAGCCGCGCACCGCGGCCGGCGGGCGAGTTGGCGGTGACGCCGCACGATGCGCGTCAACTGCGGCGCGACGCGCGCCGGACCTGGCGTTATTTCGAGACATTCGTGACGGCCGACGATCAGATGCTGCCGCTGGACAATTTCCAGGAGAACCCGAAGCCCGTTTGTGCGCACCGGACTTCGCCCACCAATATCGGGCTGTACCTGTTGTCCGTCGTCAGCGCCCGCGAGTTCGGCTGGCTTGGCACGCTGGATGCGGTGTCGCGTCTGGAGGCGACGCTCGCGACGATGCGGCTGATGTCGCGCTATCGTGGCCATTTCTACAACTGGTACGACACGCGCGACCTGCGGCCTCTCGAGCCGCGCTATGTGTCGACGGTCGACAGCGGTAATCTCGCCGGGCACCTGATCGCGCTCGGCAACGGTTGCCGGGCGTGGGCGAATCAGCCCGCTGGCGTGGGACGGCAGGCCGCGCATGAAGGGATCGGCGATACGCTGGCGCTGTTGCGCAAGGCCGTGTGCCGGGATGGCGACGCCCGCACGACCTTGCACGGCGAATTCGAGCGGGCCGCGACCGAACTGGAGGACATGCTCGCCGCGACGGAATGGAACGCGATCACGATCCTCGCTGCGACAGTCGCCGATGTCGCGCGCGCGCTGATGGACGAGATCGGCCGGGTGCGAGGCGGCGACGTCGACGACGTGTTGTTCTGGGCGCAGGCGCTGGAGCACGTGGTGCAAGGGCATTGCCGTGATGCGACGCGCACGCCGGACGAGGCGGACGTGCTGAACAAGCGTCTTCAGGCGCTGGCCGATACTGCGTTGCAGATGGCCTATGCAATGGAGTTCGGCTTTTTGCTCGACCCGGTGCGCAACCTGCTGTCGATCGGCTACGCGGTGGCCGATGGACGGCTCGATCCGGGCAACTACGATCTGCTGGCGTCGGAGGCTCGCCTGGCGAGTTTCGTCGCGATCGCGAAGGGCGATGTTCCGGCGCGCCACTGGTTCCGGCTAGGCCGCCTGGCGACGCCGATCGGGCACGGCGCGGCGTTGATCTCATGGTCGGGATCGATGTTCGAATACCTGATGCCGTCGCTCGTGATGCGCGCGCCGGACAGCAGCCTGCTTGCACGCACCAATCACCTGGTGGTGCGACAGCAGATCGCCTATGGTGACGGGCTGCGCCTGCCGTGGGGCATGTCCGAGTCGGCATACAACACGCGCGACATCGAGCTGACCTATCAGTATTCGAGCTTCGGCGTGCCGGAGCTGGGGCTCAAGCGCGATCTCGACCAGAATCTGGTGGTCGCGCCCTATGCGACCGCGCTCGCGGCGATGGTCGCGCCGCATGCCGCCGCGTGCAACTTCGAACGGCTGCGTACGGCCGGCGCGTGCGGGCGCTTCGGCTTCTACGAAGCGCTCGACTATACGCCCGCGCGCGTGCCGGAAGGCATGCCGGTTGCCATCGTGCAGGCGTTCATGGCGCATCACCAGGGCATGTCGATCGTGTCGATCGCCAATGCGTTGCTGGGCGGGCGCATTCGCACCTTCTTCCATGCGGAACCGGCCGTTCGAGCCACCGAGCTGCTGTTGCAGGAGCGGGTGCCGGGCCGGGTCGCGGCAGGGAGGCCGCGGGTCGACACGCGCCCCGCCGGCAGGATGCATGGGATCGATGCCGGCGTCGCGCGGCGCCTGCTGTCCGCGAACGATCCCACCCCCGTCACGCATCTGCTGTCCAACGGCCGTTACGCCGTGATGCTCACGGCCGCGGGGTCCGGCTACAGCCGTCGCGACGATCTGGCCGTTACGCGCTGGCGGGAGGACGCGACGCGCGACGATTGGGGCAGCTATCTGTATCTGCGAGACGCCGAGAACGGCGACGTCTGGTCGGCCACGTGGCAGCCCACTGGCGTGGTACCGGACAGCTACGACGTGACGTTCACCGAGGATCGCGCCGAGTTCGTGCGTCGCGACGGCACCTTGACGACGTCGCTCGAGGTGGTGGTATCAGCCGAGGACGATGCAGAGGTGCGCCGGGTGTCGGTGGCCAACACGGGCACCCGGCCGCGCGTGATCGAATTCACGTCGTACGCGGAAATCGTGCTCGCGCCAGCCGCCGCCGATCACGCGCATCCCGCATTCTCGAAGCTGTTCATCGAGACCGAGTACATGCCGGCGTCCGGCGCCATTCTGGCGACGCGCCGCAAGCGCGCGCCGAACGAGGCGGAGGTGTGGGCCGCTCATCTGGCGGTGACCTCCGGCGAAACCGTCGGCGCGGAAGAATTCGATACCGATCGATTGCGTGTCATCGGACGCGGACGCAGCGTTCGCTTGCCGCTTGCGCTGACCGAACGGCGTGCGCTGAGTGCTTCCGAAGGCGCGGTGCTGGACGCGGCGTTCACGTTGCGGCGGCAGCTGCGGATCGAGCCGGGCGCGAAGGCGAGCATCGTCTACTGGACCATCGTCGCGGATTCGCGCGCGCAGTTGCTCGATCTGGTCGACAAGCATCGCGACGGTGAATCGTTCGCGCGTGCGGCGATGCTCGCGTGGACCCAGGCGCAGGTGCAACTGCGGCACAGCGCGGTGAGCCTCGACGAGGCCGCGTTGTTCCAGCAGCTGGCCGGATACATGCTCTACAGCGATGCGTCGATGCGGCCGGGCTCCGCCGCACTGCTGCGCCATGCCGCGGCGATATCGGCGGCGGGTGGCGTGGGCGCGTCGCCGTTATGGACGCATGGCGTATCGGGGGATCTGCCGATACTGCTTGTCCGGATCGACGACATCGAGCACATCGCCATGGTGCGGCAGTTGATTCGCGCGCACGAGTACTGGCGAATGAAGCGGCTCGAGGTCGATCTGGTCATTATCAACGAGCGCGCGGCGTCGTATGTGCAGGATTTGCAGGCGGCGCTCGAAGGGCTGGTGCGACCCCGGCAGCCGCCGGGCGAAGCCGGGCGCGGCAATATTTTCGTCCTGCGCGAGGACCTGATGGCGGTGGCGGCGCGCGCACTGTTTCCGGCCGTTGCGCGGGCCGTGCTCGCCGCGCGCAACGGCCGGCTGGTGGACCAGTTGCGGCGCCTCGCGGCTTCGCCGCTGCCCGCGCGCCCGGATGCCGCGAGCCCGCCGTTGCCACCGCCCGCGATTTCTCCACCGAAGGGCGCACAGGCCGGCGCCGGTCTCGAATACTTCAACGGCATCGGCGGTTTCGCGCGCGGCGGCCGCGAATACGTCGTGATCCTGCAGCCCGGTCAATGCACGCCGATGCCGTGGGTCAACGTCGTCGCGAATCCATCGTGCGGCTTCCTGACATCGGCGGAGGGGGGCGGCTATACCTGGGTGACGAACAGCCGCGAGCATCCGCTGACGCCGTGGTCGAACGACCCGGTCACCGATCCGCCGAGCGAAGTGTTCTACATCCGCGACGACGAGACTGGCGTGCGCTGGGGGCCGCAGGCGGGTTCCATCGGCGACGACGCGCCGAGCGCGAGCGCTTTCGTGGCGAGTCATGGCCAGGGCTACAGCCGGTTTGCGCATTCCGCCGCCGATGTCGCCGTCGAGTTGCTGCAGTTCGTGCCGCTGGACGATCCTGTCAAGATTTCCCGCCTGAGCCTGCGCAACCTGTCGGACCGGCCCCGCCGGCTGTCCGTCGCAATCTATGCGGAGTGGGCGATGGGTGCGTCGCGCAGCGCCTCGGCGCCGCACACCGCGAGCGAGATCGATCCGCCCACCGGCGCGCTGTTTGCCCGCAACGACTGGAGCCAGGTGTATCGCGGCAGAGTGGCGTTCGCCGATCTATGCGGCCTGCAAACCTCGTGGAGCGCCGACCGGCGCGAGTTCATCGGCCGTAATGGCGTCCTGAGCGATCCCGCCGGTTTTCCGGGCAGGGCAGGCGCGTCGCCGTTGTCGGGCCGCGTCGGCGCCGGGCTCGACCCGTGTGCCGCGTTGCAGACCACGGTCGATCTCGACCCCGGCGGCAGCGTCGAAATCGTCTTGCTGCTCGGCGAAGGCGCCGACGCGGCAACGGCGCGTCAGTTGATCGCGCATTACCGTCAGGCGAATTTCGACGCGATATTCGCCGCCGTGACGGCGTTCTGGGACGAGACGCTCGGCGCCGTTCAGGTCGAAACGCCTGATCGTGCGATGGATCTGATGCTGAATCGCTGGCTGCTGTACCAGACGCTGTCGTGCCGGATCTGGGCGCGTGCGGGCTTCTATCAGGCGAGCGGCGCGTACGGTTTTCGCGATCAGCTGCAGGATGGCATGGCGCTCGCGGTCGCCCGCCCGGCCCTGACGCGCGAGCATCTGCTGCGGGCGGCGGCGCGCCAGTTTCCCGAGGGCGACATGCAGCACTGGTGGCTGCCCGAAAGCGGCAGCGGCGTCCGCACGCGGATCTCCGACGACCGGGTCTGGCTCGCCCATGCGGTTGCGTCCTACGTCGACGTCACCGGCGACCGGGCGATTCTCGATGCGTCGATTCCGTTCATCGACGGACGCCCGCTGGCCGCCGACGAGCACGACGCGTTCTTCATCCCGCGCATCTCGGAGACGAGCGCGTCGCTGTTCGAGCATTGCGCGCGCGGATTGGAGTCCAGTCTGGCGCATTTCGGCGAGCATGATCTGCCTCTGATCGGCACGGGCGACTGGAACGACGGCATGAATCGGGTCGGCGAGGCCGGGCGGGGCGAAAGCGTCTGGCTCGGGTGGTTCCTGCATGCGACGCTCACGGCGTTCGCCCCGCTCGCCACGGCGCGCGGCTCGGGCGAACTGGCGGCGCGCTGGCTGACGCGCGCCGACGCGTTGCGCGACGCACTCGCCGATGCGGGGTGGGATGGCGCGTGGTATCGGCGCGGCTACTTCGACGACGGCACGCCGCTCGGCTCGGCCGGCAACGCCGAATGTTCGATCGACTCGATCGCACAGTCGTGGAGCGTGCTGTCGGGCGCGGCGGACCCGGCGCGCGCCGCGCAGGCGATGGGCGCGCTGGACGCGCGACTGATCCGCCGCGACGATGGCCTGGCGTTGCTGTTCGCGCCGCCGTTCGATCGTTCGCCGGTCGATCCCGGCTATCTCAAGGGCTATCCGCCGGGCATCCGGGAAAACGGCGGCCAGTACACGCATGCGGCCACGTGGTCGGTGCTCGCGTTCGCGCAAATGAGCGACGGCGATCGTGCCGCGAATCTGTTCGCACTGCTCAATCCGATCAATCGCAGTCGCACGCGCAGCGGCGCGAATCGCTATCGGGTGGAACCATACGTGGTTGCGGCCGACGTCTATTCGGTCGCGCCGCATGTCGGCCGGGGCGGGTGGACCTGGTATACCGGCTCGGCGGGCTGGCTGTATCGCGCGGGCGTCGAAGGCCTGCTCGGCCTGCGCAAGCATGGCGACGTGCTGTCCATTCAACCGTGCATCCCGCGGTCCTGGCCGGGCTTCAGGGCCACGCTGCGCCACGGGGCGGCGCACTACGACGTCGTGGTCGAGAATCCCGACGCCGTCAGCAGCGGCGTGTCCAGCCTCGTCGCGGATGGTGTGCGGCTCGCCGCCGGCGAAGTGGCGGTACGACTCGTGGACGACGGCCGGCGCCACCGCGTGGTCGTGACGCTGGGGGCGGCGCAAGCGGTGCTTCTGTGAGGTGACAGGTCGGCATCCGCGCCGGTACGTTAGCGGACGGACTGCGCGCGATGTACCGCCCATCATGAACCGACGTCCCGAATTTCATCGGGATGTCAGCGCATGGGTTTGCGTGCGTCGTGCCGGATCGGACGGCGCGGCGGCAACCCGAGGGGATGATCATGAGAAAGCTACATTCCGTGGCAGTCGAGATGGCGATAGTCACGTTGACGATTGTCGTGCTGGCGGGTTGCGGCGGTATGTCTCGCCGCGGAACGGATACCGTGATCGGGGCGGGTGTCGGTGGCGTCGCCGGCGCGGTCCTGACGGGCGGCAGTGCGTTGGGCACGGTGGGCGGCGCGGCCGTCGGCGGCGTTGTCGGCAACCAGGTCGGGAAATAGGCCGGCCGAACGGTAGGGAATCGGCACGCGCACTCGCCGTCACGGCGAAGCGCGCGCGGATACGTGCGCGACCCGGAGTGCGACCGATATGTCGGCATTTCTCCTGAACGGCGGGCTGAGGCTGTCCTGGTGGCAGCTTGCGTGGGTCGTGTTCGCGCTCACGCACGTCACCATCATCAGCGTGACCGTGTACCTGCACCGCTGTCAGGCGCATCGGGCGCTGGATCTGCGCCCGTGCGTCAGCCACTTCTTCCGGTTCTGGCTGTGGTTGACGACCGGCATGCTGACCATGCAGTGGGTCGCGGTGCATCGCAAGCATCACGCGAGGAGCGAGACCCCGGAGGATCCGCATAGCCCGCGAACCCGTGGCCTCGCGACCGTGCTGCTTCGCGGCGCGGAACTGTACCGGGAGGAGGTGCGGAACGAGGAAACGCTGCGCCGGTATGGATCGGGCACGCCGGACGACTGGCTCGAACGCCATGTCTATGCCCGCTATCCGAATCTCGGCGTCGGGCTGCTCGCCGTGATCGACGTCGGGCTGTTCGGGCTCCCCGGCGTGGCGGCATGGGCGATCCAGATGATGTGGATTCCGTTCTGGGCCGGCGGCGTGATCAACGGTTGCGGCCACTTCAGCGGCTACCGGAATTTTGCGACGCCCGATGCGAGCACCAACCTCTTCCCGTTGGGCATCCTGATCGGCGGGGAAGAACTGCATAACAATCACCACGCATACGTGACGTCCGCCAGGCTGTCGAACCGATGGTTCGAGTTCGACATCGGCTGGCTGTACATCCGCCTGCTGGCGGCGTTGAGACTGGCGACCGTTCGGCGCGTCGCGACGAAGCCGCGCCTGCTCCCGAACAAGGCAACGGTCGACGACGCAACGCTGCAAGCGGTCATCCGCAACCGGCATGCGGTGATGGCCGCCTATGCGCGCATGCTCGAACCCGCCTGCCGGCGGGAGCTTCGCCGCATCAAGGACATGAGCCGCGACGACAAGCGCGCGTTCGCGCTCGCCATGAAACGCTGGCTGCGCCAGGCCTGGGGCCATCGGGGCAAGCCCGATCTGCGGGCGCTGACGAGCCCCAATGCCAACCGGCGAATGCGCGTGTACGTCGATATGTACGAGGCGTTGCTCGAGCTATGGACGTGGTCACACGCGTCGCACGAGCAATTGCTGGTTCAGTTGCAGGATTGGTGCCGTTGCGCGGAGCTGAGCGGCATCAAGGCGATCGCCGATTTCTCGACGCGCCTGCGCCGGTATGCGTGATTATCCCGAGCCGCCCGCGACCTGCGATACAGGACACCGGCGTGCCATGGCGCGTGCACGTGCCGCTCATTTCGCCCGATTGTCGGGGCGCAAATAGCGCCACTTGCTCGCATTCGAATTGATGCCGGCATCCTGACGGATGCGCCTTTCGGACCGCTCGATGTCGGCGCGGGCGAGATCTTCCCGCTGCTTCTGCCGGGTCGCCTGATCGCGTTGATCAAGTGGTGTGCCTGAATGTTGTTTCATAGATCCTCCTGACTGGAGCGTGCCGTGTATCGATATCGACCACTGCCGCGAATGCGTGCAGACACAGAATGGGCGAGAAAAAGGGGGGAGTCGGTACGATGCCGTGCAGTGGCGGTTAGCGTCGCTTCAAATCTTCATGCAGATGCTTTTCGGCGATGTCCGCCGTGACCCGCGTGCGCCCGGTACTTTGCCGGACAGACTCCACGCCCGCGCTCGTCCACCTTGAGATCGAAAGAGTCGATGCACGTGACGAACCGGCGCCGGGGGGCATCGCACTGGACCGCTCGACGCCGGCATGCAGCGCCCCACGGCGTCCGCCCGGATCTCACGCATAGCGGCGCATGAGCGGTGTCGCTGAAATGCCGTGCAGCACGATCGACACGGCGATCAGGGCCAGTACCAGCGGAACCAGCGGCAACACTTCCGCGCGCGGCCCTTGCTCGAGGGACAGCATCAGGTAATACAGGGAACCCACGCCACGGATGCCGAACCAGCCAATCAGCCGGCGCTGGTGGCGCGACGCCCGGGAACCGATCAGCGCAAGCCAGGTGGCGGCCGGCCGGATGACGAACAGCAGCGACGCAACCACGGCCGCGCCCGTCCAGGTGAGCATATCGGTCCAATAGCGGGAGACGAGCGCGCCGATCAGCAGGATCAGCACGGCTTCGGCGATGTGTTCCAGCTCGATCGTGAATCCCATGACCGATTCAGCGACGAAGGCATGAGCTTTGTCGGGGTCGGTGGAGGTGGCTTCGACATCCTCGCTGTCCACGACGCCGACCGTCTCTTTCGACGTCTTCCGGCCGCTCGTGCGATGCTCGACGCGCCGCATCGCGACGCCCGCGGCGAACACGGCCAGGAACCCGTAGCCATGAATGGCGAGCGCCACGCCATATGACAGCATGATCAGGCCCAGCGCGAAGAACCCTTCGAGGCCGAGGGCCTGGCCGTGCCGGCTGCGCAGGAATGCGACGAGCCGGGCGGTGGCGAAGCCCAGCAGCCAGCCGGCGCCCACGCCGGAGGTGACACCCCATGCAATGCCGCCGACCATGCTCCAGTGAAGCTCCGACATCGTGCCAGACCCGCACACAAGCAGGCCGATCACCGCGCAAGGGTAGGCGGTGCCGTCGTTGATTCCGCCTTCGCCGGATAAGGAAAAACGCACCAGTTCGACGTCACCCGCGTCGCGCACGCCGACGTCATGAGCGAGCACGGGATCCGTCGGCGCGATCATCGCGCCCAGCAGTACCGCGACGCCGAGACTCAAATGCAGCGCCAGCACGCCGAGCGCGGCGATCGCCGTGACGGTGAAGATCATCGCGACGACGCCAAGCCGCAGCGGCAGCATCCAGCGGCGATCGGCGGGCGGAACGCGCAGCCTCAGGCCGATCGCGAACAGCGAGATCAGCAAGCCGATTTCGGCAGCGATGCGCAAATGCGTGACGTCGTCCGGCAATGTCAGCGACAGGAAGCCGGTGCCGGCCGGTCCGATCAGAAAGCCGATCCCGAGATACACCATGGCCGCGCTCAGCGGCAGGCGCTTGAGCGACGATCCGATGAGTCCCATGAAAATCAGCAGGGCCCCGAAGATGAGGCATCCAATCGTTTCGGTCACTTTGAATGTCCTGCGTGGATAGCGTCGCGCTCGCCGCGCGTCACGCTCGGTGAGCCTTCGCCATGGGCCTTCTAGCGATTACCGCTGGAATCGATTCTGGAACACGGCGTCGCGCCGTCCTCGCTGACTGCGAGGCTGGCGAGTGGACCGATCGTCCTTTCGACAACCGGCGCGTGAGGCCGCGCTCCGGATGGCCGCTCGCCGCTTTCTGCACGGTATCGATCGACAGGAAGCGCAGCGTATTCATGCAGAGCGCATCGCGTAGCGAATCTTCGGTTGACGGGAAACGGGTTGAGGTCATACGGGTGCTCCCTGGCGTCCGGTTACGCTATATCCTGCACGGGGTCGGGTTGCGTTGGCTTCCCCTCGCGCGGGTCTGCGTTATCGGTCTGCGTTCCAGTAACCATGCTTGCCGTAGAACTCATGCAACTCGATTTCGTAGCTTCGATGAACGAGCTGCGAATCGTCGTATAGAGGGCTCCGGCGGATTGCATCGCGCGTGAGCGTGGTCGATACCGTTTTCGTTGACCAGTCCACGTGGTCGAGCCAGTGGGTCGCGATCAGCACTTCCTTGCCGGTCGACCACCAGCTCGACGTGTCGATCGCCAGGTAGCGGATCACCCACGCTTCGTCGTCGTAAATGAAGTCCGACACGTGGCCGATATGTCCGTCCGTGGCTTCGAGCCGATATCTGTCGACCTCGCCGGTGCTATGCAAATGCGTATCCGCCGGTGCGCTGGATGGCGCGGTGCCCGAGAAAAGCGGATCGCCCGCTTCAGGGTCCTGCGACGGCCCGGCGGGATCGAAAGCCGGGTATGCGCCCATTCCCCAAAGGTTCGGCCCGCCCCAGTAAGTCGGGTAGTTGTAGTAACGCAGGATCTCGATTTCGTGCTGGCGGGATACCGGCTTGTGCGTGTCCAGATTCGGGCTGTCTCTCACTTGCTGTTGCGTCAGGTTGACATATAGGGTGCGGAACTCGGCATGCGTGACGGAATACGGCGAGATCAGCACCTGCCTGTCGTGCAGCCAGTCGCCCGTCTCGACGACGAGGTAACGGATGCACCAGTTGTCATCGTCGAAGTAGGCTTGGTGGATGTGCCCGATATCGCCGTCCTTCGCTCGAACCGTGTCTCCGTGCAGCTTTCGGATGCTTCGCAACATGATGTCCTCGCCAGAGCAATGCCCGGCGCTTTGCTGATTCGGCCGACATGCCTGCCGTGCGGTGGCATCCAGCCGTTCGTCCGCTGATGCGGAGCGTTTCTTGCCGAGCGCGTCCCCTCGGATGGCCGGCATATTTGAAACGCTACACGCGACGAATGGCCGATGCGGTACGAAACCGTACAAAGCGCGAACGGAGGCACTAGGTCGGCCCTCCTGCAGGCATGTCGCGACATCCAACCTGACGCTATCATGAGGATGGCGAATAAGTTAGGGTTGACACGTTGATGAGCTACCGGGCCTCATTGGGGCAGCGGCGAATTCGGTCAGGTGGCATAGCTCTACGCGCGGGCTCAGTCTGTCCGATGCCGACGGTTTGTCGGTGCGCGTGAGGAGCGGATCCGGAGCGGCTCCGGAGCGTGCGCGGACCGGCTGCGTGGCTGTCAGTGCGGTCCGGCTGAGTCGAGGTCCCGGTCGATGCGACGGCGATGCGAAGCCGCGAGCGTGTTCGTCCCGCGGTGTCCGGTGTGTTGCGGCGAAACACGCGCGTGCCCGGCGGAATATTCAGATCGGGCCTATGCTGGCGTTGTGACCGGCGGCATTCCACGCTGGCGTGTCGCCAGCACGCAGCCCGTCGAATCCGGGCCAGCCTCATCCGGCACTCAGCTCCACGGAGGTGGATATGCGCAGCAGGTATCGAGAGCAGCATACGAACGGCGGCAAGAGCGAACGCAATGTCGACGAGGCGGTCGAGGGGACGTTCCCCGCGAGTGATCCGCCGTCGATCGGCGGTGTCACCCGGATGATTTCCCGCCCGGCCCATCGAAAGCATCACCGGAAGTCGCACCACATCAAGCACCGTTAGCGCAGGTTGCGCGGCGCTGATCGGCGCGTTGCGTGACCGGAATACTGGGAAGCCTGAAGGTAGGTAATCCGTTTCGTCGAGAGCGCGAAGGTGTCGATCCTCCTGTTTCGCGCCTTCGGGAGCGTCACGGAAATCTGCGGTGCGATAGCGGCTAGAGTCGCTTCAGATCGGGAAGCAGGCGATCGAATTCGCGTTTGACCACCCCATAGCATTCGCACACGCGCTTTTCGAGTCCGGGGCGGTCCAGCACTTCGATATGGCCGTAGTTGTAGCGGATGAGGCCTGCGTCTTGCAGCTTCAATGCCGCTTCCGTTACTCCCGACCTGCGCACGCCCAGCATGTTGGCGATCAGCTCCTGCGTCATGCGCAGCTCGTTCGAAGGCAGGCGGTCGAGGCTGAGCAGCAGCCAGCGGCACAGTTGCTGATCGATCGAGTGATGCCGGTTGCACACCGCGGTCTGGGCCATCTGCGTGATGAGCGCCTGGGTATAGCGCAACAACAGGCGTTGCATCGAATTGCCGCGCCGGAATTCTTCTTTCAGGATGCGCGCGTCGAGCCGGTAGGCTTGCCCCGCGCTTTGTACCACGGCGCGGCTCGGCGTCGTTTCGCCGCCCATGAACAGCGCCACGCCGATCATGCCCTCATGGCCGACGATCGCGATTTCAGCGGAAGAGCCGTCCTCCATCACATACAGCAACGAAACGATCGACGTGGTCGGAAAATAGACGTGATGAAGCTGGCCACCCGACTCGTACAGCACGTTTCCCAACGGCATGTCGACAAGGGTCAGGTGAGGGGCGAGGTGATCTCGTTCATCTTCTGGCAGCGCGGCAAGCAGGTGATTTTCGGTAATGGGCGGGTTGTCCAGCATGCGTGGCTCCTGCGCTCGCGCGCGGCTGACGATGGAGAATCCGGCCGATATGGGCGCAGCGGGAATTGGCGGGACGGGGCAACCATCATACTTTACCGATCCGACGACCGGACAGGATGGTGGGGGCAATGCGTCCTTTTTTTTCGATGAGTTCGGAATGATCGTTCGAATGCGAATCTACCTTCAAGAATTATAGTGTCGGCACATGCCTCATCAAGGTTGCGCGCTCTCGATACGGCACCGATATTTCACTGCGCGGTTGACGGAAAATCCTGGTCGCGCACGCGTGCGCAGCGTCGACCGCGGAAGATGCGCGTCGATGACTCGGGTGCGTCGGTGTTCAGCGTTCAGGTGGGGGTACGTCGAAGCGGTGGATCCAATCGAAGCGCGCGAAGGCGGAGGGAACGCGAGGCACTGGCGATATCATGCCGGTTACGAATGCGATTGAAAGTCTGATCACGCAACTGCGCAAGATCATCAAGACGCGTGGTGACTTCCCGAATGATGAGGCGACTGCGAGCGACATCCGATTGACGGAGTGCCCGCAAGCCGGGCGCTTCATTTCCGGCGCCGCAGCCGACTTAGAAGCTCGAGCGCTACCATGTCAGCATCGTTGTTCATCATCTCCGCTCGCAGCAGCAAACCGCCGACACGAACGGCCGCATCCCAGCTCGCCTCAGACATCGTCTGGTGATTGGTGGCCAGTTGCTCGGCGAGAGCAAGTAGCGCCGTCATCGTTCCCGGCTCGCCGGACGTTCGGCACTCTTCATGCCCTGCAACTAGCTGGAATAGCGCTAGAATCGATTCGGCAGTGATGGGAGGGGTGGCCATATGATCCTTATACGCCCTTTATCCTTGCCGGGCGACCTTTCAAGTCTGGCCCTTGAGCTCGCCTAGTATCGCCGCGCGTACCCTTCTCGATACAGAGTCGCACCGATAGACGTCAGCAGGGCGATGTCTTCCTCGCTCAATGTGTTCCATGCCCCTGCCAGCCAACCAGCAAAGCCTGCGCAGGCGTGGTCCATGTCGATCATCGCTCTTCCTTCGGCGTTCAGTTGTTCGAAAACAGTGATCACATCGTGGGGAGTCATGAAGTGCTCCTGATGAGCTTCCAGCATACTCGGTATCCAGTCCGGCGCCACCTAAATCGACCGACGCTGTTGATGTCCACGCTGAATTGACCCATCGGGGACGCGCGGTATGCATATCGGCAAATGCGGGCTTCGACGCCATGTGTAGTCACTACCTGTACGCCATTCGCGATTGCCGTCTGTGGGGAGGCCGCCAATGTTTTGAAACGGCACTTGCCATGCTTGGTGAATCACCCAGGCAGGTCGGCACGCCAGCTCCGGCTGATGCGGACATTCATGCAGGGGTAGACAATGGCCGATGCGATGCAGCGGTATAGGAGCGAACTGTCCGCAGCCACGCGCGGCAGAGGTGCACCGGCTTCTATTTGCCCTGGAGGTAGCCTGAAGCAGGCCACTGTGTTCCTCCCAGAACGTTAGCAGGACCTGTTGCATGCTGACTGGCACGAGGAGACAGCCGGCGTTCAGGTCAACGGCGTTTGCTGGCTCCGCCCGGATTGCGCTGGATCGAGTTTGACGGTAGCGACGACGGTACCTCGACAGAACTCGTCTTGAGAGATCGCGCGTTGGTGATTATTCATAGAAGGCGCGCGACGATGCTCCAATGCACGCGACCCAAAGCCGACAACAGCCGACTGAATTTATCGGTATCGTGGACGGAATCGTCATTGCCCGACTGCGCGGAATGGAGTACTTAATAGTGCGTCTTGAGTGAGCCCTTCACCAATAAGCAATTGTCGTGGGGGCCCAGTGCGCTGCGGAACATTTTGATATCCATGGTCTTTGCGGCCGGCTCCCAAGGGTCGTTGTAAAAGACAACTGTATCCTTGACTCCAGTCACGACGATGGCATGCTGCTGCCCCATGTGGAAGGCGCCGCCGGCCCAAATTGGACCGTATCTCCATAGAGCGTCTTCCAACCACTCCGTTGTGACTTCTGTTTTGAATGGCTTCGGGGGATCGAGGGCCATGAGGCCCTCGACACGGATAAGCTTCGAGATGGACGCTTGGGCCATCCCCTGATCCTTGCGCCATACATCCGGTAAGCCAAGCCGTGGCCCTGGACGAAAGTAATATGAAACCATGCACGCGGCTGCGTACCAGCAAGCCATGTCTCCATGTGGTTGCGGGCCTTTGCCGTCGCCCTTGTCGAGCGTCAGCCACTCACCGTCGGAATTTCTTCGTTGCCCGACGAGAGGCACAGTAAGTAACCGATAGTTCGGGCGCTTCATTCCTGATCTCCCGAGCGATGCTATGTGCTGAAGAATAGGAAGTATTGCAACGCGAAGCAACGGCGGGACTCAACTCGCACCGCGATGCGAATTATTCAATCGCTGCAGAATAGGGCGTCGTGCGCTGTCCCATTGCAGCGTCGTGGCAAGGACCAGTTCCGCTACGATGAGCACGCCCAGGATTTTGAGCCAGAGGATCAGGCGCGCGTTCGCGACCATACTCCCATCAGCGCTGTCGTGACGATTCGGCGCGACTTCCTCGACACGCAAGGGCCACGACGGTGGGTTGTTGTTCGTGGCGAAGAGCGCGTCCAGGCGGTCTGGCCGATCCGGTCGATATTCGCGCTGACTCGTAGCGAGCAAAGCGCATGGTCCTTGCTCCAGACGACAAGCACTTTGGAAATCGTCTCATCGCAGCCGGCCGTAGGCGGAACGGTCCTTCCCGGGCTCAGGCGCGAGATCGACGCGATGGATCTCCACATCGCCCGGATTGCGACCGTCAGCGGCCGGTTGATCACGGCCGCCGAGATGGCGATCGTGGCAGGCGCGGCGTTGACCGGGCTCGCTGCGTACCCGTTGCGGCAGCGTTGAAAATAGAAGGCCCGCGATACGCGGGCCTCGTGCAATCAGCAATTGCCTTTCTTTGCCTGTCCGGGCGGGCAGAACCCGTTCCCCGGTCCGCCTTGCGGCGCAATAACCACCGGTGGGCCCGGCACGTATGCGACGCACCCGCTGAGCGCGCCGACCACGCTCGCCGCTGCAAGCAATGCGATAACCCCTTTCTTCACTTCGTTCTCCCGTTTATTGAGGAAAGGGCCGTGAGGCCCTTTCGATGATGCTGCCGACGCGTCAGAAGCTGAAATTGACGTTCGACTGGCTGGTCGTTGCGTTGACGTTCGTCGATTGCGTTGCGCCCGACGCTGCGTCCGCCTCGATCGTATATTGTGCCGCGGCACCCGGCGACGCAGCCAGCGCGACCGGCAGCGAGCCCGAGTAAGTGCCGACGATCGGCGCGGCCGTGGGTACATTGAGCGCATAGGCGCCCGTATCCATGTTCGCGTTGATCGACGTGATCTCGTACGCGTTTGCATCGACGGTCTGCAATGCACGCACGAACGCATCGGCGCTTGCCGTCACCGTGCCGCTGACCGTGCTCATCGTCGATGCCGGCAGCGTGATCGGCGCGTTCGACGCCGACACCGCCGTGGTCGTGTTCACGACGACAGGAACCGAGCGCACGATGCCTGACGCGAAGTTGTTCTGCACGATCACGACGTCGTAGTTGCCTTGCGTCGAGCTCTGGATCAGCGGCGACAGCACGAACTTCCCGGTACCGTCGGCAACCGTGCCGCGGACCACCTTGCCGCCTTGTTCCGCATACACGGTCGCGCCTGCTTCGGCCGATGCGACGTAACCGGAGATCGCACCGCTCACGACGGTCGGGATCGCGGTGACGACCGGCTTCAGTGCGTACGTGCCGTTGCCGCGCTGGACGATCGACTTGCACGCGTTGAAGTCGAGCACGAGGTCGACGAGCGTGTTCGGCTGAACCGTGAAAGGCTGGATGATCTTGTAGCCGCTTTGCGTTGCGCTCGGCGTCGCGAGCGCCTGTTCCGTGCCGCCGGTCGGAACGACCGAGTTCGCGAGGGTATTGCCCTGGTTCTGCGCGAGAACCAGGCGGACCTGTTGATACTGGCCCGCCGGCAGCGCGGTCTGACCGATATCGGCGAGCACGCCGTTGGTCAGCGACAGCAGGTCGATCTTCTGTGGTGTCGCCAGCGTGATCGTCGACCAGCCGGCGTCGTTGTCGGAGGCATTCCCATTCGCATTGACGCGGACCTGCGAGACGGTTATGAAGACATGATCGAAGCCGCATGAAGGCGCATCGGTCATCGCGACATGCAGCGTGCCGGTTTGCGGGCTGCCGCCATCGCCGCCGCCGCATCCTGCGAGCGCCAACGGCACCGCTGCCGCACATAGTGCGGCCTTCCAGAACGTCTTGTTCATTGTCTTGTCCCCCTCCGAAGTTATTGTGGGTGCAACGAAGCATAGCGTCGGGAATTGCCCACAGTATGGACAGTTTTGAAACGAACCGTAAATTCTGCGTCGGAGCGTAAGGACTGACGCTTCTCGATCGGTATTCGCGATGCAAGGGCCGGTAATGCGGTTCGCGGCGAATGAATCACGTCCGGGAACACGGCCCGTTTCGCGATTGGCGAAAACTTGATCGGTGAAAGCACTGAATCCGCCCCGATTATTTCGCCGCTATAGTCGAAGCACGAACGGTAGTCGCGTGCGCCATGCGCCGCCACCGTTCAGGTAACGACTGTAGACGGGTGCTGTATGAAAAACACAATCGAAAAGACCACCGGACCGGTGTGGGGTGTGGCGGCAGGCGTAATCCTCGCTGCCGCGGGACTGAGTCTCGGCATTTTCCCGAAATCGCTGAACAGCATGGGAACCGTAAACGACTTCATGGCATCCGGCGTCGCGATGCTGGGGATCTTCCTCGTCGTCTATTCCACGCACGAACTACGACGAAAACGCCTGAACTGAGCGTCGGGGCACCATCTCCGCGCCGAACGCTCCAGGCCGACCGCCGGCTCAGGAATGCGCGCGCCCGTCGGTGGAGCCGGAATCGACCAGCAGGTCGTCGACGATGATTTCGCCGGCCGCCCGGCCCGCGCGCAACGCGTTGAGGGTGTCGTCGAACAGGCGGCCGCCATCGTCGCCGAGCCGGACCGGCGCCAGCAGGCGCGGCGCGCAGCCGGCCGCGCGAACCTGCACGACCGCCACGAACCCGAACCGAAGCGTGGCGGGTGGCGGCGCGTGGTCGCGCGGTTCGTCTAGCCGGAATTCGCAGCGGACATCGATGGTGTATCCGCGGTAGGTGTACGCACTGTTCATCTGCAGCTCGCTCGGAAGGGAACGCGACGACGGACCGTGGGCGCATGATATCGGCTCGCGCGAGCCGGTGGGGATGGGGTGTCTACCTACTTGAGGATTTCGTGCCGGTAGACGAGCTCGACGATGCGCTTCGTCGGGATGCTCGCGCGCAGCGCATCGACGTTGTCGATACGAAACCACTTGCACGTCTCGATCTCGTTGCTGGCCTGGGCCGTATGCTCCGGGCCGACTTCCGCGAAGAACACATGGTGCACCTTCGCGAGCCCGGTGAACTGCATCGAATAGACGAGATTCTGGCCGACGATGCCGGTTTCTTCCAGCAGTTCCCGATGTGCAGCCTCGAGCGGCGTTTCGCTGCGCTTGATCGTGCCGCCGGGCAACGCCCAGCGCGACGATACGCGCGCAACGAGCAAGACCTGTTCTTCGCGGTAGCAGACGACGGTTGCGCGTTCCTTGACGGGAACCGCACTGGCTTCCGGTGTTTTCGTGGAGACGGGAGCTTGAGGCATGATCCGATTCTAGCGAGAGTCGGCCGCCCGTCCAAGCGGGAGCCGCCGAGCGCGCCGCGGCCCGTCGGTCGGGCCGCGTTGCGATGGAATCCGTAGCGTTACTTCTGTTCCGGCAAGAACCAGTTCATCACGAGCGCGCAGATGCCGCCCGTCGCGACGCCCGATTCCAGCACGTTCTTCAGTGCATGCGGCAGGCTGTTCAGGATATCCGGCACTTGCGACACGCCGAGGCCGAGCGCGAGCGACACCGCGATGACCAGCAGCGCACGGCGATCGAGCTGGATGCCGGACAGGATGTTGATGCCCGATGCGGCCACCGCGCCGAACATCACCATCGCCGCACCGCCGAGCACGGGCTCGGGCACGGCCTGCAGCGCGCCCGCGACGACCGGGAACAGGCCGAGCACCACGAGCATGCCCGCGATCCAGATGCCGACGTAGCGGCTCGCGACGCCGGTAATCTGGATCACGCCGTTGTTCTGCGCGAACACGGAGCTCGGGAACGTGTTGAACACGCCGGCCAGCAGCGAGTTCGCGCCGTTCACGAGCACGCCGCCCTTGATCCGTTGCATCCACACCGGTCCCTCGACCGGCTCCTTCGAGATCTTGCTGGTGGCGGTGACGTCGCCGATCGCCTCGAGCGACGTGACGAGGTAGATGATCAGCATCGGCACGAACAGCGACCACGAGAAACCGATGCCGAAGTGCAGCGGCGTCGGGACCTGGAACAGCGCGGCCTGATGCACGCCGGTAAAGTCGAGGCGGCCCAGCACCGCGGCCGCGGCATAGCCGATCACGAGCGCGATCACGAGCGCGGTGCTGCGCACCCACACGATCGGCACGCGGTTCAGCAGGATGATCGTGCCGAGCACGAGGCACGACAGCGTCAGGTTCTGGGCGCTCGCGAACGTGCCGTTGGCCATCGCGCCGTAGCCGCCGCCCATGCTGATCAGGCCGACCTTGATCAGCGTGAGGCCGATCAGCAACACGACGATGCCGGTGACGAGCGGCGTGATCAGGCGCTTCACGAACGGCAGGATGCGCGACACGCCCATCTCGACGAACGAACCCGCGATCACGACGCCGAAGATCGCGGCCATCACGGTCTCGACCGGCGTGCCCTGCTTGACCATCACGCTGCCGCCGGCGATCAGCGGGCCGACGAAGTTGAAGCTGGTGCCCTGCACGATCAGGAGGCCGGCGCCGAGCGGACCAAAGCGCTTGCACTGCACGAAGGTCGCGATACCGGAAATCACCAGCGACATCGACACGATAAGGGTCGTATCGCGGCTCGATACGCCGAGCGCCTGGCAGATCAGCAGGCCGGGCGTGACGATCGGCACGATGATCGCCAGCAGGTGCTGGAGCGCGGCGACGAAGGCGACCATCGGCGCGGGCCGGTCGTTGGGGCCATAGACGAGGTCGCGCGACGAATCGGCGTCGTCGGTGCCGTGGGAGGCAGATCGGGCGGGGGAGGCGGGTTGCATGGCGAGCGGGCCGGACAGGATGGAAAGTGCGGCATTTTAGCCGAAGGGCCGGCCGGCGCCGCCTGGCGCGATGCAATGGTCGGGATTCGGGAAAGCGGTGCCGGATCCGTGTCGCCGAGTGCGCGGCGCCGCCCCGGTTTGTCAGCGCGTGCGGCCCGGCGGGCGCTCCGGCGGACAGCTGGCGGGCAACTGGCGGACCGTCCGTCCGGGCAGGGCACGTCGGTCATCGCGGCCGCCGTGCGCGGCGTCGAGGCGCTGGCACAGTCGCTTGCGCTCGAGCTCAGGCCGATTCGCGTGAACGTCGTCGCGCCCGGTTTCGTCGACACGCCGCTGTACGACGCATTCGGCCCGCAAGCGCGCGACGCGATCCTCGGCGGGGCCGCGTCGTCGTTGCCGGGCGGCCGCGTCGGTCGCGCCGATGAAGTCGGGGAAGCGGTCGCGTTCCTGCTGGGCAACCGCTTCATGAACGCCGAGATCCTGCACATCGACGGGGGCGGCCGGCTGGTGTGAGGCGCGGGCGTTGCGTGCGGATCGTGATGCTTCAGTCGGCGGCGCCCGTTTTCGTGCCGCGCACCCGTGCGCGTGGTGCGCGGGCCGCCGGATACGCGCGTTTGCACACGTCGATGACGGCATCGCGCAGACGGCGATGCACGGGGTCGCGCTGCATTCGCGGATGCCAGAGCGCGGAGATCAGGATCTCGGGCAGCCGGACCGGTATCGCGAAGGTGCGCAGCCCCAGCGCGTCCACGAGCCCCGGCGTGAATGCGTTGCCGAGGCTCGAGCGCGGCACGAGCGCAATCAGGTCGGTGCCGGCCGCGACGCGCATCGCATCGGGATAGCCGGGCACCACGACCTGAACGACTTGGGCGGGCGCGAGCGTGTCTGCCGGACCGTTCGCCGGCCCGCCGAAGTCGCCGAGCTGCGATGCGATCACGTGACGGCAGGCCGCGTAGCGCGCAGGCGTGATCCGGGCCGCCGCGAACAGCGGATGCCCGGCGCGTGCCACCGCGACGTGTCCGTCGTGAAAGAGCTCGCGCGTGTGCAGTTCGGGCGCGTCGTCGCCGCGCTTGCCGATTTCCAGGTCGACCGTGCCGTCGCGCAGCGGCCCCGGATCGCGGTCGAGCCTGGCGACGAAACGCACGCGCACACCGGGTGCGATTTCGCCGATCGCGGCGACCACCGGGCCGGCGAGCATGTCCATGAACGACGCCGCCGCACGGATGGTGAACGTGGACGACAGCGTGGCCATGTCGAGATCGGCCGTGGCCGGACGAAGCACGGCACGGGCATCGCTCGCGATGGCATGCACGCGATCGCGCAACGCCGATGCGTGCGGCGTCGGCACGAGCCGGCGTCCGGCGCGCACGAGCAGTGGGTCGCCCGTGGCGGTGCGCAGCCGCGTGAGCGTGCGGCTCATCGCGGAGGTGCTCAGTCCGAGCCGGCGCGCGGCGCCGGTCACGCTCCCTTCGGTCAGCAGCACGTCGAGCGCGGTGACGAGGTTCAGGTCGATGTCTTCCATCGGGACAGCATACGGCATCGCACGCCGTGACAGGGCGTTTAATGCAACTATTGATTGAGTTCGATGCGTCTGGTGCATGTGAAGGTGCACGCCTATAGTGGCTGGATGACGAACGCCAGCAAAGGTGAAATCCATGCAATCGACTTTATCGAACCCCAGGACACCATCGATCCTGCTCGTCGCGGCCTCGCGTGGCCTCGGGCTTGCGATGGCGGAACAGTTCCTGAACAAGGGCTGGCACGTCACCGGAACCGTGCGCGCGGCATCGGGGCGCACGCAGCTGCACGCGCTCGCCGAACGCTTCGACGGACGGCTCGAGGTCGAGACGCTCGACATCTGCGAGCCGGAACAGCTGACCGCGCTGCGCGCGCGCTTGTCGGGCCGGCGCTTCGACATGCTGTTCGTGAACGCCGGCACGACCAACGATCCGAACGAAACGATCGGCGAAGTCACGACCGACGAATTCGTGCGCGTGATGATCACGAATGCGCTGGCGCCGATGCGCGTGATCGAGGCGCTGCAGGATCTCGTGACCGCGGACGGCCTGATCGGCGCGATGTCGTCGGGGCAGGGAAGTGTCGCGAACAACGTGAGCGGAATGCGCGAGGTCTACCGCGGCAGCAAGGCCGCGCTGAACCAGTTCATGCGCAGTTTCGCGGCGCGCCAGGCCGGCACGCCGCGCGCGATGGTGCTGATGGCGCCGGGCTGGGTCCGCACGGAACTCGGCGGGCCCGATGCGCGATTGACGATCGACGAAAGCGTGCCGAGCCTCGTGAACGTGTTGATCGAGAAGCAACGGCGCGCGGGGCTCGAATACCTCGATTACCAGGGGCGCACCGTGCCGTGGTAGCGGCCGGAGCAGCGGGGCGCGTGACGCGGGCAAAGCCGGCCGGCCAGGGCATCGCGCCGGCATGCGACGAACCTGCCGCGAACCCACCGCGAACCGGTCGCGCGGAGCGCTGCCGCCGCGTGCGTGACGATGCGCTGCGCGCACGGCGCCGATTCAATACAATGCGACGTCTGGGCGTCGGCATCGTGTCGGGCCGCCGACCGCCACCTTCGACGAGCAACCGCGCATTGTGGAATGACGACCCGTCATGACGGGCGCTGGCGAATACGGAGCGCAGCATGAACGAACCTTACCTGCAGGTCATCGCGCATTTCTTCGCGAAACCCGGCAACGGCGACCGCGTGATCGAACTGCTGGCCGAACTCGCGCCGGCCACGCGCACCGAGCCGAAAAACCTCGACTATGCGTACTTCCGGTCGCCGGTCGATCCCGACCACATCGTGATCCTCGAGCGCTACAGCGATGCCGACGGCCTCGACGTCCATCGGGAAACGCCGCATTTCCAGCGGATCGGTGTCGGCGCGATCATTCCGCTGCTCGATCGCCGCGACGTGACGCGCTACATGGTGCAGCCGGACACCGGCACGGCGACGCCACCGGGAGACGCCCGATGAACCCGTTTCAATTCCGTACCGTTCCGACGCAGATCGTCGAATTCGGCGCCGCGCGCCGGCTCGGCCCGCTGTTGCGCGAACGCTTTCCGGCTCTCGCGCGGCTATGCGTCGTCACGGACGCGTTCCTGCATCGCAGCGGCGTGCTTGCGCCGGCGCTGGAGAGCCTCGCCGCGCACGGCTGGCAGGTGACCGTGATCGACGACGTGATCGCCGATCCGCCCGAGCACGTCGTGCTCGAGGCGACCGCGCGGGCGGTGGCGGCCGATGCGGAAATCGTGCTCGGCCTCGGCGGTGGTTCGTCGATGGATGTCGCGAAGCTGATCGCGGTGCTCGCGCCGGGGCAGCAGGCGCTGACCGACATGTACGGCGTCGACAAGGTTGCAACGTCGCGGCTGCCGCTCGTGCAGATGCCGACGACGGCCGGCACCGGCTCCGAAGTGACGGCCGTGTCGATCGTCACGGTCGGCGAGGCGCGCAAGATGGGCGTCGTGTCGCCGCACTTGTTCGCGGACGTCGCGATCCTCGACGCCGAGTTGACACTCGGGCTGCCGCGCGCGGCAACGGCCGCGACGGGCATCGACGCGATGGTGCATGCGATCGAGGCCTATACGTCGTCGAGGCTCAAGAATCCGGTGTCCGACATGCTGGCCGTGCAGGGATTGACGCTGCTGTCGCGCAACCTGCTGAAGGCCTGTGACGACGGCCGCGATCGGCACGCGCGCGAAGCGATGCTGGTCGGCGCGATGTTCGCCGGCCAGGCATTCGCGAACGCGCCGGTCGCGGCCGTGCATGCGCTGGCCTATCCGGTCGGCGGCATTTTCCACGTGCCGCACGGGCTGTCGAACGCGCTCGTGCTGCCGCATGTGCTGCGCTTCAACGCACCGGCTGCCGCGCCGCTGTATGCGGAGCTCGCGGCGATCGTCGCGCCGTCGGCGAGCGGTAGCGACGAAGCGAGGACGCAGGCGCTGATCGACGAGATCGATCGCCTGATCGTCGCGACGGGCATTCCGCGCACGCTGCGCGAGGTCGGCATCGGCGAGGGCGACCTGCCGAGGATGGCGTCGGACGCGATGCTGCAGACGCGCCTGCTCGTGAACAATCCGCGCGAAGTCACGGAAGCCGATGCGCTGGCGATCTATCGGCAGGCGTGGTGATGCGGCGCGCGTGACTTGCCGCGCGCGAGCGCATTGACGCGAGCCGGTGCCTGCACGACGCCGATGCTGCCGAAGGCCCGGATCGTGTCGAACATCGGGCGCCAATGGCTCGTCGTCCTCACCGTCCGGGTCCGCGCGTATTCGAGCTTGTTGTCTTCGCTCTGCAGCGGCAACTGCTCGTTCGCGAGGATGCCCTTGACGTGGACGAACGGGTGCTTCACCAGATCGGCCTTCGTTGCGATCGGGCCGAAGCGGTCGGGACTGGCGGGGGCGGCCACGAGCACGCGGTCGACTGTGCCGAGCGGATGCGCGACGAACCGATACTCGGTATTGGTTCGGCGGCACGCGCCAAGGGCGCATGAGATCACCGATACCGTGAGCGAAAATCCGGTTCATGCAATCGACGGGAGACGACATGACGCAACGGGACGAAGCAGCGCGCACGCGATGCGTCGCGTGGCAGATCACGCAGACCTGGCACGCGGCGGAATGGTGCCGGCTCGTCGAGACGCGCGCGGGCATCGACCTGTCGGGCGCGGTGGCGGGCGCGATCGACGGCACGCCGTTTCGCGTCGACTATACGATCGCGTGCGGCGCCGACTGGCTGACGCGATCGGTGCACGTGACGGTCTGGCTCGGCGCAGCGCCGGCCCGGCGATTCGCAATCGAGCGCGACGCGGGGCGCTGGACGATCGACGGCGTCGACGCGCCGGCCCTTGCGGGCGCGACCGACATCGATCTCGGCTTCAGTCCGTCGACCAATACGCTGCCGATCCGGCGTCTCGGGCTGGCGGTCGGCGCGTCGGCCGTCATCCACACGGCCTGGCTGCGATTTCCCGCGTTCGAGATCGTGCGCGGCGAGCAGCGCTATACGCGCACGGCGGAGCACGTTTACCGCTACGAGAGCGGCACGTATGCGGCCGATATCGCGGTCGACGATGCGGGCCTCGTTACCGATTACGACGAGTGGCGGCGGACCGGCGCGACGTGTCCGCCCTGACGCGGCGCAGCGTCAGCGTGCGTTGGCCACAGTCACCTTGCCGGGAATCAGCTTCAGTGCGCTGAACGCGTCGGCGATGTTCTGCTGATACGCGAGCGTCGCATCGGTGACGGGCTGCACGCCATAGCCGGTGCGCTTGAGCGCGACTTCGAGCGTCGGCGCGTCGAGGCCGACGAGCGGCGACAGTTGCGCGGCGACTTCCTGAACGTGGTCGCGTCCCCAGTGATCGACCGCGTCGACTTCGTCGAGCAGCGTGCGCAGCACCTGCGGCTGCGCGACGGCATACTTGCGCGCGGCGAGGTAGTACTGTGTGTTGCGCACGAGCCCGTCGCCGTTCGCGACCACGCGTGCGCCGAGCTGCCGTTCGGCGGCCGCCAGGTACGGATCCCAGATCACCCACGCGTCGACGCTGCGCTGCACGAACGCGGCGCGCGCGTCGGCGGGCGTCAGATAGATCGGCTGGATGTCGGCATACGTGAGGCCCGCATGCTCCAGCGCCTTCACGAGCAGATAGTGGACGTTCGAACCCTTGTTGAACGCGACCTTCTTGCCGCGCAACTGCGCGACGGTTCGGATCGGCGAATCGGGCAGCACGACGATCGCCTCGCCGTGCGGCGCGGGCGGTTCGTTGCCGAGATAGACGAAATCGACGCCCGCGGCCTGCGCGAAGATCGGCGGCGTCTCGCCGACCGTGCCGACGTCGATCGCGCCGGCGTTCAGCCCCTCGAGCAACTGCGGGCCGGCCGGGAACTCGAGCCATTGGACCGTCACGCCCTGGCTCGCGAGCCGCTTCTCGAGCGTGCCGCGCGCCTTGAGCACGACGAAGTTGCCGTATTTCTGGAAACCGATGCGCAGCCGCTTGTCGCTGCCCTGCGCCAGTGCAGGCGTGCCCGCGAGCGGGCCGAGCGCGAGCCCGGCCAGTCCGGCGGCCGCGCCGTGCAGCCACTGGCGGCGTCGCGGATTTGCCGGGGTCGTTTCAAGATCTGCGTACGGTGTGTCGTTCATCGAGGCGTCCTGCTGACGGGTTCACGGAAGCGCACTTGCGGCGCGACCGGCACATGACGCAGCCGGATGCGTGAGCTGCGCGCGGCCGGCCGGCCCGCGCCGGATGCACGACGATACGGCCGCGCGAATCGGCGGCCAACCAATGAATCCGCATATGCAAATCAGCGGCCGGACGATACGTGAACGACGAGCCGGCAGGGCGTCGCCGCACTCAATCGGTGCCGAGCGGGCTTTCCTCGATCGAGTCGACGCGATCAGGGTAAAACGCGAGGTGCGCGCGAATCGATTCGACGGCCGGGTTCGGATGCTCGTACGTCCACACCGCGTTGGTCGCGCGTTCGCCGCCGACGGGAATCGAGTAATACGCGCAATCGCCCTTGTACGGGCAGTACGTCGCATGGTCGGTGCGTTGCAGCAGCGCCATGTCGGCGTCCTCGCGCGGAACGTACAGCACGACCGGATAGCTGGCTTCGCGCAGCGCCAGCGCGTGGCGCGTATCGGCGACGATCTTGCCGGCCACCTTGACCACGACGCGCGATGGATGCGGTTCGATCGTGATCGGGTGATCGGGGCCCGGAGACTTCACCGGACCAGAGGGCGTATCGGGGCTGATCGACATCGTGGGGCCTCCAGGAAGGGGGCGCGCCGACGGGCACGCCGTGCCGCAACGTGCACGCGGGCGAATCCCCGCGCGCCGGTGCTGGCGTTGACCAGCCGATACGATGCGCCAATTCCGGAGAACCTGCAGGGGGCCGGAAGGCATTGCGCGAATGGCGTCGCTGCATGACGCACAACGGCGGCGCATGGCAGCCGGAATTCGCCGGCATGTCCTCGACGCTCGCGCGGACATCTTCATGCAGCGGCAGCGGGATGCATCCGCCGCGATAAGCAACGCGGAATTAATTGGTAAGCGATCGGCGGGCGGCGCGCGAAGATCGGCGGTCGTCATTCGCATGACAGTCCTTTGATCGCCACCATGAAGATTCCATTCGTCTCGTTCGCCGCGCATCGTGCGCGGCCCGCATCCGTTGCGGTTGGAGCGCTGCGCGGCATGGCCGCGTCGCTGCTGCTCGCCGGCGCGGTCGCGCAAGCGTTCGCGGCGCCGGCCGGCAAGACGCTCGTATTCTGCAGCGAAGGCAGCCCTGCCGGCTTCGACCCCGGCCAGCACACGACCAGCACTGATTTCGACGCGAGCACGTACACCGTCTACAACGGGCTCGTGCAGTTCAAGCGCGGCACGCTCGAGCTCGCGCCGTCGCTCGCGACGAGCTGGGACGTGTCGTCCGACCAGCGCGTCTACACGTTTCACCTGCGGCACGGCGTGAAGTTCCAGACGACCGCGTGGTTCAAGCCGACGCGGCCGTTCCAGGCGGACGACGTCGTGTTCACGTTCCGCCGCATGCTCGACCCCGATGATCCGTTCCGCAAGGCCTATCCGGTCAGCTTCCCGTACTTCAGCGATCTCGGATTCGACCGCAACATCGAGCGCATCGAGAAAGTCGACGACGATACGGTGCGCTTCGTGCTGAAGTCGCCCGACGTCGTGTTCGTGCGCAATCTCGCGATGGCGTTCGCGTCGATTCTGTCGGCCGAATACGCGTCGCAGTTGACGGCGCGCCATCGCGAGGCCGACATCAACCAGTTCCCGGTCGGGACGGGGCCGTTCCAGCTGCGCGCGTACCAGAAGGACGCGACGATCCGTTACGACGCGAACCCCGACTACTGGAAGCCGGACGACGTGAAGCTCGCGCATCTCGTGTTCGCGATCACGCCCGATCCGGCCGTGCGGTTGCAGAAGCTCACGGCGGGCGAGTGCCAGGTGTCGGTGTTCCCGCGGCCGGCCGATCTCGAGACGGTGCGGCGTGATCCGAAGCTGACGCTGTTTTCGGGGACGGGCTTCAACGTCGGCTTCGTCGCGTACAACACGCAGCATCCGCCGCTCGATCGTGTCGACGTGCGGCGCGCGCTCGACATCGCGATCGACAAGACGGCGATCATCAAGACCGTATTCAACGGCGACGCGACGATCGCGACGAACCCGATGCCGCCCGCGCAATGGTCGTACAACCCGCGCCTGAAGGACGCGCCGCGCGATCCGGCCGCGGCGAAGGCGCTGCTCGCGCAAGCAGGATTCCCGAACGGTTTCGACCTGACGTTGTGGGCGATGCCGGTGCAGCGCCCGTACAACCCGAACGCGCAGCTGATGGCGCAACTGATCCAGCAGGATTGGGCGAGGATCGGCGTGCGCACGAAGATCGTCAGCTACGAGTGGGGCGAGTACAACCGCCGCGCGAAACGCGACGGGCAGCACGACGCGATCCTGTACGGCTGGTCGGGCGACAACGGCGACCCCGACAACTGGCTCGGCACGCTGCTCGGCTGCGACGCGGTGCACGGCAGCAACCTCGCGAAGTGGTGCAATGCGGATTTCGAGCGGCTCGTCGGTGCGGCACGCACGAACGCGGACGTCGCGAAACGCACGTCGCTTTACGAGCAGGCCCAGGTCGTGTTCAAGAATCAGGTGCCGTTCACGCCGATCGCGACGTCGATCGTGTCGCTGCCGATCTCGAAGCGCGTGCACGGGGTGACGTTCTCGCCGCTCGGCGGGCACCGGTTCGACGGTGTCTGGCTGGATTGAGGAAGGGAAGCCGGCGCGCGTGCGCCGGCTGTCGGCGCGGAGGTCGGTTCAGTGCGACCGCGGCGTGTGCGGCGGCAGCGGGAAGACCGAGGGGCGTCGAACCGCGGCGTCGCCGATTGGAAATGGCGATCCGCGCGAGCCTCGGGGTGCGGATTCCGCCTGCCGATCCGATCGGCGGCGTGCACGAGAGGATTGCAGCGCCACGATGAAAAAAGCGGTAAATGACGTGCGCGTATTTCATCGCTGAAGCGCTCCGCCCATAAATGCACTCCGACGCCAAATCATTTAAATTCGATTAGTAAATTGCCCGCGCTTTCTACTTCCGCAAAGCTCATTTGCCGTTTCATCGTCGTGGGTGCGTTCCGCGAACTATCTTCTAGGGCGTCCTCGGCTGCGTCAGCGATGACCACTGAGATGGATAATTCAGTGTTTCCCTAGAATGACGTTTTCGAGACCGCTGGAGGGCGCGATGCAGGTTCAGGACCTGGCCGGTGCGTCGCTCGATTTCTGGGTGGCGATGGCGGAAGACCTCGGCGCTCCGCGCGTCGACGCCGCGGGGTGCACGGTCATTCACAAACCGGGTGGCATGCCGGTGCCGTATGCGCCGTCGTCGTCGTGGGCGGACGGCGGCCCGCTGGTCGAGCGCTTGCCGTTCGGCGCGTTCGAGCGCGACGGCGGGCACGGCGCGTGGCGCGCGGTGCTGCATCGGGCCGTGCCGGCGGCGGGCGAGCGCTGCACGTTCAACCAGTCGGGGCCGACGCTGCTGGTCGCCGCGATGCGCACGCTGGTCGCGTCGACGTTCGGCGACGACGTGCCGGATCTCGACATGTCGAAGCCGCGTTGAGCGCGCGTGAAGCCGGTCATGCGGCCGACAGGTTGCGTACCGCGATCGACGCGACGTCGACGCGCTTTGGCAGGATCGCGTCCGCGGTTGCGCGGTCGGCGACACGCTGCAGCACGTCGATATCCGCGCCGGTGACGCCGCGCTGCGCGAGCGCCGCCCGGCGCACGATGTCGGCGGCCGCATCGCGCGGCAGGCGCGTGAGCGACGCATAGACGGCCGCGTAATCGACAGGGTGCGACAAGGCCCACTGGCCGGCGCGCGTCAGCCGCGCAAGCACGTCCGAGAGCGCCGCGCGCTTCGATCGATCGTCGAGCGTGTCGACCGGCGACGTGAGGAACGCGAGCCCCGAATTGATCCCGCTGCCGTCGCGCACGATGCGCGCACCGCGCCGCACCACGTGCCCGTAATACGGATCGAAGGTCGCCCAGATGCCGATCTGCTTCGCCTCGAACGCCGCGAACGCATCGACCGGCAGCACGAAGCGCACGTCGACGTCGCCCGGTGCCAGGCCATGTTCGCGGAGCGCGCCGTACAGCTGGTATTGCGAGATGCTGCCGCGCGCCGACGACACGACGACGGTGCGCCCCTTCAGGTCGGCGACGGTGCGCACCGGCGAATCGGGCTGCACGACGATGCCGAGCGACGCCGGTGAGCCGACGCGCGTCGCGACGATCCGCAACGCCGGATCGCCGAGCGCTGCCGTCAGGACGGGCAGGTCGCCGGCCGGCGCGAGATCGATCGCGCCCGCGCGCTGCGCTTCGAACAACGGTGCCGCGCCCTGGAAATTCGCCCAGCGAAACCGGTACGGCACGCCGTCGAGCACGCGTGAGGCGTCGGCCAGCGCGCGCAGGCCGCCGGCCTGATCGCCGAGCACCAGGGTGACGTTCGACAGGTCGGGGTCGGCCGCGCGCACGGGCAGTGCGGCGCCGCCGAGCAGCGGTGCGGCGGCCAGGGCGGCCACGCGCAGCAGGGCGCGGCGGCGGGCCGGGGCGGGGGAAGAAGTCATCGACGGCGGGTCCTCGGTGATCCGCGCGCACGCCGCGCGGCTGCCGGGCAGGTTACGGAATCGGTTTCGCGCCGGCAAACATCGAATCGCGAAATGCTTATTCGTTTATTCGCGTGAGTGCGGTGCATGGCGGCGGGGAGAGGCCAAGGCCGCGGCCGCGGCTGCTACGGTGCCGTTCATGTCGAGCCTGCTGGCCTGCGATCTCGCGCAGGCGCTTGCGCACGTGCCGCCGTCGGCCGCGCGCACGCTCGCGAATGCGGCGCCCGTGGCCTTTGCGCGCGGATTCGCCGCCGCGCTGACGGCGAGCGGCGTGCTCGCTGCCGCCGCCATTGCATGCAAATTGCTTGCGCAACCGATGCGCGATGCGTGACGCATGCCGCGATGCGCGCACCACCCGTTGCACGCGACGGCGCCGAGCCATCGAGCGTGCGATTCAGCGCGGCTTCGTCGCGAGGCGATGGATGCGCGCCGCGCGCGCGACGCGCGATCGCTGCGATGTACCGCAATGCGTCGCCTGCCGGCGGCGTGTGCGCCGCGTCGGTTCGGGCGGGGCATCGGCGATCGGCGCGTTCGTTCGCGTGTCCGCATCCGCGTCCACGTTCGCGGCGACCGCCGCAACGGACGGCTGTGCGGCCTCCGCGTCGAGCCAGCCGCGCGTCGCTTCGGCGATCAGTGCGCGCAGCCAGCGCACGCCGTCGACGCTTGATCCCGCTTCGTTCCACGTCATCCGGTACACGATGTCGGGCGGCTCGGCCGGCAGCGCAACCGCGCCGAGCGGCAGCAGCTTCGCGTAGTGGCGCGCGAGCCGGTACGTGGTGGTCAGGATCAGGTCGGAGCGCACCAGCGCATGCGCGGCGAGTTCGAAGTGCGGCAGCGTGACGACGATCCGCCGCTGCAGGCCGACGCGTTCGAGCTGCCGGTCGATCGCGCCGGATGCTTCGAGCCACGACGGCGTCGGGCACAGCTGCGGCGCCTGCGCGAATTCGGCGGCCGTCATCGCGCCGCGCCGCGCGAGCGGATGCGTCGCGCGCATCAGGCACACGACGCGATCGTCGAACAGGTCGTCCTGCCGGAACCGCGACGAGCGGGCGGGGCGGTTGTCGATCACGACGTCGAGCTCGCCATCGGCGAGTGCCCGTTCGTCGTCGAAGCCGTCGCCGAGCGGATGGAACACGAGCTGCGCGTTCGGTGCGCGTTCGCGGAACAGCGCGACGAGCTTCGGCACGAACAGCACGTTCAGGTAGTCGGGGCAGCCGATCCGGTAGGTGCGCACCGACGTGCGCGCGTCGAAGGTCGGCTGCTGGATGCGGATGAAGTCGATCACGCGCAGCGCGTTGCGCAGCGGCTCGATCAGCCGCGCGCCGAACTCGGTCGGCACCATCCCGTAGCGGCTGCGCACCAGCAGCGGATCGCCGAGCAGCGTGCGCAGGCGCTTGAGCGCGGCGCTCGTCGCCGGCTGCGACATGTTCAGCCGCACGGCTGCGCGCGACACGGTGCGCTCGGTGAGCAGCACGAGCAGGATGCGCATCAGCCGCGCGTCCAGCACGTCGAGCGCGCCCGTTGCGTCGGACGCGTCGAGGGCAAGGCCGTTCGGCTCCGGTGCGTCCCGCATGTCGCTACGCGTTTGCGCGGCCCGTCATCTGGCGAAGGTGCCCGGCCAGCCGACGATCCGCTTCGGACGCGGCGGCGCATACGTGCGCACCTTCGACGTCTTCAGCTTCAGTCGCACCAGCGACTCGGCGAGGGCGACCGCGGCCGACACGCCGTCGACGACGGGCACGCCCGTGCATTCCTCGATCTGCCGGTCGAGGCCGGCCATCCCGCCGCAGCCGAGGCAGATCACTTCCGCGTGATCGTCCTTCACCGCGCGCGCGGCCTGGTCGACGATCGACTCGATCGCGCGGGCCGGGTTCTCCTCGAGTTCGAGCACCGCGAGACCGCTCGCGCGCACCGACGCGCAACGCGCATCGAGTCCGGCGAGCTTCAGGCGATCCTCGATCAGCGGCACCGTGCGGTCGAGCGTCGTGACGACCGAATAGCGGTGGCCGAGCAGCATCGCGACGCTCGCGGCCGCTTCGGTGATGTCGACGACGGGCACCGTCAGCAGTTCCTGCAGCCCTTCGCGGCCGTGTTCGCCGTAGCCGGCCTGGATCACCGCGTCGTATGGCTCGTCGTAGCTCAACACGCGGTCCATCACGGCGATCGCCGCGAGGTAGCTCTCGAAGTTGCCCTCGACCGACTCCGCGCCGAAGCGCGGCGTCAGCCCGACGATCTCCGTGCCGGGCGATGCGGCGGCGCGCGCCTGCGCGGCGATGGCGTCGGTGATCGATTCGGTCGTGTTGACGTTGACTACCAGGATTCTCATCGGTGCACTCCGTATGCTGCGTTCAGTGTCGGGCGCAGGCGACCGCGATGTGTTCGCCCGAGCGCTCCTCGTATTGCCGTTTGCGATCGGCCGTCAGCCAGTACACGCTGCCCGCGACGGCCGCGCCGAGCAGCCAGGAGAACGGCGTCATCGCGCTGAAGGCCGGCACGACGGCGAGCGTGATCGAGATCAGCGCGGACGGCACGAGGGCCGCAAGCGCCTTGCGGTTCACGCCGCGCGTATGGAAATAGGCGCCGGTCGGCGCTTCGGTATAGAGATCGGGCACGTTCACGCGCTGCTTGCGCACGAGCCAATAGTCGACCGTGATGATGCCGTACAGCGGGCCGAGCAGCGCGCCGAGGCCGGACAGGAAATAGACGATCACGACCGGGCTGTTGTACAGGTTCCACGGCAGGATCAGCACCGCGACCGTCGCGCTGATCAAGCCTGCGCGGCGGAACGTCAGGCGGTGGGGCGCGAGGCTCGTCAGCACGAAGGCCGGTGCGACGAAGTTCGCCATGATGTTTACCGCGACCGTCACGATCAGGAAGGCGAGGCAGCCGAGCACGAGGAACAGCTTGTTCGGCACCGTCGCGATGATTTCCGTCGGGCTGTGGATGATCTGGCCGTTCAGCTTGAACTGCGCGCCCGCGAGCACGAAGCTGATCGCCGCGAACACCAGGATGTTCACCGGCAGGCCCCAGAAGTTGCCGACCCGCACCGTCTTCGCACTCGGCGACGAGCGCGCGAAATCGCAGAAGTTGAGCACCAGCGTGCCGTAGATCGCGAGCCACAGCGAGCCGCCCGCGAACACCTCGATCCACATCTTCAGGCCGGTCATCGGCTTGCCGATCGACATTGCAAGATGGCCGCCGGTGCGGCTGAACATCCATGCGGCGAGCGACAGCGTCGTGACGAGAATGACCGGGCCGGCGAGTCCCTCGTACTTGCGGACCATCTCCATCCCGTAAGCGAGGATGCCGATCTGCACCAGCCAGATCGCGACGAACGTGATCCAGCCGAGCGTGGACAGCCCGAGAATCGCGTCCTGGTCGAAGGCGGCGAGGCCTGGCCAGATCGCGGTGAGCAGCACGCGCAGCACGACCGATGCGAGATAGGTCTGGATTCCGAACCATGCGATCGCGATCACCGCGCGGATCATCGCGGGCAAGAGCGCGCCGTAGATGCCGAAGCTCATCCGGCTGATCACCGGGAACGGCACGCCGGTCTTCTGGCCCATGTAGCCGGTGAGGTTCATGAAGCAATACACGAGCACGGCGCCGATCGCGAGCGACGCGAGCATCTGCCAGCCCGACAGGCCGAGCGCGAACAGGCCGATCGCGAACGAGTAGTTCGCGATGTTGTGCACGTCGTTGGTCCACAGCGCGAAGATGCTGTAGCGGCCCCAGGTGCGGCCCTCGGCCTTGGTGGGCGCAAGGTCGGAATTGTGTAGTCGCGGGCTCAGCGCGGGATCGCGCGTGGCCCTATCGGTTCGATGCAATGCGTCGTCCGCGCCGGGCACGATGCCCGCGCGGTGGGTGGCTTCCAGTTGCACGCCTTGTCTCCTTCCATGTGCGGGGCGCGAACCGGCAGCGTGTGCACGCAGCGCGGGCCCGGCCGCCGTGGACGTTATGTCTCGGATTTGTTCGCGAGTATGGGCGGCGGGCACGGCGATGGGAAATTAAATATTCGGGTAGGCGTCATTTGAAAAATGAATGGGGCTGGATCGGCGGCGAGGCATGCGAATTGCGTATTGGCGGGTTCCATCCACATCGACATCAGCGGAGGTGTCATGCAGCGATATTCCATTCGTCACGTATCGCGGGCTGTCTTCGCCGGCATCCTGATCGCCGGTCTGGCAGCGGGTGCGGGTTGTCAGAAAAAGAGCGACACGGGCACCGGCGCGAGTTCGGACACGAGCGCCACCGGCGGCATGGCGCCGGCGCCGTCCACCGCACCGTCGGGCATGCCGGGCAGCGGCGCGGCCGGCGGCGAGGCGAGCATGCCGGGCGCGGCATCCGCGCCAACGGGCGCAAGCGGCGGCTGATCGGCGGGTGCGCGCGGCGTGCGCGGGCAGGTTGCCCGTGTGCCGCCGTGGCGGCATTGCGGCTCGGTCCGTGCGTCCCAGGACGCGCGGACAGTGTGCCGCGCGTGAAAGATTTGCAAGGACCGTTGTAGCGATTCCCGGCGCGGCGCCGGCATGCGTCATGCCGGCGCACGCCGTCGGGAGCAGGAGGTGCGATGCAGAACGCGGAATCGAATCCAACCCCGGAACAGCAGCGAGAACAGATCGAGAAGAGCCCGGTGAAGACGCCGGCGGCCGGCGACATGCCGGATGCGGCGACCCAGGCTGCCGAGGTCGCGAAGCGGCCGCTGACGCCGGAGGCGGTCGCGGCGAAAATGCCGACCGGCCTGCCGCCGATCGACGTCGACGCACATGCGGTCGACAGCGGCGACCCCGTGCGTCGCGCGGCCGGCCGGATCGTCACGCTCGACAACGCCAACATGGCGATGACGGACAACACGGTCGACGTCGACGGCAAGGGCCTGGAGGCGCGCGCAGGCGCGACCGAGTGGCACGACAACGTGATCTATTCGAACGCGTCGCTCGACGACGCGGTCGACACGCCCGACGAAGGGCTCGGCGGGATCGAGAGCCGGCCGGGCGGTAACGTGCCGCAGATCGCGACGCGGCCGGGCTGGCGCGTCCGGTATGTCGGCGACGTCGATGTCGAGCATGGCGACAGCACGCGGGCCGAGCACGTGATCCGCCTCGAGCGGACCGACTGACGTATCGACGGGTGCCGGGCGGACCGCCGGCCGGCGGTCCGCCGATGGCCATTACTGCGGGCCGAGTTCCTGCGCGGACGTGTCCGCATCGTTGCCTTGCGCGACGAGAACGTGGACGTCGTTCGGTGTCACGTCGCCGATGCCGCCCGACGGAATCGTCACCAGCAGCCAGTCGGCGTTGTTGTTGATGCTCACGGGCGCGGTCTTCAGGATCGGCGTCTTGCTGCCGGCCGTCGTGACGATCACCTGGTAGCTGCCACCGTTCAGGTAGATCGAATCCTGTCCGGAGGCCGGCACGGCGTTCTGATACGCGGCGCCCGCCAGCGTCGGGCTTTGCGCGTTGATGTCGGTGCCGGGAGGCACGACGTACACGTCGACGTTCTGCGCGTTCGGCGACGCGTTGAAGCTGCGCACGCGCGCCTTGTCGGACAGGAGCTTCTTGTCGAACGGATCGTCGATCACCGAAATCGCCGACGACGTGCTGGGCAACGCGATCGTGGTGTAGTGATGGCCGTTCGCCGCGCCGAAGGATTGCGACGCGACCGTCGCGGTCGTGCCCGAGATGTCGTAGCTTGCGGTCGTCGTTCCCGAGTCGATGTCGTGATAGCGGGTCACGCCCTTGTACGCGACACCCGACGCGTCGACCTTCGCATTCAGGTAGTAATCGAGATTCGGGCCGGCCGGCACCGCGTTGATGAAGCGCGCCTGCGGTTTCGAGATGCCGAGTTCGGTGCCGACGTCGTTGCCGTCTCCGCCGCATGCCGCGAGCACGGAAATGACCGAGCACAGGGCCACTATCGTTCGAATGGATTTCATTGTCGTCCTCTCGTTCAGGGAGCCTGATTGCGATGCGGTATCGCCGCGCGAGGCATCGCGCGGTACGCAGCGCCGGATTGAAGGAAGGAATTGCCGTCCGCCGGGGTGGCGGGCGCACGGATGTCGCAAGCGACGTGCCCGCGCGACGGAATCGGCGCGCGCGCCCGTATGGCGAAGGTGTGGCACGCAGTGCAGTGGCGTGCCGTGCCGGATCGTGCGAGTCCGGGTTGCATGCTTGTAAAAAGGCGATGCAACCAGCGAGAGAGTGACGCGCGCCGCAAGGGCGTTTCAAACGTCGTCCGTTGTGCGCTGCGGGTGACGATTTTTGCGCATATCGTTGCGTGCGCATCGATATGAGGAGAATCGTGCAGTCGCGCGACGACCTGGCGGCGCCGCGCGCGTGATGTGCATCAGCGATTCACGAGCTTCGCCGGATACGCGAGCGCGAGTGCGCAACCGACCAGCATGCATGCGGCGAAGGCATACAGTCCCGCGCTTTGCGAGTGGAACGTGTCGCGCAGCCAGCCGATGAAGTAAGTGCTGCCGAAGCCGCCGAGGTTCGCGATCGAGCATGCGAACGCGATCCCGCCGGCTGCGGCCGAGCCCTTCAGGAACGTGGACGGCAACGCCCAGACGACCGGCATCGCGGCGGCCGCGCCCGCGTTGATCAACGAGAACAGCAGCACGGTCGCGAGCGTGCCGTGCGACGACGCGGCGGCAAGTGCGAGCGCGACGGCCGACACCAGGAACGGCACGACGATATGCCAGCGGCGCTCACGCGCACGGTCGGAGCTCGCGCCGCAATATAGCGTCGCGAGAACGGCCGCGGCATTGGGGATCACCATCAGCCAGCCGATGTGATACGCGTCCTTCACACCGGTGTCGCGCAGGATCGTCGGCAGCCAGAAGCTCACCGCATACAGCCCGAGCAGCACGCACAGGTCGATGAGGCCGAGCGCCCACACCTTCGGGTCGGTGAACGCGCGGCCGAGCGCATGGCTCTTGTTGCCGGACGGGTCGGCGTCGAGGTTCGCGCGCAGCGCGCGCTTTTCGTCGGCGTTCAGCCAGTGCGCGGTTTCGATGCCGTTGGGCAGCCAGCGCAGTACCGCGAAGCCGAGCAGCACCGACGGCAATGCCTCGAGCAGGAACAGCCACTGCCAGCCGCCGAGCCCGTGCGCGCCGTCGAACGCGCGCATGATCCAGCCGGAAATCGGGCTGCCGATCATGCTCGACAGCGGCAGGCCGACCATGAACAGCGCGACGATCCGCGCGCGGCGCGCATCGGGATACCACTGCGTCAGGTACAACAGGACGCCGGGCAGGAAGCCGGCTTCGGCGGCACCGAGCAGGAAGCGCACGACGTAGAACTGCATCGGCGTCTGCACGAACATCGTCGCGCCCGACAGCAGGCCCCACGTGATCATGATCCGCGCGATCCACAGCTTCGCGCCGACGCGCTGCAGCACCAGGTTGCTCGGGACTTCGAACAGGATGTAGCCGCCGAAGAACAGGCCGGCGCCGAGCCCGTACACGGTGTCGCTGAACTTCAGCGCGTCGAGCATCTGCAGCTTCGCGAGCCCGATGTTGATGCGGTCGAGATAGGCCGCGAAATAGCACAGGCAGAACAGCGTGATCAGGCGCAGCGTGACCTTGCGGTAGAGCGCGCCGTGCAGCGTGTCGTCGGCGGAGACGGCGGCGCTCGGGTGTGCGGTAGACATGGGATTGCCCCTGTTCGAATGTGACGGATGAAGTGGGTGGCCGTTCGACGCGAGCGAAGATTCACCGCGCGCTGGAGTCTGTATAGCACGCCAATTACATAGCGTACACACTAGAAAATACGGAATCGCACAGGCATGAAAACGGATGGATGAAGATCGCTTGGTGGGCCGGATAAACCTCATGTTTTTCGGGGAATTATTCGGAAAAATGCACGTATCTCGGTGAGCGTCGTGAACGGGTCCGGATGCACGAAATTCGTGCGTGTGCACTCAAAAGTGAAGTGTATGCACGCAAGTGCTCCGGCGCTGCGCATACGTGCGCCCGGCTTCGTGCATCCGGCAATCCGCCGAACGGCGCGAATGGCTGGCCCCGCGGTGCGATGTTCGTGAGCGGGCCTGCACGGTCGGGCAATCGTCAGGTGAAAGACGGAAAGGGCGCGACGAACCTGACGTACCGCAACGAAGCGGCGGGCGCGCGGACGATCGTGCCGATTCGAGGGTGTACACTGCTTGCCTTTCTCATTCATGCCGCGCGGGCCTTCATCTTCATGGCGTCTTCCAAGGATTCCTACGACTTTCACGACCAGGTCGGGCACCTGCTGCGCCGCGCCTACCAGCGGCACGTTGCGATCTTCCAGGAAGCGATCCCCGATTCGGACCTGACGGCCGCACAGTTCGTCGCGCTGTGCGCGGTCAAGGAAAAGCAGGCGTGTTCGCTGAACGACATCGTCAAGGCGACCGCGATCGACCAGGCGACGATCCGCGGCGTCGTCGATCGGTTGAAGACGCGCGCGCTGATCGAGGTGCTGCCCGACCCGAACGACGGCCGCAAGCTGATCGTGCGCGCGACCGCGGCAGGCCTCGCGCTGATCGACCGCACGGTGCCGTTCGCGCGGCAGGTGACCGAGCGCACGTACGGGCCGCTCAATCCGGGCGAGCGCGTCGCATTGCAGTACCTGCTGCGCAAGATGATGGAGGCCGACGGCGACGCGTGACGCGCGGCGCGGCGGGGCCCTCGACGCATACCACCCTTACACGGCGCGTGCTGGGACAGGTGCTTTCATACCGGGAAGCCGGCCGGCCTCGCGAAGCGCGGCGCGCACCGTCTCGGGCGTGAACGGCGGCGCGTAGAAGCGCACGCCGGTCGCGTCGAACAGCGCGTTCGCGACGGCGGCGGGCCCCGGCACCGACGCCGATTCGCCCGCGCCGAGCGGCGGCTCGCCTTGCCGCGGCATCAGCACCACGTCGACCTCCGGCACTTCGTCGAACGTCAGAATCGGATAGCTTGCCCATTCCCGCGACGCGACCTTGCCTTCGGCAAACCGCACACGCTCCTTCAGCGTGCGGCTCAATACCTGGATCACGTTGCCGTGAATCTGGTGGCGCACGCCGTCCGGGTTGATCATCGTGCCGGTGTCCTGGCCGACCGTCACGCGTTCGATGCGGATTTCGCCGGACACGCGATCGACGCTCAGGTCGACGATCCATGCGGACCATGCCGCGCCGAAACCGGGGAAGCGACTGTGCACGTAGCGCGCATACGCGACACCGCGTCCGCGCACGACGCGCGATCCGTCGTGTTCATGGTTGCGGCCCGCGCGCGGCGTCCAGCCCGCGCGATCGGCCACGGCCTGCAGCAGTTCGCTCGCGCGCGTGTCCTTGAGATGCCGAAGCCGGAACGCGAGCGGATCGATGTCCATCAGCGCCGCGCATTCGTCGACGAACGCGTCGTGCGCGAACGAGTTCGGCAACGCCGACACGCCACGCAGCCACGATGCGCGCACGAGCGGCGCGAGATCCTCGCAGACTATGCGACGGTTCGGGCTTTCATACGGCGACACGGCCGTGCGGTCGCCCATCTCGAATACGCGCGGCTCGGGCGCGATCGCGCCGGTCAGGAGCGTCGCGAGGAGCGGCGCGTCGTTCGACGGATAGCGCGTCGTGAAGTCGTAGCCCAGCAGGCGGCCGTCGCGCGTCACGGTGCCCGTCACCCGCATCAATTGCCCGGCGCCCTTCGGTTCCCACAGATGTTCGTCCGCGCGTGACAGTTGCACGCGCACCGGACGGCCGACCGCGCGCGACAGCAGCAACGCGTCGCCGCATACGTCGTCCGCGCCGTTGCGGCCGTAGCAGCCGGCTGCTTCCATTCGCACGATGTCGAAATCGGCCTCGTCGCGCGCCACGAGCGTCGCGAGGTCGTAGCGCAGCGATACGGGGTTCTGCGTGCCGGACCATACGGTGATCCGGCCGTCGCCCGGCGCGCGATAGTCGGCGAGCGCGCACGACGGGCCGATCGAGCCGTGCATCTGGAACGGCCATGCATAGGTGCGCGACACCGTGATCGTGTCGGGTTGCGTGCGTGCCGCGTCGACGTCGCCTTCGTCGAGCAGCACGCGGCGTTGCGCGGGTGCGGCGGCGATCGCGGCCGCGGGCGTATCGAGCGGCGGCAGCGCGGGATGCGGCCGCCACGTGACGCGCAGCTGGCGCGCCGCGCGGATCGCGTGTTCCTCGCGCTCGGCGACGACGCCGACGAAATCACCGATCGCGACGACCGCGACGAGCCCCGGCACGTCGGCGACCGACGCGCGATCGACGTCGACCAGCGACGTGCCGACGAACGCGCCGCTGTCGTGGCCCGCATACGGCGGCCGCACGACGCGGCCATGCAGCATGCCCGGCACGCGCATGTCATGCACGAACGTGAGCTGGCCCGTTGCTTTCGCGGGCAGGTCGACGCGCGGCGACGATCGGCCGACGATCCGGTAGTGGGCGGGGTCCTTCGTGCGGGCGCTCGGATCGAGCGTCAGCGTGACGCGGTGCCCCGCGACGAGCGCGGCGAACGTCGCGGCGTGCCCGTGTGCCGGCGCGGAGATCGTTCCGTCGTCGATGCTCAACTGCGCGAGGTCGACACCGAAACGCTCGGCGGCCAGCGCCAGCAATGCGTGCCGTGCCTGAGCGGCCGCGCAACGCAGCGGCGTTGCGGAAATCTGGATTGTCGCGCTCGCGATGGTCGGACCCTGGTTCGGTGTCGCGGCCGTATCTCCGAGCACCATCGTCACGCGCGCGGGCGGCACGTCGAGTTCCTCGGCAACGATCTGCGCGAGCGACGTGCGAATGCCGGTGCCGAGATCGACGTGGCCGTTGAACGCGAGGATGCGTCCGTCGTCGAGAATCGCGACGAACACCTCGGGCAGCGCCGGCACGTACGACGACAGGCTGCCCGGTTGGCCGGGCGCCGGCTTGACGGGCGGCGTGGGTGGCCGGATCACGGTCAGGCAGCCGTCGCGCGCAAGCAGTTCGGAGCGGTTCACGATCGAGGTGTCCTGTCGGGGAGGGGCGGTCGGCGGGCGCGCGGCCTTCGGTGCGCGGACGCGGCGTGCCGCGCGCGGGGTGACGGCCTGGGCTTGCGCGACGGCGCACGCGGTCAATCTAGGTCGCCAAAACCTCAGCGTCAATCACGGGCGGGTGAGGGTGCGGGCGACGGCCGGGCCGCCGCCCGCGCGGCGCGGCGGCTCAGCGCGCGTGCACGGCATCGATTGCCGCGATCGCATCGTCGAGCGGCATCACGGCCGCGTATTTCTGCTGCATGTCGAACAGGTTCGCGTCGTGCGGCGCGATCGCGCGATCGCCGACGCAATCTGCGAGCACGAGCGGACGGAACCCGTGCGACATCGCGTCGACCACGCTCGCGCGCACGCAACCGCTCGTCACCGCGCCGGCAACGAGCAGCGTTTGTACCGCACGCTGCGCGAGCCAGGGTGCGAGCTGCGTGCCGAAGAACGCCGACGGCACGGTCTTGCGCACGACGAGTTCGCCGGCGGCGGGCGTGAGTTCGGGCACGATCGCGCTGTTCGGATGGTGCTCGGTCAGCGTCGCCATGCCCGGCACCTTCAGCGAGAACACGTTGTCGTCGCTGCCGTCGTCCGCATACACGATGCGGCTGTGCGCGACCGGCCAGCCGCGTTCGCGCGCGAGCGCGAGCGCCCGCGTCGTGCGCGCGATCGCCGGCGCGATGTTGCCGCCGCCGAACGTCGCGGGATCGGCGAAGCCGACCACGAAGTCGACGATCAGCAGCCCTATGTTGCCGTGCGGCGGCAGCGGCGTGCCGAAACCCTGCTGGCGGTAGACGTTCGCTTCGGCGTGGTGGGAAAGATCGGTCATGGTGTCGGGCACTCGTCTGTCAGGCGGGTTGGTCGGTCACGCGGCCTTCGCGCACGACGGTCTCGCCGTCGAGCTCGACCGTGCAGCGGCGCAGCGGGATGTCGATATGGCAGGTCGTCGTGCGGCTGCCGCCGCCTTCGTTGTTCGGGCCGAGCGAGAACAGGAAGTTGCCTTCGAACGCGCGCGCATCCATCCCGATCGTCGCCTCGCGGTCGTACAGGCCGAGCGTCGACCAGCGGGCGCGCGGCTGCAACCCCCAGCCGATGTGCGAGATCGCATAGCCTTCGGGGTCGGCGAAGGTTTCCATGTAGTCGCGCAGCAGGTCGGCGTCGACGCCGCCTTCGATGCGCGTTGCGTAACCACCTTCGACGGTCAGCGCGATCGGCTCGCTCACGTAGTGCTTCTGAGGCAGCAGGATGTCGCCGCGGTCGATCACGATCGTGCCGCGCGCGGTGCGGTCGTTCGGGTAGGTCAGCGCGAAGCCGCTCGGCCAGTGATCCCAGCGGCCCGGCGCGTCGACGAAGCCGTATTCGGCCGTCGGCGGAAACTCGCCGAGCGGGCATACCAGCGCGGTGCCGGCGGCCGACGTCACGCGCATCTCGCGCGCGGCAGCGATTTTTTTCGCAGCGGCGAGCACGCGCGTACGGTCGGCCAGCGTCGGCACCATGCGCACCAGCACCTCGGGCGGCTCGACCGCGAGCAGGATCTTCGTGCCCGCTTTCAGGATGTCGTGCTGTTCGGGCGAGAACAGCAGCGTCATCAGGTCGAGCACGAGGTCGCTCTCGCGCAGCGCGGCGATCGCGGCCTTGTTGCCGGTCAGCGGCGTCGTGCCGAGATACGCGAGCGGGTCCCGGCTGAACGCTTTGTCGCCATTGACGGGCGGCAGGTCGAGCCGGTTGACGATCGCGCCCATCGATTGCGTCGCGATCAGCGCGCACGACAGCGTCTGCGGATGGGTGGCCGCGCTCGTCAGGATCGTGACGGTCTGGCCCGGTTCGAGGCGCGACAGCGTGAGGACCTGCTTCCACGCGTCGATCAGTTGGGTATCGCTGACTGGCATCGTCGGCTCCGGTAAAGGCGTGAAAGAAAGGGGCGGGCGCCGCGCGATCAGGCCGCGAGCGGCGCGCCGAGGAAATCGCCGAACGCCGCGTAGAAGCCCGCCGCGTTGTCCCACGGAATCATGTGGCCCGCGTCGGGCACGCGCACGTGCCGCATCGACGGCGTCGCGCGCTGCAGTTCGGCGACGTCGTCGTCGCGCACCACGTCGCCGCGCTCGGCCGTGATCAGCAGCGACGGCACGGTCAGTCGCGCGGCATCCGCGTGGAAGTCGTCGGTGTGGAAGCCTTCGTATGACGTGCGCACCGCGCGCTCGTCGCAGGTATGCAGCCATTCGGCGCGCAGTTGCAGTTCGGCATCGGTCCAGGTCGGGCAGAACGCGCGCATCCCTTCGGCGTCGGTGCCGGCGCGCGCGAGCGCCATCGAGTCGATGTACCACGGCAGCTTGCCCGGATAGTCGCGGCGGTTCGGGCCCGACACCGGGGGATCGACGAGTACGACCGACTCTAGCCCGCCGATGCCGCGCAGCGCCGCGCGCGCGGCGATCCGCGCGCCCATCGAATGGCCGACGAGGCTCGTACGCGGCAGGCCGAGCGCGGCGACGAGCGCCGCGACGTCGTCGGCCTGCGCGTCGAGGCCGTAGTCGAGCGACGGCGACGCGTCGGACAGCCCGCGGCCGCGCACGTCGAGCACATAGGTGTCGAACGCCGCGCCGAACACGTCGCCGACGAAGCCCCACGTGATCGCGGGGCTCGTGATGCCGGGAATCAGCACGATCGCGGGGCGCGACGCGCGTGCGCCCGTCGCGCCGCCGTAGCGCAGATAGTGCTGGCGGATGCCGTTCGCGCGGACGTTCGCGCCGTACAGGAAAGTCGAGGGCATGGAGAGGCTCCGAAGTGGCGGGATGCTCAGTACGCGCCGGACAGCAGCGCGCCGGCGCCGGGTACGACCGGTTCGAGATCGAGTTCGCGCAGCATCGCGTAGGTCGTCGCGATCGCCGCCGTGATCACGGGCTTGCCCGTCATCGCCTCGACCTTCGCGACCGCCGGCAGCGACGGCATCTGCACGCACGCGGACAGGACGATCGCATCGGCCTCCTGGTACGGCAGCGTCTTCACGATGTCCGGCAGGCGTGCCGGGTCGTGGCGGCCGACTTCGAGGTTGTCGGGAATCTCGAGCGCGCGGTACGCGATCACGTCATAGCCTTCGTTGCGGATGTAGTCGACCACGAGTTCGGTCAGCGGCAGCATGTACGGTGCGACCACCACGATGCGCTTCGCGCCGATCACCTTCAATGCGTCGACGAGCGCGCCTGCGCTCGTCAGCACGGGCGCCTGCGCGCCGTTGTCCGCCGTGTGCTTCGTGAGGCGCGCCTGAGACACGCGGTGATAGCCGTGGCCCATCGCCATGATCGCGACGAGGCACGCGTAGCCGAGCACGTCGACGCGCGCATCGCTCAGCTCCACCGCGCAGCGGTCGGATTCGGCATCCATCGTCGCGAGTTCTTCCTTGACGACCTTCTTCATCCGCATCCGGCTCGAGTGATACGTGAAGCGCTCGGGCCGGATCGCCTCGCGCAACCGCAACATCGCGGGAATCTCGGTTTCCATCGTCGTGTTGGAACTCGGCACGATCTGGCCGATGCGGTAGGTCTTGTTCATGACGGGAGGCTCCGTGTCGGTAAGAGTGGGGCGGCACGCTGGCGCGAGATCGCCTGGTTTCGAGCAAAGTCTAGTGTGTACATTTGAAAATGACAATGGATCAAAAAGATTTCCGTCCGGCCGTCATCGTTGATGAGTGTATGAATTCGTGAATTCATTGGTGTTTTCCCGAACAAAAGGATTGCCAAAAACAATCCGCTTGTCCTGAGCAAATTGAGTGTGTACGCTACATAGACGCCATTCAATCCGCCCGTTCTCGTACCGCGTTCGGCGACGGGCTCACGATCAGGAGATCCGCATGAGCAAACCCCGTATCGCAATCATCGGCGCCGGGCTCGGCGGCACGGCCGCCGCGGCGCTGCTGCAGCGCCGCGGCTACGATGTCGCGCTTTACGAGCAGGCGCCGGCGTTCTCGCGCCTCGGCGCGGGCATTCATCTCGGCCCGAACGTGATGAAGATCATGCGGCGCATCGGCTGCGAGGACGCGCTGGAGAAGATGGGTTCCCATCCGGATTGCTGGTACAGCCGCGACTGGCGGACGGCCGACGTGCTGTCGAAAATTCCGCTCGGCGACTACGCGCGCACGACCTATGGCGCGAGCTACCTGACCGTGCATCGCGGCGATTTCCATGCGTTGATGACGCAGGCGGTGACGCCCGGCACGATCCGCTTCGGCAAGCGGCTCGCGTCGGTGGAGGACACCGGCGACGCGGTGCGCCTGACATTCACCGACGGCAGCGTCGAGACGGCCGACATCGTCATTGGCGCGGACGGCGTGAATTCGCGGATCCGCGAGCATCTGCTTGGCGCGGAACCGCCGCGCTATACAGGCTACGTTGCGCATCGCGCGGTGTTCCCGGCATCGCTGCTCGGCAACAAGCCGTACGACATGTGCGTGAAGTGGTGGTCGGAGGATCGTCACATGATGGTCTACTACGTGACCGAGAAGCGCGACGAGTACTACTACGTGACGGGCGTGCCGCAGGCCGAGTGGCCGGAAGGCGTGTCGATGGTCGACAGCAGCCGCGATGAAATGCGCGAAGCGTTCGCGGGTTTCCATGCCGACATCCAGCATCTGATCGACGTGTCGCCGTCGATCACCAAGTGGCCGCTGCTCGAACGCGACCCGCTTCCGTTGTGGAGCCGAGGCCGTCTCGTGCTGCTCGGCGATGCGTGTCATCCGATGAAGCCGCACATGGCGCAGGGCGCGGCGATGGCGATCGAGGATGCGGCGATGCTCGCGCGCTGTCTCGACGAAGTCGGCATCGGCGATCACGCAGGCGCGTTCGCGCTGTACGAGGCGAATCGCGCGGCACGCGCGTCGAAGGTGCAGCTCGTGTCGCACAACAACACGTGGCTGCGCACGAACGAGGATCCGTCGTGGGTGTTCGGCTACGACGTGTTCGACGTGCCGCTCGTGTCGCCGTCGCCGTCGCGTGGCAACGTGGCGGCCGTCGCCTGACACGCGCCGTGTCCGAGCCGGATGCCACGCCGCCGTATCGTCGATCGATGCGGCGATACGCGCGCATTTCGGCGTGTTATACCTGAGCGCTGTGCGCGACGCCGGCCATCGCGAGCCGGCGGCCGTGCCCGCCGCCGGCCCCAGGCATCGGCCCACCGGTCTTCCGGCCCGCGCCCCCATTCCGGACCCATTCATGTCCCATCCCGCTTCCCCGTCGCGGCCGCTCGCTTTTCGCGTGAACGGCATGCCGCACATGTTCGACGCAGCCGCGCCCGACGCGCCGCTGCTGCTGATCCTGCGCAACGACTGCGCGCTCAACGGCCCGAAGTACGGCTGCGGATTCGGGCAGTGCGGCGCGTGCACGGTGCTGGTCGACGGGCAGGCCACACGCGCGTGCGTCGTGCCGGCCGCCGCCGCGCACGGGCGCGACGTGACGACGCTCGAAGGGCTCGGCGCGCGCGAGGCGCCGCATCCGATCCAGCGCGCCTTCATCGACGAGCAGGCCGCGCAGTGCGGCTATTGCCTGAACGGGATGATCATGAGCACGAAAGCGCTGCTCGATCGCAATCCGTCGCCGGACGATGCAGCGATCCGCGACGCGCTGCGCTTCAATCTTTGCCGCTGCGGCACGCACCTGGAGATCATCCGCGCGGTGCATCGGGCCGCGCGCTATCTGCGGGACGACGGCGATGAAGCATGACCCGAGCGTGCTCGCGCAGCCCGAAACCGATGCAGGCGATGTGCGATGCGATGAAGTGGCGGCCGGTTCGGTGCGGCGTGCGGACGACGCGGCGCGCATGCATCGCGCGCGTTACGAGTGGCCGATCGGCGATGCGCGCGCGCAGGCGTCGTTCGATGTCGAAACACGGACCGCCGCCGACGGCAGGATGACGACGTGGCGCTATCGCGCGCAGGCATGCACGGTGGCGGACGCGCGGCGCGCGACGGCGGAGGGCGGGGCGTCGACGCCATCGTCGCCGTTCGTCTATCGACATGCGCAGACGTCGATCGAGATGGCCGACACCCACCACACGATTCCCGGCCACGCGCACGCATTCGCGCGCGAATCGTTCGTCGACGAGCTGGCCGGTGCGCTGAAGCGCGATCCGGTCGCATTGCGTCTGCAGCATCTCGATGCGTCGCGCGATGCAGGGCCGCGCGAGATTATCCGGATGGTCAGCGAACGCGCCGCGTGGGGCGAACCGGCGACGGCGCGCATGCATGACCGCTTGAGCGGACGCGGTTTTGCGTTCGACGGTGCCGGTGCGCCCGATGCATTGTCCGCGGACGAAAACCCGCAAGCCGATGCGGGCGGTGACAAGGCTCCCCACTGGTCCGCGTGGGTCGTCGATCTCGACGTCGATCGCGCGACGGGCGACGTCGCGGTGCGCCGCGTCGTCGCCGGGCAGGGCGCGGGCGAACCCGGGCAGGCGTCGATGGCGGGCTTGCCCGCGTGGCAGATCGAGGCGGCGATTTCGCGCGTGATGGGCGCGCGGCTGTCCGCACGGCCGGCGCATGACGAGACCGGCGGCGATGTCGCGCCGGATGCGATCGCGCATGAACTCGTTGCGTTCGACGACGCCGCACCGGGCGCGGATCGCATCAGGTCGCTGTCGGCATACGATGCGCAACGGATCGAGCAGGCGGCTGCGCCGGCGGCGGCTGCGATCGCGAACGCGCTGCATGACGCGACGGGCGTGCGTTTTCGCGCGCCGCCGTTCGATGCTGCGCGCATTCGCGAGGCGCTGGCCCGGCCGGTGCCGGTCGATTCAGGTGAGAGCCATTCCGGCACGCCGCGTCGTGCGTCATCGCGCTGGCGCCGCTGGCTGGCCGGTGGCGGCGCGGGCGGGGTGGTCGGCGGGCTGATCGGGCTCGCGTGCGCGATCCTGCCGGGCCCGGCGCCGATTGCGCCGATTGCGACGGGCGGTGCGGACGGCGCGATGTGGAGCGCGGCGACGCTCGAACGCGGCCGCCTGATTGCGCTCGCCGGCGATTGCGCGGTCTGTCATACCGCGCCCGGCGGGGCGCCCAACGCGGGTGGTCTCGCGCTCGACACGCCGTTCGGCACGATCTACACGACCAACATCACGCCCGATCTGGAAACCGGTATCGGCGCATGGTCGTATCCGGCGTTCGCGCGTGCGATGCGCGAAGGCATCGGCCGCGACGGATCGCATCTGTATCCGGCATTTCCGTACACCGCGTTCGCGAAGCTGAGCGAGCCCGACCTGCTCGCGCTCTATGCCTATCTGATGTCGCAGCCGCCGGTGACGCATGCACCGCCGAAGACGAAGCTGCCGTTCCCGCTCGACCAGCGGCGCCTCGTCGCCGGATGGAACTGGCTGTTTCACGATGCGCGGCCGTTCGCACCGGACCCGGCGCGCTCCGCGACGTGGAATCGCGGCAAGTATCTGGTTGACGGCGCCGGGCACTGCGGCGCGTGCCACACGCCGCGCAACGCACTCGGCGCGGAACAGGGCGGGCGCGCGTACCTGGCCGGCGGCGAGGCCGAGGGATGGGTCGCGCCGCCGCTCATCGCGTCGCCGGCGTCGCCGGTGCCGTGGACCGAAGGCGCGCTGTTCGACTACCTCCGCACCGGTTTCTCTGCCCAGCACGGCGTCGCGGCCGGGCCGATGGCGCCGGTCGTCGCGGGGCTCGCGGCGCTGCCCGAATCGGACGTTCGGGCGATCGCGCATTACCTGACGTCGCTGTCACCGCCTGTCGATGCGGCCATGGCGGCCGACGCGGCGACCCGCCGTGCGCACGGTGCGGAAGCCGTCGCGACGCTCGGCCTCGAGAGCGGCCGGCGTGCGTTCGATGCCGCGTGCGCGGTGTGTCACGCGGAATCGGGCGGGGTCGGGCATTTGGGCGTGCGTCCGCTGATGGGGCTCAACACGAGCGTCAGCCAGGCGGCGCCCGACAACCTGCTGCGTGTGCTGCACGACGGGATCGACCATCCGGCCACCGACGCGCTCGGCTACATGCCAGGCTTCCGGGACGCGTTCGACGACCGGCAGATGGCCGAGCTCGCCGCATATATCCGCGCGCGCTACGCGCCCGGTCAACCGGCGTGGCAAAACCTGGAGGAAGCCTCGGCGAGAATCCGGCAGGCGCGCTCGCACTGACCGGCGCACGTGAAGAGGCCGCACGGCAGCCGGGAAAAGCGACTCACGGGGCAACGCCAGGCGCGACGCGGCCCGTAAATCTTGCCTGGATCACCCATCGTTTAACCATTCGAAACAATGTGTTCACCGAAAAGGGCATGATCTCCGGCAATCGGGCAGGCATACTGTCGCCTATGTTGTTCAATGCCGTCGAATCGACGTGCGCTTGCCTCCCATGTCCATCCCTGTACCTTTTCGATCCCTGCGAGGGTTGACCATCGCGGCCGCTGCATGCTTGCTCGCCGCGTGTTCGACCGCTTCCGACGTGACCACGACGTCGAACCCGAACGTCTTCACCGTGACGACGCGCACGCTCGGCGTGTCGACGACGTGGGCCGACGCCCATGAAAAAGCCGTCAACGAAGCGACCAACTATTGCACGCAGCGCGGCATGCGCGCGAGCCTGAAGCAGGAGTCCGTGACCGGCGGCCGCCGCGTCGACGCGCGCTCGGAACTCGCGTTCGAGTGCCATCCGACCTTCGAGACGGCGTCGAACCCGCGCGGATAAGCGCTGCGTCGCCCGTGCGGCCGCGGCCTGCGCGCCTGCGCTGCTCCGGAAGTGAATCGACCCGCGATGCCGTGAAGGGCATCGCGGGTCGGCGCACGTCCGTCGGCTGCGTTATGCGGGGTGCGCTTCGTACAGCTTCACGCACGCGGAGAAGTCGAGCGTGCCGAGCCCCTGCTGGCTCATCGACTGATAAAGCTGCTGCGCGAGCGCGCCCATCCACACCGGTTGCCGTGCGCTGCGCGCGGCTTCGGTCGCGAGCCCGAGATCCTTCAGCATCAGGTTCGCGGCGAAACCGCCCGAGTAGCCGCGCGCGGCGGGCGCCGCGTCGTTCACGCCCGGGTACGGGTTATATGCGTCCGAGCTCCAGCAGCGGCCGGTCGACGTGTTGATGATGCCGGCCAGCACGGCCGGATCGATGCCGAGCGCGGCGCCGAGCGCCATCGATTCCGACACGCCCATCATCGAGATCCCGAGCAGCAGGTTGTTGCAGATCTTCGCGATCTGCCCGGTGCCGGTGCCGCCGCAGTGCACGACGTTCTTTCCCATGTCGAGCAGTACCGGGCGGATGCGCTCGAACAGCGCGCCTTCCGCGCCGACCATGAAGGTCAGCGTGCCGGCTTGCGCGCCGCCGGTGCCGCCCGACACTGGCGCATCGGCGAGCGGGAAGTCGCGTTGCGCGGCGGCGTCGGCCACTGCGCGCACGGTGCCCGGGTCGATCGTGCTGCAGTCGACGAACGTTGCGCCGGCGCGCGCGCCGGCCAGGACGCCGTCGTCGCCGAGATAAACCGCGCGCACGTGCTGCGCGGCCGGCAGCATCGTGATCACCAGCGACGCGCGGGCGGCCGCCTCACGCGGCGACGCGGCCGCCGTCGCGCCCGCGCGCGTCGCGGCGTCGACTGCGTTCGCGTCGAGGTCGAACACCGTCAGGGCGTGTCCGGCCTTGAGCAGGTTGGCGGCCATGGGGCCGCCCATGTTGCCGAGTCCGATGAATGCAATTTCCATGTACAGGCTCCAGTGTCGACCGGACTTGGCGCTTCAGCGCCTAGTCCGGTCCCATGCTTCGCAATCAGCGCAGCGCGATCGTCGTGTTCACGCCGCCGGCCGTCGCGTCGTCGTCGAACCAGCGCGCGGTGACCGTCTTCGTCTGCGTGTAGAACTGCACGACCTGCTTGCCGTACGGGCCGAGATCGCCGAGCTTCGAGCCGCGCGAGCCGGTGAAGCTGAAGTAGGGGACCGGCACCGGGATCGGGATGTTGATGCCGACCTGGCCGACGTCGATCTCGCTCTGGAACTTGCGCGCGGCCGCGCCGCTCTGCGTGAAGAGGCCGACGCCGTTGCCCATCGGGTTGCGGTTCACGAGCGCGATCGCTTCGTCGAGCGTGTCGACTTCCATCACGACCACCACCGGCCCGAAGATTTCTTCCGTGTAGATCGACATGTCGGTCGTCACGCCCGAGAAGATCGTCGGGCCGACGAAGTTGCCTTGCTCGTAACCGGGCACCTTCACGTCGCGGCCGTCGAGCAGCAGCGTCGCGCCTTCCTTCACGCCCGCGTCGATCAGCGACAGGACGCGCGCCTTCGCCGCCTTCGACACGACCGGGCCGACGTCCGTGCCGGCTTCGGCGCCGGCGTTGACCTTCAGCGCCTTCGCCTTTTCGACCAGATCGGGCAGCCAGTCGCGCGCGCGGCCGACCAGCACGACGACCGACGTCGCCATGCAGCGCTGACCGGCCGCGCCGAAGCCCGCGCCGACCAGCGCGTTGATCGACTGCTCGCGATGCGCATCCGGCAACACGACCGCGTGGTTCTTCGCGCCCATCATCGACTGCACGCGCTTGCCGTGCTGGCTGCCGAGGTTGTACACGTGCGTGCCGACGCGCGTCGAGCCGACGAACGAGATCGCCTTGATGTCCGGGTGCGTGCAGAGGCGATCGACCACCGTCTTGCCGCCGTGCACGACGTTCAGCACACCTTGCGGCACGCCGGCCTCGATCGCCAGTTCGACGAGCTGCATCGTCGACAGCGGATCCTGTTCGGACGGCTTCAGCACGAACGTGTTGCCGCACACGATCGCCATCGGGAACATCCACAGCGGGATCATGCCGGGGAAGTTGAACGGCGTAATGCCCGCGCACACGCCGATCGGCTGGCGCAGCGTGTAGGTGTCGACGCCGCCCGCGACGTTCTCCGCGAATTCGCCTTGCTGCAGCGTGCCGATCGAGCATGCGTGCTCGACCACTTCGAGGCCGCGGAAGATGTCGCCCTGCGCATCGGGCAGCGTCTTGCCCTGCTCGGCCGTCAGCGTGTGCGCGATCCGTTCGAGATTGCGGCGCACCAGATCCTGGAACTTCAGCATGATGCGCAGCCGCGCGCCGATCGGCGTCGTCTTCCAGGTCTGGAAAGCGCGCTGCGCGGACGCGATCGCGGCATCGACCTCGTCGAGCGTCGCGTACGGCACGCGGCCGATCACTTCCTGCGTCGCGGGGTTGACGATGTCGCCCCATTCGGCGCTTTGCGAATCGACGAACGCGCCGTCGATCAGCAGCTTGGCGGTGGGCAGGGCGAGGGTGGTCTGGGGAACTGCGGCGTTCATGGAACTCTCCGGGAAACGATGGTGCGACGAAAAAGGGGGGGCTTGCGTCCGTCGCGCGTGCAGCCACGGCGGACGGCAAGTCGTATGGAAAACCGGGTAAAAACGGGCCGGCGTGCGTCGATGCGTTATGTACGTGCCGGCCGCATCAGTGCGGTACACACGAGCGCGAACACACCGAAGCCGACGAGGTACGCGATCACGTAGTGCGGCTGGCCGCCGCCGGCCTTGAGCAGCGACGTCGCGATCATCGGCGCGAAGCCGCCGCCGATCACGCCGGCGAGCTGCACCGACAGCGAGATGCCGCTGTAGCGGATCTCCGCGGGGAACTGCTGCGCGAACAGCAGCGACTCCGGTGCATAAAGAATCGGGAACACGACGCCGAGGCCGAGCACGATCGCCCACCATGCGTACGACGTCTGCTGCGTGCCGAGCATCATGAAGAACGGTGCCGCGAACGCGCACATCAGCACGAGGCCGATCGCGAACATCCGGCGCTGGCCGATGCGGTCGCTGAGATGCCCGCACAGCGGCATCGTGACGAGCGACAGCGCCGCGCCGGCCGTGATCGCGTGCAGCATTTCGGCCTTCGGCAGATGCAACTGCTGCGTTGCATAGGCGAGCGCGAACGTGACGACCATGTAGAACCAAGTGTTCTCTGCGGCGCGCGCGCCGACGATCGTCAGCACCTCGCGCGGATGGCGACGCAGCGCGGCCGTTACCGGCGACTTCTCGGCCTTGCCCTGGCGCTGCATCTTCTCGAAGTCCGGCGACTCGGGCACCTTCGCGCGGATGAACCAGCCGAGGCCGACGAGCGCGATGCTCGCGAGGAACGGCACGCGCCAGCCCCACGACAGCATGTCGGCTTCCGGCAGCGCGGCCACCGCGGCCATCGCGACCGACGAGAGTATCAGCCCGAGTCCGACGCCCGTTTGCGGCAGGCTGCCGAATAGCCCCTTGCGACCCTTCGGCGCGTGTTCGACGGCCATCAGCACCGCGCCGCCCCATTCGCCGCCGACCGCCATCCCCTGCAGGAAGCGCATCGCGATCAGCAAGGCGGCGGCCCAGTAGCCGATGCGGTCGTACGACGGGATCAGCCCGATGATCATGCTCGGCACGCCCATCAGCAGCAGCGTGATCATGAGCATCGACTTGCGGCCGATGCGGTCGCCGAAGTGGCCGAATACGATGCCGCCCATCGGCCGCCCGATGAAGCCGACCGCGAACGTGCCGAACGCGGCGAGCGTGCCGACGACGGGGTCCAGCGACGGGAAGAAGATGCGGTTGAACACCAGCGCGGCGGCGGTGCCGTAGAGGAAGAAGTCGTACCACTCGATCGTGGTGCCGGCCATGCTGGCCCAGCCGGCCAGCAGGTAGTGCCTCGCGGTGCGGGCGGGGGCCGGCGTCGCGACGGCTGCATGCTCATCGAGGGTGGATCGTGTCTGCATGGTGTCTCCGTATTTTTTGCCCGCGGCTCATGGTCCGCAGGTCACGGTCGAGTATAGTTATGCGCAGATCCACAATGTACCGACAAGAAAACCGGTTGGATGTGCATTTATGCATATCGACGGCCGGCCCGGAGATTCCTGCCCTTTTTCCCGCAGATGCGACACGCCACCGAGCCGGTTTCCGGCAACCTGAACTGGGACGACCTGCGCTTCTTCCTCGAAGTCGCCCGCACGCAGCGCGCGAGCGGGGCGGCGAAGCGTCTCGGCGTCGACTACACGACCGTCGCGCGGCGCATTCGCGCGCTCGAGGCGGCGATGGGCACGCTGCTGTTCGACAAGTCACGCTCCGGCGGTTTCACGCTGACCGCCGAGGGGCAGCGGCTCGTCGCGTATGCGGATGCGATGGAGACGACCGTGCAGTCCGCGTGCGACCAGGTCGCGAATACCGGCGAGGCGCTGTCGGGCCACGTGCGGATCGGGTCGACCGAAGGATTCGGCTGCTTTTTCCTTGCGCCGCAGCTTGCGCGGTTTCGCGTCGAGCACCCGCACGTGACGGTCGATCTGCTGCCGGTCCCGCATTTCGTCAACCTGCCGAAGCGCGAGGCCGACCTGGCGATCACGCTCGAGCGGCCCGAGCGCGGGCCTTACGTGGTCACGAAGCTGTGCGACTACCAGTTGCGGCTCTATGCGACGCGCGACTATCTGGCGAACCACGCGCCGATTACCTGCACCGACGATCTCGCGCACCATGCGTTCATCAGCTACGTCGACGATCTCGCGTTCAGCAGCGAGCTGCTGTACCTGGAGCGCGCGGTGCCCGGCGCGACCGCCGGATTGCGCACGACGAGCGTGATCGCGCAGGTGTTCGCGGCGTTGCAGGGCGGCGCGCTCGCGATCCTGCCGTGCTTCATGGCGGCCACGCAGCCGGCGCTGGTGCCGGTGCTGCCGGACGACGTGGTGGTCACGCGGTGCTTCTGGCTGACGTGTCGCGAGGACCTGCGCAAGCTGCGCCGCGTGACGGCGCTGTGGGATTACCTGCGCGCGGCGGCGGACGCGAATCGGGCATTGCTGATGGGAGAGTCGGAGCAATTGCGATTCATCGGGGATTGAGCGCGGCGGTGCGTCACGGGCCAACCGTCCCGTGTCGATCAGCTACGACGACGAACTTGACCGGGCCGCGGTGACGCTTGCACGTTCACGTCGCGAACGCCATCCGGGCACGTGGCCGTGCGTCAACCCGGACAACCGAGCCGGTCCGCGAGTTCGTGCAGGTCCTTGACGTCGAAATCCCACGCGCCGTCGGCTTTCAGATCCGTCGTCTGGTTCGGCCCGTGTTCGGTCGGCCGCAGCACGAACGCGGTCGCGAGCCCCAGTTGCCGCGCGGCGGCCAGATCGCCGTTGTGCGCGGCGACCAGGCACAGCTCGGCCGGCGCGACGCCGAGAATCTCGACCGCTTCGGTATAGACCTTCGGCGACGGCTTGTACGCGTGCGCGACTTCGGCGCCGAGAATCGCGTCCCACGGCAGGCCGCCGTGTTTCGCGACGTCGACCATCAGCCGGATGTTGCCGTTCGACAGCGGCGCGATCATGTAGCGCTGTTTCAGCCGCTGCAGCGCGGCGACGGAATCGGGCCATGGATCGAGCCGGTGCCACGCGAGGTTGAGCGCGTCGATCTCCGCGTCGGGCACGCCGTCGATCCCGTAGCGGTCGAGCGTGCGCACGAGGTTCTCGCGATGCAGTACGTCGAGCCGCACGTAGCGCCTGCGCCCGCTGCGGATTTCCTCCATCGACGGCGAATATTCGCGGCGCCATGTATCGGCGAATTCGAACGGATCGCGATCCGGCGCATGGCGCGCCAGGAACGTGGCGGCTTCGCGCGCGACGCCGTTTCTCCAGTCGACGATCGTTCCGAACACGTCGAAAACGAGCGCCTTGATGTCGGCAGGGTTCGTCATGGGATTCCGTGCAGGTCGGTCGGGGGAGGCGATGCGCGGCGGGGTGGCAACGCGCGACGCCGGTTCGAACGACATTGAAGCACGTATCCGCGAACGCGGCTGGCCGTGTCGTCGCGAGTGAAGCGCGCGGTGCGGCATCGAAGGTGCCTGGGAGGGCAGGCACGGCGTCAGACGCGGATCTCGGGGCCGCGCTGGAGACGGCTTCCCCGTCGGCGCGCTACCCGCCCGGGCCGACCGGCTCGGGCGGGTCAAGTCACGCAGCGCGCGCTTGCGGCCGCGACGCGTATCGGGTCCGCGCCGGAATCAGCTCTTGTCGTACGCGAACTGGATGCCCGCGGTGCCGCCGGTTTCGATGAACAGTTTCATGAACGCGGGAACGGTTTCACTGCGCGCCCAGTCGCGCTGCAGCTCGCAGAACAGCTGCGCGACGCTGATCATCTGGCCGCCGGCCTGCTCGATGCGACGCAGCGCGGCTTCATGCGCGGCGACCGATGTGCCGCCGACCGCGTCGACGACCACATAGACTTCATAGCCGGCCTTCAGCGCGTCGAGTGCCGGGAAGGTCAGGCATGCCTCGGTCCACAGCGCGGTCATGATCAGTTTCTTGCGGCCGGTGGCCTCGACGGCCTTGCGGAACTCGACGTCTTCCCACGAGTTGATGCTGGTGCGGTCGTAGGTCGGATAGCCTTCGAGCGCGGCGCGCAACTGCGGGATCGGCGGCTTGTTCAGGCCGGTCTTCACGTTGACGGTCGAGTGGACGATCGGCAGGTTGTACGCGACCGCGGCCTTCGATGCGCCGACGATGTTGTTGATCAGCAGCTGGCGATCCATCGACGCGATGGAGTTCACCTGGACCGGCTGGTAATCGATGACGATGAACGCCGCGTTCTGCGGGGTGAGCAGGTGGTCGTTCGCGGGATCGCGAATCGGTTCGCTTGCCATGGTTGCCTCCAGAGACAGAGCAGGAAGTGGGAGAAATCCCGACGGCTCGGGGGAGTGCCGCCGTGGCGTCGGGATCGTCGTCGCGGCGGTACGCCCGTGCCGTCGCAGACGTCCGATGCGGTTGCACGGCGGGCGAATGCTGCCGGCTTGGCCATCGAATAAAGATGCTATTCGCGCAACAAACGGGTTTCCAGCCCCTTAAAATGCCGTCAGTGTTCTATGAGTGGAACAATCATGGATGACCTGAACGACCTCTACTATTTCGTGAAGGTGGTCGAGCACGGCGGATTCACGCAGGCGGGGCGCGTGCTGAATGTCCCGAAGTCGACGCTGAGCCGGCGCATCGCCGCGCTGGAAGCGCAATACGACGTGCGGCTGCTGCAGCGGACGACACGTCATTTCACGGTCACGGAAACCGGCCGCGAATTCTACGAGCGCTGCCTCGCGGTGCTGGTCGAAGCCGACGCGGCGCGCGAGGTGATCGAGCGCCGGCACGCGGAGCCGCGCGGGATCGTCCGGGTGAGCTGCCCGACCGCGCTGCTCGAATATCGCGTGAGCGAGCTCATCGCGCGCTTCATGGCGATCCATCCGGCGGTGCACGTGCATCTCGAAGCGACGAACCGCCGCGTCGACCTGTTGAGCGAAGGCTTCGACCTGGCGCTGCGCGTGCGTTTCCCGCCGCTGGAGGACAGCGACCTCGTGATGCGGATCCTCGGCGACAGCCCGCAGCGGCTGGTAGCCGCGCCGAAGTGGCTGAACGGGCGCGCCGTGCCGTCCGAACCGGCCGAGCTGGCCGGCGAACCGAGCCTCGATTGGGGGCCGCCGCGGCATCATGTGTGGCAACTGATCGGGCCGAACGGCGAGCAGGCGCAACTGCGCCATCACCCGCGCTACATCTCCGACGACATGCACGCGTTGCGCGACGCGGCGATGCACGGCGTCGGCATCGTGCAGCTGCCGTGCATGGTCGTCGAGGACGCCCTGCGCGACGGCACGCTGATCGACGTGCTGCCGGGGTGGGCGCCGAAGGGTGGCGTGATTCACGCGGTGTTTCCGTCCCGGCGCGGGCTCCTGCCGCGCGTGCGGTTGCTGATCGACTTCCTCGCCGAACATATCCGCAAGGACTGACGGCGGCGCAATCATCGGACGAATCGAATTCCGGCGGCAGGCCGGCCGCGACCGCGCGTTAGCCCTGATGCGCAGGGACGCGCAGGGCTGCACGGATTGGTGTTAAATGTATTTTGGTGCGCATCAGGGGCGCGCCGGAATGGGGACGCACCGGCGTCGCGTAAGCCCGGCGCGGAAAACGGCACGAAGCATCGCTCACGAATCGGGCGCATCAGACCCGGTTGAACTGACGGCAGGATTCAGCTTGAATACCGAACCGCAAAGTTCTCGCTACAGCCTCGGCCTCGCGGCGGAAGTGCTCGCATCCGAGCAGAGCGTGCTGAGGCTGATCACGCGCAACACACCGCTGCCGGAACTGCTCGTCGAAGTATGCCGGCGCGCCGAGGCACTGCTCGGCGACGGCGCCTCGTGCACGATCCTGCTGCTCGACACGGACGGCGTGCACGTGCACGTCGGTGCCGCGCCGTCGCTTCCCGCGCAGTACAGCGCGGCGATCGACGGGGCATCGATCGGGCCCGCCGCGGGCTCGTGCGGCACGGCGATGTACGAGCGGCGGATGATCGCCGTCGAAGACATCGAAACCGATCCGCTGTGGGCCGACTTTCGTTCGCTCGCGTTGCCGCTCGGCCTGCGTGCGTGCTGGTCGGTGCCGTTTCTGGACGACTCGGGCACCGTGCTCGGCGCGTTCGCTGTCTATCACCGCACGCCGCGGCGGCCCACGGACGCGGAAACCGACCTGTTGCGCGATATCGGCAACAGCGTCGGCCTCGCGGTGCATCAGGACTCGATCGCGCGGCAGCTCGTGCGCAGCGAGGAACATCACCGCCTGGTCGTCAACAGCCTGAACGAAGGGATTCTCGTCGTGTCGCCCGACGGCGTGGTGGTCGCGAGCAATCCGAGCGCGAACCGGATGATGCGCGTGAAGGGCGACCTCGTCGGCCGCCGGCTGTCGACGGTGATCCTGTACAAGCTGTACGAGGACGGCACGCCGGTCGCGCCCGACGACTGGCCGAGCCGGCGCGCGTTCACCACGGCCATGCCGCAGCTCGACTACACGGTCGGCTTCGGGCTCGCCGACGGCGACGTCATCTGGGTGCGCGGCAACGCGGTGCCGATCGTGAAGCCGGGCGAGACGCAGCCCGAATCGGTGCTCGTGTCGTTTCACGACATCGGCCCCGTGCGCGAAGCGCAGCAGCAACTGCGCTATCTGGCGACGCGCGACGCGCTGACGGGCCTCTACAACCGGCGCTGGCTCTCCGACCGGATGCGCGAGCTATTCGGCGCGCGCGATGCGGCGGCAGGGTCCGCGCGTGTCGCGATCCTGTTCATCGATCTCGTCGGCTTCAAGAAGGTCAACGACACGGCCGGGCACGACGCCGGCGACACACTGCTGCGCAGCGTCGCGGCGCGCCTCGCGGCCTGCGGGGGCGGGCGCCATTCGCTCACGCGCGTCGGCGGCGACGAGTTCGTGATCCTCGTCGACGATTGCGACGATCCCGACGCGCTCGCCGTGCTCGCGCGCGAGGTGATCGACACGATCGCGAAGCCGTTCGCGATCGCGAACAACGAGTATTGGCTCGGCGTGTCGATCGGGATCAGCGTCGCGCCGCGCGACGGCGACGATGCGGCCACGCTGATGCGCAACGCCGATTCCGCGATGTACGACGCGAAGCAGCGCGGCCGCAACCACTTCACGTTCTTCACCGCGCAGTTGAACCTGCGCCTGCAGCGACGCTTCGCGATCGAGCAGTCGCTGCGGCGCGCGATCGCCTCGGATACGCTGCGGCTGGTCTACCAGCCGGTCGTCGATGCGCGCAGCGGCCGCACGGTCGGTGCCGAAGCGCTGCTGCGCTGGACGAGCCCGGAGCTCGGGCCGATGTCGCCTGCGGAATTCATCCCGGTCGCGGAAGATTCCGGGCTCATCGTCGCGATCGGCCAGTGGGTGCTCGAAACGGCCTGCCGGCAGGCCGCCGAATGGCGCCGCACGATCGCACCCGACCTGATGCTGGCGGTCAACCTGTCGCCGCGGCAGTTCCACGATGGGCTGGTCGAATCGGTCGACCGCTGCCTCGAACAGACGCGGCTCGATCCGGGCGCGCTCGAACTGGAGATTACCGAAGGACTGCTGATGAACGACACGGACACGGTGCTGCCGATGCTCGAGGCGCTCACGGACATGAACGTGCGGATCTCGGTCGACGACTTCGGCACCGGTTATTCGTCGCTTGCGTACCTGAAGCGTTTTCCGCTGCACAACCTGAAGGTCGACCGTTCGTTCGTGTCGGGCGTGCCCGATCATCGCGACTCCGTCGCGATCACGCAGGCCGTCGTCGCGATGGCGCATTCGCTCGGGATGAAGGTCACGGCCGAAGGCGTCGAGACCGAGGCGCAGTCGTGGTTCCTGCAGCAGATCGGCTGCGACATGCAGCAGGGGTACCTGTTCGGCAGGCCGCTCGATCCGGCCGACTACGCACGCCGGCTCGTCGCCGTCTAGGGGTTCACGCGAAACTGCCGCCGTCCGGTGGGGCAGCGGAAGCCGGCGGTGCGGGCGGCGCATCGATCTCGACGCGATTCTTGCCGTCGTGCTTCGCGCGGTACAGCGCGCGATCGGCCGCCTCGATCAGCGACGTCGTCGGCAGGCTGGCGGCCGGCACGATGCTCGCGCCGCCGATGCTGATCGTCACGTGGCGTCCCGTCGACGAGTGCGCGTGCTCGAGCCGCAGCGACTCGACCGCGAGGCGGATCTTCTCGCCGAGCAGCCGCGCGGCGCCCGGCGACGTGGCCGGCATCACGACCGCGAACTCCTCGCCGCCGAAACGCGCGGCGAGATCGCCGGACTGCCCGAGACAGCGTTCGATGGTGGTCGCGACCTGTTTGAGCACGCCGTCACCCGACACGTGGCCGTACGTGTCGTTGTACAGCTTGAAGTTGTCGACGTCGATCATCAGCAGCGACAGCTCGCTGCGCTCGCGCGTGCCGCGCCGCCATTCGGCGGCCAGATATTCGTCGAGATAGCGGCGGTTCGACAGCCCGGTGAGGCCGTCCGAATGCGTGAGGCGCCGCAGCTCGAGATTGGCCTCCAGCAGTTGCTGCTGCGATTGCCGCAGCGCGCGATAGGCCTCGTCTCGCTGAAGCAGGTTCATGTACGAGCGCGAGTGATAGCGGATCCGCGCGATCAGCTCGATGCGGTCTGGCAGTTTCACGAGGTAGTCGTTCGCGCCGGCCGCGAACGCGGCGCTCTTGATCACCGGCTCTTCCTGCGTCGACAGCACGATGATCGGCACGTCGCGCGTCGCCGGATTCGCGCGGTACGCCTTCACGAGGCTCAGCCCGTCGGTGCCGGGCATCACGAGATCCTGCAGGATCACGGTCGGCCGCGTCTCGATCGCGGTCGCCAGCGCGTCGTCCGAGCGCGGGCAGTAGTGGAAGTCGATGCCGTCCTCGTCGACGAGCGCGCGCCGGACGGCTTCCGCGACGATCGTCTGGTCGTCGACCAGCAGGACCATCGCGGGGGCGTCGGCATGCGGCGAGGGTGTCGCGTGCGCGGCGTCGAACGCCGCATGCAGGCCGCCGGGCGCGCGGGTGAAGTCGCTAGTCATGATTGATGCAGGGTTGCGCCAGGGCAGCGATGGGTGTGACAGGGTTTCATCGGGATCAGATCCGCGCGAGTGCCACCAGCTCGCCCGCGATGCGCTCGAGCGGCAGGATCGCGCGCGCGGCGCCGAGCGTCGCGGCCGCCTTCGGCATGCCGTAGACGGCGCTGGTCGCCTCGTCCTGCGCGATCGTGTGACAGCCCTTCATTCGCAGTGCCTTCAGGCCGATCGCGCCGTCGCGTCCCATGCCGGTGAGCAGCACGCCGATCACGCGGCCCGGCCAGCGCTCGGTCAGGCTGTTGAAGAACACGTCGACTGACGGCCGGTACGGCGTGGCGGCCGGTTCGCGCGTGTATTCGAGCGTGCCGGTGCGCGTGATGCGCAGGTGATCGTCGGTCGCCGCGAGCAGCGCGACGCCCGGCTGAGGGCGGTCGCCTTCGTGCGCGACGCGCACGGTCAGTGGCGTCTGGCCGTCGAGCCATTGCGCCATTCCTTCGGCGAACGCGCGGTCGACGTGCTGGACGATCACGATCGGCGCGCTGAAGTCGGCCGGCAGGCTGCCGAGGATCGACGCGAGCGCGCCGGGGCCGCCGGCGGATGCGCCGATCGCGATCAGCGGGCCGCCGCTCGCGCGCGAGGCCGTGCCGGCCGCGCGGACACCGCCGGGCGCCTCGAGCAGCCGGCCGATCTGGTCGATCTTCGCGAGCAGCGGCTGCGCGGTGTCGCCGCCCGTGGCTTCGCCGAGGCGCGGCGTGTCGACCGCATCGAGCGCGCCGGCGCCCATCGCTTCGAACACGCGCCACGCGTTCGCGCCGATGCAGCTCGTCACGATCAGGATCGCGCACGGGCGGCTGGAACGCATGATCCGCCGCGTCGCCTCGACGCCGTCGAACTTCGGCATGATCAGGTCCATCAGCACGACGTCGGGCGGTTGCGCGGCGCACAGTTCGACGGCCTGCGCGCCGTCGGTCGCGACCCACAGCACGCGATGCTCGGGCCGGCGCGCGAGCGCACGGCGCATCGCCTCGACGGCAAGCGGGAGGTCGTTGACGATGCCGATGTTCACAAGCGGGATACTCCGGTCGGTTCGTAGTGTTGGATGTGGGCCGGGTTCATGAAAGGCAGCGCCGGTCGGCGCCGCCGAACGGCATCGGCGGGCGGACGGCACGGAATTCTTTTGGACTGGCGACGCCCCGAATGCTGTCATGCGGCGCGAGCGGCGGCAATCGAAAAAATTGCGCATTGCGTCGGTTCCGCCCCTTTCCTCTATGGCCACGTGGCATTTCTTGCCGCCAGGGAGGCCGGACGGCGATGTGCCGGATGATGCGGCCGCGCGGCAATCCGTCGCCGACGCGTTCGTGACGGCGGGAAGGGCGGCGCCCGGCACGGGCGCACGCGCAGGCACCGGCGAGCCGGCCGCGAGCAGGCCGGCGCACCGCGCCCGGTGCGCGTTCAGTCGTTCAATGGCTGCGGGCGTACCCCTGGATCAGCGCGCGCATCATCCCTTCGACCGTTGCGTCGAGCAGGTCGGCTTCCTGCTCCGATTCCTCGACGAGCGCGGCATAGGCGGTCGCGAGCGTCACGCGATCGACTTCATGGCGTTGTTCCATCAGCGTCACCATCCCGTCCTTCGCCAGATGAGCGGAGAACGCGCGGCTGCCGATGGTCTGGAATACGTCAATCATGGCGGCTCTCCCGAACGTTGCGATGCCTTCCAGTGTAGTCGGCGCACCGACGCTCCGCCATGCGCGGCGGGGCGCGGGCCGGCCCCGGCACGCCGGCCGGAATCGTGCGTGCCGCGCGCGCGTTGCCGCCACCCGCCGCCCGCCGCCCGCCGCCCGCCGCGAATCGTCCAGCCGAAACACCCCGGACACACGGGCGACGCAACGTGGCGTTGATTTCAACGTTTACCCGAAGCCTCAAATTGTCGACTTTTTATCGATAAAGTCTCGTGTTAGATTTTTCCGCCTGAAGCCGGTCGAAACCGGGCGGGCGGCGCGCCTTCACGGCGCCGCGCATCCATCACAAGGAGGGGCAATGCTGGTGCTGATTGGGGTGCCGATCGTCGTGATCGGTTTCGCGCTGCGCTTCAACGCGCTGCTGGTGGTCACGATCGCGGGGCTTGCGACAGGGCTGGCGGGCGGGCTGAATCTCGTCGACATCGTCAGCGCGTTCGGCAAGGCGTTCACCGAAAACCGCTACATGGGGCTGATCTGGCTCACGCTGCCGGTGATCGCGCTGCTCGAGCGCAACGGGCTCAAGGAGCAGGCGAAGCGGATGATCTCGCGCGTGCAGGCGGCCACCACGGGCCGCGTGCTGATGCTGTACTTCGTGCTGCGCCAGGTGACGGCCGCACTCGGCCTCACGTCGCTCGGCGGCCATGCACAGATGGTGCGGCCGCTGATCGCGCCGATGGCCGAGGCCGCCGCCGTCAACCGACGCGGCGAGCTGCCGGAGTCGGTGCGCCAGCAGATCCGCGCACACGCGTCGGCCGCCGACAACGTCGCCGTGTTCTTCGGCGAGGACATCTTCATCGCGATCCAGTCGATCCTGCTGATCAAGGGCTTTCTCGAGCAGAACGGGATCTCCATCGAGCCGCTGCACCTGTCGGTGTGGGCGATTCCGACCGCGATCGCCGCGCTGCTGATCCACTGCGCGCGCCTCGCGCTGCTCGACCGCCGGCTGGCGCGCGGCTACGGCCTGCTGGCGCAGGAGGGCGCGCGATGATCGGCCTCGAATCGCTGTACACGCTCGCGGGGCTGATGTTCGCCGCATTTGCATGCTTCAACCTGACCGATCGCACGAACCCGCGCCGCGTCGTCAATTTCGCGTTCTGGGCGATCTACGCGCTCACGTTCCTGTTCGGTGCGCTGCTGCCGCATTTCGTGACGGGCTGCCTCGCGATCGCGCTCGCGGTCATTGCCGGCTCGGGCAAGCTCGGGCGCGGCAAGTCCGACGAAGCCGGGGAGGCCGCGGCCCTGCGACGCGAGACGCTCGCACAGCGTTTCGGCAACAAGCTGTTCCTGCCCGCGCTGCTGATTCCGGTCGTCACGCTGATCGGCACCTTCGCGCTGAAGCACGTGCCGTTCGTCGACCAGAAGAGCGTGACGCTGATCTCGCTCGTGCTCGGCACGCTCGTCGCGTTCGCCGTCGCGCTCGCGATGCTGCGCGATTCGCCGGTGCATGCGGTGAAGGAGGCTCGCCACACGATGGACGCGGTCGGCTGGGCCGCGATCCTGCCGCAGATGCTCGCGGCGCTCGGCGCGCTGTTCGCGGTCGCGGGCGTCGGCGGCGTGGTGTCGGGGCTCGTGAAGGAGTGGGTGCCGATCGATTCGCCGTTCGCGGTGGTCGCGGCCTACACGGTCGGCATGGCGCTGTTCACGATGATCATGGGCAACGGCTTCGCTGCGTTCCCGGTGATGACGGCCGGCATCGGCCTGCCGCTGATCGTCCACCAGTTTCACGGCAACCCGGCGATCGTCGGCGCGATCGGGATGCTGAGCGGCTTCTGCGGTACGCTGATGACGCCGATGGCCGCGAACTTCAACATCGTGCCGGCGGCGCTGCTCGAGCTGAAGGACAAGAACGGCGTGATCAAGGCGCAATGGCCGACGGCCGTGCTGCTGCTGGCCGTGAACACGCTGCTGATGTACGCGTTCGCTTTCCGCTTCTGAGTCCGCTTGTGACTCCGCTTGTGACTCCGCTTGTGACTCCGCTTGTGACTCCGCTTGTGACTCCGCTTGTGACTCCGCTTCTGACCCGATGGACGAGATGCTCATGACCGACCGACTCACACCCGAACTCGCCTCGACATTCGCGTCGCTCGCACTCGCGCACCTGACCCGCGAATACCCGAACAAGCTCACGCATTCGCTCGAAGGGCCGCACGACGTGCAGGCGCCGCGCGCGCTGCACCCGATCTTCTACGGCAGCTACGACTGGCATTCGTGCGTGCACGGCTACTGGCTCGTGCTGCGCATGCTCGAACGCTATCGGGCCTTGCCCGAGGCCGAGCGAATCATCGCGATCGTCGATGCGCACTTCACCGATGCGAACGTCGCCGGCGAGCGCGCGTATCTCGCGCTGCCGCACAACGCCGGCTTCGAGCGGCCGTACGGCTGGGCGTGGCTGCTCGCGCTCGCCGCGCAGCTCGAGCGGCTCGCGCTGAAGGGCGCGCTGCCGCAGGCCGCGCGCTGGGCGAAGACGATGGCGCCGCTCACCGACCTGTTCGTGGCGCGCTTCGAAACCTTCCTGCCGAAAGCGACCTATCCGCTGCGCGTCGGCACGCACTTCAACACCGCGTTCGCGCTGGCGCTCGCACTCGACTTCGCGCGCGACACGCAGCGCGACGGGCTTGCGGCGCTGATCGTCGATACCGCGAAGCGCTGGCACCTGAACGACGTCGCCTGCCAGGCGTGGGAGCCGTCGGGCGACGAATTCCTGTCGCCGGCGCTGATGGAGGCCGAGCTGATGCGGCGCGTGTTGCCGGCCGCCGAATTCGACGGCTGGTTCGCGCGTTTCCTGCCCGATCTTGCGCGCGGCGAGCCGGCGACGCTGTTCGAGCCGGCAACGGTCAGCGATCGCAGCGACGGCAAGATCGCGCACCTCGACGGGCTGAACCTGAGCCGCGCGTGGTGCCAGCGTTCGCTCGCCGGCGCGCTGCCGGAAGGCGATGCGCGACGCGCGAAGCTGCTCGATGCGGCCGACCGGCATCTCGCGAGCGCGCTCGCGCACGTGGCCGGCGACTACATGGGCGAGCACTGGCTCGCGACGTTCGCGGTGCTCGCGCTGGAGGCGTAGCGCGCGAAACCCCGCCGGCGGCAAGGTCTTCGGCGCGCGGCTATACTCGCCGCTCGGGCCGTATCGCGCGGCATGCGTTGCGCGATGCTGCCATCCGTTTCGTTGCCGCCTCGCCATGGACAAGCTCATTTCCTATATCGCCGCGATCCACGGGCTCGCGGGCCCGGTGTCGATCGTGTCGCATGCAACGTCGCACGAGCGCTGGACCGACGACGATGTCGAGGTCACGCGCGACGAAACCGAATACCGCTTCGACAACGGTGCGATCGTGCGCCGCTCGGTCGAGCAGGACCGCGCGCCGTCCGATCTGCTGTGCGCCGAATGCTGGATCGATTACGACGTGCTCCGCCATCCCGATGCGCAACCGATCGGCCCGACGCGGATGACGTTCGACAACGTATGCCGTGAAACCTTCTGGCTGCGTTATCACCTTGCGTGACCGCGTGACTGCGCACAGCCTTGTCAACCCGGCGGCGCGCCATCGCTCGCATGCAACAGCGGCGCGAGCCGCGTAGCCGCCTCCCGCATCTTCGGCACGTTCTCCAGTAAATCGTTGAGTGTCGCGCGCGCGGTCGGCGCATGCACGGCGAGCGCCGCGAGCACGCGACCGCTTGCGGCATCCTTCACCGGCACCGCAACAGCCACCATCCCGCGCACGAATTCCTCGTTGTCGATCCCGACGCCGCGCGCCGCGAGCCGGTCAAGCTCGGCCGCGAGTAACTGCGCGTCGGTCAGCGTCCGGTAGGTCATCTTCTTCAGCGTGAGCCGCGCGAGCATCGCGTTGCGCTCCAGCGCATTCATCTGCGACAGGAACAGCTTGCCGCTCGCCGTGCAATGCAGCGGCACGCGCATGCCGGGCCGCATCTCGAGCCGCAGCGGCTCGGTCGTCTCGACGCGTTCCACATACAGCACCGTGTCGCCATCGAGCGCGGTGAGGTTGCAGGTTTCGCCGAGCACGTCGACGAGCGCACGCAGCACCGAGCGGCAGCCGCGCGTGAAGGTGTTGTTCGACAGCGCCGCGAGCGCGAACTGCGCGGCGCGCGGGCCGAGCGCGATGCCGCGGTCGTGGCCGCGCGAGTCGGGCATGTGGATCACGTAGCCGCGCGTTTCGAGCGACTCGATCAGGCGCAGCAGCGTCGCCTTTGGAATGCGCAGCCGCGCGGCGAGCTGCGACAGCGTGTACGGCTGCCCGGCCGACGCGAGCGCTTCGAGCACGGCGAGGGCGCGCAGGACGCGCGCGTCGTCGGCGAGCGCGCCATCGGGCGGCGCGGGGGCGGTTTCGCGCATGTGTCTCCTCCGTGGGGATCGGCGTGCGTCCCGGGATGGTGTGCGATGGAAATGAAACGAATTGAACGGTTTTTGTACCACATTCGCGCCGTGGACAATAAATCGGCTTGTATGCGTTCCGTGTGCTCAATAAATTTGGACAAAACATACCGGATTTTTCCAATACCCCGGGACGGAGACACGTATGACACGCAGCTTCGACTATGTGGTGGTTGGCGCGGGATCGGCCGGTTGCGTCCTCGCCAACCGGCTGTCCGACGGCGGCCGCCATACGGTGTGCCTGCTGGAAGCAGGCCCCGCCGACAACTACATGTGGATCCACGTGCCGATCGGCTTCGGCAAGACGATGTTCCACCCCGTGTACAACTGGGGCTTCCACACCGATCCCGATCCGAACATGCACAACCGCCGCCTGTACTGGCCGCGCGGCCGCACGCTCGGCGGCTGCAGCTCGATCAACGGGCTGATCTACGTGCGCGGGCAGCAGCAGGACTACGACCACTGGGCCGCGCTCGGCAATCGCGGCTGGAGCTGGCGCGAGTGCTTGCCGTATTTCCGCAAGCTCGAACACAACACGCTCGGAGAGGGGCCGACACGCGGCACCGGCGGCCCGCTTTGGGCGTCCGTGATCCGGCAGCGGCACGAACTCGTCGACGCGTTCGTCGCCGCATCGAACCGGCTCGGCGTGCGCACGGTCGACGATTTCAACACGGGCGACCAGGAAGGCGTCGGCTATTACCAGCTCACCACGCGCAACGGACTGCGCTGCTCGACGGCTGTGGCCTACCTGAAGCCCGCGCGCGGGCGGCCGAACCTGCATGTCGAAACCGATGCGCAGGCGCTGAAGGTGCTGTTTGACGGCGCGCAGGCGTCCGGCGTGCGCTATGTCCAGCATGGCAAGGTTCGCGAGGTGCGTGCGTTGCGCGAGGTGATCCTCGCGGCCGGCGCGCTGCAATCGCCGCAACTGCTGCAGGTGTCGGGCGTCGGGCCGGCCGCGCTGCTGAACCGCCACGGGATTCCGGTCGTCGCCGATCGCGCGGGCGTTGGCGAGAACCTGCAGGATCATCTGCAGATTCGTCTGATCTACGAAGTAACGAAGCCGATCACGACCAACGACGAACTGCATTCGTGGGTCGGCCGCGCAAAGATGGGGCTGCAATGGGCGCTGTTCCGCGGCGGCCCGCTCGCGATCGGCATCAACCAGGGCGGCATGTTCTGCCGTGCGCTGCCGGACGAATCGGCGACGCCCGACATCCAGTTCCATTTCTCGACGCTGTCGGCTGATTCGGCGGGCGGCAGCGTGCATGCGTTTCCCGGCTGCACGTATTCGATCTGCCAGCTGCGGCCCGAATCGCGCGGCACCGTGCGAATCCGCACCGACGATGCGCGCGACGCGCCGTCGATCCAGCCGAACTATCTCGACACCGAGCGCGACCGCCGCACGACGGTGGCCGGCGTGCGCTTCGCGCGGCGCGTCGCGGCGGCCGAGCCGATGGCGCCGCTGATGAAGCGCGAGGTGCGGCCGGGCGCGGACGCGCAGACGGACGACGAACTGCTCGAGTTCTGCCGCGAATACGGGCAGACGATCTTCCATCCATCCGGCACCGCGAAAATGGGCGTCGCGAGCGATCCGCTCGCGGTCGTCGACGAGCGGCTGCGCGTGTACGGCACGCGCGGGTTGCGCGTGGTCGACTGCTCGATCATGCCGACCCTCGTATCGGGCAATACCAACGTGCCGATCGTGATGGTCGCCGAGAAGGCGTCCGACATGATCCTCGAGGATGCACGCGCGGCCGATCGCGGCCGCAGCGCTGCACCGGCCGCCGAGGCGCTCGCGTAAGGCATCGCCGCTCATCCACCCGCGCGGCCCGTGCTCCTGCGCCCGGACGGCCGCCGCGCGTTTATCGATGCCCCCGCCGGCACGGCGCCGGGGCAGGTTGCGGCGCATCCTTACCTGGAGAAGCTCGCATGGCAATCGATTCCCGGGTCGTCCGACGCGTGGCCGCGGCCAGCGTGATCGGCGCGACCGTCGAGTGGTACGACTTTTTCCTGTACGGCGTGGTCGCCGGCATCGTGTTCGACAAACAGTACTTTCCGGCCGGCGACGCGTTCGTGTCGACGATGCTCGCGTATGCGACGTTCGCGGTCGGCTTCGTCACGCGGCCGCTCGGCGGCCTGCTGTTCGGCCATCTCGGCGACCGCGTCGGGCGCAAGTCCGCGCTGATCCTGACGATGCTGATCATGGGTGTGTCGACGGCCGGCGTCGCGTTCCTGCCGACCTACGCGCAGATCGGCATGTGGGCGCCGGTGCTGCTGCTGACGCTGCGCGTGCTGCAGGGCATCGGCCTGGGCGGCGAGTGGGGCGGCGCGGTGCTGATGGCCTACGAGTACGCGCCGCCGCACCGGCGCGGGCTGTATGCGAGCCTGCCGCAGATCGGGCTCGCGATCGGGCTGTGTCTCGCGGCCGGTGTGGTCGCGGCGCTGTCGCGTGCGTTGCCGGACGCCGCGTTCCTCGCGTGGGGCTGGCGCGTCGCGTTCGCGGCATCGCTGCTGCTCGTCGCGGTCGGCTTCTACATCCGCACGCGCGTGGCCGATACGCCCGAATTCGTCGCGCTCAAGCGCCAGCGGCGTGATACGAAGCTGCCGATCGTCGAACTGCTTGGAAATTATCGGCAGGCGATCCTGCTCGGGATGGGCGCGCGGTATGTCGACGGCGTGTTCTTCAACGTGTTCGCGGTGTTTTCGATCGGCTACATGACGCGCAACCTGTCGATCTCGCGCGGCGACGCACTGCTCGGCGTGATGAGCGCGGCGGTCGTGATGTGCGTGTTCATCCCCGTGTTCGGCAGCCTGTCGGACCGGCTCGGCCGCGCGCGTGTGTACCGGTGGGGCGCGACCCTGTGCGGGCTGTCGGTGCTGCCCGCATTCTGGCTGCTGCAGACGCAATCGACGAACCTGCTCGCCGTGTGGCTCGCGCTGGTGATCCCGTTCGGGATCTTCTACGCGATGGCCTACGGGCCCGAAGCCGCGCTGTTCGCGGAGCTGTTCGACGCGAACGTGCGTTATACGGGTATCTCGTTCGTCTACCAGGTGTCGGGCATCTTCGCGAGCGGCCTGACGCCGATCGTCGCGACCGCGTTGCTGCGCGTGAACGGCGGGGCGCCGTGGCTCGTCGGGGTTTACGTGATGTTGTCTGCACTCCTGTCGATCGTGTCCGCGCGGGCGATCGAGAAGCGCGGCGGCGTGGCCGGCGTCGCGGCGCGCGCGATGTGATGGCTGGCAGGGTGGATGGGGTGGGGTGCGGCGCGGGGTCGTATCGGCGGCGCGGTCGTCGGTCGGTGCCGCGTCCGTGCCGCTGACCGTTGCCGTCGGCCGGTCAGCCGGTTGTCCGATGCGGCGCGCCGTTCGGCGTCCCGGTTGCCTCGCGGTGCCGCGCCCGCGCCGCGATCGCAGCCGATCGTCGCCCACCGCCGGTCGCCCGCTGTTGTCCGCCACTCGGCCGCCCGCGCGCTGGTCCAAGCGAATCCGGTCCACTGGCCCTACCTGTGAAAAATCGGCCTGCCTACACTTTCCTCGACAGATCGCCGCATTGAAGCATCTGCACACGATCGACCCGAAGAGAACGATCAGGAGACAGGCATGACCAACACGCAGTCGGCAGCATTCGCCCGTGCGGCGAGCGCGCGCCCCGCATCAGTCAGTCGAATCGCTTCGTGCGCCCGTTGCGGCGCGGCGGGCACGCCAGCGTCGGAGGTATGACCATGTCGACCTCATCCATCGAACGCACCGCGAGCGCCTACGCCGGCGGCCGGCCGAACGATACGCGTTACGACCCGACCTACGATCCGCTCGTGTCGCCGGGGCCCGGGTGCGGCAAGCAGTACGCGCCGACCTACTGGGTCGCGACGGCCGGCACCCCGCCGCCCGACGACGGCCCCGTCACGCGCGATCTCGATGTCGACGTCGCGATCATCGGCGCCGGCTATACGGGCCTCGCGACCGCGCTGTGCCTCGCGCGGGACCACGGCATCAAGGCCGTCGTGCTCGAAGCCAACCGCACGAGCTGGGGCTGCAGCAGCCGCAACGGCGGGCAGGGGCAGAACGCGTCGGGCCGGCTGTCGCGCTCGCAGTGGATCGAGCGCTGGGGCAAGGACGTCGCGCTGAAGATGCATGACGAGATCCTCGAAGGCTTCGAGCACTTCAAGTCGCTCGTGTCGGAAATCGACTGCGACCCGCAGCCGGGTGGCCATTTCCTGATCGCGCACCGTCCGCGCATCATGGCGAAGCTCGCGGCCGAGGCGAAGGTGTGGAAGGACGTGTTCGGCTATCCGTCGGAGCTGCTGAGCGCGGAAACCTTCCGCCGCGAATTCATCAACGACCACGAGGCGGCCGGCGCGCTGCACGAGCCGGAAGGCATCGGCATCCATGCGCTGAAGCTCGCGTTCGGCTACCTGCGCCTCGCGCGCGAAGCCGGCGCGAAGGTGCATACGAGCAGCCCCGTGCTCGGCTTCGAGACGATCGACCGCGTGCATCACCTGCGCACGCCCGGCGGCGTCGTGCGGGCCCGCGCGGTCGGCATCGCGACCGGCGCGTACACCGCGCAGACGCTGCATCCGTCGCTGCGCAGCAAGGTGATGCCGATCCTGTCGAACTCGATGGTCACGCGCCCGCTCACCGACGCGGAGATCGACGCGTGCAATTTCCGCACGACGCAGGTGCTGACCGACACGCGTACGCTGCGCTTTTACTACCGGTTCCTGCCCGATCGCCGTCTGCAGATCGGCAGTCGCAGCGCGATCACCGGCGACGATGCGCCGAACCCGCGTCATCTGGAATTGCTGAAGGAAGGGATGGCGCGCAAGTTTCCCGCGCTGCGCGGCGTGGAGATCGATTATTCATGGTGGGGCTGGGTCGACGTCAGCCACGACATGATGCCGCGCGTGTGCCAGCCCGACCCGCGGCAGTCGGTGTACTACGCGCTCGGCTACGGCGGCAACGGCGTGTCGTACTCGCAGCAGGCCGGCCGCCGGCTGGCCGAGCAGATCGCGGGGAAGGGCGCACGCCAGACGCTGCCGATCTTCACGTCGCCGCTGCCTGGCCACCCGTTCGCGCCGTTCCGGCGCATAGGGCAGCGGATGCTCTACCTGTCGTACTTCAGGAATGACGAAAAGCCCTGAACGCAGTGCTCATCGCCGGGCGTGACGTAACCCGCGCCGGGCTGTCCAACACAATAAAAGCAACAGAAATCCGTGCGGCCGGGGCTGCAGGCGCCCCTGCACGCGCCGTCGCCGGCGGCGCCCGCGCTCACCCGACGGTGGCAAGCGGGCGGCGTCCGGACAACTGGATATGGAGAAGACATGCAACCCTCGAACCAGAGTGACCTGAAGTGTGGGCTCAAGCAGCGCCACATGACGATGATCGCGCTTGGCGGCGTGATCGGTGCCGGGCTGTTCGTCGGCAGCGGTGTGGTGATTCAGCAGACCGGGCCGGCCGCGATCCTGTCGTTCCTGATCACGGGCGGGCTCGTCGTGCTCGTGATGCGGATGCTCGGCGAGATGGCCTGCGCGATGCCGGCCGTCGGTTCGTTCTACGAATACGCACGGCTCGCGTTCGGCAACTGGCGTGGGCCCGGCAAGATGGCGGGCTTCCTGACCGGCTGGATGTACTGGTATTTCTGGGTGATCGTCGTCGCGCTCGAAGCGGTGGCCGGCGCCAAGCTGATCCAGTTCTGGCTGCCGGATACACCGGCGTGGATCATCAGCCTGGCGCTGCTGGTCGTGCTGACGCTCACGAACCTGATCTCGGTCGGCAGCTACGGCGAATTCGAATTCTGGTTCTCGTCGATCAAGGTCGGCGCGATCATCGTGTTCCTGTTCCTCGGCGGCCTCTACGTGCTCGGCCTGTGGCCCGCGTCGATGCACACGACGGCCGTGCTGCCGACGCTGCTCGGCCACGGCGGCTTCATGCCGCTCGGCATCGGGCCGGTGATGAGCGGGGCGGTCGCGGCCACCGGGTTCTACTTCGGCGCTGAAATCGTCACGATCGCGGCGGCCGAGGCCAAGGAGCCGGCGAAAGCGGTTGCGAAGGCCACCAATTCGGTGATCACGCGCGTGCTGGTGTTCTACGTCGGCTCGGTCGCGCTCGTCGTCGCGCTGGTACCGTGGAATTCGCATCAGATGGCCACGCCGTACGTGAGCGCACTCGAAGTGATGGGCCTGCCGGCCGCGGCCAACGTGATGAACGCGATCGTGCTGACGGCGGTGCTGTCCGCGCTCAACTCGGGCCTCTATGCGGCGTCGCGGATGCTGTTCGCGCTGACCCGCCACGGCGACGCGCCGGCCGCGCTCGCGAAGGTCAACAAGCGCGGCGTGCCGGTGCGCGCGATCCTGCTCGGCACGGTGTTCGGCTACGTGTCGGTGGTGATGTCGTACGTGTCGCCCGATACCGTGTTCGCGTTCCTCGTCAATTCGTACGGCACCGTCGCGCTGTTCGTGTACGTGCTGATCGCGTTCTCGCAGCTGCGCCTGCGCAAGCGTCTCGACCCGGTGGCCGCCAGCAAGCTGCGCGTCAGGATGTGGGCGTACCCGTACCTGACCTGGGTCGCGATCATCGGCATGGTCGGCATCCTCGTCGCGATGGCGTTCATCCCGGACCAGCGCAAGCCGCTGTGGCTCGGCGTCGCCAGCCTCGGTGTGCTGGTCGTCGCCTACGGGCTGACGCGCCGCAGCCGCCGCGAGCATCTCGACGACAGCGAACTGCTCGCCTATCCGCCGCGGTAATGCGCGGCCACGCATGACGCCGAAGGCCCGGCATGCAAGCCGGGCCTTCGCGCATGCGGCTGCCGGCCCGATCCGATGGATTGCCGGCGCAACTATCGGGCCGGCCGATAGCACCGATCAGAGGATGCGACTTTATGTCGGCCGCGTGCCGGCATAGCATGAATGACCGATTCACGGGTGCGCCCCGGCAGGGCGCGCCCTCATTCGCGAACGAGGACAGACGATGGAACATCGGGCACGCGAGCGCGACGAGCAGGCCGAGATCAAGACGACGACGTGCTACATGTGCGCATGCCGCTGCGGCATCCGCGTGCACCTGCGCGACGGTGAGGTGCGCTATATCGACGGCAATCCCGCGCATCCGCTGAACCAGGGCGTCATCTGCGCAAAAGGTTCGTCGGGCATCATGAAGCAGTATTCGCCCGCGCGGCTCACGCAGCCGCTGATGCGCAAGCCGGGCGCCGAGCGCGGCGACGCGCAGTTCGAGCCGGTGTCGTGGGACGTCGCATTCGACGTGCTCGAAAAGCGCCTCGGGCACCTGCGCGCTACCGACCCGAAGCGATTCGCGCTCTTTACCGGCCGCGACCAGATGCAGGCGTTGACCGGCCTGTTCGCGAAACAGTTTGGTACGCCGAACTATGCGGCGCATGGCGGGTTCTGCTCGGCGAACATGGCGGCCGGGATGATCTACACGATCGGCGGCTCGTTCTGGGAATTCGGCGGCCCCGATCTCGACCACGCGAAGCTGTTCTTCATGATCGGCACCGCGGAAGACCACCATTCGAATCCGCTGAAGATCGCACTCGGCAAGTTCAAGCGCGCGGGCGGCCGCTTCATCGCGATCAATCCGGTGCGCACCGGCTACGCGGCGATCGCCGACGAATGGATTCCGATTCGTCCCGGCACCGATGGTGCGCTGTTCATGGCGTTGATGCACGAGCTGATCGCGCGCAACGCGTTCGACCTCGAATTCGTGTCGCGCTTCACGAATGCGGCCGAGCTGGTCGACCAGCGCGACGGCGCCGACACGTTCGGGCTGTTCGTGCGCGACGCGGGCGCGCCGGAGGTCAACGCGCTGTATCCGCAGAACCGGATGTGGTGGGACACGAAGACGAACCGCGCGGTGCTGCATCACACGGAAGGCGCGGAGCCGGCGCTCGACGGCCGCTATACGCTCGACGACGGCACGCCCGTCGCGCCGTCGTTCACGCTGCTGCGCGAACAGGTGGCCGAGTGCACGCCCGAATGGGCGGCCGACATCACCGGCATCGCGGCCGACACGATCCGCCGCCTCGCCCGCGAGATGGAGACGGTCGCGCGCGAGCACGCGATCGAGCTGCCGGTGCGCTGGACCGATTCCTGGGGCAAGGAGCACGCGTCGGTGAAGGGCGTGCCGATCGCGTTCCATGCGATGCGCGGGCTCGCCGCGCATTCGAACGGCTTCCAGACGATCCGCGCGCTCGCCGTGCTGATGTCGCTGCTCGGCACGATCGACCGGCCGGGCGGCTTCCGGCACAAGGCGCCGTATCCGCGCGCGGTGCCACCGTCGGCGAAACCGCCGAACGACCCGGCGCAGATCAGGCCGAACACGCCGCTTGCCACGGGCCCGCTCGGCTGGCCCGCTGGCCCCGAGGACCTGTTCGTCCATCCGGACGGCACGCCCGCGCGGCTCGACAAGGCGTTCTCGTGGGAATACCCGCTCGCGGTGCACGGGCTCATGCATTCGGTCATTACCAATGCATGGCGCGGCGATCCCTATCCGATCGACACGCTGCTGATCTTCATGGCCAACATGGCGTGGAATTCGTCGATGAACACGACGGAAGTGCGCAAGATGCTGGTCGACAAGCGCGACGACGGCGAATACCGGATTCCGTTCCTCGTCGTGTGTGATGCGTTCGCGTCTGAAATGACGGCGTTCGCCGACCTGATCCTGCCCGACACGACTTACCTCGAACGGCATGACGTGATGTCGGTGCTCGATCGGCCGATCTCCGAATTCGACGGGCCGGTCGACTCGGTACGCGTGCCGGTCGTGCCGCCGACCGGCGAATGCAAGCCGTTCCAGGAAGTGCTGATCGAGCTCGCGAGCCGGCTGAAGTTTCCGGCCTTCACGACGGCGGACGGGCAGCGCAAATACCGCGACTATCCGGATTTCGTCGTCAACTTCCAGACCGCGCCCGATTCGGGCACCGGCTTCCTGATCGGCTGGCGCGGCAAGGACGGCGACAAGGCCGTCGTTGGCGAGCCGAACCCCGACCAGTGGAAGCGTTACGCGGAGAACAATTGCGTGTACCACCACCGGTTGCCGGAGCCGCTGCAGTACATGCGCAACTGCAATGGCCCGTACATGCAGTGGGCGGTCGACAACGGGATGCGCAAGTTCGGCGTGCCGATCGTGATCCAGCTCTACTCGGACGTGATGCAGAAATTCCGGCTCGCCGCGCAGGGCCGCACGTCGGGCCGCCAGCCGCCCGATCATCTGCGCGAGCGCATCGCACGCTATTTCGATCCGCTGCCGTTCTGGCATCGCTCGCTCGAAAGCGGGCTGACCGATGCGAGCCGCTATCCGCTCGCGGCGATCACGCAGCGGCCGATGGCGATGTACCACTCGTGGGATTCGCAGAACGCGTGGCTGCGGCAGATCCACGGCGAGAACCATCTGTTCGTGAACCCCGTGACGGCCGCCGCGCAGCAGATCGACGACGGCGCGTGGATCTACGTCGAATCGCCGTGGGGCAAGGTGCGTTGTCGCGCGCGCTACAGCGAGGCCGTCGAGCCCGGCACCGTCTGGACCTGGAACGCGATCGGCAAGGCAGCCGGCGCGTGGAACCTCGGGCCGCAAGCGGGTGAGTCGCAGCGCGGCTTCCTGTTGAACCACGTGATTACCGACGAGTTGCCGGATGCGGCGCGCGACGGCGCACGCCTGTCGAACTCCGATCCGGTCACGGGGCAGGCCGGCTGGTACGACGTGCAGGTGCGGATCTATCCGGCCGAAGCCGATGCGGCCACGACCTTGCCGCAGTTCGCGCCGATGCCGGCGCTGCCGGGCACGCCGCGCGTGCTGCAGCGCGTGCAGGCGTATTTCGCGGGAACCGGCGCATTCGCCGCGCGGCTGCGGCGCGCGACGTCGGCCGGCCCTCAGTCTGACGACCGCTGATCGAAGGAGCGCAACCATGACCCAGATGGCCCTCGTCATCGACCTGAACGTATGCGTCGGCTGCCATGCCTGCGTAACGAGCTGCAAGGAATGGAACACGTCGGGCGAAGCCGGCAGTCTCGCCGATCTGCGCCCGTACGACGACGATCCGTCCGGCACGTTCTTCAACCGCGTGCAGACCTACGAAGCGGGTGTGTTCCCGATGACAGACACGATCCACTTCCCGAAATCGTGCCTGCACTGCGAGGATCCGCCGTGCGTGCCGGTATGCCCGACCGGCGCGAGCTACAAGCGCAAGTCGGACGGGATCGTGCTGGTCGACTACGACAAGTGCATCGGCTGCAAGTACTGCGCGTGGGCGTGCCCGTATGGCGCGCGCGAGCTCGACGAAGGCCGCAAGGAGATGACGAAGTGCACGCTGTGCGCGGACCGCATCGACAACGAAGCGCTGCCCGAACGCGACCGGAAACCGGCCTGCGTGCTCGCCTGCCCGACGTCGGCGCGGCTGTTCGGCGATGTGCACGATCCCGAATCCGACGTGTCGCGTGCGATCCGCGAACGCGGCGGCTATGCGCTGATGCCCGAATGGGGCACGCGACCGTCGAACCATTATCTGCCGCGCGTGAAGACCGAAGCGTCGTGCGGTTGCGGGAGTAGCGGCGGGTGCGGCAGCGCGTCGAACGGCCGTGACGAGGACGCGTCGTTCGAAGCCCGCGCGGCGCGCGGCGACATCGATCTCGTGTCGCTCGCGACGCAGCGCTGAGCGCAAGGCCCTTCATTCATACGAAAAAACGGAGTTCCCATGCGCCCAGCCTTTTCGGTCGTTTTCCTCACCACGCTGTGCGGTGCCGCACAGGGCCTGCTGCTGACGCTCGTGACCGTCGAGGCACTTGCGCGCGCGGCGGGCGTCGATATCGCTGCGTCGTTCTACGTGACGGGTGCCGCGCTGTCGGTCGTGCTCGGCGTGCTCGGCCTGTTCGCGTCGTTCTTCCATCTCGGCCACCCCGAGCGCGCATGGCGCGCGATCGCGATGTGGCGCACATCGTGGCTGTCACGCGAATGTATCGCACTGCCGATGTTTCTCGCGTGCGCGTTCGCGTATGGCGCGGCACATCTGTTCGGCTGGCCCGGCACGTTGCTGATCGGCGCTGCGGGCGCGCTCGCAAGTGTCGTGCTGTTCGTGTGTACCGCGATGATCTACGCGTGCCTGCGGTTCCTGCAGGAATGGGCGAGCCCGCTGACGCTCGTGAACTTCGTGCTGCTCGGCTGCGCGTCGGGCTGCACGCTGGCGACGGCTTGCGCCGCGTGGCTCGCGCCGGCGCTGGTCGGCCGGCTCGCCGTGGCCGCGTGCGCACTGACGCTCGCCGGTGGCGTGGCACGGCTCGCGTCGCTTGCGCGCAATGCCCGGTTGCGGCCGAAGTCGACCGTGCAGAGCGCGACCGGGATCCGCCATGCGAAGGTCGAACAGAAGTCGCGCGGCTTCACGGCCAGCGCGTTCAATACGCGGGAGTTCTTTCACGGGCAAGGCAACGGCACGCTGCGGGCAGTGAAGGCCGGCTTCCTGATCGGCGCGTTCGCGGTGCCGTTCGCGCTGACCGGCGCGGGCGCGCTCGCGCCGACGTCGGTCGCGGCGGCCGTCGCGCTCGGCGCCGCGTTCGTGATCCAGTATGCGGGGCTGGTCGCGGAACGCTGGTTCTTCTTCGCGGATGCGCGGCATCCGCAGAACATCTACTACCAGCGCGCGTCATGACGTTGCGTGCGCGCCGCCACGCCGTGCGGGAACTAGAACGTTTGAGCGAGCGCGCCGGCCGCTTCCTGCAGGCGCGGCACGTGGTCGAGCAGCCGCGACAGCGGCGCGCGCGACACGGGCGCATGCACGGCGACCGCGGCGATGCACGTGCCGTCGTCGCCGACGATCGGCGCCGCGATGCACACGATGCCCGCGACGAATTCCTCGTTGTCGATCGCGACGCCCTTGTGTGCGGTGCGGTCGAGTTCGGCTTCGAGCAGTTCGGGATCCGAGATCGTATTCGGGGTGTAGCGCGGCAGTGCCAGCGCGCGCACCAGCGCGGCGCGTTCGTCGCGCGGCAGCAGCGCGAGCAGCAGCTTGCCGCTGGCGCTGCAGTGTGCGGGCACGCGCGAGCCGGGTTTCAGGTCGAGCCGCAGTGGCCAGTCGGCCTCGACGCGGTCGAGATAGACGACTTCCGTGTCGTGCAGCGCGGTCAGGTTGCAGGTTTCGCCGAGATCGGCGACGAGCCGTTCGAGGATCGCGTGGCGCAGCCGGCGCGCGCCCGCATGCAGCATCACGCCGGTGCCGAGCCGCGCGAGGCGCGGGCCGATCGCGTACGCGTTCTTGCGGCCCGGCTCGCGGATCACGAGGCCGCCGGCTTCGAGCGATGCAAGCATCCGGTGCAGCGATGCCTTCGGGATATCGACGTCGCGCGCGAGATCGGCGAGCGACACGGCATCGCCGGCCTGGACGAGATGTTCGAGCAGCGCGAAGGCGCGCAGCGTGGGCGTATCCGCGGGCAGCATGGCAGGCGTTCCGGAAACTGGACTGCGGCCATTGTACCGAACGGCCCGGCAGGCCGGCCGGGCGGGGCAGTGGGCTCATTGACTCGGTCCGAACTTTCGGCAACGGAACGAATCGTTCCGTAAACACGGCTGGCGCGGGCGCGACGATCGATGCCTGCGCGATCAGCAACGACAGGAGCGCAACGCAATGGATGGGGTGGCGAACAAGCCGGACTGCATGGTGTCGGTCCGTGAACGCTTCGGGTTCGATTCGGACCTGATGGTGCCGGCGTTCAGCGCGCGCGACGATCACGTGCCCGATATCGACGACGCCTACCGTTTCAACCCGGACGTCACGCTCGCGATCCTCGCGGGATTTGCGCGCAATCGCCGCGTGCTCGTGCAGGGGATGCACGGCACCGGCAAGTCGACGCATATCGAGCAGGTCGCGGCACGGCTGAACTGGCCGTGCGTGCGCGTGAACCTCGACGGCCACATCAGCCGGCTCGACCTCGTCGGCAAGGATGCGATCGTCGTGCGCGACGACGTGCAGGTGACCGAATTCCAGGAAGGGATCGTGCCGTGGGCGCTGCAGCGTCCGGTCGCGCTGATCTTCGACGAATACGATGCGGGGCGGCCCGACGTGATGTTCGTGATCCAGCGGATTCTCGAGCGCGACGGCAAGTTCACGCTGCTCGACCAGAACCGCGTGATCCATCCGCATCCGTCGTTCCGGCTGTTCGCGACCGCGAACACGGTGGGGCTCGGCAACCTGAACGGGCTCTATCACGGCACGCAGATGCTCAACCATGCGCAGATGGATCGCTGGAACGTGGTCGCGACGCTCGACTACCTGCCGCGCGACGAAGAGATCGGCATCGTGCGTGCACGCGTGCCGGAACTCGCGGACGAAGCCGGCCGCCCGCTGCTCGAATCGATGGTGAGCCTCGCGGAGCTGACGCGCAACGGCTTCGCGACCGGCGACCTGTCGACGCTGATGTCGCCGCGCACGGTGATCAACTGGGCCGAGAACTGCCAGATCTTCCGCGATCCGGCGCTCGCGTTTCGGCTCACGTTCCTGAACAAGTGCGACGACGCCGAGCGGCCGGTCGTCGCCGAGTATTACCAGCGCTGTTTCGGCGAGGAGCTGGCGGTCGCGTCGCGTGCCGGCGGTGGCGAGCCGGGAGCGGGGCGGTGAGCGCCGATCGCGACGCCGCGCGCCGTGCATCGGCGCGCGAAGCGCTGGGCGCGTCGACCGTGCGTGCGCTGACACGCGACGCGGCGCTGCATTACCGTGCGGGCCGCGTGTGTCGCGACCTGCGGCCACTGCCGATCCATGCGCCGCACCTGCGCGCGCAGGCGGCCGACGACGATCTCGCTTCGTGGCGCGGTGCGGCCGACGGCGCCGCGCTGCGCATCCTGCATTCCGATGCGGACCTGCATCGCGCGTTGTCCGGCGACGATCCGGTCGAACGCGTGCTGTTCGAAATGCTCGAGCAACTGCGCTGCGAATCGCTGGCGCCACCCGCCATGCGCGGCGTCGTGCAGAACCTGCGCCATCGTTTCGACACCTGGTCACGCGCGTTCCATCGGTCGGGACAGGCCGATACGCATGTCGGAATCCTTGTTTACACGGTCGCGCAGATCGCATGGTCGCGGCTGACGGGGTGGCCGGTGCTCGAGGAGACGGAAGACCTGATCGAAGCGTCGCGCGCGGCGATCGTGCCCGAGATCGGCGTGCAGCTTGCGGGGCTCAAGCGGTGCCGGCACGATCAGCGCGCATTCGCGGAACATGCGCTGACGCTCGCGAAGCGCATTGCATCGATGATTCGCGATGCGCGCGCGGCCGTCGTCGAAACGGAGACGCAAGACGTGCGCGAGCAGGACGATGCGCTGACGAATTTCTCGCTGTGGGTCGATTTCGACGACACGGGCATCGACCTGCCGGCCCTCGTGGAGACGGGCGACAGCGCCGTGCTGCAGGGCGGCGATGCCGTCTACCGTGCGTATACGACGCGTTACGACCGCGAGCTCCGGCCGGCCGCGCAGATCCGCGCGGCACTGCTGCGCGAGTACCGCGACCGGCTCGACGGCCAGGTCACCGCGCAGCGGATCAACGTCACGCGGCTCGCCCGTGTGCTGCGTGCGGCGCTCGTCGTGCCGCAGGCCGACGGCTGGTCGTTCGGCGAGGAACATGGCCGCCTCGACGGCCGCCGGCTCGCGCAGCTCGTCAGTTCGCCGGCCGAACGGCGGCTGTTCCGGCTCGAACGCGTGCGGCCGCACGCCGATTGCGCGCTCGCGTTCCTGGTCGACTGTTCGGGATCGATGAAGACGTGGATCGACGGCGTCGCGCTGATGGTAGACACGCTGGCCCGCGCGGGCGATGCCGCCGGTCTCGCGACCGAAGTGCTCGGCTTCACGACGCTCGCATGGAACGGCGGCCGCGCGCGGCAGGACTGGCTCTCGCGCGGCAAGCCGCGCCATCCGGGCCGGCTCAACGAAACCGGCCACCTGGTGTTCAAGGATGCGGACACGCGCTGGCGGCATGCGCGCACGGGTATCGCCGCGCTGTTCAAGGCCGATCTGTTCCGTGAGGGTGTCGACGGCGAAGCGGTCGAATGGGCGTGCGCGCGGCTTGCGGCGCGGCCGGAGGCGCGCAGGATCCTCATCGTGATCTCGGACGGCAGCCCGATGGACGGCGCCACGGCGCTCGCGAACGATCCGTTCTACCTCGACAACCATCTGAAGCAGGTGGTCGCGCGCCAGGAGGCGGCCGGCCGCGTCGAAGTGCTCGGGCTCGGCGTCGGGCTCGATCTCGGCCCGTATTACCGGCACCGGCTCGCGATCGACCTTGCATCAGCGCCGGACATGAAGCGGCTCGTCGAAATCGCGCGCTGGATCGGCGCGCGGCGATGAAGCAGGCGACGGCCTGCAAGGCGGATGCGGCAACACGCACGCGTCGCGACACAATGCCGGACGCTGGCCGGTTCGCTGCGGCACGCGCCGCGCGGCATCACGCGCCGCGCAGCAGCGGCGGCAGCGACGTCGCGATCAACCCGATGCCGATCGCCATCAGCACGCCGAACGCAAGCCGGCGCAGCGCGACCGGCGACAGCGGCGGCGGGTAGTGGCGCGCGGCGACCGTCGTCAGCATCACGACCGGCGTCGCGATCGCCGCCAGCAGCCAGATGTCGCGATCGAGCTGGCCTTCGCACGCGCTGTACAGCACGCGGGTGGCCGAGGTCGTCGTAAACAGCACGATCAGCGCGCAGCGGATCTGCACGAGCGTCAGCGGTTGCCGGTAGAACTGGAAGATCAGCGGCGGCCCCGACACGCCGAACATCCCGCTCAGCAAGCCGCCGAACAGGCCGCTGACGAAGAAGCTGCGGTTGTCCGAGCGCTCGGTGAGCGGCGCCGGACGCAGCGCCGCACTCAGGCCGCCGTACAGCACGACTGCGCCGAGAATGAGCTGCAGCAGGTCGGCCGCCGAGCGGCTCAGGCATTCGAGCAGCAGCACGCCCGCGACGACCGACGGCAGGATGCCGAGTGTCGCCGCGCCCACCGCGCGCCAGTCGATGTGATGCAGCCGGCCGGGCAGCGCGGTCGCGCCGTTCGCGAGCGACACGACGCTCATCAGCGTGGCGACGGTGGCGAGCGGCGCGAGACCGAAGCCGCTCGTCGCGCCCATCACGATCATCCCGAGCCCGAAGCCGGTGACGGTCTGGAAATAGCTGCCGGCGCCGATCACCGTGATCAGGATCGCCAGTTTGTCGGCTGTCATGCGTGTGCGGCCTCGCCCGTCGCGGCGCGCTGCGCGGCCGCCTGCGCCTGCACGGTGGTCGCCGCGATCACGTGATACACGTCGTCGGCGCTGCAGCCGCGCGACAGGTCGTTCGCGGGCCGGCGCAAGCCTTGCAGCAGCGGGCCGACGGCCTTTGCGCGACCGATCCGCTCGGCGAGCTTGTAGCCGATGTTGCCGGCTTCGAGACTCGGGAACACGAGCACGTTCGCGTGGCCGCCCACCTGCGAATGCGCGATCTTGCGCTCGGCGATTTCCGCGACGATCGCCGCGTCGAGCTGCACGTCGCCGTCGATCGCAAGCGCCGGGCGCAGTTCGCGTACCTGCGCGGTCGCGGCCGTCACCTTGTCGACCGCCGCGTGATGCGCGCTGCCACTCGTCGAGAACGACAGCATCGCGACACGCGGTTCCTCGCCGAGCAGTGCGTGCGCGCTGTCGGCGGCGGCCATCGCGATCTCGGCGAGCTGACTGGCATCCGGATCGACGACCAGCGCACAGTCGGAGAAGATCAGTCCGCCCTTGATCGTGTGAAACGGTTCGCACAGCATCATCAGGAAGAAACTCGACACGATCCGGAACGCGGGATCGACACCGATCAGCTGGAGCGCCGCGCGCACGACGTCGGCCGTCGCATGCACGGCGCCCGCGACCGAGCCGTCCGCATCGCCGAGCCGTACCATCAGGTTCGCATGGCAGAGCGGATCGAGCACCGCGTCGCGCGCGGCATCGGCCGTCATGCCCTTGCGCTTGCGCAGCGCATGCAGCGCGTCCGCATAGGCATCGCGTTGCGCGGCGCTGGCCGGATCGACGAGCGTCATGCCGTCGAGATCGATCGCGTCGCGCGCGGCCGCCGCGTGGATCGCCGCACGGTTGCCGACGAGCACGATGCGGGCGATGCCGTCGCGCGTTGCGCGCGCGGCGGCCTGCAGCACGCGCGGATCGTCGGCTTCGCACAGCGCGATGCGCATCGGCTGGCGGCGCGCGGATTCGAGAATGCGGTCGAGGGCTTTCATCGTTCGCTCGGATAAGAAAGGAAAAACGGCCGGATGCGGCGGCCCGCACGGGGCACGGCGTCCGGCCGGAGGGCCGGCCGCGCGAGAGGGGCGCGCGACCGGCAACGGGGGTGCGTCAGCGACGCGGCATTACACGTAGTCCTTGTACTTGTCGAGCATGCGAACCGGCTTCGACAGCGCATCGCGACGGAACGGATCGCCGAGTTCACGCGTGCACATGATCTCGATGATCGTGGTCTTGCCTTCGTTCATCTGCATGTCGATGGCACGCTTGAGCGCCGGGCCCACGTCCTCGAGGCGGTCGACCGTGATCCCTTCGGCGCCCATTGCACGTGCGATCGCCGCGAAGCTCTGGTTGTCGAGTTCGCCCGCGACGAAGCGGCGGTTGTAGAAGTCGACCTGGTTCTTCTTCTCCGCGCCCCACTGGCGGTTGTGGAACACGACGGCCGTGACCGGGATGTTGTGGCGCACGCAGGTCATCGTTTCCATCAGGCTCATGCCCCACGCGCCGTCGCCCGCATACGACACGGCCGGACGGTGCGGCGCGGCGACCTTCGCGCCGATGATCGTCGGGAACGCGTAGCCGCAGTTGCCCCAGCTCATCGCCGCGAAGAAGCTGCGCGGCTTGTTGAAGCGCAGGTAGCTGTTCGCGACCGAGTTGATGTTGCCGATGTCGGTCGACACCATCACGTCCTCGGGCATCGCCTTCTCGAGTTCGCGCAGCACCTGGCGCGGATGCAGGTACTGGCCGCCGCTGAACGGCTTCTCGTGTTTCTGCTCCTCGATCATGTCGAGGCTGAATGCGTCGCGCTCGTGCGTCCAGTCGTCGAGTTCCTTTTCCCACGCGGCCTTTTCCGTCGCGATCTGGTCGGCGCGCTCGCCGCGCGAGCCATCGCACACGAGCGTGCGGCCTTCGAGGCGTTGCGTGAGTGCGATCGCCGCGGCCTTCGCGTCGCCGCAGATGCCGACCGAGATCTTCTTCACGAGGCCGAGCATCTTGTGGTCCGCGTCGATCTGGATGATCTTCGCGTCCTTCGGCCAGTAGTCCATCCCGTGCTGCGGCAGCGTGCCGAACGGCCCGAGGCGCGAGCCGAGCGCGATCACGACGTCGGCGCGCGACAGCAGTTTCATCGCGGCCTTCGAGCCCTGGTAGCCGAGCGGGCCGCACCACAGCGGATGGTTCGCCGGGAACGAGTCGTTGTGCAGGTAGCTGTTGACGACCGGCGCGCCGAGCCGTTCAGCGAGCGCCTTGCATTCCTCGATCGCGTCGGCCATCACGACGCCGCCGCCCGAGATGATGACCGGGAACTTCGCCTGCGCGATCAGCGCGGCCGCGTCGTCCAGGCTCTGTTCGCCGCCGGCGCCGCGGTCGAGCCGTCGCGGTTGCGGAATCTCGACCTTGACCTTGCCGTAGAAGTAGTCGCGCGGGATGTTCAACTGCGTCGGGCCCATCTCGGCCTGCGCGCGGTCGAAGCAGCGCGCGGTGAATTCGGCCATCCGTGCCGGGTGCGTGACGTGACCCTGGTACTTCGTGAATTCCTGGAACATCGGCAGCTGGTTCGCTTCCTGGAAGCCGCCGAGGCCGATGCCCATCGTGCCGGCTTCCGGCGTGACGATCACCACCGGGCTATGTGCCCAGTACGCGGCCGCGATCGCGGTCACGCAGTTGCTGATGCCGGGGCCGTTCTGGCCGATCACGACGCCGTGGCGGCCCGACACGCGCGCGTAGCCGTCGGCCATATGGCCCGCGCCCTGTTCGTGCACGACCGGGATCAGGCGGATGCCGGCCGGCGCGAAGATGTCCATCGCATCCATGAACGCGGAGCCCATGATGCCGAACATGTCGGTCACGCCGTTGGCCGCGAGGGTTTCGACGAAGGCTTCGGACGGTGTCATGTCCTGCGGACCGTTCGCGGATGCACGCAGGGAAGTGGATTGTTCGCTCATGGGTTGTCTCCGATTGTTTAATTAACGGAACGTCTTGTTCCAGATGCTATTTGCTGGGGAAGGCCGGTCAAGTCATTCCGCCCGCTGTCGGCGAATGTGGAATGAAATGAAATGATTCGTTTCAAAATGCGCGCGGGGGCGGTGGCGCGAGTGACGCGCGAGGCGCACGCTCAGGCCGGCTGTTTCGGCCGTTCCTTGCGGAACGCGCGCTTGACGGCGATCAGCCCGTCGCGGAATTCGAACAGGTCGCAGCCTTCGGCCTCGATGCGCCAGCCTTCGGCGTGCGTGCCCGTGAACACCCACTCGGAGACGCCGCGCTCGCCGGCGACGGTGTGGCGACCGTGACCCCAGTGCGCGTCGGGGAAGGTCTTGAACACGGCTTCGAACGCGGCGCGTACCGCGTCGCGGCCGACGAAGCGCGTGCCGTGGATGTCGGGGCCGCCGGCCGCGTCGAATACGCAGTCCTCGGTCATGAAGCCCATCAACGCGTTGGCGTCGTGCCGGTTGAATGCTTCGGAAAATGCCGCGAGCGTGGCGGCCGTGACGGGGGCGGTGAGCGTGTCGGACATAACGTGTCTCCTGTCGAAAGATGGGCGGTGCACAAGGCGCTGGCGCGCATGCGGCACGCGGTATCGACACGTTAGTGAGCGCTCGTTTTTGGCGGTAGCGCCAGTCGGGAGGTTTCGCTTGGGCCAGAGTCGGATGCTTATCTGCAGGGCGGCAGAGGGTGGCTTGCGTCACACTTTTTGATTATTTCCCTGGGTATCAAAGTATGCGGAGGTGTCGAGATGATTTTCAGAGGGAGCAGGCGTTTTTATGTGAAAAGTAAGAATTGATTTTTTGGATTAAAGGGGAGGGTCGAAGTTGTTCGAATTCGATCGAATGAAATCGAAATAATCCGAAATTCAATGTGCTGCTTGGTCGACTGACAGCTTGAGTATCTGCTGGTCCGCGCGCGGTTTCTTCGCTCAATGTTTCGTTGGGTCTGCGTGACCATTGCCCGATTCAGTGACGTAAAGCGCTGCCGATCAAGTCGGGAGCGCAGACGTGCGATCGGCTTTTTACCAACTTCATTCGAGGAATCGACTATGTCGCGACGCGCAGTCAGAAACGGCGACCCGACGACGACGGGAGGCTTCGTCATCGCAACGACAGCAACGAGCATGGGGGCGATCACATCCGGATTTGGCGATCAACAATGCTGAAAGCATCGCGGGGTACGTCGTAGATGGCGACTAACTTCCTGGCTGCTGTCGTGCTCGCGCTGATCCTTGCGCAGACAGCGCTTGCGTGCGAAGGGCCAAAAAACCTTCCCGCTCAATACATCGACGTTCGCTTTGAAAGTGATTCAAGCGAGATGTCCAGGACCGAACTGGCACGGTTGTCAGCATGGTCGAGCGATTTACGCAATCGCTTTCCGATTATCGATGTTGTCTGGCTTGTAGGGCTTTCGGAATCGACGGAACGGAACGCGCAGCAGTTGGCGTACCGACGCGCTGAAAACGTCATGAATGCGCTTGACCAGTTCGCGATCAAAGGCAGGCGAAGCGCATTGATCGGTCGAATCTACCAGCCGGTTCCCGAGATCGATCAAAGCGGGCGGCGCGTGGAGGTCAATGTGGGTCCGGGATGCCCGGACCATTGTTGCTCAACCTCGAGCCCCACCCCTGCCGGGCGTTGACGTTACACGCCATCCTGACAAAGCCCGCGACATCGCGGGCCTCTCTCACTGATCGGGCTTCTGCGCCTGCACACATTGCGCGAGTGCCCGCACCCCCGGCTCGATCCGCTCCAGCGGAATCGCGGAAAACCCCATCCGGAAGCATCGACGCGCGTTGCTGTCGTCGTTCATGAAGAACACGCCACCGGGCTCGATCAGAATTCCCGCCTCCTGGGCGTCCACCGCGAGCCGCGCCGCGTCGAGCCATGGCGGCCCCTCGACCCAGCACGACGCGCCGCCCGTCACCGGCACGTAGCGCGCTTCCGGCAAGTCCGCGTCGAGCGCGGCCATCAGCGCCTGCGAGCGCTCGCTGTACGCATGCGCGAGCCGGCGCAGCAACGCGTCGTGATGGCCGAGCGCGAGAAAGGTCGCGAACGCCCGCTGGATATACGCAACCGGATGGCGCACCATCAGCCGCCGCAGTGCCCGCAACTCGCGGATCAGCTCGCGCGGCCCGACCACGTAGCCGAGCCGCAACCCCGGCGCGAACGTCTTCGACAGGCTGCCGACGTAGATCACGCGGTCGGCCGTGTCGAGGCTCTTCAATGCCGGATGCGGCGTGCCGGAGAACGTGTTTTCGCTCTCGTAGTCGTCCTCGATGATCACGAAGTCATGCTGCTGCGCGCAATCGAGCAGCGCGCGGCGGCGTTCGACCGGCATCGTCGCGGTGGTCGGGCACTGATGGCTCGGCGTCACGTACACGTAGTCGCAGCGCGAGAGCGTATCGCCGAGCGCATCGGGTGCGATCCCGTGGCCGTCGACCGGCAGCGGCAGCAGCCGCGCGTCGCGGTTCTCGAAGATGTTGCGCGCATCCGGATAGCCGGGGTTCTCGAAACCGACCGTCGTGTGCTTGCCGCACAGCAGGTCCGCGATCAGGTAAAGCGCCTGCTGGCAGCCGTTCGTGACGACGATCTCGTCGGGCATCGCGAACACGCCGCGCCGAGGCAGCACGCGCGTGCGGATCTGCTGGATCAGCGATTCGTCGTCGCGTTCGATCAGGTCGGGGGCCCAGTTGCGGATTTCCATCACCGACAGCGCCTTCAGGCAGCATTCGCGCCAGTCGTTGGTCGGAAACAGCGACTGGTCGAACTGCCCGTAGATGAACGGAAATTCGTAGTGCTGCCAGTTTGCGGGCTTTACGATGTTGCGCTGCCTCGACGGCGGATGCGTGATGCGCTTTTCCCAGGCGGGGCGTCCGGGCACGTCGTCGCCACCGGCGGGCAGCGCGCCGGCCCGGGCCTGCGCGAAGCCGGGCACGCCTTCGAGCATCTTCGGGTTCACGAAGTGCCCGCTGCGTTCGCGCGAGATCAGGTAGCCCTCTTCGACGAGCATCTGGTACGCGAGCACGACGGTGTTGCGCGCGACGCCGAGCTGGTCGGCAAGCTCGCGGCTCGACGGCAGCGCGGCATCGGGGGCGAGCTGGCCGTCGAGGATCGTGGCCACGAGCATCCGCCGGATCTGGTCCTGCAGGCTCGACGCCGACGACCGCCGGAACTGCTGGGCCCATAAGGCGGTCGGGGTACGACTCGACATGCTTCCTCCTGTGATCGGTACGGGAAACGCGAGGCGGTGCGCGTGGTGTGCACGTGACCCGCGAGTGGCGCGGTTTCGCGAGAATACGCGCGTCGCGCCGCGGATGTGGACTCAATGAAATGTGTTGTCTGGCACTACTGCGCGCCGGTGTGGCAAGACGATACTCAACTCGTCGCGCCCGGACGATCCGGATAACTCCCCGGTACGCGGGCGCAGGAGGGCGTGCGGGCATCGCGTTCGCCTGCAGCGTGATGAAAAGGAGAGGGACGCCATGCACGTCGTCGTGTTCAGGGATCGCTGCGAGCGCGTGATCCGCATCGTGTTCGACGATGCAGGCAAGACGTTCGTCGCGTATCGCGACGGCGACGCGATCGGAGAACTCGACATCGATGACGCAGGCGGCGGTGATGGCCGATCGCCGTCGCTCATGCGGCTATACGTCGAACCTGTCTACCGGCGCAGCGGCATCGCGCACACGCTTCTCGCGTGCGCGGCGCGTGAATTCGGGCAGCCGATTCGCATCGACGCCGGCGCGCGTGCATGGCCCGCTACGCCGGCGTGGTCGACGCTGTGCCGCTGCCTCGAATACGAAGGATTGGTCGTGGTGTGCCAGGCCGCGCTGCATTAACCGAAAGCGTGGCCACGATCACGCTGCACCAGGAAGGAGACGACATGAGTACGGTCCTGAAGCCGATTCCCGCATCCGATGTGCGGCACGAAGCGTTGCGCATCGACGGGCAGCGCGTGTGGCGCGACGCAGTCATCGACGTGCGCAACCCGTACGACGGAACGCTCGTCGGCACCGTGCCGAAGGCGACGCTCGATGACGTGCGATGCGCGTTCGCCGCCGCGCGTGCATACCGGCCGACGCTCACGCGCCACGAGCGTGCGGCGATCCTGCGCCGCGCGGCCGACATCGTGCGCGCGCGCACCGCCGAGATCGCGGCGCTGATCACGGCCGAGGCCGGGTTGTGCATCAAGGATTCGACGTACGAAGCCGGGCGCGTTGCCGACGTGTTCATGTTCGGCGCGGGCGAAGTGCTGAAGGACGACGGGCAGATCTTCTCGTGCGATCTGACGCCGCACGGCAAGAAGCGCCGCGTGTACACGCAGCGCGAACCGCTGCTCGGCGTGATCTCCGCGATCACGCCGTTCAACCATCCGATGAACCAGGTCGCGCACAAGGTCGTGCCGTCGGTCGCGACCAACAACCGGATCGTCGTGAAGCCGTCGGAGAAGGTGCCGCTGTCGTGCTATCTGTTCGCGGACATCCTGTATGAAGCCGGCCTGCCGCCGCAGATGCTGCAAGTGCTCACCGGTGACCCGAAGGAGATCGCCGATGAGCTGATCACGAATCCGGCGATCGACCTCATCACGTTCACCGGCGGCGTATCGATCGGCAAGTCGATCGCGTCGCGAATGGGCTACCGGCGCGCGGTGCTCGAACTCGGCGGCAACGATCCGATCATCGTGATGGACGACGCCGATCTCGACGAAGCAAGCACGCTCGCCGTGTCGGGCTCGTACAAGAACTCGGGGCAGCGCTGCACCGCGATCAAGCGCATGCTCGTGCACGAGTCGGTGGCCGATCGCTTCACCGAGCTGGTGGTCGAGAAGACGCGCGCGTGGTCGTACGGCAATCCGTCCGATCCGTCGGTGGACATGGGCACGGTGATCGACGAGGCGGCCGCGACGTTCTGCGAGCAGCAGGTGAACGACGCGATCGCGCGCGGTGCGCGGTTGCTGGTCGGCAACGTGCGCGACGGTGCGCTGTATTCGCCGACGGTGATCGATCGCGTGACGCCCGACATGCCGCTCGTGAAGTTCGAGACGTTCGGCCCGGTGTCGCCGATCATGCGCTTTCGCGACATCGACGAAGCAATCCGGATGTCGAACAGCACCGACTATGCGCTGTCGTCGTCGGTCTGCACGAACCGCTTCGACAACATCACGCGCTTCATCACCGAGCTGGAGGTCGGCAGCGTGAACGTGCGCGAGGTGCCGGGCTACCGGCTCGAACTGACGCCGTTCGGCGGCGTGAAGGATTCGGGGCTTGGCTACAAGGAAGGCGTGCAGGAGGCGATGAAGAGCTTCACGAACGTGAAGACGTATTCGCTGCCGTGGTGAGCGAGGCGGGGAGGGGTGTACCATGCCCCTCCTGCCGTCAATGGCGTTACTGATAGAAGTTGAGCGTGACCATCGCCGAACGGCCCGGCGCCCACGTCGCGTAGATCGGATACGCGCTCGCGTAATACTTCTTGTCGAACAGGTTCTGCACGTTGAGCTGCACGTCCATCGTCTTGTTCACGCGCCACGTCGCGGCCGCGTCGAAGCGCGCGTAGCCGGGCGTCCATTTCTTCGTCGTCGCGGATACCGACGCGTAGGTCTGGCTCATCACCGTCGCACCGGCGCCGAGCGTGAGCTTCGGCATCACGTCGTAGCTCGTCCACAGCGTGAAGTTGTGCTTCGGCACCATCACCATCGGCAGGCCCGATGCGCCCGGGCTGCCGGGGCCCGCGTCGGTCGTGATCGCGTTCAGGTACGAGTAGCCGCCGAACACGTGCCACTTCCGTGTCAGGTTGCCCGCGAAGCCGAATTCGAAACCGCGCACGCGTTGCTTGCCCGCGTTGACCGTGTGACCAAGGCCGTCGCTGACGCGCGCGTTGGTCTTCTCGGTCTGGAACAGTGCCGACGTCAGCGACAGCTGGTCCTGCAGCACGTCCCACTTCGCGCCGATCTCGATGTTGCGCGAGCGCTCGGGTGCGAGGTCCTGGTTCGTCGCGGTGATCTGGTCGGTGCCGCCGCCGAGGCCGCCGTTCGACCCCGGCGGGTTCGACGACGTGCCGTACGACGCATACAGGCTCACGTTGGTCACCGGCTTGAACACGAGGCCGAACTGGTAGCTGAACAGGTTCGACGTGTTCGACAGGTCGGCCACGCCGGCCTGCTTGCCGGTCGTGTCGTAGCGGTCGAAGCGCAGCCCGGTGTTGAACTGCCAGCGCTCGGACAGCTTCACGGTATCGAAGATGTACGCGGACACCGTGTCGGTGCGCGTGTTCGTCGTCGGGCCGGGGAAGCTCTTGTCGCCGTTCAGCACGATGCTGCCGGTCCACGGCATGTTCGGGTTCCAGCCGCCTGCGAGCGGCGTGCAGTTGCCGGCCACCGAGCAGGGGCCGCCCGAGCGGATGTTGTGGCCGGCCGAATCCGACACGAGGTAGCCCTCGTAGCGCGCCTGTTCGTGGCTGAACTCGACGCCGGCCGTCATCGTGTGCTTCATGCCGAACAGGCTGGCGCTGCCGGTCACCTCGGTCTGGTTCGAGAAGCCGTTGAGCGCGTACTTGCCGCTCTTCGCCTGCAGCGCGAGCATGTTCGGGTTCGACGCGAGGATCTGCGGATTCGTCGCGACGTAGTCGAGCGTCGAGCGCCCGAACATCGTCGTGTTCCTCAGCTTCCAGTCGTCGTTGATCTTGTGCTCGACGCGCACTTCGGCGGTGTCGGTCTGCCCGTAGCGGTAGTCGCGCGTGTTCAGCCCGAAGAACTGCCCGCGATCGGTCGGCACCGGCGTGCCGCCCGTCGAACGGAACGGCACGCTGAAATCCGGCATGTCGTACGAGTTCATGTGGTAGTAGCTGACCGTGACCGTGGTCGGCGTGTTCAGCCCGAACACGATCGACGGCGCGACGCCCCAGCGCTTGTTGTACACGTCGTTGCGGCCGGCCTGGTTCGCGTCGTGGCCCATCACGTTCAGGCGCACGGCCGTCGTGTCGTTGATCTTGCGGTTCGCGTCGACCGTCGCGCGCTTGTAGCCGTCGGTGCCGAAGCCAATGCTGCTGTTGATGAAGTCGTCGTTCTTCGGCGTCTTCGTGACGATGTCGATGCTGCCGCCGACCGAGCCGCGGCCCGCATAGACCGAATCGGGGCCCTTGATCACGCTGATCTGCTCGACCGCGAAGGTCTCGCGGTTCTGCAGCCCCGAGTCGCGCATCCCGTCGACGAAGATCGAGTTGCGCGATTCGAAGCCGCGGATCACCGGGCGATCGGCCGACGGGTTCGCGGCGGCGTCGCCGCCGAGGAACGTGATGCCCGGCACCGAACGCAGCGCATCCGCGAACGACGTGACGTTCTTTTCCTTGATCAGCTGTTCGGGGATCACCGTGACCGAGCGCGGCGTGTCGAGCAGCGGCGCGGTGAACTTGTACGACGGCGAGCGCTTCACCTGCAAGTCCGACAGCGCGGACGACTGGACCGCGATCGTCGGCAGCGTCGCCGACGTATCGGCGGCGGCCGGCTGGGCGGCAGGGGAGGCGGGTGCGGGAGCGGTTTCGGCGGAAGCGAGCAGCGGCGTCAGGAAAACGGAGCAGGTCAGTGCTGACACGAGGGCACGGGGCCTCGTCTTGAACTGGGCAGGCATGGCGAGAGGCAGCGGAAGTATCGGTGATCGGATGCGTCGTCGCGATGCCGGCGGGCAGGCCCGGGACATCGGAAAACGTCAATGTAAATGAAAATGATTCGCGTTAGCGATCGCAATTCTACGAATTATTACGAGATATGTAAACAATCGAATGGTCGTTGTACTGAACCGGTCAGACTTGCGTGGCGGGCGCGATGGCTTTGCGTGCTGCGCAATACCGCTTTCCACGGGGCGTCCGGCTCGACCCGGCGGCAGAATCGATACACTGCCGTACCGGTTGCACGGGCCCCGGCAATCAGGCCCCGACGAAGGAGACAGGACAGATGGACACTCAACGCGCAGCGGTCGTGACGTACCGCGGCAATGCGATCGAGAACACGCACGTCGCCGATGTGGCGGTGGTGGATGCAGGCGGCAGGCTGCTGTTCCGGCTCGGCGATCCGTTCCGGATGACGCTCGCGCGCTCGGCAGCGAAGCCGGCCCAGGCGCTGTCCGTGATCGAGACGGGCGCGCCCGAGCGGTTCGGCTTCGACGAAGCGGACATCGCGCTGATGTGCGCATCGCACAGCAGCGAGGAGCGGCACATCGCGCGCACGCGGGCGATGCTGGCGAAGGTCGACGCGCAGGAGTCGGATTTGCGGTGCGGCGGCCATGCGCCGTTGTCGGACGCGGTGTACCGGTCATGGATCAAGCGCGACTACACGCCGACCGGCGTGTGCAGCAACTGCTCGGGCAAGCACGTCGGGATGCTGGCCGGCGCGCGGGCGATCGGCGCCGCGATTGCCGACTACCATCTGCCGGCGCATCCGATGCAGATGCGTGTAAAGCAGGTGGTCGCCGACGCGTGCGGCCTGCCCGACGACGAGGTCGACTGGGCGATCGACGGCTGCAACCTGCCGACGCCGGCATTCCCGCTCGACCGCCTCGCGCGTCTTTATGCATCGCTGGCGGACGGTGCGGATAAGGTTGATGCCGGCGGCGCGGCGGCGACCGATCGCGTGCGCGCGCTGGCGCGCATTCATCATGCGATGACGGCCCATCCCGAGCTGGTTGCCGGAGAAGGGCGCTACTGCACGGTGCTGATGGAGGCCTTCGAAGGGCAGGTCGTCGGCAAGCTCGGCGCGGATGCGTGCTACGGGATCGGCGTACGCGCATCGGCGCGCACGCGGGAACTCGGCGCCGACGGCGCGCTCGGCATCTCGGTGAAGATCGAGGACGGCAACATCGACGTGCTGTACATGATGGTCAGCGAACTGCTCGAACGGCTGCGGATCGGCACGGACGCGCAGCGCGCGCGGCTCGCCGCGTTCCACCGGCCGCGGATGCTGAACACGCAGGGCGTCGAGATCGGCCACGCGACATTCCCGTTCGAACTGCAGCCGGCCTGACGGGGCCGGTCGTGCCGATGCCGCGTGCCTGACGTGCGTGCGGCATCGGTGCTGGCTTGCCGGCCAGCGCGACGGCAGCCGCTACGCGCCCGCGTCGCGAATCTTCGTCAGCTCGACCGCCGACAGATCGCCGATGTGCGCGAGATGCTCCGCGAGGAAGTCCCTCAGCACGCGCAGCTTTGCCGAGCTGCGCCGGTTCGCCAGATACGCGATGTAGATGTAGTCGCCCGTGAGCTTGTTCTGCAGCCGGTAGCGCGGCAGCACGGCTTCGAGCCGGCCGCTCGCGAGCAGGTCGCGCACCAGCCAGATCTCGAATTCGGCGATGCCGAGGCCCGCGCAGGTCGCGTCCAGCAGCAGTTCCGAATGATCGGTGACGAGGTTGCCGGCCGGCAGCACGCTGTGCCGTGCATCGCCGCGCACGAGCTCCCAGCGCGGATCGCCCTCGGGGTGCACGTAGCGCAGGCAGTTGTGATGCTGCAGGTCGTCCGGCGTCGCGGGGCGCCCGCTGCGATCGAGGTAGCCGGGCGTCGCGCACAGGATGCTGTCGTTGCGCGACAGCCGGTGCACGACCAGGTTGTCCAGGTAGTTCTCGCCTTCGTGAATGTCGAGGTCGAAGCCGCCGGCGACGAGGTCGTTGTGGTTGTCGGTGAGCCGCACGTCGAGCTGGATCGTCGGGTAGCGCGCGAGAAACGGTGCGATCAGCGGCGCGAGATGACGGCGACCGAAAGCGACCGGTGCGGTGAGCTTCAGCGGGCCGCTCGGTTGTGAATTGAGCTCCGCGACGACGCGCAACGTGTCGTCGAGATCGGCGATCAGCGTGACCGCGCGTTCCAGGTAGATGTGGCCGGCCTCGGTCAGCGTCACGCTGTGCGTCGAGCGATGCAATAGCGCGACGCCGAGGGCGTCCTCGATCGCCGTGATCTTGCGCGCGACCGTCGACGTCGACACGTGCATCTCCTTCGCGACCGCGGAAAAGCTTCCCATTTCGACGACCCGCACGAACGCGCGCATCGCGCCGAGGTGATCGATGCCGGTGTCTCTCGTCATTGTTTTCATTCGTCCCTCGCTGTTGCGTCACACGCAAAACCGCTTTCGATAATACAGAAGCGAGGTTCTTTATGCAAAGGCATAGAATGCGATCCCGTCGCACGGGGAAGCGGTGAACGCAGCCGGTTTCCTGCGACGGCAGAGACAATTCAGGAGGGGCACCATGACGGAAAACGGCTTCCGCGTCGAGGCAGATCTTTTAGGGAAACGAAGCATTCCGGATTCGGCGTACTACGGCGTCCATACGCTGCGCGCGAAGGAGAACTTCAATATTTCGGGGCGCACGATCGCGTCGCTGCCGTACCTCGTCATGGCGCTCGCGGCGGTGAAGGAAGCCGCTGCCGATGCGAACTGCGAGCTCGGGCTGCTGCCGGACGCGTATCGTGACGCGATCGCCGCCGCCTGTGTCGAGATCCGCGAAGGCCGGCTGCACGATCAGTTCGTGGTCGACATCATCCAGGGTGGGGCCGGCACGTCGACCAACATGAACGCCAACGAGGTGATCTGCAACCGCGCGCTCGAAATCATGGGGCATGCACGCGGGCAGTACGAATACCTGCATCCCAACGAGCACGTCAATCTCGCTCAGAGCACGAACGACGTCTATCCGACCGCGATCCGGATCGCGACCTGCTTCGCGGTCGAGCATCTGCTCGACGCGATGGCGCACCTGCGCGACGCGTTCGCGGAGAAGGCCGACGCGTTCTCGGGCCTCCTGAAGCTCGGCCGCACGCAATTGCAGGACGCCGTGCCGATGACGCTCGGCCAGGAATTCTCGACCTACGCGGTGATGGTGACGGAAGACATCGCGCGCCTGCAGGAAGCCGGCTGGCTGATGCGCGAGATCAATCTCGGCGCGACTGCGATCGGCACCGGCATCACCGCGCATCCGCAGTACGCGGAGAAGGCGCTGGCCGCGTTGCGGCGCATCACCGGCCTGGACCTGAGCACCGCCCCGAACCTGATCGAGGCGACGCAGGACTGCGGCGCGTTCGTGCAGATCTCCGGCGTGCTGAAGCGGATCGCGGTCAAGCTGTCGAAGATCTGCAACGACCTGCGGCTGCTGTCGAGCGGCCCGCGCGCGGGGTTCGGCGAAATCAACCTGCCGCCGGTGCAGGCCGGCTCGTCGATCATGCCGGGCAAGGTGAACCCGGTGATTCCGGAGGTCGTGAACCAGGTCGCGTTCGAGGTGTTCGGCAACGACCTGACGGTGACTTTCGCGGCCGAGGCCGGACAGCTCCAGCTCAACGCGTTCGAGCCGGTGATCGCGAGCGCGCTGTTCAGCAGCTTCAGCCACCTGACGGCCGCGTGCACGACGCTCGCGGACCGCTGCGTGAGCGGCATCACCGCGAACCCCGAACGGCTGCGCGAAACGATGGAGCGCTCGGTCGCGCTCGCGACCGCGCTGAACCCGTACATCGGCTACAAGCGCGCGACGGCCGTGGCCGCCGAAGCACACGAGAGCGGCAAGTCGATCCGCGAGGTCGTGCTGGATCACCAGCTGATGACCGCCGCACAACTGGACGAAGCGTTGCAGCCCGAAGCGCTGATCCGCCCGCGCACGTACTGATTCCGGCCGTGCGGCGCCGGCGCAAGCCGCCGGCGGGCCGCGCGCGGCCGTTCCCGCAGCGTCCTGCCGACGGGCGCGACACATCAACACACATCAAGAAACGGAGACATACCATGAAGCAAGCCAGCGAGCGCCCGGTCGACCCGGCCGGCGGCGCCGATCCCCGTCATGCCGACCGCGATGCGATGTTCGCGTCCCACGAGTCCGGCTACGAGCAGAAGTTGAAGCCGCGACACGTGCAGATGATCGCGATGGGCGGTGCGATCGGCACCGGCCTCTTTCTCGGCGCGGGCGGCCGCCTGCAGAGCGCGGGGCCTGCGCTCGCGGTCGTGTATCTCGTGTGCGGCGTGTTCGCGTTCCTGATCATGCGCGCGCTCGGCGAGCTCGTGATGCACCGGCCGACCAGCGGTTCGTTCGTGTCGTACGCGCGGGAGTTCATGGGCGAGCGCGCGTCGTTCGTCGCGGGCTGGATGTACTACCTGAACTGGGCGACCACCGGCATCGTCGACATCACCGCGGTCGCGATCTACATGAAGTACTGGGCCGTGTTCACCGACGTGCCGCAATGGGTGTTCGCGCTCGGCGCCCTGGGGATCGTGTCGGTGATGAACATGATCGGCGTGAAGGTGTTCGGCGAGATGGAGTTCTGGTTCTCGATCGTCAAGGTCGGGACGCTCGCGCTGTTCCTCGCGATCGGCGCCGTGTTTCTCGCGAGCGGTCATCCGGTCGCCGGGCAGATGCCGGGGCTGCACCTGATCGCGGACCACGGCGGGATCTTTCCGCATGGCATCTTGCCGGCCGTGCTGATCGTGCAGGGCGTCGTGTTCGCGTATGCGAGCATCGAGCTCGTCGGCGTCGCGGCGGGCGAGACTGCCGATGCGCGCAAGGTGCTGCCGAAGGCGATCAATAGCGTGATGTGGCGCATCGCGCTGTTCTACGTCGGCTCGGTCGTGCTGCTGACGATGCTGCTGCCGTGGACCGCCTACAGCGCGCACGAAAGCCCGTTCGTCACGTTCTTCAGCAAGCTCGGCGTGCCGTACGTCGGCACGGTGATGAACGTCGTGGTGTTGACCGCCGCGCTGTCGAGCCTGAACTCCGGCCTCTATTCGACCGGACGCGTGCTGCGTTCGCTGGCAATGGGCGGCTCGGCGCCGCGCTTCGTGTCCCGGATGAACGCGCGCGGCGTGCCGTACGGCGGGATCCTCGTCACGGTCGCGGTCAATGCGATCGGCGTGCCGCTGAACTACATCGTGCCAGCGCAGGCGTTCGAGATCGTGCTGAACATGGCGTCGCTCGGGATCATCACGACCTGGGGCTTCATCGTGATGTGCCAGATCCTGTTCCGCCGCGCGGTCAATCGCGGCGAGCTGAGCCCCGTGTCGTTCCGGATGCCCGGCGCGCCGTTCACGTCGTGGCTCACGCTCGGGTTCCTGGTCAGCGTGCTGGTGCTGATGGCGTTCGATTACCCGGGCGGCACGTGGACCGTCGGGATGATCCCGCTCGTCGTGCTCGCGCTCGTGGTCGGCTGGAAGCTGGCGAAGCGCGGGGCCGCGCGGGAAGCGGCGGCTGAGAATGCCGCCGGCGCGCCGCTCGGCGTTGATCCGGCGAGCAACGTCTGACGATACGCACGGGCGGGTCGACCGCCCGTGCGCTCAGTTCAATCCGGTGCGTGCGCCGACCCAGCGGCCGAAGTCGCCGGCCATCTCCGCCGTGAGTTCGTGGCCGGCGTCGTAGAGGCGCGTATCGTGCGCGACGCCGAGCGCCGTCAGCTTCGCGTCGGCGGTTTCGGCCCACGCGACCGGCAGCTTGTCGTCGAAGCGGCCGTGCATCACCAGCGCGTGGAGCGCGCTCAACGCATCGCGCGATGCGATCAGCGGATCGATCTCCGGCAGGATGCGGCCGCACAGCACCGCGAACGCCGCGACGTCGGCCGGCGACGTGAGCGCGACGCTCGCGCTCATGATGCCGCCCTGGCTGAAGCCGGCGATCACGGTGGGCGGTGCGGCGTGTTCGTTGTCGGTGCCCCGGGCGCGCAACGCGCGCAGCAGCGCGATCAGCTGGACACGGCTCGCATCCGCGCGGGCCGCATCGATCTCGGGGCCGTTCGGGCCGAAGCGCACAGGAAACCACGCGTGCTGGCCGGGGCCGAACGTCAGCGGGCCGCGCACGAACGCGATTTCGATGCGCGGGTCGATCGTGCCGGACAGGTTCAGCAGGTTGGTTTCGTTCCCGCCGACGCCATGCAGTAGCAACAGGCGGCCCGCCGGGCGGCCGGCGGCCGGGCGCAGCAGGTACTGGAGGCCGGATTCGGAGTCGGTGGTCAGCGGCAGGACGTCGGTCATTGCAAGGGTCCGGTGGGGAAGTGATCCGATAGTCTAGAACGCGCGGGAGGGAAGGTGAATCGCCGGATGGCGATTGATTGTTTCCTGGCTGGAATGAATCGGCTGCCATTCACCCATGTCGACGCGGCGCGCGAATCCGGTCGCGCTGTAGAAGGTGCATAACCGATTCGATTCGCAGATAATGCGCAAACGTTTTACCGGTATTCAACCGGATTGAATTACGGATCGAAAATAAAAGAATGAATATCCGGATTCGATTTATCGAGGCCGCCAGGCAGGCCCGTCGGGCCGTCAAGGCCAGAGGTTAACGGCCGATTCGAGAAAAACTTTAGGATTTTCTCGTCGCAATTGACCATTGCGATTTCCTCAACGACCGATTGATTTTCAGTCATCGGACGGTCATACACCATCCCCGATAATTCGGCGCTCACATTCTTTCAATAGACAAAAGAGCGATTGAAGCCGGATCGCTGCGGGGAGCTGTACTCATGACCATTCGTCATCGCATTACGCTGCTAGTCGTCCTGACGTTTTTTGCGCTGTCCGCGATCGGCGTGTACGCCGTGTACCAGACACGCAAGAGCGCGTCCGAGGTGCGTCAGGTGACCCAGGGAATCGTGCCGAGCGCGCTCGCGTCGGCGGATCTCGTCGCCGACGTGAAGAACATCCAGATCGCAACGATGACGCTGGTGTATGCGCCCGACGCGAACACCGCCGCGCAGGCGGGCGACGAGCTGAAGGCGAAGCAGGCCGCGCTGCGCGCGGCGCTCGACGCGCAGGCGAAATCGGCGGTCGGGCAGGCGCAGCAAGGGCTCGTCGAGCAGGCCAAGGACAGCGCGGCGAACTACTTCGCGGCGATCGGCGACACCGTGAAGATGAAAGCCGACGGCAAGCCCGAGATGGCGCAGGCGTACCTGTTCGCGAACGTCGCGCAGTATCGCGACGAGCTCGAAAGCATCGTCGACACGCTGCGCGTCGAGAAGAACCGGCAGAAGGACGACGCGATCCGCGCGCTGAACGGCATGCTGTCGACGACGGCGACCGCGATCGCGGGCGTCGCGGGCACGGTGGTCGTGCTGCTGACCGCGCTCGGCTTCGTGCTGTATCGCCAGATCACGCGCCCGCTGATCGGGATGCAGACGGCGATGAGCGAGATCGCGACGAGCCAGGACTTCACGCGGCGCGTGCCGGTGGGCCGGATGGACGAGATTGGTCATTCGATCGTCGCGTTCAACGGGATGATCGAGAAGATCCAGGAGAACGCCGCGCAACTGAAGCAGAAGACGGCCGACATTCAGGCGATGCTGCAGAACATGCAGCAAGGGATCCTGACCGTCGTCGAAGGCGGCGTCGTGCATGCGGAGTATTCGGCTTACCTCGAGACCATCTTCGAGACGAGCGACATCGCCGGCCGCGACCTGATGGCGCTCGTGTTCGACGATTCGAGCATCGGCTCGGACGCGCGTTCGCAGGTCGACGCGGCCGTGCATGCGTGCCTCGGCGAGGACAGCATGAACTTCGCGTTCAATGAGCACCTGCTCGTCAACGAAGTCGCGAAGCGGATGCCGGACGGCCGCGAGAAATGGCTCGACCTGAGCTGGTCGGCGATCACCGACGAGACCGACACGGTCGTGCGGCTGATGCTGTGCGTGCGCGACGTGACCGAGATCCGCGAGCTGACCGCGCAGGCCGGCGAGCAGCAGCGCCGGCTCGAGATGATCGGCGAGATTTTGTCGATCAGCCAGGACAAGTTCCACGACTTCGTGCACAGCGCGAAGGGTTTCCTCAGCGAGAACGAGCGGATGATCCGCCAGCACGAACGCGCGGATCACTCGATCGTCGCCGCGCTGTTCCGCAACATGCACACGATCAAGGGCAATGCGCGCACGTACAGCCTGCAGCATCTGACCAACATCGTGCATGAGGCGGAGCAGGCGTACGAATCGCTGCGCCACGCGGACGGCGGCCCCGAGTGGAACCGCGATGCGCTGATGGACGATCTGGCCCGCGTGCGCCAGGCGGTCGAGCACTACGCGACGATCAACGCGGTCACGCTCGGCCGCCATGGCGAAGCGGCGCAGCACGGCGGTGCCGACTACCTGATGGTCGAGCGCGCGCACATCAGCGAGAGCCTGCGCATGCTCGACGGTGCCGATCCGGCGAACACAAGCGACTGGCACGCGGCGCGCGATTCGGTGCGCCGCCTGCTGAGCCAGTTCGGCACGCAGGGCATCGGCGATGCGCTGGGCGGCGTGATCGAATCGCTGCCGTCGCTCGCGGCCGAACTCGGCAAGCCGGCGCCCGTCGTGCATATCGACAGCAACGGCCATCGCGTGCGCAGCGAGATCGGCGCGACGCTGAAGAACGTGTTCATGCATCTGCTGCGCAACGCGATCGACCACGGGATCGAAACGTCGGAAGAGCGGCGCGCCGCCGGCAAGGCGCCGGCCGGCAAGATCGACATCGCGGTCGATGTCGAGAATGACACGTTGCGTTTCGTGCTCGGCGACGACGGCCGCGGCCTCGCGCTCGACCGGATTCGCGGGATCGCGCGCGAGCGCGGCTGGTTCGACGCCGGCGCCGAAGCCGCGCTGACCGATGAGGCGGTGGCGGAGCTGATCTTCCGTCCGGGGTTCTCGACCGCGCGTGCGGTGACCGAAGTGTCGGGGCGCGGCGTCGGGATGGACGCGGTGCGCAACTTCCTGAAGCGCGACGGCGGCGACATTGCGCTGCGCTTCACCGACGATCGCACGGGCTCGCCGTATCGCGCGTTCGAGACGATCGTGTCGCTGCCGGCGCGTTTCGCGGCGGACGGTGGTGCGGTGCAGGACGTGGGGCAGCCGGCCCGCGCCCGCATCGCGAACGTCGACGCACCGGAGTGATCGTGCAAGCGTGGATGATTCCGGTCGGCGCCGCGCTGGCGGGCGGCCTGGCCGCCGCGGTGATCGCCGCGATCGTGGGCCGCATTGCGCGCGCGCGGCTCGTTGCCGCGATGACGCGCGAAGCGGACGCATTGCGCGATGCGCTCGGCGCAGCCGACGCGCGTGCCGTTGAAGCACTTGCGGCGCATGCCGAGGCGGCCGACGCATGGGCACGCCGCGAGGCGGAGCTCGAGCAAACGCTGGCGCGCGAGGCGGCCGGCGCCGGCGAGCAGCGCGACGCGCTCCAGGCGCTCGCGGCCGAGCGCGCCGCACTGTCGCAGCATGCGACGAAACTCGCCGACGAAGCCGCGCGACTGCGCGGGCTGGCCGGCACGTTCGAGCGCTGGCACGAGCAGATGATCTCGCTGACCACGCAGAACCAGGACATGCGGGCGAAGAACCAGGAGCTGTCGTCGATCGTCGCGCACGTGTCGATCGTGTCGCTGAACGCGTCGATCGAGGCCGCGCGCGCCGGTGCGGCAGGGCGCGGCTTCTCGATCGTGGCGAGCGAGGTGCGCGGGCTCGCCGCGCGTTCGCAGCAATTGTCGAACAGCTATCGCGACAGCCTGAATCGCAACGATCTCGTGACGGCCGCGACGTTCCAGGACATCCAGGCCGGCGGCAAGATGATCACGGCCGCGCTCGCGACGCTCGAGACGCTGGCCGGGCAGTTGCACGCGCGGATCGAAGGAGAGGCGGCGTGATCAGTGCGCAGGCCCGGGCCGGCTTCGAACGGATCTTCTTCGACGCGGCGCGCACGCGGCTCGCGTCCGGCGGTGCGTGCGAGATGCGGCCGGCCGCCGGCGATGCGCACGACGCGTCGCACGATCCGTCGCGCGCGAGGTCGCGGGCGACGCCGAAGCTCGCCGAACACGTCGTCGTACTGACGATCTCGGCGCTGCACTTCCGGCTGCTGCTCGCCCTGCGCTTTCGCGACGACGATCCGACGCGCCGCCATTTCGCCGCGGCAGCGTCGGGCGCGAGCACGCAGCGGCCGCTGCCCGAAGCGTTCATGGAAGTCGCGAACCTGTGCTGCGGCGCGATCAACCAGGCGCTGACCGCACCGTTCCCCGATCTCGGGATGTCGACGCCTTACCTGCTGAGCGGCGCGAGCGTCGATTACCTGCCGGCGCTGAACCCCGATCACGTGGCCGCATACGACGTGACGCTCGACGGCGACGTGCGGATCGGCGCGACGCTGTGCGTGTGCGCGAACGCGCCGGTCGATTTCCACGTGCCGGAAGCGGCGAGCGTGGACACGGGCGGCGAGCTCGAACTGTTTTGACCGATTCAGAGGATTTCGCGAGATGACCGTAGACCAACCCGTCAGCAAGGTGCTCGTGCTCGACGACAGCCGCGCGCATGCGGCGACGATCAAGCGCTTCTGCGACGAGCACAACCTGATCGGCCTGACCGTGCGGCGCAACCGGCTGCTCAAGGTGCTGCGCTCGAACATCGATCTCGGCGCGATCCTGCTTGCCGAGGACTACGGCGGCTCGCCGGCCGAGAGCGCGATCATCGCGACGCAGATCGATGCGCTGCGGCCCGAGCTGCCGATCATCCTGCGCCGCATGTCGGATGCAGCGGACGCGTCGCGCGACGGGCTGCCCGATGCCCTCGCGCGCGTTGCGTGCGCGGCCTACGTCGCCGACGACCTGACACCGCTCAAGCGTGCGATCGACGAATACCTGTTCGGACGCGACTACCCGAATGCGCTCGTGCGCGGCATCGCGGAGATCACGGAGGCGCGGCTCGACAGCCTGTTCCCGGGCATGACGATCGAGTGCGACAGGCCGTGCATCGTGCGCGACCAGATCATCTTCGGCGAGGTGTTCAGCCTGATCGCGCTGGAAAGCGCGTGGTGCCGCGGCTACATGCTGCTGCAGACGAGCGAGCAGCCGCTGCTCGACATGATCGGCGGCACTCGCGACGACGGCCGGGCACCCGATTTCCGCGACGTGAACAGCGTGCTCGGCGAGTTGACCAATCTCGTGTGGGGCGCGTTCAAGAACCGCTATCTCGGCGACGCGGAGGCGCTCGCGCGCCATCCGGTGCAGGTGCCGCTCGTCGTCAATCACAAGCAGAAGTTCATCTCGTTCGGCGGCGACTGTCCGCAACTCTGCTTCAAGTACCGGATGACCGATCCCGCCTCGGGGCGGTCGGTGCGGCTCGACCAGCGCTTCGTGTTCAGCCTGAGCTGGTCGCCGGAGGATTTCCGCGAATTGGTGCAGGACGTCGGGCCGATGGTCGAATCGGGCGAACTCGAACTGTTTTGAATATCGACTGTTGAAGTCGGCAACAACGAAAGGGAAAGACGATGGCAAAGATTCTGGTGGTCGACGATTCGGGCACGGTGCGCGACGAAGTCGCGGGTTTCCTGCGCAATCACGGGCTCGACGTCGCGACGGCGGTGGACGGCAAGGACGGGCTCGCGAAGCTCAAGGCGACGCCCGGCGTGCGCCTCGTGATCAGCGACGTGAACATGCCGAACATGGACGGCCTGACGATGGTCGAGAAGATCCGCGGCGAACTGGCGAACGCGTCGGTCAACATCGTGATGCTGACGACCGAAAGCAGTCCGGCGATGAAGGAGCGGGGCAAGGCCGCCGGCGTGAAGGGCTGGATCGTGAAGCCGTTCAAGGGCGACGCGGTACTCGACGCGCTGAAGAAGCTCGCGGGCTGAGCGCGCACGCGGGCGATGCGTCACCGCTAAGCGGCAATCAACGCGCAGCCGGCGCGGCCTTCGCTTCGCGGTGAGGCGGCGTGCAAGCCGGCTTCGCCGGCCGGCCGGTCGGCTCCGCTGGACGCCGCGCGCAATGTGGAGGACGATTCGTGATCATGTCGATCGCGAATCCGGGCGTGTGCCGCCCGTGCTACCGGTTCGCGCTCGATCGAACCCCGTCGAGCGGAGCATCATGGAATCCCGTCACGAAACACCCGAGCCGATCTTGTTGCGCGACGTGCGCGACGGCGTCGTCACGCTGCGGCTGAACCGGCCGCAACAGTTCAACGCGTTGTCGGAGGCGATGCTGGCGAGCCTGCAGGACGCGTTCGATTCGCTGGCTGCCGATCCGCACGTGCGTTGCGTCGTGCTCGCCGCGGCGGGCAAGGCGTTCTGCGCGGGCCACGACCTGCGGCAGATGCGCGCCAGGCCCGAACTCGATTACTACCGCGCGCTGTTCGCGCAATGCAGCCGCGTGATGCTCGCGATGCGCGCACTGCCGGTGCCGGTGATTGCACGCGTGCACGGCATCGCGACGGCCGCCGGCTGCCAGCTCGTCGCCGCGTGCGATCTCGCCGTCGCAGCCGACACCGCGCGCTTCGCGGTATCCGGAATCAACGTGGGGCTGTTCTGTTCGACGCCTGCCGTCGCATTGAGCCGCAACGTGTCGGCGAAGCGCGCGTTCGACATGCTCGTCACCGGGCGTTTCGTCGATGCGGCGACGGCTGCTGCCTGGGGGCTCGTCAACGAGGCCGTGCCCGAGGACGCGCTCGACGCGGCCGTCGCGCGCAAGGTCGCGGAGATCGTCAAGAAGAGCCCGGCGGCCGTGCGTTACGGCAAGCAGATGTTCTACCGGCAGCGCGAACTGCCGCTCGACGACGCGTACGCGTTTGCGGGCGACGTGATGGCGCGCAACATGATGGAAGAGGATGCCGGCGAGGGGATCGACGCGTTCCTGGAGAAGCGCGAGCCGGTGTGGCGTTCGTAGGCGCACGCCCCGGATGTGCATGTCGAGCGGCGCGCAAGAGCCGTAGCCAACGCGTTTTTTCCGGCTCGGGTTTCCGGTCCGCCGGAACGCAAACGGGCCGCCCGAGGCGGCCCGCAAGTGAAGCGGCATGCGCTGCGGCGCGCTAGTGCGCCGCAGCGTCGGCGTCGATCAACGCCCGTGGCTGCCCGTGCGCAGCGCCGGCTGCACCACCGACGCGCCGGGCGGCACGGTCACGACCGGCACGCGGAGCGCGAGTGCGCACATCAGCTCGTAGCCGATCGTGCCGCTGGCTTCCGCGACGTCGTCGACCTTCACCTGATCGCCCCACAGCTCGACGCTCGAGCCGATGCCCGCGTTCGGGCACGGCGTCAGGTCGACGGTCAGCATGTCCATCGACACGCGGCCGACGACGCGCGTCATCACGCCGTCCACCGCGATCGGCGTGCCGGTCGGCGCGTGGCGCGGATAGCCGTCCGCGTAGCCGCATGCGACGACGCCGATCCGCATCGGCTGGTCTGCCTTGAAGCGACGGCCGTAACCGACCGTTTCCTCCGGCGCGATCGTCTGCACACCGATGATCTTGCTCGTCAGCGTCATCGCGGCCATCAGCGGCGTGTCGGCGATGTGCCGCGCCGCGCCGGTCGGCGACGCGCCGTACAGGATCGTGCCCGGCCGCACCCAGTCGCGATGCGCGCGCGGATGCCAGAGCACGGCCGCCGAATTCGATGTCGAGCGCTCGCCCGGAATCCCTGCCGTGGCCGCATCGAACTGCTCGAGCTGCCAGTCGACTTCGCCTTCGTCGGCGTTCGCGAAATGCATCATCAGCGTGATCTTGCCGATCGACGGCGCGGCCGCCGCGCGTTCCCACGCGGCGCGGAATGCGTCGGGCCGGTAGCCGAGGCGGTTCATCCCGGAGTTCATCTTCAGCTGGATGTCGATTGGCTGCCGCGGCTTCGCGGCAATCAGCAGGTCGAGCTGCGCGTCGCAGTGCACGGCCACCGTCAGCCGGTGGCGATCGGCCAGTTCGACATCGGCCGGCTCGAAGATCCCTTCGAGCAGCAGCACCGGCTTGTCCCAGCCGAGCTCCCGCACGCGCACGGCTTCGTCGAGATCGAGCAGCGCGATGCCGTCGGCAGCCGCGAGGCCCGGATAGATCCGCTCGATCCCGTGACCGTATGCGTTGGCCTTGACCACGGCCCACACGCGCGATTGCGCGGCGGTGCGGCGGATGAATTCGAGGTTGTGGCGAACGGCGTCGGGACGGACATGGGCGACGATGGGACGGGGCATGGGCGGGCTCGGGTCGAAAGTCGTTCGGCGCGCGCGGCGGCGCGGCGCAGGTAAGCAGGCTGGCGCGGCAACACGCCGAGCCAGTGTTGAGCGCTATCTTATTGGTGTTCGGCCAGTTTTAATTAACGTTTTTATCGGCGATTTGGTGGAAATTGTTGCGTCGGATCCTTGCCGCCACAGCGTTCGGCAGGCTGCCTTGCCGAGACTCCCGTCTAGAAAACCGGTGCGCGAACAGCTCGACGCAATGCTAAGCTCTGCGCGACCCTGTCATTGATCAATGTAATCATAAAGGAGGAGACTTTGATGACGACGTCCCAGATTTGCCTGTTCATCGTGGCGCTGTTGCCGTTCCCGATGACGTTCCTGGCCAAGGCCCGCAAAGGCTACGACAACCACGCGCCGCGCGAGTACCTGGCGAGGCTCGAAGGCTGGCGCGCGCGGGCGCAGGCCGCGCACCAGAATGCCTGGGAAGCGCTGGCGCTGTTTACGGCCGCATTGGTCGTCGCATGGCACAACGGCGCGAATGCGCATCACGTCGACCAGCTCGCGATGGGGTTCGTCGCGATTCGCGTCGTCTATGCGCTGATGTACCTGCTGAACTGGGCGTCGCTGCGCTCGCTCGTGTGGTTCGCGGGGATGGCCTGCGTCGTCGCGCTGTTCTTTGCCGCGCCGTGACGCGAGGATGAACGGGGGCGCCCGCGCGGGCCTGGCGCGCGGGCTCGCTTTGCACCGCCCGCGCCGCGCGCGTGACTGTCGTTGGATGCGGGCGCAACGATCTTCGCGAGCGGGAACGGCGGGTTAGCCGTCGCGGCGCCTGCGCGCGCTCGAGAAGGAGCCGGTGTCGCTCGCGGTGCACGCCGTTCGTTGAGCCTCGCCGGCGGTGGCCGGCATCACGATCGCCGCGGTGCCGGGGCGCATGGGGCCTTCCGGTCGCGCCGAATGACCGGGCGTGCGCCCGTCCGATCATGCGGCGGCGCACACCATCGTTGTCGTCGCGCGCGAGCCGGCACGGCGACACGTCCACCCGCCGCGGTGACGGCGGCGCCACACGTTCCCCGCTTCCACGCCATTGCCCCCTCGCCGCGCGGCGCAATCCCGCAGCACATTCCCGCCGCAGCTGCCGCACGCCCGTCCGCGCACACCTTTCCTCCGATCAATTCCGTCCGTCCGGTTCGGGTTTCTCTCAACGCATTTTTCTGTTGAGTATTTTTTTGTTGTCGTAGTATCCGTGTTGACAACACTTGTTGCACTACGGTTTAATTCAACATCGCATGTTGCGGTGCGGCTTGATGTCGTCGTTCCCCGGCCAGCCGGCCGGTCACATCGCTCAACCATGCGGAGAAAAGTCATGAGTCGCCGTTCCTTCCTGAAAGCCGTCGCGGTGGTTGCCGCGCTCGGCGCCAGCATCGCGCACGCGGATACCAAGACGCTCGTCGTCGGGACCGATACGTCGTTCATGCCGTTCGAGTTCAAGCAGGGCGACAAGTACGTCGGCTTCGATCTCGACTTGTGGGCGGAGATCGCAAAGGACCAAGGCTGGAAATACACGATCCAGCCGATGGATTTCGCCGGCCTGATCCCGGCGCTGCAGACCCAGAACATCGACGTCGCGCTGTCGGGGATGACCATCAAGGAAGAGCGGAAGAAGGCGATCGACTTCTCCGCGCCGTACTACGACAGCGGCCTGGCAGCGATGGTGCAGACGGACAACACGACGATCAAGTCGATCGACGACCTGAACGGCAAGGTGATCGCCGCGAAGACGGGCACCGCGACGATCGACTGGATCAAGGCGCACCTGAAGCCGAAGGAGATCCGCCAGTTCCCGAACATCGACCAGGCGTACCTCGCGCTCGAGGCCGGCCGCGTCGACGCGGCGATGCACGACACGCCGAACGTGCTGTTCTTCGTGAACAACGAGGGCAAGGGCAAGGTGAAGGTCGCGGGCCAGCCGGTCAGCGGCGACAAGTACGGGATCGGTTTCCCGAAGGGCAGCGCGCTCGTGCCGAAGGTCAACGCGTCGCTCGTGAAGATCCGGGCCGACGGCCGCTACGCGCAGATCTACAAGAAGTGGTTCGGCGCCGAGCCGCCGAAGATGTGAGCGTGACGGCACAGCATGGCGCGGCCGGGTGGCCGCGCCGGTCTTGAATCGGACGGGGAGCGACACGTGAATTTCGATTGGTCTGCGATCTGGGCGGCGTTGCCGGACCTGATGGACGGGGTCCGGTTGACGGTGTTCATCGCATTTTTCGGGCTGGTGGGCGGATTCGTCGTCGGGATGATCGCGGGCATGTTCCGCGCATACGGACCGAAGGCGATGAACGTGCTCGCACAGGTTTATATTGAACTGATCCGCGGCACGCCGATCGTCGTGCAGGTGATGTTCCTGTACTTCGCGTTGCCGCTGCTCGCGCATATCCGGATCGACGGCCTGACGGCCGCGATCATCGCGATCACGGTGAATTCGGGCGCGTATCTCGCGGAAGTGGTGCGCGGCGCGCTGCTGTCGATCCCGAAGGGGCTGACGGAAGCGGGGCTCGCGATGGGCCTGTCGATGCCGCGCGTGCTGCTGAAGGTGGTCGGGCCGCTCGCGTTCCGGCGCCTGATTCCGCCGCTCGGCAACCAGTGCATCGTGAGCCTCAAGGACACGTCGCTGTTCATCGTCATCGGCGTCGGCGAATTGACGCGCAAGGGGCAGGAAATCATTGCCGGCAATTTCCAGGCGGTCGAGATCTGGACCGCAGTGGCTGTCATCTACCTGCTGCTGACCGGCGCGATGACGCTGACGCTTCGGCTCGTCGAAAAGAGGATGCGGATCTTATGAGCATGATCGAATTCCAGAACGTGTCGAAGAGCTTCGGCCATGTGCCGGTGCTGAAGCATATCGACCTGAAGATCGATGCGGGCGAGGTGGTCGTCGTGATCGGTCCGTCGGGCTCGGGCAAGTCGACGATGCTGCGCTGTATCAACGCGCTCGAGAAAATCACCGGCGGCGAGCTGCTGGTCGACGGCCAGAGCGTGCGCGGCAACGCGACGACGATCCGCAACATCCGGCTCGAAGCGGGCATGGTGTTTCAGCAGTTCAACCTGTTTCCGCAGATGACCGCGCTCGAGAACGTGATGTTCGGGCCGATCCAGGTGCGCGGTGCGTCGCGTGCCGATGCGCGCGACCAGGCGATGGCGCTGCTCGACAAGGTCGGCCTCGAATCGCGCGCGAATCATTACCCGTCGGAGCTGTCGGGCGGCCAGCAGCAGCGCGTCGCGATCGCGCGCGCGCTCGCGATCCGGCCGCGGCTGATGCTGTTCGACGAGCCGACGTCGGCGCTCGATCCGGAATTGCGCCACGAAGTGCTGAAAGTGATGCAGGATCTCGCGACCGAAGGGATGACGATGATCGTCGTCACGCACGAGATCGGCTTCGCGAAGCGGGTCGGCACGCGGTTGCTGTTCATGGATCAGGGCGGCATCGCCGAGGACGGCCATCCGGTCGACCTGATCGACCGGCCGCCGACCCCGCGCCTGAAGGAATTCCTGAAACACGTGTCCTGAACGAAACCGAACCATCCGACATGCCGCTTTCCCTGTCTCCCGTCATCGCCGGCGCGCCGTTCGACATCGGCGTGCGCCTCGGCGAGCTTGCCCGCCCCGTGTTCGATGCGTACATGCAGCAGAGCAGCGCATGGCAGGCCGTTCGCCGCTGGCGCGGCCATCCGTTCGTGGCCGCGCTGCGGCAGGCCGCGCTGGCCGCGTACCCGGAACTCGTCGCGGAGCTGGACGGGATCGCGGCAGGCGTCGGCTGGCCGGCCGAGGACATCTTTCTGTGGAACTGCCGCGGCGAACTGATCCATCACGCGCCGGACGGCTGCACGACGCTCGCCGGACGCGACGCGCACGGCACGCGCTGGATCGCGCACAACGAGGACGGCGATCCGTACCTGCGCGAGCGCTGTCTGCTGGTCGACGTGCAGCCGCAGGGCAAGCCGGGCTTCATCAGTTTCTATTACCCAGGCTCGCTGCCCGGGCATACGTTCGCCGCGAACCGCGCCGGCATCGCGCAGGCGATCAACAACTTGCGGATCCGCACGCCGGCGGCAGGCGTGCCGCGGATGATCCTCGCGCGCGCCGTGCTCGACGCGACGTCGCTCGATGCGGCCGCCGACGTGCTGCGCACGCATGCGCGCGCAAGCGGCTTTCACCACACGCTCGGCGCAACCGGCGATACGCGGCTCCTGAGCATCGAGGTGAGCGTCGCGCGCTGTTCGGTCGTCGACGTTGCGCGTCTTGCCGGTCACGCGAATCATCTCGTGCATCCGGGGTGCGAGGACGAAGCGCAGATCGTCACGCAATCGTCCGGTGATCGTCAGCGGCGTGTCGATGCGCTGACGCCGGGCATCGACGCGATCGACGAAGCCGCGCTGCTGCGCGTGCTCGGCGACCGCGCACCGCAAGGGCTGCCGATCTATCGCGACGATCCGGCCGACCCCGACGATGAAAACACGCTGGCGACCGCCGTGTTCGCGATTCGCGACACCGCGATCGACTTCGCCATTCACCAGCACGGCACGCAGCGCTTCGCGACGCGCATCGTGCCGCCCGCGCTCGCGCGCAGCGCGTCCTGATTCATGAGGCAACGCATGACGACCGTTTTTCATCGCGCTCCACGCGCCACCTTGCCCGTCGCCGTCGCAGGCGACGGCATCGAGATCATCGATTCGACCGGCAAACGCTACATCGACGCGTGCGGCGGCGCGGCCGTATCGTGTCTCGGCCACAGCAACCAGCGCGTGATCGATGCGATCAAGCGGCAGGTGCAGCAACTGCCGTACGCGCATACGTCGTTCTTCACGACCGACGTGGCGGAAGAGTTGGCCGACCGGCTCGTCGAGGCCGCGCCGGCCGGTCTCGAACACGTGTATTTCGTGTCGGGCGGATCCGAGGCGATCGAAGCCGCACTGAAGCTCGCGCGCCAGTATTTCGTCGAGAAGGGCGAGCCGCAGCGTCGCCATTTCATCGCACGTCGCCAGAGCTATCACGGCAACACGCTCGGCGCGCTCGCGATCGGTGGCAACGCATGGCGGCGCGAGCCGTTCCTGCCGCTGCTGATCGAAGCCCATCACGTGAGCCCGTGCTACGCGTATCGCGACCAGCAGGCGGGCGAAACCGACGAAGCCTATGCGCAGCGCCTGGCTGACGAGCTGGAGCAGAAGATCGTCGAACTCGGTGCGGAAAACGTCGCGGCATTCGTCGCGGAAACGGTGGTCGGCGCGACGGCCGGCGCGGTGCCGCCGGTGCGTACCTACCTGAAGAAGATTCGCGCGGTGTGCGACAAGTACGGCGTGCTGTTGATCCTCGACGAAATCATGTCGGGGATGGGGCGCACCGGGTACCTGTTCGCGTGCGACGAAGATGGCGTCGCGCCCGACCTGCTGACGATCGCGAAAGGCCTCGGCGCAGGGTACCAGCCGATCGGCGCGACGCTGGTGAGCGATCGTATCTACCGGACGATCGTCGACGGATCGGGTTTCTTCCAGCACGGCCACACGTATCTCGGTCATGCAACGGCCTGCGCGGCCGCGCTCGAGGTGCAGCGCGTGATCGCCGAAGAAAAGCTGCTCGACAACGTGAAGGTGCGCGGCGAGCAACTGCGTGCGTCGCTGCGCGAGCATTACGGTGCGCATCCGCATGTCGGCGACGTGCGCGGCCGCGGGCTGTTCGTCGGCGTCGAGCTCGTGCGCGATCGCGACAGCAAGGTGACGTTCGATCCCGCGCTGAAGCTGCATGCGGCGGTCAAGCGCGAGGCGATGCAGCGCGGCCTGATGGTGTATCCGATGGGCGGTACGATCGACGGCGTGCACGGCGATCACATCCTGATCGCACCGCCGTTCGTCTGCACCGCGCAGCAGATCGACACGATCGTCGAACGGCTGTCCGGCGCGATCGATGCCGCGCTCGCATCGGCCGGCGCGTGAACCACGACCTCACCCAATCCGCACCATGACCGACAGACTGCCTCCTTTCGATCCCGCATCGGCCACCGACGAGCAGAAGGCCGTGCTCGCCGACATTCTCAGCGGCCCGCGCGGCAACCTGAACGGGCCGTTCCTCGGCTGGATCGCGAGTCCCGAACTCGCGCAGCACGCGCAGCGGCTCGGTGCGTTCTGCCGCTATCGCACGGGTTTGCCGTTGCGCCTGTCGGAGCTCGCGATTCTCGTGACGGCCGCGCGCTGGCGCTCGCAGGCCGAGTGGCACATCCACCATCCGATCGCGCTCGATGCCGGTGTGCCGGCCGCCACGGCCGACGCGATCCGCCGTGGCGTCGAGCCGGCGTTCGAATCGGACGACGATGCGCTGATCCATGCGTTCGCAACCGAGCTGTATGACACGCGGCGCGTGAGCGACGCGACGTTCGCGCGCGCGCAGGCGCGTTTCGGCCACGAGACCGTCGTGAACCTCGTCGCGCTGCTCGGCTATTACGCGCTCGTGGCGATGACGCTCAACACGTTCGGCATGCGCGCGGATGGCCAAACTGATCTACCGTTTCCGGAATAATCGCCGCTTGCGCGTGCGTCGGCGGCCTGCCGCGCGCGCGTTCCGATTGCGTCGAAAGGCCGGTCTGTACGGGATTTTTGGCGTGTTGGCACAGGCTGAGCGGCATCCTCGCGACGTCTTGCCGACGCACGTCGCACCGCCTGCACTTCAGCGCAGGAAGTTTCCCCCACGCCGTCCGATGAAATATCGCGAGGCGCTACGCATCAACGACGCGGGCGACCGCACGGGCGGGCTCAATCGTGCATTCAAGTGCCCGTGTGTGCGATTCGCGATGTCGAACCGTCTGACGATAGGGCAGCGCGGTGTTGCGAGGCCTCACCGCTCTGGGGTCGACATCAATGAAACCAATTGTATTCGTGCGGGATCAGCCGCGATCGCACGCGTATGATGGCTTGTTCACGTCGATAAGATCGGTGAGCAAGCATGACTAGTACCCGTAAGACATTGATGATCGCCGGCGGCCTGCTGGTTGCCGCGGCTGGCACAGGCTACGTGATGCTCCTGCGTGCGGACCACCGCGCGATCGCGGAGGCCGGCATCGGTGACTCCGCGACCCCTGCCGCCGCCGTGACGGCGGCGAACGACGGCCACACCGCGCAAGGCGCGATCGCGCCGCCTGCGGCGGTCGCCGTCCCTGCCGCGCATATGGACGAGGCCGTCCCGCAACCAGCGGCCGTACGGCCGCCATCCGCGGCCTCTGCGCGCACGAGCGCGGCGCCGGCATCCGCTGCCGTCGCGCCGGTCGTCGCCGCGCCGGCGCCACCGGCGAAGACGAGTGCGCCGCCGCCGACCGTCCACGTCGTGACCGTCGAGCCGGAGGATGCGACCCCGCCGAAAGCCCAGCCCGCTCAGCCGGCGAAGGCGCCGGTACAAGCCGCGCAACCCGTGCAATCGACACCGCCGGTCCAGGCGACGCAGGCGGCTCGGCCGAGTCAGCCGGCGGAGCAGCCGACCCAGCGCGCGGCGCGCAAGCGCGACGGGCTCGAGCGGCACGCGGCCGCGACACCCGCGATGAAATCCGAAACGCCTGAAACCGCCGCACTCGTGCGGGAATCGGCAAAGCTCGATCCGTCGTTGCCGCCGCCGCAATACGTGGCGACGCCGAGCGCCGATCGACAGCACGCGTCGACGGGCGCGAATCCGGTTGCCGCCGCGATGACCGATCAACTGGTCAGGCAGTCGAGCAGCTTGAAGTCGGCTACACCGGCGAGTGCCGGGCCCGGCGGGGCTCAGTGAGAACGGAGCGGCCGCGCTCGCGCAGCGCCGCTCGACGCCGGATGAAAAAGGGCCCCGCACGCCGACCAGGGCATGCGGGGCCAAGAGAGACGAACCTGTGCGGTGCGTCGCGCGTTACGCGGCGATCGCCTCTTCGGCCTGCGGCGCGTCGGCGGTAGCCGGCGTCGCGTCTTGCCGGATCAGGTGATCGAACGCGCCGAGCGATGCCTTCGCGCCTTCGCCCACCGCGATCACGATCTGCTTGAACGGCACCGTCGTCACGTCGCCGGCGGCAAACACGCCCGGCACCGACGTCGCACCGCGCGCATCGACGACGATCTCGCCATGCTTCGACAGTTCGATCGTGCCTTTCAGCCATTCGGTGTTGGGCACGAGGCCGATCTGCACGAACACGCCTTCGAGATCGACGCGCTTCGTTTCGCCCGAACGCAGGTCCTTGTAGACGAGCCCGTTCAGCTTGCTGCCGTCACCGGTCAGCTCGGTCGTCTGTGCCTGTGTGACGATCGTCACGTTCGGCAGGCTGCGGAGCTTGCGCTGCAGCACTTCGTCCGCGCGCAGTTGCGCGCCGTATTCGATCAGCGTGACTTCCTTCACGATGCCGGCCAGATCGATCGCGGCCTCGACGCCCGAGTTGCCGCCGCCGACCACCGCGACGCGCTTGCCCTTGAACAACGGGCCGTCGCAGTGGGGGCAGTATGCGACGCCACGGTTGCGGTATTCGCGCTCGCCCGGCACGTTGATTTCGCGCCAGCGCGCGCCGGTCGCGAGAATGACCGTCTTCGCCTTCAGCACCGCGCCGTTCGCGAGGCGGATCTGGTGCACGTCGCCCGGGATCAGCGCGTCGGCGCGTTGCACGTCCATGATGTCGACGTCGTACTGCTTTACGTGCTGTTCGAGCGCCGTGGCGAACTTCGGCCCCTCCGTTTCCTGCACCGACACGAAGTTCTCGATCGCCATCGTGTCGAGCACCTGGCCGCCGAAGCGCTCGGCGACGACGCCCGTCGCGATGCCCTTGCGCGCCGAGTAGATCGCGGCGGCCGCACCGGCCGGGCCGCCACCGACGATCAGCGTGTCGAACACCGGCTTGTTCTCGAGCGACTTCGCGGCGCGGGCACTCGCGCCCGTGTCGAGCTTCGCGAGGATTTCCTTCACGCTGCTGCGGCCCTGGCCGAACGATTCGCCATTCAGGAACATCGTCGGCACGGCCATGATCTGGCGCGCTTCGACCTCGTTCTGGAACAATGCGCCGTCGATCGCGACGTGGCGAATGCGCGGGTTGATCAGCGACATCACGTTCAGCGCCTGCACGACTTCCGGGCAGTTCTGGCACGACAGCGAGAAATACGTCTCGAACGCGTAGTCGCCGTCGAGCGCGCGGATCTGTTCGATCACGTCGTCGTCGAGCTTGAGCGGATGGCCGCCCGTCTGCAGCAGCGCGAGCACGAGCGACGTGAATTCATGGCCCATCGGGATGCCGGCGAAGCGGATGCCGGCCGGCTTGCCGGGTTCGCCGATCGAGAACGACGGCTTGCGCTCGGCATCGTCGCGGCGTTCGGTTACGGTCACGCGCGACGTCAGCGACCCAATCTCGTTCAGCAGCGCAAGCAGTTCCTGCGATTTCGCACTGTCATCGAGCGACGCGACGAGTTCGATCGGGCGCGTGATCTTTTCGAGGTACGCCTTCAGTTGGTTCTTGAGACTGGCGTCGAGCATGGCGTTTCGGATTCCGTATTGATGATTCTGTTCGGGCACGTCGTGCCGGAGGAGGGTGCGGGCCGCGCGAAACGGCCCGCATTCGCGTGACGCGCGCGCCTCGTGCGAGGCGCGCGGCGCGATCGTCAGATCTTGCCGATCAGGTCGAGCGACGGGGTCAGCGTCTCCGCACCCGGCGTCCACTTGGCCGGGCACACTTCACCCGGGTGCGCCGCGATGTATTGCGCGGCCTGCACCTTGCGCAGCAGTTCGCCTGCGTCGCGGCCGATGCCGTTGTCGTGGATTTCGCACAGCTTGATCTCGCCTTCCGGGTTGATCACGAACGTGCCGCGCAGCGCCATCCCTTCTTCCTCGATCAGCACGTCGAAGTTGCGCGACAGCGTGAGCGTCGGGTCGCCGATCATCGGGTACTTGATCTTGCCGATCGTCTCCGACGTGTCATGCCATGCCTTGTGCGTGAAGTGCGTATCGGTCGACACGCCGTAGATTTCGACACCCAGCTTCTGGAATTCCGCGTAGCGGTCGGCGAGGTCGCCCAGCTCGGTCGGGCAGACGAACGTGAAGTCGGCCGGGTAGAACACGACGACGGACCACTTGCCCTTGAAGTTCTCTTCGGACACGGGCACGAAATCGCCGTTGTGGTATGCGGTTGCCTTGAACGGTTTGATTTGGGTGTTGATGATCGGCATCTTGCGAGTTCCTTTGCTTGGGTGTTGATGAAGTGTTGCCAGTATCCGGGTTCACCCCTGGCTTGTGAAATTGCTTGTGTTAATCCGCGGCATCGGGAATTTCTATCTGCTTCCGGCCCCGTCGCGGCGGCCCGTCCGGTCGGCCCGTGCCATCCGGGCCGGGCCTTCCGGCGGATTTCGGCCAGCCGGCGCTTCTGACACATTGGGCGTGCGGGAGGGCGCGGCGCCGGGCGACGGCGACGCGCCCCGCGCAAGGGCCCGGCGCCCGTTCGGCACGAACGGTTGCGCGGTCGTCAGACACTCTCCGTCCCACTGCCGCCATGAATCTCTATTCCGGACGCGCGATGCGTGCACTGCCTGCATGGTTCCGCGAGATCGTTCCCGAGGGGCGATGCCTGCATCGGCTCTTGCGCGGTGTGGCCTGCGTACTCGTGACCGTGTCGTGCGCCGCGCCGGCGCTCGCCCTCGATGCCTCCGCGCCGGCCGCGACGGCGACGCCGGCCACCACGTCGACCGGGCTCGTGCAGATGCCCGACGGCCGGCTGCTCGCGCCCGAGTTCGCCCGCATCGTCACGCGCGGCACGCTCGTCGTCGCGGTGCTCGGCGTCGATCAGCCGCCGTTCTTCATGTCGCGCAACGGCGCATTGGCGGGCGTCGACATCGATCTCGCCGACGAACTCGCGAAAAAGCTCGGCGTGTCCGTGCAGTTCGACCGCGCTGCGCGCACCTTCGACGACGTCGTTCAGCTGATCGCGACCGGGCAGGCCGACGTCGCGATCAGCAAGCTGTCGCGCACGTTGCCGCGTGCGCAGGCGGTCCGCTTCAGCACGCCGTACATCAACCTGCGGCGCGCGCTGCTGATCAACCGCGTCAGCTTCGCGGAACTCGCGAAAGGGCGCCCGCTGCCGGAAGTCGTGCGCGATTACCGCGGCACGATCGGCGTCGTCGCCGGGTCGGCCTACGCGGAATACGTGCGCACCGACTTCCCGGCTGCGCGGGTGCGTACCTACCCGAGCTGGCCGGCGACGCTCGACGCACTGAACGCCGGCGCGGTCACGGCCGTGTATCGCGACGAACTCGCGATCAAGCTCGTGATGCAGGACGACCCGACCGCGCCGATCCGCTTGCGCGTCGCGACCTTCGATGACCTCACCGACGCGCTTGCCGTCGGCGTGCCGGTGTCCACGCCGACGCTGCTCGCGTTCGTCAATCAGTTCCTGGCCGAGCGCAGCAGGCGGCTCGACGTGAAATCCTTGCTCGACGCGATGGGCCGCTGACATGAACATGGACGAGAACATCAGGATCATGCCCCGCATCGCGCGGCTGCATGCGCTCGCGATCCATCCGTTGACGGTGTTCGGCAGCCTCGCGCTCGGGATCATGGCGGGCGTGCTGTGGCCGGCCGCCGCGCCGAAGTTCGACTACGTCGGCCAGGTGTACGTCGGCCTGCTGAAGATGACGGCGCTGCCATTCATGACGGCCGCCGTGATCTTCAGCCTGCAGCGACTGCTGCGCGATGGCAGCGCGTCGGATCTCGTGATGCGCGTGATCGCGATCTTCGGCTGCGCGTCGGTGTTCGTCGTGGCGGTCGGCGCGGTCGTTCTGGTCGCGATGCGGCCGGGCGAGCATCTGTCGAACGCGACGCTGAAGGCGTTCGGCGCGCTGGTCGGCAGCGACGGTGCGGCGAGCGACACCGTGATGACGCTGTACGGCACCGATCCCGCCGAGAAGTCGTCGGGCCTTGCCGACATGCTGATCGCGCTGGTGCCCGGCAACTTCTTCGCGGCGCTCGCGAGCGGCGACACACTGAAGGCGCTGGTGTTCTCGCTATTCTTCGGCTTCGCATCGGGACGCGTGCCGGCGAGCATCTCGGCGGCGCTAAGCCAGACGCTGGAGACCGTCTATTTCACGTGCCAGAAGATCATGCACTGGCTCGCGTATCCGACGCCGATCGTGCTGTTCTGCGGCGGCGCCGCACAGATCGGCACGTCGGGATTCGGGCCGCTCGAGGCGATGGTCCGCTTCGTCGCCGCGTTCGCCGTCGTCGCGCTCGTGCTGATCGCGGCCTCGATCGTCGTGATCTGGAAGCGCTCGGGCGCGACGCTGGCCGAGACACTCGCCGGGTTGCGCACGCCGTTCGCGATGGCGCTCGCCACGCGCAGCAGCGTGGCGTGCATGCCGAGCATGATCGAATGCCTGGCCGACGGCTTCGGCTTTGCCCGCGCGCGCGTCGAGTTGGTCGTTCCACTTGCCGTGTCGCTGCTGCGCGTCGGGCCGATGGTTTATTACGCGAGCGCGACGCTGTTCGTCGCACAACTCTACGAACGGTCGCTCGGCCCCGGCGAACTTTGCGTCGTGCTGGTCGCGTCGGTGCTCGCCGGATTCGCGTCGACGGGCACGTCGGGCGTCGTGACGGTGTCGCTCGCCGGCATGGTGTGCGCGGCGCTGCACCTGCCGTTCGAGGCCGCGTTGGTGTTGTTCGCGGCGATCGATCCGTTTTGCGAAATATTTCGGACGCTGTTGCTGGTGATCGGCAACTCGGCCGTCGTATCCGCGATCTGCGCGCGGCCGCCGCGCGCGTGAAGGAGGCGTCATGGCACTCGTCGGCGTACTGGGCGGAATGGGGCCGCTGGCCACGGTCGACTTCATGCATCGCGTGATTTGCCTGACACGCGCGCGCTGCGACCAGGAGCACCTGCCGATGATCGTCGCGAACCTGACGCGAACGCCCGATCGCTCGCGCGCGATCATCGACGGCGGGACCGATCCGCTGCCGGCGCTGCTCGACGGCATCGCGCTGCTGAACCGCTGCGGCGTCGACGTGATCGCGATTCCGTGCAATTCGGCGCATCACTGGTATGCACCGCTGCGCGAACACAGCGCGGCGCCGATTCTGCATATCGTCGATGCGTCGGTGGCCGCGTTGCCGGCAGGCGTGCGGCGCGTCGCGGTGCTCGCCACGGGCGGCACGCTGGTGTCGGGCTTCTACCAGACGGCGCTGCGTGCACGCGGGTTCGAGCCGGTGATGCCGGGCGTGGCCGCGCAGCGCGATATTGCCGCGTGCATCGCGGCGGTCAAGGCGGGGAAGATCGCTGCGTCCGTGCGGTGCCTGTCGCGCGCGCTCGATGCACTGGCAAGACGGGACGTGGGCGTGGCGGTGATGGGCTGCACGGAAATTCCGATCGCGGCGCGCGCGTTGCCCGATGCACCGTTCGCGCTGGTCGACAGCACGCAGGAGCTGGCGCGCGCGACGGTCGCCCATGCGGTCGAGCGCGGATGGGGGCGGGCGGTGTGACGCAAGGGCGGGCGGTGGTACGCGCGACGCACCGCGCCTGCCAGACCCGACAGGGTGCGCGCACGTCGGGTTCGATGACGGGGATGGCCCACATGTCGCGCGCTACGAGCAGCAGGCGGTTCACTTGCCTGGATGCCCGGACGATCGCATCGGACAAGCGGATGCGGCGCGCCTTGTGAATCGTGCGAAGGCCCGCCTGCGAGCGGCCCGCGCGCTTATGCAGCCATCCGCCTGAGCCATTCCGCCAGCCGTCTCGCGCCGTCCGGCATGTCCGCATCCTCGCGCGTGCACAGGTAGTAGTCGCGCCCGTCGTCGAGCGCGTGGTCGAACAGCTTCACGAGTTCGCCGTTCGCCAGTTCGCGCTGGACCAGCGGCGCGCGCAGCAGCGCCGCGCCGAGATCCGCGCGTGCCGCGCTCAGCGTCAGTTGGCCATCCTCGAACATCGGCCCCACCGCGTGCGACACGTGCCGCACGCCGGCGCCCTGCAGCCAGTTGACCCAGGCGCTGCGATCCTCGTCGTGCACGAGCGGCGCCCGCGCGAGATCGGCCGGTGTGCGGAACGGCCCGTGGCGCTTCAGGAACGACGGGCTGCACATGGGCACCATCGCGCCCGGCAGCAGCCGCTCGCAGCGGTAGCCGGGCCAGTCGCCGGTGCCGAAGCGGATCGACAGGTCGGACGCGTCGCTTCGATAGTTACGGTGATGCGCATACAGCACGGTCACGTCGACATCGGTGTTGTCGGCGAGGAACGCGTGCAGCCGCGGAATGAACCAGCCGATACCGAGCAGCGGAATCAGGCTGATCGTGATCTGCCGCAGCGACGACCGGTCGCGCACGAAGCGCGTCGCGCTGCGCAGCACCGAGAACGCGGCGCTGATCGAGCGGTAGTAGTCGCGCCCCTCATCGGTGAGCGCGAGCAGCCTGCCTTCGCGCACGGTCAGCGGCGTCTGGATGAACGCTTCGAGCAGCTGCAGCTGGTGGCTCACCGCGGACGGCGTGATGTCGAGCTCGTGCGCCGCCGCGGTGACCGAGCCGAGACGCGCGAATGCCTCGAACGCGCGGACGGCGCGTAGCGGTGGATCGTGAGGCAATTGTTCTATATTTTTCATGTATCGAATTTTATCGAAAAATCAGGGTAAGCGACAACATGAAAATATCCTGTATTTACATGGTATTACGTTATTGTTTCGGGAATGGCATAAGCATCCAACAATTGAGTATTTGGGGTGCTGATGATGAATATTTAATATTTTTCATGTTTTGAGCCACATCACCGATCCCCACACATGAAAATCGCTTTTCTCCCCGCCGGCCTCGCATTCTCCGCGGCCGCGCTGATCGCCGCCGCTCCCGCCTACGCGCAGTCCGCGCCGCAGACGATCCTGATCGGTCTCGCCGCGCCGCTCACCGGCCCGTCCGCCCGGATCGGCAAGGACTTGCAGAACGGCGCGCAGCTTGCGATCGACGACGCGAACGCGAAGCATCCGAGCATCGGCGGCAAGCCGGTCGTCTACAAGCTCGTCGCGGCGGACGATCAATCCGATCCGCGCACGGCCGTCGCGGTCGCGCAGCAGCTCGTCGACCAGCACGTGATCGGCGTCGTCGGTCACTGGAACACGGGCTGCAGCGTGCCGGCGTCGCGCATCTACCGCGATGCGGGCATTCCGCAGATCGCGCCGGCGTCCACCGGCCACCCGTACACGCAGCAGGGCTACGCGACGGCCTTCCGGATCATGGGTCACGACGATGCGGGCGGCAACTTCACCGGCGCCTATGCGGTGAAGACGCTGAAGGCGAAGCGCATCGCGGTGATCGACGATCGCACGTCGTTCGGCGCGGGGCTCGCCGACCAGTTCATCAAGGGCGTGCAGGCGAACGGCGGCACGATCGTCGATCGCCAGTACGTGAACGACAAGACGACCGACTTCAGCGGCGTGCTGACCGCGATCAAGGGCAAGCGCGCGGATCTCGTGTTCTTCGGCGGGCTCGACGCGCAGGCCGCGCCGATCGCGCGCCGGATGCGCCAGCTCGGCGTGAACGCGCCGCTGCTCGGCGCGGGCGGCTTCGTGAGCCAGACCTTCCTGTCGCTCGCGGGCAAGGACGGCGACGGCGTGACGGCACTCGAACCGGGCTTGCCGCTCGACCGGATGCCGGGCGGCAAGGCGTTCGACGCGCAGTACCGCGCACGCTTTCACGCGCCGATCGAGCTGCACGCCCCGTTCGCGTACGACGCGGCTGCCACGCTGATCGCGGCCGCGCAGAAGGCCGGCACGACGCAGCCGGCGAAGCTGGTCGCGGCCGTGCACGCGATCGACCGGCCCGGCGTGACCGGCCGGGTCGCGTTCGACGCCGAAGGCAATCTGAAGGACCCGGCATTCACGATCTACCAGGTGCGCGGCGGCAAGTGGACCGTCGTCGACGTGCTCGGCGGCGCGCACCCCGCAACGAAATGACGACGGAGACGAACCCCATGACCAACACGACACATGCATCCACGGCGGCACCCGAGGACACGCGGCTCGGCATCCTCGCGCGGCGCCGCATCGAAGCGGAAATCATCAAGCCGATCTACGAGATCATGAAGCGCGAATTCGGCACCGAGCGCGCGCAGGCCGTGATCGCGGAAGCCGTGCGCGGCGCGGCCGTCGACGCGGGCCGCACGTTCGCCGCGCAGGAGCCCGACGGCACGAGCGTGCGATCGTTCGTCGCGCTGCAGGTGCTGTGGGAGAAGGACGATGCGCTCGAGGTCGAGGTGCATCGCGCGGACGATGCGCACTACGACTACGACGTGCATCGCTGCAGCTATGCGGAGATGTATCACGCGATGGGGCTCGGCGAGATCGGTCACCTGCTGAGCTGCGCGCGCGACAGCTATTTCATCCAGGGCTATGCGCCGGACATCGCACTCACGCGCACGAGCACGATCATGCAGGGCGGCAAGCGCTGCGATTTCCGTTATGCGCTGCAGGCGGCGCCGCGCGACGATGCCCCGGAGGCCGGCAATGCGTGACGATCTCGCGGACGCGCCGCGCGTCGACGGCGCGCGGCTGTGGGCGTCGCTCGAACGGATGGCGCAGATCGGCGCGACGCCGAAGGGCGGCGTCTGCCGTCTCGCGCTGACCGACCTCGATCGCGAGTCGCGCGACCTGTTCGTGCAGTGGGCGCGCGATGCCGGCTGCACGGTGCGCGTGGACCGGATGGGCAACGTGTTCGCGCGCCGCGCGGGCCGCAATCCCGACGCCGCGCCGGTCATGACCGGATCGCACGCCGATTCGCAGCCGACCGGCGGCCGCTACGACGGCATCTACGGCGTGCTCGGCGGCCTCGAGGTCGTGCGCGCGCTGAACGATGCGGGCATCGAGACCGAGCGCCCGATCGACGTCGTGATCTGGACCAACGAGGAAGGTTCGCGTTTTGCGCCGGCGATGATATCGGCCGGCGTGTTCGCGGGCGTCTATCCGCTCGAATACGGGCTGTCGCGCACCGACGGCGCAGGCAGGACGATCGGCGAGGAACTCGCGCGAATCGGCTACGCGGGCGCCGAGCCCGTCGGCGGCTATCCGGTGCATGCGGCGTACGAGCTGCATATCGAACAGGGCGCGATTCTCGAACGGGCCGGCAAGACGATCGGTGTCGTGACGGCCGGGCAGGGGCAGCGCTGGTACGAGGTGACGCTGACGGGCATCGACGCGCACGCGGGCACGACGCCGATGGAATTCCGGCGCGACACGCTGGTGGGTGCCGCGCGGATGATCGAATTCGTCGATGCGCTCGGCCGTCGCCATGCGCCGCACGCGCGCGCGACGGTCGGGATGATCGAGGCGCGGCCGAATTCGCGCAACACGGTGCCGGGCGGCTGCTTCTTCACGGTCGAGTTTCGTCATCCTGACGATAGGGTGCTCGACGAGCTCGATACGGCGCTGCGTGCGGAACTGGCGCGCGTCGCGGCCGACGCCGGCCTCGGTGCGCGGATCGAGCAGATCTTCACGTACCCGCCGGTGCCGTTCGCGCCGCGCTGCATCGACGCGGTGCGCGATGCAGCCCAGGCGCTCGGGCTGCCGCACATGGACATCGTGTCCGGCGCAGGTCACGACGCGTGCTACATCGCGCGCGTCGCGCCGACCGGCATGATCTTCGTGCCGTGCGTCGACGGCCTGAGCCATAACGAGGCCGAGGCGATCACGCCGGAATGGTCGGCGGCGGGCGCCGACGTGCTGCTGCGCGCGGTGTTGCGGAGCGCGCAGGAACCGGGCGCGTGATGCGCGCGTGACGGGCGCGGCTTACTTGCCCGCCTTGCGCCGCGCCATATACGCGAGATACGCGACGATCTGGTCGAGCTCCCGGTCGCTCAGCTGATCGGGCGGGAACGCCGGCATCACGCGGCCCGGCCAGTCGCGCACCGATGCCGGGTTGCGGATGTAGCGGCGCAGCGCGGCGGGCTGGAAGTAGTCGACCGGATTCATCGGCGCATTCAGGTCGGGGCCGGCATGGCTGCTGCCCGCGCCGTCGAGGCGATGGCACGCGAGGCATTGCGTGACGAACAGGCGCTGGCCCGCACGGGCCGGATCGTTCGCCGGCAGCGCCGGATCGACGGCGAGCGACGGCCAGCGCGCGAGCGGCGACGATTCGATCGTGATGCGCACGATCTGATACGGCCACTGCTCGCCGCGCACCGACGATGCGTCCGGCCCGAGCCACACGAGATAGAAGGGCCCGGCGCCGACCTGCTTGCCGGGCAGCTTCGGCCACGGGTGCGCGGGGTCCTCGATCGCGAGCCACGCGACGGCGCCGGCCGGCGCACGGCGGCGCGCGAGATCCAGCGGCAGCTGCGCGGCGAAACCGTCGGCCGCGCGCGTTTCGAGCACGCCGCTCGCGGGAAGTGGCGTGTCGCCGAGCAGGGCGGCGAACGGCACCGCGCGGAACGTCATCGGCCGGCCGTACGCAATGTCGTGCGGCACGTGGATGTCCGTTGCGTCGACGCGTGCGAGCAGCGCCTGGCGCGTCAACACTCGAGGCGTGCCGTCGGTCTCGAGTTCGAGCGCGTCCTGCGCGGACGCGCGCGTCGCGATCAGGCACACCGTCATCAGCAACAGCGAAAACCACCGGCGCTTCAGCATTCGTTCTCCGTGGGGGCGTACCGGCGGCGGCAGGGGGCGAGCACGCGGCCGATGGATGGAATCGGGCGATAGTCTATCCGGTACGCGCGGCGCTGGCGACTTCGACGCGGGATCGGCGCAGCGGCAGGGATTGCGCCGGCCGGTGGCAGCGTGCGGGGGGCTATCCAGTTGCCCGACGCGTGCGGGATCGCGTTGCGCGATTCGGCCGGCGGCTCAGTCACACGGGGCGTTCGTGCCGGTCCGGACCCGTTCGCGTTGCCGTCAATACGTCGAACACTGCGCGTCGGCCTTCGGCAACGGCGTTTCCCGTGCCGTGTCGAAATCGGCCTCGCGCGTCCCGGACGGCGTCAGCGACACGAAATGCATCGTCCCGCCGCGTGCCGTGAACCCGGCGATGCCGGTCGAGCCCCACGGAATCGGCGAGCGCTGCGCGCCGCTCACCGACATGCCGGTTGGCGAAAGCGCCAGCGTCAGCAGCCGTCCGTCGCGGGTCGGCACGTACGCATGCGTGCCGTCGACGGCGATCCCGGATTCCCGCACCGACGCCGGCAGGCAGTCGAGCGTCGCGAGGCGGCGGCCGTCCGGGTCGATCAGCGTCGCGACGCCGCGATTGTCCGCCGTCGTCGTGACGACGACGAAGCGGTCGATCGCCGGCACGTAGGTGGACGAATACACGTAGTACTGGATCGCGTCGCTCAGCGGCCCGAGCTTGTCGAGCTTCGCCGTGACCGGATCGAACATCGCGTATTCGAGCGTCGCATCCGTGCTGCCCTCGATGTATTTTTGCCAGACGAGCAGCGCGCGGTGCGGCGAGCCGGCGACCACGGGCCACCATTCTCGATGGTGCGGCGCGACCGGCACGTGATTCAGCACGCGTCCGTCGGCATCGTAGGTTTTTACGTAGACGCCGTTGCCGGTGCCGAGGTTGTCGACGCCGCCGCCGTCGATCCAGTCGGCGGAATAGAACACGACGAAGCGTTCGCCCACCGAGGCGACATGCCCGGAGTGACCGCCCGCCTCGACGTCGTTCGGGTAGGGCTTGATCGGCTTGAGGTCGCGCCGATAGACGCCATAGCGCTGGCTGACCACCTGCGGCGTATTCCAGCCGTCCTCGAACGTGACGAAGATGTCGCCGCGCGGATTCTGCGCGATCGACACGGGCTCCTGCGCTTCCGGACGGCTGATGAATGGATGGACGCGCAGCAGACGCGGCTTGCCCGGCAGCCATTCGCCGACGTACACGTCGTGCGGCCAGTTGCCGTTGCGCCGCGCGCCGCGCGGCACGATGCCGGAGCTGCTGAAGAACACCCAGCGCCGGCCGTCGCCGGCGTCGGCCACGCCGATTCCGTGCATGAAGCGCCGCGGGTCGCCGCTGTCCTGCGGCGATGCGGGCGCGTGCACGGTGACGGTGTGCACGGCCGGCGTGCCGGCATACGCGCGTGTCAGTGCTGCGACGACACAACACGCACCGCAGAGTACGGTCGCGACACGCCACGCGGCGGCGCGCCCGCCCGCCTGCGAGCGCACGGTGGCGACCTGCGTCGTGACCGGCCGTTGCATCATTCGACGGTGACCGATTTCGCAAGGTTGCGCGGCTTGTCGACGTCGGCGCCGCGTGCGCACCCGACGTGATACGCGAGCAGCTGCAACGGGATCACGTTGACGATCGGCGACAGCGCGTCGCCCGATTCGCGCACGCGGATCAGGTGCGTGTCGCGGTCGGCGTCGATCTCGAGATGATGGCCCGCGAGCACGTACAGCCGTCCGCCGCGTGCGCGCACCTCGGCCATGTTGGACTTCAGCTTCTGAAAAAGGCGGTCGTCCGGCGCGATCGTGACGACCGGCATCGCACTCGTGACGAGTGCGAGCGGGCCATGTTTCAGTTCGCCGGCCGGATAGCCTTCGGCATGGATGTACGACACTTCCTTGAGCTTCAACGCACCTTCCAGCGCGATCGGATAGTGAATGCCGCGCCCGAGGAACAGCGCGTTCTCGGTGCGCGCGAACTTCGCGGCCCAGCCCATGATCTGCGTTTCCAGGGCGAGTGCGTGACCGATGCGCGCTGGCAGTTCGTGCAGTTTCTTCAGGTGCATCGCGACATGCGCCGCATCGAGCCGGCCGCGTTGCTGCGCGAGCGTCAGCGTCAGCACGAACAGCGCGACGAGCTGCGTGGTGAACGCCTTGGTCGATGCGACGCCGAGCTCGATGCCGGCGCGTGTCAGGAAGCTGAGTGGCGCGCCGCGCGCGATCGAGCTGGTCGCCACGTTGCAGATCGCCATCGACAGATCCTGGCCCATCGCGCGCGCGCGCTCGATCGCGCCGATGGTGTCGGCGGTTTCGCCGGACTGCGAAATACCGACGACCAGCGTGCGCGGATCGGGCACGGTGTCGCGGTAGCGGTATTCGCTCGCGATCTCGACCTGCGCCGGAATGCCCGCGATGCCCTCGAGCCAGTATTTCGCCGTCAGGCCCGCGTAGTAGCTGGTGCCGCAGCCGAGCAGCAGCACGCTCCGGGTCTTCGACAGCAGCGCACGCGTGCTGTCGCTGCCGCCGAACAGCGCGGGCGAGATCGCGTCGATGCCATCGATCGTGGCGGCGATCGCCTTCGGCTGTTCGAAGATCTCCTTCTGCATGAAGTGCTGATACGGGCCGAGCGCGGCGTCGTTATCGCGCGCCTTGACCAGGCACAGCGGACGCTGTACCGCGCTCCCGATCGCGTCGACCACGTCGATGCGGTCCGGCGTGATCAGCGCGACGTCGCCGTCTTCCAGGTAGACGAAGCGGTCGGTCAGGTCGCCGAGCGCCGCGCAGTCCGACGCGAGGTAGTTCTGTTCGGCGCCGATGCCGATCACGAGCGGCGAGCCGGCGCGCGCGGCGACGAGGCGCTGGGGCTCGCGCGCGCTCAGCACCGCGATCGCATACGCGCCGTGCAGCCGCTTGACGGCATGCCTGACCGAATCGAACAGGTCGTCGCGATAGAGGCTGTGGATCAGGTGCGCGATCACCTCGGTGTCGGTCTCGCCGCGAAACGTGTAGCCGCGCTCCTTCAGTTCGGCGCGCAACGCATCGTGGTTTTCGATGATCCCGTTATGTACGACCGCGATCGTGTCGCCCGACATGATCGGATGCGCGTTCATTTCCGACGGCGCGCCGTGCGTCGCCCAGCGCGTGTGCGCGATGCACGTCTGCGCTTCGAGGCCCAGCGTCAGCACGCGGTCCTGCAGGTCCGCCACGCGCCGCAGCGTGCGTTCGCTGCGCAGGCGGCCTTCGTCCTGCACGGCGATGCCGCACGAATCGTAGCCGCGATACTCGAGTCGGCTCAGTGCATTGACCAGTTGCGGCACCTGATTGTGCAGGCCGCTTGCTCCGACGATTCCGCACATGATTCACCTCGTCTAAAGGAAGTTGCCGGCCGACGCGCGACACGCGACGGCGCGAATTCGGGAGCGGTGTCGCGTCGCGCGGCATGCATCGCGTCAGGCGCGGCGCGTCTCCGCTGACTTATTCGCGGGGCTGCGGCCCCGCGTGGGCTACCCATTCGATGCCGGAGATCGAGCCGTTCGCGTCGTGGGACGCGACGAGAATGCGCGTCGTGCGCCGCGCGCCGCGCCGGCGGGCACCCGCGAGCGCGGTCGGTGGCACCGAGCGCGTCTTCACGCTGGCCGAGCGCCGCAGCATCTTCGATGCGCGCAACCGGTATGCGAGCGGATGCACGACGCGTCCCGCGATCAGCCACGTGACGATCGTGCCGGCGATCAGCGCGATGCTCGTCACGTAGAACACGATCTGCTCGATCGGCATCTCGGCCTGGTTGAACGGCAGCAGGTAGCGGTACGTGTAGATGCAGATCGACGCCCACACCCCCCCGACCAGCGCGGGCCGCACGAGGCGGAACCACGCGACGAGCACGGGCCCGACGACGCCGCCGTGTTCGGCGATCAGTTCGCTCGGGGCGCGCAGGGAAAGGTCAATAATCGGTGCGTTCTTCATGTTGAATGCCTCGGTCGGGACTGACCCAAACGGCGCGCTTGCCGCGGCCCCGCAATACGACGGCGGGCAGGGCGACGACGGTGGTGACCATGCTGATCAGCCAGAACGCGACGGGGTACCAGACGGTGTCAAGGAAATACATCAGGAGTTTTTCGTCGTAACGACGATCGATCATGCTGCCGATGATCAGCTGCAGGATGCAGGTCGCGACCAGCAGCATCCCGTGCCAGTGCGGCACCACGGACACATGCCAGTCCTGCGGAAGCGGGTAGACGACGTCGACCAGCGCGAGCAGCAGGATGAACGACATCGAATAGGCCCACGCGATGCCGATCAGATACTCGACGAACAGCGGCCACATCATCATCTGCGTCGGTCGCGCGAGCGTGCCTGCGTACTTGAGCAGCACCTGGATGCCGCCCTTCGCCCAGCGCAGCCGCTGCCGGTAGAGCCCCTTCAACGTCTCGGGCATCAGGATCCAGCTGAGCGCGTGCGGCTCGTACACGACGCGCCAGTCGCGGCACTGCAGTTTCCAGCTGATGTCGATGTCCTCGGTCAGCATGTCCGAGCTCCAGTAGCCGACATCGGCGAGCGCGGTCTTGCGGAACATCGTGATCACGCCCGACACCGTGAAGATGCGGCCGTACACCTGCTGCGTGCGCTTGATCAGCCCGACGATCGACGAGAATTCGCCGACCTGCATGCGCCCCAGCAGCGACGTGCGCGTGCGGATGCGTGGGTTGCCGGTGACCGCGCCGACGCCCGGATCCGTCAGGAAATGCTCGAGCATCCACCCGATCGCGTCATGCGCGAGCAGCGCGTCGCCGTCGATGCAGAGCAGGTATTCCGCGTTCGATACGGCCGCCGCGGTGGTGAGCCCGACCGCCTTGCCTTCGTTGCACGCGTGATGGATCACGAGCAGCCGCGGGATCTCGACGGCCAGCTCGTTGAGGATCTCGCCCGTGCGGTCCTTGCTGCCGTCGTTGACTGCGATGATGTCGTAGTTCGGGTAGTCCATCGCGTTCAGGTGGCGGATCACGCTGCGCGCGTTCGCCGCCTCGTTGAAGCACGGCACGACGATCGAGATCTTCGGGATGCCGCTCGCCGCGATCGTGCGCGTCGACAGCTCGCGGCCTTCCTCGAGCAGGAAGTAGTGAACGACGCCGCCGATCATCCACAGGTACGACATGAAGAACGGGTAGTAGAAGACGAAATCCTGCAGGCGCTGAATGATGTTGTGGGTGGTCATGGCGTTTTGGTTCCCTGCGCATGCTGCATCTGCATCAACGCGTTGATCGAGGTCGGATCGAGGCGCGACTTCAGCGACATCACGTCGCGCATCGCGTCGAGCTCCGGCTGGCCGTTCAGGAAGTTGTCCGGGTAGTAGCCGAAATTCACCGCGCCCTCGCTGCGCAGCCGCCGCATCTGTGCGAGCAGCGTGCGGGCCGGCACGTCCTTGTGCGCGTGCCAGTCGTACGACTGCAGCTCGAACACGGTGCGCTGCAGGCCGCGCTGCTTCGCACGGACGGCGCGCACGAGCTGGTCCAGCCAGCCCTCGGGATCCTTCGCCTGCTCCATGTACGGCATCGCCATCAGCGCGACGTAGTCGTAGTTGGCGAGGAAATCGTCGTAGTTCTGCGCGTACCACGCTTCCGACTCGGGCTTGAGCACCGGCATCGCGAAGATGTTGCGCGCGCTCAGCACGTCGCCCACGTTCTGGTGCGCCAGCACGATCTGTTCGAGCTGGTGTGTCAGGTCGATCAGGTAACGCGACTTCTGGCGCGTCCAGCGTTTCATCAGGTCGGGGTTCTCGCGGATCTTGCCGACGTCGGCCGGCAGCCCCCATTGCGAATAGGTCTGCAGCGCATGCCGACCCGCATCCTCGTAGTCGTCGAGCACGGCGTCGTCGCTGAACAGGATGCCGCTGAACGACGCGTGCTTGCTGAGATCCTCGTAGATCTGCTGGATCATCAGCCGTGCCTCCGGATCGAACGGGCTCAGCCGGAACACGCGCGTGCCGTTCTCGCGGGCCGGCGCGCCGCTGTATGCGCTGACGGCCTCGAGCCCCTGATGCTTGCCCGGCGGCGGCCGGAACGCGAGCACCGGCATCCACGCGTACACCTGCACGTTGGAGCGCGTGTTCAGCTGCCACGCGGCGCGCGAGAACAGGTCGGCGCGCATCGGCAGGTGCCGATTCGGGAAATACACCGCTTCGGCCACGCCCGTGCCTTTCGGGTCGGCACAGGCCTGCAGGTACACCGATTTCGGCTGCATCCGGTAGATGCGCTCGACCAGCTTGCCGAGATTCGCTTCCTGCCGCGCGGGATCGGGATCGTAGACCTGGTCGAGATCGACCTGCACGATGCGCTCGGGCACGTCGACGTCGCCGCGGTTGGACGCCGGCTCGCGCATCGAGCGCTCGAACCCGCCGATGTCGACGTCGTACATCATCAGGATCCGCCTCAGCCGGTCCAGCGGCACGTCCGGCGTATTCGGGCCGGCATCGAGGCTGAACTGGATGTCCATGCCGAGCGACGTCGATATCTTGCGCACGGGCTGGTTTTCCGCGCCGTATGGCCACACCATCGAGCGTGCAACGATGCCGGTGTGTTCGCGGATCTGCCGCACGCATGTCTGCAGGTCGTCGTGCACGCGTGCTTCGAATTCGGCGTCGGTTTCATAGCGCTTCTCGTTCTGCAGGTAGAGGTGGGACGTGGTCGCCGGCAACTCGTTGCCTTGCGGATTCGCGACCGCGCCGTGATGGAGGTTGTGGGTGTGGCAGCCGAGTTCGACGAGGTGCGACTGGCCGACCTTCTGTACCTCGTCCCACGACATGAAGTAGTCGCGCGGCACCTGGATCTTGTCGCTGATGCGGATCGGTGCATCCAGCGGCGCATCGATCCACGCCGTGACGATGCCCATCACGGCCGGATACTTGAAGCGTTCGAGCAGCGGCAGCACTTTCGTGTAGTGGCTGCGGTAGCCGTCGTCGAACGTGAGGAGCACCGCGCGCGGCGGCAGCGGCTTGCCGCCGTGCCGCGATTCCTCGATCTGCCTGACCGTGATGGTGTGGTAGTTGTTGGTCTGCAGCCATGAAAAGATCGCGGTCAGCGTGCCGGTGTCGACCGCGAACGGGTCGACCATCGCCGACGCGGAGGAAAACGACGCCATCAGGTTGTCGCGCACGTCATGCATGCAGATCACGCGAAACGTCTTGCCGTCGGCCGGGTCGGACGGCGGCAGCAGGTCGATCATCCGGGCGTTCGACACGCCCGGGAACAGCGAACAGGCGGCGAACGTGCCGAGGCATCCGCACATGAAGATCCGTCTGGTTTGCATTCGCGATCTCCTTGCTAGAAAGGCAGGTTGACCGACATGAAGCCGGTTTCGGAGCGCTCGCGCTGGCCGTCGTACGCGTGGCTGCTGACTTCGACGCCATAGCTCAGCGTGATGTCGTGCTTGAACGTCCATGCGTGCTCGAGGCGCGCGCTCCACAGCGGGCTGGTGCCGAAGCCGCGCTCGTTGTACACGCCGCCCGACACCGATACGCGCTGCTGCAGCGCCATGTCGCCCTTCTTCCACAGCATCAGCTGGTGCATGACTGTCGCGGCGGCCGCATAGTCGCGGCCCGGGCTGAAGTAGGGCGCGTCCTGGCGCGTGTTGCTGTCGGTGCCGAGGTCCAGCGATACGTTGACGAGCTGGTTGGCGGTCGTATACACGCGCTGCGTGGCGGTTGCCGAGATCTCCTGGTGCAGGTTCGAATCGCTGTAGCGGCTCACGCCGTAGCTCAGCTTGACCTCGCGACGGTCGTTCTGCCTGTACACGACCGAGACGTTCGCGGAGCGGCCCCAGATGTGCGCGGCATACGCCTTCCACGGCAGCGAGTTGTCGTTGGTGTCGAGCCCGGCGCTGACCGTCCAGTAGTCGTTCAGCACGTACGCGATCGACCCGCGGCCGCCGGTTCGGCCGTCCGAGCCGAACGAGCGCGTGACTTCGCCCTGCACGGTGAGCGGCCCGTGCCGGTAGTCGCCGCCGACACCCGTGCGCGTGCGGCTGACGTTGCCGGAGTCGGTCTGCGCGTAGCCGAAGAACGTGTGCGAGAAGACGCGCCAGTTGTCGCCGAACGGTTGCGAGTACACATAGCTGTCCGACGTGAAGCTGTTGTCGGCCAGCGCGCTGTTGCCGTGCTCGTAACTCAGGTCGGTCGTGAACACGGGGCTGCGGTATGCCTTGTAGTCGCGCTTGAAACCGCGCACGGCGCCGCTGTCCGGAAATACGTCGTCCAGCGTCTGGTCGACGTACTTCGCGGTCGCGTAGTCGTCCGCCGTGAGCGCCGCGCGGCCGAGGCCCGCCAGCATTTCGACGCTGTCCGGGTGGTCGGTCAGCGAAGCGCGATACATCGCGATCGCCTGGCGCGGATGCGCCTGGCCCGACACCGCGTCGGCATGCGCGGCACGGACCTCCGCGTTGAACGGCACCTGCTGCTCGAGCTGCTCGAGCGCGGCGATCCCTTCGTCGACGCGGCCCGTGTAGATCAGGTATTGCGCGCGCAGCCGGTAGTAGCGCAGAAAGTCGCTTTCTTCCGGACCGTAGTTGCGCACCTCCTTGGCCGGCGGCAGCGACTTGCCGATGTCGTCGAGCACCTGCTGCGCGTCCGCCGCGCGTCCCTGGTCGACGTACGACCAGAACAGCCCTTCGCGCAGTTCGATCGGACGGGTGCGCGCGCCGTACTGGAAGCCGCGGGTCGCGCGGTCGGTCGGCGCCGCGGTCGCCTGCTTCAGCGCGCGCTGGTACACGGCGTTCGCCTTGGCCGGTTCGCTCAGGTAGAGGTAGGCGTCGCCGACGGCCGCCAGCGCGTCGATCGAGATCTCCGCGTCGGGCGGAATCGTCTCGAACGTCGCGACGGCCGTCTTCATGTCGCCGCGCGCCGCATGGGCGACGGTGCGGTCGCCCGCGAGCGCCGTCCTGACCGGCGAATAATCGGGCGTGGCCGGCATCCGCTTGTCGAGGTCGTCCGCCGCACGCAGCGCGCTGTCGAGGCCGTCGAAGCGGTCGGAACTCGTCATCGAGCGGGATTTGTCACGTCCGCCGCGCACCTGCTGGCGAATCGCCAGTTCTTCCAGTTGTGCGACGTCGACGGCGGAGAACGCATCGGGCCGTGCCTTCGCTTCTTCGAGCGCCTTGATCGCGCCGCCGCCCGCCGCGAGGCCGAACACGTCGTTGCGCACGGTCGCGACGTCGGCGGTACGCAGGTTCGGCGCCTGCGCATTCGGCGTTTCGACGTCGGGGCCTTGCGATCGTTGCGTCGGTTCGCCGGGCAGCTGGACGCCGGGCGTCTGTGAATTCGGCGCCTGGGACGACGGGGGCGGCGAGCCCGGTGTCTGGGTAACGGGCGCAGGCGAGCCCGGCATCGGGGTGCCGGAGGCCTGCGCGGTTTGCGTCGGCGCATTCGGCGGCGCGGTGGTTGCGGCCTGCGCAGGTTGCGGCGGCTCCGGCGTGTGCGCGACCGGGACGGATGAACTGGACGCAGGTGTGCCGGACGTTGTCGCCGTAGTTTGCACGGGTGTTTCAGGCGGCTGCGGGTTCGCGGCCTGAGCGATCCCGATCGGCGCGTCCGATGCATGCGCGACGGGTGCCGGCGTGTTTGACGGCGTGGTGTCGGATGCCTGGGTCGGCTGCATCGGGGCACTCGGCGTCGGTTCGGCCGGTGGCGGCCTGCTCGACGGCGCGGTATCGGTCGCCTGGGCGATCTGGATCGGCACGCTCGACGGCTGCGCGCCCGGCGCCGGTTCGCTCGGCTGCGCGACGTCCGGGTCCACGACGACCGTGGTCGGCATCGTCTGCGGTTGCGCATCCGACGCCTGTGCGATCTGCATCGACGCATCCGATGCCTGCGCGATGGGCGTCGGCGCTTGCGGGGGCAGGGCGCTCCGACCCTGGGCGACCTGCAGCGACGCCGCCGTCGGTTGCATGTCGGGCGACAGCGCATCCGGCGCGCCGCGGGCGCCGGCGATTTCGCTCGCGCCGCCCGGTTCCGCGTCGCCTTCGGCGGCAAGGCAGGAGCCGGACGCAACGAGCAGCAACAGCAACGGCGCATGCAGGAGGATCCGCCGGTTGGGCGGAGCGGCGATGGTGCATTGTTGTCTACGATTGTTGGCCACGATGTCTCCTCACTCTGAAACGATCACATCGGTTGCACGCCCGGCGACGCCCGGTTCACAGGCGATTGCGGATCGCTTGTCCGAGCAGCGCGCGCGATTCGCTGTTCGTCGGGTCGATGGCGAGCGCGCGGCTCGCGTTCTGCTCCACGCAATTCCATTCGTCGACCCGTGCGCACCAGCGCGCCCGGGCCAGTGCGCGTGCGCCTTCCAGTTCGTCGTGCGTGATGCTGGTGGCCTCCATGTGCGCCGAATCGGCGATATACGATTGCGGCTGCCGTCGCGGCGTGCGGTCGGTGTGTTTTTCAGTGCGCGCCAGCGTCTGCGAACGCGACGTCCGGTGCGTGTCGCCGGGGCGCGCCGCGCGGCCGCTGGCCGATGCTGCGTGCGCGCTGGCCGCGAGCGTCGTGGACGGCACGTGCGCGGGGTGCGGGTGTTTCGCGGCGGCGCGGGCGATCGTTCGTGGCGGCACGGCCGGTGCTGCCGCGGCCGACACGGCAGGCGTTGCCGACGCATACCGCGTACCCGGCACGGCAGGCGTAATCGGCTCCGCCTGCGCGATCGTCGACGCCGTGTCGGAGGCGTTGGTCGTGGCGGTCGCGATGGCCTCGCGATACTTTCCGACGGCGGTGCCGATCATGCCGGCGATGTCGTGCGTCATGGTTGCATGGCCGACTCCCGCGTCGCGCTGGACGTACGCAAAGCCGCCGAAGATCGCGGCAAACGCAATGATGCTGAGCGCCGCATTCTTTCCGGGGCCCCAGGCAGGTTTCGGCTGACGGTTGGGCGAGCCGTCCGGTCGTTCTGCACGAGTCATTCAATCCTCCTCGATTCGACGGATTGCAATGCACGAAGCGAGCACGTGCCAGCGCCACGCGGATTCGACTGACGTTCACCACCGCAACTGCGTGGTGAGTGCGCCCGTTTCGACGACCGCGAACTGGGTGGCGCCCTGATAAGTCCCTTCGACCCGATAACTGGCATCGGGCACGCTGAACAGGCAGCGTGGCCCCGTTGCCTTGAATTCGACGAGCACGCGTCCATGCCGTCGCAGCCGCACCTGCACGTTCGACAGCGGTTGCCCGCTGGCGCCCGATACGAACGAAACACCGAGGTTGTAAGGACGGCCGTCGGGGGGAAGCGGCGCCGTACCGTCGATTCGCGCGTCGCCGCAGATATACGAAATCACGTATCGGCCGGAGCCGGGGTCGGACGCGGGTGCCGGGGCCGGGGTCTGTGCCACGGCATTGATGCAGAGTGCGGATACGGCGATGCCGAAGAGCGGGCGAGCATGCTGTTCAAACGAGGAAGACATTGCAACCTCCATCCGAAATCGCTGGGAGCGTATTTATTCAGATTTGAAATTGGCGACGTTCTTTTCGCGACATGGTATTGATACACGATGGATTTTGAACAAACAACCGCGTGTGGCCCGAATGGGACATGCTTTAAATGTCCTATTTAAATAGGATTGTTGATGATTCGGCGAAATGAATTGAGACTGAACAAAGTCGATATTGCCGGACATGAAATTTGCTCACCGGTCGCAATGACCATTTCGCAAACTTAAGACGTAAGTGGTATCGAAGTTTGTGCCGAAAAATAACGACTGATAAAAGGAAGACTTGCCTCTGCCATCGAGGCTTCACGATGAATCATGGAACGTACGGTCAGGTAAATCGAAAGGGCTGGTATGACGTTTTTGGCGATAATGTCGTTACATGAAAATCGAAATTTTTGATGTGATGTGTAACGGCGTATTTCCGTCATATGAGTCGGCAATTTACTCGGATTCGCAAACGTTTGGCAGTATTGCGGAATTGATCGAGCGTACGGAGCGTATATTGAAGACGAATCGGGATAATAAAATGGTTCGCGATGGCGAAAATGGAATACGGGAGCGCCGCGCGGATTGCATCCGCGCGGCGCTCCGGCGAGTCGGGCGATGAGGGAACGGTGAAGGGCGTTACCGGCTGCCGCCGGCGCTGCGGCGCGCGATGCGCACGGCCGGCTCGATCGACTGCTCGGCCGCGACGCGCGGGCGGTTCATGATGTAGGTCCACAACTGTTCGGCCGCGAGCCCGCGCTTGCGCGCGGACCGGTACAGGCGAATCTCGAGTTCGGTGATCCAGTCCGCCGAGCCCGCACGAACGAGCGAACCATCCGCGAGCTCTTTCGCCACGCAGCTTTCGGGCAACCAGCCGATGCCGTGCCCGGCCACGACCATCCCCTTCAACGCCTCGGACATGTGCGTCTCGAAGCACCGGTGCAGCGCATACGATTCGGACGCATTCAGCAGCAGCATCTCGACGACGTTCCCGAGGAACGCGCCCGATGAATACGCGAGGAGCGGCAGCGGCGCGTCCGGCGTGCCGGGCAGTTCGAATACGGGCTTGCCGCGTGCGTCGGGCGTCGACACCGGCAGGATCCGCTCGACGCCGAGCGTGACGAACGGGAAGTGGTTCGGATCGAGCACGATCGGCAGTTGCGGATGGTGATAGCCGAGCAGCAGGTCGCATTCACCTTCGACGAGTTGCTGCACGCCTTCGGGCACGTTCACCGCGTTCACGCGCGCGGTCACGTGGCCGACTTCGCCGTTCAACTGCTTGAGCCATTCGGGGAACAGCGTGAACACGAGCGTATGCGCGACGGCGAAGCGCACGACCTGGTCGCTTGCCGCGAACTGGTCGTAGCCGTTCACGAGGTTGCGTGCCGCATACATGCTGCGCAGGATGTCCGCGGCCAGCCCGCGGAACATCTGTCCGGCCGGCGTCAGCGTGATCGGGTTGATGCTGCGGTCGACCAGCTTCGCATCCATCCATGTTTCGAGTGCGGCGATTCGTCTGCTGAATGCCGACTGCGTGAGGTGCCGATGACGCGCGGCCCGGGAAAAGCTCTTGGTATCCGCAAGGCTCAGGAAATCTTCCAGCCACTTTGCTTCCATGTTGATCTTCGCTTTTTATAGTCGGCGCCGGAAGGCGGCGGCGCCATTTCACTGAACCGGTTTTGTAGCGTACCGCGCCTCGCGCATCGGAGCCGATGTTTTTTTTCGATCGGTGTCAGTCGAAATATGCATGGGCGTTGTCGGCGGTATTACGGCTACATACGGTTGAGGTGCCGGACCCGGCTAACTGGTTAGTTCACCGCGTCGAACTGCCCGACTTGCCGCAGACGGTACTTCCCCCCAGGGCCGGCCGCGCACCTGCGCGCGCCGGCTCGCCTTTTCGCTATTCCGCCCGGGCAACCGAAGGATGTGGCGCAATCCCCGTCGCGGTGCAGGGCGGGCCGCCGCAACGGGCCGCCGACGCCGCGTCGCGCTTCGCTGCGGTGCGGCAAGACCGGGCGGGAGGTGGCGGGGCGCGGGCGACCGCACGGCGGCGGGAAGTCCTGCCGACGCGGGCGCGGGACCGCTGCCGGCCGGCAGCGCGGTAATCGAGGCGGCGCGCCGGGCGGGGAAGGAATGGTGCAGTGCAGATTGCACAGTCGTGACACGCAGGGGAACTATGTTTGACAGGCGCGGTGCAGCAGAGGCCGTGCGCAGGCATGGCACGCCTCTGGCGCGTCCTGCGTCGCGCGCATCGCACCATCATGGTGCGGCATGCCGCGGGGGCGTGCCGGCTGCGCGACAAAGGGGGGAACCTGAGGGGATATCGCAAGGCACGTTCCTTGCAAGGCAGTCAGTACGCCGGTCCGGCATGCGCAATGCCGGGGAAAACGATCGATGGAGAAAAGATCGATGAAGCCATTCGATGAAATGCTGCAATCCGGCGACATGGTGAGGGCGCCTTACGCGCGCCTCAAGCAGTGGCTCGACACGCAGAATCCCGCGAGCCTCGCCCAGAAAGCTCACGACGCGGAAGGCGTGTTCCGCAGGACGGGCATCACGTTCGCCGTGTACGGCGACGCGCAGGCAGCCGAGCGGCTGATACCTTTCGATATCGTGCCGCGGATCATCTCGGGCGCGGAATGGAGCCGGCTGTCGCTCGGCATCGAGCAGCGCGTGATGGCGCTCAACGCGTTCCTCGACGACATCTACCACCGCCAGGAGATCGTGCGCGCCGGCATCGTGCCGAAGCACCTGATCGCGCACAACGAGGCGTTCATCCCGGAGATGATTGATTTCCGGCCGCCCGGGAACGTTTACACGCATATCATCGGCGTCGACATCGTGCGCACCGGCGAGAACGAGTTCTACGTGCTGGAGGACAACGCGCGCACGCCGTCGGGCGTGTCGTACATGCTGGAAAACCGCGAGACGATGATGCAGCTCTTCCCCGAGCTGTTCCAGCAGGTCAAGGTGCGCCCGGTCGAGACCTATCCGCAGATGCTGCGGCAGTCGCTCGCGGCCGTGTGCCCGCCGGGCGGCAACGCCGACAACCCGACCATCGCCGTGCTCACGCCCGGCATCCACAACTCCGCGTACTACGAACATTCGTTCCTCGCCGACCAGATGGGCGTGCACCTCGTCGAGGGCAGCGACCTGCAGGTGGTCGACGGCCGCGTCGCGATGCGCACCACCGAAGGCTTCCGGCCGATCGACGTGCTGTACCGCCGCGTCGACGACGCGTTCCTCGATCCGCTCACGTTCCGCCCCGATTCGGTGCTCGGCGTGGCCGGGATCATGGACGTCTATCGCGCCGGCAACATCACGATCGCGAACGCGCCCGGCACCGGCATCGCCGACGACAAGGCGATCTATTCGTACATGCCGGAGATCGTCGAGTTCTACACGGGCCGCAAGGCGCTGCTGGAGAACGTGCCGACCTGGCGCTGCGGCGAGGCCGACAGCCTGAAATACGTGCTCGAGCATCTCGATGAACTGGTCGTGAAGGAAGTGCACGGCTCCGGCGGCTACGGGATGCTGGTCGGTCCGTGTGCATCGAAGGCCGAACTCGAGGCGTTCGCCGCGAAGCTGCGCGCGCGTCCCGCGAACTACATCGCGCAACCCACGCTGGCGTTGTCCACGACGCCGATCCTGACCGAAGCCGGCCTCGCGCCGCGCCACGTCGACCTGCGGCCGTTCGTGCTGGTGTCGGACCGGATCCGCATCACGCCGGGCGGGCTCACGCGCGTGGCGCTGCAGGAGGGATCGCTCGTCGTCAACTCGAGCCAGGGCGGCGGCACCAAGGACACCTGGGTGCTGGCCGACTGAGCCGGGCACGACCGCGCGCGCCGCAGCCGGCGCGCGAACCGAACGAAGACGGAGTGGACACGAGATGCTTCTGGGACGAACTGCGAGCGGTCTCTACTGGATGTACCGCTATATCGAGCGCGCGGAGAACATCGCGCGCATCGTGGATGCCGGGCTGCGGATGGCGCTCACGCGCACGTCCGACGCGCCGGCCGAATGGTCGTCGGTGCTGGTCAGCTCGGGTGCGGACGAGGGCTATCGTCAGAAGTACGACGCATATGCCGCCGATACCGTGACCGACTACCTGCTGCGCGACCGCGACAACCCGTCGAGCGTGCTGTCGTGCATCGAGGCCGCGCGCTCGAACGCGCGCATGGTGCGCACGGCGCTCACCCGCGAGGCATGGGAAAGCGTGAACGGCGCATGGCTCGCGCTGCGTCACGCGCTCGCGCAGCCGGTGCCGGAGAGCGGACTGCCGGCCGTGCTCGACGAAGTGAAGCGTGAAACCGCGCTGATCCTCGGCAGCTTCTACAGCACGATGCTGCGTAACGAGATCTTCGATTTCGCGCAGATCGGCGCGTTCGTCGAGCGCGCGGACAACACCGCGCGGATCATCGACGTGAAATACCACCTGCTGCTGCCGTCGGTGTCGCACGTCGGCACGATCCTCGACAACTACCAGTGGGAGACGATCCTGCGCTGCGTGGCCGCGCACCGGTCGTACCGCTGGGTGTACGACGTGCAGTACAAGCCGATGAACATCGCCGACTACCTGATCCTGAACGGCCGCATGCCGCGTTCGCTGCGCTATTGCTACGGGCGCGTGGTGTCGAGCCTGAATCTGCTCGCGAAGGATTACGGCGTGACACACCCGTGTCACGACACGGCCACGAAGATTCTGCAGATGCTGTCCGACACCTCGGTCGAGCGGATCTTCAAGAGCGGCCTGCACGAGTTCCTGACCGACTTCATCGGCCGCAACAACAGCCTCGGGATCGATATCGCCCAGGCCTACAACTTCGACTGAGACTTGCCATGCGACTCGCCATCCGACACATCTCGCGTTATCAGTTCGACGATCAAGCCACCCATGCGCTGCAACGGCTGCGGCTGCGCCCGCAATCGGGCCCCGGGCAGACGGTGCGCGCGTGGCAGGTCACGATCGAAGGCGTCGAGCCGGCGCTGTCCTACACGGACGGGCTCGGCAACCGGATCGACCTCGTGCGTCACGACCGCGGCGCGAAGGCCGAGATCGTCGTCGTCGCGGCCGGCGTCGTCGAGACGCAGGACCGCGCGGGCATTCTCGGCAATCCGGAAGGTTATGCGCCGCCGTGGATCTTCGAGCGCGAGACCGCGCTCACGAAGGCCGGCGACACCGTGCGCGAACTCACGCAGGCGCTGCCGATCGAGCCGCACAGCCTCGACGCGCTGCACTGGCTGATGACGGAAGTGCACGGCCGCATCGCGTACGCGCCGAACCTGGCCGACGCGCCAGCCGATGCCGAAACAGCGCTGCAAAGCGGCGAGGGCACGAGCCGCGACCACGCGCATGCATTCATCGCGGCCGCGCGTGCACTGAAGGTGCCGGCGCGCTACATCTCGGGCTACGTGCTCGCCGACAGCGCGATGCAGCGCATCGCCGACGCGAAGCAGAGCGCGGCGGGCGACGAGGAAGAGGAGGCGCTCGCGCTGCAGAGCGGCGACGGCATGCAGCAGGCGCTCGGCGCATCGCACGCCGCGCAGTCGCAGGGCTTGCCGCAGGCGGCGCTCGGCGCGCAGCCGCAGGCCGCCGCGCTGATGCAGCAGCCGGCCGGTCATGCGTGGGCGGAGGCCTACGTCGAAGGGCTCGGCTGGGTCGGCTTCGATCCGTTCATGAACCGCTGCCCGGACGAGCGCTACGTGCGCATCGCGGTCGGCCTCGACGCTCGCGACGCGCAGCCGGTGACGGGGCTCGGCGCGAGCACCGTCGGTATCGAGATCAGCGTCGTGCAGTCGCCGGAACTGGTCTGACGCACCCCTTCGTCGAATCCGCCGTGCCGTGCCGCCGCAGCGACGGCGACGCGGCGCGCGCGGCCGGCCCAACCCGAACCGAGCGGCTCTCCCATGCCCATCCACGTCGCGCTGCATCACACCACCCGCTACCGCTACGACCGGCCCGTCAACCTCGGCCCGCAGATCGTGCGGCTGCGGCCCGCGCCGCACTGCCGGACGCCGATCGTCGCGTATTCGATGACGGTCGAGCCCGCGCAGCACTTCATCAACTGGCAGCAGGACCCGTTCTCGAACTATCTCGCGCGGCTCGTGTTTCCGGAACGCACCGAACACTTCGAGATCACGATCGACCTGGTTGCCGAGATGTCGGTGTACAACCCGTTCGACTTCTTTCTGGAAGCGAGCGCGGAGCAATATCCGTTCAACTATGACGATGCGCTGAAGACCGAACTCGCGCCGTACCTCGCGTGCGATCCGCAGACGAGCGCGGCGCCGCTGTTCCGCGCGTATCTCGACGGCGTCGACCGCATGCCGGCCGGCACCGTGAACTTCCTCGTCGCGCTGAACCAGCAGCTGCAGCACGACATCGGCTACCTCGTGCGGATGGAGCCGGGCGTGCAGACGCCCGAGCAGACGCTGAAACTCGCATCCGGGTCGTGCCGCGACAGCGCGTGGCTGCTCGTGCAGCTGTGCCGCCACCTCGGCATCGCCGCGCGCTTCGTGTCCGGCTACCTGATCCAGCTCACGCCCGACGTGAAGGCGCTCGACGGCCCGAGCGGCACGTCGGTCGACTTCACCGACCTGCACGCGTGGTGCGAGGTCTATCTGCCGGGCGCGGGCTGGATCGGCTTCGATCCGACCTCGGGCCTGCTCGCCGGCGAAGGGCACATCCCGCTCGCGTGCACGCCGCAGCCGACCAGCGCCGCGCCGGTCGAAGGGCTGATCGACGAGTGCGAGGTGTCGTTCGAGCACGAGATGGCGGTGACGCGCGTGTACGAATCGCCGCGCGTGACGAAGCCGTATACCGAGTCGCAGTGGGACGCCGTGCGCACGCTCGGCGCGCAGGTCGACGGCGCGCTGACGGCCGGCGACGTGCGGCTCACCCAGGGCGGCGAGCCGACCTTCGTGTCGATCGACGATCGCGACGGCGCCGAGTGGAACACCGATGCGCTTGGCCCGACCAAGCGCGGCTACGCGACCGAACTCGTGCAGAGGCTGCGCGCCGAATATGGCGAAGGCGGCTTCCTGCATTTCGGGCAGGGCAAGTGGTATCCGGGCGAGCAGTTGCCGCGCTGGGCGCTGTCGATCCTCTGGCGCGCCGACGGCCAGCCCGTGTGGCACGATCCGTCGCTGTTCGCCGACGAACGCGAGCCGTCCGCGTGCACGACCGACGACGCGAAGCGCTTCATCGACGCGCTGGCCGCGCGCCTCGGGCTGACCGACGAATTCGTGCGGCCCGGCTACGAGGACGTCTGGTACTACCTGTGGCGCGAGCGCAGGCTGCCCGTCAACGTCGATCCGTTCGATTCGCGCCTCGACGACGAACTCGAACGCGCGCGGCTGCGCAAGGTGTTCGAGCAGCAGCTCGACAGCGTGGTCGGCTACGTGCTGCCGATCAAGCGCACGGACGACGCGCCGGGCCGCGATCGGCCGGGCCTCGACGGCCCGCGCTGGCAGACGGGCCCGTGGTTCTTCCGCGACGAGCGGATGTACCTCGTGCCCGGCGATTCGCCGATGGGCTATCGGCTGCCGCTCGATTCGCTGCCGTGGGTCGCTGGCGCCGACTATCCGTACCTGGTCGAACGCGATCCGTTCGCGCCGCGCGACGCGCTGCCGGACGCGGCCGCGTTCCGTGCGCGTCATGCGGGCACGGCCGACGCGCCGCACTACCTGGCCGGCGCGCATCGCGAAGCACCCGTGCAAACGGTCATGCAGTGGCGCGGCGACGGCACGGCTGCGGGTGGACGGCACGCGCATGGCGCGCCGGACGCGCAGCGCCGCCCCGAGCGCTTCGAATCGGCCGCGTGGATCACGCGTACCGCGCTGTGCGCCGAAGTGCGCAATGGCATCCTGTACCTGTTCATGCCGCCGCTCGCCGCGCTCGAGGACTATCTCGACCTGCTCGCCGCGATCGAGCTGACCGCGCACGCGCTCGACGTGAAGCTCGTGCTCGAAGGCTATCCGCCGCCGCGCGACGCACGGCTCAAGGTGCTGCAGGTCACGCCCGATCCCGGCGTGATCGAGGTGAATATCCACCCGGCGAAGAGCTTCGACGAACTCGTCGGCCAGACCGAATTCTTGTACGACGCCGCCTGGCAGTCGCGTCTTTCCAGCGAGAAGTTCATGGTCGACGGCCGGCACGTCGGCACGGGCGGCGGCAACCACTTCGTGCTCGGCGGCGCGACGCCGGCCGACAGCCCGTTCCTGCGCCGCCCGGACCTGCTCGCGAGCCTGATCGCTTACTGGCACAACCATCCGTCGCTGTCGTACCTGTTCTCGGGGCTGTTCATCGGCCCGACGAGCCAGGCGCCGCGCGTCGACGAGGCGCGCAACGACCAGGTCTACGAGCTCGACATCGCATTCGCGGAAATCCAGCGCAACAAGCTGCTGTACGGGCAGGACATGCCGCCGTGGCTCGTCGACCGCGTGCTGCGCAACCTGCTGATCGACGTGACCGGCAACACGCACCGCAGCGAATTCTGCATCGACAAGCTGTATTCGCCCGATTCGTCCACCGGCCGGCTCGGCCTGCTCGAACTGCGCGCGTTCGAGATGCCGCCGCATGCGCGGATGAGCATCGTGCAGCAACTGCTGCTGCGTGCGCTGGTCGCGCGCTTCTGGGCCGCGCCGTACACGACGCCGCTCACGCGCTGGGGCACCGCGCTGCACGATCGCTTCATGCTGCCCGCGTTCCTGAAGATGGATTTCGACGACGTGCTGGCCGAGCTGCGCGACGCCGGTTTCGCGTTCGACCCGGCCTGGTTCGCGCCGCACTTCGAATTCCGTTTCCCGCTGTTCGGGCAGATCGCGGTGAACGGGATGCAACTGTCGCTGCGCGGCGCACTGGAACCGTGGCACGTGATGGGCGAGGAGGGCGCGCCCGGCGGCACGGTGCGCTACGTCGATTCGTCGGTCGAACGGCTCGAAGTGCGCGTGACCGGGCTGAACGACAACCGCCACGTGGTGACCGTCAACGGCCGCGCGCTGCCGCTGCAGCCGACCGGCACCGTCGGCGAATATGTCGCGGGCGTGCGCTACAAGGCATGGGCGCCGCCGTCGGCGCTGCACCCGACCGTCGGCGTGCATGCGCCGCTCACGTTCGACATCGTCGATACGTGGCTGCAACGCTCGCTCGGCGGCTGCCGGTATCACGTCGCGCATCCGGGCGGGCGCAACTACGCGACGTTCCCGGTCAACGCGTACGAGGCCGAGAGCCGCCGGCTCGCGCGCTTCGTCGCGATGGGGCACACGCCGGGGCGGATGGACGTGGCGGCCGCCGCGCCGAGCCGCGAATTCCCGTTCACGCTCGACCTGCGACGGCCCTGATCGTCGGATGAAAGGACGGACGACGATGCGCGGTTCGCGACCTCCCGGCGCGCCGGCCGGAGTGCTAGGATGCGGGCTGAACGCGGCCGTCCGCCGCGCCCGGCCGCCGGTGCGGCGGCGCGCGGGCGCGTCCGCCCCCTGACGACGGAACGATATCGACCGTGCCGCCCATTCACCCCGACGATCTCGCCGACGCCGACGCGATGCCCACGCTCTTCGATACCGGCGCGCAGCCGGATGCCGCGGAACTGGCCGCCGCGCTCGCGGCGCCGGCCGCGGCCGGCCGCTACGACGAACTGCGCGGCAGCGCCGCCGGCCTCACCGCGCCGCTGCTCGCGCCTGCATGGCGCAGCTTCTTCACGTCGATCGGCAGCGACGGCGTGGCCGACCTCGACCGCCGCGCCGACGCGCTGCACCGGCGCATGCGCGAGAACGGCCTGTTCTACCAGTTGCACGAGCAGCGCGCCGGCGACGGCGCGGCCGGCCCGTGGTCGCTCGACCTGCTGCCGCTGATCGTCACGCCCGAAGACTGGGTCGCGATCGAGCGTGGCGTGTTGCAGCGCGTACGGCTGCTCAACGCGACGCTGGCCGATCTGTATGGGCCGCAGACGATCCTGCAGCGCGGGCTGTTGCCGCCCGCGCTCGTCACGGGCCATCCCGGCTACCTGCGCGCGATGCGCGGCGCACGCGTGCCGGGCGATACGTGGCTGCATGTCGTCGCGTTCGATCTCGCGCGCGGCCCGGACGGGCAGTGGCGGATCGTCGCGCAGCACACGCAGGGCGCGGCCGGGCTCGGCTACCTGCTCGAAAACCGGCTGATCGTGTCGCGGCTCTTTCCGCGCGGGTTTCGCGGGCTGCGCGTGCAGCGGCTTGCGTCCGCCTACCGTGCGCTGCTGCAGAGCATGCAGTCGCTCAGCCCGGCCGCGAAGAATTCGCGGATCGTGCTGCTGACGCCGGGGCCGCGCAGCGCGACCTACTTCGAGCATGCGTATCTCGCGCGCTACCTCGGCCTCACGCTCGTCGAGGGCGGCGACCTGACCGCGCGCGACAACCGTGTCTTCCTGAAGACGCTGCGCGGGCTCGAACCCGTGCACGGAATCCTGCGGCGCGTCGACGATGCATGGCTCGATCCGCTCGAACTGCGACCCGATTCGCTGCTCGGCGTGCCGGGGCTGCTGCAGGCCGTGCGCGCGGGCAACGTGCTGCTCGCGAATGCGCCGGGCTCGGGCTTCCTCGAATCGCCGGGCGTGCTCGGTTTCATGCCGCGCCTCGCGGAAGGGCTGCTCGGAGAAACGCTGACGCTGCCCGCCGTGCATTCTTGGTGGTGCGGCGAGGCGGCAGCCTGCGACGACGCGCTGCCGCAGCTCGCGCGCAGCATCGTGAAGCCGTCGTATCCGCCCGACGTGCAGGCCGGCGGCGCGTTCGACCCGGTGATCGGCGCGCGGCTCACGCCGGCGCAGCTGGCCGAATGGCGTGCGCGAATCATGGCCCGGCCCGAGCATTACACGGTGCAGGCCGACCTGCCGCTGTCGCAGGCGCCGACCTGGCCGGGACACGACGCGCCCGACGGGGCCGGCGGCGCGCGCATCGTGCCGAAGCCGCTGCTGCTGCGCGTCTTCGCGCTCGCCGATGGCGCGCAACGCTGGCGGCTGCTGCCGGGCGGGCTGTCGCGGGTCGGCACGCGCGATACGCTGTTCAACGCGCCGATGCCGCGCGGCGGCAGCACCGTCGATACGTGGGTGATGACCGAAGGCATCGTCGATTCGACGACGCTGCTGCAGACCCGTCTCGGCCCCGACGATCTGGTCGAGCGCCCGCGCGCGATCGCGAGCCGCGCGGCCGAGAACCTGTTCTGGCTCGGCCGCTACACCGAGCGCGCGACCAACCTGATGCGTCTTGCACGCGCCGCGCTTGAGCGGCTGCGCGGCGAGGACGACGTCGACAGTCCCGCGCATCTGGAGTTGATCGACAGGCTGTGCCGCGACACGGGGCTGATCGCGCCCGACGCGCCGAACGCCGTCGATGCGCCGCGCGCGTTCCAGCACGCGCTCGCGACGTCGCTGACGCGCGGCGCGGACCGTACCTCGGGCATCGCGTCGTGCCTGTTCGGGATGCGCGCGGCCGCCGCCGCGATCCGCGAGCGGCTGTCGAGCGATCAGTGGCGGCTGATCGACGACGCGACGCAACTGTTCGCCGACAGCGCCGATCATCCGGAAGCGGAGGAGCAGATCGGCAACGAGGCGCTGCAGCTGCTCGAGCGGCTGGGGCTGCTGCTCGGCGCGATCACCGGCGCGCAGACCGACAACATGACGCGCGACGACGGTTGGCGGCTGCTGTCGATCGGCCGGCAGATCGACCGGCTGGACTTCCTGTGCAGCGTGCTGAAGTTCGCGTTCGACGAAGGCGCGGTGCACCGGCAGGACGGCTTCGAACTCGTGCTGGAGCTGTTCGACAGCACGATCACGTTCCGCTCGCGTTTCCAGCGCGGTTTCGACGTCGCGCCGCTGCTGTCGCTCGTGGTGCTCGACACCGACAACCCGCGCTCGCTCGGCTGGGTCGTGCAGGCGCTGTGCGGCCGGCTGACGAAGGTCGAGCGCAGCGAGGGCTATGCGCTGTCCGAACTGGCCGAGACGATTCCGGACGTGCCCGCGTGGTCGCTGCACGAGCTGTGCGAAACCGGCGACGACGGCCGGCACGGCAAGCTGCTCGATGCGCTCGACGCGACCGTGAAGGCCGTGTGGGAACTGTCGAACCGGATCGGCGAGCGCTATTTCAGCCACGTGCGCGAGGCGGGCCGGACGCTATGGTGACGACGAAACACGCGGCGAAGGTGCCGGCCGGTTCCGGCAACGGACGACAGGCCGCGGCACCGGCATCGGCCGCGCCGGCCGCTGGGGCGCCCGGCCGCGTACTGCGCGTCACGCACGACACCGAATACCGCTACGCCGCACGCGTCGAATCCGCCCAGCACCAGGCGCGTCTGCAACCGCTCGCGACGCGGCGCCAGCAGGTGCTGTCGTTCGCGCTCGACATCGAGCCCGCGCCGGAATCGATCTGCACGGAAATCGACGCATTCGGCAACGCGCGCGCATCGTTCGCGCTGAACCAGCCGCACGACGCGCTGCTCGTGCGCAGCCGCAGTACGGTGTGCGTGACGCCGCCCGTGTGGTCGCTCGGTGCGCGCGGCGCGCCGCCGCCCGCGATCGCGCATCCCGACGGAAAACACACGACTGCATGGGAAGCCGTGCGCGACCGCTTGCGGTTCCGCGCGGGGCAGCCTTACGACGCAGCGAGTGAATTCGTGTTTGCTTCGCCGCACGTCGCGTGCGATCCCGAACTCGCCGCTTATGCGGCCGCGAGCTTCACGCCGCAGCGGCCACTGGTGCAGGCCGCATGGGACCTGATGCGGCGCGTGCACGCTGATTTTGCGTACACGCCGAACAGCACCGACATCACGACGTCGGCACTCGATGCGCTGCGGTTGCGCAAGGGCGTCTGCCAGGATTTCGCGCACGTGATGATCGGCGCGCTGCGCTCGCTCGGGCTGGCCGCGCGTTACGTGAGCGGTTATCTGCTGACGCAGCCGCCGCCCGGGCAGCCGCGATTGATCGGCGCGGACGCGTCGCATGCATGGGTCGAGGTGTACGACCCGGCGTGGCCCGAGGACAACGGCTGGCTGCAGCTCGATCCGACCAACGACCGTGCACCGGGCGACGACTACGTGATGCTGTCGATCGGCCGCGACTACGCGGACGTGACGCCGCTGCGCGGCGTGATCCGCGGCGGCGGCGCGGATCAGGAGCTGAAGGTCGGCGTGACGGTCGAGCCGCTCGATACGCCGTAAGCCACGCGGCATGATCGGGCCGGCGCCGCGCTCGCCGGCCTTTCAAGCATTTAAGTCTTCGTTAATTCTGCCCGCCTAGCATGGGGATGCCGGCGAACGGACCGGATCCTGGTCCGGCGCCGGCGGCACGCACGGGTGCGTCGACGTCACGGCGCCGCGCCGTCGCGCGTGGCCATTCCCTTGCAACGGCGGCAGACATGATCAAGAACTTCGACTACACGCTCGGCAACGAGACGATCGCGCTCTGCGCGAGCTTCGGCGCGGGCCCCGCATTCCGTCGCGTGCTCGTGAGCCGCGCGGATTCGATGGAGACGCTCGTGGTGCTCGACGCACGCGGCCTGTCGGGTCTGCTGAAGGTGGCGACCGAGCAGCCGGAAGGATTGCTCGACGATGCGATCCGCAAGGTTGGCGACGAACAGCTCGTCGAGCGCGCGATCAGCGGCCGGACGATCGTCGAAGCCGCGCTTTGAGCGGGCGGCGCGTGCAGGCCGGTGTTGCCGGCTGCAACGCGCCGCTTGGGCGTGGCGGCTTACGCAGCGAACCGGTCCGTCGCGGCGAGCAGTGCCTTCAGGATGCCCGGTTCGTTATACGCATGCCCGGCGTCCGGCACGATCTCGAACGTCGCGTCGGGCCATGCCTTCGCGAGGTCCCACGCGGTGCGTGCGGGCGTCGCGATGTCGTAGCGGCCTTGCACGATCACGCCCGGAATGCCGGCGAGGCGATGCGCGTCGCGCAGCAGCTGGCCTTCTTCGACGAAACCGCGGTTCACGAAGTAGTGGTTTTCGATTCGCGCGAACGCGAGCGCGTAGTGGCCGTCCGCGAAGTGCGCGGCCAGCGCCGGATCGGGCAGCAGCGTGATCGTACGGCCTTCCCAGATGCTCCATGCGCGCGCGGCTTCGAGCTTCGCCGCTTCGTCGTCGCCCGTCAGCCGGCGATGGTACGCGGCCATCAGGTCGCCGCGCTCGGCTTCCGGAATCGGCGCGAGGAATTCCTCCCACAGATCCGGGAACAGCCACGACGCACCTTCCTGGTAGTACCACAGCAACTCCGCGCGGCGCATCGTGAAGATGCCGCGCACGACGAGCGCGCTCACGCGCTGCGGGTGTGTTTCCGCATAGGCGAGGGCGAGCGCGCTGCCCCACGAGCCGCCGAACACGAGCCATTGTTCCGCGCCCACCATCTCGCGCAGGCGCTCGATGTCGGCCACCAGATGCCACGTCGTGTTGTTGTCGAGGCTGGCATGCGGCGTCGAACGCCCGCAGCCGCGCTGGTCGAACAGCAGGATGTCGTAGCGCTCGGGATCGAACAGGCGGCGATGGTCGGGGCTGCAGCCGGCGCCCGGGCCGCCATGCAGGAACACCGCCGGCTTGCCGGACGGGTTGCCGCAGCGCTCCCAGTAGATGCGGTGGCCGTCGCCGGTATCGAGGTGGCCGTGGGCGTAGGGTTCGATCGGTGGGTACACAGGCAGGCTCCGGGTGAGGGTCGGCAGGAGGGCGGACGAGGCACGGGCCGGTGTGCGATCGGAATCCCGCAGCGCCGGTATCGCGGATATTGCGGCGCCGCAAGATTCGTTGTGTCTGCATCGGACCGGCCGCCGCCGGACAAGGCTTGTCATTATGCCCATTCATTCCGGCCGCCGTGCGCCGGCCGGCACCGGGCGTGCGGCGCGGTATTTCGGCCGACAGGCGCACCGAAATTTTTTGAAGCAATTTCGTTCCGATATTTTTCAGACAAAATCCCGGCGACATATCGGCGAGCCGGTCGCGGGCGCCGGCCTTCATACCGTTCCTCCACCGTGCCAACGGGAAACGAGCCGATGAACCATCGCGTCAAGCAGCTGACCGGGTTGCGCGCCGTCGCGGTCACGATGGTCGTCGTCGGCCATGCGGAGCACGTGCTGCCGGGCGGCTATACGGGCTGGTTCGCGCCGCTGCGGCTGATCGCCGACGGCCGGCTCGGCGTGCTGATCTTCTTCGTCCTCAGCGGCTTCCTGATCACCAACGTGCTGCGCGCGGAATTCGCGCGCACCGGCGGGATCGCGCTGACGTCGTTCTACGTGCGCCGCGCGTTGCGGATCTGGCCGGCCTGCTACGTGTATCTCGCGACCGTCGGCGTGCTCGCCATCGCCGGCTGGCTCGACGTCGATCGCCATCAGTGGCTGTATGCGGCGCTGCATCTGTGGAACTACTCGGCGTGGTTCGGGCTGACCGGCGACAACGCGCTGCATCCGGCCGGCGCGTGGTATCTCGGCCATTTCTGGTCGCTCGCGCTCGAGGAGCAGTTCTACTGGTTCTGGCCGCTGCTGTTCGTGTACGGCACCCGCCGTCGCGGCACCCGCTGGCTGGCCGCGCTGATCCTGGCCGTGCCGCTGGTGCGCGCGCTCACGTATTTCGTCGCGCCGGCGCTGCGCGGCCAGCTCGGAATGATGCTGCATACGGGCGTCGATCCGATTCTGATCGGCTGCTACGCGGCGCTCAACCGTGAACGGATCGAAGCATGGATCCGCTCGTGGCGCGGCGAGACGCGCATCGTGACGGCGCTCGTCTTCATCGTGCTGTTCGGCATGCCCGTTGCCGAGCATCGGCTCGGTGGCTTCTGGAATGCGACCTACGGCGTGACGCTCGAGGCCGCGCTGATCGCGATCGTGATCGTCGTGCTGAATTTCCGCAGCGAGTTCTGGTGCGCGCGGTGGCTGCGCGCCGCGCCGGTCGTGTTCGTCGGCACGATCTCGTTCAGCCTGTATCTGTGGCAGCAGCCGTTCGCGAATCCGGATCTGGCCGTTCCGCACGCCTTCCCGCTCGGGATCGTGTGGGCGCTGCTGGCCGCGACGGCGAGCTATTTCCTCGTCGAGAAACCGTTCCTTCGGCTGAAGGATCGCTACACCGCGCGCGAGACGCGACGCATGCGCGACGATGCACTGCGGATGCCGGTGCAGACCGATGCGATCGGGCCGAAGGTGGCGGAGTAGGCGGGCGTGGCGTGCGCTGCCTGCGGCTTCACTTGAAACGCTTCAGCGCCTCGGGTGAATACCAGAAGGTCCGGAACATGTCGATCCCGTACGACTTGCCGTCGTATCTGACGATCGTGCGTGCGGTTCGCTTGCCCGTATCCGAGTAGTTGCCATCTGCGCGCTTCGTCTCTGTGACGTGTGCGGTGATCGACAGGTCGGCGAAGCCGTGGCTCGACGCTTGCTCGACGGCGATCGTCATCTTCGCGTCTTCGCTGCGAGCGTCGCCCGCGCCGGCGCCGCACGCGTCGCCCTCGACGCTGACCCAGCCGTACAGGTTGGTGCCGAATACCGGGCGGATGCGATTTCCTTCGCGAACCCACAGCGTCAGCTCTTCGCTTGCGTTCGCATCGGGGCAGCTCGGCCCGCGTGCGCTGCTCGTGAAGACGATGCCGAATGCACGCACGTCGCGCGACAGGCGGTACGGCGCGGTATCGATGCGATAGCTGTTCGGGCCGACTTCGGTGGCGGCATCTTCCTCGACGATCGACTGCTCGGCCGCGACGACCTTGCCGCCCTCGACGAGCGCGACGACCTGCAGCTTGCTGCTGTCGTCTGGGTTCTTGCTCTTCGGCAGCGAATCGAACGCGATGGCCGCGATCGTCGTCTGCGGCGCGTTCGGCATGACCTTGCATGCCGATGCGATAACGAGCTGGTCCGCGCCACGCGTGGCGCCCGCGATTCCGGCCCAGCGGGCGACGGCCGTGACGGCGGCGGCGTCGCACGGCTGACCGCCGGCAGCCTGAACCAGGGGGGAGGCGGCGAGCGCCAGAAGCGGGGCGAAATGGAGGATTCTCGGGGGCATGTGGGGGATGGTCTTTTGGGCGGTGGATGTCGTTGAACGGCCATCTACAGACGCTGGCCATAGCGCCCAATCTGACACTCGAATGTCGGCTTTGCTCCAAGTGTTGGACGTCTGCGCGCTATTTTTTCGCAATGCATCGTGGACGAATGCACTGAGTCACGGTACCTAGTTCCAGTCCAAAGCTTCTGAGCGGAAGTGCAATCACGTAACTCAGGGTTCCGTCCTCGAACTGGCCCCGGCGGGCGCGGACGAAAGTAGAATATGCGCATACAACTAGCAAGAGGTATCTATGGCGGCAAAAAAACCGCAGTCCCAAGCTGGAATGGTCTCCCTATCCATGTTTAATAACAAGGGAGGTGTGGGCAAAACAACGTTGACCTGTAACCTCGCTTCTCTCTTGTCGACAAAGTATCACAAACGCGTGTTAGTCGTCGACTGTGACCCTCAGTGCAATTCGACGCAGCTAATTATGGGCGAGACCTATGCGACCTCACTCTATTGGGATCATGCCGATACCAACGGAGTAACCACGGTCAAAGAGATTTTGCAAAAAATTGAGGACGGTGATTCCGACATAAATGAGAATGTTGTCCCCGTGAAATCAAGTGAAAACAGATTCCAAGTGGATTTAATTCCTGGTCATCCTGCGCTGTCAATTGTCGAAGATCGTTTGGGTGCAGCTTGGCATTCGTTGAAAGGCGGAGATCTCGGTGGCATCAGGCAAACCAATTGGAGCACCGCACTGTGCAGAGTAATTCAACACCGATATGACATTGTCTTCTTCGACCTTGGGCCAAGTCTCGGCGCACTAAACCGCAGCATTCTCATCGGCTGCGACCGTTTTGTGACACCTATGGGAACGGACATATTTAGTATTCTCGGTGTTCGCAATATCGGCGAGTGGCTCAAATCGTGGGCGGGTCTCTATGAAAACGCCTTGAAACTTTGTGAAAAGGCAACGCCGAATCGACTTCAAAATTATCCGATTTCCACTTCACTGTCGATACAACACGGTTTTTCCGGGTATACACTTCAGCAATATATTACGAAATCGAAGCAGGGAATTCGTCGCCCGACCAAAGCATATGAAGAGATTATTAATAACGTTCCTGCTGAGGTTGAAAAATCTCTGGGGAATTTTTGGGGTTCAAAAAATGAATTTTTGAACGCAAAACTCGGTGACATCCCGCACCTCTACAGCTTGATTCCATTGGCGCAAACGGTATCTGCGCCGATTATGTCTCTGAAGTCTCAGGATGGACTGGTTGGCTCTCAGTTTCAGCAGCGAGACGAATACGTGTCAATATTGAGTCGTCTTGCCGACAATCTTATGTCGAACATCAACAATCCACTGGCCGCGTAACCTATGGAATGGGATAAATCATTTGTGGATGAACTGGCCGCCCGACGCTGTATCGTATTTATGGGGTCGGGAGTGTCTGCCGGTTGTCGAAGCGCCGATGGGACTAAGTCGCCGCCCGACTGGGCTGCTCTGCTGCGGCTTCTGCATGGGGCCATGCCTTTGGGAAGCGACAAGGATTTTGCTCTTGCAAAGATTGAGGCCAAAGAATATCTCGACGCTGCCGAAGTTATCTGCTCGCGAGTCAGTGCGGCGGATTTTGCGGCAATAATGCGGGCAGAGTTTGTCGCGCCTAGATATCAAGCTTCTGGTGCGCATCGGTCGATCCTGAAGATGGATCCAAAGATTGTAGTTACTACAAACTATGATGATATTTATGAAAGGTATTGCGCAACAGGTGATGCTGCGGCTGGATATAACGTTTGCCGATATTATGAGACTCATCTAATTAACGACCTTCGCTCGCCAGTTCGGTCTATTATCAAAGCACACGGCTGTGTCACCGACCCATCTAAGGGCGTGCTGACGAAGCATCAGTACTTTAAGGCGCGACAGCAATCGCCTAATTTTTTTAAAATACTAGATGCGCTGTTCATTACCCACACGTTGCTTTTCATTGGGTACAGCCTTAGTGATCCAGACATTCAGCTATTACTGGAAAACACCAATATCACTGCTCCGAGCGCGCATCAGCATTATGCAGTGGTTCGCCAAGGTTCAATGCACGAAGCGCTGAAGTCGGCTGCGACAAAATCGTACAATCTGAGGTTTGTCGAGTATGGAGGCGATGGCCACGAGGAACTGCTTGCTGGACTGGAGGACCTTGCCAATTTAGTAGTAGAGAAGCGCGAAGCCAATCCAACCGCGATTTGACCGCAATTCGTCGATTGCGCAGAGTTCGGCGGGGGAGCATCCCAAAACATGGTTATCAGGGAGGCGAGATGGCGGCGTTGCTGAATGACGTGCCGCCAAATCTCCATGAGCGAATGGCCGCATGGCCTTCAGAGCAGCCACTGCCGGTGCGACGCGTCGAGCGGCCGCTCCGGGTCGTTCTGAGCCGGTAACAGACCATCGGGGAGGTATCCGACAGCGCCCGTTTCGGCCACTACGACCCATGCACGACCGGCGCCCGCATTGGTGCCTAAACGCTGGAGTGCCGCTTGCGGCGATACGCTCGAAACTCGTTCTGCGATTTGCCGCACCCAGTTGTTTTCCCCACCGTACCTCCGGTGCAGCAAAATGCGTGTCCTGTCTCTCGGGCGGCCACGATGAGTGGCGCACTGGAACGCGTGCCTCCCGACCGCGGCGTCTTGCGCGGTCCGGATTCGAGGCACCTGCCTGGATGCGGCCCGTGCGATGATTTGCCATGACTGACACGAGAGATGGAATGACGACTACATTCGACGAGGCGACAACTGCGGCGATCGCCGCGTTTGCCCAATTGGATTTCTACACGGCTGTGCAAGCGATGCGCGCCGAAGCCGATTACGACCGCGAACGAGACCAGTGGATCTCGCGCTATATCGACGAACACGGCGGCGGCGCGGACGATGCAGAATACGACGCCCTGCACGCGCAGGCCCAGGCAACCCCGGAATACGCGCAGTTCATCGACGCGGTTCGCCGGGAAATCCTGGAATACTTCGGCGTGACCGACGATCAGCTGGACAACATGGTCCTGCTGCGCGATGACGACAGCGATGAGCTTTGGGCGGAAGTCAACCGGCAGCGGAGCGCGCTCGGAACCGGTGAAGTGCGTGGAGATCTCTGAGCGCTGCTTGCAGTCGCATGTGCCCGCTGCCAGGAAGGCTCACTCCACCAGCAATTTCGCGCTGTGGTGCGACAAGATCCCGACGAACTGGTCGGCGGGCTGTGGCCGCGCGAACAGGAAACCCTGCCCCTGATGGCAACCGATCTCCTTCAGGAAGGCCAGTTGTTTTTCCGTCTCTACGCCTTCCATCACGACGTCGAGCCCCAGCGCGCGGCCCATCGCAACGATCGCGCGCACGATCGCGTCGTCCGTGCTGCCCGAACCGCAGTCCCTGAGGAACGACTGATCGATCTTCAGCGTATCGACGGGCAGATCCTTCAGGTACACCAGCGACGAATATCCCGTCCCGAAATCGTCGATCGCCAGGCTGATCCCCCGGATCGCCAGTTCGCGCAGCAGGATGCCGATTTCCTCGCGGGTGTTCATCGCCATGCTTTCGAGCAGCTCGAGCTGTAGGCACTCGGTCGGCAACGTGGTTTCGCTGAGGATGGTCGTCAGGTCGCTGAGAAAATGGTCGGTAAGGCATTGCCGTGCCGACACGTTCACCGCCACACGTCCGAACTCGAAGCCCTCGTCGAGCCAGCGGCACGCCTGGCGGCAGGCTTCGTGGAGCACCCACCGGCCGATCGGGACGATCAGCGCGGACCGCTCCGCGAGCCCGATGAAGTCACCCGGCGGTACCAGCCCCCTGCGTGGATGCAACCAGCGCAGCAACGCCTCCACGCCGACGATCCGGCCGCTGGCCAGATCGAATTGCGGCTGGTAGAACAGGCGGAATTCATTCTGCTCGAGCGCGCGGTGCAACTCGCCGAGCATATCCAGCTGCTCGATCGCCGACGACGTCATCTTGCTCTCGAAGAACTGGAACACGTTCCTGCCGCGACTCTTCGCGCCGTACATCGCCTGGTCCGCGAGCAGGATCAAGTGCTCCGCCTCGATCCCGTCGTCCGGATAGATGCTGATGCCGATGCTCGGTGTGACGAAGACCTCGCGACCGCCGATATCGATGGGCCGCGCCACTTCGTCCAGCAGCCTGCGCGCAATGCGCCCGACGTCGCGGACGTCGTCGAACTCCTCGAGCACGAGCGCGAATTCGTCGCCGCCCATGCGTGCCACAGTGTCGTTCGCGAGCACTTCCGCGACGATGCGTCCCGCAACGATCTTCAACACCTCATCGCCGGCGTTGTGGCCGAGCGTATCGTTGACCAGCTTGAAGCGGTCGAGATCGAGGTACATCACCGCGACCTTGCGACCGAGGCGCTTCGCCTGGACGATCGCGTGCGCGAGCCGCTCCTCGAACAGCGCCCGGTTCGCGAGATTGGTGAGCACGTCGTGCGTGGCGAGATAGCCCAGCCGTTCCTCCGCCTGGCGCCGCTGCGTGATGTCGGAAAAGATCGCCGCGTAGTGGGATATCTCGCCTGCGTTGTCGCGAATGCTGGTGATCGTCAGGTATTCGAGAAACAGCTCGCCGGTCTTGCGGCGATTCCAGATTTCGCCTTGCCAGTGGCCGTCGGTGGTCAGCGAATGCCACAGCTGCTTGTAGAATTCGGGCGTCTGGCGCCCTGAACTCAGCAGGCCCGGGTTGCGCCCGATCACTTCGTCCTCGGTGTACCCGGTCAGGCGCGTGAACGCCCGGTTGACGCGCTCGATCTTCGCATGCCGGTCGGTCACCATGATGCCTTCGAGCGCCGATTCGAACACCCGATCCGCCATGCGCAGGTTGAAGCGGGCGAGACCCAGCGCTTCGTCGCGCTCGCGCAAGGCGCTGCGCAGCTCGTTCGCGTATTCGTGCTCGATGCTCTTCAGCACGTCCGCGAAACAGAGCAGCCCGGTGAGCTTGCCATCCTCGTCCTGGATGCCGACGTGCCGCATATTGTGCTCGGTCATGAAGCGCTGCGCGGCATACAGACTCTGCCGGGCGGACAGCATCTGCAGCGGCCTGCTGGCGAAGGCCCCGACCGCGCCTTGGGCCCCGCCGTCCGCCAGGAGCCGGACGACGTCCCGTTCGGTCAGGATGCCGCGCTCGCCGTCGTCGTAGCCGACGAGGATCGCATCGAGCTGTTGCGTGCGCATCTGCGCGATGACTGCATGCAGCGCGGCATGCTCGGGCACGACGACGGGCGGATGGACGGAGATCGATTCGATCGGCTTCAGGTGGAGGAAGAATTCCGGCCCCTGGTTCACGACGACGTCGGTCTGCGTCAGCACACCGATCGCGGCGCCATCCCGGACCACCACGAAGTGCCGCACGCCCGACTGCGTGAACTTCATCGCAGCTTCACCCAGCGGCGTACTGGCCTCGAGCGTCAGCACCGGATGGCTCATCACCTCGCCGACCGGCCGATCGAGCCCGCGCGGATCGTCGCCGGCCGACAGTGCATCGTGCTCGGTCCAGATCCCGACGACCTGGTCGTCCTGCATCACGACGATCGAGCTGCAGTGCTCGGCGAACATGCGTCGTGCGACCTCTCGCACCGGCGTGGCAGGTGTGCAAGACAGAATCTGACGCGCGACCAGGCGCGCAATCGGGACATCGTAACTGTTCGGATACATTCTCTAACCAACACGAAAAACCTTGCCTGCGCATTGCGATCCGGCAACCTGCGGGCTCGTCTGCGGCGGCAGGCAAGATCCGATATCGCTCGCTCGAATGGTTGCGTACTCATCGAACTCGCAAGCGGGGTATTGCCCCGTCGTTCGAGGCGGCGAGCGCGGTGCCGAGACCGTCGGCACCACATTCGGCGATCGCACGCCCAGTGCATCCAGACGCGGAAGCATCGCCCTCCCAAGGGCAGCCACCCTGCGTTAACGACAGGTTCGGACAAGAGTTGAGTGCTGTGACGACATCCGTGCGGCGTGGCGGCAAGTCGAACGGCTGCGGGCAGGGGGGGCCGGTCGATACTCCCGCTACTTCTCGAACAACAAAAAAGGCCCTTGCGGGCCTCTGATGGACGAAGGAGCAACGCTTATTGCGTCAACGCTGTAAACCCTTCCAGCAACCGCTCGACATCGGCCGCGCCAATCGCGCCCATCGTCGAAATCCGGAACAGTTCTTTCGACAGCCCGCCTTGCCCCGCATAAATGACGAAGCCGCGCGCCTTCAGGCCGTCGTGCAGCGTCTCGTACGTGACGCCCTGCGGCAGCCGATATGCGCGCAGCACGACCGACGATGCGCCTTCGGGCAGCACGAGCGGCATTCCGCGCGCCGCGAGCCCGGCCTGCGCCTGGTCGGCGAGCGCCTTGTAGTGCGCATGGCGCGCACGCCAGCCGCCGGCTTCGTCGAATTCGCGCAGCGCCTCGACGAGCGCGTAATACGCGTGCACGGACGGCGTGAACGGCGTGTTGCGCTGATCCTGCAGCTTCGCCAGACGGCCGAGGTCGAGGTAGTAGGTCCGGCTCGCGGCCTTCGCGAGCGCGCTGCGGCGCACGATCACGAACGCGGCACCCGGCACGCCGTGCAGGCACTTGTTCGCGGTCGCGGCGACCGCGTCGATCACGCCGCCGGCAAAATCGATCGCTTCGGCGCCGAAGCTGCTGACGCCGTCGACGAGCATTTTCACGCCGCGCGCGCGGCACACGTCGGCGATCGCGCCGAGGTCGTTCAGCCGGCCGGTCGTCGTTTCGTGATGAATCACCGCGACGTGCGAATAACCGCCCGCGTCGAGGCGCGCGGCGATCTGCGCGAGATCGGGTGCCTGCATCCATTCGTGCTTCAGCACGTCGTGCGCGATTCCGTACTGCGTCGCGATCTGCGTGATGCGCTCGCCGTACACGCCGTTCTCGATCACGAGAAGCTTGCCGTCCTGCGGCACGAGCGCGGCGATCATGCTCTCGACGGCGGCGGTGCCCGAGCCCGTCATCAGCACGGCCGCCCATTCGGCCGGATCGAGCGCGTAGGCGGCGACGAGGCGCGCACGCGCTTCATCCTGCAGATCGAAGAATTCGCTTTCGCGATGGCACAGGTCGGGTTGCAGCAGGCTGCGGCGCACGCGTTCGGTGAGCGTGACGGGGCCAGGGTTCAGCAGCAGCATCAATGGGCTCCTTCAACGTGGGCTTCGGTCTGCGCTGCGCCGATGTGCCGCATCAGACGGGTCTTGACCTCGACCGGCGTGACGGTCGGGCGGGGCAGGCCGTCGGGCACGCCCGTGCGGATCGCCACGCGCACGAACTGCACGCCGTCGGCTTGCGTCGCGAGCGTCGCATCGAGAACGTCGAGCGTATCGCCTTCGACGGCCGACGCGTAGCCACACGCGGCCGCGACGCCCGCGAACGACACATGCCGCGACACGGTTGCCTGGCCGCCGGTCGATTCGTGCGCGCCGTTGTCGAGCAGCACGTGCGTGAGGTTGGACGGACCGTAGGTGCCGAGCGTCGCGAACACGCCCATGCGCATCAGCGCGGCGCCGTCGCCGTCGACCGCAACGACACGCAGGTCGGGGCGCGCGAGCGCGAGGCCGAGCGCGAGCGGCGTCACGCAACCCATCGAGCCGACCATGTACAACTGGTTCGGGCGATCGTCGATCGCGTAGAGTTCGCGGCCGCAGAAGCCGGTCGATGCGAGCACGACGGTCGAATCGACCGGCGTGTGCGCGATCACGCGCTGCAGCGCGTCGTGACGGGTCGGCCACGCGGCGGGCGCTTCGGCGCGCGACGACGATTGCGCGGCGACATGCGCACGCGGCTGCGCGGCCGGGTTCGCCTTCAGCTCATACGGCGCGACGCTGCCTTTCTGCATCACGAGCGCGTACGGGCGGCCCGTTGCGTCCATGTGCGCGATCGCGCGGTCGAGTGCCGGGCCGACCTGTTCGGGGTCGGTCGGGAACGTCTCCCACGGGATCTCCATCGTGTCGAGCATCGCCGGCGTGATCGGCCCCATCAGCGCGTGCTGCGGCTCGTCGGCCACGCCCGGCTGGCCGCGCCACGTGACGATCAGCAGTTGCGGCAGGCGGAACGTCCAGGTCAGCGACGTCAGCGGGCTCACCGCGTTGCCGAGCCCCGAGTTCTGCATCATCGCAATGCCGCGCTTGCCGCCGAGCGTCGCGCCCGCGATCAGCGCGACCGCATCGCCTTCGTTCGCGGCCGACACGTAATTCAGCGTCGGGTCCTGCAGCACGTAATTGATGAACGGCGTCAGGTACGAGCAGGGCACGCCCGCGTACCAGTCGAAGCCGCGTTCGCGCGCGGCCTCGACGAACTGGGCCGCTTCGATCATTGCGCGCTCCCGTTGCCGGCACCCGGCTCCGACAGCGGCGTCTGGCCGTGCGCGAAGTCGCCCGCGCGGCGGAAGTCTTCGAGATCGTTGACGCCGCGCCAGTGGCCGTGCACGTACTGCACCTCGATCTTCTCGCCGGCGGCGATCAGTTCGTTGAGCAGGGACGGGATGTCGAGCGTGTCGAAATCCGGGCGCGCCTGCAGCGTGGCGAGCATCGCCTTCAGGCGATCGACGCCTGCGCCGCGCACGTTCAAGAGGCCGATCCAGCGGCCGTGCGGCGTGCCTGCGGCGACGTCGCTCGATACACGTTGCAGATACGTCTTCTGGCCGAACAGGCCGCGATCGTCTGCCGCCGAGCAGAGCGCGAAGTCGCGCACGCTCTGGTTGGTCTCCGTGAGCGACGAATCGACGACGACGCTGAACTCGGCCTCGCTCTCCGCCAGGTCGCGCAGGATGTAGCTGCGGAACAGCAGGTCGCCGTACGAGATCACGGTGTCGCCCGTCAGGCGTTCGGCCGCGCATGCGAGCGACGCGAGTTCGCCCGTCTGCGCATGGCGCTCGTTGACGACGAGCTTGATGCCCGACGTGTCGATCGCGTCGGCGCGATAGCCGCCGACCACGGTGATGTCGTTCACGCCGTGCTTCTTGAAGCCGTCGACGAGCCAGCGCAAGAGCGGCTTGCCGGCGACCGGCAGCATGACCTTGGGCTTGTCTTCGGTCACGGCTTCGAGGCCCTTGCCGCGGCTCGCTGCGAGCACGATCGCCGCGTTCGACGCGCGCGACGACGACGACAGGTAGATGCGCTCGGCTGCCGAGTATTCGTCGGCGTCCTGCAGGCGGAAGATTTCGTTGACCGACGCGACGCGGTCCTCGACGTTGATCAGCGTCTGGTTTTCGTGGATTTCGCGTGCGACGGACTGCATCGCCGATGCCGACGCACGGATCAGGTGGTTCGCCCAGATCACGGTGCTGATACCGGCCTGGCGGAACACGTCGGTCGGCGTGCTGTAGTACTTGGTCGGCACGATCACGAGCGGCGCCTTGCCGCTCCATTCGCGCGCGAACTGCAGGATCTCGTCCGGGCGCGACAGCTTGCTGTGGATCAGGATCGCGTCGGCACCGGCTTCCGCATACGCGTTCGCACGGCGCAGCGCCTCGTCCATCCCCCAGCCCGCGATCAGCGCCTCGACGCGCGCGACGATCGAGAAGTCGGGATCGCTCTGCGAATCCTTGCCGGCCTTGATCTTGCCGCAGAACTCGTCGATCTCCGCGAGCGGCTGGCGCTCGCCGTCGATGAAGCTGTTCGTCTTCGGGAACTGCTTGTCCTCGATGCACACCCCGGCGATGCCGCGCTGCTCCAGCTTCTTCACGAGGCGGCGCACGTTGTTGAAGTTGCCGTAGCCGGTGTCGCCGTCGAGCAGGATCGGCAGGTCGCTCGCGTCGGCCATGAACTCGAGCACGTCGACGACCTGCGTCCAGCTCGCTTCGTTGTTGTCGCGCACGCCGAACTGCGCGGAGATCGCGAGGCCCGATGCCCAGATCCCCTTGAAGCCGGCTTCGCGGACGATCCGTGCCGACAGGCCGTTGTGCGCTTCCATCAGGAATTCGAGGTCGCTGCTGACGAGCATGCGGCGCAGGCGTGCGCTGCGCGATTCGGAGAAGTTGGGTTCGCGTGCGTTCATCGTGCGGCTCCTGCGGTCGTGCGTTGAATCAGGGGGAGAATTTCTTGTGTGGCGCGTGCGACGTCGTTCGGGAAGTCGATCTCGATCCACGGCGAGCCCGTGACGTCGGCGACGTCGAACGAATGACCGCCTTCGAGCAGCAGGTCACGCACGGCTTCCTCGTGCGGCATGTTCGCGCGGCCGCTGTCGACGTAGCCCGCGACGATCGTCGCGAGGCGGCGCGCGGTGCCTTCGGTGAAGCGGAAGAAGCCGACCGACTCGCCGATCGTGTCGTACTCGAGGTCGACCGCGAGCTGCTTGCGCAGCTCGACCGGCACGCCGTTCTTCAGGCACAGCTTGACGGGCTCGTCGCCGGCCTCGAAATCGCGATCGATCAGCAGGCGGTCCACCGACTTGTCCGGATCGGCTACCAGCGCGTGGAGGATGTTCTCGTCGTACAGTACGTCGGCATCCATCAGCAGCACGTCGCCGCCGCGCGTCATCGCATCGGCGACGGTGTGCACGGTCAGCACGCTGCCGAGGTCGTAGCGCTCGTTCAGCACGATCTCGGCGCTGCGGCCGAGGCGCTTGAGTTCCTGTTCGACCTTCCCGGACTGGAAGCCGAGCCCGAGCACGATTTCATCGACGCCGGCGGCGTCGAGCACGCGCAGATGGCGCTCGAGCAGCGACACGTCGTCGAAGCGCAGCAGGCACTTCGGGAATTGCGCCTCGGGCGGTTGTTGCAGGCGCAAGCCTAGGCCTGCCGCAAGAATGATGGCTCGCATGGGTTCTCCAACCAAAAAGCCGACGGATCTGAACGATCAGTCGGCGATGGGCTGCGGCGCGCGGCGCCGCTGCCAGTTTCTTTCACTGAAATGCAGATAGAGCAGGCCGGGCAGGCCGAGCGCGAGTTCGCGCGCGCGCTTCGCGAGCGACAGCGCGAGCGCCGCGTCGGGCGGCAGGCCGACCAGCGGGGCGAGCAGCAGGTAACCGCCTTCCTGTGCGCCGAGCGAGCCCGGGATCGCGAATGCCGCACCGCGAATCGCCTGGCCTACGCTTTCGAGCAGCAGCGCGTCGAGCCAGCTGACCGGGTGCCCGAGGAAGTGCAGCGCGAGCCACACTTCCGCCGTGCCGACGATCCAGCCGACGAGGCTCAGTGCGAAGGTCTTCGCAACCTTCGCACGATCGCGGTACAGCGCGCCGACGGCGTCGTCGATCGCGTCCGCGCGGGTCGCCAGCGACGACCAGTCGCGCGGGCCGAGCAGCTTCGACGCGAGACGCAGCCCGCGGCCGAACAGCCCGCGCCGCTGCGCCACGTAGAACGCGACGGCGAGGGCGCCGAGCACGCCGGTGGCGATCAGCGCCGGCGTGCGCAGGTGGGCGACGGACTCGTGCGTCGCATACAGGCTGAACGTGGCGATGCCGATCAGCGCGAACGCCATCTGCGCGAGCGCCTGCATCGTCGTGCTGACGGTGACCGCGGCGGCTGCATCGGCCATCCGTGTGCCGCGCTGCGCGAGGTGGCGCACCATCAGCACCGGGCCGCCGATCTGCCCGGCGGGCAGCAGGCTGTTCACCGATTCGCCGACCCAGCGCGCGCGCAGCGCGTTGCCAAGCTCGGCGCCCGGCTGGCCGTGGCGGAACATCACCGAGATCGCCAGCGCGTCGATCACGAGCGGTACGACGTGGAATGCCGCGACGAGCACGAGGCCCCAGCCGGCCGCGAGAAACGTCGACGCGACGGCGCCGACGCCCTGCCACGCGAGCAGGGCGACGAACAGTGCCGTTCCGATGGACAGCAGGATCAGGCCGGCGCGTGTCATGACCCGGTCGACCGTCGCGTGGCCAGCTGCTTGAACACCTGGCGGAAACCGAAATACGCGATCGCGTCCTTCATGTTCGAGATGAAGCGCTTCCACGGCCGCATGCCGGGGTTGGTCACGTATTCGAAGGTGAGCGACACGCGCGTCTCGTTCTGGCCGAGCGGCGTGACGCGATGGCGCAGCTTGTCGCCGTCGAACAGCACGATGCCGCCGTCGGCGATCTGCACGGAGCCCGGCTCGTCGGGCACGTCCGGATTGCGCGTATGCAGTTCGTAGTCGAGCCGGCACGACGACTCGTCGATCACGCCGATCAGCAGCGTGTAGCGGCGGCCGTCGTAGTACGACGTGTCGTAGTGCCAGCCGATGTGGTCGCCCGGCTTCGTGTAGTAGTACAGCGCGTACGCGTGCGGATCGTCGTCCGGCGACAGCATCAGCTTGTCGCCGGTGATCTTCTCGAGGAAACCGATCAGCGCCTTCGACCGGTACAGTTCGGCGATGTACGGCGCCTGTTCGTCGATCGTGTGCCGGCTCACGCTGCCGCCCTGCTTGTGGCCGGGCAGGTAATTGCGGTTCAGGCCCGCCTGCATCGCGCGGGCGGCCGCCGCGAGCTTCGCGTGCGCGTCGGCCGGGAGGAATGCGTCGAGATACAGGAACGACCCCTGGCGCGTGTAGTCGCCGCGCAGGCGCGCGAGGTCGAGACGGCCGACGCAGTCGGCCACGGTGCGATCGGGATCGGCCGCTGCCGCGCGCGCAGGCGCGGGGCGTGCCGGGCTCAGCACGGAGTCGTCGCGCGTGCTAGGAGTCATTTGGAAGCCTGGATTTCAGTTGAACTTTGAGCGCCCCCGGACCTGTCGCTGCGCGCCAGGCCCCCCGAGCGGGACACGAAAACCTGGGGCTGCTCGGTGTTTTCGTGCGGAAGGTTGCCGCGCCGAACGATGCGCCACCAGTCGATCACGACCCACGCGGCGAACAGCGGGGCGCCGATCGATGCCGCGAGCAGGAACGGCTGGACGCCGTCGACGAGCGTCACGATCGGCAGCAGGTAGAGCACGTCTTCCGTCTCGAAGCCGCCGGCGAACGCCTGCTTGGTGCCGGCCTTGCCGGCGATCGATTCGATCCGCATGCGCAGGAAGAAGATCAGCGCGACGGCTGCGCCGGCCAGCGCGCCGAGCAGTACCGGCGACGCGGCCATCTGGCCGCCCTGGGCGACGATGCCGACGCCCATGCTGACGAACAGCGCGACCGTCACGAGCGCGTCGGCCGCGAGGTCGTAAAAGTGACCGATCTTGCTGGACTTGCCGCTGATGCGCGCGAGTTCGCCGTCGGTGTGGTCGACGAAGTTCGACAGCACGATCAGGAATGCGCCCGCGTTGCTCCAGCCGAAGCCGCCTTGCGCAAGGCACCAGGCACCGGCGAGGCCGATCAGCAGACGAAGGGTGGTGAGGTGATTCGGGGTAACGGGCGTGTCGATCAGCGGCCGGACGAGCGCGCGCGCGAGCCGTGCATCCCAGGTGCGCGGCAGGGGCGGTTCGGAACGTGTAGAGGTTTTTCTTTGGTCCATCGGCGAAATATATACGGAATTGTAATTTGTTGCTTTTTGTTCGACCAATGTCCTGACATACGGGAGTGTTATCGCGCATTCCGGACATCGGCAGGTTGCAAACCGGATGCGCGACACGGCGTTCGCACAGGCGGACCTCACCTGATCCAGTGTGGTTCGCATCACGCGGCTGTCAAGGGCGGACGGGCCTTGCGCGCGGGTTTGGCGGCGATTCGCACGCGTCGGAGCGTTGATGTGCATCAGGCCTGCAAAAGCCGCGTCGGGCGACAATCAGCCGCGTCGATCGACGACCGGCCGTCGCATGCGGATTCTTCGCGTTGATGTGACTAATCTGGAAAGGTATCGGTCGATTGACGTTCAGCCGTTCGTAATTTTCGCGCGGCAAACTGGCGGTCCGCTTTCGCGCACCTTTCGGATGCAGGCGTTTGCGGCTGTCACAGAACTGTCGTTCGATACCCGGTGCATTCAGCAAGTATCTTTTGCATCCAGCGGACATTTCGCGGCGATGACGTCTGCGATACTCCGACCGTGCCCGTGGTGCCGGGCCGCCCCTCGCGGCCCCAAGGGCTTCGCGTCGCTCAGGAGACACCCCCCCGCGACGTCAACGACAGACCAAAAGCGTCAGATATACAGCCATGTCTTCTTCACGCATCCTCGCTCCCGCCCTGCGTTCGCTCGTCCGCACCGCCGACGAAGCCGCCGCGCTGATCCGTCCCGGCATGACCGTCGCCATGAGCGGCTTCACCGGCTCGGGCTATCCGAAGGCCGTGCCCGCCGCGCTCGCCGCCCACATCGACGCGGCCCACGCGCGCGGCGAGGACTTCCGGATCAACGTGCTGACGGGCGCATCGACCGCGCCGGAACTCGACGGCGCGCTCGCCCGCACCAACGGCATCTCGATGCGCCTGCCGTACCAGTCCGACCCGACGCTGCGCGACAAGATCAACGCCGGTGAAGTCGACTACCAGGACGTCCACCTGAGCCACGTCGCGCAATACGCATGGTTCGGGCTGTACGGCGACCTCGACGTCGCGATCGTCGAAGTCGCGGGCATCCGCGAGGACGGGCTGCTGATTCCGTCCGCGTCGATCGGCAACAACAAGACGTGGCTCGAGCAGGCGAAGCACGTGATCCTCGAAGTCAACTCGCGCCAGCCGCTCGGTCTCGACGGGATGCACGACGTCTATTACGGCACCGCGCTGCCGCCGCACCGCAAGCCGATTCCGCTGACGAAAAGCGACGACCGGATCGGCGAGCCGTACCTGCGCTGCCCGGCCGAGAAAATCGTCGCGATCGTCGAGACCGACGCGCCGGACCGCAGCAATGCGTTCTCCGCGCCGGACGCCACGTCGAAACAGATCGCGCATCAGCTGATCGACTTCCTGCGCCACGAAGTGAAGCGCGGCCGCCTGCCGGAAAACCTGCTGCCGCTGCAGTCGGGCGTCGGCAACATCACGAACGCGGTGCTCGCGGAACTGAGCTCGGCTGGCTTCTCGAACCTGACCGCGTACACCGAAGTGATCCAGGACGGCATGCTCGACCTGCTCGACGACGGCACGCTGAGCTTCGCGTCGGCCACGGCGCTGTCGCTGAGCCCGGCCGCCGTGCAGCGATTCGCCGACGAGATCGCGACGTTCCGCGAAAAGATCCTGCTGCGCCCGCAGGAGATCAGCAACCATCCGGAACTCGTGCGCCGCCTCGGCTGCATCGCGATGAACGGGATGATCGAAGCCGACATCTACGGCAACGTGAACTCGACGCACGTGATGGGCACGAAGATCCAGAACGGCATCGGCGGCTCGGGCGACTTCGCCCGCAACGGCTACCTGTCGTGCTTCATGTCGGCCAGCACCGCGAAGGGCGGCGCGATCTCGCGGATCGTGCCGATGGCGAGCCACGTCGACCATACCGAGCATGACGTCGCGGTGGTCGTCACCGAGCAGGGGCTCGCGGATCTGCGCGGCCTGTCGCCGAAGCAGCGCGCACGCAAGATCATCGCGACCTGCGCGCATCCCGACTACCGGCCGATGCTCGAGGACTACTTCGAGCGCGCGTCGCGCGAGAGCTTCGGCAAGCACACGCCGCACCTGCTCGCCGAGGCGCTGTCGTGGCACGAACGCTACGTGCGCACCGGGACGATGAAGGCCTGACGTTGCGGCCCGCGGCGGGCATGCGCCCGTCGCATCGTCAATCCATCGCCGCGTGCGCGATGTCGGCGCTCGCCGTTTTCTGCGGCGGGCGGATCAGGAGCAACAGCGGGATCATCAGCAGCGTCGCGACGAACATCAGCTTGAAGTCGTTCAGGTAGGCGATCATCGCGGCCTGCTGGTTGATCGTGCGGTCGAGCAGCGCGATGTCGACGTGGCTGCCGGCCATCGCCTGCACGGCCGGGTCGAACGGCGTGATGTGGGTCGCGAGGTCGGCATGCGCGACCTGCGTGTTGCGCGTCATCAGCGTCTGCACGATCGAGATGCCGATACTGCTGCCGATGTTGCGCATCAGGCTGTAGGTGGCCGTGCCGTCCGCGCGCAGCTCCGGCTGCAGCGTCGAGAACGACAGCGCGCTCAGCGGCACGAACACGAGCCCCAGCCCGAAGCCCTGGACCACTCCGGGCCACACGATGTCCGCCTCGGACAGCACGATCGTGTACTGCATCATCTGCCACAGCGCGAGCGCGGAAATCGCCAGCCCGGCGAACAGCAGCGCACGCGCATCCACGTATTTCAACAAGCGCCCGACGAACAGCATCGCGATCATCGTGCCGGCGCCGCTCGGCGCGGTGACGAGGCCCGTCGTCGCGACCGGATAGCCCATCAGGTTCTGCAGCATCGGCGGTAACAGTGCGCGCGTCGCGTACAGCACCGCGCCGACGACGAAGATGAACAGCGTGCCGGTCGCGAAGTTCGGGTCGCGCAGCAGTTCCGACTTGAAGAACGACGCCTTGCCGACGGTGGCCGTATGCACGAGGAAGAATGCGAAGGCGAGGGCGGCGACGAGCGCCTCGATGCGGATTTCGTACGAGCCGAACCAGTCGAGCTGTTCGCCGCGGTCGAGCATCGCCTGGAACGCGCCGATCGCGAGCGCGAGCGTCGCGAAGCCGAACGCATCGAATTTCACGTGCGGACGCGGCGCGCGCGCCGGCAGGAAGGTCAGCACGCCGGCCAGCGCGAACGCGCCGATCGGCACGTTGATGAAGAATACCCAGCGCCAGTTGTAGCTGTCGGTGAGCCAGCCGCCGAGCGTCGGGCCGAGGATCGGGCCGACCATCACGCCCATTCCCCAGATCGCCATCGCCTGGCCCTGTTTCTCGCGTGGATTGATGTCGAGCAGGATCGACTGCGACAGCGGCACCAGCGCGGCGCCGAACACGCCCTGCAGCAGCCGCGCGCCGACGATCTGCACGAGCGACTCGGACAGCCCGCACAGCGCGGACGCGATCGTGAAGCCCGCGATCGAGAGCGTCAGCAGCCGCTTCATGCTGAGGCGATCGGAAAGCCAGCCGGTCAGCGGCGTCGCGATCGCCGCGGCGACGATGTAGGAGGTCAGCACCCAGGTGATTTCGTCCTGCGACGCGGACAGCGTGCCCTGCATATGCGGCAGCGCGACGTTCGCGATCGTGCTGTCGAGGGTCTGGATCAGCGTCGCGAGCATGATCGACAGGGTCAGCATCGGCCGGTTGAGGGCGGGCGGCGAGGCGGCGTCGGCGGCGGCGGGATTCAAGCGGGTGTCTCCGTGGGGCGGTCGCCGTGGGCGGCGATCCGGTATGGCTCGAATTATAAGCACGCTTATTATATTCGTGCTCATCGCTTGACCCGAGCCGCGGGCGATTTCCGGCCTGCCCCTATAATCGCCGCATGGACAAGACTTACGAGAACCGGATCGGCTACCTGATTTCCGATGTGGCCCGTCTGCAAGGACGCCTGTTCGACCGACGCGCGAAGCGCCTCGGACTGACGCGCGCGCAAAGCCGCGTCCTCGCATACCTGACGTGGAAGGGCGAGATGAATCAGGCACGGCTCGCGGAATGGCTCGAGATCACGCCGATCTCGCTGACGCGGCTGCTCGACCGGATGGAAGGCTGCGGGTGGATCGAACGCATCGCGAACGACGACGATCGCCGCGCGTTCGTGATCCGGCTGACCGACAAGTCGCGTGACATCTTTCCGCAGATGCTGGAGGTGGGCGACACTGTCACCGACGACGGGTTGCGCGGCTTCACGCGCGACGAGCGCGACACGCTCGTGCGCCTGCTCGGGCGCGTGCGCCACAACCTGATCGACAGCGGCGGCGAATGAACGCGGTGCGCGGTGCTCGACGACCCAGCGCCGCCAGCCCGAACGGTCGCGGCGACGCGGCGTGTCGGGACGTCGGGACGCGCGTCGGTTTCGGCGGGGGCATGGCGGTCCAGGCTTGTGTCGAACGAGTCGAGCGGCCATGTTGCAACTTCAAGTTCACTCGAGATCGAGCATGAGCCGTCTGGATATCGCCGAAGTCGCGCGCCGCTCGGGATTGCCCGCGTCGACGCTGCGCTACTACGAGGAAAAGGGATTGATCGCGCCGAACGGCCGTCACGGGCTGCGGCGCCAGTACGACGAGTCGGTGCTGGAGCGTCTTGCGCTGATCGCGCTCGGCCGCGAGGCCGGCTTTTCGCTGGACGACATCCTCGCGATGTTCGGTGCGGACGGCCGGCCTGCGATCGATCGCGCGAAGCTCGACGACAAGGCCGACGAGCTCGATCGCACGATCCGCCGTCTCGGCGCGGTGCGCGACGCGTTGCGGCACGCGGCCGTCTGCCCGGCGCCGAGTCATCTCGAGTGTCCGTCGTTCCGCAAGCTGTTGCGCATCGTGGCGCATCGTCATCCGGCGCGCCGCACGAAGACGGAAGGCGCGTAAGCGGTCAGGCGTTCCGGTTTGTCGAAGCGTGGGCGCTCGAGCGTGCCACGGGGCGGCCGTACTGCCGCGGCTGGCCTCCCGAGCGACTCATCCCGCGTAATACACGCGGCATTCCATCTCGCGTCCGCGCACGATGCGTTTGCCGACGAGCGAGCCGAGCGTTTCGGTGACGACGGTCCGCTGGTTCTCGCATTGCAACGCATCGTAGAAGTAGAGCGCGACCCAGTCCGCGGTGCGACCGGACGCCTGCGGACGCACGGGATACGGGCACAGCGCGGTGAAATGCCAGCCGCCTTTCGTCATGTGCATCACGGGCGGCTGAATGCTCACGTCCGCGTTCAGGCGACGTGACACGAGCGTGGGCAGGATGCCGGCGGCGGCCTTGTTGCGGTACAGGCGGTCGATGTAAAGCAGCAGTTCGACCGGCGGCTCGGTGCCGAGGCTGGCGTCGCGCGCGTGGCCTTGCCAGCGCCGGCGCCGGCTCAGCACGTCGTCGAGCGCCGCGCGGATGCCGGCCGCGCGCCGCGGGCCGACGCCCGGAATCGCGTCGAGTTGGCCGCTGCGGGCCGCGCGTTCAAGCTCCTCGAGCGTATCGATGTGCAATTGGTCGTGAATCCGCAACGCGAGCGCGTGGCCGATGCCCGGCACGGCTTCGAATGCGGACGTGCGCTCCGCGTCGCCGCGCAGCCGGTCGAGCAGCCGCCAGCGTCCCGTCACCAGCAGTTCGGCGATCGCCTGCGCGACGCCCGTGCCGATTTCCGGCAGTGCGCCGAGCGCATCGACGCCGCCCGCGTCGAACCGCGTGCGGATACCGTCTTCGAGCGACTCGATCGTATCGGCCGATGCGCGGTAGGCGGCCACCCGATAAGGATTCGCGCCCTGGTCGGCAAGCAACTGCGCGGCCTCGCTCAAGCAGGCCGCGATCTGCCGGTTTTCCTCGTGTGTTTGGCCGATGGTCGTTTGCATGTGCGGAGCCTGGAGATGTGCAAACGGAACGGACCCGGTGCGCAACGCCCCGGGTCCAAGTGTTATTTCAGCACATTGTCACGGCAAGCGACGAGCAAAATTTGATGCGCATCAATGACAAACGTTGCACGGGCGGGACCGGTCCGCGCACGTTCGTGCCGGCGTGCAGCACGAACGTGCGACCCGTTACGCGTCGAGGAACGACTGCGCGCCCTCGGCCTCCGCGGCCATGCGCAGCGTGGCGAGCGCGCGCTTCTCGATCTGCCGCACGCGTTCGCGCGACATCCCCGCGTCCTGAGCGATCGCATCGTAGGTGTCGGGTTCGGCACCGCCGAGGCCGAACCGCCGGCGCAGCACGTCAGCCTCGGCCGGCGTGACCGAGCGCAGCAGCGACGTCACGCATTCGCGCATGCGCGTGTCCGCCAGACGCTCGAACGGGCTCGCCGATGCCTGGTCCTCGAGGAGGTCGACCAGTCCGGTATCCGCGTCGGGCAGCGGCGTGTCGAGCGACAGCGGCTCGGCCGGCAGCGCGAGCACCGCGCGCAACTTGTCCTCGGCGAGCCCGGTCTCGGCGGCGAGTTCGGCCGGCGTCGCGCGGCGGCCCGTGCGCTGGCGCACGCGCAGCGCATGGCGTTGCACGCGCTGGTACTGGTCGCCGACGTGCACGGGCACGCGGATCGTGCGCGAGCGGTCGGCCACCGCGCGCGCGACCGCCTGCCGGATCCACCAGGTCGCGTAGGTCGAGAACTTGAAGCCGCGCCGGTATTCGAATTTCTCGATCGCGCGCATCAGGCCGAGGCAGCCGTCCTGCACGAGATCGGGCAGGTCGACACCGCGGTTCATGTACTTGCGTGCGATCGACAGCACGAGGCGCAGGTTCGCCTCAAGCATCGCGCGCGTACCGTCACGCACTTTTTGCTGGCCGTCGCTCAGTGCGGCGCCGAGCGCGCGCCGCGCGACCGGGTCGAAGCACGCGGCGTCGGCGCACGCGGGGGCGTCCGTCCCGGCTGCGACCGGTGCGGCGGCGAGTGCGCGCAAGACGCGGCTCGCTTCGTCGACGGCCGGTGCAACCCATGCGAGCGAACCGAGCAGCGCGGCCAGACGGTTACGCGCGTCGCGATACTCGGCCGAACGGCAGCCCTGCGCGTGCAATGCGTCGCGCACGGCCGCAATCGCGTCATACAGCGTGTCGTAGCGCGCAGGTGCCGGCGTGTCGCCTCCGCCGTCGTCGACGTCATCGCCTTCGTTGGCGGCCGCGCCGGTTGAACGCGTTGCGGCATGGCGCGCCAGCAGCGCCTCGACGGCCGCCGGATAGCCGGCGAGCGCGTGCAGGATCTGATGGCGGCCCGTTTCGATCTCGCGGGCAAGCACGATTTCCTCCTCGCGCTTGAGCAGCGGCACCGCATGGATGCGCCGCATGTAGAGCGCGAGTGGATCGGTCGATGCACCGGTGCCGCGGGCGAGATCGCCGAGCAGCGCGCGGCCCTCGTCGAGGGCGTCGCGATCGACGTCGACCGGTGCCGCGCCCGCGAACGGCGCCGGCGCGGCGGGTTCGTCGAGCACGGCGATGCCGATGTCCGCAAGCGCGGCGCGCACGACGTCCAGCGCGTCGGGGCTGTCGCTTTCCGGCGGCAGCGCGTCGACGAGGTCGGCGTGCGTCAGATAACCCTGTTCGCCGGCAAGCGCCAGCAACTGGATGATCGGATCGAGGGGCGTGTCCGCCCGAAGCGTGGGGCGTGGCGTAGTCATGTCGATGGCGGCGCGAGCCGCGTTCCTGTCTGGGCGGGCCGAAGTCCGCGGGTTTCAGGCTCCCGGGGGCCGCGAACGCCCGTCCGCGCCGGCCAGCCTGACTCGATATCCAACTTGAGGGCATTTGCGCCAACTTCAACGCCGGTGCGGCTGACGCGCGAGCATGCGGCATGCCCGCTCGGTCGCGCCCCGTTCTTCGTTGCCGCGAAACAAAAAGTAACGGATCAAACCCGCAGAAATATGCAGGGGACGTAAGCTAGAGTCAGGCGCGCGCCACGCGGCGACGCACCATTCCCTGCGGAGCCTCGAATGAACCCGATTCCCGCCGCGCGGCCTGCCGTCATGGCGCTGGCCATGCTCGCGCTGAGCGGCTGTTATTACACCGGCCCATACGGCTATGCGCCGTATTACGCACCCGTGCCTGCCACGGTGTCGCAGCGCGAGATCCCGGTGGCGCCGGCAACCGCCGGACCGGTCGCGCCGCCGACGCCCGCGATGCCGCCGCCGGCAGACGATAACACCTACGTACCGGCCCCGGTGTATCTCGCGCCGGCCTACGTGCCTTACCCGGCCTACTATCCCGGGTACTACCCGGGCTGGTATGGGCCGCCCGTCTCGATTGGCCTCGGTTTCTGGGGGCATTGGGGCGGCGGCTACCGGGGCGGGTACTGGCACCGTCCGTGGGGCGGCGGCCACTGGGGAGGCGGCCATTGGGGCGGGGGCCATCGACACTGAATGACGCGCGGTGGCACCGCGCGGGAGAGCATCATGAGCAACACGATCATCCGCAGTCTCTGCGTCGTCCTGTTCGGCATCGCCGCGGTGCCGGGCGTCGCCGACGCGCAAAGCAGCGCGTACACGAACTCGCCGGCCGAAATCTATGCGGGGCCGGCACCCGATTATCCGGTCGTCGCGCAGATTCCGCCCGGCACCGCGCTGGACGTGTTCGGTTGCCTGAGCGACTACTCGTGGTGCGACGTCGCGCTGCCGGGCGTGCGCGGCTGGATCGACGCTGACCAGCTCGACTATCCGTACCAGGGCAATTACGTGCCGTTGCTCGAATACGGCGCGATCATCGGCGTGCCGGTGACCGGGTTTGCGATCGGCGCGTACTGGGATCGCTATTACCGCCATCGGCCGTGGTTTCACGATCGCGACCGCTGGGAGCGTCGTGCCGAGCCGCGCATCGGCCCCGGCGGGATGCCGCCCGCCTACGGGCACCCGCAGCCGGGCGGGCCGATCCAGCGCGCGCCGGGCGGTGCGCCACCGGAGCGGCATGATGCGCGGCCGTCGGCCACGCGCGGCGGCTGGAACGGCCCGAACCGCGCGCCGGCGCCGCAGGCCGCGCCTGCGCCGATGCCCGGCGCTCGTCAGCCCGCGCCGCCGCCGGCGCAGCCTCCCGCCCCCAGCGGGGGCGCGGCGCGGATGATGGCGCCGCCGACGTACCAGCAGGGCGGCGGCGGCGGTTACGGCGCACGGCCGCAAGGCGGTGGAAACAGCGGCGGGAATCACGGCGGCGGCGGTAACCGCGGCGGCGGCGGTGGAGCCGGATGGGGCGGCACCGACGAGTTTCGTCATTGATCGATTGGCGGCACGGGTGCCGCTGCTTCGGGCCGGCGCCGGACGAAAAAAAGCCGCTCCGGAGAGCGGCTTCTGGTTCACACAGGCGGGCCGTTCGCGCGGCCCGTCGCCCGGTGTCAGTCGTCGAGCAGCGACAGGTCGCGCACGGCGCCCTTGTCGGCCGACATCACCAGCTTCGCATAGGCCTTCAGCGCAGCGGACACCTTGCGCGGGCGCGGTTGCGCCGGCTTCCAGCCCTTCGCGTTCTGCTCTTCGCGGCGACGCGCGAGTTCCTCATCCGACACCAGCACGTCGATCGTGCGGTTCGGGATGTCGATGCGGATCCTGTCGCCGTCGCGCACGAGGCCGATCGCGCCGCCCGCTGCCGCTTCCGGCGAGCAGTGACCGATCGACAGGCCGGACGTGCCGCCCGAGAACCGGCCGTCCGTCAGCAGCGCGCATGCCTTGCCGAGGCCCTTCGACTTGATGTAGCTCGTCGGGTACAGCATTTCCTGCATGCCGGGGCCGCCCTTCGGGCCTTCGTAGCGCACGATCACCACGTCGCCGGCCTTGACCTTGTCGTTCAGGATGTTCTCGACCGCTTCGTCCTGCGATTCGGTCACGTGAGCCGAGCCCTCGAACACGAGGATGCTTTCGTCGACGCCGGCCGTCTTCACCACGCAGCCGTCGAGCGCGATGTTGCCGGTCAGCACGGCCAGGCCGCCTTCCTTCGAGAACGCATGCTCGTACGAGCGGATGCAGCCTTCGGCGCGGTCGAGGTCGAGGCTCGGCCAGCGCGTGTTCTGGCTGAACGCGACCTGCGTCGGGATCCCGGCCGGGCCGGCCAGGTAGAACGTGCGGACCGCTTCGTCTTCCGTGCGGACGATGTCCCACTGGTCGAGCGCATCCTTCAGCGTCGGCGCGTGCACGGTCGGCACGTCGGTGTGCAGCTTGCCGGCGCGCTCGAGTTCGCCGAGGATCGCCATGATGCCGCCCGCACGGTGCACGTCCTCGATGTGGTACTTGTTCGTGTTCGGCGCGACCTTGCACAGCTGCGGCACGATGCGCGACAGGCGATCGATGTCCTTCATCGTGAAGTCGATGCCGGCTTCCCGCGCGATCGCCAGCAGGTGCAGGATCGTGTTGGTCGAACCCCCCATCGCGATGTCGAGCGTCATCGCGTTCTCGAACGCCTTGAAGCCGACCGAGCGCGGCAGCACGCGCATGTCGTCCTGCTCGTAGTGCTGGCGGGTCAGCTCGACGATGCGGCGGCCGGCGCGCTTGAACAGCTGCTCGCGATCCGCGTGCGTCGCGACGACCGTGCCGTTGCCGGGCAGCGACAGGCCGAGCGCTTCGGTCAGGCAGTTCATCGAGTTCGCGGTGAACATGCCCGAGCACGAGCCGCAGGTCGGGCAGGCCGAGCGCTCGACTTCGGCGACGTCGGCATCCGAATACGACTGGTCGGCCGCGATCACCATCGCGTCGACGAGGTCGAGCTTCTTCAGTTCGACGGTCTTGGTGATCGGGTTCGCGAGGCGCGTCTTGCCGGCTTCCATCGGGCCGCCCGACACGAAGATCACCGGGATGTTGAGGCGCATCGCGGCCATCAGCATCCCCGGCGTGATCTTGTCGCAGTTCGAGATGCACACCATCGCGTCCGCGCAGTGCGCGTTCACCATGTACTCGACCGAGTCGGCGATGATGTCGCGGCTCGGCAGCGAATAGAGCATGCCGTCATGGCCCATCGCGATGCCGTCGTCGACCGCGATCGTGTTGAATTCCTTCGCGACGCCGCCGGCGGCCTCGATCTCGCGCGCGACGAGCTGGCCGAGATCCTTCAGGTGCACGTGCCCGGGCACGAACTGCGTGAACGAGTTGACGACCGCGATGATCGGTTTCGAGAAATCGTCGTCTTTCATGCCGGTGGCGCGCCACAGCGAGCGCGCACCTGCCATGTTGCGGCCGGCGGTGGAGGTTTTGGAACGGTATGTGGGCATGATGATGGCTGAAGAAATATCGCGGAAAAGGGTGGAGGCACGGGAATAGAGGCCTCTCGCGCGCCCGTGCGAACAACCTCTTGAGCTGCGCCCTGGGCAAACCCGACGATTATCCCACAGCCGCCGGGCGTGCGGCGCCCGCAGGCGCGGGCGAGCGGGCGCCGGGTGGGGCGCCAGGATGCGGGCGCGGGACACGCCGGTCGAACCGGACGACGGCGTCATCGCCCGTCCTGCCGGCGATGGCGCCGCGCCTCGCGATCGTGCGTCAGTCGAGCAGCGTCAGGATTTCGTCGTACAAGGCCTTCGGAATCCGCACGCCGTGCGCGATGCTGCGCGCGCGGGCGTCGAAGCGCCGTTGCGACGGCAGCCGCGCGCCTTGTCCGGTGATCGACGCGAACATCCGCTCGCCGCGTGCGAGGCCCGCGTCGAGGTCGTCGCCGAGGAACACTTTCGGGTCGAACGCGATCACGAGCTCGCCGTGGCACGGCGTCGCGCCGACGCCTTCGTCGAAGTCCATCGACTCCTGGCTCGTCATGTCGCCGATCAGCGCGCCGCCGAGCAGCTCGACCATCGCCGCGAGCGCCGAGCCCTTGTGCCCGCCGAACGTGCGCATCGCGCCCTGCAGCGCGGCCTTCGGATCGGTGGTCGGCTGGCCGTCGGGGCCGATCGCCCAGTGCGGCGGGATCGCCTTGCCCTGTTTTGCATGCAGCTCGATGTCGCCGCGCGCGATCGCGCTCGTCGCGAAATCGAATACGAACGGCACGCCGTCCGGGCGCGGCCATGCGAACGCGATCGGGTTCGTGCCGAACACCGGCTCGCGGCCGCCTTCCGGCGCGACCCAGCTGTGGCTCGGGTTCATCGCGATGCCGACGAGCCCCTCGGCGGCGATCGCCTCGACCTCGGGCCACAGCGCCGAGAAGTGGTAGCAGTGGTTGATCGCCATCGCGGCGATCCCGTGCTGCTTGGCCATCTCGACGAGCACCGGCAGGCCGGTTTCGAAGCTCAGCAGCGAGAAGCCGCGATGGGCGTCGACCGCGACGATCGACGACGATAGCCGGCGCAACGTCGGCACGGCTTGCGGGTCGACCTTGCCCTTCTTCAGCGAGCGCACGCACACGAGCAGCCGGTACACGCCGTGCGAGTGACACTCGTCGCGCTGGCCCTGCGTGATCACACGCGCGATCGCCCGCGCGTGCGCATCGGACATCCCGTGGTGCGTCAGCACCCGCAGCGCGAGCGCATGGACCTCATCGAGCGACAGGACGACTTCGGCGAGCGGCTCAGACATCGCGCGCTTCCCGCGGTGCGGGCACGCCGTCGATGCGTTGCGGCACGTTCAGCGGGTTGCCGTTGCGGATGGCGTCGGGCAGCAGCGCGTCCGGCACGTCCTGGTACGAAACGGGGCGCAGGAAACGCTCGATTGCGCGTGCGCCGACCGACGTCGTGCGCGTGTCGGACGTGGCCGGGAACGGGCCGCCGTGCACCATCGCATGACCGACCTCGACGCCCGTGCCGAAGCCGTTGACGAGAATGCGGCCGGCCTTGCGCTCGAGCGTCGGGCGCAGCGCGGCGAACAGCGCGGCGTCGCCGTCGGCGAGATGCGCGGCGATCGTCAACTGGCCTTCGAGCGATTTCAGCACGCGGTGCAGCGTGTCGGCATCGGGGCAGCGCACGATGAGCGACGCGGGGCCGAACACTTCGTCGCGCAGTTCGGGGTGGGCGATGAATGCGTCCGCCGAGGTCGCGAACAGCGCCGCGCGCGCCTGGTAGCGGCTGCCTTCCATGCCTTGCGCCAGCAGTTCGACCGCGTCGTGCGTGCTCAGCGCGGTCACGCCTTGCGCATAGCTCGCGTGGATGTGCGGCGTCAGCATCGTCTGCGCGGCGCTCGCCTGCACGGCAGTGGCCGCCGCGGCTTCGAACGCGCGCAGCGCCGGGCCGTCGACCGCGAGCACGAGGCCCGGGTTGGTGCAGAACTGGCCGGCGCCGAGGGTGAGCGATGCGACGAACTGCGGCGCGATCGCGTCGTGGCGCGCGTCGAGCGCGGCCGGGAACAGCAGCACCGGGTTGATCGAGCTCATTTCCGCATAGACCGGAATCGGCTCGTGGCGCGCGGCGGCGATGTTCATCAGCGCGACGCCGCCGCGGCGCGAGCCGGTGAAACCGACGGCCTTGACGCGCGGATCGGCGACGAGCGCCTGGCCGATTTCGCGCGACGCGTCGAACAGCAGCGAGAACACGCCGGCCGGCAGCCCGCATTCGCGCACGGCCTGCTGGATCGCGCGGCCGACAAGCTCGGACGTGCCCGGATGCGCGGAGTGCGCCTTGACGATCACCGGGCAGCCGGCGGCGAGTGCCGACGCGGTATCGCCGCCCGCGACCGAGAACGCGAGCGGGAAGTTCGACGCGCCGAATACGGCAACCGGCCCGATCGCGACGTTGCGCAGGCGCAGGTCGACGCGCGGCAGCGGCTTGCGGTCCGGGCGGGCCGGATCGATGCGCGCGTCGACGTAACCGCCGTCGCGCACGAGCGACGCGAACAGCGCGAGCTGGCCGACCGTGCGCCCGCGTTCGCCTTCGATGCGTGCGCGCGGCAGGCCCGTTTCGGTGACGCAGCGCTCGATCAGGTCGTCCCCGAGCGCCATGATGTTGCGGCCGATCGCATCGAGAAACGCGGCGCGCTGCTCGGGGCGCGTCTCGCGATACGTGTCGAAGGCTTCGTCGGCGAGCGCGCAGGCCGTCTCCAGGTCGTGCAGGCTCGCGCCGCCGAACGCGGGTTCGAGCGGTTCGCCGGTCGCGGCGGCGATCGCGTGAAGGGTGCCGTTCTGTCCGGCGATGGCCGACTGGCCGATCAGGAGCTGACCTGTGAGTTGCATGGGTTTTCCTCGGAAAATGCGGGGCCGGGCGTGGTGCACCCGGCCGGAGTGAAATGGGGAACGCGGGTGTGTCAGTCTTCGTCGTCGTCGAGCTGCAGCTTGTCGGAACGGATGCCGGTGTTGGCGCCCCAGTAATAGATGACAAGCGCGACGGCCGCGACGACGACCGTGTCGTACGGATGCGCGAGCTGGCCCGTGCCGCCGAAGCCGCCGAAGTACGACAGCACGATCATGGCCGCATAGAACGCGATCAGCCACGCGGACGAACGCACCTGCTCGGCGAGGCTCAGGTGCGCGGTCGGCACCCAGCGGCGGCACGCGAGATAGATGACGAACATGACGATCTGCAGGCCGAGCAGCCAGGACACCGTGCCCCAGCCCGACCAGTAGACGATCAGCGCGGCGATCACGAACGACGCGGGGCCGGTGATGCCGAACGCCACCGCGCGGAACGGCCGCGGCAGGCCGGGCGCGGTGCGGCGCAGCGCGGCGACCGACACGGGCGCGACCGCATAGCTCAGCACCAGCGCGGCGGACACGATGTTGATCAGCGCTTCCCACGACGGGAACGGCATGGTCCAGAAGATCGCGAGGCCGAACGTGAGCCACAGGCCCGCACGCGGGATGCCCGATGCCTCGTCGACGCGCGTGAACACCTTGAAGAACGTGCCCGTCTTCGCCCAGCCGTAGACGACGCGCGGCGTCGCGTTCATGTAGATGTTGCCGCAGCCGCTCGGCGAGATCATCGCGTCGGCGACCACCATCACCGCGAGCCAGCCCACGCCGAGCGCGAGCGCGATGTCGCGGTACGGCAGCGAGAAGGCCTTGCTCACGTCGTGCCAGCCGGCGGCCAGCATGTCGGTCGGGATGCTGCCGATGAACGCGAGCTGCAGCAGCACGTAGATCAGCGTGGACAGGAGGATCGAGAGGATCAGCGCGATCGGGATCGTGCGCTGCGGATTCCGCACTTCGCTCGCGACCGACACGATCGGCGTGAGGCCGAGATACGCGAAGATGATGCCGCCGGCCGACACGGCCATCTCGATGCCCGGCATGCCGAACGGCGCGAAACCGTGCGCGGTGAGGTTGGCGGGCTTGAAGAACGTGAACAGCACCGCGATCACCGACAGCGGCACGATGAACTTGAAAATGCTGATGATGTTGTTCGCCTTCGCGAACGTCTTCACGCTCGAATAGTTCAGATAAAAGAAGAAGCACAGGAGCGCGGCCTGCACGAGCCAGCCGATCGTCGTCGGGTCGCTCGATCCCGCCTTGGTGAGGCCCGGGAACCACGCTGCAGCATACTGGCGCGCGGCGACCACTTCGATCGCGATCAGGCTCGAGAACGCGATCAGCGTGATGAAGCCCATCAGGTAGCCGAGCAGCGGGCCGTGCGAGAACACCGGGTAGCGAACCACGCCGCCCGCACGCGGCAGCGCGGCGCCGAGCTCGCAGTAGACGATGCCGAGCAGCAGCACCGCGAAGCCGCCGAGCAGCCACGAGAAGATGCCGGCCGGGCCGGCGATCGTCGACACGTGACTCGCGGCGAACAGCCACCCCGAACCGAAGATTGCACCGAGGCCGATGAACGTCAGGTCGGTCAGCGACAGCTGCTTCTTGAACTTGCCGTGACCGCCGTCGGCGGGCACGGAGCGGGAAAGCGGGACGGACGGGTGTGTGTTGCCTTGACCTGGCATAGGTTTGTCTCCTGGGAAATATCGGGGCAGGCGTGGCTTGCGCCGCGCTCCGACGAGCCGTGGCGCAACACCTGCCGGCCGGCGTGCGACCGGTTCGAACGGCCGCCGGGGCGGGCCGGGGCCAGTTCAAGTGCGGCGCAGGCTGGCGCCGCGGCGAACGGGCCCGTGCCGGCCATGCCGGACACGGAAGTGGCGATGCGACGGGGGGAGGCCGTCGCACCGCCGGGGGGAAATCGGTCAGCGGTTCGCGCGGTTCCGTTCGGCGCGGTGCGCGGCGTCGAAAGCGATGGAAGCGCCCGGTACGAACCGGTTGCTGAGGGCGGGGAAAACTCCGGTCAGCTGGATGGCGTTTCGGCTCACTGCAATCTCCTGCTTCGTATCGGCCGACGACAGGCGCGTCGACGTGCAACCAGTATCGCCGTGCAAACACCCATCACGCTTGAGCCGTATCGCGGAGCAAAATGACGAAATCGGCACAGTGGCCGCAAGGGTCGCGAAACGCGTTCCGGACTATGCCGATTTCGTCGCCGTCCTCATCGAAAAGCCACAAGCGAATGGACGCGTGACGGAGGAAGCTATGCTCCTTTCCCCACTTCGGACGGCTCATGATGAAGCGCATCCAGATCATCGATTCGCACACGGGCGGCGAACCCACGCGGCTCGTCGTGTCCGGCTTCCCCTCGCTCGGCAACGGCACGATGGCCGAGCGCCGCGACGTGCTCGCCCGCGAGCACGATCGCTATCGCACCGCATGCATTCTCGAGCCGCGCGGCAGCGATGTGCTGGTCGGCGCGCTGCTGTGCGAACCCGTGTCGCCGGAGGCCGCGGCCGGCGTGATCTTCTTCAACAACAGCGGTTACCTCGGAATGTGCGGGCACGGCACGATCGGCGTCGTGCGCACGCTGCATCACATGGGCCGCATCGAGCCGGGCGTGCACCAGATCGAAACGCCGGTCGGCACCGTCGAGGCGACGCTGCACGATGACCTGTCGGTCAGCGTGCGCAACGTGCTCGCGTACCGCCATGCGAAGGCCGTCGACGTCGATGTGCCCGGTTACGGTCCCGTGAAGGGCGACATTGCGTGGGGCGGCAACTGGTTCTTCCTGATCAGCGATCACGGCCAGCGCGTGGCCGGCGACAACGTGGCGGCGCTGACCGCCTATTCGTCCGCGGTGCGTGCAGGGCTCGAACGCGCGGGCATCACCGGCGCGAACGGCGGCGAGATCGACCATATCGAACTGTTCGCGGACGATCCCGAGCACGACAGCCGCAGCTTCGTGCTGTGCCCGGGCCATGCGTACGACCGTTCCCCGTGCGGCACCGGCACGAGCGCGAAGCTCGCGTGCCTCGCGGCCGACGGCAAGCTCGAACCGGGCGTCGTGTGGCGGCAGGCGAGCGTGATCGGCAGCGTGTTCCAGGCGAGCTACGCGCAGGCCGACGGCGGCATCGTGCCGACGATTCGCGGCAGCGCGCACCTGAGCGCGGAAGCGACGCTGCTGATCGAGGAAGACGATCCGTTCGGCTGGGGCATCGTGTCGTGAGCGAGACCCGGACCGACGTCGTCGTGATCGGCGCCGGCATCGTCGGCGCGGCGTGTGCGCATGAGCTCGCGCAGCGCGGGCTGCGCGTGCTTGTCGTCGACGACGCGAGCGGCGGTGCGACCGGCGCCGGCATGGGGCACCTCGTCGCGATGGACGACAACGCGGCGGAGCTCGCACTGAGCCATTACTCGATCGAATTGTGGCGCGCGCTCGCTGGCGAGATGCCCGAAGGCTGCGCTTACCGCAACTGCGGCACGCTGTGGCTCGCGGCCGATGCGCACGAGATGGACCTCGCGCGCACCAAGCAGGCGACGCTCGCCGCGCACGGCGTGGCGGGCGAGCTGATCGACGCGGCGACGCTCGCGGGGCTGGAGCCGATGCTGCGCGCGGGCCTCGGCGGCGCGCTGAAGATCCCCGGCGACGCGATTCTCTATGCGCCCGTCGCCGCGAGCTGGCTGTTGCAGCGCGCGCCGGGCATCACGTTGCGGCGCGATTGCGCGGTGGCGGTCGACGGCCCGAGCGTGACGCTCGCGAGCGGCGACACGCTGCGCGCGGAGCGCGTCGTCGTCGCGAACGGCGTCGCCGCGCGCACGCTGCTGCCCGAATTGCCGCTGCGCCCGAAGAAGGGTCATCTGCTCATCACCGATCGCTACCCGGGCCAGGTGTCGCACCAGCTCGTCGAGCTCGGCTATGCGGCGAGCGCCCACGCGAGCGACGGCACGTCGGTCGCATTCAACGTCCAGCCGCGGCCTACCGGCCAACTGCTGATCGGCTCGTCGCGCCAGTTCGACACCGAGGACACGCGCGTCGAGCCGCCGGTCCTCGCGCGCATGCTGCGCCGCGCGGCCGGGTACCTGCCGGATCTGGCAGACCTGAACGGAATTCGCGCATGGACGGGCTTCCGTTCGGCGAGCCCCGACGGTCTGCCGTTGCTCGGCGAGCATCCGGCGCGGCCGGGCGTATGGCTCGCGGTCGGGCACGAAGGGCTCGGCGTGACGACCGCGCCGGGCAGTGCGCGGCTCGTCGCCGCGCTGATGACCGGCGAACGGCCGCCCATCGACATCGAACCGTATTTGCCGGGACGTTTCCTGACGACGTCCCCCGTAGCCGGAGCGCTTTCTTCATGATCATTCATCTGGACGGCCGCGCGCTGACGGTGGCCGACGGCGCGACCGTCGCGGCCGCCGTCGCGGCGAGCGGCGACGACACGACGCGCGTGTCGTGCACGGGTGCGGCGCGCGCGCCGTTTTGCGGTATGGGCATCTGCCAGGAGTGCAGGATGACGATCGACGGCCGCCGTCGTCTGGCTTGCCAGACGCTGTGCCGCGACGGGATGCGGGTGGAGCGCACGCGATGAAACAGGAACGACTCAGCGTCGACGTCGCCATCGTCGGCGCGGGCCCGGCCGGATTGTCGGCCGCGCGGGCCGCCGCACGAAGCGGCGCGACGATCGCGATCGTCGACGACAACCCGCGCGCGGGCGGGCAGATCTGGCGCCAGGCGGCGGCCGCGACGCCGGTGGCGGCCGCGGCGGAACGCCTTGCCGTGCTGCGTCAGCCGAACGTCACGCATCTGGCGGGCACGCGCATCGTCGCCGAGACGCAGCCGGGCACGCTGCTGCTGGAGGACGACGAGCGCGGGTTCCTGCTCGAATTCCGCACCCTGATCGTGTGCTGCGGCGCGCGCGAGCTGCTGCTGCCGTTCCCCGGCTGGACGCTGCCGGGCGTGACCGGCGCGGGCGGCCTGCAGGCGCTGATCAAGTACGGTCTCGACGTGCGCGGGCAGCGCACGGTGATCGCCGGCAGCGGCCCGCTGCTGCTCGCGAGCGCGGCGACGGCCCGTCAGGCCGGCGCGCAGGTGTCGCACGTGCTCGAACAGGCTGCGTGGAGCGATGTTGCCGGTTTCGGCGCGGGGTTGTGGCGCTGGCCGTCGAAACTCGCGCAGGCCGCGAAGCTCGTCACGGCCGCCTATCGGCCCGGCGCACACGTCGTCGAAGCGTTCGGCGACAAGCGGCTCGAACGCGTGCGGATCCGGCAGGGCGAGCGTGAAATCGAGGTCGACTGCGACCGGCTCGCGTGCGGTTTTGGCCTCGTGCCGAACACCGTGCTGCCGAGCCACCTCGGCTGCCGGATCGAGAACGGCGCGGTCGTGGTCGACGCGCACCAGCGCACGAGCCGCGACGGCTGTTTCGCCGCAGGCGAGTGCACGGGTGTCGGCGGCAGCGAACTGGCGATGGTCGAAGGCGAGATCGCCGGCTGCGCGGCCACCGGGCAGACGGCACCGATGGCCGGGCTGATTGCGCAGCGCGCGCGCTGGCAGGCATTCGCGGACGCGGTGCGCGAACGCTTCGCGATCCGCGAGCCGATCCGCCGGCTCGCGCAGCCCGATACGCTGCTGTGCCGATGCGAGGACGTGCGCTTCGACGCGGTCGCGCCGGCGCCGGGCTGGACGGCCGCGAAGCTGCAGACGCGCTGCGGAATGGGCGCATGCCAGGGCCGCGTGTGCGGTGCGGCCGCGCAGGCGTTGTTCGGCTGGACGCCACCGGTCCCGCGCACGCCGCTCGTGCCCGCGCGGGTCGGCACGCTGATGCTGGACGACACGGTGTCCTGCGACGGCCCCTGACGCGCCACGGTGAAACGGCCCGGTTCATGCCGGGCCGCCGCGCCGCTCATTCCACCTTCACTTTCTCCCATCCGCCCACCTGCGGCGCCGCACAGGCACGCAGGCACTCGATCGCGGCCGCCACGGCCGCGCGATTCGCGCTGTCCGGATGCCAGTACATCGACACCGCGCCCTGTCCCTCGAGCCGCATCGGCAGGATGCGGATCGCGTTCAGTTGCTCGAAGCGCCGCGCGGCACGATGCGACGCGACGCCCAGCAGGTCGGTGTTGTTCAGCAGCGTGAGGTTCAGGATCGACGAATTCGATTCGACGCAATGCGGCGGCTGCACGCGGCCGGCGGCCGTCAGCGCGACCTGCAGCGCGTTGTGCACCGGTGTGCCGGACGGCCAGACGATCCACGAGTGGGCCAGCACCTCGTCCCAGCCGACAGCGGCCGCGCCGACGAGCGGATGATCGGGCCGCGCGACGAACACCACCGGATCGACGTACAGCGCTTCGGCGTGCAGATGCGGATCGACGGACGCGGAGCCCGAGCGGCCGACGACGATGTCGAGTTCGCCGCGCGCGAGTTGCGGCATCAGCTGGTTCATCGTGCTCTCCGCGAGCCGCACCTGCGCGCGCGGCATCCGCTTCAGCAACTGCGATACCGCGAGCGGCACGGTATCGGCCGCCGCGACACCCGACGTGCCGATCGTGACCAGGCCGCTGCCGCCTTCACGCAACGCGGCCATGTCGTCACGCGCGACGTCGAGCTGCGCCTCCACGCGGCGCGCGTGCTCGATCAGCGCATTGCCGTAGGCCGTCGGCCGCAGGCCGCGCGCGTGCCGTTCGAACAGCGGCAGCCCGACGTCTTCTTCCAGTTCCTTCAGCCATTTCGACAGCGCGGGCTGGGTGGTCGCGAGCGCCGCCGCCGACTGGCTCAGGTTGCCCGTGCTGGCCAGGCTCAGCAGCACCTGGAGGTGCCGCAATCGCAGCCGGTAGGTCCAGTCCATCGCGTGCTCCGTGTCGGAAGGTATATCAAAAATAATATGGACTAGATGATTTCGCCATTTTACCGGGTATGTCTGCGTCGAATATAAATGCGCTGACGGACCGAAGCACGCGGTCCCCGACCCGACACAGCGCCGACCGCGATCGGCCGCACCAAGGAGACATCATGACCAGCCGACACCCGGATACGTCGCGCGCCGACTATTACGCACGGATCGCCGAACAGCGCCTCGCGCCGTTGTGGGAGTCGCTGCACAACCTCGTGCCGAAAGCGCCGCAGCCGGCCGCGCAGGCCGCGATCTGGAAGTACGCGCAGGTGCGCGACCTGGTGATGCAGGCCGGCGGCGTGATCAGCGCGGAAGAAGCCGTGCGCCGCGTGCTGGTGCTGGAGAACCCGGGGCTGCCCGGCAAGTCGAGCATGACGCCGAGCCTGTACGCGGGCCTGCAACTGATCCTGCCGGGCGAGATCGCGCCGAGCCACCGGCATACGCAGTCGGCGCTGCGCTTCATCATCGAGGGCAAGGGCGCGTGGACCGCGGTGAACGGCGAGCGCACGACGATGCATCCGGGCGACTTCATCATCACGCCGTCGTGGGCGTGGCACGACCACGGCAACCCGTCGGCGGAAGACGGCGGCGAGCCGGTCGTGTGGCTCGACGGGCTCGACATCCCGCTGGTCGGGAACCTCGACGCAGGCTTCGCGGAGAACTACCCGGAAGCCGAGCAGCCCGTCAGCCGCGCGGAAGGCGACAGCTTCGCGCGCTTCGGCCACAACATGGTGCCGGTGCGCCATCGCGCGAGCGATCCGACGTCGCCGGTGTTCAGCTATCCGTATGCACGCACCCGCGAGGCCCTTGACGCGGTGTACCGCAACGGCGAACTCGACGCGTGGGACGGCGTGAAGCTGCGCTACGTCAATCCCGCGACGGGCGGCTGGCCGATGCCGACGATCGCGACCTTCATGCAGTTCCTGCCGGCCGGTTTCGACGGCCGCACGTATCGCAGCACCGACGCGACGATCTACTGCGTCGTCGAAGGTAGCGGCACCGCGTACATCGGCGGCGACGCGTTCGCATTCGAGCCGCACGACATCTTCGTCGCGCCGTCATGGGCGCGGTTGCGGCTGGCGGCCTCGTCCGACAGCGTGCTGTTCAGCTATTCCGACCGGCCGGTGCTGTCCGCGCTGAACCTGTTGCGCGAAGCGCGCGACTGACGCCGCCGATTGGCCCGATTGGCCCGATTCTCCCGATATCCCCGATTCGTCCGGTGCGCCGCGAAGGCGGCGCGCGGTCCTTCCTTCATGCCTACGCTGGAGCCGTTCATGACTTATGTTTTCCCGCCCGAAGCGCCGGTGGCGCTTCCCGTCGCCGGCAGCGACGCCCGCTTCGCGGTACGCCGCGTGTACTGCGTCGGCCGCAACTACGCGGCCCATGCGCGCGAAATGGGCTTCGATCCCGATCGCGAACCGCCGTTCTTCTTTTGCAAGCCGGCCGATTCGATCGTGCCGGTTGCCTACGACGAAACGCTCGATTTGGCGTATCCGTCGCAAACGCAGAACTACCACTACGAAGCCGAACTCGTCGCGGTGATCGGCAAGGGCGGTTCCGACATTCCGCTCGAGCGCGCGCTCGAGCACGTTTGGGGTTATGCCGTCGGCCTCGACATGACGCGCCGCGACCTGCAGATGAAGATGCGCGAGATGGGCCGTCCGTGGGAAATCGGCAAGGCGTTCGACCGTTCCGCGCCGATCGGCCCCGTGCATCCGGCGAGCGAGGTCGGTCATTTCGAGCAGGCCGGCCTGTGGCTGACGGTCAACGGCGCGACGAAGCAGAAGAGCGACGTGTCGCACCTGATCTGGTCGGTCGCGGAAACGGTGGCCGACCTGTCGAAGTTCTTCCGCCTCGAACCGGGCGACGTGATCTTCACCGGCACGCCGGAAGGCGTCGGCCCGGTGGTCAAGGGCGACGTGATGAAGGTCGGCGTCGAGCGTCTCGGCGAATTGGCCGTGCGCGTGGTCTGAAGCGCGTTCTTCGATTTCCTCGAAAGGTCACATCGTGCAACTGCATAGCTTCTTCAACAGTTCGACATCCTATCGGGTACGCATCGCGCTCGCGCTGAAAGGACTGCCGTACAACACGCTGCCCGTGAACATCCGCACGGACGAGCACCGCGAGGCTGGCTACGTCGCGCGGGTGAATCCGTCGGCGTCGGTGCCGGCGCTGGTCGATGGCGATTTTCGTCTCGGCCAGTCGCTCGCGATCATCGATTACCTCGACCAGATTCATCCGGCGCCGCGGCTGATTCCGCTGGAACCGCGGCAGCGCGCACGCGTGCTGGAACTCGCGACGCTGATCGCGTGCGACATCCATCCGGTCAACAACCTGCGCGTGCTGCGCTACCTCGACAGCGAACTGCAGGTCACGCCGCAGCAGAAGCGTGCGTGGTACCGGCACTGGATCGCGGAAGGCATGGCCGGCGCCGAGCGCCTGCTCGCACGCGCGGGCACGGGCCCGTGGTGTTTCGGCGCGGCGCCGACGCTCGCCGACATCTGCCTCGTGCCGCAGGTCGCGAACGCGCTGCGGATGGATTGCGACCTGAGCGCATATCCGCGCAGCCTCGCGGTTCATGAACACGCGCGACGCGAGCCGGCGTTCGAAGCGGCGCAGCCACAGCGGCAACCGGACTACGTCGCGTAACACGAAGGAGGAGACAGACATGGGCGAGACAAACATGACAGGCCGACGCGTACTCGTGATCGGCGGCGGCATCGGCGGGCTCGCGACGGCGCTGGCGCTCGCGCGCCAGGGCATTCGCGTGAAGCTGCTCGAACAGGCCGCGCAAATCGGCGAGATCGGCGCGGGCATCCAGCTCGCCGCGAACGCGTTCAATGCGCTCGACGCGCTGGGCGTCGGCGAAGCCGCGCGCGGGCGCGCGGTGTTCACCGACCGGCTGCAACTGATGGATGCGGTCGATGCGCGGGAAGTCGCGTGCATCGATACGGGCGCTGCGTATCGCGCGCGCTTCGGCAACCCGTATGCGGTGATCCATCGCGCGGACATCCACCTGTCGATCTACGAGGCGGTCAAGGATCATCCGCTGATCGAATTCCGGACCAGCACGCAGGTGTGCGGGTTCGAGCAGGATGGCAACGGCGTGACCGTGATCGACCAGCATGGCGAGCGTTATCGCGCCGACGCGGTGATCGGCTGCGACGGCGTGAAGTCCGCGATCCGGCAGGCGCTGATCGGCGACGCGCATCGCGTGACGGGGCACGTCGTGTACCGCGCGGTCGTCGACGTCGACAACATGCCGAAGGATCTGCAGATCAATGCGCCGGTCGTGTGGGCTGGCCCGCATTGCCATCTCGTCCACTATCCGCTGCGGGGCGGACGGCAATACAACCTCGTCGTCACGTTCCACAGCCGCGAGCAGGAAACCTGGGGCGTGCGCGACGGCAGCAAGGAGGAAGTGCTGTCGTACTTCGACGGCATCCATCCGCTGCCGAAGCAGATGCTCGACCGGCCGACGTCGTGGAAGCGCTGGGCGACCGCCGATCGCGACCCGGTCGAACGCTGGAGCGCGGGCCGCGCGACGGTGCTCGGCGACGCCGCCCATCCGATGACGCAATACATTGCGCAGGGCGCGTGCCAGGCGCTCGAGGATGCGGTGACGCTCGGCGCGGCCGTCGCGCGGACCGATGGCGACTTCGAGGCCGCGTTCGCGCTGTACGAACACGTGCGGATTCCGCGCACCGCGCGCGTGCTGTATTCGGCGCGCGAGATGGGACGGATCTATCACGCGAAGGGCGTCGAGCGGCAGGTGCGCAACGCGCTGTGGGTCGGACGCACGCAGGCGCAGTTCTACGACGCGCTCGACTGGCTGCACGGCTGGCGTGCGGAGGATTGCCTGAAGACCGTCGCCTGACGCGCTTCAGCCCGGATCCGGCGGCGCGCGTTCCAACGACATCGCGCGCGACCGCCTTCATGGAGGAGACATCATCATGGCCGATACGCTGTCCATCGACGTCAGCGAATGGATCGACCGGCATCGCGTTGCGCCGTTTCAGGTCGCGATCGTCGTGCTGTGCTTCCTGATCGTCGCGATCGACGGTTTCGACACGGCATCGATCGGATTCATCGCTCCGGTCATTCGCGCGGAATGGGGGCTGTCGCCCGCGCAGCTCGCGCCCGTATTCGGCGCGGGGCTCGCCGGGCTGATGGCCGGCGCGCTCGTGTTCGGGCCGTTCGGTGACCGGTTCGGCCGCAAGCGCCTGCTGCTCGCCTGTGTCGCGTGCTTCGGCATCGCGAGTGCGGCGTCGGCAAGTGCGGGCGGCTTGAACGAACTGATCGCGTGGCGCTTCGTGACGGGCCTCGGGCTCGGCGGCGCGATGCCGAACGCGATCACGCTGACGTCCGAGTATTGCCCCGCGCGGCGGCGCTCGCTGCTCGTCACGACGATGTTCTGCGGCTTCACGATCGGCTCGGCGCTCGGCGGGCTCGCGGCCGCGTCGCTGATCGAACGAGACGGCTGGCGCGCGGTGCTCGTCGTCGGCGGTGCCGCGCCGCTGCTGCTCCTGCCGGTGCTCGCGTGGCGACTGCCGGAATCGGTGCGCTACCTCGTCAACACCGGCGCGTCGCGCGAGCGAATCGCGGCGATGCTCGCGTGCATCGCACCGGCCCCGCAACTCGTGCACGCGTCGTTCATCGTGCCGCGCGGCAAGCCGGCCGGGTCGCCGCTCGGCCGCCTGTTCGCCGCCGACCTGCTGCGCGGCACGCTGCTGCTGTGGCTGACGTTCTTCATGAGCCTGCTCGTCATCTACCTGCTGTCGAGCTGGCTGCCCACGTTGTTGCGCACGACCGGCGCGACGCTGCAGACGGCCGCGCGCGTGACCGCGATGTTCCAGGTCGGCGGCACGCTCGGCGCGATCGTGCTCGGCTGGCTGATGGACCGCTTCGATCCGCATCGCGTGCTCGCGTGCAGCTATGCGGCGGCGGGCGTGTTCGTCGCGGCGATCGGGGTGCTGGCCGCGTCGCCGGCGGGCGCGGCACTGGCCGTGTTCGCGGCCGGCTTCTGCGTGTCGGGCTCGCAGGTCGGCGCGAATGCGCTGTCGGCCGCGTTCTATCCGATCGAATGCCGGACCACGGGCGTGAGCTGGGCGAACGGAATCGGCCGCGGCGGATCCGTCGTCGGCTCGATGGCGGGCGGCGCGATGCTCGCGATGGGGCTGCCGCTGCCGACCGCGTTCGCAATCGTCGCGGTGCCGTGCGTGATCGCCGGGATCGCAATGCTGGTGCTTGGCGCGGTCCGGGCTGGCGCGAAGCGCGCGGCGGCAGCCGAGGCAATTGCCGGCGAGCAGGCATAGTGGAGGCAGGGGGGGGGCGGCCATTGCCGATGGCGCCGTCCTCTGACGGCACCGAACGAAAGCACGAATCTACATTATATAAATGTATATAATGTAGATTCGTTAATCGTATTCCGTCACCCTCATGAATGCCGACCCTTCCACCGGGCTGCCCCAGCCCGACCAGATGCGCGCCGCCGCCGAATCGGCATGCGCGTTGCTCAAGGTGCTGTCCAATCCCGACCGGTTGCTGCTGCTGTGCGAGCTGTCGCAGGGCGAACGCTGCGTGAGCGATCTCGAGGCGCGGCTGGATATCCGCCAGCCGACGCTGTCGCAGCAGCTCGGCGTGTTGCGAGACAACGCATTGGTCCGCACGCGCCGCGAAGGCAAGAACATCCACTATTCGCTCGACAGCCCGGCCGTGATCGCGGTGATGGGCGTGCTGTACGAACAGTTCTGCGGCACGGCCGCGAAGGGGGCGCGCCATGCAGCTTGATGTGCTTCATTTCACGCCGTGGCTGTCGCTTGCAGGTGGTGTGCTGATCGGGCTTGCGGCGGCGTGGCTCGTTGCGTTCAACGGGCGGATCGCCGGGATCAGCGGCATCGTCGGCGGCTTGTTCACGGCCGGTGCAGCTGAGCGCGACTGGCGTGCCGCATTCGTCGCCGGGCTGATCGCCGCGCCGCTGATGATGCGTATCGCCGGTGTCGCCGCGGCGCCGCAGGTCGATGCGGGCTGGGGCGAGTTGCTGACGGCCGGCCTGCTGGTCGGGATCGGTACGCGCTATGCGGGCGGATGCACGAGCGGTCACGGCGTCTGCGGGCTGTCGCGTGGTGCGGCGCGATCGATCGTCGCGACGGCGGTGTTCATGGTCGCGGGGTTTGCGACCGTATTCGTGCGACGGCACGTGATCGGAGGCTGACATGCAGGCAGGATTCGCGTTTCTGGCGGGGCTGCTGTTCGGCGCCGGGCTCATCGTGTCGGGGATGGCCAATCCGCAGAAAGTGCTCGGCTTTCTCGACCTGGCAGGCCGCTGGGATCCGTCGCTCGCGTTCGTGATGGCCGGCGCGATCGGCGTTGCCGTGTTCGCGTTCGCTTGGGCGAAGCGCCGGACGCGGTCGTTGCTCGGCCTGCCGATCCAGTGGCCGACCGTGCGGACGATTACCGTGCGCCTCGTCGCAGGGAGTGCCGTGTTCGGCATCGGCTGGGGGCTTGCCGGGTTCTGCCCGGGGCCGGCAATCGTGTCGATCGGACTCGGGTCGGTCAAGGGCATCGCGTTCGTCGTCGCGATGTTGATCGGGATGGCGTTGTTCGAGTGGATCGAGCGCACGCGGAAGGGGCGGTAGCTGGGTGGGGTTGCTGCGGGCGAAGTTGTCGGCTCGGTCGAGTCGACCCGGCGCGGCGACGGCGCCGGGACAAGTTCACGCTCGTTGCCGGGGGGGCGACACGGCGATCACATGACGATATCGGCGATGGTGCGAGCCGCCGCGTCAGGGTTGCTCGCGCACTTGCCGCTCGCCGAGTAGCTGCCTGGACACCCGGTGCAGCCATGCGCGCCACACCGAGAACCCGCCGGACCGAGCCTCGGGTTCCGCGACGGTTGCGGCGACCGGCCCGACACCGGCTGCGGACAATGCCACGTGACCGGCTGTCTCGATCGTCAGGCATTCGCCTTCGTCGAGCACGCGGCGAACGTAATGCGGCGTATCGGGTAACCAGTCGAGCCCGCCGTGACGCAACGTGACCGCGAGCGCGCCGTCGATCACGATGACCTGGCTGTCCTTGTCGAACCACGCAAAGTGGCTTTGCCCGGCGTCGAGCCGGATCTCTTGCGTCCGCATGGCGAGTCCTTTTCCTGGTTGCGCGGCCCGGCGACGGCGGGGCGACAGCGTGCAATCAGGTTAAGGAAACGCGTGCCGGCAGGACAGATTCAGGGGACGGGAATCTGTTACGGTGCAGGCGACGATCTTGATCCTCTGTATCGGTCTGTTTCCCCTGAATCTGTATCTGGCGTGTGCTGGGGCGCGCGGGCACGATGACCCGCATGACGCTCATCACAGACTCGTTCCGAACACCGTTGCCGATGGCCGGCGAGCCGCTTTACGAACGACTCGCCGAGCATTACCGCCGCATCATCGCGGCGGGTACCTTGTCGCCCGGCGACCGGATGCCGTCCGTACGCGCATTCATGGCACAGCACGGCGTGAGCCTGTCGACCGCGATCCAGGCATTTCGGCGGCTCGAGGATACAGGCTGGTGCGAAGCCCGGCCGCGCTCGGGCTATTTCGTGCGGCGGCGCGCGGCCGCCGTGCTCGATACGCTGCCGGAAAGCGACGGGTCGCCGCTGAGCGTCGAGCCGCCCTTCGCGGGACTGCATGAACGCGTGTCGCGCGTGATCGATCGCGCGAATGCGATGCCCGATGCGCTGAATCTCGGCGGCGCGTCCGCGCTGGCGACGCTGTATCCGGCCGAGCGTCTGCAGACGCTGGCGATCCGGTTGCTGCGGCGCAAGCCGACGCTGCTGACCGACGCGGGGCCGGTTGGCGGGTCGCCCGAATTCCGGCAGACGATGGCAAAGCGCGCGCTGTCGTACGGCGTGGCCGTGTCGCCGGACGACGTGATGTCGACGAGCGGCGGCGTCGATGCCGTGAATCTCGCGCTGCGCGCGGTGGCACGCGCCGGCGACACGATCGCGATCGAATCGCCGGCCTTTTTCGGCTTGATCCAGCTGCTCGAAAGCCTCGGCCTGCGTGCGCTCGAGATCCCGGCCAGCCCGACGACCGGACTCTCGATCGAAGCGCTCGACGTGGCGCTGACCGCGTACCCGGACATTCGGGCCGTGGTCGTCGTGCCGAATCTGCAGAACCCGCTCGGCAGTGTGATGCCCGACGAACGCAAGGCCGCGCTGGTCGCGCTGTGCTCGCGCCGCGGGGTGGCCGTGATCGAGGACGAGCCTTATCGCGAGCTCGTGGAAGCGCCGCAGGTGGTGAAGCCCGTGAAGGCATGGGACCGTGACGGCACGGTGATCTATTGCCCGTCGTTCAACAAGGTGCTGGCGCCCGGGATGCGGCTCGGCTGGATGAGCGCGGGCCGCTGGCACGCGCGCGTGAAGATGCTCAAGTTCGCGCACAGCCGGCACAACGCCGCGTTGCTGCAGGCCGTCGCGGCCGAATTCGTCGGCTCGGGTGCGTTCGATCGCCACCTGCACCGGTTTCGCGAGCAACTGCGCGTGCAGCGCGATGTGACGATCGATGCGATCGCGCGCCATTTTCCGGTCGGCACGCGGATGAACCGGCCGCCCGGCGGCATGCTGCTGTGGATCGCGTTGCCGGACGGCGTGCGTTCCGAAGCATTGTTCGATGCGGCGCTGGCACGCGGGGTAAGGATCGCGCCAGGCGCGATCTTTTCGAACTCCGACCGCTTTGACGCGTATATCCGGCTTGCCTGCACGCGGGTGTTCGACACGGCACACGAAGCGGCGATCGAAACGCTCGGCCAGCTGATACGCGACGCGGCGGCCGCCGCGTAAGCGGGACAGGTGTGGAGCGGGCCCGCGCGTTGGCTACCGGGCTGGGCGGTCGTGACGGGGGCACGCGCCGGCCGATCCGGCACGCCGCGTTCACCCTGAACGGCCGCCGCACGGCGACGCGCCGACGATACGATTTCGGCGATTTCATCGGCTGACCGCATGCGCGGCGAGGTGCTGGCGGATCAGCGACAGGTAGCGATCGCCGACCGAGAAGTCGCGTGCGGCACGCGGCCGTTCCGCCTGGCGCAGCGTGGCCGGCGCGCTCATGCCCAGGTACCGGCATACCGCCGACGGGAAAGGCTTGCGTGTATGCCCGAGCTGGCGCGCCGCGCGCTCGACGCGGGCGTCGCCAACCTGCGCACGCAGCCATGCCAGCACTTGGCGATCGGTGTCGTTGACGATACGGACCAGATGTTCCACTTTAAACAGGGACCCTTGTTGCATAAGGCTCTCCGGGGTGTTTTCGTCGATATGTCAGGTCTGGCTACCACTGTAGCTACCATGAAAGGCCGCTCTGGACCTGGAGCCACCAACCAGTGGTGTCGACGGTAGCGCCGAGCTTCGTGCTGCCGCCTCAAATACTGGTTGGTTATACAGCTGGTTATCCATACAGTATTTTGGGCAAAGCGGGTTGTCAAGCGCAATGTCGAGCTATGAGTGGGCTCAGGGGGAGATGAGGCGGGAGGGCGGCGCTCGGGTCCGAGCGCCAGAGGGGAGAGTTAAGCTGCGTCCGTGCCGGCCATGATCGCGTCGACGCTTTCGGCGGTGATACCGCTGAAGCGCTCCCCGATCTTGACCAGTTTCAGCTTCCCCTTGTCGACGAGGCCGTAGACGGTGGTTCGGGAGATGCCGAGCATATCCATGACCGCCTTGATGCGATACAGCTTCTTCGACGTGGTGGTTTCCACGTTCGCCCTAGTGTGGTGGTGGCCTGAGCGCGTGTGGTATGGAGCGCTCTGGCACGTCGCAACACGATCTAGGTGACTATCGTATAGTCGTCGGCGTCAGCCGAAGAGGCCCAACGAAGGTACTGCGTAGGTAGCGAGATAGAGCAACACGACGAATAGCGTCACAACGGCAAATACGGTGCCCCATCTCCGATTCGACCATCGCTTATAGGCGACTGCGTTCAACGCGCAGAACACGATGGCAGGCCACAGTAGCAGTCCTAGCGTCGTCAGGAAAAAGGCGGCATGAGAGCCACAATGCTCCAGGTCGTTACAGCCGGTTGAATGTGAGGGAGGCGTTGGCCAGTGCATGTGGCTGAATGTGTAGCCTGACACCCATGTGACCAGCAAGCCCCACACGAACCCCAACGTCGCAAGCCCGATACGCTTCATTTCACTTCCCAAAAAAGGATTTCTTTCGAGTTGGCTAGATCGGAGAACGCGTTGTCTCGTCGACCGCGAAGCCAGGACAACGGATTGGGCATTGATGACATGCCAACGCGGAACCGTAGAAACGACGCCCAGTTGGGCGTCAGCGTGTCCTTGTTCCACAAGTCGATGTGACCGCCGCTAAGGTTATCGGAAGAATCACCGTCTTGTCGCCAGTAACCAAAGAAGTAAATGATCCCCGTTCGGCCTTTCACTTTGCTCTGCCAATCTGCGCCAGTAATGTTCTCCGGTTTGCCGAGTCCTAACAAAGGTTGCAGTTTCAACCACTCTGCAAGCTCATAAGCACGGGTTGCCGTAGGCTTGTCATTAAGCATGAGACGGCCCAACACTTTCTTTCCAGGCATGGGCTTTACGACCTTCTGCGAAAACGACTTCATATCGCTTCCTATGTTGTGAAAGGTCACGCTCATGCGGATGGCACACTGGTTCTCATACTGACCTGTCTTATCGTCGTATGGATCTTTGCTCGGGTAGGCGTTCCAAAGCTCTCGAAACGTAATTGACTTCAATTGAGTTGGCTTGACCGAGTCACGCGTACTGTTCGAGCGTACCTTCAGCGGTTTGTTAGGCATGTTAAGCCGCATTCTGCTTGGCGATTGCGTCGTCACCCCAGTAGACCGTATAGTCGTCGGCGCTGTGGCCCGTATGGACGCGCGGTAACATGCCGCTTGCGTCGAGACGTCCTTGGAACACACGACCATCCGTTGTCTCGATGTAGTAGGGGTAGCCTGCCGGACCATCAGCCGTCGCCTTTACTTGTTCGTCGTACGGCTCGACCAAGTTGGACGCAATAGCGTCAGCAGCGGCGAAACCAGAAGAGGTGTGCTGACCGCTACCACCTAGTGTCCTGTTCCGTTGTTAACTGGTCTATGTTCACGTAGCATGTTGACGTCAACGGAACGGGAGACGTCAGCA
>NZ_CABVPN010000011.1 GCF_902499115.1 Burkholderia diffusa
GACGCCGGATATATGTACGCAATCGACTTCCGTGTCCGTCAACTTCCGTTTGCTATTGGGAGCAGTCCATATATGTAAAACATTGCGTCGCTAATCCCCATCTTGCGGTGGCCTCCGCGACCGGCGTGCCCAGCTCGGCCTGCTTCAACGCATAGGCGATCTGCTCTTCGGTGAACTTGCTCTTCTTCGCGGCATGACCTCCAGGTCCCGATGACATCGTCATGCCGGAATTTTCCACTTCTAAGTGGGGCCATATTGTGGGCTAGGGTCAAAGCTCAACCTGCTTCGGCGTCATGCTGCCGCTCATACGCGACGATCTGCTCCCGCACCCCTGGCTACCACGTCGACTGCGCGTCACCGTCGCGGCGAACGTGCAGCGGTGCAGCCCGCATTGCATCGGGCCTTCGTGCAAGCTTATCAACGTGAGCGTCAGGTCAAGCTATCGCAGCGGAGGAGGCGAACGGCGGCGCTATATCCGGAATCCTGTGTCGGTGTCCCCGAGGCCCCTGCGGACAACGCGGCAGCCCCGGGCCGGGCGATATGCTGACGTCACCGTCAATCGGCTTCAGCTGGTCCGGAAGTTTGCCGGATGCCCCCGCAATTCCCGTCGGCATGGAAATTGCAAATTTTTTGCCTCTACCCGCTTGGCATTATCCGCGGGAGGTCGTATCATGGCGGTCTTTCGTTTTTAGCGAAGATGCAAATCGACGCTGAAGACGGAGTCTGACGAAGATGTGGCGCCGATCGGCCTCCTCTCGTGCTTGCCTCAGCTGGGTAAGCGTGAGTGTCGGGTGAGTCGGCAAGTGCTATGGAAGAGAATGAAAATAATCTTTCGGATGTGCTTGACAAGAGTGCGATGCACCCCCATAATCGTCAGTTCTCTACGGAGGGGTGCCCGAGTGGCTAAAGGGGGCAGACTGTAAATCTGTTGGCTTACGCCTACGTTGGTTCGAATCCAACCTCCTCCACCAGAACATCAACGCAAAGAGCGGTAGGGAATCGTTAGTGGCCCGTGCGGGTGTAGCTCAATGGTAGAGCAGAAGCCTTCCAAGCTTACGACGAGGGTTCGATTCCCTTCACCCGCTCCAGTCCGTGTAGTTGAAGCGTAATAGCGCCCATGTGGCTCAGTGGTAGAGCACTCCCTTGGTAAGGGAGAGGTCGGCAGTTCGATCCTGCCCATGGGCACCAGCAGTACAAAGTCAGTGTCTGTTTGCGCGCGGCGCAACATGTGAAATTCCTTTTGGGAGTTGAAAATGGCCAAGGAAAAGTTTGAGCGGACCAAGCCGCACGTCAACGTTGGTACGATTGGTCACGTTGACCACGGCAAGACGACGCTGACGGCAGCGATCACGACGGTTCTGACGAAGAAGTTCGGCGGCGAAGCGAAGGCGTACGACCAGATCGACGCGGCACCGGAAGAAAAGGCGCGCGGCATCACGATCAACACGGCACACGTCGAGTACGAAACGGCAAACCGCCACTACGCACACGTCGACTGCCCGGGCCACGCTGACTATGTGAAGAACATGATCACGGGCGCGGCGCAGATGGACGGCGCGATCCTGGTTTGCTCGGCAGCAGACGGCCCGATGCCGCAAACGCGTGAGCACATCCTGCTGGCGCGTCAGGTTGGCGTTCCGTACATCATCGTGTTCCTGAACAAGTGCGACATGGTGGACGACGCTGAACTGCTCGAGCTGGTCGAGATGGAAGTTCGCGAACTCCTGTCGAAGTACGACTTCCCGGGCGACGACACGCCGATCGTGAAGGGTTCGGCGAAGCTGGCGCTGGAAGGCGACACGGGCGAGCTGGGCGAAGTGGCGATCATGAGCCTGGCAGACGCACTGGACACGTACATCCCGACGCCGGAGCGTGCAGTTGATGGCGCGTTCCTGATGCCGGTGGAAGACGTGTTCTCGATCTCGGGCCGTGGTACGGTGGTGACGGGTCGTGTCGAGCGCGGCATCGTGAAGGTCGGCGAGGAAATCGAAATCGTCGGTATCAAGCCGACGGTGAAGACGACCTGCACGGGCGTTGAAATGTTCCGCAAGCTGCTGGACCAAGGTCAGGCAGGCGACAACGTGGGTATCCTGCTGCGCGGCACGAAGCGTGAAGACGTGGAGCGTGGCCAGGTTCTGGCGAAGCCGGGTTCGATCACGCCGCACACGCACTTCACGGCTGAAGTGTACGTGCTGAGCAAGGACGAAGGCGGCCGTCACACGCCGTTCTTCAACAACTACCGTCCGCAGTTCTACTTCCGTACGACGGACGTGACGGGCTCGATCGAGCTGCCGAAGGACAAGGAAATGGTGATGCCGGGCGACAACGTGTCGATCACGGTGAAGCTGATCGCTCCGATCGCGATGGAAGAAGGTCTGCGCTTCGCAATCCGCGAAGGTGGCCGTACCGTCGGCGCCGGCGTCGTCGCCAAGATCATCGAGTAAGCCAGTTATTCGTTGATCGACAGTTTTGGGGCTGGCATCAGCCGGCCCCAGCATGGTTTAGGGGTATAGCTCAACTGGCAGAGCGTCGGTCTCCAAAACCGAAGGTTGGGGGTTCGATTCCCTCTGCCCCTGCCAAAAATCGCCACGTGTCCCACGTGGCATTTGTTTTAAGGTGTTATGGCGAATCCATCCGTCGAAACTGTAAATACCTCCGGCGATAAGCTGATGCTGGCCCTGGGCGTATTGCTGGTCTTGGCCGGATTCGTGGGCTTCTTCTGGCTGGCCAATCAGCAGTGGTACGTCCGCGGTGCCGCATTGGCGGTAGGTATTATCGCCGGCGTGGCCGTCGGCCTGATGTCCGCACCTGGCAAGAGCCTCATCGCGTTTGCCAAGGATTCGTACAAGGAAGTCCGCAAGGTCGTTTGGCCCACCCGCAAGGAGGCAACGCAAACCACACTCGTCGTGTTTGGTTTCGTGCTCGTGATGGCGATTTTCCTCTGGTTGAGTGACAAATCGATCGAATGGGTGATTTTCTCGGCGATTCTGGGTTGGAAATGATATGAGCGATACTCCGGCATCCCCGAGCGGAAAGCGTTGGTACGTCGTGCACGCCTACTCCGGTATGGAGAAGAGCGTGCAGCGCGCGCTTCAAGAGCGCATCGAACGTGCTGGCATGCAGGATAAATTCGGTCAGATCCTGGTTCCGACCGAAGAAGTGGTCGAAGTCAAAGGTGGCCACAAGGCTGTAACCGAGCGTCGTTTCTTCCCCGGCTACGTGCTGGTGGAAATGGAGATGACGGACGAAACGTGGCACCTCGTGAAGAACACGGCGAAGGTCACGGGCTTCGTCGGCGGTGCGCGTAACCGCCCGACCCCGATTTCCCCGAAGGAAGTCGAAAAGATCATGTCGCAGATGCAGGAAGGCGTCGAGAAGCCGCGCCCGAAGACCCTGTTCGAAGTTGGCGAGATGGTGCGTGTCAAGGAAGGCCCGTTCACGGACTTCAACGGCACTGTCGAGGAAGTCAACTACGAAAAATCGCGCGTGCGTGTGTCGGTCACCATCTTTGGCCGCTCTACCCCGGTCGAACTCGAGTTCGGTCAGGTCGAAAAAGTTTAATCCCGATTCGGTGGGCAGCCTCGGCTGCCCACCTTCGCGCTTACGGCTCGCGTTATGGCCGTTGAGGAGCGTCAGTAGCCAGCGGCGAAAGCGCGTTATCACTCACCGAACGCCGCTTGGCGTTCCAACGAGGTTTACAAATGGCAAAGAAGATTGTCGGCTTTATCAAGCTGCAGATCCCTGCAGGTAAAGCCAACCCGTCGCCGCCGGTCGGTCCGGCACTGGGTCAGCGCGGCCTGAACATCATGGAGTTCTGCAAGGCGTTCAACGCGCAGACTCAAGGCATGGAGCCGGGTCTGCCGGTGCCGGTGGTCATCACGGCATACGCTGACAAGAGCTTCACGTTCGTGATGAAGACGCCGCCGGCGACCGTCCTGATCAAGAAGGCGGCGAAGGTGGACAAGGGTTCGAGCAAGCCGCACACCGACAAGGTCGGTTCGATCACGCGCGCTCAAGCCGAAGAAATCGCGAAGACCAAGATGCCGGACCTTACGGCAGCTGATCTGGACGCAGCCGTTCGCACCATCGCTGGTAGCGCACGCTCGATGGGCATCACTGTGGAGGGCGTGTAAATGGCTAAGATCTCCAAGCGCCGTCAGGCATTTGCCGCCAAGGTCGATCGTCAGAAGCTGTACGCGATCGAAGACGCACTGGCACTCGTGAAGGAATGCGCGAGCGCGAAGTTCAACGAATCGATCGACGTCGCAGTGCAACTCGGCATCGACGCGAAGAAGTCGGACCAGGTCGTTCGTGGTTCGGTCGTTCTGCCGGCAGGTACGGGTAAGTCGGTTCGCGTTGCCGTGTTCGCACAAGGCGATAAGGCCGAGCAGGCTCGTGCAGCAGGCGCGGAAATCGTCGGTATGGAAGACCTGGCTGAGCAGATCAAGGCTGGCCAGATGGACTTCGACATCGTGATCGCTTCGCCGGACACGATGCGTATCGTCGGTACGCTCGGTCAGATCCTCGGCCCGCGCGGCCTGATGCCGAACCCGAAGGTCGGCACGGTCACGCCGGACGTTGCGACTGCAGTCAAGAACGCGAAGGCTGGTCAGGTGCAATTCCGTGTCGACAAGGCCGGTATCATTCACGCGACCATCGGCCGTGCATCGTTCGAATCGACCGCACTGCGTTCGAACCTGTCGGCACTGATCGAAGCGCTGCAGAAGGCCAAGCCGGCAACGAGCAAGGGCGTCTACCTGCGCAAGATCGCACTGTCGAGCACGATGGGTGTCGGCGTGCGTGTCGACCAGGCTACGCTGGCAGCACAGTAAGCAAGTATTCGGGCCGCTTCGTTCGCGAAGCGGCCTACATGGGCTTTGGGCGGTTGTTCGTGCAGCAAGGCGGGCAACCGGTTATCAAAGACCGTTGGTGGGGCGCAGCAGGCAGGCGATCCCTTAATTCAAGCCAACGCAGATGGCGAACCCGAAAAAGTTTTGCAGTGGTGAAGCCGCAGGCCGTGAAGCGATTCCCGGCGTGAGGTGGAAATACTCCTAACGAGGTCGGACGCCGTTGTTGAACGAGGTACGTGAGGTTTCGTGCCGAACGTATCGTTTCTGGAGGCTAACCGTGCCGCTTAATAGAGAAGACAAGCAAGCCGTCGTCGCTGAGGTTGCCGCGCAAGTCGCGAAGGCCCAGACCGTTGTGCTGGCTGAGTATCGTGGAATTGCGGTTGGCGATCTGACCAAGCTGCGCGCGAAAGCGCGTGAGCAACAGGTTTACCTGCGTGTGTTGAAGAACACGCTGGCGCGTCGCGCTGTTGAAGGTACGCCGTTTGCTCCGCTGGCAGAGCAGATGACTGGCCCCCTGATCTACGGCATCTCGGAAGATGCAATTGCTGCTGCTAAGGTCGTCAACGACTTCAGCAAGGGCAATGACAAGTTGGTCATCAAGGCTGGTTCGTTCGATGGCAAGGTGATGGACAAGGCTGGCGTGCAAGCGCTGGCAAGCATCCCGAGCCGTGAAGAACTGCTCTCGAAGCTGCTGTTCGTTATGCAATCGCCTGTTTCGGGCTTCGCGCGTGCTCTTGCCGCGCTGGCCGAGAAGAAGCAAGCAGAAGCTGCGTAATCGAGCGAGCATCAGCGTCACTGATCGCTGGCTGTATCCGAATTCAATTTAGGAGTATTTCAAATGGCAATCGCAAAAGAAGACATCCTGGCAGCAGTCGAAGGGATGACCGTTCTGGAACTGAACGAACTGGTCAAGGCGTTCGAAGAGAAGTTTGGCGTGTCGGCAGCTGCAGTGGCAGTCGCTGGCCCGGCAGGCGGCGGCGCTGCTGCTGCTGCAGAAGAGAAGACCGAATTCACGGTCGTTCTGGCTGAAGCTGGCAGCAACAAGGTTGCAGTTATCAAGGCAGTTCGCGAACTGACGGGCCTCGGCCTGAAGGAAGCGAAGGACGTCGTTGACGGCGCACCGAAGGCTGTCAAGGAAGGCGTCGACAAGGCTGCTGCTGAAGAAGCCAAGAAGAAGCTGGAAGAAGCAGGCGCAAAGGTCGAAGTCAAGTAAGTTTCGACGCGCTGTGCGAAGGCTGGCGGTATTTTCACCGCCGGCCTTTTTGTGCTTTGTGGGGACGTTATTCTGGCACTCATTCGGGAGCCCGAATAATCGGCCCCAGAAGCCAAAGAAAACCGCCGAATCGTAATCAATGGTCGCGATCGGCGTTTCTCTTTGTCTTCTGAAGCGACTGCAGAAGGCAAGTTTGGTCGGGTAGCGGGCAACACAGGCATCCGCTGCCGTCAGCCAGCGGTTGGTAGCGGCCAACCACCAAGCTTCTCGGCTCGTTCAAGCCGTTGGACGGCCATCGGGTCTCAGTCGGTGAACACTCGGGTTTGAAACGTCCAGGTATTCCGCCTCGATAGCACCCGCCGTGATTCGGAGATCGTATGCAATATTCCTTCACCGAGAAGAAGCGCATTCGCAAGAGTTTCGCGAAGCGCCCCATCGTTCACCAAGTTCCGTTCTTGCTGGCCACCCAGCTTGAATCATTCAGCACGTTTCTGCAAGCCGATGTGCCGGCCACACAACGCAAGCCTGAAGGTTTGCAGGCCGCGTTCACATCGGTATTTCCCATTGTTTCGCACAACGGTTTCGCGCGCCTCGAGTTCGTGAGCTATGCGCTGTCCTCGCCGGCATTCAACATCAAGGAATGCCAGCAGCGTGGCCTGACGTACTGCTCCGCGCTGCGCGCGAAGGTCCGCCTTGTCATCCTCGACAAGGAATCGCCGAACAAGCCGGTCGTCAAGGAAGTGAAAGAGCAGGAAGTGTACATGGGCGAAATGCCGCTCATGACGCCGACGGGCTCGTTCGTCATCAACGGCACCGAGCGTGTCATCGTCTCGCAGCTGCACCGTTCGCCGGGCGTGTTCTTCGAACACGACAAGGGCAAGACGCACAGCTCGGGCAAGCTGCTGTTCTCGGCACGGATCATTCCGTACCGCGGCTCGTGGCTCGACTTCGAATTCGATCCGAAGGACATCCTGTACTTCCGCGTCGACCGTCGCCGCAAGATGCCGGTCACGATCCTGCTGAAGGCCATCGGCCTCACGCCGGAACAGATCCTCGCGAACTTCTTCGTGTTCGACAACTTCACGCTGATGGACGAAGGCGCACAACTCGAGTTCGTGCCCGAGCGCCTGCGTGGTGAAGTCGCGCGTTTCGACATCACGGATCGTGATGGCAAGGTCATCGTCCAGAAGGACAAGCGGATCAACGCGAAGCACATTCGCGACCTCGAAGCCGCCAAGACCAAGTTCATCTCGGTGCCGGAAGACTATCTGCTCGGCCGCGTGCTGGCGAAGAACGTCGTCGATGGCGATACCGGCGAAGTGATCGCGAGCGCGAACGACGAAGTCACGGAAAGCGTGCTCGAGAAGCTGCGTGAAGCGGGCATCAAGGACATCCAGACGCTCTATACGAACGATCTGGACCAGGGTCCGTATATCTCGTCGACGCTGCGTGTCGACGAAACGACCGACAAGACGGCCGCGCGCATCGCGATCTACCGCATGATGCGTCCGGGCGAGCCGCCGACCGAAGAAGCGGTCGAGGCGCTGTTCAACCGTCTGTTCTACAGCGAAGAAGCGTACGACCTGTCGAAGGTCGGCCGTATGAAGTTCAACCGCCGCGTCAGCCGTGACGAGATCACCGGCCCGATGACGCTGCAGGACGACGACATCCTCGCGACGATCAAGATCCTCGTCGAACTGCGCAACGGCAAGGGCGAAGTGGACGACATCGACCACCTCGGCAACCGTCGCGTGCGTTGCGTCGGCGAACTGGCGGAAAACCAGTTCCGCGCGGGTCTCGTGCGTGTCGAGCGCGCGGTCAAGGAACGCCTCGGCCAGGCCGAAAGCGAAAACCTGATGCCGCATGACCTGATCAACTCGAAGCCGATTTCGTCGGCGATCCGCGAGTTCTTCGGTTCGTCGCAGCTGTCGCAGTTCATGGACCAGACCAACCCGCTGTCGGAAATCACGCACAAGCGCCGTGTTTCCGCACTGGGCCCGGGCGGTCTGACGCGCGAACGCGCAGGCTTCGAAGTGCGTGACGTGCACCCGACCCACTATGGCCGCGTGTGCCCGATCGAAACGCCGGAAGGTCCGAACATCGGTCTGATCAACTCGCTCGCACTGTATGCGCACCTGAACGAGTACGGCTTCCTCGAGACGCCGTACCGCAAGGTCGTGGACAGCAAGGTGACCGACCAGATCGACTACCTGTCGGCGATCGAGGAAGGCCGCTACATGATCGCGCAGGCGAACGCCGCGATCGACGAGAACGGCACGCTGGTCGACGAACTCGTGTCGTCGCGTGAAGCCGGCGAAACGATGATGGTCACGCCGGATCGCATCCAGTACATGGACGTCGCGCCGTCGCAGATCGTGTCGGTTGCAGCTTCGCTGATCCCGTTCCTCGAGCACGACGACGCGAACCGTGCACTGATGGGTTCGAACATGCAGCGTCAGGCCGTGCCGTGTCTGCGTCCGGAAAAGCCGGTCGTCGGTACGGGCATCGAGCGCACCTGTGCGGTCGACTCGGGCACGACGGTTCAGGCGTTCCGCGGCGGCGTCGTCGACTATGTCGACGCAGGCCGTATCGTGATTCGCGTGAACGACGACGAAGCGGTCGCGGGTGAAGTCGGTGTCGACATCTACAACCTGATCAAGTACACGCGTTCGAACCAGAACACGAACATCAACCAGCGTCCGATCGTGAAGATGGGCGACAAGGTCTCGCGCGGCGACGTGCTGGCCGACGGCGCATCGACGGACCTGGGCGAGCTCGCGCTCGGCCAGAACATGCTGATCGCGTTCATGCCGTGGAACGGCTACAACTTCGAGGACTCGATCCTGATCTCGGAGAAGGTCGTGGCCGACGATCGCTACACGTCGATCCACATCGAAGAGCTGAACGTCGTTGCACGCGACACGAAGCTCGGGCCGGAAGAAATCACGCGCGACATCTCGAACCTGGCGGAAGTCCAGCTCGGCCGTCTCGACGAATCGGGCATCGTGTACATCGGTGCGGAAGTCGAAGCGGGCGACGTGCTGGTCGGCAAGGTCACGCCGAAGGGCGAGACCCAGCTGACGCCGGAAGAGAAGCTGCTGCGCGCGATCTTCGGCGAGAAGGCTTCGGACGTGAAGGACACGTCGCTGCGCGTGCCGTCGGGCATGAGCGGCACCGTGATCGACGTCCAGGTATTCACGCGTGAAGGCATCCAGCGCGACAAGCGTGCGCAACAGATCATCGACGACGAACTGAAGCGCTACCGTCTCGACCTGAACGACCAGCTGCGCATCGTGGAAGGCGACGCGTTCCAGCGTCTCGCACGGATGCTCGTGGGCAAGGTCGCGAACGGCGGTCCGAAGAAGCTCGCGAAGGGCACGAAGATCGACCAGGCTTACCTGGAAGACCTCGACCACTACCACTGGTTCGACATCCGCCTCGCGGACGACGAAGCAGCGGCATCGCTCGAAGCGATCAAGAACTCGATCGAAGAAAAGCGTCACCAGTTCGATCTCGCGTTCGAAGAGAAGCGCAAGAAGCTCACGCAAGGCGACGAACTGCCGCCGGGCGTGCTGAAGATGGTCAAGGTGTACCTCGCGGTGAAGCGCCGCCTGCAGCCTGGCGACAAGATGGCAGGCCGCCACGGTAACAAGGGTGTCGTGTCGAAGATCGTCCCGATCGAAGACATGCCGTACATGGCCGACGGCCGTCCGGCAGACGTCGTGCTGAACCCGCTCGGCGTGCCGTCGCGGATGAACGTGGGTCAGGTTCTGGAAGTGCACCTCGGCTGGGCCGCGAAGGGCCTCGGCTGGCGTATCGGCGAAATGCTGCAGCGTCAGGCGAAGATCGAGGAACTGCGTGTGTTCCTGACGAAGATCTACAACGAGTCGGGCCGCCAGGAAGATCTGGAAAGCTTCACCGACGACGAGATCCTCGAACTCGCGAAGAACCTGCGCGAAGGTGTGCCGTTCGCAACGCCGGTGTTCGACGGTGCGACCGAGGAAGAAATGGGCAAGATGCTCGACCTCGCGTTCCCGGACGACATCGCGGAACAGCTCGGCATGAACCCGTCGAAGAACCAGGTCCGCCTGTACGACGGCCGCACGGGTGAAATGTTCGAACGTCGCGTGACGCTCGGCTACATGCACTACCTGAAGCTGCACCACTTGGTCGACGACAAGATGCACGCGCGTTCGACGGGCCCGTACTCGCTCGTCACGCAGCAGCCGCTGGGCGGTAAGGCGCAGTTCGGTGGCCAGCGTTTCGGTGAAATGGAAGTGTGGGCACTCGAAGCGTACGGCGCGTCCTACGTGCTGCAGGAAATGCTGACGGTGAAGTCGGACGACGTGACCGGCCGGACGAAGGTGTACGAAAACCTCGTCAAGGGCGATCACGTGATCGATGCAGGCATGCCGGAATCCTTCAACGTGCTCGTGAAGGAAATCCGCTCGCTCGGTATCGATATCGATCTCGACCGCAATTAATCGGACTACGGAGAGAAAGCAATGAAAGCTCTGCTCGATCTATTCAAGCAAGTCCAACAGGAAGAAGTTTTCGACGCGATCAAGATCGGTCTGGCCTCGCCCGACAAGATCCGTTCGTGGTCGTTCGGTGAAGTGAAGAAGCCGGAGACCATCAACTACCGTACGTTCAAGCCGGAACGCGATGGTCTCTTCTGCGCGAAGATCTTCGGGCCGATCAAGGACTACGAGTGCCTGTGCGGCAAGTACAAGCGTCTGAAGCACCGCGGCGTGATCTGCGAGAAGTGCGGCGTCGAAGTGACGCTGGCGAAGGTGCGTCGCGAACGCATGGGCCACATCGAACTGGCCTCGCCGGTCGCGCACATCTGGTTCCTGAAGTCGCTGCCGTCGCGTCTGGGCATGGTGCTCGACATGACGCTGCGCGACATCGAACGCGTGCTGTACTTCGAAGCGTATGTGGTGATCGAACCGGGCATGACGCCGCTGAAGGCGCGGCAGATCATGACCGAAGAGGATTACTACAACAAGGTCGAGGAATACGGCGACGAATTCCGTGCCGAGATGGGCGCGGAAGGCGTGCGTGAACTGCTGCGCGCGATCAATATCGACGAGCAGGTCGAGACGCTGCGCACCGAGCTGAAGAACACCGGCTCGGAAGCGAAGATCAAGAAGTACGCGAAGCGCCTGAAGGTCCTCGAGGCATTCCAGCGCTCGGGCATCAAGCCTGAGTGGATGATCCTCGAAGTGCTGCCGGTGCTGCCGCCGGAACTGCGTCCGCTCGTGCCGCTGGACGGCGGCCGTTTCGCGACGTCGGACCTGAACGACCTGTATCGCCGCGTGATCAACCGTAACAACCGGTTGAAGCGTCTGCTCGAGCTGAAGGCCCCTGAAATCATCGTCCGCAACGAAAAGCGGATGCTGCAGGAAGCCGTCGACTCGCTGCTCGACAACGGTCGTCGCGGCAAGGCGATGACGGGCGCGAACAAGCGTCCGCTGAAGTCGCTCGCCGACATGATCAAGGGCAAGGGCGGTCGTTTCCGTCAGAACCTGCTGGGCAAGCGCGTCGACTACTCGGGCCGTTCGGTCATCGTGGTCGGCCCGACGCTGAAGCTGCACCAGTGCGGCCTGCCGAAGCTGATGGCGCTCGAGCTGTTCAAGCCGTTCATCTTCAACAAGCTGGAAGTGATGGGCGTCGCGACGACCATCAAGGCTGCGAAGAAGGAAGTCGAGAACCAGACGCCGGTGGTGTGGGACATCCTCGAAGAGGTGATCCGCGAGCACCCGGTGATGCTGAACCGTGCGCCGACGCTGCACCGTCTCGGTATCCAGGCGTTCGAGCCCGTGCTGATCGAAGGCAAGGCGATCCAGCTGCACCCGCTCGTCTGCGCGGCGTTCAACGCCGACTTCGACGGTGACCAGATGGCCGTTCACGTGCCGCTGTCGCTCGAAGCGCAGATGGAAGCGCGCACGCTGATGCTGGCGTCGAACAACGTGCTGTTCCCGGCGAACGGCGATCCGTCGATCGTGCCGTCGCAGGATATCGTGCTGGGTCTGTACTACGCGACCCGCGAAGCGATCAACGGCAAGGGCGAAGGCCTGTCGTTCACCGGCGTGTCGGAAGTGATCCGCGCGTACGAGAACAAGGAAGTCGAGCTGGCATCGCGCGTCAACGTGCGGATCACCGAAATGGTCCACAACGAAGACAAGTCGGAAGGCGCACCGGCATTCGTGCCGAAGATCACGCTGTACGCGACGACCGTCGGTCGCGCGATCCTGTCGGAGATCCTGCCGCACGGCCTGCCGTTCTCGGTGCTGAACAAGCCGCTGAAGAAGAAGGAAATCTCGCGCCTGATCAACACGGCGTTCCGCAAGTGCGGTCTGCGCGCGACGGTGGTGTTCGCCGATCAGCTGATGCAGTCGGGTTTCCGTCTCGCGACGCGCGCCGGCATTTCGATCTGCGTGGACGACATGCTCGTGCCGCCGCAGAAGGAAACGATCGTCGGCGACGCCGCGAAGAAGGTGAAGGAGTACGACCGCCAGTACATGTCGGGTCTCGTCACCGCCCAGGAACGCTACAACAACGTGGTCGACATCTGGTCGGCGACGTCGGAAGCGGTCGGCAAGGCGATGATGGAGCAGCTGTCGACGGAGCCGGTGATCGACCGCGACGGCAACGAGACGCGCCAGGAGTCGTTCAACTCGATCTACATGATGGCCGACTCGGGCGCCCGGGGTTCGGCGGTGCAGATTCGTCAGCTGGCCGGTATGCGTGGCCTGATGGCGAAGCCGGACGGCTCGATTATCGAGACGCCGATTACCGCGAACTTCCGCGAAGGCCTGAACGTGTTGCAGTACTTCATCTCGACCCACGGTGCACGTAAGGGTCTGGCTGATACGGCACTGAAGACGGCAAACTCGGGTTACCTGACCCGTCGTCTCGTCGACGTCACGCAGGATCTGGTGGTGGTCGAGGACGATTGCGGCACGTCGAACGGCGTGGCGATGAAGGCGCTGGTCGAAGGCGGTGAAGTCGTCGAGGCACTGCGCGACCGTATCCTCGGCCGCGTCGCGGTCGCGGACGTCGTGAACCCGGAAACGCAGGAAACGCTGTACGAATCGGGTACGCTGCTCGACGAAACGGCGGTCGAGGAAATCGAACGCCTCGGCATCGACGAAGTGCGCGTGCGCACGCCGCTGACCTGCGAAACGCGTTATGGCCTGTGCGCAGCCTGCTACGGCCGTGACCTCGGCCGCGGCTCGCTCGTGAACGTCGGCGAAGCAGTCGGCGTGATCGCGGCACAGTCGATCGGTGAACCGGGCACGCAGCTGACGATGCGTACGTTCCACATCGGTGGTGCGGCATCGCGTGCGGCAGTGGCGTCGTCGGTCGAAGCGAAGAGCAACGGTATCGTGCGTTTCACGGCGACGATGCGTTACGTCACCAACGCGAAGGGCGAACAGATCGTCATCTCGCGTTCGGGCGAGGCGCTGATCACCGACGATATCGGCCGCGAGCGCGAACGTCACAAGATCCCGTACGGCGCGACGCTGCTGCAGCTCGACGGCGCGGCGATCAAGGCCGGCACGCAGCTGGCGACGTGGGATCCGATGACGCGTCCGATCATCACCGAGTACGGTGGTACGGTGAAGTTCGAGAACGTCGAGGAAGGCGTAACCGTCGCGAAGCAGATCGACGACGTGACCGGCCTGTCGACGCTGGTCGTGATCGACGTGAAGCGTCGCGGTTCGCAAGCTTCGAAGAGCGTGCGTCCGCAGGTGAAGCTGCTCGACGCGAACGGCGAAGAAGTGAAGATCCCGGGCACGGAACACGCAGTGCAGATCGGCTTCCAGGTCGGTGCACTGATCACCGTGAAGGACGGCCAGCAAGTGCAGGTGGGTGAAGTGCTTGCACGTATCCCGACCGAAGCGCAGAAGACGCGTGACATTACCGGCGGTCTGCCGCGGGTGGCGGAACTGTTCGAAGCGCGTTCGCCGAAGGATGCCGGCATTCTCGCGGAAGTCACCGGCACGACGTCGTTCGGCAAGGACACGAAGGGCAAGCAGCGTCTCGTCATCACGGACCTCGAAGGCAATCAGCACGAGTTCCTGATCGCGAAGGAAAAGCAGGTGCTGGTCCACGATGCTCAGGTCGTCAACAAGGGCGAAATGATCGTGGACGGCCCGGCCGATCCGCACGACATCCTGCGTCTGCAGGGTATCGAGGCGCTGTCGCGCTACATCGTCGACGAAGTGCAGGACGTGTATCGTCTGCAGGGCGTGAAGATCAACGACAAGCACATCGAGGTGATCGTTCGCCAGATGCTGCGTCGTGTGCAGATCACCGACAACGGTGATACGCGCTTCATCCCGGGCGAACAGGTCGAGCGTTCCGACATGCTGGACGAGAACGATCGCATGATCGCCGAGGGCAAGCGTCCGGCGTCGTACGACAACGTGCTCCTCGGTATCACGAAGGCGTCGCTGTCGACCGACTCGTTCATCTCCGCGGCATCGTTCCAGGAAACGACCCGCGTGCTGACCGAAGCGGCGATCATGGGCAAGCGCGACGATCTGCGCGGCCTGAAGGAAAACGTGATCGTCGGCCGTCTGATCCCGGCCGGTACGGGTCTCGCGTTCCACAAGGCACGCAAGGCGAAGGAGATGTCCGATCGCGAGCGTTTCGATCAGATCGCAGCGGAAGAGGCATTCGACTTCGGCACGCCGAGCGCGCCTGCGGAAGAGCCGCAACACCCGGCAGCCGAATAAGCGCGGGGCGGCGCGAGCCGCCTCACGTTGCGTATTCGCTGTCATCGAAACCGCCCGGTCCGCCGGGCGGTTTTTTTTATACGTCGTTCACGTGCATGACGGGCTTGCCGCACGCTTGCGCAGGCCCGTCATGCGCGTGCACGAACCCTGCCGATCGGCCAACGTTGCACGATTCGCCGCGCGTCGCGCGAGCGGGTTGTTAAAATCGCGGTCATCGTTCCGCCGTCCTCGTTCTCATCATTCATGTCCCGCGCCCTCGAAATCCTCGACGAAGTCTTTGGTTATTCCGCATTTCGCGGCCAGCAGGGCGAGATCGTCGAACACGTCGCCGGCGGCGGCGATTGCCTCGTGCTGATGCCGACTGGCGGCGGCAAATCGCTGTGCTACCAGATTCCGGCGCTGCTGCGCCGCGAGGCCGGGCAGGGCGCCGGCATCGTCGTGTCGCCGCTGATCGCGCTGATGCAGGACCAGGTCGCGGCGTTGAGCGAAGTCGGCGTGCGCGCGGCCTACCTGAACTCGACGCTGTCGGGCGCCGAGGCCGCGGCCACGGAGCGTGCGCTGCGCGAAGGCGAAATCGACCTGTTGTACGTCGCGCCGGAGCGCCTGATGACCGGGCGCTTCCTCGACCTGCTCGAGCGCGCGAAGATCGGCCTGTTCGCGATCGACGAAGCGCACTGCGTGTCGCAATGGGGGCACGATTTCCGCCCGGAATACATTCAGCTGTCGGTGCTGCACGAGCGGTTCCCGTCGGTGCCGCGTATCGCGCTGACCGCGACGGCCGATGCGATCACGCGCGACGAGATCATCCATCGTCTCGCGCTCGACGACGCGCGCGTGTTCGTGTCGAGCTTCGACCGCCCGAACATCCGCTACCGGATCGTCGAAAAGGACAACGCGCGTTCGCAGTTGCTCGATTTCATCCGCGCCGAACACACGAATGCCGACGGCACGACCGACGCCGGTGTCGTCTACTGCCTGTCGCGCCGCAAGGTCGAGGAAACGGCCGAATGGCTCAAGGCGCAGGGCGTGCGCGCGCTACCGTATCACGCGGGGATGGAGTTCGAGGTGCGGCAGAAGCACCAGGAAATGTTCCAGCGGGAGGAAGGCATCGTGATGTGCGCGACCATCGCGTTCGGCATGGGCATCGACAAGCCGGACGTGCGCTTCGTCGCCCACCTCGATTTGCCGAAGAGTGTCGAAGGCTACTACCAGGAAACCGGCCGTGCGGGCCGCGACGGGATGCCGGCAAACGCGTGGATGGCGTATGGGCTCGGCGACGTCGTCCAGCAGCGCAAGATGATCGACGAGTCCGATGCGGACGACGCGCACAAGCGCGTACAGACGTCGAAGCTCGATGCGCTGCTCGGACTGTGCGAGACGATCTCGTGCCGGCGCGTGCGGCTTCTGAACTACTTCGGCGAGGCGAGCCACCCGTGCGGCAACTGCGACACGTGCCTCGAACCGCCCGATTCGTGGGACGCGACGCGCGAGGCGCAGATGGCGCTGTCGTGCGTATTCCGCGCGCAGCGCGCGAGCGGCTTCAATTTCGGCTCGAGCCATCTGATCGAGATTCTGCGTGGCGGCCGCACCGAGAAGGTGCTGCAGCGCGGCCACGACCAGCTCAGTACGTTCGGGATCGGCGCGTCGCTATCCGAGCCCGAGTGGCGCGCGATTTTCCGGCAGCTCGTGGCGTATGGCTATCTGGCGGTCGACCATGGCGGCTTCGGTGCGCTGATGCTGACCGAGGCCGCGAAGCCGGTGCTGAAGAACGAGGAGAAGGTCACGCTTCGCCGCTACGTGAAGCCGCAGCGCACGCGCCAGTCGTCGAGCCGCAGCGGCACGCGGGTCGACCCGACGGCCGGCATGGGCACGCGCGAGCGCGCACGCTGGGACGCGCTGCGCGCGTGGCGCGCGGAAACCGCGAAGTCCGACGGTGTGCCGGCCTACGTGATCTTCCACGACGCGACGCTGGCCGAAATTGCGCGCAATGCGCCGGAGACGATCGACGACCTGCGCCATATCCCCGGCATGGGTGTGCGCAAGCTGGAACGCTTCGGCGACGAAATCATCGACGTCGTCGAATCGGCATGACACAGGTGTTCCGACCCTTCCGGCAAACCGCCCGCGCGGTTGGCAAATCACGCAAGCCGTTGACTTCGTTGGCATTTCCGGCATATGATGCTGGGTTCCGGTATTCGGTGGGTCGAGCCGCGTTCGAAAGTTCGTGTCCGTATCGCCAGTTCGGAAATCAACTGTGTGTCGATTCTCGCTTTGCCCGAAATCGATGTGCAGATTTTGTTCAATTTCAGGAATAAACAATGCCAACCATCAACCAACTGGTTCGCAAAGGCCGTCAGTCGGAAACGACGAAGAGCAAGAGCCCGGCCCTGCAGGACTGCCCCCAGCGTCGCGGCGTGTGCACCCGTGTGTACACGACGACGCCGAAGAAGCCTAACTCGGCACTCCGTAAGGTTGCCAAGGTTCGTCTGACGAACGGCTTCGAAGTGATTTCGTACATCGGCGGTGAAGGCCACAACCTGCAGGAACACTCGGTTGTGCTGATCCGCGGCGGCCGTGTGAAGGACTTGCCGGGTGTGCGTTACCACATGGTTCGCGGCTCGCTGGATACCCAGGGCGTCAAGGACCGTAAGCAAGCGCGCTCGAAGTACGGCGCGAAGCGTGCAAAGGCTGCCAAGTAAGCAGTTTTTGATCAGGGATCGCCGCAGGGCGGTCAAGGCGGGAGTGCCGGATTGCCGGTGCTGTCGAGTAAGTGGTCACCCGGCCAAGCTGGTTAGTCGTGAAGATGTGATCGGGTTTGTTGGTGGCCGCGGGGCTGAATGCAGCTCCAACTGAACAGGTAAAGGAAGAATCATGCCGCGTCGTCGCGAAGTCCCCAAGCGGGAAGTGTTGCCGGATCCGAAGTTCGGCAACGTTGATGTAGCCAAGTTCATGAACATGCTGATGCTGTCCGGCAAGAAGTCGGTCGCAGAGCGCATCGTTTATGGCGCATTCGAACAAATCCAGACCAAGGGTGGCAAGGACCCGCTGGAAGTGTTCACCGTTGCGCTCAACAACGTGAAGCCGGTGGTCGAAGTGAAGAGCCGTCGCGTTGGTGGTGCCAACTATCAGGTTCCGGTCGAAGTGCGCCCGTCGCGTCGTATGGCATTGGCGATGCGCTGGCTGCGTGAGGCTGCGAAGAAGCGCAGCGAGAAGTCGATGGCCCTGCGCCTGGCAGGTGAACTCTCCGAAGCGGCCGAAGGCCGTGGCGGCGCGATGAAGAAGCGCGATGAAGTTCACCGCATGGCAGAAGCCAACCGCGCGTTCTCGCATTTCCGTTTCTAAGCGCCTGGCTGGGCTGTTAGCGGAAATAAATTCCGGGCGGGTGCGCTTTTCAGGCGCCTCGCCCGTTTGTGTTGAAGCATGATGCAGCAGGGCTGCATCATGTCATCCCAGTAGAGGATCAAAGTGGCTCGCAAGACTCCTATCGAGCGCTACCGCAATATCGGTATTAGCGCTCACATCGACGCCGGCAAGACGACGACGACCGAGCGCATTCTGTTTTACACCGGTGTGAACCACAAGATCGGTGAAGTTCACGACGGCGCAGCCACGATGGACTGGATGGAGCAGGAACAGGAGCGTGGCATCACGATCACGTCCGCTGCTACCACGGCCTTCTGGAAGGGCATGGGCGGCAACTATCCGGAACACCGCATCAACATCATCGACACCCCGGGGCACGTCGACTTCACGATCGAAGTGGAGCGCTCGATGCGCGTGCTCGACGGCGCGTGCATGGTGTACTGCGCAGTGGGCGGCGTGCAGCCGCAGTCGGAAACGGTGTGGCGCCAGGCTAACAAGTACAAGGTGCCCCGTCTCGCGTTCGTCAACAAGATGGACCGTACCGGCGCGAACTTCTTCAAGGTCTACGACCAGCTCCGCCTGCGCCTGAAGGCGAATCCGGTTCCGGTCGTGGTGCCGATCGGCTCGGAAGAAAACTTCAAGGGCGTGGTCGACCTGATCAAGATGAAGGCGATCATTTGGGACGAAGCGTCGCAAGGCACGAAGTTCGACTACGTCGACATCCCGGCCGAGCTCGCCGAGACCTGCAAGGAATGGCGCGAAAAGATGGTCGAAGTGGCTGCTGAAGCCAGCGAAGACCTGATGAACAAGTACCTGGAAGAAGGCGATCTGCCGGAAGCCGACATCGTCAAGGCTCTGCGCGACCGTACGATCGCGTGCGAAATCCAGCCGATGCTGTGCGGTACCGCGTTCAAGAACAAGGGCGTGCAGCGTATGCTCGACGCCGTGATCGACTTCCTGCCGTCGCCGGTCGACATCCCGCCGGTCAAGGGCGAGCTCGAAAACGGCGAAGAAGCGGAGCGCAAGGCGTCGGACGACGAGAAGTTCTCGTCGCTCGCGTTCAAGATCATGACCGACCCGTTCGTCGGCCAGCTGATCTTCTTCCGTGTGTACTCGGGCGTTGTCAACTCGGGCGACACGCTGCTGAACTCGACCAAGGGCAAGAAGGAACGCCTCGGTCGTATTCTGCAGATGCACGCGAACCAGCGTGAAGAAATCAAGGAAGTTCGCGCAGGCGACATCGCTGCTGCGGTCGGCCTGAAGGAAGCGACCACGGGCGACACGCTGTGCGACCCGGCGAACCCGATCGTTCTCGAGCGCATGGTGTTCCCGGAGCCGGTGATTTCGCAGGCTGTCGAGCCGAAGACCAAGGCTGACCAGGAAAAGATGGGCCTCGCGCTGAACCGTCTGGCGCAGGAAGACCCGTCGTTCCGCGTGCAGACCGACGAAGAGTCGGGCCAGACCATCATTTCGGGCATGGGCGAGCTCCACCTCGAAATTCTGGTTGACCGGATGAAGCGTGAATTCGGCGTGGAAGCGACCGTCGGCAAGCCGCAGGTTGCATACCGCGAAACGATCCGTTCGACGGCGAAGGACGTCGACGGCAAGTTCGTCAAGCAGTCGGGTGGTCGCGGCCAGTACGGTCACGCGGTCATCACGCTCGAGCCGAACGAACAAGGCAAGGGCTACGAGTTCTTCGACGAGATCAAGGGTGGTGTGATTCCGCGTGAATACATCCCGGCGGTCGACAAGGGTATCCAGGACACGCTGAAGTCGGGCGTGCTGGCTGGCTTCCCGGTCGTCGACGTGAAGGTTCACCTGACGTTCGGTTCGTACCACGACGTTGACTCGAACGAAAACGCGTTCCGCATGGCCGGTTCGATGGCGTTCAAGGAAGCGATGCGCAAGGCGAACCCGGTCGTCCTCGAGCCGATGATGGCTGTCGAAGTCGAGACGCCGGAAGACTACATGGGCAACGTGATGGGCGACCTGTCGGGCCGTCGCGGCATCGTCCAGGGCATGGAAGACATGGTTGGCGGCGGCAAGATCGTTCGCGCCGAAGTGCCGCTGTCGGAAATGTTCGGTTACTCGACGTCGCTGCGTTCGCTGACGCAAGGTCGTGCAACGTACACGATGGAGTTCAAGCACTACGCTGAAGCTCCGCGCAACGTTGCTGAAGCGATCATCAGCGCGAAGTCGAAGTAAATCTGTAGCTACCAACCGATTATTTTTTGAAAGAAGAGAATCATGGCAAAAGAAAAGTTTGAGCGGACCAAGCCGCACGTCAACGTTGGTACGATTGGTCACGTTGACCACGGCAAGACGACGCTGACGGCAGCGATCACGACGGTTCTGACGAAGAAGTTCGGCGGCGAAGCGAAGGCGTACGACCAGATCGACGCGGCACCGGAAGAAAAGGCGCGCGGCATCACGATCAACACGGCACACGTCGAGTACGAAACGGCAAACCGCCACTACGCACACGTCGACTGCCCGGGCCACGCTGACTATGTGAAGAACATGATCACGGGCGCGGCGCAGATGGACGGCGCGATCCTGGTTTGCTCGGCAGCAGACGGCCCGATGCCGCAAACGCGTGAGCACATCCTGCTGGCGCGTCAGGTTGGCGTTCCGTACATCATCGTGTTCCTGAACAAGTGCGACATGGTGGACGACGCTGAACTGCTCGAGCTGGTCGAGATGGAAGTTCGCGAACTCCTGTCGAAGTACGACTTCCCGGGCGACGACACGCCGATCGTGAAGGGTTCGGCGAAGCTGGCGCTGGAAGGCGACACGGGCGAGCTGGGCGAAGTGGCGATCATGAGCCTGGCAGACGCACTGGACACGTACATCCCGACGCCGGAGCGTGCAGTTGATGGCGCGTTCCTGATGCCGGTGGAAGACGTGTTCTCGATCTCGGGCCGTGGTACGGTGGTGACGGGTCGTGTCGAGCGCGGCATCGTGAAGGTCGGCGAGGAAATCGAAATCGTCGGTATCAAGCCGACGGTGAAGACGACCTGCACGGGCGTTGAAATGTTCCGCAAGCTGCTGGACCAAGGTCAGGCAGGCGACAACGTGGGTATCCTGCTGCGCGGCACGAAGCGTGAAGACGTGGAGCGTGGCCAGGTTCTGGCGAAGCCGGGTTCGATCACGCCGCACACGCACTTCACGGCTGAAGTGTACGTGCTGAGCAAGGACGAAGGCGGCCGTCACACGCCGTTCTTCAACAACTACCGTCCGCAGTTCTACTTCCGTACGACGGACGTGACGGGCTCGATCGAGCTGCCGAAGGACAAGGAAATGGTGATGCCGGGCGACAACGTGTCGATCACGGTGAAGCTGATCGCTCCGATCGCGATGGAAGAAGGTCTGCGCTTCGCAATCCGCGAAGGTGGCCGTACCGTCGGCGCCGGCGTCGTCGCCAAGATCATCGAGTAACATCGACGATCCGCGGATCCCTCCGGGGTCCGCGATTCCACGGTAGGCAGTCGTACCGTCGAAACCGGGTGTCCAGTTTGATCTGGCACCCGGTTTTGTCTTTGTGGCGTGCGCGTTGCGGCATTGACAAACGCACACCACCACTCCGATTTTTCGTGTAGAATCGCGGGCTTAGCAGTGGAAGTGCCGTTCGGAAGCTGGCGCCTCGCTCCCCGCAGGCAACAGGTTTCGCGTTCTTTTAGTGTCCGGCGATGCAACATCGCCTCGCTCTTTTCAAGGAATCGTCATGCAGCAACAGAAAATCCGCATTCGCCTGAAGGCTTTCGACTATCGTCTGATCGATCAATCGGCTGCCGAAATCGTCGATACCGCGAAGCGGACTGGCGCAATCGTCCGTGGCCCGGTGCCGCTGCCGACGCGCATTCAGCGTTTTGACATCCTGCGCTCGCCGCACGTCAACAAGACGTCGCGCGATCAGCTCGAAATCCGTACCCACCAGCGCCTGATGGACATCGTCGATCCGACCGACAAGACGGTTGACGCGCTGATGAAGCTCGATCTGCCGGCTGGCGTCGACGTGGAAATCAAGCTGCAGTAAGGCTTTCGGCGCCATCCGGATTGCTGGGTGGTGCTAAGTCTTTGTATTGCTTGCGGAAATCGAGAAGTCGGGCTATACTGCTTGGCTTTTCGCGTATTCGCGTAAAAAAGTTGGGCCTTGCGTGCCCGGCATTTTGTAAATCAGCCCCGACCAATCGCAGTCGGGAATGGAGAAAATGATGAGCCTTGGACTCGTAGGTCGCAAGGTTGGCATGACCCGTATCTTCACGGCTGAAGGGGATTCGATTCCCGTCACCGTGCTGGACGTGTCGGACAACCGCGTGACGCAGATCAAGACTGTTGAAACCGACGGCTACACGGCCGTGCAGGTTGCATTCGGCTCCCGCCGCGCATCGCGCGTGACGAAGCCGCTGGCAGGTCATCTCGCCAAAGCCGGTGTCGAAGCCGGTGAAATCCTCAAGGAATTCCGCATTGACGCGGCCAAGGCGGCAGAGCTGTCGAATGGCGCCGTGGTCGGTGCTGATCTTTTCGAAGTGGGCCAGAAGGTCGACGTGCAAGGCGTGTCGATCGGTAAGGGCTACGCTGGTACGATCAAGCGTTACAACTTCTCCTCCGGCCGTGCCACCCACGGTAACTCGCGCTCGCACAACGTGCCGGGCTCGATCGGTATGGCGCAGGATCCGGGTCGCGTTTTCCCGGGTAAGCGCATGACGGGTCACCTCGGTGACGTTACGGTGACGGTGCAGAACCTCGAAATCGCTCGTATCGACGCAGAGCGCAAGCTGCTGCTCGTCAAGGGCGCGATTCCGGGCGCGAAGGGCGGCAAGGTTTTCGTGACGCCGGCCGTCAAGACCAAGGGGGCGAAATAATGGAACTCAAGCTCCTGAACGAAAATGGTCAGGAAGGTGCAGTGGTCAACGCGTCGGACGTCGTGTTCGGTCGTGACTACAACGAAGCGCTGATCCACCAGGTCGTCGTCGCGTACCAGGCGAATGCTCGCCAAGGTAACCGCGCACAGAAGGACCGTGAGCAAGTCAAGCACACCACCAAGAAGCCGTGGCGTCAGAAAGGTACGGGCCGCGCTCGTGCCGGTATGTCGTCGAGCCCGTTGTGGCGTGGCGGTGGTCGCATCTTCCCGAACTCGCCGGAAGAAAACTTCTCGCACAAGGTCAACAAGAAGATGCATCGCGCAGGTCTCTGCTCGATCTTCTCGCAGCTGGCCCGTGAAGGTCGTCTGTCGGTCGTCGAGGACATCATCCTCGAAGCGCCGAAGACCAAGCTGCTGGCTGACAAATTCAAGACCATGGGTCTCGACTCCGTGCTGATCATTACGGACACGGTCGACGAGAACCTGTACCTGGCTTCGCGCAACCTGCCGCACGTGGCGATTGTCGAGCCGCGCTACGCTGACCCGCTGTCGCTGATCTACTTCAAGAAAGTGCTGGTCACGAAGGCTGCGGTCGCCCAGATCGAGGAGTTGCTGTCATGAGCGAGATTCGCAAGAACGATCATCGTTTGATGCAGGTCCTGCTCGCACCGGTGATCTCGGAAAAGGCGACGCTGGTTGCCGACAAGAACGAGCAAGTCGTGTTCGAAGTCGCACCGGATGCCACGAAGCAGGAAGTGAAGGCGGCTGTCGAGCTGCTGTTCAAGGTTGAAGTTGATTCGGTCAACGTGCTTGTTCAGAAGGGCAAGCAAAAGCGCTTCGGCCGTTCGATGGGCCGTCGCAAGGACGTGAAGAAGGCGTACGTTTGCCTGAAGCCCGGCCAGGAAATCAACTTTGAAGCGGAGGCCAAGTAATCATGGCAATCGTGAAAGTTAAACCGACTTCGCCGGGTCGCCGCGCGATGGTCAAGGTGGTCAACAAGAATCTGCACCAGGGCAAGCCGTACGCGGCACTGCTCGACTCGCAGAGCTCGACCGCCGGCCGTAACAACAACGGCCGCATCACCACGCGTCACAAGGGTGGTGGTCACAAGCAGCATTACCGTATCGTCGATTTCCGTCGCACGAAGGACGGCATCCCGGCAAAGGTCGAGCGTCTCGAATACGACCCGAACCGTAGCGCGAACATCGCGCTGGTGCTCTACGCAGACGGCGAGCGTCGCTACATCATCGCCCCGAAGGGCCTGACCGTCGGCCAACAGCTGATGTCGGGTTCGGAAGCGCCGATCCGTGCAGGTAACACGCTGCCGATCCGCAACATTCCGGTCGGTACGACGATCCACTGCATCGAGATGCTGCCGGGCAAGGGCGCGCAAATGGCGCGTTCGGCTGGCACGTCGGCCATGCTGCTGGCACGTGAAGGCGTCTACGCGCAGGTTCGTCTGCGTTCGGGCGAAATCCGCCGCGTGCACATCGAGTGCCGTGCAACGATCGGTGAAGTCGGCAACGAAGAGCATAGCCTGCGCCAAATCGGCAAGGCTGGCGCGAACCGCTGGCGCGGTATCCGCCCGACGGTGCGTGGCGTTGCGATGAACCCGGTTGATCACCCGCACGGTGGTGGTGAGGGCAAGACGGCTGCAGGTCGCGACCCGGTGAGCCCGTGGGGTACGCCGGCTAAGGGTTACCGCACCCGCAGCAACAAGCGCACGACGACGATGATCGTCCAGCGCCGTCACAAGCGTTAAGGAGTAGGCAATGGCACGTTCTGTAAAAAAAGGTCCGTTCTGCGACGCCCATTTGCTGAAGAAAGTTGAGGCGGCTGCAGCTTCGCGCGACAAAAAGCCGATCAAGACCTGGTCGCGTCGCTCGACGATTCTGCCGGATTTCATCGGCCTGACGATCGCTGTTCACAACGGCCGTCAACACGTTCCGGTGTACATCTCGGAAAACATGGTCGGCCACAAGCTTGGCGAGTTCGCACTGACCCGTACGTTCAAGGGTCACGCGGCCGACAAGAAGGCCAAGAAATAAGGGGCAATCAAGATGGAAGTGAAAGCAATTCATCGCGGTGCCCGCATCTCGGCGCAAAAAACGCGCCTTGTGGCTGACCAGATCCGCGGTTTGCCGGTCGACAAGGCGCTGAACGTTCTGACGTTCTCGCCGAAGAAGGCGGCTGGCATCGTGAAGAAGGTTGTGCTGTCGGCAATCGCGAATGCGGAGCACAACGAAGGCGCTGATATCGACGAGCTCAAGATCAAGAGCATCTACGTCGACAAGGCTGCATCGCTCAAGCGTTTCACCGCGCGCGCAAAGGGCCGCGGTAACCGCATCGAGAAGCAATCCTGTCACATCACTGTGACGGTCGGGAATTAAGGAGCCATACGATGGGACAGAAAATTCATCCGACTGGCTTCCGCCTGGCTGTCAGCCGCAATTGGGCTTCGCGTTGGTACGCGAACAATAACAATTTCGCGGCGATGCTGCAGGAAGACATCGGTGTTCGTGAATACCTGAAGAAGAAGCTGAAGAACGCTTCGGTCGGTCGGGTCGTCATCGAGCGTCCGGCAAAGAACGCGCGCATCACGATTTACAGCTCGCGTCCGGGCGTCGTCATCGGCAAGAAGGGCGAGGATATCGAACAGCTGAAGACGGAACTGCAACGCCGCATGGGCGTGCCGGTTCACGTCAACATCGAAGAAATCCGCAAGCCGGAAACCGATGCGCAACTGATCGCTGACTCGATCACGCAACAGCTCGAGCGCCGGATCATGTTCCGTCGCGCGATGAAGCGTGCGATGCAGAACGCGATGCGTCTGGGTGCCCAGGGCATCAAGATCATGAGCGCAGGCCGTCTGAACGGTATCGAAATCGCTCGTACGGAGTGGTATCGCGAAGGTCGCGTGCCCCTTCACACGCTGCGTGCCGATATCGACTACGCAACCTCGGAAGCGAAGACGACCTACGGGATCATCGGCGTCAAGGTTTGGGTGTACAAGGGCGACACGCTCGGCCGCAATGACGCGCCGGTGGTCGAAGAAGTAGCCGAAGACAAGCGTCCGCGTCGCAATGCGCGTCCGGGCGACCGTCGTCCGCGCCGTGACGGCGAAGGCGGCGCTCCGGGTGCTCGTCGTGGCGCACCGCGCCGTGGCGCCGGCAAGCCCGAAGACGGCAAGACTGGAGAATAACGATGCTGCAACCGAAACGCAGAAAGTATCGTAAAGAGCAGAAGGGTCGTAACACTGGCAAGGCGACGCGCGGCAACGCAGTGTCGTTCGGTGAATTCGGCCTGAAGGCGATCGGTCGCGGTCGTTTGACCGCACGTCAAATTGAAGCGGCGCGTCGTGCAATGACGCGTCACATCAAGCGTGGCGGCCGCATCTGGATCCGGATCTTCCCGGACAAGCCGATTTCGCAAAAGCCGGCAGAAGTGCGTATGGGTAACGGTAAGGGTAACCCGGAGTACTACGTCGCCGAAATCCAGCCGGGCAAGATGCTCTATGAAATGGACGGCGTAACCGAAGAACTGGCACGCGAAGCGTTCCGTCTGGCTGCAGCGAAGCTGCCGCTGAAGACGACGTTCATCGTGCGCCAGCTCGGCGCCTAAGGAGAAAACATGAAGGCTTCCGAACTTCTCCAGAAAGACCAGGCCGCGCTCAACAAGGAGCTGGCGGACCTGCTGAAGGCGCAATTCGGCCTGCGCATGCAACTCGCGACCCAGCAGCTCACGAACACGAGCCAGCTGAAGAAGGTTCGTCGCGACATCGCACGTGTGCGGACCGTCATGACTCAGAAGGCGAACCAGAAATGAACGATAGCGTGAAAACCTCGCTGAAGCGGACGCTGGTCGGTCGGGTCGTCAGCAACAAGATGGACAAGACCGTCACCGTGCTGATCGAGCACCGCGTCAAGCATCCGATCTACGGCAAGTACGTCGTGCGCTCGAAGAAGTACCACGCGCATGATGAAGCGAACACCTGCAACGAAGGCGATCTCGTCGAAATCCAGGAAACTCGTCCTGTTTCGAAGACGAAGGCCTGGACGGTGTCGCGCCTCGTCGAAGCAGCTCGCGTCATCTAAGCGGGCAGAGCAGTTGGCAGTAACAGGCACTTCGCCAAGAAGTGCTTGAAATCGCAAAGTTTTTGCTTGCGTGACCGGGATTATTTGTTATAATCCCGGTCTTCCCTCTTTATGGGAGCCCCGTCGCGGGCGAAGTTGGTGGGGGAAGCGGACTGGCGCCAGCCTGTCCGAAAGATTCACCGAATTGCGATGGCGGGTTTCGTTTGCCGTCGCTGCTGTTCCAACCCAAGCAGCCGATTGGCTGACGGGACCAAGACTGACCGAATGCATCATGGTGGTGCATCCGGATTAAGTTGGGAAAGACAAACCATGATCCAGACCGAATCTCGGCTCGAAGTAGCCGACAACACGGGTGCGCGTGAAGTCATGTGCATCAAGGTGCTCGGCGGCTCGAAGCGTCGTTATGCCGGCATTGGCGACATCATCAAGGTGACCGTCAAAGAAGCAACGCCGCGCGGGCGCGTGAAGAAAGGCGAAATCTACAACGCCGTGGTGGTCCGCACCGCCAAGGGTGTTCGCCGTCAAGACGGCTCGCTGATCAAGTTCGACGGCAACGCCGCTGTGCTTTTGAATAACAAGCTTGAGCCGATCGGCACCCGTATCTTCGGGCCGGTGACGCGTGAGCTGCGTAGCGAACGATTCATGAAGATCGTTTCGCTGGCGCCGGAAGTGCTGTAAGGAGTCGCGATGAACAAGATTCGCAAAGGTGACGAAGTTATCGTCGTCACTGGCAAAGACAAGGGCAAGCGCGGCGTCGTGCTGGCTGTCGGTGCAGAACATGTGACGGTTGAGGGTATCAACCTCGTCAAGAAGCATGTGAAGCCGAACCCGATGAAGGGTACGACGGGTGGCGTGGAAGCGAAGACGATGCCCCTGCATATTTCGAACGTCGCACTGGTCGACGCGAATGGCAAGGCGTCGCGTGTTGGCATCAAGGTCGAGGAAGGCAAGAAGGTTCGCTTCCTGAAGACGACCGGTGCCGTACTGAGCGCCTGACGCAGCGGAGTAAAAAATGGCTCGTTTTCAAGAGTTTTACAAAGAAAAGGTTGTGCCCGGCCTGATCGAGAAGTTCGGTTACAAGTCGGTCATGGAAGTGCCGCGTATCACCAAGATCACGCTGAACATGGGTCTTGGCGAAGCGATCGCTGACAAGAAGATCATCGAGAACGCCGTTGGCGACCTCACGAAGATCGCTGGTCAGAAGCCGGTCGTCACGAAGGCACGCAAGGCAATCGCAGGCTTCAAGATCCGCCAGGGCTACCCGATCGGCGCGATGGTGACGCTGCGTGGTCGTGCGATGTACGAATTCCTCGACCGTTTCGTGACCGTTGCCCTGCCCCGCGTGCGTGACTTCCGCGGTGTGTCGGGCCGTGCTTTCGATGGCCGCGGCAACTACAACATCGGTGTGAAAGAGCAGATCATTTTCCCCGAAATCGACTACGACAAGATCGACGCACTGCGTGGGCTGAACATCAGCATCACGACGACTGCGAAGACCGACGACGAAGCAAAGGCTCTGCTCGCCAGCTTCAAGTTCCCGTTCAGAAACTGAGGTTACCGTGGCTAAACTGGCACTGATCGAACGTGAAAAGAAGCGCGCCCGCCTGGTCGCGAAGTTCGCAGCAAAGCGCGAAGCGCTGAAGGCGATCGTCGAAGACCAAAGCAAGTCGGAAGAAGAGCGCTACGAAGCACGCCTTGAGCTGCAGCAACTGCCCCGCAACGCAAACCCGACCCGCCAGCGTAAACGCTGCGCGATCACGGGCCGTCCGCGTGGCACGTTCCGTAAATTCGGCCTCGCGCGTAACAAGATTCGTGAAATCGCATTCCGTGGCGAGATTCCTGGCCTGACCAAGGCGAGCTGGTAATAGGAGAAACGTAAATGAGCATGAGTGATCCTATCGCCGATATGCTGACTCGCATCCGCAACGCGCAGATGGTCGAGAAAGTATCGGTCGCGATGCCCTCGTCGAAGGTCAAGGTTGCAATCGCGCAAGTCCTGAAGGACGAAGGTTATATCGACGATTTCGCCGTCAAGGCGGAAGGTGCGAAGTCCGAACTGAATATCGCGCTGAAGTACTACGCAGGTCGCCCGGTCATCGAACGCCTCGAGCGCGTGTCGAAGCCTGGTCTGCGCGTGTACCGCGGCCGTAACGACATTCCGCAGGTCATGAATGGCCTGGGCGTGGCAATCGTGTCGACGCCGAAGGGCGTGATGACCGACCGCAAGGCGCGCGCTACCGGCGTCGGCGGCGAAGTCATCTGCTACGTCGCTTAAAGCCGAGGAGAGAGAAACATGTCTCGAGTAGGTAAGAGCCCGATCGCGCTGCAAGGCGCGGAAGTCAAGCTGGCCGACGGTGCAATCACCGTCAAGGGCCCGCTGGGCACCATCACGCAAGCGATCAATCCGCTCGTGAACGTGGCGAACAACGACGGCACGCTGAATCTGTCGCCGGTCGACGAAAGCCGCGAAGCAAATGCACTGTCGGGCACGATGCGCGCGATCATCGCGAATGCCGTGCACGGCGTGACCAAGGGTTTCGAGCGCAAGCTGACGCTGGTTGGCGTCGGTTATCGTGCGCAGGCGCAAGGCGACAAGCTGAACCTGTCGCTGGGTTTCTCGCACCCGGTGGTGCACCAGATGCCGGAAGGCGTCAAGGCTGAAACCCCGACGCAAACCGAAATCGTGATCAAGGGGATCAACAAGCAACAAGTCGGTCAAGTGGCTGCGGAAGTCCGCGGTTACCGTCCGCCGGAGCCCTACAAGGGCAAGGGCGTGCGCTATTCCGACGAGGTTGTGATCCTCAAAGAAACGAAGAAGAAGTAAGGGTGCGCAATCATGGATAAGACTCAATCTCGCCTGCGCCGCGCTCGCCAGACGCGTATCAAGATCGCTGAGCTGCAGGTCGCGCGTCTCGCCGTGCATCGCACGAACACGCACATCTACGCTCAAGTGTTCTCGCCCTGCGGCACCAAGGTGCTCGCCAGCGCGTCGACGCTCGAAGCAGAAGTGCGCGCCGAACTGGCCGACAAGTCGGGCAAGGGTGGCAACGTTAATGCTGCGACGCTGATCGGCAAGCGTATTGCCGAGAAGGCAAAGGCCGCCGGCATCGAATCCGTCGCCTTCGACCGCTCGGGCTTCCGCTACCACGGCCGCGTCAAGGCGCTGGCTGAGGCAGCTCGCGAAGCTGGGCTCAAGTTCTAAGGAAGGAATTCGTCATGGCAAAGATGCAAGCGAAAGTTCAGGCTGACGAGCGCGACGACGGCCTTCGCGAAAAGATGATTTCGGTCAACCGCGTGACCAAGGTCGTGAAGGGTGGCCGTATTCTCGGCTTCGCCGCACTGACCGTGGTCGGCGACGGCGATGGCCGTATCGGTATGGGCAAGGGCAAGGCGAAGGAAGTGCCGGTCGCTGTCCAGAAGGCAATGGAACAAGCTCGCCGCAACATGTTCAAGGTGCCGCTCAAGAACGGCACGCTGCAGCACGAAGTGCACGGCAAGCATGGCGCATCCGCTGTCCTCCTCGCTCCGGCGAAGGCAGGTACGGGCGTGATCGCCGGCGGCCCGATGCGCGCAGTGTTCGACGTGATGGGCGTTCAGAACGTCGTGGCGAAGAGCCACGGTTCGACGAACCCGTACAACCTCGTTCGCGCCACGCTGGACGGTCTGCGCAAGCAGTCGACCCCGGCAGACATCGCGGCGAAGCGCGGCAAGTCCGTCGAAGATATTTTGGGCTAAGCCCGGGTGGTCACCATGTCTGAAAAAACTGTCAAGGTTCAGCTCGTTAAGAGCCTGATCGGGACCCGCGAATCGCACCGCGCGACCGTGCGTGGCCTGGGCCTGCGCCGACTCAACTCGGTTAGCGAGCTGCAGGACACGCCGGCGGTCCGCGGCATGATCAACAAGGTCTCGTACCTCGTTAAGGTCATCGCGTAAGCGGCCCTACGGATCAAGGAGTTGATATGGAATTGAATAACCTGAAGCCGGCCGCTGGCGCCAAGCACGCCAAGCGTCGCGTCGGTCGCGGCATCGGTTCGGGCCTCGGCAAGACGGCTGGCCGTGGTCACAAGGGTCAGAAATCGCGTTCGGGCGGCTTCCACAAAGTCGGTTTCGAAGGCGGTCAGATGCCGCTGCAACGTCGTCTGCCGAAGCGCGGCTTCACGTCGCTGACGAAGGAATTCGTCGGTGAAGTGCGCCTCTCCGACCTCGAGAAGCTGCCGGTCGATGAAATCGATCTGCTCGCACTGAAGCAAGCCGGCCTGGTCGGCGAGCTGACGAAGAGCGCAAAGATCATCGCGACGGGCGAACTGAAGCGCAAGATCGTCGTGAAGGGTCTCGGTGCCACCAAGGGTGCGCGCGCTGCGATCGAAGCGGCTGGCGGTTCGTTCGCCGAGTGACACGCGTAGCGCGTCGTTACTTGCATTCATCGGAGAAGGTACTTGGCTAACAGCCCGAGTCTTGCAAAACCCGGTCGAAGCACGGCGAAATTCGGCGATCTGCGTCGGCGAGCGATGTTCCTGCTCCTGGCGCTGATCGTCTATCGCATCGGCGCGCACATCCCCGTGCCGGGCATCGATCCGGATCAACTGGCGAAGCTGTTCCAGAGCCAGGCGGGCGGCATCCTGGGCATGTTCAACATGTTCTCGGGTGGCGCGCTTTCCCGCTTCACGATCTTTGCGCTGGGGATCATGCCGTACATCTCGGCGTCGATCATCATGCAGTTGCTGGCGATCGTCTCGCCGCAGCTCGAGGCGCTGAAGAAGGAAGGGCAGGCAGGGCAACGGAAGATCACGCAGTACACGCGGTATTTCACCGTGGTGCTCGCGACCTTCCAGGCGTTCGGGATCGCGGCTGCGCTGGAAAACCAGCCAGGCCTCGTGATCGACCCCGGCATGCTGTTCCGACTGACGACGGTCGTGACGCTGGTTACCGGTACGATGTTCCTGATGTGGCTGGGTGAGCAGATCACCGAGCGTGGTCTTGGTAACGGCATCTCGATCATCATCTTCGGCGGGATCGCAGCAGGGTTCCCGAATGCCGTCGGTGGGTTGTTCGAGCTGGTGCGCACGGGTTCGATGAGCATCATTTCGGCGATCATCATCGTCGTTCTGATTGCTGCGGTGACTTACCTGGTCGTGTTCATCGAACGCGGTCAGCGCAAGATCCTCGTGAACTACGCGAAGCGCCAGGTCGGCAACAAGATCTACGGTGGCCAGTCGTCGCACTTGCCGCTGAAGCTGAACATGTCGGGCGTGATTCCGCCGATCTTCGCATCGTCGATCATCCTGTTCCCGGCCACGATTCTCGGCTGGTTCAGCACGGGTCAGCCGTCGGGAAGCTGGATCTCCAACACGTTGCATAACGTCGCGGAGGCGCTGAAGCCGGGCCAGCCGGTCTATGTGCTGCTGTACACGCTGGCGATCGTGTTTTTCTGCTTCTTCTACACCGCATTGGTGTTCAACAGCAGGGAAACCGCGGACAACCTGAAGAAGAGCGGCGCGTTTGTTCCGGGCATTCGTCCGGGCGATCAGACCGCACGATATATCGACCGTATCCTCACGCGTCTGACGCTGGCGGGTGCGATCTACATCGTCTTCGTCTGTCTGCTGCCGGAATTCCTGGTGCTGCGCTGGAACGTGCCGTTTTATTTTGGTGGAACGTCGCTGCTGATCATTGTCGTCGTCACGATGGACTTCATGGCGCAGGTGCAGTCGTACGTTATGTCGCAACAGTATGAGTCGCTGCTCAAGAAGGCAAACTTCAAGGGCGGCAACATCCCAATGCGTTAATTAAGGACTATGGCCAAAGACGATGTAATCCAGATGCAAGGTGAGGTGATCGAAAACCTCCCGAATGCGACCTTCCGTGTGAAGCTGGAAAACGGCCATGTCGTGTTGGGGCATATCTCCGGGAAGATGCGGATGCACTACATCCGCATCCTGCCAGGCGACAAGGTGACGGTTGAATTGACGCCTTACGATCTGTCGCGTGCGCGGATCGTGTTCCGGGCGAAGTGATTTGAAAAAAGGGTATTATCATGAAAGTGATGGCATCGGTTAAGCGCATTTGCCGCAATTGCAAGATCATCAAGCGCAAAGGCGTCGTTCGCGTGATCTGCAGCTCGGATCCGCGCCACAAGCAGCGCCAAGGCTGACCGCGCGTTTGTTTGCGCTTTTTGTTTGAGGAAAAACAATGGCTCGTATCGCAGGGGTTAACATCCCGAATCACCAGCATACCGAGATCGGCCTGACGGCAATCTTCGGTATCGGCCGCACGCGCTCGCGCAGCATCTGCACGGCAGCTGGCGTGGAATTCTCGAAGAAGGTCAAGGACCTGACCGACGCAGACCTCGAAAAGCTGCGTGAAGAAGTGGGCAAGTTCATCGTCGAAGGCGATCTGCGCCGTGAAGTGACGATGAACATCAAGCGCCTGATGGACCTCGGTTGCTACCGTGGTGTTCGTCATCGCAAGGGCCTGCCGATGCGCGGTCAGCGTACGCGTACGAACGCACGTACCCGCAAGGGTCCGCGTCGTGCAGCGCAAGCGCTGAAGAAGTAAGCGGAACTGACAGTTACAGGAAAACGTAATGGCTAAGGCTTCGAATACCGCGGCGCAACGCGTTCGCAAGAAGGTTAAGAAGAACGTCGCTGAAGGCGTGGTTCACGTTCACGCGTCGTTCAACAACACGATCATCACGATCACCGATCGCCAGGGCAATGCACTGGCATGGGCGACGTCGGGCGGCCAGGGCTTCAAGGGCTCGCGCAAGTCGACGCCGTTCGCTGCTCAGGTTGCTGCTGAGTCGGCCGGTCGCGTGGCGATGGAATATGGCGTGAAGAATCTGGAAGTGCGGATCAAGGGCCCGGGCCCGGGTCGTGAGTCGGCAGTGCGTGCACTGCATGGCCTCGGCATCAAGATCACCGCGATTTCGGACGTCACCCCGATTCCGCACAACGGCTGCCGTCCGCCGAAGCGCCGTCGTATCTAAGAATGTGCTGGCACGTTCGTGCTGGCACATTTGCCTGTCGCCGCGTAGCGTCGACGGGCGTTGCTTTTTTGATTGACTAAGCCCACCGTTCGCCCCAAAGGGCGCGAACTAGCGCGGATTTCGATCCGCGTGACTGATTGATAAAGGAATGCAAAGTGGCACGTTATATCGGCCCCAAGGCCAAGCTGTCCCGCCGTGAAGGCACCGACCTGTTCCTGAAGAGCGCGCGCCGCTCGCTCGCCGACAAGTGCAAGCTCGACAGCAAGCCGGGTCAGCACGGCCGTATCTCGGGCGCACGTACGTCCGACTATGGTACGCAGCTGCGTGAAAAGCAAAAGGTCAAGCGCATTTACGGCGTCCTGGAGCGTCAGTTCCGCCGTTACTTCGCTGAAGCCGACCGTCGCAAGGGCAACACGGGTGAAAACCTGCTGCAACTGCTCGAGTCGCGTCTCGACAACGTCGTGTATCGCATGGGCTTCGGCTCGACCCGCGCTGAGGCGCGTCAGCTGGTGAGCCACAAGTCGATCACCGTGAACGGCGTCGTCGCAAACGTGCCGTCGCAGCAAGTGAAGGCGGGTGACGTCGTCGCGATCCGCGAAAAGGCGAAGAAGCAGGCGCGTATCGTCGAAGCGCTGTCGCTGGCCGAGCAAGGCGGCATGCCGAGCTGGGTTGCAGTCGATGCGAAGAAGTTCGAAGGCACGTTCAAGCAAATGCCGGAACGCGCTGACATCGCAGGCGACATCAACGAAAGCCTGATCGTCGAATTGTATTCGCGTTAATCCGATTGACGGCCGAGGTACCCCGATTGCGTTATGCAAGGGGGGGCCTCGGCTGTTTATTTTCTGGTTGTTACCGGTCAGCCTTATCGGTGTAACGAGCCGAGGGTATTGAAAAGGAAAGCCCATGCAAACCAGTTTGCTGAAACCCAAGATCATCGCCGTGGAATCGCTGGGCGAGAACCACGCGAGGGTGGTCATGGAACCGTTCGAACGCGGTTACGGCCACACCTTGGGCAATGCGCTTCGCCGCGTGCTGCTGTCGTCGATGGTTGGCTACGCGCCGACCGAAGTGACGATCGCAGGCGTGGTGCACGAGTACTCGACGCTTGATGGCGTGCAAGAAGACGTCGTCAACCTGCTGCTGAACCTGAAGGGCGTGGTGTTCAAGCTGCATAACCGTGACGAAGTGACGGTTACGCTGCGCAAGGAAGGCGAAGGCGTCGTCACGGCCGGCGATATCGAGCTGGCTCACGATTGCGAAGTCATCAACCCGAATCACGTGATCGCGCATCTGTCGAAGGGCGGCAAGCTCGACGTTCAGATCAAGATCGAGAAGGGTCGCGGTTATGTGCCGGGCAACGTCCGTCGCTACGGCGAAGACACGGCCAAGATCATCGGCCGCATCGTCCTCGACGCATCGTTCTCGCCGGTTCGCCGCGTGAGCTACGCGGTCGAAAGCGCACGTGTCGAGCAGCGTACCGACCTCGACAAGCTCGTGATGAACATCGAGACGAGCGGCGTGATCACGCCGGAAGAAGCGATCCGTCAATCGGCCCGCATCCTGGTCGACCAGCTGTCCGTGTTCGCGGCGCTGGAAGGCACGGAAACGGCCGCCGAGGCACCGTCGCGCGCACCGCAGATCGATCCGATCCTGCTGCGTCCGGTGGACGATCTCGAGCTGACGGTTCGTTCGGCGAACTGCCTGAAGGCCGAGAACATCTACTACATCGGCGACCTGATCCAGCGCACGGAAAACGAGCTGCTGAAGACGCCGAACCTCGGTCGCAAGTCGCTCAACGAGATCAAGGAAGTGCTCGCTTCGCGCGGTCTCACGCTGGGCATGAAGCTCGAAAACTGGCCGCCGGCTGGTCTCGACAAGTAAGCCCGGTTGTTGCTGTAGTTGGCAAAGATGCGGATTTTCCTTTAAAATCCGCATCTTGCTTTTTTCGTTACCGGCCCGTGCACCCCAGCGGTGCGATAGAAGAGCTGGATCAAAACTTTGAATCAAGGAAACTGAAATGCGCCATCGTCATGGTCTGCGGAAACTGAACCGCACGAGCAGCCACCGTCTGGCTATGCTCCGTAACATGTCCAACTCGCTGATCGAGCACGAAGTCATCAAGACGACGCTGCCGAAGGCGAAGGAACTCCGTAAAGTCGTCGAGCCGCTGATCACGCTCGGCAAGAAGCCGTCGCTGGCAAACCGTCGCCTGGCGTTCAACCGCCTGCGCGATCGTGACTCGGTGGCGAAGCTGTTCGACGTGCTCGGTCCGCGTTTCGCGAACCGTCCGGGCGGCTACCTGCGCGTGCTGAAGTTCGGCTTCCGCGTCGGCGACAACGCACCGATGGCACTGGTCGAGCTGCTCGATCGTCCGGAAGTCGACGAAACGGAAAACGTGCAAGAAGCCGAGTAAGCTTCCAGTACGCAGCAGTATCTGAAAAGGGCCGAGCGATTGCTTGGCCCTTTTTGTTTTTTGTCGTGCCGCGGGCTGCGAAAGATTGTCGCAGCCCGCGGCCGGCAGTGTCGCGCGGGCTGCGCTACGATACGGAACTGTCGGCACGGGCCCTCGATGGGCGAATCGTGGCGGCGGAAGCCGGTAAAAACCAGCCAGGAGGGCGCGTATGGTGGTGGTGTTGATGCTCACGACGGTGCCGGATGCGGCGACGGCTGCGGCGCTCGCCGACGGCGCGCTCGATGCGCGGCTTGCCGCGTGCGTGTCGGAACTCGGTGCGATCAAGTCGCGCTACCACTGGCAGGGCAAGGTCGAGACGGCCGACGAGATCCAGTTGCTGTTCAAGACGAGCCCCATGCGCTCGCTCGAACTGGAGCGATTTATTCTCGCGCATCATCCTTACGAGACGCCGGAAGTCGTCTCGTGGCAGGCGACGGCTTCGGCCGCGTACGGCCAGTGGGTGACCAGCGAAACTCAACGTCTATTTCATGTTTAACGGTATGGCGCTTTCCGTGCGCGTGCGCGCGCTGCGGGTCCTCGCAGTCCTGTTGTCGTTCATGTTCATGCTGGCCGGCGTGTCGGTCGCGCGCGCGGCCGACGATTTTCTCGATCCGTCGGTCGCATTCAAGTTCAGCGCGAGCGAGTCGCCGGGGCAGGTGGACGTCCGCTTCAAGGTCGCCCATGGCTATTACCTGTACCGCGAGCGGTTCGCGTTCGCTGTGAAGGGCGGGCAGGTGACGCTCGGCGATCCGCAGTTCCCGGCCGGTCACGTGAAGTTCGACCAGACGTTCCAAAAAGAAGTCGAGACCTATCGCGACGAGGTCGTGATTCACGTGCCGGTCAAGCAGGCGGCGGGACCGTTCGAGCTCGCGGTGACGTCGCAGGGATGCGCCGACGAAGGGATCTGCTATCCGCCCGCGGAGCACGTCGTGAAGGTCGACGGCGCGGCGCTGGGCGCGGCCGCGCCGGCCGACGGCGCACCGGCCTCGGGCAACTGGTTCGACAAGGTCACGAGCGCGGATTTCGCGCAGTCGCTGCTCGAGGGGCACGGCTTCTTCACGATCGTCGCGCTGTATTTCGTCGCGGGCGTCGTGCTGAGTCTCCTGCCCTGTTCGTATCCGATGATTCCGATCGTGTCCGCGATCATCATCGGCCAAGGCACGCGGGCGACGCATGCGCGCGGCTTTGCGCTGTCGCTGACGTACGTGGTCGGCATGGCGCTCGTCTATACGGTGCTGGGCATCGCGGCGGCGCTGGTTGGCCAGAGCCTTGGCGCGTGGTTGCAGAACCCGTGGGTGCTCGGCGCGTTCGGCGTACTGCTCACGGCATTCGCAGTGTCGCTGATTTCCGGCAAGGACATCGCGTTGCCCGAGCGCTGGCAGAACGGCGCGGCCGAAGCTTCGCGCGCGCGGCAGGGCGGTCACTTCGTCGCGGTCGCGGCGATGGGCGCGTTGTCCGCGCTGGTCGTCGGCGCATGCATGACGGCGCCGCTGTTCGCGGTGCTCGCGTTCATCGCGCACACCGGCAATGCGTGGCTCGGCGGTGCTGCCCTGTTCGCAATGGGACTGGGGCTCGGCGTGCCGCTGCTCGTCGTTGGCGTCGGTGCCGGCACGGTGCTGCCGCGCGCGGGCGCATGGATGGATGGCGTGAAGGTGTTCTTCGGCATCGTGCTGCTCGCGGCCGCGCTGTGGATCGTGTGGCCAGTGCTCGCGGGCGGGCTGAAGATGGTGCTCGCTGCGTTGTGGCTGCTCGTCGCCGCTGCGGCGCTCGGCCTGTTCACGCCGCATGCCGGCGCCGCGTCGATCTGGCGCCGACTCGGTCGTGGCCTCGGTGCGGCGCTCGCGATCTGGGCCGCGACGCTGCTCGTCGGGCTCGCGGCGGGCTCCAACGACCCCGTGAAGCCGCTGGCCGTACTCGCGACGCGCACGGTTGCGTCGGGCGATGCGTCGGCAGCCGGGCAGGCGGGCCCCGCGTTCGCGTCGGTGCGCTCCAGCGGCGAACTCGACGCGCTGCTGAAGACGTCGGGCCGGCCCGTGATGCTCGACTTCTACGCCGACTGGTGCGTGAGCTGCAAGGAAATGGAGCATCTGACGTTCACCGATTCGCGCGTGCAGGCGCGGCTCGCGCAGCTTCACCTGGTGCGCGCGGATGTCACCGCGAACAATCCGGACGACCAGGCGCTCCTCAAGCGCTTCAACCTGTTCGGGCCGCCGGGCATCATCTTCTTCGATCGCAACGGCAACGAAATCGGCCGCGTGGTCGGCTATCAGGCGGCCGAGACGTTCCTGCGCAGCCTCGATCGCGCAGCGGTGCCGACGGTGTAAGGCGCGCGCGCCGCCGCACATGGGCGCCCGCTGCGCCCACCGGACCGCAAATGCAGAACGGCGGGACACCGATGAAGTGTCCCGCCGTTTTTCTTGATACTCGCCGTCGTGCGGCTCAGCGCTGCGCTTTCAGCAGACGGGCAGCATCGAGCGCGAAGTACGTGAGGACACCGTCGGCGCCCGCGCGCTTGAATGCGAGCAGCGATTCGAGCACGACCTTATCGTGGTCGAGCCAGCCATTCATCGCGGCGGCCTTCAGCATCGCGTATTCGCCGCTCACCTGGTACACGTAGGTCGGGAAGCGGAACTCGTCCTTCACGCGGCGCACGATGTCGAGATACGGCATCCCGGGCTTGACCATCACCATGTCGGCGCCTTCGTCGATGTCGAGGCGCACTTCGCGCAGCGCTTCGTCGCTGTTCGCCGGATCCATCTGGTAGGTCATCTTGTTGCCCTTGCCCAGATTGGACGCCGAGCCGACCGCATCGCGGAACGGGCCGTAGAACGCCGACGCGAACTTGGCCGAATAGGCCATGATGCGCGTATGGATATGGCCGTCGCTTTCCAGCATCTCGCGGACCGCGCCGATGCGGCCGTCCATCATGTCCGACGGCGCGACGATGTCGACGCCGGCTTCTGCCTGCGCGCGTGCCTGGTCGACCAGGATCTCGATCGTGTCGTCGTTGATCACGTAGCCGTTTTCGTCGAGCACGCCGTCCTGGCCGTGGCTCGTGTACGGATCGAGCGCGACGTCGGTCAGCACGCCGAGTTCGGGGAAACGCTTCTTCAGCTCGCGCACAGCGCGCGGGATCAGGCCTTCCGGATTGGCCGCTTCGCGTCCGTCGGGCGTTTTCAGCGACGGCTCGATGGCCGGGAACAGCGACAGCACGGGCACGCCAAGTTCGACGCACTGCTCGGCGACGTGCATCAGCAGATCGACCGATACGCGCTCGACGCCGGGCATCGACGGGACGGCCTGGCGTTCATTGGTGCCTTCGACGACGAACACCGGGTAGATCAGGTCGTCGGTGGTCAGGCGGTTTTCGCGCATCAGGCGCCGGGAGAAGTCGTCGCGGCGCATCCGGCGCGGACGATGAAGCGGATGGAAGCTCATGGCGATTTGGCAGAAATCAGGGCAAGAAGGACCTTACGGAACCCTTAGGTCATTTTCGAGATCGTTGGTATATGATAGCGATCGAGCGGCACGCGTCGCGTGCAACTCCCCGCTTCTCCTCCCTGAGCGGGTGCCTGTCGTTATTCGATTAGGCTGTTTGACCCGCCGTTCAACGGCGGGTTTTTTTATGAGCCGGCCGAATCCGCAGGTGCCGTCAGGTGCGCCCGGCCGATCCCGGCCGCGCGTTGCCCGCTCATTGTCCTACAGGCTCGCTTTTTTCGTCGGCGACGGACGGCCGCACCCAGCTCTCGATCAGTTCATGAGCCTCGTCGAGCCCCGTGCGCTTCAGCGCCGAGAACAGCTGGACGGTCAGCTTGCCCTTCACGCCCTGGTCGCGATACGCGTCGAGTCCCTTCTGCGTGTTACGCAGCGCGTTGATGCTTTCCTGGCGCGTCAATTTGTCGCACTTCGTCAGCAGCGTGTGGATCGGCTTGCCGGTCGGCGCAAACCACTCGAGCATCCGGCGATCGAGGTCGGTCAGCGGGCGCCGCGAATCCATCATCAGGATCAGGCCGCACAGCTGCGAACGCGTTGCGAGATAGGACGACAGAAGCATTTCCCAGTGGGCCTTCGCGGCCCCCGGCACTTCCGCGTAACCGTAGCCGGGCAGGTCGACGAGGTTCGCGACGGGCTCGGCGGCCGGGCCGACGGAGAAGTAGTTGATGTGCTGGGTGCGGCCGGGCGTCTTCGACGCGAACGCGAGCCGCTTCTGGTTGCACAGCACGTTGATCGCCGTCGATTTGCCGGCATTCGAGCGGCCGGCGAACGCGATTTCCGGTTGTACCGTCGGCGGCAGGTCGCGCAGATGGTTGACGGTCGTGTAGAAGCGGGCTTGGTGGAGCAAAAAGGCCATGGGGGAAACCGGAGGGACGGGGCGGCGCGAGCCGCTTGGTGGAGGCGGGGTAGCCCCGATAGGCGCGGGAGCTTTCAGCGCGATATTGTACAATACGCCGGTTTTGCCGAAGGGTTGCGGGCGCCTGCCTCGCGCTTTTATGCAGCTTCTGCGGTAGACTGGTCGACGTCGTTTTTTGCAGAACCTCAAATTCCCACAAGACGAAACAGGGTGTGCGAATGAATCGACTGTGCAAGTCTCTGATGGTGCTTCAGGTTGCAGCAGGGTTCGTAGGTTTCGTAGCGGAGGCAAACGCGGCGGATGCGGCAAAGCCGGATCTGGACCGCGGCAAGGCGATTGCCGGGCAAGTCTGCGCGTCGTGTCACGGCGCCGACGGCAACAGCGCATCGGGCAGTTTCCCGAAGCTCGCCGGCCAGCATCCCGAATATCTGGTCAAGCAGTTGAACGACTTCAAGGCCCAGCCGGGCGCGAAGGGGCCGGCGCGGACCAATCCGGTGATGGTCGGGTTCGCGAGCGCGTTGAGCGCGGACGACATGCGCAACGTCGCCGCGTATTACGGATCGCAGACGACGAAGCTCGGCACCGCACGCGACGCGGCGACCGTGCCGATCGGCCAGAAGATCTATCGCGGCGGCATCGCGGAAAAGGGTGTGCCCGCCTGCGCGAGCTGCCACGGGCCGACGGGACAGGGGATTCCGGTCCAGTACCCGCGTCTGTCGGGGCAGTGGGCTGATTACACGGTTGCGCAGTTGACCGCATTCCAGCAGGGTGTCGGCGCGCGCAACAACAACGAGGCGATGCATCAGATCGCATCGCGTCTGTCGGACAACGAGATCAAGGCCGTCGCGGATTACATCGCGGGCCTGCGTTGAACGGACGGTCGCGAATGGAATGACCGGGCGCCCGAAGTGCGGCCGGCGTCAGAACAAGAAAAGGGTGGGGCGCCGCACCGTTGCGGTTGCCTCGCCCTTTTTTGTCGGCACTCGCCGGGCCGTCCCAGGAGTGCTGACCGCCCCCCTTGGGTGGGCAGCGAACATAGTGAGCGTGGGGGCTGTTTCCCCTTAGTCGGAGTTTGAATGAGCGTTACCACGTCGGGGTTGCAGTCGAAGTCGGGTCAAAGTGCGTCCAGGCGCGCAGTCGAGCTGCTGAGCTCGATGCGCTTCGCGATCGCACTGTTGGTGGTGCTGTCGATCGCGAGCATCGTCGGCACGGTCCTGACCCAGGATGACCCATATCCGAACTACGTGAACCAGTTCGGGCCATTCTGGGCGGACATCTTCCGCTCGCTGGGCCTGTACAACGTGTACAGCGCGTGGTGGTTCATGTTGATCCTGATCTTCCTCGTCGTGTCGATCTCGCTGTGCGTGATCCGCAACGCGCCGAAGATGCTCGCCGACGCGAAGAGCTGGAAGGACAAGGTCCGCGAAGGCAGCCTGCGCGCCTTCCACCACAAGGCCGAATACTCGGCGTCCGGTACGCGCGCGACCGTCGCGGCCACGCTCGCCACGTTCGTCACCAAGGCCGGCTACAAGCACGTCGTGCGTGAAACCGAAGGCGCGACGCTGATCTCCGCGAAACGCGGCGCGCTGACGAAGTGGGGCTACATCTCCGCGCACCTTGCGATCGTCGTGATCTGTATCGGCGGCCTGCTGGACAGCAACCTGCCGATCAAATTCCAGATGTGGCTGTTCGGCAAGAGCCCGGTCAACACGAGCGCGACGATCAGCGAGATTTCGCCCGACCACCGGCTGTCCGCGTCGAACCCGACGTTCCGCGGCTACGCGTGGGTGCCGGAAGGCCAGTTCGTGTCGACCGCGATCCTGAACCAGCCGAGCGGCTCGCTGATCCAGGACCTGCCGTTCTCGATCCAGCTCAACAAGTTCATCGTCGACTATTACACGACCGGGATGCCGAAGCTGTTCGCGAGCGACATCGTCGTGATCGATCGCGAGACGGGCCAGAAGATCCCGGCGCGCGTCGAGGTCAACAAGCCGTTCACGTACAAGGGCGTGTCGATCTACCAGTCGAGCTTCCAGGACGGCGGCTCGCAGATGGAGATGACGGCCTACCCGATGACGGGCGGCAACGCGAAGACCTTCGCGGTGAAGGGCACGATCGGCAGTACGGCGCCGCTGCAGATGCCGGGCAGCGACGGCGACACGATCGAATTCTCCGACTTCCGCGCGATCAACGTCGAGAACATGGCGGACGCGAACGGCAAGCCGGACGTGCGCGGCGTCGCGAAGACGGAGTCGCTCAAGGAAGCGTTCGACGAGCGGCTCGGTTCGGGCGCGAAGACGTCGAAGCCGATGCAGCTCCACAACATCGGCCCGTCGGTCCAGTACAAGATTCGCGGCAAGGACGGTCAGGCGCGCGAATTCAACAACTACATGCTGCCCGTCGACATGGGCGGCACGCGCGTGTTCCTCGCCGGCGTGCGCGCGAGCCCGAACGATCCGTTCCGGTACATGCGGATTCCGGCCGATAGCCAGGATTCGATCGGCGAATGGATGCGCCTGCGCGCCGCGCTCGAGGATCCGGCCGTGCGTGCCGACGCCGCCGCACGTTTCGCGCAGCGTTCGCTGCCGACGACCGAAGCGTCGCTGCGCGGCCGCCTGCAGGACAGTGCGTTCAAGGTGCTGACCCTCTTTGCCGCGAGCGACGACAGCGTCGGCCGCGGCGCCGACGGCCAGCCGGTCGGCGGCTTCCAGGCGGTGGCGACGTTCATCGACCGCTCGGTGCCGAAGGCCGAGCAGGAAAAGGCGGCCAGCCTGCTGCTGCGCATGCTCGAGGGTTCGATGTGGGAGGTCTGGCAGATCGCGCGCGAGCATGCCGGCGAGCCGGCCGCCCAGCAGGGCGCCGACACGATCCGCTTCGTGCAGAACGCGATCAATGCGCTATCCGACAGCTTCTTGTACGGATCGCCGGTCTATTTGCAGCTCGACTCCTTCAAGCAGGTGCAAGCTTCGGTATTTCAGCTGACGCGCGCACCCGGCAAGAATCTGGTGTATCTTGGCAGCCTGCTGTTGGTCGCCGGCATCTTCTCGATGTTCTACGTGCGCGAGCGGCGCCTCTGGTTCTGGCTCAAGGATGCCGGTTCGGGCGTCGATGTGGTGATGGCGATGTCCACGGCCCGCAAGACCTTCGATTTCGAGAAAGAATTCGTGCAGACGCGCGACGCGGCCGGCGCCGCCTTGCGCGCCACGCCACGCGACGCCGCACCCGCCGGTGCGGCAGCGACTGTCCGTCCGCCTGCCGGCGGCGGTTCCGATTCCGAGAATTCCACCCGGTAACATCATGGATCTCACTCAAGTCTCCTCTTCCCGTTCGGGGCCGGTTCAGGCCCCGAATCCGGCGCCGTTGTTCGACGACCGTCCGTTCCTCGCCCGCCTGTCGATCATCGACTGGCTGTTCGCCCTGGCTCTCGTGGTCGGCGCAGGCTATGCGTTCGTGCATTACAACGAACACATGAATTACTACGACAAGGCGGTGATGATCGGCACGGTGCCGGCGCTTGTCGTGCTCGGCTGGCGCTGGAAGCCCGCGCGGCTGATGATGGCGTCGATCGCGGTGCTGTCGCTGCTGTCGATCCAGATCTACCAGGGCGATCTCGCGCGTGCCGATTCGGCGTTCTTCCTCAAGTACTTCCTGTCGAGCCAGTCCGCGATCCTGTGGATGAGCGCGCTGTTCGTGCTCGCGACGATCTTCTACTGGATCGGCCTGCTCGCGCGCTCGGAGTCGGGCTCCGCGATCGGCCAGAAACTGACGTGGGTCGCGGTGCTGATGGGTTTCACCGGCCTGATGGTGCGCTGGTATGAGTCCTACCTGATCGGTGCCGACGTCGGGCATATCCCGGTGTCGAATCTGTATGAAGTCTTCGTGCTGTTCAGCCTGATCACCGCACTGCTCTACCTGTATTACGAAGGCCACTACGGCACGCGCTCGCTCGGCGCGTTCGTGCTGCTGGTCATCAGCGCGGCCGTCGGCTTCCTGATGTGGTACTCGGTCGCGCGCGACGCGCAGCAGATCCAGCCGCTCGTGCCGGCGCTGCAGAGCTGGTGGATGAAGATTCACGTCCCGGCGAACTTCATCGGCTACGGCAGCTTCGCGCTGTCGGCGATGGTGTCGGTCGCGTATCTGATGAAGGAGCGCGGCGTGCTCGCCGATCGTCTGCCGACGCTCGAGGTGCTCGACGACGTGATGTACAAGTCGATCGCGGTCGGTTTCGCGTTCTTCACGATCGCGACGATCCTCGGCGCGCTGTGGGCCGCCGAAGCATGGGGCGGCTACTGGAGCTGGGACCCGAAGGAAACCTGGGCGCTGATCGTATGGCTCAACTACGCGGCCTGGCTGCACATGCGCCTGATGAAGGGCCTGCGCGGCGCGGTCGCCGCCTGGTGGGCGCTCACGGGCCTGCTCGTGACGACGTTCGCGTTCCTCGGCGTCAACATGTTCCTGTCCGGGCTGCATAGCTACGGCAAGCTGTAAGATTTCCGACGTTGGTCCGACAAAAGACCGCCGGCGCACTGCGTGCCCGGCGGTTTTCTTTTGTAACGGTCGGACGGTCCGGGCGTCGAACGGCGCAGGACGGCTCGGGTCGAACACCCATGAAGCGTGCGCGCCGCGCATGCAGGAGGAGCAGCACGATGTGGATCAAACACCCTTTGCGCACCGTACTGACCGGCGGTGATATCGCGCCGAGCGAGATGACGCCGCGCGCGGTGTTCGAGAACCGGCGGCGTGTATTGCAGGCCGCCGGCCTGGCGGCGGCGGGCGGATTGCTCGGCGGCAGCGGCGCGGCGTTCGCGGCTTATGCGTCGCCGGACGCGCGGGCTGCGAAGCTCGCGGCGAAAACCAATCCGAGGTTCGTCGCGGCCGACAAGGTGACGCCGTTCAAGGACATCACGTCCTACAACAACTTCTACGAATTCGGCACCGACAAGAGCGACCCGGCCCAGAACGCGGGCACGCTGCGGCCGCGCCCGTGGCGCGTGAGCGTCGAGGGCGAGGTGCTGCACCCGAAGGTGTTCGATCTCGATGAGCTGCTGAAGCTCGCGCCGCTCGAGGAGCGCGTGTACCGGCTGCGTTGCGTCGAGGGATGGTCGATGGTGATTCCGTGGATCGGCGTGCCGCTGTCCGAACTGATCAAGCGCGTACAGCCGACCGGCAACGCGAAATATGTGCAGTTCATCACGCTGGCCGATCCGTCGCAGATGCCGGGGCTGTCGACGCCGGTGCTCGATTGGCCGTACTCGGAAGGGCTGCGGATGGATGAGGCGATGAATCCGCTGACGCTGCTGACGATGGGCGTGTACGGCCAGGTGCTGCCGAACCAGAACGGCGCGCCGGTGCGGATCGTCGTGCCGTGGAAGTACGGCTTCAAGAGCGCGAAGTCGCTGGTGAAGATCCGCTTCGTCGACAAGCAGCCGAAGACGAGCTGGAACACGTATGCGTCGAATGAATACGGTTTCTATTCGAACGTGAACCCGAACGTCGATCACCCGCGCTGGAGCCAGGCGACCGAGCGCCGGATCGGCGAGGACGGCTTCTTCACGCCGAAGCGCAAGACCCTGATGTTCAACGGCTACGGCGATCTCGTCGCGTCGATGTATCAGGGCATGGATCTGAAAAAGAACTTCTGAGCGCGCCGGTGAGAAACGACATCCCGCCTTCGACGCTGACGCCCGCGCGCGCGTCCGGCATGCGCACGGCTGCCGCCGGTGGTGCAGGGGCCGGCACGGTTCGGAACGCCTCGCCGCGCTGGCTTGCGCCCGCCAAGGTGCTGGTTTTCGCGGCCGGCCTCTATCCGCTCGCGCGCGTGGTGCTGTTCGGGCTGACCGACCGGCTCGGCGCGAACCCGATCGAGTTCATCACGCGTTCGACGGGCCTCTGGACGCTGGTGATGCTCTGCGTCACGCTCGCCGTCACGCCGCTTCGGCGCGTGACAGGTGTTCCCGCGTTGCTGCGCTTTCGTCGGATGATCGGCCTGTTCGCGTTCTTTTACGCGACGCTGCATTTCACGACGTATCTGTGGTTCGACAAGTGGTTCGACGTGCTTGCGATCCTGAAGGACGTCGGCAAGCGTCCGTTCATCACGGTCGGCTTCGCCGCGTTCGTGCTGCTGATTCCGCTGGCCGCGACGTCGCCGCGCGCGATGGTGCGCCGGCTCGGCCGTCACTGGGCGACGCTGCATCGCGCAATCTATGCGATTGCGCTGTTCGGTGTGCTGCATTTCTGGTGGATGCGGACCGGCAAGCACAATCTCGCACAGCCGAAGCTCTACGCGACGATCGTAGCGGTGCTGCTCGGCTGGCGGCTGCTTGAATGGGGCTGGCGGCGCATCCGTGCATGACGTGCGCGCCTGGAAAAACAAAAGGCGATGACGGGACGTCATCGCCTTTGTTGCGAACGGAGCCGCGCGAGTGGCGGTGTGCGATTACTGCGCGACAGCCGGACCGGATGCGGGCGTCGCGGCCCTCGACGCATCGCTCGACAGTTCCGGCGACAGCGTGAGCGGCGTGCCGGAAGAATCGGGAATGCTCTCGGACGACGCGTTTTCATCGGTCGGCATGACGTCCGACGGCGGCGTGTCCTGCTGCTGGATGGGCTTCGCCGGCAACGGCGGCACGGTGGGCAGATAGAGCGGGCCGCGTTGACCGCAGCCGGCAAGTATCGCCAAAGCCGCTACAATCGCGCTCATCCGGAAAACGACTCGCATGATCGTCCCTGAACAATTTAACCGATAGAGTTTAGCATGTCCGATACTGAATACCTGGCCCGTGCCGAGGCCGTGCTGGCGGCCGTCGAACGTACCGTGGATGCCGCGAACGATGGCGATCACGACATCGATCTGGAGCGCAACGGCAGCGTGCTGACGCTGACGTTCGAGAACGGCTCGAAGATCATCATCAATCTCCAGCCGCCGATGAAGGAACTGTGGATCGCCGCGAAGGCGGGCGGATTCCATTACCGTTTCGTGGACGGCGAATGGCGCGACACGCGCACGGGCGCCGAGTTCTTCGCGGCGCTCACCGACTACGCGACGCAGCAGGCCGGCCTGCCGATCACGTTCGGCGCGTAACGCCCGGCACCCGATACGCCGGATCGAAGCACAAGAAAAAAGCGCCCTGCGGGGCGCTTTTTTCATGCTCGGGCCATGCGGGTCAATGGCCGCGGAACAGGTTCATGATGTCCTGCTTCTCCTGCTCGTCGACGTGCGGTACGGGTTCGTCGGTGTTCTGCACCGCCGGCGCCTGCGGCACGCCGACCGTCGATACGAAGCCGTGTCCCGGCGTGAACTCGGTGAAGTACAGCTCGCTGCCGAGCGCCTGGACGTCGTCCGGCATCGTCGGCTTGAACTCCGGCACGCCCTTCAGCGCCGCGCCCATGTAGTCGATCCAGACCGGCAGCGACAGGCCGCCGCCGGTTTCGCGATCGCCGAGGCTGCGCGGGTTGTCGTAGCCGATCCACGCGATCGCCGCGAGCGTGTGCTGGTAGCCGGCGAACCATGCGTCGTGCGAATCGTTCGTCGTACCGGTCTTGCCGGCGAGGTCGGTGCGCTTCAGCACGTTGGTGCGCGCGCCGGTGCCGCGCTGCGCGACGCTCTGCAGCAGACTGTTCATCACGTACGCGTTGCGCGCGTCGATTGCGCGCGGCGCGTTCTGCTCGGCGATGAGCGGCTGCGCGCGAGCGACGATCGCGCCATTCGGATCGGTCACTTCGGCGATCAGGTACGGATTCACGCGGAAGCCGCCGTTCGCGAACACCGAGTACGCGCCGGCCATCTGCAGCGGCGTCACCTGGCCCGCGCCGAGCGCCATCGGCAGATAGGCCGGATGGCGGTCGGCGTCGAAGCCGAAGCGCGTGATGTATTGCTGCGCGTACTTCGTGCCGATGTGGTTCAGGATCCGGATCGACACGAGGTTGCGCGAGCGCTGCAGCGCAGTGCGCATCGACATCGGGCCTTCGAAGCCGCCGCCGTAGTTTTTCGGCTCCCACGGCTGGCCGCCGGTTTCCGCGGCGCTGAAATAGAGCGGGCCGTCGTTGATCACCGTGGCCGGTCCGAGGCCCTTGTCGAGCGACGCCGAGTAGATGAACGGCTTGAACGACGAACCCGGTTGCCGCCACGCTTGCGTGACGTGGTTGAACTTGTTCTTGTTGTAGTCGAAGCCGCCGACGAGCGAGCGGATCGCGCCGTCCTGCGGGACGATCGAAATGAACGCGCCTTCGACCTGCGGCAACTGCGTGATCGCCCACTTGCCTGCGTCGTTCCTCGAGACCCGGACGATCGCGCCCGGACGGATGCGGCGGTTCGGCTGCGCGCTGGCTGACAGCGCGCCCGACGCGAAGCGCAGGTTGTCGCCTTCGATCGTCGCGCTGCTGCCGTCGATGAAGGCGACGGTGATCTGCCGCGGGGTTGCGGCGGTGACGACCGCCGCGACCAGTTCGCCGTTGTCGGGGTGCTCGAGCAGCGCGTCGTCGATCGCCTGCTCGCGGTCATCGGCGCCGGCCGGCAGCTCGATGAAGCCTTCCGGCCCGCGATAGCCGTGGCGGCGCTCGTAATCCATGATGCCCTTGCGCAGCGCGGTGTACGCGACCTGCTGGTCGGCGGAGTCGATCGTCGTGACGACATTGAAGCCGCGCGTATAGGTTTCCTCGCGGTACTGCGCGTACATCATCTGCCGGACCATTTCCGCGACGTACTCGGCGTGCACGCTGAACTCGCGGCCCGCGCCCTTGACGACGAGCGGCTGCGCGACGGCTTCATCGTACTGCTCGCGCGTGATGAAGTTCAGCTCGAGCATCCGCTGCAGGATGTATTCCTGGCGCACCTTTGCGCGCTTCGGATTGACGACCGGGTTATACGCGGACGGCGCCTTCGGCAGCCCCGCGAGCATCGCCGCTTCCGCGAGCGTGATGTCCTTCAGGTCCTTGCCGAAGTAGACGCGCGCCGCGCTCGCGAAGCCATACGCACGCTGACCGAGATAGATCTGATTCATGTAGACCTCGAGAATCTGATCCTTCGTCAGCGCGCGCTCGATCCGGTACGCGAGCAGCATCTCGTAGATCTTGCGCGTGTAGGTCTTTTCGCTCGACAGGAAGAAGTTGCGCGCGACCTGCATCGTGATCGTGCTCGCGCCCTGCGACGCATGGCCATTCGTCAGCGCGACGAAGCCGGCGCGGGCGATGCCGGTGAGGTCGACGCCGCCGTGATCGTAGAAGCGCGCGTCCTCGATCGCGAGGATCGCCTTCTTGAGCGAGTCGGGCACGTCCTTGAAATGGACGATGTCGCGGCGTTCCTCGCCGAATTCGCCGATCAGCACGTGATCCGACGTATAGATCCGCAACGGTACCTTCGGACGATAGTCGGTCAGCGCTTCGAGCGACGGCATGTTCGGCCACGCGACGACGAGCGCGTAGCCGAGCACGAGGCCGCCGGCCACGACGAGGGCCACGCACATCGCGGCGACGCCGATCAGGACTTTCAGCCACCAGGATCGCTTCTTCGGCTCGGGCGCGGGAGGCGGGGACGTAGGAGACGTGGATTGCATAGGCATACCGGAAAACAGTCCCGCGATTATAGCTGCCCGGTAAGACGGTCCTGGCGCGGGGGGGCGTCGGCCGGAACGCGGCGGATCGCGGTGCCGCCAGTATGGCGTCCGCGCGGCCGCTTGTGTCACGACTGGCCGTCCGGCCGACTGTCGGGTGCGCGCGGCGCTTTGCAGAATCAGGCATCGGAAACGCGGCGTGGGCCGCAACGATCGCGGGAGGCTGGAATGGCAGGACGATGGGCGGCGCGGTTCGCGCCGGGCAGGCACCGTTCGACGGGCATCGACGTCGGGGCGGACGAGGTGAGGGTGGCCGTGCTGAGCCGGCGCGGCCGGGCTGCGGATGTTCGGGTCGAAGGACTCGAGCGGGAGCCGGTCGGACTGGCAGGTGGGCCGGAGGACGCGCGCTGGGCTGCGGTGGCACGTGCGTTGGCGGCGGCCGTGTCGCGGCTGTCGGCGGCGGGTGTGTGCTGCGACGCACGCGGCGTGATGGCGCTGCGCGATGACGAGATGCAGACCGCGACGCTTGATCTGGCCGGACGCGACGACATCGCGGACGCCGCCCGGCAGGCGGCCGAACGGATCTCGGGGCTGGCACCCGACAACCTCGCGTTCGACTGGCGGCAGGACGACGATGCGTGCCCGGGCGAGATTGCGGTCGCCGTGGCGCCGCAGGCGTTGCTCGAGCGGCGGATCGACGTGGCCGCGCAGGCTGGCATCGATCTGACGGCCGTCGACGGCGAGTCAGCTGCCGCACTGCGCGCGTTGCGCTATGCCGCGCAGTTCGAGCCTGACGCACACGGCCCGTATGCCGCATTCTGGTTCGGTGACACGGGCGTGCGCGGCTGGCGGATTGACGGCGCGATCGCCGCGCCGGTGCTCGCGCTGTCCGGCGACGTGCAGGCGGCGTTGCCTGACGCATTGCGCCAGTGCGTATTCGAGCCGGTGCGCTGCGTGCTCGTGGCCGGCGACGAGCGCTGCATCGGCCGCTGCGGCACGTCGGCCGCCGATATCGGCGATGCGCTCGGGGTGGCCGTGGTGCCGTTCGACTGCTCCGGATGGGACGGGCTGCCGTGCGAGCCCGCCGGCGCGCCGGGCGGTCCGGCGTTTGCCCTCGCGATCGGGCTGGCGCTGCGCGGGGTGTGGGAATGATGGCCGATATGGGGTTCGGGCGCGCTGCCGCCAGCCATGCCGCGCTCGGCGGCTTCAATTTGCTGCCGTACCGTGAGCGGCTGGCGCAGGCGCTGCGGCGGCGCCGCGCCACGCAATGCGGGGCGGCGATCGTGCTCGGCGCACTCGGGGCCTGTGTCTGGACAGGGGCGGCGACAGCATGGCGATGGCGCGTGGATGCCGAGCGCACGCGAGTGGAGGCGCGGTTGCGGCAATTGCAGCCGCAGGTCGATGCCGCACGGCGCACCGCCGGCGCGGCAGCCGATCTCGCGCAACGCGATGCGAGGGCAGTCGTCCTGGCCGGGCCTTACCGGCGCGTTGCCGGACTGCTCGCGACGCTGGCGCTGGTGCGCGACGACACCGTTCGGCTCGACGCATTGCGTACGACATCGTCCGGTGCCGAGCTCGACGCGCGCGCGACGAGTTACCGGACGGCCGCGCGGTGGCTCGCGCGGATCGCGGCCGAGCAGCGCGACTGGCGATTCGACATCGGTGCGTTGACACCGGCGTCGGCCACGTCGGTCCCGGGTTCGGCCGCGCCGTTCCGTTTTTCCGTGCAGGTGCGCTGGCACGACGCGCCGCCGCGACAGAAGGCAACGGGAGGCGGCGCATGACGGCGATCGTGCATCGGTCCATGCCTGACGGTGTCGAGTGGTTCGGCCGCGTGACGCGGATGTCGCCTGCCGCAGTGCACGCCGTTGGTTGCGCGCTGGCATTCGCGGTCGTGATGGTGGGTGGCATTCATCTGATGAGTGCCGTCGATGGAAGCGGACTCGCACGCAGTCGCGCGTTGCTGGCAACGGCGCAGATACGGGCCGCCGACGCACAACGGCTGCTCGCGGCCGCCGCGCCGCGGCGCGATATGGGCACGCCTGCCGGGCGCGCCGCCAACTCGCCGCCTGCGCCAGGGTGGCCCGCGCTGATGCTGGAGCTGGCTGACCTGGTCCGAGGAAGCGGACTGCGGGTTGTGTCGATCGAACCGCGGCGCACTGACGATGCAGCGCCGGATGGCCGGCGCACGGTACGGATCGTCGCGGACGGCGGTTTTCCGGCACTGCTGCGCCTGATGGGCGCGTTGGCGAGTTTCCCCGCGCTGGTGGTGCCGTCGGGGCTGCATATCGAGAGGAAACCGCCCGGGTCGCGGGTGGACATGACGATCGACGTGTTTCCGGCGCTGTCGGGGGCCCGCGTTCCGGACGGCGCGGAGGCGGTGCTTGCCGGTGCGCCGAGCGACGATCCATTCGGCGACGCCGGTTCGCCGACGGTAGCCGACGATACGCCGCCGCGTCTGGCCGGCACCATTCGCGACGGACGCACCGGGCTCGCGCTGTTCGACGCCGGCGATGGCGCATTCGCGACCGTCGCGCCGGGCGAGGTGTTCGGGGTGTCGCGTGTGGTGAGCGTCGATGCCGGTGCCGTGACGGTCGCGACGGCCGATGGCGCACGCCGGTTCGTCGTGGACGACGGAGACCACTCATGACGAAGTACGGATGGTGGGTGATCGCATTCTGGGCTGGATCGAGCGTGGCCACCGTGGATGCGGCGCTACCGCCTTTGCCGCCGGCCGGCTGGCCGATCGGATCGATACGGGCGTACGCCGAGGAGACGCCGCTGCCGCAGGGCGCGCCTGATGGCGCGGACGGCGTGGGCGGTGACGCGCCCGCGCACGATGGTCCGCAGCCGTTCGACCAAGCGGCGCACGCGGTACTTCGGGCGGACACTGCGGCACCGGTGCCCCAGCTGGAAGGGCCGCCGATTCCATTGCCTCCGCCGGTGCGCATGAGCGACGCCGCGGCGCGGCACCCCGGCGATGCGGACGACGCGCGTCGAATCTCGCTGAATCTGCAGGGCGCCGGGCTCGCGGCCGCATTCGACGCGCTCGCGCGATTCACCGGGCTGAACATCATCGTCGGCGAGCAGGTGCGCGGTACCGTGACATTACGTCTGAACAATGTCCGCTGGCGCGATGCGTTCGATACGTTGCTCGACACGCACGGGCTGGCGATGTCCCGGCGCGGCAACGTGATCTGGGTCACTCCGGCGGCCGAACTTGCCGCGCGGGAGCGCGAGCGCTTCGAAACGCACGCACGTGCGGCCGAGCTGGAGCCGCTCGCGAGCCGAACCTTCGCGCTGCATTACCCACGTGCGCAGGACGTGCAGCGGTTGCTGGCGGGGGCGACCGGCCAGCGCCTGCTGTCGAAACGCGGCGCCGCGGCGGCCGATCCGCGCATGAACTTGTTGTTCGTCACCGACCTGGCGCCGCGCATCGAGCAGATCGCGGGCCTGATCGACGCGATCGACCGGCCGTCGCGGCAGGTCCGGATCGAGGCGCGCATCGTCGAGGGCGAACAGGGGTTCTCGCGCAACCTCGGGGCTCGCGTCGCGCTGCGCGCCCAAGGGCGGGCCCCCGCAGCCGAGGGGGCGGCGCCCGCGACGGACACGCGCAACGCGCTCGACCTGGCCGCGCGACCGCTCGGCGGCTTCGAGGCGGCGACGGCCGGCTTCACGTTGTTCGCAGCGCCGCTCAGCCGCGTGCTCGACGTCGAATTGAGCGCGCTCGAGGCGCAGGGCCGGGGCCAGATCGTTTCCAGCCCGCGCGTGGTGACGGCCGATCGCGTGAAGGCGATCGTCGAACAGGGCTCGGAGCTGCCGTACCAGGCGAAAGTCGGCAACGGCGTGAGCGGCGTGCAGTTCCGCCGAGCGACGCTGAAGCTCGAGGTCGAGCCGCAGATCACGCCCGACGGGCGCGTGGTGCTCGACCTGGACGTGACGAAGGACAGCATCGGCGAGCCGACGGCCGCCGGCCCGGCGATTCATACGAAGCACGTCCAGACGCGTGTCGAGGTCGAGGACGGCGGAACGGTCGCCATCGGCGGGATTTACGAGCAGTTGAACCGGGACGATGTGACGCGGGTGCCGCTCTTGGGCAAAATACCGGTTCTGGGCGCGCTTTTCCGGCACCGTGCGCGGCGCGACCAGCGTAACGAATTGGTCGTCTTCATCACGCCGACGGTCGTCGGCGCGCGTTGCGAAACGGCCGGCGCGGGCGACGCGGATGCGGGAAAAGCGGGGCCGGAAGCCGGTGGTGCAGGCTCGACAAGGCAGCCGCTTTGCCAGTAAGCTGCGCCACACACCAGCAAGATTCAAGCAGAGGAAGCCGTTGCAAGCGCGGGACCCACACGCAAACGTATTTTTCGTCGGCCTTATGGGAGCGGGTAAGACCACCGTGGGCCGTGCGGTCGCGCGCCGGCTCGACAGGACGTTCTTCGACTCCGACCACGAAATCGAGGCCCGCACGGGTGCGCGCATTCCGGTGATCTTCGAGATGGAGGGCGAGGCCGGGTTTCGCGACCGCGAATCGCAGGTGATCGCCGATCTGACGCAGCGCGAGAACATCGTGCTCGCGACGGGCGGCGGCGCGGTGCTGCGCCCTGAAAATCGCGATTGCCTGAAAGGCAGCGGCATCGTCATCTATCTGCGCGCCAATCCGCACGATCTGTGGCTGCGCACGCGCAAGGACAAGAACCGCCCGCTGTTGCAGACCGACGATCCGAAGGCGCGTCTCGAAGCGCTCTACGAAGTACGCGATCCGCTTTACCGCGAATGCGCGGACTTCATCATCGAGACCGGCCGTCCGTCGGTCAACGGCCTCGTCAACATGGTGCTGATGCAACTCGAACTGGCAGGCGTCGTCGCCAAGCCGCTACAAGCATGATTACCGTCAACGTCGATCTGGGCGACCGCGCCTACCCGATTCACATTGGTGCCGGCCTGATCGGCCGCACCGAGCTGTTCGCTCCTCACATCACCGGTTCGTCGATCACGATCGTCACGAACACGACGGTCGATCCGCTCTACGGCGATGCGCTGCGCGCGGCGCTCGCGCCGCTCGGCAAGCGCGTCTCGACGGTCGTGCTGCCGGACGGCGAGGCCTACAAGAACTGGGAAACGCTGAACCTGATCTTCGACGGCCTGCTGACCGAGCGCGCCGATCGCAAGACGACACTCGTCGCACTCGGCGGCGGCGTGATCGGCGACATGACCGGTTTCGCCGCCGCGTGCTACATGCGCGGCGTGCCGTTCATCCAGGTGCCGACGACGCTGCTGTCGCAGGTCGATTCGTCGGTCGGCGGCAAGACGGGCATCAACCACCCGCTCGGCAAGAACATGATCGGCGCGTTCTACCAGCCGCAGGCCGTGATCGCCGATATCGGCGCGCTGACCACGCTGCCCGATCGCGAGCTGGCGGCCGGCGTGGCCGAGGTCATCAAGACGGGCGCGATCGCCGATGCGGCATTCTTCGACTGGATCGAGGCGAACGTCGATGCGCTTAACCGCCGCGAGCCGGCCGCCCTCGCGCATGCGGTGAAGCGCTCGTGCGAGATCAAGGCGAGCGTGGTCGCGGCCGATGAACGCGAAGGCGGGCTGCGCGCGATCCTGAATTTCGGCCATACGTTCGGCCATGCGATCGAGGCCGGGCTCGGCTACGGCGAGTGGCTGCACGGCGAAGCGGTCGGCTGCGGGATGGTGATGGCGGGCGACCTGTCGGTGCGGCTCGGCCTCCTCGACGAAGCGTCGCGGCAGCGGCTCGATGCGGTGATCGCCGCCGCGCACCTGCCGGTCCGCGGGCCGGCACTCGGCGATGCGCGCTACATGGAGCTGATGCGCGTCGACAAAAAAGCCGAAGCCGGCGCGATCAAGTTCATCCTGCTGAAGCGATTCGGCGATACGCTGATCACCCAGGCGCCCGACGAAGCCGTGTTCGCCACCCTGGCGCAGACGACCCGGTAACGGCGCCCCGGATGCCCCGGCGCCCCTGACATGGAGGAGACGTGAGCGAGACATCCAGCAGCAAACCGTCCAAAGCCGGCAGCGCATCCGTCGCGGCGCCGGCCGAGCCGCCGACGCTGGCGGCGCTGGAAGCCCATCTCGCTCCGTATGCCGCCCACGCGTCGCAGTCGCGCGGCCGCCGCCATCAGGAAACACCGCCGGCGGCGCGCACCGAATTCCAGCGCGACCGCGACCGTATCGTTCATTCGACCGCGTTCCGCCGGCTCGAATACAAGACGCAGGTCTTCGTCAACCACGAAGGCGACCTCTTCCGCACCCGTCTCACGCACAGCCTCGAAGTCGCGCAGATCGCGCGTTCGGTCGCGCGCAACCTGCGGCTCAACGAGGATCTCGTCGAAGCGATCTCGCTCGCGCACGATCTCGGTCACACGCCGTTCGGCCATGCCGGGCAGGACGCGCTGAACGCGTGCATGCGCGAGCACGGCGGCTTCGAGCACAACCTGCAGAGCCTGGCCGTGGTCGATGAACTCGAGGAGCATTACGGCGCGTTCAACGGCCTGAATCTGTGCTTCGAGACGCGCGAAGGCATCCTCAAGCACTGCTCGCGCGAGAACGCGCGCAAGCTCGGCGCGCTCGGCGAGCGCTTCCTGCAAGGGCGCCAGCCGTCGCTGGAAGCGCAGCTCGCGAACATCGCGGACGAAATCGCGTACAACAACCACGACGTCGACGACGGCCTGCGCTCCGGCCTGATCACGATCGAGCAGCTCGCCGAAGTCGAGCTGTGGCAGCGCCACTACGACGCCGCGCTCACCGAATTCCCGCATCTGGAAGGTCGCCGCCTCGTCCACGAGACGGTGCGCCGCATCATCAACACGCTGATCGTCGACCTCATCGACGAGACCACGCGCAATCTCGCGCGTGTCGCGCCCGCGTCGCTCGACGACGTGCGCGCCGCGCCGCAGCTCGTCGCGCACAGCGAGGCGATCGCCGCGCAGGCGGCGGCCCTCAAGCGCTTCCTGTTCAAGAACCTGTATCGCCACTACAAGGTGATGCGCATGGCGAACAAGGCGCAGCGCGTCGTCACGGGGCTGTTCGACGCGTTCATCGACGATCCGCGCCTGCTGCCGCCGCCATACCAGTCGGACGACGAAGCGCAGCAGCCGCGCCTCGTCGCGCACTACATCGCCGGCATGACCGACCGCTTCGCGCTGAAGGAATATCAGCGCCTGTTCGTCATCAACGACAACTGACTGTCACAAACGATCACTAGACTTCGCCGGTTCAATGGCGACGGGAATGTTGCACACGCTGTTGGTAACGTTTTCATAGGAGAGAGGTCGATGAAGAAGAAGCCTGCGGGGACCGTGGTTCGCTCGATCGCGCTGGGCGGCGCGCTCATGTTCGGTATGCAGCATGCGGCGTTCGCCGTGACGGAGATCCAGTTCTGGCATGCGATGGAGTCGGCGCTCGGCGAGCGCGTGAACGAGCTCGCCGCGCAGTTCAATGCATCGCAGGGCGACTACAAGATCGTGCCGGTCTTCAAGGGCACCTACGATCAGGCGCTCGCGGCGGGCATCGCCGCCTATCGCAGCGGCAACGCGCCGGCGATCCTCCAGGTCTATGAAGTCGGCACCGCGACGATGATGCAGGCGAAGAAGGCCGTCGTGCCCGTCTACGACGTGTTCAAGCAGGCCGGCGTGCCGCTCGACGAAAAGGCGTTCGTGCCGACCATCGCGAGCTACTACAGCGACGCGAAGACGGGCCATCTCGTGTCGATGCCGTTCAACAGCTCGACGCCGGTGCTGTACTACAACAAGGATGCGTTCAAGAAGGCCGGGCTCGATCCGAACCAGCCGCCGAAGACGTGGGCCGACGTGCAGGCCGACGCGGAGAAGCTGCGCAAGTCCGGGATGGCGTGCGGCTTCACGACCGGCTGGCAAGGCTGGATCCAGCTCGAAAACTACAGCGCGTGGCATGCGCTGCCGTTCGCGAGCCGCAACAACGGCTTCGACGGCACCGACGCGGCGCTCGAATTCAACAAGCCGCAGCAGATCGCGCACATCGCGTTCCTGCAGCAGATGCAGAAGGACGGCACGTTCACGTATGCGGGCCGCAAGGACGAAGCGTCCGCGAAGTTCTACAGCGGCGACTGCGGGATCCTGACGACGTCGTCGGGCGCGCTCGCGAACGTGCAGAAGTTCGCGAAGTTCAGCTACGGCACCGGCATGATGCCGTACGACGCGAACGTGAAGGGTGCGCCGCAGAACGCGATCATCGGCGGCGCGAGCCTGTGGGTGCTGGCCGGCAAGGATCCGGCGACCTACAAGGGCGTCGCGAAATTCCTCGCGTTCCTGGCCTCGCCGCCGATCGCCGCCAAGTGGCACCAGGAAACGGGCTACCTGCCGGTCACGACGGCCGCGTACGACCTCACGCGCCAGCAGGGCTTCTATGCGAAGAACCCGAGCGCGGAAACCGCGATCAAGCAGATGATGAACAAGCCGCCGCTGCCTTACACGAAGGGGCTGCGCCTCGGCAACATGCCGCAGATCCGCACGGTCGTCGACGAGGAACTGGAGCAGGTCTGGGCACAGAAGAAGTCGCCGAAGGACGCGCTCGACTCGGCGGCCTCGCGCGGCGACGAACTGCTGCGCCGCTTCGAGAAGTCGGGCGGCTGATCCCGCATCGCGTGCGTGTCGCCGGTCGCCGCGTCGCATATGCGACGCGCGCGGCCGGCGGCGCGGTTCCTTTCCCGTTTCGCCTGACCGGATGCCCGCGATGCAATCCCGTTCCCGTTTCGGCGCGAGCCTGCTGCCGTACCTGCTGATCGCGCCGCAACTCGCGATCACCGCCGTATTCTTTCTGTGGCCGGCCGGCGTCGCGCTGTGGCAGTCCACGCAGATGCAGGACGCGTTCGGCACGTCGAGCGAATTCGTCGGCTTCGCGAATTTCGCGCGCCTGTTCGCCGATCCGCTGTACCTCGACTCGTTCCGCACGACGCTGGTGTTCAGCTCGCTCGTCACGGTCAGCGGGCTCGTCGTGTCGCTGTTGCTCGCCGCCTGCGCCGACCGCGTGATCCGCGGCGCGCGCGTGTACCGCACGCTGCTGATCTGGCCGTATGCGGTCGCGCCGACGATCGCGGCCGTGCTGTGGGCGTTCCTGTTCAACCCGAGCATCGGGCTCGTCACCTATGCGCTCGCGAAGGGCGGCATCGTGTGGAATCACGCGCTGAACGGCGGCCAGGCGATGTTCCTCGTCGTGCTCGCGTCGGTGTGGAAGCAGGTGAGCTACAACTTCCTGTTCTTCTACGCGGGGTTGCAGGCGATCCCACGCTCGCTGATCGAGGCGGCGGCGATCGACGGTGCCGGGCCGGTGCGGCGCTTCTTCCACATCGTGCTGCCGCTGCTGTCGCCCACGAGCTTCTTCCTGCTGGTCGTGAACCTCGTCTATGCGTTCTTCGACACGTTCCCGGTGATCGACGCGGCCACCGCGGGCGGCCCCGCGCAAAGCACCAAGACGCTGATCTACAAGATCTTCACGGAGGGCTTCCAGGGCCTCGACATCGGCAGCTCGGGCGCGCAGTCGGTCGTGCTGATGATCGTCGTCGTCGGCCTGACGGTGATCCAGTTCCGTTTCGTCGAACGCAGGGTGCAATACGCATGATCGAAAATCGCAAGGGCTTCGACCTGTTCTGCCACGCGGTGCTGATCGCGGGCGTCGTGCTGATCGTGTTCCCGGTGTATGTCGCGTTCTGCGCGGCGACCATGAACGCGCAGGAAGTGTTCACGATCCCGCTGTCGCTGGTGCCGAGCACGCACCTGCTGGAGAACATCGCCTACATCTGGGGGCACGGCAGCGGCGGCACGACGGCGCCGTTCGGCCGGCTGCTCGTCAACAGCTTCGTGATGGCGCTCGGCATCGCGGTCGGCAAGATCGCGGTGTCGATCCTGTCCGCGTATGCGATCGTCTATTTCCGCTTCCCCTTCCGCAACACGGCGTTCTGGCTGATCTTCATCACGCTGATGCTGCCGGTCGAGGTGCGAATATTCCCGACCGTGCAGGTCGTGTCGACGCTGAACCTGACGAACACCTACGCCGGGCTCTCGCTGCCGCTGATCGCATCGGCGACCGCGACGTTCCTGTTCCGCCAGTTTTTCATGACGCTGCCCGACGAACTGATGGACGCCGCGCGCATCGACGGTGCGGGGCCGCTGCGCTTTTTCCGGGACGTCGTGCTGCCGCTGTCGAAGACGAGCATCGCGGCGCTGTTCGTGATCACGTTCATCTACGGCTGGAACCAGTATCTGTGGCCGATCCTGATCACGACCGAGGCGTCGCTGTCGACGGCGGTGGTGGGCATCAAGACGATGATCGCGAGCGGTGACGCCGCGACTGAATGGCAATACGTAATGGCGGCGACGCTGCTGGCGATGATTCCGCCGCTCGTCGTCGTGCTGGCGATGCAGCGCTGGTTCGTGCGCGGCCTCGTCGATTCCGAGAAATGAACCACGGACGGCAACCGGGAGAAGGACCAAGTATGGCTGCGCTGAGCTTGAAGGGCGTCAGGAAATCCTACGACGGCAAGCAGCACGTGCTGCACGGCATCGACGTGGAGATCGCCGACGGCGAATTCATCGTGCTGGTCGGCCCGTCGGGCTGCGGCAAGTCGACGCTGCTGCGGATGATCGCGGGGCTCGAGACGGTGACGGACGGCGAGATCGCGATCGGCGATCGCGTCGTCAACGCGCTGGAGCCGAAGGATCGCGACATCGCGATGGTGTTCCAGAACTATGCGCTGTATCCGCACATGACGGTCGCGCAGAACATGGGCTACGGGCTGAAGATCCGCGGCATCGAGCGCGCGACGATCGACTCGCGGGTGGCCGCGGCCGCGAAGATCCTCGAACTCGAGCCGTTGCTCGCGCGGCGGCCGCGCGAACTGTCGGGCGGCCAGCGGCAGCGCGTCGCGATGGGGCGTGCGATCGTGCGCGAGCCGTCGGTGTTTCTGTTCGACGAGCCGCTGTCGAACCTCGACGCGAAGCTGCGCGTGCAGATGCGGCTCGAGATCCAGCGGCTGCATGCGCGGCTCGCGACGACGAGCGTGTACGTGACGCACGACCAGATCGAGGCGATGACGCTCGCGCAGCGCGTGATCGTGATGAACCGTGGCTATGCGGAGCAGATCGGCGCGCCGGTCGACGTGTACGAGAAACCGGCGACGGTGTTCGTCGCGGGCTTCATCGGCTCGCCGGCGATGAACCTGATGCACGGCCGGCTGTCGGAGGATGGCGCGACGTTTACGGTCGCGGGCGGCGGTCCGGCGCTGCCGGTCGCCAGCGCGCCCGGCATCGGCACCACGATCGCCACCGGGCGCGACTGGGTGCTCGGCGTGCGGCCGGAGCACATGACGCCGCAGCCGGGCGTCGCGCAGGCCTCGCTGCCGGTCGACTCGTGCGAGCTGCTCGGCGCGGACAACCTCGCGCACGGCCGCTGGGGCAACCACGACGTCGCGGTGCGGCTGCCGCACGCGGATCGTCCCGCGCGCGGCACGGCGCTGGGCGCCGCGCTGCCCGCGCACCGGCTGCATTTCTTCGATCCCGAGACCGGCAAGCGTGCCGGCTGACCCTGACGGACCTGCTGCGAGGCGCACGATGACTTCCCGTACCGACTGGCCCTATCCGCGCGTCGTCGCCCATCGCGGCGGCGGCACGCTCGCGCCGGAGAACACGCTCGCCGCGTTCGACGAAGGCGCGCGGCGCGGTCACCGGATGGTCGAGTTCGACGCGAAGCTGTCCGCCGACGACGTGAGTTTCCTGCTGCACGACGACACGGTCGACCGCACGTCGAACGGCAGCGGGCCGGCGGCGGGCATGCGCTATGCGGCGCTGGCCGCGCTCGACGCCGGCGCCTGGTTCGACGCGCGGTTCGCGGGCGAGCGGATGCCGACGCTCGAGGCGGCGGCGGCGCGCTGCATCGCGCACGGGATGGCGGCGAACGTCGAGATCAAGCCGTGCCCGGGCCGCGAGCGCGACACGGGGCAGCGGGTGGCGGCCGATGCGGCCGCGTACTGGCACGGCGCGGCCGTGCTGCCGCTGCTGTCGTCGTTCTCGTTCGACGCGCTGCAACAGGCGCGCGCGAGCGCCCCGGCGCTGCCGCGCGGGATGCTGTACGAGGCGGTGCCGGACGACTGGCACGCGCAGGTCGTCGGCGCGCTCGGCTGCGTATCGTTGCATGCAAACCACAAGGAACTCGACGAACCGCTCGTGCGCGCGATCAAGGCGGCCGGGCTGCGCATCCTGGTCTACACGGTCAACGACCTCGCCCGGGCGCGCGAACTCGTGCGCTGGGGCGTCGATGCGGTCTGCACGGACCGAATCGACCTGATCGGCCCCGATGCACTGGACGACATTGCGTAGCGACCCGTCCCGCGCGATGGTGGATGCGGGAAGACCCTGAGACAAAAAAACGACGCCCCGGCGGGATTTCCGCCGGGGCGTTTTGCATCGAGGAGACGTTACGTCACGAAAAATCCGCTACAAATTGCAGCAGGATTAACCATTCCCCAAATATTCGACTACGCTTAGAAACGGTAGCCGACGTTCAGGTACGTGACGATCGGGTTCAGCGAGATGTGGGCCTTCGACGTTTCCGTCAGGGTGCCGACCGGCGTCCGGCGAGCCGTCGTGAAGGTCGCGGTCACGCTGACGGGGATGTACGAGAGCGACAGGCCCGCGAACCAGTGTTTCGTGAAGTTGTACGTGAAGCCGGCGTTGAAGACGGGCGCCCACTGGTTGCTGGTCGTGGCGCTGGTCGGGCCGCCGAGCACGCCGTTCTCGAAGCTGCTGTTCGTGATCTTCGCGCCGGTGAACCAGATGTACGTTGCGCCGATGCCGACATACGGGCGGAACTTCGCGTTGGCGTCGTTGAAGTGGTAGCGAAGCAATACGGCGGGGCTCCACTGGTACGCACGGCCGAGTACGCCGAATCTTTCGAACTGACCCTTGCCGGTGATGTCGAACTTCGGCGGTATCCCCATGACGAGCTCGGTGGAGATATGGTCGGTGACGAAGTAGCCCGTTGCGAGCCCAAGCGTATCGGCGTCGCTGATGCCGGCGCCGGTGTTGGGAATCGATTGGTTGATGGGCGTGCCGCCAACGCCGTAGACGAACAGCGGGTCGCTGCTGTCCTGCGGCGAAAGGTGGAACCAACCGGTGCTGACGTAGAAATCACCTGCGGATTGTGCTTGTGCCGTACCGCCCGCAAACGTGAATGCGAGCGCTGCAGCCCCCGTAATGGCCAGTTTTCGTTTCATTGTGTCTCCTCCGATCTAAGGCGTGCTCATTATGACGACTGCGTTTAAAACCAAACAAGCTCGTAAGTTAGAGTTTTCACCCTAAGATTAGTACGACCGTACGTTTCCGCGCCCGCCGGGACAGGCATTCTACGCAGGTGCGCAATTTCGGACCTCCGGGTATTTCCTAACGCGTTCAAACGGACATTCAGCATGGCACGGTTAGCACGACTCTACGTTCCCGACCAGCCGCAGCACGTGATACTGCGCGGCCTGGATCAGCAACCTGCGTTCGTCGACGACCAGGACTACGAACTCTTCATCGATTGCCTGAAGGCCGCGGCACGCGATCATCACCTCTCGGTGCATGCCTACGTGCTGCTTCCGCGCCAGGTGCAGCTCCTCGTGACGCCCAGCGACGAGGCGAGCCTGCCGAAGGCGATGCAGGCGGTCGGCCGCCGCTACGTCGCGCATTTCAACCGACGTTATTCGCGTCGCGGCACCTTGTGGGAAGGCCGCTATCGCGCGACGGTGATCGAAGGCGAACGCTATTTCCTCCTCGCGAGCCGCGTGGTCGAGATGAGCCCGGTGCGCTCGCAGCTGGTCGCGACGCCCGAGGCCTATCGGTGGTCGAGCTACCGGCATCACGTCGGGCTCACCGTCGACAGCCTGATCACCGACCATCCGCTCTACTGGGCGCTCGGCAACACGCCGTTCGACCGTCAGCGCGCGTACAAGGAGCTGTGCGAGCAGCCGCTCGACGAGCGGCAGGCTGATCAGCTGCAGCAGGCGACGCTGAAGGGCTGGGTGCTCGGCGGCGAGAACTATCGTGAATGGGCGGCGCGTACCGCGAACCGCCGCGTATCGCCGCTGCCGCGCGGACGCCCCAGAAAGGTGCGTGAAAACACCCCGCCGATCCAGCAGTAACACGGGAAAGGCGGATCACGAGGCGGCGCCGCGGGCGCCGCTTCTTTTTGCACCAATACGATACGGCCCCAATAAAACGGCACCAGATCGAAGCATGCGTTTAATTGGGGTTCGATCAAGCGGTTTTTGTTGCTATTCCTTTGATTCGTCGCGTATATTCCGAATTCCGGTGGCCCGGGTGAAGCTCGCCCAACCACCGTCGGCCGTGCCGTCTCCCGTCGGGAGCGGGATCGACGGCAACACAAAATGGTTCAACGGCCCTCGAGGCCCCTTTACGACGGTGTCCCCATGAACGACCACCAGCAGCCGCTCGCCGCGGTGCCCGCCGCACAAGGTCTGTACGACCCGCAAAACGAACACGACGCCTGCGGCGTCGGTTTCGTCGCTCACATCAAGGGCAAGAAGAGCCACGAGATCATTCAGCAGGGTCTGAAGATCCTCGAGAACCTCGATCACCGCGGCGCGGTCGGTGCCGATCCGCTGATGGGCGACGGCGCCGGCATCCTGATCCAGATTCCGGACGCGTTCTATCGCGAGGAAATGTCGAAGCAGGGCGTGACGCTGCCGCCGGCCGGTGAATATGGGGTCGGGATGATCTTCCTGCCGAAGGAGAACGCATCGCGTCTCGCATGCGAGCAGGAACTCGAGCGGACGGTGCGGGCTGAAGGTCAGGTCGTGCTCGGATGGCGCGACGTGCCGGTCGACCACGCGATGCCGATCTCGCCGACGGTCAAGGCGAGCGAGCCGCTGATCCGCCAGATCTTCATCGGCCGCGGCAAGGACATCATGGTGACGGACGCGCTCGAGCGGAAGCTCTACGTGATCCGCAAGACCGCGAGCCACCGTATCCAGGCGCTGAAGCTCAAGCACGGCAAGGAATACTTCGTGCCGTCGATGTCGGCGCGCACGGTCGTCTACAAGGGGCTGCTGCTGGCTGGCCAGGTCGGCGTGTACTACCGCGACCTGCAGGACTCGCGCGTCGTGTCGGCGCTCGCGCTCGTGCACCAGCGCTTCTCGACCAACACGTTCCCGGCGTGGGAGCTGGCTCACCCGTACCGGATGATCGCGCACAACGGCGAGATCAACACCGTGAAGGGCAACGTGAACTGGCTGAACGCGCGTACCGGCGCGATCGCGTCGCACGTGCTCGGCGACGACCTGCCGAAGCTCTGGCCGCTGATCTATCCGGGCCAGTCGGATACGGCTTCGTTCGACAACTGTCTCGAACTGCTCGTGATGGCGGGCTATCCGCTCGTGCACGCGGTGATGATGATGATCCCGGAAGCGTGGGAACAGCACACGCTGATGGACGAGAACCGCCGCGCGTTCTACGAATACCACGCCGCGATGATGGAGCCGTGGGACGGTCCCGCCGCGATCGCGTTCACGGACGGCCGTCAGATCGGCGCGACGCTCGACCGCAACGGCCTGCGCCCGGCGCGCTACATCGTCACGGACGACGACCTCGTCATCATGGCGTCGGAAGCCGGCACGCTGCCGATCCCCGAATCGAAGATCGTCAAGAAGTGGCGCCTGCAGCCGGGCAAGATGTTCCTGATCGACATGGAACACGGCCGCATCATCGACGACAAGGAACTGAAGGACAACCTCGCGAACGCTAAGCCGTACAAGAGCTGGATCGACGCCGTGCGCATCAAGCTCGACGAGATCGAGCCGAAGGCCGAGGACGTCGCGGCCGGCCGCACGCAGGGCGCCGCGCTGCTCGACCGCCAGCAGGCGTTCGGCTATACGCAGGAAGACCTGAAGTTCCTGATGGCGCCGATGGCGCAGCAGGGTGAAGAGGCCGTCGGCTCGATGGGCAACGACTCGCCGCTCGCGGTGATGTCGAACAAGAACAAGACGCTCTATCACTACTTCAAGCAGCTCTTCGCACAGGTCACGAACCCGCCGATCGACCCGATCCGCGAGAACATGGTCATGTCGCTCGTGTCGTTCATCGGCCCGAAGCCGAACCTGCTCGACACGAACAACATCAACCCGCCGATGCGTCTCGAAGTGTCGCAGCCGGTGCTCGACTTCAAGGACATCGCGAAGATCCGCGCGATCGACCAGTACACGGGCGGCAAGTTCAGCGCATACGAGCTGAACATCTGCTATCCGGTGGCCTGGGGCAAGGAAGGCATCGAGGCGCGCCTCGCGTCGCTGTGCGCGGAAGCCGTCGACGCGGTGAAGTCGGGCTACAACATGCTGATCGTGTCGGACCGCAAGACGGACGCCGAGCATGTCGCGATTCCGGCGCTGCTCGCCACGTCGGCGATCCACACGCACCTCGTCCAGCAAGGGCTGCGCACGAGCACGGGCCTCGTCGTCGAGACGGGCTCGGCACGTGAGACGCACCACTTCGCGCTGCTCGCGGGCTACGGCGCGGAAGCCGTGCACCCGTACCTCGCGATGGAAACGCTCGCGAAGATGGCCGAAGGCCTGCCGGGCGACCTGTCGCCGGAGAAGGCCGTCTACAACTTCACGAAGGCGGTCGGCAAGGGCCTGCAGAAGGTGATGTCGAAGATGGGCATCTCGACGTACATGTCGTACACGGGCGCGCAGATCTTCGAAGCGCTCGGCCTGTCGAGCGACCTCGTCGAGAAGTACTTCAAGGGCACGGCGTCGAAGGTCGGCGGCATCGGCCTGTTCGAAGTCGCGGAAGAAGCGATCCGCCTGCACCGCGACGCGTTCGGCGACAGCCCGGTCCTGCGCGACATGCTCGACGCGGGCGGCGAGTACGCATACCGCGTGCGCGGCGAAGACCACATGTGGACGCCGGATTCGATCGCGAAGCTCCAGCACGCGACGCGCAGCAACTCGTACCAGACGTACAAGGAATACGCGCACCTGATCAACGACCAGACCAAGCGGCACATGACTTTCCGCGGCCTGTTCGAGTTCAAGGTCGAGCCGACCAAGGCGATCCCGATCGAAAACGTCGAGCCGGCGAAGGACATCGTCAAGCGCTTCGCGACCGGCGCGATGTCGCTCGGTTCGATCAGCACCGAAGCGCACGCGACGCTCGCGATCGCGATGAACCGGATCGGCGGCAAGTCGAACACCGGCGAAGGCGGCGAGGACGAGAAGCGCTATCGCAACGAACTGCGCGGCATTCCGATCAAGTCGGGCGAGACGCTGAAGTCGGTCATCGGCGACGAGATCGTCAGCGACATTCCGCTGAAGGACGGCGATTCGCTGCGCTCGAAGATCAAGCAGGTCGCGTCGGGCCGCTTCGGCGTCACCGCCGAGTACCTCGCGTCGGCCGACCAGATCCAGATCAAGATGGCGCAGGGCGCGAAGCCGGGCGAAGGCGGCCAGCTGCCGGGCCACAAGGTGTCCGAATACATCGGCAAGCTGCGTTACTCGGTGCCGGGTGTCGGCCTGATCTCGCCGCCGCCGCACCACGACATCTACTCGATCGAGGATCTGGCGCAGCTGATCCACGACCTGAAGAACGTGAACCCGAGCTCGAGCATCTCGGTGAAGCTGGTGTCGGAAGTGGGCGTCGGCACGGTCGCGGCCGGTGTCGCGAAGGCGAAGGCCGATCACGTCGTGATCGCCGGCCATGACGGCGGCACGGGCGCATCGCCGCTGTCGTCGGTCAAGCACGCCGGCACGCCGTGGGAACTCGGCCTCGCCGAAACGCAGCAGACGCTGGTGCTGAACCGCCTGCGCGGCCGCATCCGCGTGCAGGCCGACGGCCAGATGAAGACGGGCCGCGACGTCGTGATCGGCGCGCTGCTCGGCGCTGACGAATTCGGCTTCGCGACGGCGCCGCTCGTCGTCGAAGGCTGCATCATGATGCGCAAGTGCCACCTGAACACGTGCCCGGTCGGCGTCGCGACGCAGGATCCGGTGCTGCGTGCGAAGTTCAAGGGCCAGCCCGAACACGTCGTGAACTACTTCTTCTTCGTCGCCGAGGAAGTGCGCGAGATCATGGCGCAGCTCGGCATCGCGAAGTTCGACGACCTGATCGGCCGCGCCGACCTGCTCGATACGCGCAAGGGCATCGAGCACTGGAAGGCGAAGGGCCTCGACTTCTCGCGCGTGTTCTACCAGCCGGAAGAGTGCGAGGACGTCGCGCCGCGTCACGTCGACGTGCAGGACCACGGCCTCGAGCGCGCGCTCGACCACGTGCTGATCGAGAAGGCGAAGGCCGCGATCGAGAACGGCGAGCATGTGTCGTTCATCCAGCCGGTGCGCAACGTGAACCGCACGGTCGGCGCGATGCTGTCGGGCGTGATCGCGAAGAAGCACGGCCATGACGGCCTGGCCGACGACGCGGTGCACATCCAGCTGAAGGGCACGGCCGGCCAGAGCTTCGGCGCGTTCCTCGCGAAGGGCGTGACGCTCGACCTCGTCGGCGACGGCAACGACTACGTCGGCAAGGGCCTGTCGGGCGGCCGGATCATCATCCGACCGACCAACGACTTCCGCGGCAAGTCCGAGGAAAACATCATCTGCGGCAATACGGTGATGTACGGCGCGATCGAAGGCGAAGCCTTCTTCCGCGGCGTGGCGGGCGAGCGCTTCTGCGTGCGCAACTCGGGCGCGACGGCGGTCGTCGAAGGCACGGGCGACCACGGCTGCGAATACATGACGGGCGGTACGGTCGTCGTGCTCGGCGAGACGGGGCGCAACTTCGCGGCCGGCATGTCGGGCGGCCTCGCGTACATCTACGATCCGGAAGGCACGTTCGCGGCGAAGTGCAACAAGTCGATGGTCGCGCTCGAGCCGGTGCTGCAGCAGGCCGAGCAGGAGCGCACGGTCGACCGCGCGCTCTGGCATGCGGGCACGACGGACGAAGCGCTGCTCAAGGGGCTCGTCGAGCGTCATTTCCAGTTCACGGGTTCGCCGCGCGCGAAGTCGCTGCTGGAAAACTGGGACGCGGCGCGCCGCCAGTTCGTGAAGGTGTTCCCGCACGAATACAAGCGCGCGCTGGGCGAGATCGGTGCGAAGAAGGCGGCGAAGGAAGTGCTGGCCGCCTGAGCGACGAACGACATAGCGAATGCCGCGCGCGCATGATTGCCGCGCGCGGCTCCCCCACCCGATACACCGAACAGAAGAGCACCTTATGGGCAAGGCAACCGGTTTTCTGGAGTTCGAACGCCGCCACGAGGCGTACGAAGCACCGCTCACGCGCGTGAAGCACTACAAGGAATTCGTCGCGGCACTGACCGACGCGGATGCGAAGGTTCAGGGCGCGCGCTGCATGGATTGCGGCATCCCGTTCTGCAACAACGGCTGCCCGGTCAACAACATCATTCCGGACTTCAACGATCTCGTTTACCGCCAGGACTGGCAGCAGGCGATCGAAGTCCTGCACTCGACCAACAACTTCCCGGAATTCACGGGCCGCATCTGCCCGGCGCCGTGCGAGGCGGCGTGCACGCTCGGGATCAACAACGACCCGGTCGGCATCAAGTCGATCGAGCACGCGATCATCGACAAGGCCTGGGCGGAAGGTTGGGTGAAGCCGCTGCCGGCCGAGCACAAGACGGGCAAGAAGGTCGCGGTCGTCGGTTCCGGCCCCGCGGGCCTCGCGGCCGCGCAGCAGCTCGCGCGCGCCGGCCACGACGTGACGGTGTTCGAGAAGAACGACCGGATCGGCGGCCTGCTGCGTTACGGGATTCCCGACTTCAAGCTCGAGAAGTGGCTGATCGACCGCCGCATGCGCCAGATGGAAGCGGAAGGCGTGACGTTCCGCACCAGCGTGTTCATCGGCAAGGATCCGCTGCCCGAATCGATCGGCAGCCTCGCGAAGGAAACCATCTCGCCGGACACGCTGAAGGAAGAGTTCGACGCGGTCGTGATCGCGGGCGGTTCGGAAACGCCGCGTGACCTGCCGGTGCCGGGCCGCGAGCTGGCCGGCGTGCATTTCGCGATGGACTTCCTGCCTCAGCAGAACCGTGTGAACGCGGGCGACAAGCTCACCGACCAGCTGCTCGCGAAGGGCAAGCACGTGATCGTGATCGGCGGCGGCGATACCGGTTCGGACTGCGTCGGCACGTCGAACCGTCACGGCGCGAAGCAGGTCACGCAGTTCGAGCTGCTGCCGCAGCCGCCCGAAGAGGAGAACAAGCCGCTCGTGTGGCCGTACTGGCCGATCAAGCTGCGCACGTCGTCGTCGCACGAGGAAGGCTGCGAGCGTGACTGGGCGGTCGCGACGAAGCGTCTCGAAGGCAAGAACGGCAAGGTCGAGAAGCTGATCGCGGTGCGCGTCGAGTGGAAGGACGGCAAGATGCAGGAAGTGCCGGGCTCCGAGTTCGAGATGAAGGCCGACCTGGTGCTGCTCGCGATGGGCTTCACGCAGCCGGCAGCGCCCGTGCTCGACGCGTTCGGCGTCGCGAAGGATGCGCGCGGCAATGCGCGTGCGGCGACCGAAGGCGATCGCTCGTACTACACGTCGGTCGACAAGGTGTTCGCAGCTGGCGACATGCGCCGCGGCCAGTCGCTCGTCGTCTGGGCGATCCGCGAAGGCCGCCAGTGCGCGCGCTCGGTCGACGCGTACCTGATGGGGCATTCGGAACTGCCGCGCTAAGCTGAAGCGCGCGAGCGGGTTTCGAAGAAAACCGGGCGTCCGAAAGGACGCCCGTTTTTTTATGGGGCGCGAGCCTGAGACGACTGGGTTGGCGGGGATTTTCCGTGAACAGCCATCAATTTATTCGGCATCAATTAAATCGACCATTCATAAAAACAAAAATATCGATATTTATCTCCAAATAGACGTTGAATCGGGGTCTGCTGCCACCTATAGTGATTTTTGTCCGATTAATTCGGGCATATTGAACGGTCTGGTTTTCACACCCTTTGGAGAAAATCATGGCGTATATATCGATGTCGTTTCAGTTTGCGCAGGATCCGACGCGCGTCCTCGGTGTTGCCCAGAACAATACCGACGGCAGCGTGATCGGCCCGAATGCCCCGGTGCAACTTCGCTACTTCACCGACCCGAATGTGCAGACCCTGTGGGACTACGATCCCACCCATGGCTTCATCATTCTGGATTTCAGCGATTTGAACGGCGGAGGCAAGCTGGCGGTCGATTTCGCGGACGGCAAGGTCGCCGCCGAAACGCCGCTGGTCCTGCGCCCGTTCACGGGAGCGCCTTCGCAGCGGTGGAGCATCTCCATTCGCCCTGGTTACATCACATCACTCGCCAACACCGGCCTCGTGATCGACGATCATTACGATAGTCGACAGGCCAACAACCTCGTCTGGGCATTCCCGTACAACGGCACCCAAGCACAACAATGGACGCCGGTTCATGCCTTCCAGGCAGTCGCCGAAAGAGCGCCGCAATCGCTACGAGCATAAGAATTGTTTGCGGGCGCCGCGGGCAGAGGATCCCCGCGGCGACCCGCGCCGACCGACTCAGACGCATGCGCGTCGTCGACGGGTGAATTCTTTTACGGCAATCAACCGGTATCGCAATAAACTGCATCGGATTCACCCGGGTTATTTCTATTTTTCGGGATTGGGCGTTTCTAGAGGGGTAGTCGTGATTAATGGGTGGGGAAAACTGCTTAAAGCATAGTTTCGTTTTTTAACGCCATTTCTGTTTGGCGATTCACTATTGCGACTGTTTTCGGTTGTCAAAGATCGCGACTCGCCCGCTACGGCATTTCCGCTCGGGATCGCTGCTCGCCGAGCCTGGCGCACCGTGCGACAAAGAGCAAGGATCCGGGGCATCACCCAAGCCCCGGGCATGCACTCGCCGCGCCGCCCGCCCCGTCGCATCCCCCCGCACCTCCCCGAAGCGTCGCCTAACCTGATCACATCGGACGTTGATTTTTCGCGATCCCGAATACTTTCATTTTGTAATGTTCCTTGGAAACTGTCATATCATCGCCCGCTGGCCGCGTTCGCGTGGCCGCCGCATTTGACTGACCCCATTTACAAGGACTCTGAATGGAAGCATTCGTACAAGGGCTGATCGACGCCGTCAACGGCGTGCTGTGGAACTACGTGCTGATCGCGCTGCTGCTCGGCGTGGGCGCATGGTTCACGCTGCGGTTCCGGATGATCCAGCTGAAGGCGCTGTTCCTCAGCATCAAACTGGTCGGCAGCAAGGGCGAGCCGGGCAGCATCTCGTCATTCCAGGCGTTCGCGACCGGCCTCGCGAGCCGCGTGGGCACCGGCAACATCGCCGGTGTGGCGGTCGCGCTGACGGTCGGCGGGCCGGGCGCGATCTTCTGGATGTGGATGACGGCGCTCGTCGGGATGTCGTCGGCGTTCGTCGAGGCGACGCTCGCGCAGATCTTCAAGGTGTCGCATCCGGACGGCAGCTATCGCGGCGGCCCCGCGTACTACATCCAGACGGGCCTGCGCTCGCGCGGCTTCGGCGTGCTGTTCTCGCTGTCGCTGATCCTCGCGTTCGGCTTCGTGTTCAACGCGGTGCAGGCCAATGCGATCGCCGACGCGTTCCATACGTCGTTCGGCTGGAGCCGCGAAACGGTCGGCCTCGGCCTCGTGCTGCTCACCGCGCCGCTCATCTTCGGCGGGATTCGCCGCATCGCGTCGGTCGCGCAGGTGATCGTGCCGGTGATGGCGATCGGCTACCTCGCTCTGGCGGTCTACGCGGTCGCGACGCACGTCGCGCTGGTGCCGGGCGTGATCGCGCTGATCGTGAAGAGCGCGTTCGGGCTCGAGCAGGCGGCGGGCGGCCTGACCGGCTATGCAGTCAGCCAGGCGGTCGCGATGGGTGTGAAGCGCGGATTGTTCTCGAATGAGGCCGGCATGGGCAGCGCACCGAACGCGGCCGCGACCGCGAGCGTGCGGCATCCGGTCGTGCAGGGGCTGATCCAGATGCTCGGCGTGTTCGTCGACACGATCGTGATCTGCAGCGCGACCGCGTTCGTGATCCTGCTGTCGGGCCAGTACGAACTCGGCACCGGCATGGAGGGCGCGGCGCTCACGCAGCGCGCGATCGCGAGCCATGTCGGCGACTGGGGCGGCATCTACATGGCCGTCGCGATCTTCTTCTTCGCGTACTCGTCGGTGATCGGCAATTACGCATACGCGGAAGGCAACGTCGACTTCATCACGAAGCGGCGCGGCGTGCTGCCGCTGTTCCGCATCGCGGTGCTCGGGATGGTGATGTTCGGCAGCGTCGGGCAACTGCCGCTCGTGTGGGCGATGGCCGATACGAGCATGGGGCTGATGGCGATCATCAACCTGGTCGCGATCCTCGCGCTCGGCAAGTATGCGCATGCCGCGTGGCGCGACTATCGCCACCAGCGCGCGGAAGGCGTCGCCGATCCGGTGTTCACGCGCAACACGATTCCCGAGCTTGCAAGCGTGCTGCCCGCCGACGTGTGGGGCGAGCACGGTCCGCTGCCGCAGCGTCCGGCTTCGGAGGGCGCGGTGGTCGAAGCGCGCGTGGCGGTGCGCGAGTCATGAACGGCGACCGGCTCCGTGCATTCGTCGCGCTGGTGCCCGATGCGGCATCGCGCGATGCACTGCACGCGTTGCCGGTCACCCGCGGCGCGCGGCGCACGATGCCGGCTCAATTGCACGTGACGCTCTCGTTCATCGGTGCAATCGAACGGGAGCGGTGCAATGCGCTGGCTGCGCGCCTGCCGGCACTCGCGGCCGGGCATGCGCTGCCGTTGCAACTGGTCGAGCGAATCGCGTGGTGGCCGAGCCTGCCGCGCGCGAGGCTGATCGTCGCGGAGCTGGCGCCCGATCCCGCCTGTGCGGCGCTGAATGCCGACGTGTCCGCGCTGCTGCACGAACTGGGCGTGCCGGCCGACGGCCGGCCGTTCAGGCCGCACGTCACACTCGCGCGGTTGCCGCGCGACGCGGACGGGCAGCCTGCGCGCGGCGGTGCGACCGGGCGGCCGGTCGCGCTGCGTTTCGTCGCGCTGACGCTGTTTGAAAGCAGGCTGTCGCACGACGGCGTGTCGCATGTGCCGATCGTGTCGGCGCCGGTCGCGCCGGCGTAGCGGGAAAGCTGGAAGGCGGGGAGGACGAGGAAGTGAAGGCCGGCGCGGTATGCGCCGGCCTTTTTTGCGGTTAAGCGGCGACCTTGTCGCTCTCGTTCACGCGTTCGACGTTGATCGTGCCGACGTGGAACGCGGCCAGCGCCTCGCGGTGCGCGATGCTGACGATCGCGGCCTTCGGCAGCCGTTCGGCGAACAGGTGATAGAGCCGCGCTTCATTGTCGGCGTCGAGCGCGCTCGTCGCTTCGTCGAGGAACAGGAAGTCCGGCTTGTGCAGCAGCACGCGCGCGCCGGCCAGACGCTGCTGTTCGCCCGGCGACAGCACGCGCGTCCAGTGGGCGGTCTCGTCGAGGCGCCCGACGTAGTCTTCCAGGTGGCACGCACGCAGCGCGTCGCGGCACGCGTCGTCGGTGAACGCGTCGGGCGCGGCCGGATAGGTGAGCGCGGCCTTCAGCGTGCCGATCGGCAAGTAGCTGGTTTGCGGCACGAACATCATCCGCGCGCCGACCGGCGCATCGATCGCGCCGTCGCCGAACGGCCAGAGGCCCGCCAGCGCGCGCATGAACGTGCTCTTGCCGGAACCCGACTTGCCGACCACGAGCCAGCGCGAGCCGGGTTCGATCGTCACGTTGCCGATGTTCGCGAGCGCGTTGCCGTTCGGCAGCGCGAGCTTCAGCGACGATGTCGACAGCTTCGCGGCATCGACGTAATGCAGGTTGATGCCGCCGTGCTCGGTCGCGGGCGACATGCTTTCCTTCAGGTGCGACGTGCCCATCACGCGCTTGAACTCACGCAGACGGTTGACGGTGGCGCGCCATTCGACGAGGGTCGAGTAACTGTTGATGAACCAGGAGAACGAATCGCTGACGGTGCCGAACGCCGACGAGATCTGCATCAACACGCCGAACGAGAACGCGCCCGCGAAATAGCGCGGCGCCGCGACGACGAGCGGGAAGATGATCGCGATCTGCCCGTAGAAGCTCAGCACGAACGTAAGGCGCTTCGTGTACTTCATCACGCGCCACCAGTTGTCGCGAATGCGCGTGAACAGGTTCTGCGCATTGACGGTCTCGGTTTTCTCGCCGTCGTAGAACGCGATCTGCTCGGCGTTCTCGCGCACGCGGATCAGCCCGAAGCGGAAGTCGGCCTCGACGCGCTGCTGCTGGTAGTTGATCGACACGAGCGGGTGGCCGACCTTCTGGATGATCAGCGAGCCGACCACCGCGTACAGCGCGGCCGCCCACACCATGTAGCCGGGGATCGTGATCGGCGTCGCGCCGAGCGAGAACGTCAGCGCGCCCGCGAGCGACCACAGGATGGTGATGAACGACACGAGCGTGACGACCGTCGACAGCAGGTCGAGCGACAGCGCGAGCGTCGTCGTCGCGAACGACTGGAGGTCGTCGGTGATCCGCTGGTCGGGGTTGTCGGCGAGGCGGTCGCGTTCGATCCGGTAGAACGCACGATCGCCGAGCCACTGGCCGAGAAAGCGGTCGGTGAGCCACTGGCGCCAGCGGAACCCGAGCATCTGGCGCAGGTAGCGGCCGTACACCGCGAGGATGATGAAGCCGAATGCGAGCGCGGAGAACTGCATCAGCAGGTTCGGGAAGTCGTGGACGTCCTTCGACTGCAGCGCGTTGTAGAACTGCGCGTTCCACTTGTTCAGCTTGACGTTGATCCAGACCACGCAAAGGTTGATTGCGATGATCGTGACCAGCAGCCCCCACGCGATTTTCCATTCGGACGACACCCAGTAGGGCTTGATGAGGCTCCACGCGGATACCGGGCGCTCGTCCTGCGGCGCGTCGGGGACGGAGCGGACGGGATCGATCGATTGGGTCATGTGCTTCCTGATGAGTAGCCGGCGCGCGGGCCGGGCGGAGCCGGACGCGCGCCGCGATACGGCATGCCGGGACGAGGTGCCGACTGACGGCGGGCGTCCGGATGGTGGCCCGCGCGTCTTAAACGGCACTTAAGGCCGGCGGTGACGCGGCAACCGGCCGCTCGCGCGGCCGGCCTGCGGGCATTGTGCCAGAGCGGCGCGGCGCGACGGCGAATTTGCCGCAAGGGGACAGTTTGCGGCGCTTTCCGCTTTTATGGTCTAATGGCCGACGACGAAACAGGGGTGCTTCGAGCGCGGCCGACGGACAGTTCCGGGCGACGCGGCGAGGCTGAGAAAGACCCTTCGCACCCGATCCGGGTAATACCGGCGAGGGAAGTTTCTGATCCCGCCGGGCCGCGCTGGCTGCCATCCCACATGGTCAGCGCCCGAGTCCCGCCCGGCCGGCCTTTGCTGCCGGTTTCGTCCTTTTGGGTACGCGCGTCGCGCGTTACGGAAGGAATGATGACCGCTCAATCTTCAGTCTTTTGTGCTGTTCCCGATCCGCTGTCGCGTGCGTCCGCACGGGACGGTGCATGCGCGTCGACGTTCGTCGCACGCGATGGTGCTGTTCGCGGGGAGGGCGCGCGATGAACCTCCATGCTTCCCGGCCCGATTTCGCGGTACTCGGCGGCGGCCTTGTCGGCCGTCTGATCGCGTGGCGGCTTGCGGGCGACGGGCATCGCGTCGCGCTGTACGAGCGCGGCGGCCCGGACGGCGAGCAGTCGGCCGCGTGGATCGCGGCCGCGATGCTCGCGCCGCTCGCCGAGGCGGCCAGCGCCGAGCTGCTGATCACCGAGCTCGGCGCGGCATCGCTCGCGCGCTGGCCGCAATGGCTCGCGGAACTGCCCGAACCGGTGTTCTTCCAGCAGCACGGCACGCTCGTCGTCTGGCATCAAGCGGATCGCGCCGAGGCGCCGCTGTTCGAGCGGCGCGTGCGCGCGAACGCGCCGGCCGAACTGTTCGACGGTGGCTTCGTCGCGCTGGCCGGCGCGCAGGTCGACGCGGCCGAGCCCGCGCTCGCGGGGCGCTTTGCGCGCGGCCTGATGCTGCCGCGCGAAGGGCAGCTCGACAACCGGCAGGCGCTGCGCGCACTCGCGGCGGGCCTCGCGCAACGCGGCGTCGAGTTGCACTGGCACGCGACGATCGACGACGCGAACCGGCCCGACGCGCATTTCACGATCGATTGCCGCGGGCTCGGCGCGAAATCCGCGCTTCCCGCGCTGCGGGGCATCCGCGGCGAAGTCGCGCGCGTGTGCGCACCAGGCATCGGGCTTACGCGGCCCGTGCGGCTGCTGCATCCGCGCTATCCGCTGTACATCGCGCCGAAACAGGACGACCTGTACGTGATCGGCGCGACCGAAGTGGAGGGCGAGGACATGTCGCCTGTCAGCGTGCGCTCGGCGCTCGAACTGCTGAGCGCGGCGTTTTCCGTGCACCCGGCGTTCGGCGAGGCGCGCATCCTCGAACTGAACGCGCAATGCCGCCCGACGCTGCCCGATCACCGCCCGGCGGTGATCTGGGACGGCGCGACGACGCTGGCCGTCAACGGCCTGTACCGGCACGGCTTCATGATCGCGCCGGAAGTCGCGCATGCGGCGGTCGCGTTCGCGCAAGCCGCGCTCGGCGGCGCGTTCGCCGATGCCGACGCGTTCGCCGCGTGGCGCGATGCCGCGCGCTGGCCGACGCTCCTCCATCACCGCGACGACGCGCGCCAGCCGGCCTGATGCGCGCCGCCGACCGAATTCGACCAAGACTCATGGATATCCAGATCAACCAACAGACGCTGACCCTGCCCGACGGCGCAACGGTGGCCGACGCGCTCGCCGCGTACGGCGCGCGTCCGCCGTACGCGGTTGCGCTGAACGGCAATTTCGTCGCGCGCACGCAGCATGCGGCGCGCGCGCTCGCGACGGGCGACAAGCTCGACGTCGTGCACCCCGTCGCGGGCGGCTGAGCGCCGCCGGTTCGCCCTCTGCTCTTCCAGGAAAACGACATGACGTCCCTCACTTCCGCCGACGCGCTGACGCTGTACGGCGAAACCTTCGCAAGCCGCGTGTTGCTCGGCACGTCGCGCTACCCGTCGCTGCAGTCGCTGTCCGATTCGATCGCCGCGTCGCGCCCCGGGATGGTGACGGTCGCGCTGCGCCGCCAGATGACCGGCGGCACCGCAGAGGCCGGCTTTTTCGATCTGCTCAAGCGTCACTCGGTGCCGCTGCTGCCGAACACGGCCGGCTGCCAGACCGTCGCCGAGGCGGTGACGACCGCGCACATGGCGCGCGAGGTTTTCGATACCGACTGGATCAAGCTCGAGCTGATCGGCGACGACTACACGCTGCAGCCCGACCCGATCGGGCTGATCGAGGCGGCCGCGCAACTGGTCAAGGACGGCTTCAAGGTGTTGCCGTACTGCACCGAGGATCTCGTGATCGGCCGGCGTCTGCTTGACGTCGGCTGCGAGGCCCTGATGCCGTGGGGCGCGCCGATCGGCACCGGCAAGGGCGTCGTGAATCCGTACGGGCTGCGCGTGCTGCGCGAGCGGCTGCCGGACGTGCCGCTGATCGTCGACGCCGGGCTCGGCGTGCCGTCGCACGCGTGCCAGGTGATGGAATGGGGTTTCGACGGCGTGCTGCTGAACACGGCCGTGTCGCAGGCCACGCATCCGGAAATCATGGCGCGTGCGTTCGCGCAAGGCGTCGAGGCCGGCCGTGCGGCCTATCTCGCCGGGCCGATGGATGCGCGCGAGACCGCGCACGCGAGCACGCCGGTCGTCGGCATGCCGTTCTGGCACCAGGACGGGAGCGGCGCATGAGTGCGCGCTTCGCCGATGCCTTCTGGCCGCCGGCCGACGAACTGGCCGAAGCGGCCGAGCGGATTCGCGCCCGCCTGGGCGACTGGCCGACCGGCACGACGGCGTGGCGGCTGTGCGTCGCGGCGCCCGACGTGCCGGCCCAAGGCGACGTGCTGATCGTGTCGGCCGGCGATCGTGCCGCGCAGGCACGCGCGTCGGCCGCATCGCGCCCCGCGTCATCGGACGCGGTCGCGATCGAGTTCGGCGAGCACGGCGCGGTGCTGCACGCCGCAGGCGTGCGCTACGCGCTGGAAGCCGCGCATCCGCTCGCCGACGACTGGATCGCGGCGCTCGCGGCGTTCCTCGATTGCGGTTTCGCGCCGATCGACGCGCTCGTGCTCGCGCTGGCGTGGGGCGACGGCGACGAAACGCGCGGGACCGATGCGTGGCCGATCGATGCCGCGCGGTTCCCGCGCGTCGCCGGCCTGGCCGCGGCACCCGAGCCCGCATTCCCGCCGTGCCCCAAGCAACTCGGCCTCTATCCGGTCGTCCCCGACGCCGAATGGGTCGAACGCGTGCTCGAGTGCGGCGCGCGAACCGTGCAGCTGCGCGTGAAAGGCGCGAACCCGGACGCGTTGCGCCGGGAAGTCGCACGTGCGGTCGCGGCAGGGCGCCGCTATCCCGATGCACGCGTGTTCATCAACGATCACTGGCAGATCGCGATAGAAGAGGGCGCGTACGGCGTACATCTGGGTCAGGAGGACCTCGAAACGGCCGATCTGGCCGCGATCGCGCGCGCGGGCCTGCGGCTCGGACTTTCGAGCCATGGTTATTACGAGATGTTGCGCGCGTTGCACGAGCGCCCGAGCTATCTGGCGCTCGGCCCCGTGTACACGACCGCGACCAAGGCCGTCGCGGCGCCGCCACAGGGCCTCGCGCGGATTGCCCGCTATGCGCGCTTCGCCGGCGCGCGCTCGCCGCTCGTCGCGATCGGCGGCGTGGGGCTCGACGCGTTGCCGGACGTGCTGGCGACGGGCGTCGGCAGCGTCGCGGTGGTCAGTGCGGTCACGGGCGCAGACGATTATCGGGCGGCGATTGTTGCGTTGCAGCAATGTTTTGCCCGACAATTTGACAATCATTGACCGCAGGGCCCGGAACGGCGTCACGACATCATTCCAATGCAGGCCCTATAATTCGGCGTTCTGCGTAAAAGGACTGTCAGCTCCGTGAGCCCCACTCCTACCGAGACATTGCTGGAACTTCGCGACGTCGACTTTGGCTATGGCGACCGCCTCGTCCTGTCGAACCTGAACATGCGCTTCGGGCGCGGCCAGGTCGTCGCCGTCATGGGCGGGTCGGGTTGCGGCAAGACGACCGTGCTGCGCCTGATCGGCGGACTGGTGCGCGCACGCCGCGGCCAGGTGCTGTTCGACGGCGCCGACGTCGGCGCGCAGACGCGCGACGGCCTGTACGCGCTGCGCCGCAAGATGGGCATGCTGTTCCAGTTCGGCGCGCTGTTCACCGATATGTCGGTGTTCGAGAACGTCGCGTTCGCGTTGCGCGAACACACCGACCTGCCCGAAGACCTGATCCGCGACCTGGTGCTGATGAAGCTCAACGCGGTCGGTCTGCGCGGCGCGCGTGACCTGATGCCGTCCGAGGTGTCCGGCGGGATGGCGCGTCGCATCGCGCTCGCGCGCGCGATCGCGCTCGACCCGCAGCTCATCATGTACGACGAACCGTTCGCGGGCCTCGATCCGATCTCGCTCGGCATCACGGCGAACCTGATCCGCACGCTGAACGAGGCACTCGGCGCGACGTCGATCCTCGTCACGCACGACGTGCCGGAATCGTTCGCGATCGCCGACTACGTGTATTTTCTGGCCAATGGTGGCGTGCTCGCGCAGGGGACGCCCGATGAGCTGCGTGCGTCGACCGACCCGAGCGTGCGCCAGTTCATCGACGGCGCGCCGGACGGCCCGTTCAAATTTCATTACACGAGCCCGCCGCTGGCTGCGGATTTCGGGCTCGGCGGAGGGCGCGCATGATCAGCGCGATCGGACGTTACGTCATCGGCGGCCTCGAGCGCGCGGGCTACGGCACGCGGCTGTTCGTGCGCCTCGTGCTGGAATTCTTCCCGCTGCTGCGCCGGCCGCGGCTGGTCACCAAGCAGATCCACTTTCTCGGCAACTATTCGTTCGTGATCATTGCCGTGTCGGGCCTGTTCGTCGGCTTCGTGCTCGGCTTGCAGGGCTATTACACGCTGAATCGCTACGGGTCCGAGCAGGCGCTCGGCCTGCTGGTCGCGCTGTCGCTGGTGCGCGAGCTCGGCCCGGTCGTGACCGCGCTGCTGTTCGCGGGCCGCGCCGGCACGTCGCTCACCGCCGAGATCGGCCTGATGAAGGCCGGCGAGCAGCTCACGGCGCTCGAGATGATGGCAGTCGATCCGATCAAGACGGTGATCGCGCCGCGCATGTGGGCCGGCATCATCGCGATGCCGCTGCTCGCCGCGATCTTCAACGCGGTCGGCGTGCTCGGCGGCTATTTCGTCGGTGTCGTGCTGATCGGCGTCGATCCGGGCGCGTTCTGGTCGCAGATGCAGGGCGGGGTCGAGGTGTGGGCCGACGTCGGCAACGGCGTGATCAAGAGCATCGTGTTCGGGTTCGCCGTGACCTTCATTGCACTGTTTCAGGGGTATGAAGCGAAGCCCACGCCCGAGGGCGTGTCGCGCGCGACGACCAAGACGGTCGTGTTCGCGTCGCTCGCCGTACTCGGCCTCGATTTCCTGCTGACCGCGCTGATGTTCAGCTGAGCCTCAGCCAAGCCAAATTTTGGGATGACGATGAAAAAGACTGCTCTCGACTTCTGGGTCGGCCTGTTCGTGGTGGTGGGCTTCCTTGCGGTGCTATTCCTGGCGCTCAAGGTCGGCAACATGAGCTCGCTGTCGTTTCAGCCGACCTACTCGGTGAGGATGAAATTCGACAACATCGGCGGACTGAAGCCGCGCGCCGCCGTGAAGAGCGCGGGCGTCGTGGTCGGCCGCGTGAAGTCGGTCGGCTTCGACACCAACACCTATCAGGCGCTGGTGACGATCGATATCGACGGTCAGTATCCGTTCCCGAAGGATTCGTCGGCGAAGATCCTGACGTCGGGCCTGCTCGGCGAGCAGTACATCGGCCTCGATCCGGGCGGCGACACCGAAATGCTGAAGGAGGGCGATACGATCACGATGACGCAGTCGGCGATCGTGCTCGAGAACCTGATCGGCCAGTTCCTGTACAGCAAGGCAGCCGACGCGGGCGGCGCGAAGCCGGCATCCGGGGCCTCGGCCGCGCCGGCGGCACCCGCGCCGGTCGCGGTGCCGGCCTCCGCGGTGTCTGGCTCGGCTGCCCAATAACCACACGAGAGAAAGACAAGAGGGAATGACCATGCAGACGATCCGCATCAGGCACGCCGCGCTCGCGGTGGCGGCAGTCGCCGCGTTGAGCGGTTGCGCGACCGTGCAGACGCCGACCAAGGGCGATCCGCTCGAAGGCTTCAACCGGTCGATGTACAAGTTCAACGACACGGTCGACACGTACGCGCTGAAACCGGTCGCGAAGGGCTACCAGTACGTGGTGCCGCAGCCGGTGCGCGACAGCGTGACGAACTTCTTCTCGAACATCGGCGACGTCTACATCGCCGCGAACAACATCGTGCAGTTGCGAATCGCGGACGGCGTCGGCGACATCATGCGCGTCGTGATCAACACGGTGTTCGGCGTCGGCGGCCTGTTCGACGTCGCGACGATTGCGAAACTGCCGAAGCACACGGCCGATTTCGGGATCACGATGGGCCGCTACGGCATGCCGTCGGGCCCGTATCTCGTGCTGCCGCTGCTCGGCCCGAGCACACTGCGCGACACGGCAGGCCTCGGCGTCGACTACGTGGGCAATCCGCTCACCTACGTGAAGCCGGACGGCCTGAGCTGGGGCCTGTTCGGCGTGAACCTCGTCAACACGCGTGCGAACCTGCTCGGCGCGGGCGACGTGCTTGATGCCGCGGCGCTCGACAAGTATTCGTTCGTGCGCAACGCCTACCTGCAGCGCCGCCAGATGCTGATCGACAACGCGCGCGGCGAGGCCTCGACGGCGTCGAGCAACGATGCGCTGCCGAAGTACGACTTGCCGGACGATGGCGCGGCACCGGCCGGCGCATCGGGCGCGGCCGTTGCCGTACCGGCGTCGGGCAGTGCCGAAGCACCGAACCCGGCCAGCGCGACGAACGTGCCGGCAATGCAGATGACGCCGCCCGCACCGGGCGGGATTCGTTTCCCGAGCATCAAGCTGCACTGACCAACTTACATTCGTTACAGCCGGAAACGATTCAGTCGGTAGCGCATGCGAACTTGCGCGTAAGCTACCGGCTCCAACCTTCGCATCGACTCTTCATGCAGGTCACTATGATGAAAAAACTGTTCCTGATCCCCGTTTTCGCGGCGCTGTTCTCGTTCGGCAGCGCAGCTCACGCGCAAGTCGACCAGTCGAACCCGCAGGCGCTGATCAAGACGGCGACGCAGCAGGTGCTCGACGAAGTCAAGCAGCAGACGATCAAGCAGGGCGACACCAACCGCATCATTACGATCGTCAACAAGGACATCCTGCCGTACACGGATTTCCGCCGTACCACGCAGCTCGCGATGGGCCGCAACTGGCGCACGGCATCGGCCGAACAGCAGCAACAGGTTCAGGAGCAGTTCAAGCTGCTGCTGATCCGCACGTATTCGGGCGCGCTCGCGCAGTTGAAGCCGGACCAGCAGATCCAGTACCCGCCGTTCCGCGCCGATCCGGCCGACACCGACGTGGTGGTGAAGACGGTCGCGATGAACAACGGTCAGCCGGTCCAGATCGACTATCGCTTGTACAAGTCGGCGAATGGCTGGAAGGTCTATGACCTGAACGTGCTCGGCGCGTGGCTGATCCAGACGTACCAGCAGCAGTTCAACGAGAAGATCCAGCAAAGCGGCGTGGACGGCCTGATCCAGTTCCTGACGCAGCGCAACCAGCAACTTGCCTCCGGCAAGCAGGCGTCGTGAGCGGCTTCGAAGCAGGCTCTTCGCTGACCGTCGCGAGCGCGAAGTCCGCGCTCGCGGACGGTCTTGCGCGCATCGGCGCCGGCGCGACCGCCGTCGATTGCACGGCGCTGACGCAGTTCGACTCGTCCGCGCTCGCCGTGCTGCTCGCATGGCAACGTGCCGCCGAAGCGCGCGGCGCGACCCTCGACATCCTCAATCTCCCGCAGAAGCTCGCCAGCCTCGCGCGCGCCTATGGCGTCGACGCCCTCATCGACGGCACCGGGCGACATTGACCCTGCCCGACCGAAGCCTGCCGCGCCAGCCGGCGCGCGCACGCTTCAGGCCGCGCGCCTCCTGCGCCGGCCCCACCAGCCGGTTTGCCCTATAATCAAGCGTTTTGCGGGGCAGCCAATCGGCGTCCGGCCCCCATTTTCTTTCGCAGCAAGCACAGAATAGGCGTCGCGGCCCATGCGCCGCGCACAGTCATGTCAGCCATAGAAATCCGTCACGTCAAGAAGCGCTACAAATCGCTTCAGGCGCTCAAGGGCGTCAGCCTGTCGGTCGAGGAAGGCGAGTTTTTCGGTCTGCTCGGCCCGAACGGCGCAGGCAAGACCACGCTCATCAGTATCCTCGCCGGGCTTGCCCGGGCCGATGAAGGCAGTATCTCAGTGCGCGGCCACGACGTCGTCAAGGACTTCCGCGATGCGCGCCGCGCGCTCGGCGTCGTGCCGCAGGAACTCGTGTTCGACCCGTTCTTCACCGTCCGCGAGACGCTGCGGATCCAGTCCGGCTATTTCGGGCTGCGTCGCAACGACGACTGGATCGACGAAGTGATGGCCAATCTCGACCTCACCGAGAAGGCCGACGCGAACATGCGCGCGCTGTCGGGCGGGATGAAGCGCCGCGTGCTGGTCGCGCAGGCGCTCGTGCACCGGCCGCCCGTGATCGTGCTCGACGAACCGACCGCCGGCGTCGACGTCGAATTGCGCCAGACGCTGTGGAAGTTCATCTCGCGCCTGAACCGCGAGGGCCACACGATCGTGCTGACCACCCATTACCTCGAGGAAGCCGAGTCGCTGTGCGACCGCATCGCGATGCTGCGCCGTGGCGAAGTCGTCGCGCTTGACCGCACCGACGCGCTGCTGCGCCGCTTCGCCGGGCTGCAGTTGTACCTGCGCCTGGGGACTGGCGCGCTGCCGTCCGAGCTGCGCGGGCTGGAGTCCGACCCGGCCGCCCGCGCGCCGGGCGAGCACCTGCTGCGCCTGACGAGCTACGACGATGTCGAGCGGATCCTCGCGCTATGCCGCGCGGCGGGCTGCACGTTCGACGAGATCGAGGTCCGCAAGGCCGACCTCGAGGATGTGTTCGTCCAGGTGATGAACGGGGCCGAGGTGATCGAGGGTCTGGCATGAATCAACAATCCCCACGCGAACTTCGTTCGCTGCCCCCCGAGGGGGCGCCCGCCACTATCGGGGCGGCCCGGCGAGTGCCGGGAAGCGGCTTTCAAACGCTGTTCTACAAGGAACTGCTGCGCTTCTGGAAGGTGTCGTTCCAGACGGTGTGCGCGCCGATCGTAACGGCGCTGCTGTATCTGACGATCTTCGGCCACGCGCTGTCGGGCCGCGTCGAGGTGTATCCGGGCGTCGAGTACGTGAGCTTTCTCGTGCCGGGCCTCGTGATGATGAGCGTGCTGCAGAACGCGTTCGCGAACAGCTCGTCGTCGCTGATCCAGTCGAAGATCACCGGCAACCTCGTGTTCATGCTGCTGCCGCCGCTGTCGTACCGCGACATCTTCGGCGCGTACGTGCTCGCGTCCGTCGTGCGCGGGCTCGCGGTCGGCGCGGGCGTATTCGTCGTGACGATCTGGTTTGTCCCGATGCATTTCGCGGCGCCGTTGTTCATCATCGCGTTCGCGCTGCTCGGCTCGGCGATCCTCGGCACGCTCGGGCTGATCGCCGGGATCTGGGCCGAGAAGTTCGACCAGCTCGCCGCGTTCCAGAACTTCCTGATCATGCCGCTGACGTTCCTGTCCGGCGTGTTCTATTCGACGCACTCGCTGCCGCCCGTGTGGCGCGAGATTTCGCGTCTCAATCCGTTTTTCTACATGATCGACGGCTTCCGTTACGGGTTCTTCGGCGCGTCCGACATCAACCCGCTCGCGAGCCTCGCGATCGTCACCGGTTTCTTCGTGCTGCTCGCGATGTTCGCGATGCGGCTGCTCGCGACCGGCTACAAACTGCGTCATTGATATCGACGGTTGCGGCCGCCACGGGCGGCGCGCGCCGACAGGAGCCTCTCATGTTGCCGACTCCCGAACAGGTCAAGCAATACATTGCCGGCGGTCTCGCCTGCACCCATCTGGAAGTCGAAGGCGACGGCCAGCATTTCTTCGCGACGATCGTGTCGGCGGCCTTCGAAGGCAAGCGGCCGATCCAGCGGCACCAGCTCGTTTATGCGGCGCTCGGCGATCGCATGAAGCAGGAAATTCACGCGCTCAGCATGAAGACGCTGACGCCCGCCGAATGGCAGAACGCATAACCGGAACCACTGAGTGCAAGTCACCGTCAACGAGTGCGACGCCGTCCAGAGCGTCGCCACGGCACACCCGGCCGCCAACGGGGAATCGCAGGGACATGGGATGGACAAGCTGGTGATCGAAGGCGGTCGCCGGTTGTCGGGCGAGATCGTCGTGTCGGGCGCGAAGAACGCCGCGCTGCCGATCCTGTGCGCGGGGCTGCTCAGCGCCGAGCCGGTCGAACTCGACAACGTGCCGAACCTGAAGGACGTGCGCACCACGCTGAAGGTGCTGAACCAGATGGGCGTGAAGAGCGAGACCGACGGCTGCCGCGTGCAGCTCGATGCGTCGCGCGTCGACAACCTCGTGGCGCCGTACGAACTCGTGAAGACGATGCGCGCGTCGATTCTCGTGCTCGGGCCGCTGCTCGCACGCTTCGGCGAGGCGAAGGTGTCGCTGCCGGGCGGCTGCGCGATCGGCGCGCGTCCGGTCGACCAGCACATCAAGGGCCTGCAGGCGATGGGCGCCGAGATCAGCATCGAGCACGGCTTCATCGAGGCGCGCGCGAAGCGCCTGAAGGGCGCGCGCATCGTGACCGACATGATCACGGTGACGGGGACGGAAAACCTGCTGATGGCCGCGACGCTCGCGGACGGCGAGACGGTGATCGAGAACGCTGCCCGCGAGCCGGAAGTGAGCGATCTCGCGCACCTGCTGGTCGCGATGGGCGCGAAAATCGACGGCATCGGCACCGACCGCCTCGTGATCCAGGGTGTCGAGCGGCTGCACGGCGCACGCCATTCGGTGATTCCCGATCGCATCGAGGCCGGCACGTTCCTGTGCGCGGTCGCGGCGGCGGGCGGCGACGTGATGCTGACGGGCGTGCGCCCGCACATCCTCGACGCGGTGATCGACAAGCTGCGCGAGGCCGGCGTGTCGATCGAGGAAGGCGACAGCTGGCTGCGCGTGAAGATGGACCGCCGCCCGTCGGCGGTGACGATCCGCACGTCGGAATACCCGGCGTTCCCGACCGACATGCAGGCGCAGTTCATGGCCCTCAATTCGGTCGCGACGGGCACCGCGCAGGTTGTCGAGACCATTTTCGAGAACCGCTTCATGCACGTGCAGGAGCTGAACCGGCTCGGCGCGAACATCACGATCGACGGCAACACGGCGCTCGTGACCGGCGTCGACAAGCTGTCCGGCGCGAACGTGATGGCGACCGACCTGCGCGCCTCGGCGAGCCTCGTGATCGCCGGGCTGCGGGCCGAAGGCGAAACGCTCGTCGACCGCATCTATCACCTGGACCGCGGCTACGACCGCATGGAAACCAAACTGACCGCCGTCGGCGCGAACGTGCGCCGCCTCTCCGGGAGCCAAGCATGACCGCGCCGCTGACCCTCGCCCTGTCGAAGGGCCGGATTTTCGAGGAAACCCTGCCGCTGCTGGCGGCCGCCGGCGTGCAGGTGGCCGAGGATCCGGAAACGTCGCGCAAGCTGATCCTGCCGACGACCGATCCGAACCTGCGCGTGATCATCGTGCGCGCCAGCGACGTGCCGACCTACGTCGAATACGGCGCGGCCGACTTCGGCGTGGCGGGCAAGGACGTGCTGGTCGAGCACGGTGGCTCGGGTCTGTACCAGCCGATCGACCTGAACATTGCGCGCTGCCGGATGTCGGTGGCCGTGCCGGCCGGTTTCGACTATGCGAACGCGGTGCGCCAGGGCGCGCGCCTGCGGGTCGCGACCAAATACGTCGAAACGGCACGCGAACACTTCGCCGCGAAAGGCGTGCACGTCGACCTGATCAAGCTGTACGGCTCGATGGAGCTGGCGCCGCTGGTCGGGCTGGCCGACGCGATCGTCGACCTCGTCAGTTCGGGCGGCACGCTGAAGGCGAACAATCTGGTCGAGGTCGAGGAGATCATGGCGATCTCGTCGCGCCTCGTCGTGAACCAGGCTGCGCTGAAGTTGAAGCGCACGGCGCTCAAGCCGATTCTCGACGCGTTCGAACGCGCGTCGCAGAATGGCAATTGAGCGCATCACCGTAACGGAATTCCCATGGCCATCACCATCCGCAAACTCGATTCGACGAGCGAGGGCTTCGACGCCGCGCTGCGTGCAGTGCTCGCGTTCGAGGCGAGCGAGGACGAAGCGATCGAGCAATCGGTCGCGAAGATTCTCGCCGACGTGAAGTCGCGCGGCGACGCCGCGGTGCTCGAGTACACGAACCGCTTCGACCGGCTGGACGCGAGCAGCGTCGCCGCGCTCGAACTGCCGCAGGACGCGCTGCAGACGGCGCTCGACGGCCTCGCGCCGAAGGCGCGCGCGGCGCTGGAAGCCGCTGCCGCGCGCGTGCGTGCGTATCACGAGAAACAGAAGATCGAGTGCGGCACCCATAGCTGGCAGTACACGGAAAGCGACGGCACGGTGCTCGGCCAGAAGGTCACGCCGCTCGACCGCGTCGGCCTGTACGTGCCGGGCGGCAAGGCCGCCTATCCGTCGTCGGTGCTGATGAACGCGATTCCCGCGCGCGTCGCGGGCGTCGGCGAGATCGTGATGGTCGTGCCGACCCCGGACGGCGTGAAGAACGACCTCGTGCTCGCCGCGGCGCTGCTCGGCGGTGTCGATCGCGTGTTCACGATCGGCGGCGCGCAGGCGGTCGGCGCGCTCGCGTACGGCACGGCCACCGTGCCGCCGGTCGACAAGATCTGCGGGCCGGGCAATGCATACGTCGCGTCGGCGAAGCGCCGCGTGTTCGGCACGGTCGGCATCGACATGATCGCCGGCCCGTCGGAAATCCTCGTGCTGTGCGACGGCACGACCGATCCGAGCTGGGTCGCGATGGACCTGTTCTCGCAGGCCGAACACGACGAGCTCGCGCAGTCGATCCTGCTGTGCCCGGACGCCGCGTTCCTCGAGCGCGTCGAGAAGGCGATCGACGAGCTGTTGCCGACGATGCCGCGCCGGGACGTGATCCGCGCGTCGCTGGAAGGCCGCGGCGCGCTGATCAAGGTGCGCGATATGGCCGAAGCGTGCCGGATCGCGAATGACATCGCGCCGGAGCACCTCGAGATTTCCGCGCTGGAGCCGCAGCAATGGGGCCAGCAAATCCGCCACGCCGGCGCGATCTTCCTCGGCCGCTACACGAGCGAAAGCCTCGGCGACTACTGCGCGGGCCCGAACCACGTGCTGCCGACGTCGCGCACCGCGCGCTTCTCGTCGCCGCTCGGCGTGTACGACTTCATCAAGCGTTCGAGCCTGATCGAAGTCAGCGCCGAAGGTGCGCAGACGCTGGGCGAGATCGCCTCCGAGCTCGCATACGGCGAAGGGCTGCAGGCGCACGCGCGTAGCGCCGAGCTCCGGATGAAGGGGTGACGCGCGCCGGAGCCGATGCCGACGCAGCGGTTCCGGTCGACGAGGAGACCCAGCGCAGGGCGGCAGCCGCCGCCCTGCCGACCATTTGACGCCGGCGCGACGCACGCCGGCTTGAGACCATGACGACGCCACAAGACATCATCCGCCGCGACGTGCTCGCGATGACGAGCTACCCGGTGCCCGACGCGAGCGGCTTCGTGAAGCTCGACGCGATGGAGAACCCGTATTCGCTGCCGGCGCCGCTTGCGGCGGCGCTCGGCGAACGCCTCGCGCAGATCGCGCTGAACCGCTACCCGGCGCCGCGCCCGGGCGCGCTGCTCGACAAGCTGCGCCGTGCGATGGGCGTGCCGGCCGCATGCGACGTGCTGCTCGGCAACGGCTCGGACGAAATCATCAGCATGATGTCGGTGGCATGTGCGAAGCCGGGCGCGAAGGTGCTCGCACCGGTGCCGGGCTTCGTGATGTACGAGTTGTCGGCGAAGTTCGCGCAACTCGAATTCGTCGGCGTGCCGCTCAAGGCCGACCTGACGCTCGACGCCGACGCGATGATCGCGGCGATCGCCGAGCATCGGCCCGCGCTCGTCTACCTCGCTTACCCGAACAACCCGACCGGCACGCTGTACGACGAAGCCGACGTCGAGCGGATCATCGCGGCCGCGCGGCACAGCCTGATCGTGATCGACGAGGCGTACCAGCCGTTCGCGGAGCGCTCGTGGCTGCCGCGTTCCGCCGAGTTCGACAACGTCGTCGTGATGCGCACGGTGTCGAAGCTCGGCCTCGCGGGGATCCGCCTCGGCTATCTCGCCGGCCTGCCGGCGTGGCTGACCGAGTTCGACAAGGTGCGCCCGCCGTACAACATCAACGTGCTGACCCAGGCGACCGCCGATTTCCTGCTCGACCACCTCGACGTGCTCGACGCGCAGGCGGCCGAACTGCGTGCGGAACGCACGCGCCTCGCGCAGGCCGTGGCCGCGCTGCCGGGGGCGACGGTGTTCCCGAGCGCCGGCAATTTCCTGCTGGTGCGCGTGCCGGACGCGGCCGCCGTGTTCGATGCGCTGCTCACGGAGCGGGTGCTGGTCAAAAACGTGAGTAAAATGCATCCGTTGCTGTCCGAATGCGTGCGGCTGACCGTCGGTTCTCCCGACGAAAACGCGCGCCTGCTGGCTGCTTTGAAACTCGCGCTGCCCGGTTGAGCCCAGGGCGCGGCGGCGCGCGACGATCAATCCCCATTTACATCAGACTCATTCAAGGAATTGCCATGCGTGTGGCGGAAGTCGTTCGCAATACCAGCGAAACGCAGATCCGTGTGAAGCTCGATCTCGACGGGACGGGCCGGCAGAAGCTGGCCACCGGCGTGCCGTTTCTCGACCATATGCTCGACCAGATCGCGCGACATGGTCTGATCGATCTCGAGGTCGAAGCGCATGGCGATACCCATATCGACGACCACCACACGGTCGAGGACGTCGGCATCACGCTCGGTCAGGCTGTCGCGAAGGCGATCGGCGACAAGAAGGGCATCCGCCGCTACGGCCATTCGTACGTGCCGCTCGACGAGGCGCTGTCGCGCGTCGTGATCGACTTCTCGGGCCGGCCGGGTCTTGAATTCCACGTGCCGTTCACGCGTGCGCGGATCGGCACGTTCGACGTCGACCTGTCCATCGAATTCTTCCGCGGGTTCGTGAACCACGCGGGCGTCACGCTGCACATCGACAACCTGCGCGGAATCAACGCGCACCACCAGCTCGAAACGGTGTTCAAGGCCTTCGGCCGGGCGCTGCGTGGGGCGGTGGAGCTCGACGAGCGTGCGGCGGGGCAGATTCCGTCGACGAAGGGCAGCCTCTAACTTCCGAACGGACACGCCGCCAACGACAACCTCACGGCTTCGGCGCGGCGCGCCGGCTTGCGATGGATCTGCTCAAATCGTTCATTTCGCTGCTGGCGCTGATCAACCCGATCGGCGCGGTGCCGTTTTTCCTGAGCCTGACGGCGCAGCAGTCGGACATCGAGCGGCGCCGCACGATCCGGATCGCGTCGGTGTCGGTGTTCTGCGTGATGACGGTGACGACGCTGCTCGGGCAGCAGATCATCGACTTCTTCGGTATTTCGGTCGGCTCCCTTGAAGTGGGCGGCGGGATCATCATGTTGCTGATGGCGATCAACATGCTGAACGCGCAGATCGGCAACACGCGATCGACGCCGGAGGAGCGCCACGAGGCCGAGCTGAAGGACAACATCGCGGTCGTGCCGCTGGCGATTCCGCTGCTCACGGGCCCCGGCTCGATCAGCACGGCGATCGTCTATGCGGCGAACTCGCATCACTGGTATGAGCGAGCCGGGCTCGTCGCGATCGGCGCGGTCCTGGCTCTGCTGTGTTTCTTCGCGATGCGGCTTGCCGAGCCGATCGCGAACTGGATCGGCCGCACTGGCATCAACATCGCCACGCGGCTGATGGGTCTGATGCTGTCGGCGCTGGCGGTGGAATTCATCGTCAATGGACTGAGGGCGCTACTGCCTGCACTGAGATGAAAACTTCGATTGCGATTGTGGATTATGGGATGGGCAACCTGCGCTCGGTCGCGCAGGCGCTCAAGAAGGCCGAACCGGCCGCCGACGTGGCGATCGTCGATACGCCGGCCGCGATTCGCGCGGCCGACCGCGTCGTGCTGCCCGGCCAGGGCGCGATGCCCGACTGCATGCGCTGCCTCGGCGAGTCGGGGCTGCAGGAGGCCGTGATCGAGGCGTCGCGCACGAAGCCGCTGCTCGGCGTGTGCGTCGGCGAGCAGATGCTGTTCGACTGGAGCGCGGAAGGCGACACGAAGGGCCTGGGCCTGTTGCCCGGCAAGGTCGTGCGGTTCGAGCTCGAAGGCCGCCTGCAGGACGACGGTTCGCGCTTCAAGGTGCCGCAGATGGGCTGGAACCGCGTGCACCAGTCGCAGCCGCACCCGCTGTGGGATGGCGTGCCCGACGACGCATATTTCTACTTCGTGCACAGTTATTACGTGAGCCCGGACAACCCGGCGCACACGGTCGGCGAAACGGTATACGGCGCGCCGTTTACGTCCGCGGTCGCGCGGGACAACCTCTTCGCGACCCAATTCCACCCCGAGAAAAGCGCGGAGGTCGGGTTGCGTCTGTATCGCAACTTCGTACACTGGAAGCCGTAAACGTGGCGTGCGAGCCACAGTCGACCGGGCCGAACGGCCTGTCGCGCGGGGCTTGCCCGCTTAAGCGCCGAAAGAGTTGTACTAAACTAGCGAGACGGCGCGGCACCGGTTTGGCCGGTACGCGCCGGATTCTTTTCATTTTCCACGACGACACCCGATTGCTATGTTGCTGATTCCGGCCATCGATCTCAAAGACGGTCAGTGTGTGCGCCTCAAACAGGGCGATATGGACCAGGCCACGATTTTCTCCGAGGACCCGGCGGCGATGGCCCGCAAGTGGGTCGATCTCGGCGCCCGGCGGCTCCATCTCGTCGACCTGAACGGCGCATTCGCCGGCAAGCCGAAGAATCTCGAAGCGATCGAAGCGATCCTCGACGAAGTCGGCGACGAAATCCCAGTACAGCTCGGCGGCGGCATCCGCAGCCTCGAGACGATCGAGAAGTATCTCGACGCCGGCCTGTCCTACGTGATCATCGGCACTGCCGCCGTGAAGAACCCCGGCTTCCTGCAGGACGCGTGCACCGCGTTCTCCGGCAACATCATCGTCGGGCTGGACGCGAAGGACGGCAAGGTCGCGACCGACGGCTGGAGCAAGCTGACCGGCCACGAAGTGATCGATCTCGCGCGCAAGTTCGAGGACTACGGCGTCGAATCGATCGTCTACACGGACATCGGCCGCGACGGGATGCTGCAGGGCATCAACATCGAGGCGACCGTGAAGCTCGCGCAGGCGGTCGGCATCCCGGTGATCGCAAGCGGCGGCCTGTCGAACCTCACGGACATCGAGAACCTCTGCGAAGTGGAAGAGCATGGCGTCGAAGGCGTGATCTGCGGCCGTGCGATCTACTCCGGCGATCTCGATTTCGCGGCCGCGCAAAAGCGCGCGGACGAACTGAACGGCGAACTCGACAACGCGTAACCGCGGTTGTTCCGTTTGCCGGAGCTGCCCGCGGGCGGCTCCACCGGAAGCCTCGTGCGAGGCTTCCGTAACCGGCCGTCCCAGCGCGGCATTTGGCGCAACATCATGGCTCTAGCTAAACGCATCATCCCCTGCCTGGACGTGACTGCCGGGCGTGTCGTCAAGGGCGTCAATTTCGTCGAACTGCGCGATGCCGGCGACCCCGTCGAAATCGCGCGCCGCTACGACGAACAAGGCGCCGACGAACTGACCTTCCTCGACATCACCGCGACCTCCGACCAGCGCGACCTGATCCTGCCGATCATCGAAGCCGTCGCGTCGCAGGTCTTCATTCCGCTGACCGTCGGCGGCGGCGTGCGCGCCGTCGAGGACGTGCGGCGCCTGCTGAACGCCGGCGCGGACAAGGTCAGCATGAATTCGTCGGCGGTCGCGAACCCGCAGCTCGTGCGCGACGCGGCCGACAAGTACGGCTCGCAGTGCATCGTCGTCGCGATCGACGCGAAGCGCGTGTCGGCCGACGGCGAGGCGCCGCGCTGGGAAGTGTTCACGCACGGCGGCCGCAAGGGCACGGGCCTCGACGCGATCGAATGGGCGCGCAAGATGGCCGAGCTCGGCGCGGGCGAGATCCTGCTCACGAGCATGGACCGCGACGGCACGAAGTCCGGTTTCGACCTCGCGCTCACGCGCGGCGTGTCGGACGCGGTGCCGGTGCCGGTGATCGCATCGGGCGGCGTGGGCTCGCTGCAGGACCTCGCGGACGGCATCAAGGACGGCCGCGCCGACGCAGTGCTGGCCGCGAGCATCTTCCACTACGGCGAGCACACGGTTGGCGAGGCGAAGCGCTTCATGGCCGACCAGGGCATTCCGGTGAGGCTGTGATGAACACGGAAACGAAATCCCTGCCCGCGTGGCTCGACAAGGTCCGCTGGGACGACAACGGCCTCGTGCCGGTGATCGCGCAGGAAGCGTCGACGAACGACGTGCTGATGTTCGCGTGGATGAACCGCGAGGCACTGGCGAAGACGATCGAGACGCAGCGCGCGGTCTACTATTCGCGTTCGCGCAAGCGCCTGTGGTTCAAGGGCGAGGAGTCGGGCCACGTGCAGCACGTGCACGAGGTGCGGCTCGACTGCGACGAGGACGTCGTGCTGCTGAAGGTCGAGCAGGTGTCGGGCATCGCATGCCACACCGGCCGGCATTCGTGCTTCTTCCAGAAATTCGAAGGCACCGTGGACAGCGGCGACTGGGTCGCGGTCGATCCGGTGCTGAAAGACCCCGAACACATCTACAAATGACGCAATCGACCGAAGACACGCTGCTGCGCCTCGCGGCCGTGATCGATAGCCGCAAGGGCGGCGACCCCGAACAATCGTACGTATCGCGCCTGTTTCACAAGGGCGACGACGCGGTGCTGAAGAAGATCGGCGAAGAGGCGACCGAAGTCGTGCTGGCCGCGAAGGACGTGCGCCAGGGCGGCGCGCCGACGGCGCTGGTCGGCGAGGTGGCCGACCTGTGGTTCCACTGCCTGGTGATGCTGTCGCATTTCGACCTGAGCCCGGCCGACGTGATCGCCGAACTCGAGCGCCGCGAAGGTCTGTCGGGCATCGAGGAAAAGGCGCTGCGCAAGCGTCGCGAGCGCGAGGAAAACGGCGGGTGACGACGCGCGGCCTGCCGCGCCGACGACAGTGCGGTAAGCTGTAAGAATTGTCATCTAACGGGGGTAGCATCATGACCGATACGCCGAGCCAGTTTCCGACACCGTCGGTGCCGGGCGCAGCGGACGCCGAGCGACTGGCAGGTCTGCGCACGCTGACGCACGTGCTGTACGGCCTCTACGCGATTCATTGGCTGACGGGTGGCGTCACCGGGATCATCGCGATCATCATCAACTACGTGAAGCGCGGCGACGTGGCCGGCACGCCGTACGCCGACCATTTCGAGTGGCAGATCCGCACGTTCTGGCGCGCGCTGATCGCCTACGTGATCGGCTTCGCGCTGATGTTCGTGGTGGTGGGATTCGTGATCATGTTTGTCACGTGGATTTGGACGCTGTACCGTATCATCAAAGGTTGGCTGTACCTGAACGACAACAAGACGCTCGATCCGCAGGCGTGGTTCTGACCGGCGCACGGGCGTTTCGCAGGAGCAACATGAGTCACGATCCGAATTGCCTGTTCTGCAAGATCGCGGCGGGCGAGATCCCGAGCACGAAGGTGCACGAGGACGACGAATTCGTCGCGTTCCGCGACATCCGCCCGGCGGCCGAGACGCACGTGCTCGTCATTCCGCGCCGGCATGTGCCGACGCTGTCGGCGGCGAGCGAGGCCGATGCGCCGATGCTCGGCCGGCTGATGTTGCTGGTCGCCCGTCTGGCCGACCAGCTCGGCGTTGCATACACGGGAGGCGAAACCGGTTTTCGCACGGTGATCAACACGGGCCCCGGCGGCGGGCAGGAGGTCTACCACCTGCACGCGCACATCCTGGCCGGCCCGCGCCCGTGGCTGCGGATGGGTTGACGTGGCGGGGCGTTTCCCCGCATCGATAGTCGAAGCCGGCGTGCCGCCGGCGATTTGCGCCGCGACGCGGCGTGGTTGAGGAGAGGTTTCATCATGGGTGGATTGAGCATTTGGCACTGGCTGATCGTGCTGCTGATCGTCGCGCTGGTTTTCGGTACGAAGAAGCTGCGCAACATCGGCAACGACCTCGGCAGCGCCGTGAAGGGTTTCAAGGACGGCATGAAGGAAGGCGAGACACCGGCGGATGCGCAGCAACTGCCGCGTTCGGGTTCGGTCGACGTCAACGCGAAGGAAACGACGCGTTCCGACTCGAACAAGGCGTAACGCCGGCACGCTGACAGGCATTCGCGATGCTGGATCTCGGTCTTTCGAAGATGGCGCTGATCGGCGTCGTCGCGCTCGTGGTGCTCGGCCCCGAGCGCCTGCCGCGCGTCGCGCGTACGGCAGGCGCATTGTTCGGCCGCGCGCAGCGGTACATCAACGACGTGAAGGCCGAGGTCTCGCGCGAAATCGAACTCGACGCGCTGCGGACGATGAAGACCGATTTCGAGTCGGCCGCGCGCAATGTCGAGACGACGATTCACGACAACCTGCGCGAGCACGAGAAGGAACTGAACGACACGTGGAACTCCGCGGTCGGCGGTCCTAACGAAGGCTCGGTCGATGCCGGCACGTACGGCTCCGACACGCCCGCGGCGCCGTCGTGGCGGGGCAGCATGGCCGCGCTCGCGCCGAAGCGTCGCAACTGGCGTGTGAAACAGGCGGCGACGCCTGTCTGGTACAAGCGCGCCACGACCCGCCGCACGCACGTGCAGTCGGGCGCCGCGCGTGTCGCGCGCCATCAGCCGGCCAGCCTGCGCCGGCCGACGCGCTTCTTCTGAGCCGAGCGCATGCTCGCTCGTCAATCCTACCGAGGGCCGGTGTGAGCGACCCCCAGCAGAATCCGGGCGACGCCCCGGAAGAAACCTTCATTTCCCATCTCGTCGAGCTTCGCGATCGCATCATTCGCGCGGGGCTGGCCGTGATCGTCGTGTTCCTCGGGCTCGTGTACTGGGCGCCCGACATTTTCCGGCTGCTCGCGCGGCCGCTGATGGAGAACCTGCCGAAGGGCGGCAGGATGATCGTGACCGACGTCACCGGCTCGTTCTTCGTGCCAATGAAGGTCACGATGCTCGTCGCGCTCGTGATCGCGCTGCCGATCGTGCTGTACCAGATCTGGGCGTTCGTCGCGCCGGGGCTGTATCAGCACGAGAAGAAGCTCGTCGTGCCGCTCGTCGGCAGCAGCTACGTCCTGTTCCTGTGCGGGATGGCGTTCGCATACTTCCTCGTGTTCCCGACGATCTTCCGTGTGATGGCGCACTACAACGCGCCGCTCGGCGCGGAGATGTCGACCGACATCGACAACTACCTGAGCTTCGTGCTCGGGATGTTCATCGCGTTCGGGGTCACGTTCGAGGTGCCGATCGTCGTCGTGCTGCTCGTCCGGATGGGCGTGCTGTCGCTGAAGAAGCTGAAGGAGATGCGGCCGTACGTGATCGTCGGCGCGTTCGTCGTCGCGGCGGTCGTCACGCCGCCGGACGTATTCTCGCAGCTGATGCTCGCGCTGCCGCTCGTCGTGCTGTTCGAAATCGGGCTGCTGGCCGCGCGATTCTTCGTGCCGAAGCCGACGGAAGAGCCCGAGGCCGAGAACGGCGCCGCGAGTTGATGAAACGCGGCGCGCTGCGCCCGGCATGAGGGGCGCCGTCGATGCGGCACCTCGACGACGTTGAATCCGGGCGCGCGACCGGGCGGTGCAGGCGGCGGGTGAGCGCAGCTCCGTCACCGTGACGAAGGATCGTCGAAGCAAAACAAAAGGGCAGCCGATCAGGCTGCCCTTTTGCATTTCCATCCTTGGCCGGCAAGCGGCGCTCGCCGATACGCCGCCCGCCGGATGTCACTCGCTGTCGCTGTCCTGTTCGTCGAGCGTCTGCTTCGGCGGCGGCGGGCGCTTGCCGATCACCACGCTCACGTCGAACTCCTTGCCCTTGCGCACGACGTGCACCTTGGTCGGCGTGCCCGGCTTGATCTGCGCGACGGTGTTCAGCAACTTCGTCGTGTCGGTGATGTCCTCGCCGTTCACGCTCACGAGGATGTCGCCCGGCTTGATGCCGGCCTTGTCGGCCGGACCGCCCTGCAGCACGCCCGCGACGATCGCGCCCGACTTCTGCTGGAGCCCGAACGACTCGGCGATTTCCGGCGTGACGTCCTGCGGCTCGACGCCGATCCAGCCGCGCGTGACCGAGCCCGTCGTGATGATGCTTTCGAGCACGGTGCGCGCGGTCGACACGGGGATCGCGAAGCCGATGCCGAGCGAGCCGCCCGAGCGCGAGTAGATCGCCGTGTTGATGCCGAGCAGGTTGCCGTTCACGTCGACCAGCGCGCCGCCCGAGTTGCCGGGGTTGATCGGCGCGTCGGTCTGGATGAAGTTTTCGAACGTGTTGATGCCGAGATGGTTGCGGCCGAGCGCGCTGATGATCCCCATCGTGACCGTCTGGCCGACGCCGAACGGGTTGCCGATCGCGAGCACGACGTCGCCGACCCGCGACTGGTCGGAGCGGCCGAGCGTGATCGTCGGCAGGTTCGTCATGTTGATCTTCAGCACGGCGAGATCGGTTTCGGGGTCGCTGCCGATCACCTTCGCGGTGCCCGTGCGGCCGTCGGCGAGCGCGACTTCGATCTGGTCGGCGCCGTCCACGACGTGCTGGTTCGTTAGAATGTAACCTTCAGGGCTCACGATAACGCCGGAGCCGAGGTTGGCCGCAGGTTCGTCCTGCTGCTTGCGGGCGTTGCGGTCGCCGAAGAAGTAGCGGAACAGCGGATCCTTCGCGCGCGGGTCGGGCGGCAGCGAGCCGTCCTTGCTGGAGAAGACGTTGACGACGGCGGGCATCGCCTTTTGCGCGGCCTCCGCGTATGACGTGGTCGCCGGTGCACCGCCGATGCCCGGCGCGACTTCCCGCAGCGCGACGATCGGCGTGGCGAGCTGCTTGCCGAGCTGTCCTTGCCGTTGCAGCCATTGCGGCTTGAGCGTCACGACGATGAACATCAGCGCGAGCAGTACGGTCACCGCCTGCGCGAAGAACAGCCAGAAGCGTCTAAGCATCTGAATGGATTAGAGGTTTATATGGATCGGATCGAACTTGAATTGTACTTGAACAATACCCTTGAAACCGCGCGCTTCAAGGACTATTGCCCGAATGGCCTCCAGGTCGAGGGGCGTCGCAAGATCGAGAAGATCGCCACTGGCGTGACGGCGTCGCTCGCGTTCCTCGAAGCCGCGCTCGAATGGGGGGCGGATGCGGTGCTCGTCCATCACGGCTATTTCTGGCGCAACGAGGCGCCGCAGATCACGGGCCGCAAGTACCGGCGCCTGAAGCTGCTGCTCGCGAACGACCTGAACCTGTTCGCGTTCCACCTGCCGCTCGACGCGCATCCCGAGTTCGGCAACAACGCTCAGCTCGGCGAGAAGCTCGGGCTGATCGGCGAACAGCGTTTCGGCGACGGCGACCTCGGCTGGATGGCCACGCTGCCGATGCCCGTCACGCTCGAGCACTTCGTCGCGAAGGTCGAGCGCACGCTCGGCCGCACGCCGCTCGTGCTCGGCGATCCGGAGATGCAGTTGCGCCGCATCGCGTGGTGCACGGGTGCCGCGCAGAGCTATTTCGATGCCGCGATCGACGCCGGCGCCGACGTGTTCCTGACCGGCGAAGTATCGGAACCCGTCACGCACGCGTCGGCCGAGAGCGGCGTCGCGTTCGTTGCGGCAGGGCACCATGCGACCGAACGCTACGGAATCCAGGCGCTTGGCGCCCACTTGTCCGAAGAATTCGATATCGAACACCTTTTTATCGATATTCATAATCCGGTCTGAGCGACGGATTTGCGGCGGCGCATCGAAATTTCACAATGTAGCATCCGCTTAAGAGCGAAATGATTTAATCGCTCCGATAGTGGGGGGAAACCCTTAACTATCAACTACTTCGAAGGGATTTTCATCTCCGGGCCTTGTAAATGGCGACTCCATTCGCGCAAACTAGCGGCGGAATGAAAAGTCGTGACGGAAAATCCAACTCAGAAGTGGGGCGTGTGATGCGAGACAAGGAAGAGAAACGCGTCGACAGCGGCCGCCGTACCTGGCTGATTGCGACATCCGTAGCAGGTGGCGTGGGAGGCGTAGCCACCGTCATACCTTTCGCGGCGTCGCTTGCGCCGTCCGCGAAAGCGAAAGCGGCCGGAGCCCCGGTCGAGGTCGACATCAGCGGCCTGAAGCCCGGCGAAATGGTCACCGTGCCGTGGCGCGGCAAGCCGGTCTGGATCCTGAACCGCACCGACGACATGCTCGCCGACGTCGTCAAGGCCGACAAGGAAGTGGCCGATCCGACCTCGAAATCCCCGTATTCGATGCCGTTGCCCGCGTATTGCGCGAACGAATATCGCGCGCGGGCCGATCGCAAGAACATTCTCGTCGTGATGGCCGTGTGTACGCACCTCGGCTGCACGCCCAGCCAACGCTTCACGCCGGGTCCGCAGCCGAACCTGCCGGACGACTGGCCGGGCGGTTTCCTGTGCCCGTGCCACGGTTCGACCTACGACCTCGCCGGCCGCGTGTTCAAGAACAAGCCGGCGCCTCAGAATCTCGACATCCCGCCCTACATGTTCACGTCGGCGGCGACCCTCGTGATCGGCAAGGACGAGAAAGGAGAAGCGTGATGGCCGACAACAAGGAAGTCTCCACGACAGGTCTCACCGGCTGGATCGACCAGCGCTTCCCGCTCACGTCCACCTGGAAGAAGCACGTTTCCGAGTACTACGCGCCGAAGAACTTCAACTTCTGGTACTTCTTCGGCTCCCTCGCGCTGCTCGTGCTCGTCAACCAGATCGTCACGGGCATCTTCCTGACGATGAACTACAAGCCCGACTCGATGCTCGCATTCGCGTCGGTCGAGTACATCATGCGCGAGGTGCCGTGGGGCTGGCTGATCCGCTACATGCACTCGACCGGTGCATCGATGTTCTTCGTCGTCGTGTACCTGCACATGTTCCGCGGGCTGATGTACGGGTCGTACCGCAAGCCACGCGAGCTCGTGTGGATCTTCGGTTGTGCGATCTTCCTGTGCCTGATGGCCGAGGCGTTCTTCGGCTACCTGCTGCCGTGGGGCCAGATGTCGTTCTGGGGCGCGCAGGTGATCGTGAACCTGTTCTCGGCGATCCCGTTCGTCGGCCCGGACCTGTCGTTGTGGATCCGCGGCGACTATGTCGTGTCCGACGTCACGCTGAACCGCTTCTTCGCGTTCCACGTGATCGCGATTCCGCTCGTGCTGGTCGGCCTCGTGATCGCGCACCTCGTCGCGTTGCACGAAGTGGGGTCGAATAACCCGGACGGCATCGAGATCAAGGCGAAGAAGGACGCGAACGGCATTCCGCTCGACGGCATCCCGTTCCATCCGTACTACTCGGTGCACGATTTCTTCGGTGTCTGCGTGTTCCTGATGGTGTTCGCGCTGATCGTGTTCTTCTCGCCGGAGATGGGCGGGTACTTCCTCGAGTCGAACAACTTCGTCCCGGCGAACCCGCTGCAGACGCCGCCGGAGATCGCGCCGGTCTGGTACTTCACAGCGTTCTACGCGATGCTGCGCGCCACCACCGACCCGTTCAAGATCGTGCTGATGATCGTGATCGCGCTGCTCGGCGTGCTCGCGCTGATCCGCGCGCGCGGCAAGTGGAAGGTCGGCCTGCCCGTGTTGGCCGCGGCGATCGTCGTGTTCATGTTCCTGACGGAATCGAAGTTCTGGGGCGTCGTCGTGATGGGTTCCGCGGTGATTACGCTGTTCTTCCTGCCGTGGCTCGACCGTAGCCCGGTGAAGTCGATCCGCTACCGGCCGTTGTTCCACAAAGTGTTCCTCGGGATCTTCGTCGCGGCGTTCCTGACCCTCGCGTTCCTCGGCACACGGCCGCCATCGCCGGCCGCGACGCTGATCGCGCAGGGCTGCGCGCTGATCTACTTTGCGTTCTTCCTCGGCATGCCCGTCTGGACACCGCTTGGCACGTTCAAGCAGCCGCCGGAACGGGTGCGCTTCAAGCCCCATTAACGTGAGCGAGGAGAGAACGACATGAAGAAACTGCTTTCGACGCTCGCACTGATCGGGGCAACGGCCGTGGCGCTGCTGGCGGCGCCGGCCGTGCGCGCGGAAGGTAATTTTCCGCTCGACCGGGCGCCCGATAACACGGAAAATCTCGTTTCGCTTCAGCACGGCGCGCAATTGTTTGTAAACTATTGCCTGAACTGCCACAGCGCGAACCTGATGCGCTACAACCGTCTGACGGATCTGGGCATATCCCAGAAGGAGATCGAAACGAATCTCCTGTTCACGACCGACAAGGTCGGGAATACGATGTCCGTCGCGATGCGGCCCGAAGACGCGAAGAACTGGCTCGGCACCTCGCCGCCCGACCTGTCGGTCGAGGTGCGGGCGCGCGGCCGCGACTGGCTCTACACGTACCTGCGGAGTTTCTACCGCGACGATACGCGGCCGAGCGGCTGGAACAACGCGGTGTTCGAGAACGTCGGCATGCCCCATGTATTGTGGCAACTGCAGGGGCAGCGCACTGCCAAATTCGAAGACAAGACGGACGAGGAGACGGGCGAGAAGGTCCACAAGCTCGTCGGCTTCCAGCAGGTCACGCCGGGGACGTTGTCGTCGCCGGACTATGATGCTGCGGTGGCCGACCTGGTGGCCTATATGACATGGATGTCCGAGCCGGCCCAGCAGACCCGCAAGCGCCTCGGCGTGTGGGTGCTGGTCTTTCTCGGTGTCCTGACTTTCCTGGCCTGGCGGCTCAATGCCGCGTACTGGAAAGATATCAAGTAAACACGCCTGACCGGCGTGGGGCCGGCGCAAGGCGGAACCCGTGAAAGGGGTTGCGCCGCGTGTCGGCCCTCGGCTTTTTTGAGGAAACGCAAATATGATGGTTCTGTATTCCGGCACAACTTGCCCGTTCTCCCAGCGTTGCCGGCTGGTGCTGTTCGAGAAGGGCATGGATTTCGAGATCCGTGACGTCGACCTGTTCAACAAGCCGGAAGACATCTCGGTGATGAACCCGTACGGTCAGGTGCCGATTCTGGTCGAGCGCGACCTGATTCTGTACGAATCAAACATCATCAACGAATACATCGACGAGCGCTTCCCGCACCCGCAACTGATGCCGGCCGACCCGGTGCAGCGTGCACGCGCACGCCTGTTCCTGCTCAACTTCGAGAAGGAGCTGTTCGTTCACGTCAGCACGCTCGAGAACGAAAAGGGCAAGGCAGCGGAGAAGAACCACGAGAAGGCACGCCTCGCGATCCGCGATCGCCTGACGCAGCTCGCGCCGATCTTCGTGAAGAACAAGTACATGCTCGGCGAGGAGTTCTCGATGCTCGACGTCGCGATCGCGCCGCTCTTGTGGCGTCTGGATCACTACGGCATCGAGCTGTCGAAGAACGCTGCGCCGCTGATGAAGTACGCCGAGCGGATCTTCAGCCGTCCGGCCTATATCGAAGCACTGACGCCGTCCGAAAAGGTCATGCGTCGTTGATGGTGCAATGAGTGCATGACGGAGCCGGCGACGCGGCGTGCCGCGTGCCCGCTCCGGGTTCGAGGATTGTGATGCAAGAGATTTCAACGAAGCCTTATCTGCTGCGCGCGCTGTACGAGTGGTGCACCGATAACGGTTACACGCCGCATATCGCGGTGAGGGTCGACAACTCGACGCGCGTGCCGCGTCAGTTCGTGCGTGACGGCGAGATCGTGCTCAACATCAGCTTCGAGGCGACGAGCCAGCTGCAGATGGGTAACGAGTGGATCGAGTTCACCGCCCGGTTCTCCGGGAAGGCGCACAAGATCGAGATTCCGGTGGCCAACGTGCTCGCGATCTATGCGCGGGAGAATGGGCAGGGGATGGCGTTCCAGGTCGATGCGGTCGCGGGCGAGGGCGCGGATTCGGGCGCGTTCGAAGACGATGCCGCGCAGGCGGAAGATGCGCCGCGTGACGAGTCGCCTGCCGTGTTGACGCCTGTCGTCGATGACGGGGCGAACGAGGAGCCGTCCGAAGGCGCCGACGAACCGCCGAAAACCGACGGCGACGGCTCGAAAGGCGGCAGACCTCGCCTCAAGATCGTGAAATGAGGTAGAATCTCGCGCTTACGCCGGCTTAGCTCATCTGGTAGAGCAGTTGATTTGTAATCATCAGGTGGCGGGTTCGAGTCCTGCAGCCGGCACCAAACACTAGTTTCAAGTAGTACCCAGAAGTCCCAAAACCCGCGTCCGGCCTAGCGCTGACGCGGGTTTTTTGTTTCTGGAAGTGCCGAGTGGAACCGGGGCATCCCGGAAATTTGGGGGTAAGATTCGGGGTATGACTTCCCGGATTTGGGGGTATGCCGTACCCCCGGCGCACAATGAAATCGCCCGCACCCCAAGCTGGCAGAAATCGGTGCGATGTTGAATCATCGGTGCGATGTTGAATCGCAATCGTGATTACCTGAAGAGTCTTTGATTGCAACCGGGGGCCAGGGTGTAAGCGGTGGCAGCGATGTTGCGTATGACGGATCACAAGGCGCTGCCTCATCGCAACATCACGTCGTTTCGCCGCCCAGCTTCGGCGTCTTGTGTAGGTCGACCCAGAAGCCGCTGAGCTGATCGTCCTGTACGCTGAACCGGCGCAGCCAACCTTCGGTCGCTACGACTGTATTTAGCAGGGGCGCAGTACTATCCAGCGTCCCGTCTTGCAGCGTATCGACGTCATCCGCGATGATCGGCCGCAGTGCACGGTTCAGAATGACGTACGCGGCGGGCGGCGATACGGGTATGCCTGGGCCATTTGATACTCCAGACTGCGGGGCTACGCCGGCTTGAATAATTAAGCCTCCGTTGCCCAGGGGAATACGGGCGAACCAATCTGGCGGGAGTCCGAGCGCCGATGCGCCACCGACAGCCGCGACCAAGTCCGCATCGAGCGCGTTGAGCCAGTCAACGGTCTTGATCTTCGTGTAAAGCTTACGAACGGTGGAACGCATTGGATCGCCGACGTCGATGCCAGGCCCGAAACGGCGCGCGTAGAAATACTCGCTGGCTTCGTTTGGTCGCCGCCCCATTGGAGGCACGTTCACGGCCAGCCCGCCGTGACCGCTAACTATCGGCAACGCTTCTGCGAACGCGCGGAACATCGCCTCGAACACGCCGGGGCGGTGGGCGATAAACGCACGCGGTACCGTGAAGACCAGTCCGTCGAGACCGCGTTTCCGTGCAGCCTTCTTTTCGCTAAGCGCGAACACCGTGAATTCATAGAACCCGGTCGCGAGCTTGTGCTCGCCGCTGGTGATCGCGACCGCAAGGGTCTCGTCGGAGGGAACGCTCGTCGCGAGACTTTCGAATCCCGGAGACTTGTCGTACTGGATCGGTTCTTCTCCCTCGGAATAGAACCAGCGCAGCGGCCCGGACTTCGACGGCGTCTGGCCGGCCGCCACTTCGAGCGCGTGTTGATATTCCTCGATCGCCGCGTTGTACTGCTTGAAGCAGCGCACCAGCGCTTGCCGAACCTCCGACGTGAAACCGTTGCGGAAGTAAAGCACGCCCCGCACTACAAGGGCGGCACCCGTGATCCCTTTTTGGTGCGCGGGCTCGTAAAGCCCGAAAGGCATCGTGTCCGCACGGCGCGGATCTTTGGCCCAAGCTTCAATTTCGTCGTTCGTCATGGCGTCAAAGCGGGAGCGGGAATGCAGGTGGCGGCAATGTAGGCGCGGTCGGGAGCGGTGGGCCTCCGGGCGCGCTGCTATTGCCGCCGAACAAGTCGTCAAGCTCGGATTGTCGCGCGGATTGCTTCGAGCGCGAAGTTTCCTTCTGGCCGTCGTCGTCGCCGCATCCGCAATCAGCCGCGCCGAGGTGGACAAACTTCGACGGGCCGCCCGCGATTTCGATGTAGTCGTCTTCCTGATCAGGGCCGTATCGATCGCCGGGGAACTTCATTTCCACGACGGTCTTGATATTCGATTGCTCGGGAGGTTTCGACGGGTCGTTCACGATGACGACGTCAGGGCGGCGGACGTCGCCTTTCTCGTATTTCTTGCCCTTGCTGGGCCATACGTCCTTGATCCATTGGCGAATGCCCGAATTGGGCTCCAGCGGATCGTCGTAGTCCATGATCGGCTGGGGTGGATTCGTCGTCATATCGTACGGTTGTTCCGGCCTGTATTCCGTTGGAACGCCCGACTGCATCTTCGACACCTCATTGGGCAGCCCGAGGCGCATCTCGACGCAGCGCTGCCGCTGGATTGTCCCGGCTTTTGTCGCGACGCCGATCCGACGGCACTCGCAGAACGTGTGACACAGAACTTTCCGATCCTTCGGGGAGAGTTTGGAGGCGCTTAATCCAACCTGCGTTGTCTGGCCACCGGTGCTCGAGCCCCCAGTCGACGACCCTGGGGAGTAGGGGCCGGTCATGCATCGCTCCCGGGCTGATGGAACGACAGCGATGCAGCTTGGTGACTGCTAATCCAATCGGTGTGGCCGCTCGCGTCCGTCGTGCCTTGAATCGTTTGACCGTCCGCCGACGTGACCGTGTATGGGTGATTCGGGATCGGTGCGCGTGTCTTGTCGTCGACGAGCTGGAAGCGGCCGCGATATGCGCCATCGTCTTGCGCGGTCGTCTGCGTGACTACACTTTTGCCTGCGCCAACCGAGCCGCCTGCGCCGGAGGTCGGCTCTACCGTCGCCATGCCTTGCGATGCTATCAGCGTCGCACCGCATGCAGTCTTGTCGCCTTCGGTCGCCACAGCCCGGCCGCCAAACGTCATGCTGCGAACGCGGACGCCGATGATTGGGTAGACGCCGCTGCACTTGGGACACGACACCATGTCGCCTTCGAGCGCGAGTGGCTTGCCGAAGACGATGTTGGTAGACGTGCAGGCGAGCACCCGGCCACCGTGCGAAGTGGTATCGCCTTCCCGAATGAACGCAGAACTCATGCCGAATCCTCTGTTGAAATTTTGCGAGGACTGTAGCACGCACCGAATAAGGGTAACTACCCTGTCAAAGTTGCCGGGAGGCTTCGCAGGTGAATGGCGCGGTGCAATTTTTGACCGTCCAAAGTCACTTTTCATTGAGCACAAGGCCAGCTTTTGCCGTGGCATCGGGGAGGGCTGCGGCACGGGAGTTTCTTTGCGCGCAGCGTTCCAGACCGCAGGGTGCTTCTCGACACGGCGGGCGTCATGCGACGTATTTGCCGACTATCTCCAACTTTGTCTCCAAGCAAATGAGTGTTTTGGAGATACATTTGGAGATAGTCGGACCCTTGACCCGTAAGGCTTCTGGGGTGAATTGAGCGTATATCTCCAAATCTCCAGAAGTTTTCTGTTCGGGCGGCCGGCGATCGGCGACTTACGCCACAATTTCTCTCTCGATGGCCTCGTCGGCATGGGTTCAACCGATTGGGGGTATGTTTGGGGGGGGGTGCTCCAATCGTCGATTCCGTTTTCGTTTTGAATCAATAGATTGGATAAGGATTGTTGATCCTGCAGCCGCACCATATCTAGCAAGGGGTTACGCGATGTTTGCGTAGCCCCTTCGCGTTTCCAACTCAGCTTTTGCGTGACAGTCCGGAAATCGAGCCAGTGGCGGGGCCGAGCATTCGGTGCGGACGTTCGTCTTCATCATCCGCGGGCGCACGAGTATGTTCACAAGCTGCGACTCCGCAAGACCACATAGTCAAGGCAACAATCACCGCTGCCGGTCGGACAGTGTCTAGTGGTTCTCGGGTTGCTATTCCGTCATTGCGAATCTTTCTTCGTCATCAACTGGAACCGCGCAACGCATGCAACGAGGCATTCCGACTTCCGGAGCGCCTTGACGAATCGGGAGCGTGCCGGTTGGAGTTGCGTCGCGGGGACAGCCGTTACGTGCGTCCATGCGCGTAAACGAGATCTGAATCGGTATCCAAGTCAGCCTACACTTTTCACGACGTCCGGGGCGTGGACCGACGGAGCAACTGCGTTTAAGCGAATGCGACGGGTTCGGTAAGGAGTATGACGTGAAGAAAGCTGCCGGGTATGCGATTGATGCGATTTTGATAGTTGGTATCGTCACGTTTTTCTATTTCGTGGCGTTTCTCCGTGAAATTCACCAGTCGGCATCGACGTCTAATATCAGGAACGCTGCATTTGCGATCACGCTCGCGTCATTTGCCATCCTCCCATTTCGCGCCAAACGCCACCCATCTTTACTTCACTTCATCCAATTCGATGCGAAAGGGAGGCCGAGATCGAACCTTGCCGTGCCCCTGATGTGCTTTGTTCTTTCGATCTTGATCGTCCTCGCGTTGATTCGGTTGATCGTGATTGGTTTTGAGCAGGCCGCAGTGTGAATGAAATTTTTTACACGACGGAGGTGGAGCGCGCGCTGATATATCAAGCTGTCCCTGCTTGACGTATATCGGCGCGTTTTCAATCGATGTCACGATGCCCGTCGGATATGGCTGAGAACACCGTCGAATTCGGTATTTTGGTAACGCGAAATTTGCGTAAGTGATTGAGTTTGCTTGATCGTTCGAGTGCTTTGTAAGCATCAGGTGGCGGGTTCGAGTCCTGCGACTGCTCCAAATTGAACGAAGGGCCGGGAGATTTTTTCTCCCGGCCCTTCGTCGTTTCAGCGCCGCGAGCCGACAAATCTGACGCGGGGACACGGGGCGCATGGCAAGCCCGCTTCAGTGCATTTCAGCGCATGCATGTGTGGACACGCGCATGCGGGATTTCTCGACTCGGTGCCGTACATTTCCTGGCCGGCCCGCGCCGCGCTTATCAGGAGCGGCGCATTCACCCGGTTGCAATGCCGCTCCAAGCGATGCCTTGGCGCCGCAGCCAGTCTTCCAGGCAATGCCTGCAAACGACCAATCTGCCGTCGGCGATGAGCGTGGTCGTCGGTATCGGTCGGCCAGATGTGCGCCCCTGCTTTGCTGTCACGGCCGCGTCACGATGGCCAAATAACGTTGCACGTCCCTGCCGTGACGTCCGCATCCAGCGGATCCGATGACGTCGCACCGCTCAGGGAGCGGCTGGCTCCTCGCGACGACGTGCCCTCGTCGCAAACGGCCGCGCATTTTCGCATTCACATGCCTTCGGGCCATTTCATCAAAAGAGACGATCGACGCCGGTTCGAACCGGATCGCGGACGATCAGGAGACAAGGACCATGCTGAGTCCGCACGAATTCTCGATGCTGCTGCGCATTGCCCGCGCACCGGACAGTGTCGACCCGTCGAATCCGGCGTTCGCCGTACTCGTCGAAAAGCGGCTCGTCGACGATACGCAGGTACGTGTGAGTGCGGTGGCCGCGCGCCCGGCGCTGACGCCGATCGGCCAGATGCTGCTTGCGCGCTTCGACGAAGCGGCTTGAGGGGAAGGGAAGAGTAATGCAGTTGCGCGTCACGCCTTCGCCGCAGCGAAGGACGTGACGCAACGCAAGCGCGGCGAACCGCTTACTGCGCGACCGGCACCGTCACGTCGCTGCCGAACCAGTGCATCGAGATCTTCTTCAACGAGCCGTCCTTGCGCAGCGACTCCAGCGCATCGTTGATCGCCTTCTCGAACTTCGGATTGCCCTTGCGGAACGGGATCGCCATCTCCTGCTTGCCGCCGTTCAGCACCGCGCCCGAGCGCAGCGGCAGGTTCGACGTCTTGATCATGTACGGCAGCATCAGGCGGTCGTCGAGCGTCGCCTCGATCCGGCCCGCGGCGAGGTCACGCAGCTTTTCCGGCGCGCCGGGATACGTCTGCACCTCGATGCCCGGCACGCTGCGTGCCATCTGGTCGTAGTTGGTGCCGAGCGTCACGCCGAGCTTCTTGCCCTTGAAATCCTCGAGCGACTTGAAGTTGCGCGTGTCGTCCTTGCGCTGAATCAGCTGCGCTGCCGAGTACGTGTACGGCTCGCTGAAGTCGAGCGCTTCCTTGCGCTGCGGCGTGATCGTGACCTGGTTGACGATCACGTCGAACTTGCCGGCCTGCAGCCCCGCAATGATCCCGCTCCATTCGGTCGGGACGAATTGCGTCTTCACGCCGAGCTTGCCGGCAACGGCATTGGCGACATCGACGTCGAAGCCCTCGAGCTGTCCCGACGTGCCGCGCGAGTTGAACGGCGGATACGTGCCTTCGAGGCCGACGCGCAGCACGCCGGCTTTCTTCACCGAGTCGAGCAGGTCTTCCGCATGAGCGGCAACGGCCGTGAAACCGAGGGCCGACGCGAGCAGCAGGCCCGACAGCAGGAACTTCGAACGTTTCATCGCAGATCTCCAGTGTTCAGTGTGGTAATCGAGCGCCGGGCATCGGTCGTGCCCGGACTGGGCCGGAATACGGGCACGTAGACACTACTCGCAACCGGGCCGCGCCGGAAGTCGAATTGGCCCTGATTGCATCGATTTCAGCGGGCCATGCGTGAGCAGTTCGGCGTGACGTCATGGCGCGTATGTGTCGAACAAGCGTTCGAACGGTTCGACCGGGTCCCTCGGAATACGCTTGAAAAACTCTTTTAAATCAGTTCGATTTTCGGAGTCTCGCAGTAATTTGTCTGTAAAATCGCGCGAGCGAAATCGCATAGCGCGCCATCCGAGGGCGCGTCAAAAGAAGAAAAGGCCGTTGCCATGAACATGCAGAACACTGTTGCCGCATTGCGCGGCGGGTTGCTTCAGCAGGACCGGCTGCTGAAGCTCGATACGCCATTGGGCCCGAATGTGCTGACCGTGCAGCGGGCGGTCGGCCATTCGCGCGTCGGGCGTGCGTACGAGTTCACGCTCGACGTGCTGTCGACCGATAGTGATCTGGAACTGAAAAAGCTGATCGCGCAGCCCGTCACGTTGTGGATCCAGCAGGGCGATCGCAGCTACCGGCCGATCAACGGATACGTCCACACCGCGCGCCGCCTTGGCGCCGACGGCGGGCTCGCGACCTATCAGCTTACGTTCGCCGATTTCACGCATTTCCTGAAGTTTCGTCGCGACCAGCGGCTCTGGAACGACACGACCGTCGACCAGATCATCAGCGATGTGCTGAACCAGCATTCGCAGGCGCAGGGGCATTTCCGCTTCGCGCTGTCGAAACCGCTGCCGAACCGGTCATACACGCGCCAGCACGACACCGACTGGCATTTCGTGCATCGGCTGATGGAAAGCGAAGGCCTCTACAGCACATGGCAGCAGGCCGACGACGGCAAGACGCACACGCTCGTCATCGCCGACAACCTGCAGGCGTTCGCGCCGCTGTCGCCCGAGACCGTGCGCTTCTACCGCGGCGGCGCGGCGAGCGAAGCCGACGCGTTCACGCAATGGTCGGGCTCGCGCACGCTGCAAAGCGTGACGCGAACGACACGCACGTTCGACTACAAGAACCCGTCGCAGCCGTCGAACCCGAAGGGCACGACGCTGCCGACGATGAGTGGCCAGGGTGAATTGCCCGACCAGCTCGAAGTGTACGAGTACACCGGTGCCTACACGTATCTGGACCAGACGCGCGGCGACCATCTGACGAAGGTGCGGATGGAGGAATGGGAGTCGCAGGCAAAGCGCTTCCATGGCGCGGGTGGCGTGCGCGCCATCGATGCGGGCCGACGCTTCACGCTGTCGGACCATCCCGAACATGATCGCGATCCGGCGGACCAGCGCGAATTCGCGGCGATCGGCGTCGAATGGTGGATCGAGAACAATCTGCCCGTGGCCAGCAGGAGCGCGGACTTTCCGTACAGCCTGCGCGACGCGCTGATGCAAGCGCAGGAAGGTTACGGTGCCGATCCGGCGTTTCGCGTACCCCATGACGATGGTTCGGTCGGCTTCTATCTCGTCGAGGTCGAGGCGCAGCGCGTGAGCGTGCCGTATCGCAGCCCGTTCGAACATCGCAAGCCGGAGATGCACCTCGAGACGGCGATCGTCGTCGGGCCGCAGGGCGAGGAAGTCTATACCGACGAGCTGAACCGGATTCGCGTGCAGTTCGTGTGGGATCGCCTCAATCCGGGCAACGAGAACGCGTCGTGCTGGGTGCGCGTCGTGCAGTCGGATACTGGTGGCGGCTATGGCGGCGTGCATGTGCCGCGCATCGGCGAGGAAGTGCTGATCGACTACGTCGGCGGCGACTGCGACCGGCCGCTCGCGGTCGGCCGCGTGTACAACGGCGCGAACCAGCCGCAGTGGCATAGCGACGGGATTCTGTCCGGATATCGGTCGAAAGAGTATTCAGGCAGCGGCTACAACCAGCTCGTGATGGACGACGCGACCGGGCAGAACCGCGTGCAGCTGATGAGCAGCAGCGCGAACAGCCTGCTGCATCTCGGCTACATCATCGACCAGAACGGCAATTCGCGCGGATCGTACCTGGGCAGTGGCTTCGATCTGCGCTCGGACGCATACGGCGCGGTGCGGGCGAGCCAAGGGCTGTACGTCACCACCCATCCGAAGGCACCGAACAGCCAGCCGCTGGACGTGAAGGAAGCGCAGCAGCAGCTCGTGACGGGCGAGAGCCTGGTCGAGGCGATGTCGGGCGTGAGCGAACAGCATCAGGCGGAAAGTCTCAAGGAAGCACACGACACGATGCGCGCGTTCACCGACGCGACGCAGGACAGCGCATCGGGCAGCGCGTCCGGCGGACGCACGGCAGGCGGCGGCACGGGCAACGCGAATGCGTTCAAGGAGCCAGTGATGCTGTTCGGCAGCCCGTCGGGAATCGCGATGTCGACGCAGCAGTCGCTGCACCTGGTCGCGAACGATCACGTGAACGTCGCGAGCGGACAGAGCGTGCATGTCGCGGCGGGCAAGTCGCTGATCGGCAGCATCGGGCAGAAGCTGAGCCTGTTCGTGCAGAACGCGGGGATGAAGCTGTTCGCGGGCAAGGGCAAGGTCGAGATCCAGGCGCAGTCGGACAACGTCGAGGTGACTGCGCAGAAGGCGGTGAAGGTTGTGTCCGCAACTGATCGGATCGAGATCGCCGCCGATCAGGGGATTCTGTTGACGAGCGGCGGCGGGTATATCCGCATCAAGGACGGCAACATCGAGATTCATACGCCGGGTGCGGTTGATGTGAAGGGTGCATCGCATACGTTCGCGGGGCCGGCGAGCATGGGTTATCCGTTGCCGAGCCCGCGGCCGGATCAGCCGGGGCAGCTCGAACTGTTCCACAAGTACGTGAACGGCGAGGCGGTCAAAGGCGGGCTGTTCACGGTGAGAGACGTGAACGGCGCCGTGCTGAAGAAAGGCGCACTCGACAACAGCGGCTATACGGTTGTGAGCGGTTTGCCGCCGGGGGCGGTGCGCGTCGAGTTCGGCAAGGACCCGCGCGAGTCGGATCAGCCAGCGAACTATTTCAAGCAGGTGAAGTGGCCGGCGGAGCCCGTGCAACCGTCGCCGGAGGCCGCGCAGGCGGCAGCTAGCGGGCAGCTCGCGAGCCAGCTGCAGGGGATGGCGCCGGCCGCGACGACAGCAGCAATGGGGCTGGTGAGCGGCGGCGGCGCGGGTGCTGCCCTTGGCGGCCTCGCCAGTTCTGCATTGCCGGCTGCGGCGACTGCGCTGGGTGGCGCGGGTGTCGCGTCGGCGTTGCAGACGGCCTCGAGCCTGAGCGGTGCGGCGAAGCAGGTGGCCGGGATGGTGCAGGCCGCACGTCAGGGCGGCCTTGCCGCGCTGGCCGCGCCGGCGGCGAATGCGGCGTCCGGGGCGTTGCAAGGCGCATTGCCGGGCGTCGCGAGTATCGCGGGCAAGGGCGCCACGACCGTGGCGTCGGCCGCAGGCGCGACGGGCATGAAGCTGCCGACGAGCGGGTTTGGTGGACCGCTGAAATCCTGAGAGGGCGGCATGTCAGCCGTCTTGAAAAAAACGAATTGAACGAAGAACGACATGGCACAACAACTTCCACCGGGCGCTGAGAAGGAACAGGCTGTTTCCTGGCTCAGCGATATTTCGCCGAAAGACGTGGCGGCGGGGGGCGACCGTTTCAATAAGTGGTTGCTCAAGATCAGCGGCAATCACATTTCGTTCGAGGACCTCAAAACCGTCGCCAGTGCGGTGCCGATCATCGGCAACCTGATGGCGTTCTACGATGCAGTGTGCGACATCGTGATGATCGTCGAGAAGCGTCACGCCGATCTGCTCGATTACCTTGGACTCGCGATCAACCTGATCGGGGTCATTCCGGTGCCGCCGCCGCTGGCATCGTTTCGCCTGTCGGCGCGACCGTTGTTGGCGCTCGTGCGCAATCAGTTGCTGGTGTCGCGCGGCAATCTCGGGGCCGCGATCATCAACGTGCTCATTACGCACGTCAACGCCGCGGCCGCGACGGAAATCGAGAACTTCCTGAAGACGTTGCAGGAGGTTCTGGTCGACTTGCTGAATGACTGCGCGGCCAAGGCGCAGGAGTTGATGGTCGGTATTGCCAGCGGATTGGAGCTTGCCCTCAAAGGGCAAATTTTCGACAGCAGTGCGAACGTACGACGTACGCAGCAGATCGCGCGGAAGATGGACGAGCGATCCTGGTACAACCCGATGATCGTGGTCGATGCGTTCGAGTACGGTTACGAAGGTTCGATCGCGTTAGGGAAGGAAGCCGGGAACGCGACGGTCGGGACCGCTGCGAGGCTTGCGCCGGATTCGTGGCTTCAACCGTTTCGCGATATCGTCGCGTTCCTGAAGACCGAAGCACCGAAAGTCGCGAAGGCAATCCGCGATCTGAATGGCAGCGAAGAAGGCAAGATGCTTTGGCTGATCGCGCAAGTGATCGAGGCCGTGGCGAGGGTGCGTGCGGGCGGCAAGCTTCGTGAAAAGAGCGCTGACGTGCCACCCGGCGGCAAGGGACGGGCACAGCATGACCGCCCGCAGGAGCCGGTGGGTGCGACCGAACAGCATGTGCATCCGGAAGGTGCTGGCCAGAGCCCCTGCAAAAGTTGCGGGATTGGCGCGTCGACCGGATCGATCGATTTTGCTTTCGGCGATGAGACGTTCACGCATACGGACTTTGAACTGCCCGGCGCATTGCCGCTTGTCTGGGCGCGTACTTATCGGTCACGCCTGTCTGCATATGACACTGGAGAACTTGGCGCGCGATGGATTACGCCGTACACGACGCGCATCGATGTCGAAGGCGATACATGGTTCTACCGTGATGCCAGCGGACGCAGCATTGAATATCGCGCGCTGGCAGCCGGAAGCGTGCATGACGATCTCTCGGAAAACCTGACGCTGTCGCGACTAGACGATACGTGGGTGACGATCGCGTACGGTCATGACGAGTTGCACGTATACGAGCGGCGTGGCGACGCGTTCCGGCTCGCGATGCAGAAAGATCACGCGGGCAACACGATCACGCTCGACTACGATGCGCGCGACCGCGTGGCGCGCCTGATTGACGCGAATGGCAACGTGCTCTCGTTCGAGCACGACAAGCAAGGTCGGATCGTCCTGATCGAGCAGGTGATCGAGGATGGCAAGCGCCGCACGCTCGCAAGTTACGCCTATGACGAAGCGGCCGATCTCATCCGTGCAACCGATCGGCACGGCAACGCGTGGAACTACCAGTACGACCGACATCTCGTGACGCGTTATACCGATCGCACCGGCCGCGGGATGTCGCTTGAATGGGACGGCGCGGACGCTGACGACAACGCGAATGCGAAATGCGTGCGTGAGTACGCGGACGATGGCAGTCTCGATATCCGTCTTGCGTGGCACCCGAACATTCGATTGACCTACGTGACCGATGCGCTCGGTCAGACGACGCGTTATTACTTCAACATCAAGGGCTACGTTTATCGGATCGCCTATCCGGATGGAAACGAAGAGTGGTTCAGGCGCGACGAGCACAACAATCTGACGTTGCATATTCTCCAGGACGGCAGCGTCGAGCAGATGCGTTACGACACGCGCGGTAACCGGACGTGGCACGAGCGCGCTGACGGCAGCATTGTCGAAATGGCATATGACGACAAGGATCAGATGATCCGGCTCGTCGATCCGAATGGGCATGTCTGGCAGCGCAAGTACGATGATGCTGGCAATCTCGTCGAGGAAATCGATCCGCTCCAGCACGCTACGAAGTACAGCTATAACGACAAGGGACTGCCGACACAGATCACCGATGCCAAAGGCGGATCGAAGGCACTCGAATACAACTCCGCCGGGCAATTGACCAGCTACACGGACTGCTCCGGAAAGAAGACGGCGTGGCGCTACGACGATATAGGGCGTGTGATCGAGAAAAAGGACGCGTCCGGTGGCGTCGTTGCTTATGCATATGGCCCGAACGGCCGGTTGACGGCGATTCGTTCGCCAGCCGGTGTCGAACATGTGCAACACGATGCCGAAGGGCGATTGCTCGCTCATACGGATCAGCTCAATCGGTCGACGCGATATGCCTACGATGCGGTCGGTCGCATTGCGAGTCGCGCCGATGTGCTCGGGCAGACGGTTGCGTATCGTTATGACCGTCTCGGCCGCTTGTCCGCGCTGACCGATGCGAACTTTGCGACGTATCAGTTCCACTACGATCCGGCAGGTCGGCTGATCGAGGAAATCGGCTTCGACGGCAAGTCGACGCGTTACCAGTACGATCCGGACAGCGGCAGTCTTGTTTCGATCGATGAAGCGGGCTGCCTGACTTCGGTCGAAATCGATGCAAATGGCCGTCTGCTGAAGCGTGTCGCCGGGGAAAGCGAGGAACGGTTTGCCTACGATCCGAGCGGCAGGTTGATCGACGCGGTGAACCGATACAGCCGCGTGCAGTTCTTCTTCGATCCGGTTGGCAATCTCGTGCGTGAACATCACGCCTACGATCTGTTCGGTGACCGGCGCAGCTACGTATGGCATCACGAATACGATGAACTCGGCAACCGGTGGCGTACCGTTCGGCCGGACGGGCATGTCGTCGACTGGTTGCTGTATGGCTCGGGGCATGTGCACGGGATGCTGCTCGACGGCGAGGACCGCGTGCAGTTCGAGCGCGATGATCTTCATCGCGAGACGGTGCGCGTGCTGTCGAGCAAGGTCGGGCAGCGCACGCACTACGATCCGGCGGGACGCGTGTTGCAGCAGTCGATCCAGCGATCGACGTCACCTGCGCCGCTCGCCGAGCGGCGGTATCGCTATGACGCGGCGGGGCAGTTGTCGCGAATCGAGGACAGCCGCAAGGGCGGGACCGACTATCGATACGATCCTGTCGGACGGCTGATCGAGGCGATCAGTCCCATCGCGAAGGAACGGTTTGCGTTCGATCCGGCGAGCAACATCATCGATCCGGCGCGGACTACGGAGACGCCCGCGCCGCGTCCGAGTCCGGTGCGGCCGGACAGCACGTTGCCGGTTGAGGTGCCGAAGGTGCTCGGTAACTTGCTGAAGACGTATGCGGGGATGCACTTCGAGTACGACGCGCGCGGGAATCTCGTGCGCAAGCGCACGCCTGCGGGTGAGCAGGAATACGAGTGGGATGAATTCAATCGATTGCTATCCGCGCGGGTTGCCGAGACGTCGCGGCAGAGTCGCGCGCGGTATTTCTATGATGCGTTCGGTCGGCGTATTGCGAAGGAGTTGAACGGCGAGCGGACGGTGTTCGGGTGGGATGGTGACACGCTGGCGTACGAGAGTGACGGCGAGCGCGCCACGCACTATCTCTACGAGCCGGGGACGTTCGTGCCGCTGGCCCAGTATGTGGCGGAACCGGTCGATGGGATCGTGACGCCGGAGTGGAAGAGTACCGACCGCTATGTGCCGGAGGAGGACCCGCTGCAGCAGGTGCCGGAGCGGCGTGGTGATGCTGCCCTGTTCTATTACCACTGCGATCAGATCGGGACGCCTCAATTGATGACCGACGGCGGCGGTGATGTTGTGTGGGAAGCGTCGTACATGGCTTGGGGCGAAGCGCGGGAAGTAATTGCGCGGGCGTCGAAGGCGGCGGGGATCGTGCCTAAGAATCCGTTGCGGTTTCAGGGGCAACAGGTTGATGCGGAAACGGGGTTGTACTATAACCGGCATCGGTACTACGATCCGAGCAGTGGACGGTTCATCTCGAAAGACCCGATCAGGCTCGCCGGTGGCATCAACGTCTATCAATACGTACCCGCGCCAACGGGATGGATCGATCCGCTTGGGCTAGCGCGCATCCCGGCGTCTGTCAAACAGAAGGTTGCTCAGGAGAATAAAGACTTCTTTGGAACGGAAAAGTGCGAGTGCTGTGGCACCGACGTGATTCCTGGCCAAAAGAGTCAACGCGGTGTCACACCTCCGGCGAACGAACGTCAGTTCGACCACGTCGAACCCGACTCGCTGGGTGGGGCGAACAACGAAAAAAACACCCAACTGCTCTGCCGTAAGTGCAATCGTGGCTTCTCGAATAAGCTGAAGGAAAATTTCAAGCAACTCAACCGTTTGGGGCGCAACCCCTGCGGAAACGAATAGGATCATCATGCCAGGCTTCGCAAAAATCGTGTTTCGTCTGAAGACTGACGCTGACGGATATCCGCCCGTTGGCTTCGAATCACTGTGGGGGGGGGCTCTTGGCGAGAATTCCTACGTGATCGACAACGTGCCTTACTACATATGTGGGGTGAGCAAAGGTGATACGGTCGTGACCGAGGAGATTGACGGCGAACTTGTTGCCGCTGGAGTAGTTGCTCGGGGGGGGCACTCGACCCTCCGGGTATTTGCGGAGGATGATGTAACCAGAAAGGCAATTGTCCAAAACCTCACGCAACTTGGAGCACAATGCTCAGTAACCGACGGGTTATCGCTCTTTGCAGTTGACATTGCTGCTGATGTCGAATTTCAGAGAATCGACGCCTTCTTGGCTTCACAATGCGATGGCGAGCACGTTGCCTATGAGGATGCATGCCTACAGCACGCGGGAATAGACAGCATGCGAACGGAAGAGTGTGCGTCACTAGCGACGGTACCATTGCGGCTCAATTAGCACGGGCAATTCCGTTGCGTGAGATACGGGCTTACACAATAACTGGCATCGGTATTCCGATCCCAGCACCGGGCGCTTCCTCTCGAAAGACCCGATCGGGCTCGCGGGCGGTATCAACGTTTATTAGTACGCGCCCAATCCAACTGGATGGGTTGATCCCCTCGGCTTGGCGCGTTGCCCTAATAGCGTTCTTGGCCGCAAGGTCAATCAAGACGACTCCTTGATTGACGCGACCACTCCCATCATTCAAATGAGCATCAATCAGAAGGCACTCAATTCGCCTAGCTTCGATAAGCTGAAGGGTATGATCAACAACGGTGCGACGAATGTGGACTTGATGAAAGCGGGCTATGCGCCTTTCGGGCCCGATGGCAATCAGGTAAATCTGCATCATGTGCTTGGTGACGAACCGGGACCAATCGTGGAGCTGTCCGCCGCGACGCATCAAAGGTATTACAAGCAACTTCACGGGTTGATTGACGATGGAGCCAGCTTCCGAAATGATCCAGCAGCCGCACGCGGATATGACCGGTTTCGTCGAAATTACTCGATTCGGCCGGCGTATTGCGAAGGAGTTGAACGGCGAGCGGACGGTGTTCGGGTGGGACGGTGACACGCTGGCGTACGAGAGTGATGGCGAGTGCGGCACGCACTATCTGTACGAGCCGGGGACATTCGTGCCGCTGGCGCAGTATGTGGCGGAGCCGGTCGAGGGAATCGCGACGCCGGGGTCGAAGAGTACCGACCGCTATGTGCCGGAGGAAGATCCGCTGCAGAAGCTGCCGGAGCGACGGGGTGATGCGGCGGTGTTCTATTACCACTGCGATCAGATCGGTACGCCGCAGTTGCTGACGGACGACGATGGCGATGTCGTGTGGGAGGCGTCGTACAAGGCGTGGGGCGAAGCGCGGGAGGTGATCGCGCGGGTGTCGAAGGCGGCGGGGATCGTTGCCAGGAATCCGTTGCGGTTTCAGGGGCAGCAGGTCGATGAGGAGACGGGGCTGCACTATAACCGGTATCGGTATTACGACCCGAGAGCTGGCAGATTTACTAGCCAGGATCCGATAAAGTTGCACGGTGGATCAAATAATTTTCAGTATGCGCCAAATCCTGTCGAGTGGACGGATGCTCTGGGGTTGGTAAAGCTCAGGGAAACAGATCCGAAAGGCGGATCGCTGAGTGACGTTCAGACTCGCTGTTGGTATAAGCGCGAAGAAAGCAGGATCGATCAGCAATTGTGCAGCTGTAAAAATTTGAAGGAAAGGGCGCGACTTGCGCATAAGTTGCGTAATCAAGCACGTATTCGAGCTAGACTTTTGATGGCCGACCGCGATGCTGCTACTGCTCTTTATACGGGGATCAATTCGCCGACTGGCAAGGCGGAGCCTATGCTCACCTGGAAGGAAACGGTTGCCAAGGCAAACGGTAAAGGCTATCAAGGCGATGACGTGTACAACTACATCATTGGATCGTCCAAGCGATCGAGACCCGGTGTTGACAAGATGACGATTGGGGATCTTGACTGTAATAAGGTGCTTAGCGATGCGGGAATTTAATTCGAAGGATTTGGATGCTCTGGATTTCGAGCGTGTTTGCAGTGAATTGCTCGCGGGAAAGGATGGAATTTCCCTCGAAAAAGTCGTCCATATACCGGAGGCCGATATTTTGCGCTGCAAGTATAAAGGTAAAGACTTCAATGTGAAGTTTGACTTGGATTACGGGGTTTCTCTTGAGGCAGTGAGCGATTTTTCTGTTGGCGAGCTTGAGGGCGTTGCCCGAATTTTGACGGCCTAGTAGACGATGCAATCGAGCTCGCTCCAAAGAAATTCTAAGTGAGCAATGACTGCCGGGGAGCCCCGTCCGCATTTTTTGCGGGCAGGGCGATTGCACGAACGCTTCCGCCCGGATCGAATGAAGAGCCTTGCAACATGTATGAGGTGGCAAAGCCGATTGAGAATGTAGTAGCGGGGAAAATTGCACCATGGTCCGGTGAGCTGGGCTTCGGTACGCAGTACAAGCTACCTAAATCGGTTGGAGACTTGGTGGAGTCTAGTCACCTTAGGAGATGGATGAATAAGCAAGATCTACAGAATGCGCTTGATGCGGTAGGTGCACCACGAGATAGCTACTGCCTTGGAGGTGAAAAGGATGAGGCTTTATGTCTTGCGGAAAATTATGGGCACTGGTACGTGTACTACAGTGAGCGCGGACAACGTACTGAGCAGCAGGCATTCGACTCGGAGGCAGCCGCTTGCGCTGCTTTCTTGATGCGGCTTCGGAAGATGTTTCGTATTTGAGTTGGGCTGCACTTTAACCGGCACGGGTACTATGTGGAGCGAGGCACCGCAAAGACCGTCCCGTTTTCGGGATAGTGCACTGGGCGGTCCTTCTTCCATGAGGCAGCAACAGAGTTCGAACGACGAGGCAACGCCCTTTAAGGCAACGAAATCGTCAAATTCGCCGACTCCGGCCCGACCTTGATGACCTGCGAATAAGGCGCCAACGCCTGCAGAGTCTTGTCCTTGAGACAAGTATTGAGCCCGAGACACCCGAGCAGGGCCACGAGCGCGAACACCACCCCGATCGCTCAAACCGGCACGTCGCGTTTCAACCGGTGCGCGATCTGATCCGGCAGCGGCCAATGCGGCGCAAACGCAACAGACAATGACTACGTGAAGACGCTCGTGAACGTGAAGGTTAGAAAATGATGCTGATCCCGAAGAATGAAACCGTCGTGATCGATATTGCGAGCAACAGGTGCGTTGTCCTTTCGGATGTGCCTGCGCACGTCTCGAAGTTGCAGACCGCTGGATTCCATAAACAGGGGGATCAATGGATACGGCCGATTTCCGACGATGCGGACCGCCAGCATCTCGTGAGAATGCTGATGGAGCTCAACGCACTCTTTTCGGCCGGACGAGACTGGAGTGCGCAGGAGCTCGTCGAGCATTACCGGGAAAACGGAGCAGTCACGGCGCCTTATCGTTCGGTATCGTGGGTGAAGCCCGACGAGTATCGTATTGTCGAGCATGGCTAGGTGCCGGCCGGCGGCGGCCGCGCGCCATGCTTGGCCCGCGCCTTCCCGGTATCCTGGTGATGAGTCGAAGATGTGGCGAAGATAGCCGCCGGCCAACCTTATGCATCCGCTATTTGGCACAATCGCGGCTCGCTGACGCGGGCGCTACAACGCATGTGCGTCCACCAGCCCGTTACATTTCCCTTAGTTACCACCGCCTTACCCCATGTCGACTATCACCGCGACCGAAGTGTCGTTGAAACACGTTCTCGAACATCCCGGTGACTTCACCGGGCGGCTCTGCCTACCACCGACGCCATGGACGCCCGACACGAGCGGTGTCTTCTTCGAAGACGCGAAAGACGGCGCAGTATCGGATGCTGCAACCCCGCCCGGCTGGCGCGTCACGCTGAACAGCGCGACGATCGAGGACATCGTGATCAACGCGCATGATCAGGTCGACGAACCGAGCGTCGCGCAATTGTTCGACGCGTTCGTGTTCTACGTCGACAACGACGAATTCATTCTGCTCTGACGGCGCATCCCGCACGCCACAGTAAAAAAGGACCGCCGGGCGGTCCTTTTCCACGAAGCAGCAGCCGCGTTAAAACGACGACTCAACGCCCCTCAAGGCAACGAAATCGTCAAATTCGCCGACTCCGGGCCCACCTTGATGACTTGCGAATAAGGCGCCAACGCCTGCAGCGTCTTGTCCTTCAGATAGGTATTGAGCCCGAGATACCCGAGCAGGGCCACGAGCGCGAACACCGCGCCGATCGCCCAGACCGGCACCTCGCGCTTCAACCGATGCGCGATCTGATCCGGCAGCGGCCAATGCGGAGCGAACGCGGCGCGCTTGCCCTTCATATGCGCGATCTCGTCCCCCAGCCGCGCGGTGAGGTAAGCGAGCTTCTCCGGCCCTTCGAGCAGATACTTGCCCTGGAACCCGAGCAGCAGGCACATGTGAAACACCTCGAGCGACTGCAACCGCGCCGCGCCCTGCGCCCGACATTCCTCGAGATACTGAAAGAATTTCTCCCCCGCGAGCTGCTCGCCGAACAGCACGAGCTGCAGCGGCCGGCGCTCCCAGTCGGTGCGGATCTTAAATTGCGACGACAACACCATTTCATCGACCGCCGCGCAATACGCGAACTTCGCGCCATACACGTCCTCGGCCGGAATGTTGAGCTTCTTCGCGCCGCGCTCGAAATCCGACAGAAACTCCTGGATCTTCGTACTGAATTCGCTCGCGCTATCCGGCTCGCGACCGTTCTTGAGCAGGAACAGCATGAAAAACCCGTCGTACAGCAGATCGAGCAGCGAACGGGCCTGGAACGCGGCGTCGGTCGACGCCGGGGTATGCAGCGGAGCCGGCGTGTTGTCGCCGAACAGGGAGGGCGCGTAGCTCATGATGTGACCGCGATCAGTTCGAATTTCAGGTCATTGATGCCAGTCGGCGCGTAGATCATCGCGGACTGGGCCTGCAGCATGCGCTCGTACAGCGCGCCGCGCGAATCGAGCTGGAAATAGCATGCACCGGGCCGCACCGGAATCGCGGGCGGCACTTGCGGCATGTACGACAGCCGCACGCCGGGCATGGCCGACAGCACGAGCTTGTCGACGTCATCCGGCGCGCCGACCTTGAAGCGGGCCGGCACCGCGTCGATGAGCTCGACGTTGGGCATGTCCGCGGACACGGCCAGGTAGAACTCGGTCTTGTCGTCGATCTTGCCCGAATCGAGGCGGCCGAGGTGGAACGACGGACGCACCTCGTCGAGCGTGATCGCAAAGTAGCGCGTCGAGATCACGGTGTCGAGCAATTCGCGCAGCATCAGGTCGAGGCGCGCGAAGCTCGGCCCCGGATCGTCATGGCGATACACGGGCAGGTCGGCAAGCGTGTAGCCCTTCGAAAACGTCATCAGCTGGCCCGCGAGGCGCAGCAGCTCCTGGAACAGCCGCTCCGGATGCAGCGCCGCATGCTGGTGCAGGTGCGCGAGCGTCGCGAACGCGGCGTTTGCGGTGTGCAGCAGCCAGAACGACGCGATGTCGCCCGACCGGAATTCGATGATGTTCTTCGACGGCTCGCGGTGAAAACCGTACAGCGCGTTCACCTTCGCCTGCAGCGCGTCGACGAGCTGGCGCAGCCGCTGGTGCAGGATCGGCGAAGCGTCGATCGCGAGGCACGGCGGCACGAAGCTGTCGTCGATCTCGAAGCCGGACGTCGCGGTGCGGCGCACGCGCACGAGCGGCACCGACAGCAGCTGGTCGCGCGGCTCGCTGTGCGCGATCAGCTTGACCTGCGTCTTGAGGAACGTGATGTCGGCTTCGGCGGCGTCGGTGAAGTTGTCGGCAACGCTCGTCTGCTCGCTGACGAAACGCGTCATGAAGCCGGCGGCCGGATCGTCGCTGTAGTTGGTGCCGTTCTCGCGCAGCGGGTGCAGCGCGAGGTAGAACACGAATTCGTTGATGCCGTCGGGCAGCGTGTCCAGCGCGATCGGCGGCGGCAGGTCGTCGGCTTGCGGCGCGGCATACAGCGCGCCGTCCGGGAACACGAGCGCAAGCTCGGCCACGCGCAGCACGTTGCTGCCGAGCGCATCGCGGTCGATGCGCACCGAGCGCACGCCCCAGTTGTACGGCTGGATCGCCTGGATGGATTCGAACAGGCGCGCCTCGTGGTAGGCGTCCTGCCGCTGAAAATGTTGGGGCCGGAGGAACAGCCCTTCCCCCCAAAGCACCTTGGCCGAATAACTCATGTCAAATCCGGTTAATGTCGCGTTGCGATGTAATCGATTTGTTCGTGCCCGAATTAAATCGCCAATTTGTTAACTCTTGTTAATTGACATTCGTGCGTCATGCTTAACCGCAGGTGACCGACGAAAGCAAATTCAGCGGTTGTGAAGGCGCACCCTGTTGCGGTGCGATGACGGAGCCGTCGGTGACCGTCATCGCGCAATTATGCAGGCCGATGATTATGCCGGATTTCTCCGACTTCGCCGGGTCGAACGTCAGTTTCCAGCGCTGGATGGCGGGATCGCGGAACAGTGCGACGATGCCGAATGCCTGCGCTTCGCGCGACACTTTTTCGGTTGCCGTATAGCGCTGGCCCGGAATCAGCGTGATTTCACGCACGTTTAGCAGATCGGTGCCCAGTGCGGCCTTTTCCTTGGTCGGATCGGTGAATGCGTCGAACGGCGCCTGCTGGAACGAAGTCGGATCCTTCAACGCGTAGAGCCTTACTACTAATGCGAGCGGCTTGCGATCGTTCGCGGCGTTGAGGTTGGGCGCGGCGGCGAGCGTGAGCCCGATGTTGCGCGGCGGCTTCTGGGCATCCGGCAGTTCGGGCTTGCCGATGCCGGCGGCCTGCATCACGGCGCTCGCGGCGGAGCCGAGCAGCGGGGCGGCCGCGCATCCGGCCAGGAGCGCGCAGGCGATCAGCGGCAGCGCATAGCGAATCATGGACGATCTCATCGTGTTTCCGGCGTGCCGCCTTTAACTCCCCTGTCAAAACTACCGGGCATTTCCGCGTTCACCGCGAATGCCGGCTAATCTGCCGTTCAACTATTAAGCACACGTGCGGCGCATTGCGGTTCCGGAATTTTTTTCCGGTGCCCGCGCGCAGCGTTGTCGATCAAGTAAAACTTGCACATTCCCGTCGATGGAAAAGCCGCCGCCGGGCCGTTGCCGAAGACGTTTCGAGGGGGTAGCGCACGGTTTTAAAAGGAATTACTCTGCACGCAGCGATTGAATTATGAAAAATTGATCGGTACTATACCCGCGCGCTTCTTGCAAAGCAAAAGAACCAGATTCTCAACGATTTTAATACTCACGCGCCGGTGGATATAACGATGAAAGACCGTCTCTTCGCAAAATTGTCTGGGGTAGTGCTGGCCTGCGGCGTGATCGCCGGTTGTGCGAACCAGCCGCCTGCGCCGCCGACTGCCGAGGTGTTCAACAAGTCGCTTGCCGATGCGGACGCCGTTGCGAAGTCGGGGGACCAGGACAAGGCGCTCGGCCTGTACCAGCAGCTCGCGAAATCGGATCCGACGCGCGAGGAACCGTGGTCGCGCATCGCGCAGATCCAGTTTGCCCAGAACCACTATGGCCAGGCGATCGTCGCCGCGCAGGAGGCACTGCAGCGCGACGCGACCGACCGTCAGGCGAAGAGCGTGCTCGCCGTCGCGGGGCTGCGGATCGCGACGCAGTCGCTCGGCGAGCTGCGCCAGGATGCATCGCTCGCGGGCGATGCGAAGTCGGACGCGCAGGCGCTCGCGAAGCAACTGCGCGACACGCTCGGCGAATCGGCGCTGTTCCCGCCGGAGCAGCGGACCACGAAGACGCGTACGACGCGCCGCGTGATTCACCGTCCGAAGGCCGGCGCGGCGCCGGCCGCCGAGGCAGCCGCAGCAGCAACCACCGCGCCGACGCCGCCGGCCGCACCGCAAAAGGGCGGCGCCGATCCGTTCAGCGCACTGCGCAACTGACCGCAACTGACGCGATAACCACAACTAACCTGGGAGCCGTCGAGATGGCCAAGAAAGAAAGCATTCAGAAAAGCTTGCAGAAAATACGGCCGCCGCGCGTCCAGCTGACCTACGAGGTCGAGAAGGGCGACGCGATCGAGGTGAAGGAACTGCCGTTCGTCGTCGGGGTCGTCGGCGATCTGGCGGGCCAGTCGGAAGTCGAGCAGCCGAAGCTGCGCGACCGCAAGTTCGTCAACATCGACCGTGACAACTTCGACGACGTGATGAAGGCGATCGAGCCGCGCGCCGCGTTCCAGGTGGAAAACCGCCTGAGCCCGGAAGGCGGCAAGTTCGCGGTCGACCTGAAGTTTCGTTCGCTGTCGGATTTCAGCCCGGACGAAGTCGTCGAACAGGTCGAGCCGCTGCGCCGCCTGCTCGAGGCGCGCTCGAAGCTCGCCGACCTGCGCAACAAGCTCGCCGGCAACGACAAGCTCGAGGATCTGCTGTCCGAGGTGCTGAAGAACACGCAGCAGCTGCAGGAGCTCGCGAAGGGCACCGGCGGCGACAAAGACGGCGAATGACGACGGAGTGTTGAGATGAACCAGCAAACGGCTGCGGCCCAAGCGAGCGGCGCGGAATACGCCGCCGGGACTTCGCTGCTCGACGATATCGTCGAGAAGAGCAAGGTCGCGAAATCCGATTCCGAGCATGCGCGTGCGAAGGACCTGATCGGCGAACTCGTGCACCAGGTGCTCGACGGCACGGTGATCGTGTCGGACAACCTGTCGGCGACGATCGATGCGCGCGTCGCGGAACTCGACCGCCTGATCTCCACGCAGCTGTCCGCCGTGATGCACGCGCCGGAATTCCAGCGCCTGGAAAGCACGTGGCGCGGGATGGACTACCTGGTCAAGGAAAGCAATACGGGCCAGACGATCAAGATCAAGGCGCTGCACGCGCCGAAGCGCGACCTCGTGCGCGACTTCAAGGGTGCGAGCGAGTTCGACCAGAGCGCGCTGTTCAAGAAGGTCTACGAGGAAGAGTTCGGCACGTTCGGCGGCTCGCCGTTCGGCGCGCTGATCGGCGATTACGAGATCTCGCGCCAGCCGGAAGACATGTACTTCATCGAGCAGATGTCGCACGTCGCGGCGGCCGCGCACGCGCCGTTCATCGCGTCGGCGTCGCCGGAGCTGCTCGGCCTCGAGTCGTTCTCCGACCTCGGCAAGCCGCGCGACCTCGGCAAGGTGTTCGACACGGTCGAATACGCGAAGTGGAAATCGTTCCGCGACGCCGAAGATTCGCGCTACGTCGGCCTGACGCTGCCGCGCTTCCTCGGCCGCCTGCCGTTCAATCCGAAGGACGGTCAGACCGCGGAGAACTTCAACTTCGTCGAGGACGTCGACGGCACCGAGCACGACAAGTACCTGTGGTGCAACGCGGCGTGGGCCTTCGCGGCACGCCTGACGGCCGCGTTCGATGACTTCGGCTGGTGCGCCGCGATCCGCGGCGTCGAAGGCGGTGGCCTCGTCGAGGACCTGCCGACGCACACGTTCAAGACCGACGACGGTGAAGTCGCACTGAAGTGCCCGACCGAAATCGCGATCACCGATCGCCGCGAGAAGGAGCTGAGCGACCTCGGCTTCATCCCGCTCGTGCATTGCAAGAACTCGGATTACGCTGCGTTTTTCGCCGCGCAATCGGTGCAGAAACCGAAAAAATACAGCACCGACAGCGCGAATGCGAACGCCGTCCTGTCCGCCCAGCTTCAGTACATCTTCTCGGTATCGCGCGTCGCGCATTACCTGAAGGCGATGATGCGGGACAAGATCGGCAGCTTCGCATCGGCGCAGAACGTGGAGACTTTCCTCAACCGGTGGATTTCGCAGTACGTCCTGCTCGACGACAACGCGTCGCAGGAACAGAAGGCGCAATTCCCGCTGCGCGAGGCATCCATACAAGTGTCGGAGATTCCGGGCAAGCCGGGCTCGTATCGTTCGGTCGCGTTCCTGCGTCCGCACTTTCAGCTCGACGAACTCTCGATTTCTCTGCGACTTGTCGCTGATCTGCCCAAACCGGCAAATTCATAAGCGAGTAAATCGCCCGGGCGGGCCGCCTGGGTAGGACGTTAAAACCACCTCTTTGGGGAGTCGAAGGGCCATGTTACACATGCACTTGCAGTTTGGTAGTCCGGCGGTGAAGGGCGAATCCGCGGACAAAGACCATCAGGGCTGGATCGAGCTGAAATCGTGGGATCACTCGATCGTTCAGCCGCGTTCGGCAACGGCATCGACCGCAGGCGGTCACACGATGACGCGCTGCGAGCACGGCGACATGATTTTCACGAAGGAAATCGATTCGTCGAGCCCGCTGCTGTATCAGCACGCATCGGGCGGCACCACGTTCGATGAAGTGACGGTCCATTTCTCGCGCGCGGACGGTGAAGGCAAGCGCGTGCAGTATCTGGAAGTGAAGCTCAAGTACGTGATCATCTCGAGCATCGCTCCGAGCGTTCGCGAAGAAGGTCTGCCGCTCGAGACGTTCTCGCTGAAGTACGCGGCCGTGCAGTGGAAGCAGACCCAGCAGAAGATCGGCGGCAACCAGGGCGGCAACACGCAGGGCGCCTGGAGCCTGACGAAGAACGACAAGACCTACGCGGTCTAAGGTCGGTTGCGGCAACGGGGCGCGCGGCGTCCCGTTGCCGTTTTCGCTGTGCACGCCGGCCGATGAAACGATTCGAACCCAGTTTTCTCGACAAGCTGTTCGACGACGAACCGCATCTGCCGGCCTCGGCCGCGATGCGGCAATTGTCGCTGGACGAGCTCAAGAACACGGTCGCCCGCGACGTCGAGGCGATCCTCAACACCCGTATCGCGCACACCGAGATCGAGCTGGCCGCGCTGCCGGAATGCCAGAAATCGGTGCTGACCTACGGGCTGAACGATTTCGCGGGGCTGAGCCTCGCGAGCCACTACGACCGCGCGTTCATCTGCAAGTCGATCCAGCAGGCCATCGCGCGCCACGAGCCGCGGCTGCAGCAGGTGCAGGTGACGTTCGAGCTGAACGAGCAGTCGACCAATGCGCTGTACTTCGCGATCCAGGCGCTGCTTGTCGTGCATCCGGCCGAGGAGCCGGTGAGTTTCGACGCGATGCTGCAGCCGTCGACGCTGCAGTACTCGGTCACGCGCACGCGCGCGGCCAGAATGCTGTAAATCAAGCCGCCGAGCGGGCCGGACCGCCCGGTGATGGTTCAGGGTCCGGCAGGAAATATTGAGGTTCGGGGTCGTCGATGGAAGAATTGCTGCCGTACTACGAGCGCGAATTATCGTTTTTGCGGCGCTATTCGCGAGATTTCGCGGAACGTTATCCGAAGATCGCCGCGCGGCTCGCGTTGTCCGGCGAGCACTGCGAGGACCCGCACGTCGAGCGGATGATCGAGTCGTTCGCGTTGCTCGGCGCGCGAATCAACAAGAAGCTCGACGACGACTACCCGGAATTCACCGAAGCGCTGCTGGAAGTGCTGTATCCGCACTACCTGCGGCCGTTCCCGTCGTGCTCGATCGCGCAGTTCACGCCGGCTTCGCCTGGCCAGCAGACCGAACCGGTCGTGATCGATCGCGGCACCGAACTGAAGAGTCGCCCGATCCGCGGCGTGCAGTGCCGCTTCCGCACCGCCTACGACGTGACGCTCGCGCCGATCCGCATCTCGGAGGCGCGCTACGTGCCGGTCGCGCTCGCGCCGAGCGCGACGGTGCTGCCGTCCAACGCGACGGGCGTGATCTCGATCACGTTCGAATCGCTCGCGGCGCAGCTCGATCTCGGCGCCCTGAAGGTGCCGACGCTGCGTGCGCACCTGCATGGCGAGCAGTCGTTCGTCGCCGCGCTGACCGACTGCCTGTTCGTCAACGTGCTCGGCGCGTATGTCGAGCCCGAGCGCAACGGCCGCTGGACCGCGCTGCGCAAGCTGCCGATCGCGCAGGCCGGCTTCGACGAAGACGACGCGCTGATCGACTATCCGGCGAAATCGCATCCCGCGTATCGCCTGCTCACCGAATATTTCGCGTTCCCCGACAAGTTCGACTTCGTCGACTTCGACCTCGCGGCGATCGCGCGCGCGTCGGGCCGCTGCCAGCGCGCGACGCTGCATCTCGTGCTGCAGGACGTGCGCAGCGATTCGCACGTCGCGCGGTTGCTCGAGCTGCTGACGGCCAGCCATTTCCGGCTGTTCTGCACGCCGATCGTCAACCTGTTCCGCCAGCACGGCGAGCCGATCCGCATCACGCACCGCGCGGTGTCGTATCCGGTGATCGCCGAGGCGAGGCGCGCGTTCGCGTACGAGGTGTACTCGATCGATTCGGTGAAGCTCGTCAGGCAGCAGGCGCATGAAGAATCGGTGATCGAGTTTCGGCCGTTCTATTCGCTGCATCACGGCGAATCGGCGCGGATCGGCCATTACTGGTTCGCGCGCCGCAACGACTGGGTCGCGCAAAAAAGCCCCGGCTATGAAACCGAGATCTCGATCGTCGACATCGACTTCGAGCCGACGTCGCCGCAAACCGACACGCTGAGCCTCGACCTCACCTGCACGAACCGCGACCTGCCGTCGATGCTCGCGTTCGGGCTCGAAGGCGGCGACCTGTTCCAGGAAGGCGGCGCGCAGACGAGCGGCATCTCGCTGCTGAGGCGCCCGACGCAGAGCGTGCGCTTCGAGCGCGGTCGCGCCGCACACTGGCGGCTCGTGTCGCATCTGGCGCTGAACCACGTGTCGCTGGTCGCGCACGGCCTCGCGCCGCTCAAGGAAATGCTGACGCTGTACGACCTGCGGCGCACGGCAGTGTCGATGCGCCAGATCGACGGCCTGGCCGGCGTCGAGCAGCGCGGCGCCGTGCAGTGGCTGCCCGGCAAGCCGTTCGCGACCTTCGTGCGCGGCATCGAGATCCGCCTGACGATCGACGAGGAGCACTTCGTCGGCGCGAGCCTCGCATCGTTCGTGCGCGTGCTCGACAGCTTCTTCGGGCTTTACGTCCACCTCAACAGTTTCGTTCAACTAGTCGTCGTGTCGAAGCGCACCGGCGAGGAGATCATCCGATGCAAGCCCCGGACCGGCGAATCGATCCTGGCGTAGTCGACGCGCTGCTCGACGAGCCGCACCGCTTCGAGTTCTTCCAGGCGGTGCGCGTGCTCGAAGGGCTGTTCGCGCGGCAGGCGTCGGATGCCCCCGGCGCATGGCGGCAGGGCGACGTCGTCGCGCAGCGCATCGAATTCCGCAACACGCTGTCGCTCGGTTTTCCGCCGAGCGAGATCGAGGGCGCGCGCTCGTTTGACGACGACGGCACGCTGCTCGACTCGGGCGAGCAGCGCGGCGCCGCGCTCGCGGCCGGCGAGCTCGGCCACGTCGAGCTGACGCCCGCGTTCTTCGGGCTGCTGGGCGGGCAAGGCGCGCTGCCGCTGCACTACACCGAGCAGATCGTCGCGCGCGAGCACCTGAAGCGCGACCACGCGGCGCGCGCGTTCTTCGACGTGTTCTCGAACCGCGCGACCGCGCTGTTCTACGCGGCGTGGAAGAAATACCGGCTGCCGTTTCATTACGAACTCGATCGCGACGAGCGCTACCTGCCGCTGCTGCTCGCGATCGCCGGCGTGCCGAGCGACGAGGTGCGCGACAGCCTCGCGGCCGGCGCGGGCGGCGTGCTCGACGAGGCCGTTGCCGGCTATGCGCTCGCCGCGCGGCACCGGCCGATGTCGGCCGCGTACCTGCAGCGCACGCTGTCCGATTATTTCCGCGTGCCGGTGAAGATCGACCAGTTCGTCGGCAAGTGGTACGACGTGCCGACCGACCAACTGAGCGTGCTCGGCGAAGTCAACGCGGTGCTCGGCGCGACGGCGCTCGTCGGCGAACGCGTATGGCAGCGCGACATGCGCGCGCGGATCGTCGTCGGTCCGCTGTCCAAGCGCGACTACGAGGCATTCCTGCCCGGCGGCCCGCAGGCCGTCGCGCTCGAGCGGATGCTCACGCTGCTCGCCGGCGTCACGCTCGAATACGAGGTGAAGCTCGTGCTGAAGCGCACCGAGGTCGGCGCGAGCGTGCTCGGCGCCGGCTCGCGGCTCGGCTGGGACGCGTTCCTCTGCACGCGCGACGCGGTCGACGACCGCTCGGACGCCCGCTACGAACTGCACGTGATTCACTGATTCCGAACGACAACAACACGCAATCGAACCTGAGATCGACGCCATGAGCACGCCTCTGAAGACCCTGATCACGAAACTGAATCCGCTGTGCCGGCACGCAACCGAGCGCGCGGCGAGCGCGTGCCTGGCGCGCGGCCACTACGAGGTCGATCTGGAGCATCTGTTCCTCGCGCTGCTCGACGAAGCGACGGGCGACCTGCCGCTCGCGCTGCGCGCAAGCCGTGTCGATCCGCATGCGCTGCGTGCCGATCTCGAGCGCGAACTCACGCGCCTGAAGACGGGCAACACGCGCACGCCGGTGTTCTCCGTGCACCTGATCGCGCTGTTCGAGCAGGCATGGCTGATTGCGTCGCTCGATTCGCAGCTCGGCCGCATCCGCTCGGGGCACCTGCTGCTCGCGCTGCTGACCGCGCCCGATCTCGCGCAGTTCGCGCAGCGCATGTCGTCGCGGTTCGCGGAAATGAACGTGACGGACCTGAAGCACAAGTTCGACGAGATCATGGCCGGGTCGAGCGAGGCCGAGCCGCGCCAGGCGGATGCGGAAGGCAGCGACGTCGCGCCGGCCGCCGACGGCGCCGCGCCCGCGGCCGGCCCGTCGAAGACGCCCGCGCTCGACACGTACACGACCAACCTCACGCAGCGCGCGCGCGACGGCAAGATCGACCCGGTGATCGGCCGCGAAGCCGAGATCCGCCAGGCGATCGACATCCTGATGCGCCGCCGCCAGAACAACCCGATCATGACCGGCGAGGCCGGCGTCGGCAAAACCGCCGTCGTCGAAGGGCTCGCGCTGCGGATCGCCGCCGACGACGTACCGCCGCCGTTGCGCGGCGTCGCGCTGCACGTGCTCGACATGGGCCTGCTGCAGGCCGGCGCGAGCGTGAAGGGCGAGTTCGAGAACCGGCTGAAGAGCGTGATCGACGAGGTGAAGAAGAGCGCGCACCCGATCATCCTGTTCATCGACGAGGCACACACGATCATCGGCGCGGGCGGCCAGGCGGGCCAGAACGACGCGGCGAACCTGCTGAAGCCGGCGCTCGCGCGCGGCGAGCTGCGCACGATCGCCGCGACGACCTGGAGCGAATACAAGAAGTACTTCGAGAAGGATGCGGCGCTCGCGCGGCGCTTCCAGGTCGTGAAGGTCGAGGAGCCGAGCGAGCCGCTCGCGGCCGCGATGCTGCGCGGGATGTCCGGGCTGATGGAGAAGCACTTCAACGTGCGGATCCTCGACGACGCGATCACCGAGGCCGTGCGCCTGTCGCATCGCTACATCAGCGGCCGCCAGCTGCCGGACAAGGCGATCAGCGTGCTCGACACCGCATGCGCGAAGGTCGCGCTCGCGCACAGCGCAACGCCGGCCGCGATCGACGATACGAAGAAGCGCATCGAGCGGATCGACGCGGAAATCGCGTCGCTGGAACGTGAAGCGGCCGGCGGCGCGTCGCACGACGAGCGGCTCGGCGACCTGCGCGGCGCACGCGACACGGCGCTCGCGCAATTGACCGAGGACGAAGCGCGCTATGAAGCCGAGCGCGCGATCGTCGCCGAGATCACCGAGTTGCGCGAAGCGCTCGACAAGGCACGCGGCCCGTCGGAGGACGGCCAGCCGGTCGACGTGCAGGCGACCCGCGACAAGCTCGCCGAGCGCGTCGCGGCGCTGCACGCGCTGCAGGGCGGCGAGCCGATGGTGCCGCTGCAGGTCGACGGCCACGTGGTTGCCGAGATCGTCGCGGCATGGACGGGCATTCCGCTCGGCCGGATGGTGAAGGACGAGATCGACACCGTGCTGAACCTGCAGCCGCTGCTCACCGCGCGCGTGATCGGGCAGGACCACGCGCTCGACGCGATCGCGCAGCGCGTGCGCACCGCGACCGCCAACCTCGAGGATCCGAACAAGCCGCGCGGTGTGTTCATGTTCGTCGGGCCGTCGGGCGTCGGCAAGACAGAGACCGCGCTCGCGCTGGCCGACATCCTGTACGGCGGCGAGCGCAAGATGGTCACGATCAACATGAGCGAATACCAGGAAGCGCACAGCGTGTCGGGTCTGAAGGGTTCGCCGCCGGGCTACGTCGGCTACGGCGAGGGCGGCGTGCTGACCGAGGCCGTGCGCCGCAATCCGTATTCCGTCGTGCTGCTCGACGAGGTCGAGAAGGCGCACCCGGACGTGCTCGAGATGTTCTTCCAGGTGTTCGACAAGGGCACGATGGACGACGCCGAAGGGCGCGAGATCGACTTCCGCAACACGCTGATCATCCTGACGTCGAACGTCGGGTCGGCGGCGGTGATGCAGGCGTGCCTGAACAAGCCGGCCGAGGAGCTTCCCGATCCGGACGCGCTCGCCGAGGCGCTGCGCCCGCAGCTGTACAAGACCTTCAAGCCGGCGTTCCTCGGCCGGATGAAGGTGGTGCCGTACTACCCGATTTCCGACGACGTGCTGGCCGAGATCATCGAGCTGAAGCTCGAACGCATCCGCCGCCGCATCGAAGCGAACCACAAGGCCGCGTTCGAGTGGGACGAGTCGCTCGTCGATGCGGTGCTCGCGCGCTGCACCGAGGTCGATTCGGGCGCCCGCAACGTCGACCATATCCTGAACGGCACGCTGCTGCCGGAGATCGCGGGCCACGTGCTCGGCCGGATCGCCGACGGCGCGGCCATCGCGCGCATCGCGGTGCGCGCGGACGAGGCCGGCGAATTCGCGTACACCGTCGAATGAGCCCCACGCGCGACATCTCATGCATCAACGGATTCACTGAACCATGCCGATCAATCTCCCCGAGCTGCTGACGCCGATCAGCGACGCGTCGCCCAGCGGCGACGACCTGCTGTTTTCGAACGAATTCGACGCGATCCAGGACGCGCGGCGCTATGACGATCCGACGCTCGACCAGGGCGAATGGGTGACCGAGATCAAGGAGGCCGACTGGGGCTTCGTCGTCGATCACGCGGGCGAGCTGCTGCGCACGCGGACCAAGGATCTGCGGCTCGCCGTGTGGCTGACCGAGGCGCTCGCGCTCGAGGACGGCATCACCGGCCTCACCGAAGGTTATGCGCTGCTGGAAGGCCTGTGCCGAGACTACTGGGACACCGTGCATCCGCTGCCCGAAGGCGACGACGTCGAATACCGGCTCGGCAACGTCGCGTGGCTGTCCGGCCGCACGGCCGAGCTGCTGCGCGGCATTCCGGTGACGGAGGGCGCGTCGAACGCGTTCACCACGCTCGACTGCGAAGTCGCACAGCACGTCGCGCAGGCCGTGAGGCGCGACCCCGAGCATGCGGACGACATCGCACGCGGCAAGCCGTCGGTCGAGCAGGTCGATGCGTCGCGGCGCGTGACGCCGATCGCGTTCTACACGACGCTGCTCGCCAACCTGAAGGCGTTCGAATTCGCGCTCGATGCGTTCGAGGAGCGGCTCGTCGAACGCGCGGGCGATTCGGCGCCGAGCTTCCGGCAGGCGCGCGACGCGTTCGAGACCGTGTACCGGCTCGCCGAGCGCTTTGCGCGCGAGCAGGGCTATACGGGTAGCGCGCCGCACACGCAAGCGGCGCCGCAGGCGCAGCCCGAGCGCATCGAGCCGAGCTTCGGCGACACGTTCCACAGCGAGGAGACCCACGTGCAGTCGCAGACCGCTCCGCGTCCGCCGGTGACGCAGATGATCGCCGGCATCCAGAACCGCGCGCAGGCCGTCGACCAGCTGCGTGCCGTCGCGCGTTACTTCCGCCAGACCGAGCCGCACAGCCCGGTTGCGTATCTCGCGGACAAGGCCGCCGAATGGGCCGACATGCCGCTGCACAAGTGGCTCGAGAGCGTCGTGAAGGACGACGGGTCGCTGTCGCATATTCGCGAGCTGCTGGGCGTGAGGCCCGACGAGCAGTCTTGAGCGATGGGGTTTTGACCTGAGAGCGCGGGCCCGGCAGGTTCGCGATGAACGAGAAGAAGGGTGACGCATGAACGTGACCGAACTGGCGCAGGCGATCCGTGGTGGCCTGATTCAGCAGGACCGCCTGCTGAAGACGGATATCCCGTCGCTGCCGAATAACGCGCTCGTGCCGCGCCGCGCCGTGACGCGGTCCGAGCTTGGCCGCGATTTCAGCGTCGTGCTCGACCTCGTGTCCACCGCGAGCGACGTCGAGCTCAAAACGCTGATCGCGCAGCCGATCACGCTGTGGATCCAGCAGGCGGACAAGTCGTATCTGCCGATCAACGGTTATATCCATACGGCGCGGCGGCTCGGCGCCGACGGCAGCCTGTCGAGTTACCAGTTGCGCTTCGCGTCGTGGATGCATTTCCTCAAGTTCCGCAGCGACATGCGGTACTGGCAGGACCAGCCGGTCGACGCGATTCTCTCCGACGTGTTCGACATGCATCCGCAGGCCAGGGGCAGATACCAGTTCGCGTTGTCGAAGCCGTTGCCGTCGCGGTCGTACTGCCGGCAGAGCGAAACGGACTGGAACTTCGTGCACCGTCTGATGGAGGACGAAGGGCTGTTCGGTTTCTGGCGGCACGACGAAGACGGGAAGGCGCACACGCTCGTCATCACCGACGACCTGCATGCGATCGATGCGCTGTCGCCGAATGGCGTCACGTTCGACCGTTCGGGCACGGGCACCGAAACCGCCGGTTTCACGCAATGGGCCGCGTCGCGGACGCTGCAAAGCACGCTGCACACGACGCGCACGTTCGACTACAAGTCGCCGTCGTCGGCGGGCAATCCGAATGGCACGTCGCTGCCGACGAAGGCCGGCCAGGGCGACCTGCCGGGCCAGGCGGAAATCTACGAATACACCGGCGCGTACACGTATCCGGGTCAGGACCGCGGCGAACACCTGTCGAAGATTCGCCTCGAGGAGTGGGAGTCGCGCGCGAAGCGCTTCTTCGGCGTGGGCGGTGTGCGAGGTATCGACGCAGGCCGGCGCTTCACGCTGAGCGATCATCCCGAGCACGACCGCGATTCGGCGAGCGACCGCGAGTTCGCGGCCATCGGCGTCACGCGTTACATCGAAAACAATCTGCCTATCTCGGATCACGAAGCGAGCTTCCCGCATAGCCTGCAGGACGATCTGGCGCAGGTGAAGGCCGGTCACGGGAAAGCAGCTGCGTTCGAGGTCGGGCGTGACGACGGCTCGGCCGGGTTCTATCTCGTCGAGGTCGACGCGCAGCGCGCGAGCGTGCCGTATCGGAGCCCGTTCGAGCATCGGAAGCCAGCGATGCAGCTCGAGACAGCCATCGTCGTCGGGCCGAAGGGCGAAGAGGTTTATACGGACGAGCTGAACCGGATCAAGGTCATGTTCGTCTGGGACCGGCAGAGCGAAGGCCGCGAGACGGCATCATGCTGGATGCGCGTCGTGCAGTCGGATACCGGCGGCGGGTACGGAGCCGTGCATATTCCGCGGGTCGGCGAGGAAGTGCTGGTCGGCTACATCGGCGGCGACTGCGACCGACCGATCGTGATGCATCGCGTGTACAACGGCGCCGCTAAGCCGCAGTGGCATAGCGACGGGATCCTGTCGGGCTTCCGTTCCAAGGAGTATGCGGGATCGGGGCACAACGAAATGGTGCTCGACGACGCGACCGGGCAGAACCGCGCGCGCCTGTTCAGCAGCAGCGCGAATTCGCTGCTTCATCTCGGTTATCTGATCGAGCAGAACGGGAATACGCGCGGCGCGTATCTCGGCTCCGGCTTCGACCTGCGCACGGATGCGTACGGTGCGATGCGTGCGGGGCAGGGCCTGTACGTGACGACGCATCCGAAGCAGGCGAACAGCCAGCCGCTCGATGTCAGCGAAGCGAAGCAGCAGCTCGTCAATGCGGAAGGGCTCATCGAGTCGATGTCGCAGGTCAGCGAGATGCATCAGGCGGAGAGTCTCGGTACCGGGCACGATGCGCTGAAGCAATTCACCGATGCGACGCAGAATAGCGTGGCGGGTGCGAGCGCGGGCGGGGGCAGGACGGCTGGTGGCGGGACGGGGAATGCGAATGCGTTCAAGGAGCCGGTGATGCTGTTCGCGAGTCCGGCGGGGATCGGGGTGGCGTCGCAGCAAAGCACGCACCTGGCTGCGGACCGGCAAGTCAACGTCGTGAGCGGGCAGAGCACGCATCTCGTCAGCGGCAAATCGCTGGTGGCGAGCGTCAAGGAGAAGCTCAGCCTGTTTGCGCAGAATGCGGGCATGAAGCTTTTTGCCGGGAAAGGCGCCGTCGAGATTCAGGCACAGAACGACAACGTCGAGATGGTCGCGCAGAAGACGATCAAGGTGCTGTCGGCGACCTCAACGATCGAAGGTGTCGCAAAGGAAGAGATTCTGCTGACGTCGGGCGGCGCGTATGTCCGGATCAAGGGCGGCAACATCGAGATTCACGCGCCGGGCAAGATCGACGTAAAGGGCGGACAGCACGCGTTCAGCGGGCCGACGAGCATGCACAAGACGTTCAAGGCGGAAGGCAAGAAGGCAGACATGCGGATTCGCTATGTGGATGCCGACGGCAACGTGCCGCATGGGGAGCCGATCAAGTTCACGACGGAAGACGGGATCGAGCATAGCGTCGCACTCGATGCGGAAGGCAAGGCGGAATTGAAGAACATCGATTTTGACGAGTTCGTGGCCAGTCAGGTCAAGCGGACGGGAGAGTGAAAATGGGTGGCAAGGCGCTTGTTCAACATCAGGTTTGTATCGATCTGCCGGGGGAACCGGTGAGTTGCTGGGCTGAGACAGATATCACGGTCCTGTTGCGCAAACATCGCGATGTGGTATTTGAGGTGCATTTGCACAAAGGCAACAACTACACCGTCGAGGCCACCGAGGATTGGTTTTACGACACCAAGGCGAAGCGACGAGTCAAGACCGGAAAATTTCAGGACGGAGAACGGTATCACGTCTGGATCGGTCGTGATTTCAAGGGGTTTCTCGTGCTTAAGAAGGACGGGGTGGAGCTTCAGCGATATTCGATGCTCCTCTTGAACACCGACAACCACGGTTCCGATCCTAAAACCAAACCGGAACCCATTACGCTCATCTACGGCGGACAATCGGGAGTGAGCGGCACGCCGAAACTCGCGAATTTCTGGCAATACCCTTCCGGCTCGTCGAGTGCCACGACCGGCCAGGCAACCTATCGTCCTAATTGGCAACTCGGTCTTTCCGGACTTTCGTCAGGTATGACAACGATCGACGATCAGTACAGCTGCAGAATGCTGTTACCACTGGCCGCTCCCACAGCTCAAGCGGAAACCTCGCAAGTAATGCATATATTCGAAGTCGACGTGAAGACGATACCGAACGATCTGATCACGGCGCTGGAAAATGGCGGCGCGGACGAGACCGCGATCGATACAGCTCACGTCGCGACTCGCAACTGGATCATCGGTCAAGTCGCCGGATTTTTTGGATACGTCGGAGACAACTTGCCATGGATCCGGGAGCTAATGAAGAGCAAATTCAAGTTGATCAAGATTGTTCATCGAAATGCCGGACCAAAGTGGTATGTGGTATTCAAGGGAACTATAGGATCCCGAACAGAAATATCCGCCGCCAAGTATAGCGTGAAGAATACGAAGATTCTGGCGATCACCGGAGGCGCCGGGACGGCTAAATCGATGGCGCAGGCGGCCTGGCGCAGTGCCAAGGGCTCGATGACGACCAAGGCTGGCGTTATTACGCTTGTATTGACGATCGCGCTGGACTTCGCGGAGTGGTATCACGACTACAAGCAGGTCGATGCCTCGGGAAAACCTCGAAAGGACTTGTGCGATCTCTTTGCAAAGATTGGGATTGATCTGGTTGTCGCAGGCCTCACGGCTGCTTTGACGTCGATGGTGGTGGGTGCGATTGCGTCGGCGGCCGCAATTGCTGCGGTGCCGGTGGCGCTTACGGTCGCTGTCGCGATTGGCGTTGCTGTTGCCGTCGGATACATCGTCAATTACGTAGACAAGAAAGTGGAATTTACCAAGTGGGTGGCGAACAAATTGCGTGAGATCGGCGAAAGCTACGAAAAGTACATGCCCAAGGATTACAACCCCTACTCGCCGATGTTCGGAGCGCTGCCATGAGGAACGAGGCTGTCGTGAACGGCACGGAGAAATCGCTGTCGCCGGCCGTCGCCCAGGCTGTGTGGATCGGGATTTTGCTCAACGCGTTGGCGGTTGCACTCGCGTTCACCGCTTATAAATTCGATTACGGCGTTTCCAGCCTACCTGGCCAAATCAGCGTTGCAATTGCTGCGGCATGCGTGGCGACGCCAGTGATTTGCTGGCTCGTGTGCCGGGGTACGAAGAGATTCATAGTCTATGGATATCTCAGGTTGACCAGCTTGCTGTCGGCCTATGCCTTGATCGGGATCGCCTTTTACTTTTACTACTTCATTTTCGCCCCGATGCCGGTTCTTGCCCGGACCGCCGGGCTGGTGATCGGGGGCGGGCTTAGCATCTACTGGCTGGTGTTTTCCTACGTCGCGCTGACACGCCATATCGCGCAATCGGATTTCGAGGGCAGGGCTTTTGACGTCCTTGACGGAGCGATTGTCTGCCGGAAGGACTTCTTCGAGATTCTGGACTCCACCTATTCCGAACGCAGCCCGTTCGTCAAATGGCATTCGTGGATCGTCATGACGCTTGCGCCATTCTTTCTGGTGCTCAGCCGACTACTGTCGATGTACTTTGGGACCGGGGGTGTGCTGTTCTTTGTCGCGGCCATCACGTTCCCCGCATCGCTCTGGTTGATCGGCGTCATGATCAGGGTCGGGGTGACGATGATCCAGTTGCCGAACGCGATGGAACGAAAATACCGGAAGCCGGTGCTGATGGCGCCTGATGCATCGTTCTAGGGCGCGGGGCGGTTCCATCGGCGCGACGGAGCGAACCCGTGCCGTTCACCGATGCCGCAACGGTAAATCAAAGCATGTGATTTGAAAGGAGATGACAGTCAGTGATGTCGGGGCTTATGTATGAGCTGTGTTGATCAACTGCGGCCTGATCACGTGCTGGCATTGGCGAGGAAGGCGGTGCCGCTGTGCTTGGTGTTGCCGTTGTTGGGCGCAGGGATATCGTATGCCGCCTATGCGGACGAATTGTCGATATCGACCTGGCCGTGGCGGATCGGTGTTCTGGTTGCAGTGGGTTGCTGTGCGGGACTTCTGCTCATCTATGCCAGGTATCGCGGTACGAACGAGTTGTTCGCTTACGGACTGGTCATGTCGCTCGGTATGTTCGCGACGTACTACTTTTTCGGCGTATTCGGATATCTTTGCTTTTTCATATTCGCGCCCATGTCCGCCTTGGCGCGGTGCCCAGGATTGATCGGCGGCATCGTACTGCATATCTTCTGGGCGGTTAAAGCGTACCGAAACGTGCGTCATACGGTCGATGCCACGCCCTTTCTCGGCAACGTATTCGACGATCGAGGCGAGGTCGTCGTTTATGAAGTCCAGCGCGGAGCAGCAGAGTTCGAGCGGTATCACGAGGAATCTTCTGCCATCCCGAATCTCGGCCGAGTTATCGCGTTGGGGCTGGCGCCGCTTTACCTGATACTGGGTCGCCTGCTTTCGTCGGATTTCGGGGCAAACGGAGTGCTGCTGTTTTTGGCCGTAGCGAGCATGCCGCTGGCGTTGCTGTTCGTCAGCTTGTTCGTGCGCAACTACGTATTGACGATCGCCCTGCCAACGCAGATCGGGCAAGAGCGCGGCAAGCGTGTTTTGGTGGCCGAATAGCCAGCATTTCTTGCGGATGAAAGTTGCGGGATGTCGAAGGTATCGTCGTCTTCGGCGAGCAGGGCAAGCGGCAATCTGTCTGGCGCTACCTCCAGAAGATCAGATTGCTTCTTGCGCCAGTCGGAATCGGTCGGCGGCCTTGTATACGCTGACCGCCGCTCCGCCTACTGCCCCACCCGGAACTCGATCCGCCGATTCCTGGCCCGCCCATCCGCCGTGTCATTCGGTGCGATCGGCTGATCCGGCCCGACGCCCGTCGTCGTCATCTGCTGCGGCGGGATGCTCTTCGTGATCAGATAACCCTTCACCGCATCCGCGCGCGCCTGGCTCAGCGCGATGTTCGACGTCCGGTTTCCCGAGTTGTCGGTATGGCCGATGATGTCGACCGTGCGGTTCTGCATCTTCGCGAGGGCGGCCGCCATCTGGTCGAGGATCAGCTTGCCCTGCGGCGTCAGCGTCGCGCTGCCGGTCTCGAACTCGATCGTCCGGTTCGCGAGCGTCTGGTCGAGCACACCCTGCTCGGATGCCGACACGCGCAGCCCGTTCTTGATCGTGTAGGTCGGGTTCAGCGTGTTCGCCATGTCGCTCGCGAGCTGCTGGCGCTGCGCTTCGTTGTGCACCTCGCCCTTCATCTCGATCTGCGTGCCGTTGATCTTCAGTTGCCCCTTGCTGATCTGCTTGAGCTGCGCGCCGAGCAGCTTCTGCACGTTCGCGCTCCAGTTCGGCGGCGTCGCGACGTCGCCGACCTCGATCTGGTCGACTACATTCACCGCGCCGTAGGTGTCGCGCAGCTTCTGCAGCACGGCGGCCTTGGTCGCCTCGTCCGGCACCTTGCCGCCGACCACCACCTGGCCGGGTGTCGCGTTCGCGGGCGGCGGCGAGATCGTGCCGGCCGTGCCGTGCACCACCGTGCCGGAGGCGGTAGCAGGCGCGGCGCCGGGGTTCGTGTTGGACGACGGCAGCGCGGTCGTCGCGACCGTGCCGTTGCCGACCGGCGTGACGGTCGCGCCGCCGGTGTTCTGCGCGTAGGCCGCGCCGCTGGCGACGAGGCCGGCGGCGGCGAGGGCGGCAACGAATGCCGAGAAGCGCATGCGCCGGACGTGATTCGTGCGTTGCATCCCGTCAGCCTCCGATGAACGCTTCGCGGAACGCGTCGATGGCGACGCGCAGCGAGAGTTGCGGTTGGTCGAGGTAGCTGACGAGCTTGCTGATCTGCTGATCGTTTTGCGCATGGGCGTCGATCCATTCGGGATCGTCGATGTCGATGTTGTGGGCGGCGTAGGTCTGCGGGTCGACGACGCTCAGCAGCGTCTTCGACGACGCGCCGTTGAAGCCGATGATCAGCCGTTCGCGCTCGGCGATCGTGCCGATGAAGATCGCGAGCTCGAAGTCGGCCTGCGCGACGAACGGTGCGATCAGTTCGAGCCAGAACGCGGCGACGAGGCTTCGGTAGAACGGATCGACGGGCAGCGGCAGCGTGAGGCCGCGCTCGATGTGCGACGAGCCGCTCTGCATCACGGGCCGCAAGAGCGAGCCGAGCGCGAGCATCGCGCCGCGCAGCCGGACCGGATGGCCGCTTTCGAGCAGCATCTGCTGCAGGCCGTACAGCGACTGGTGTTCGATGAAGTCGTTGAAGGTGCCGTCATGCGACGTGCCGGGGCCGCCGACGTCGATCGGCACCTGCGTGTCGCCGAGCGCCTGCAGCGCGCCGGGCGGCTCCTCCTTCGCGAGCAGCGGCGGCATCTGCGCGGCGACGCGCGACCACAGCCGGGCGAACGCGAGCGGGCTGCGCGCGAGGAACGCGAGCGGCCGGTCGACCTCGAGCGCGGTCGCGCCGAGAAACGGGAAGCGGCGCATCGACACGTCGTGGCTCGCGACCATGTGGCCCGCGATCGCGAGCTTGCTGCGCGAGCCGAGGAACGCGAAATGCATCGGCTTCGCATCCTCATAGACGATCTTCCAGCGCGGATCTTCCGCGAGCAGTTCGAGCGCCTGCGCGATCCAGCGATCGAGCGTCTGCAGCAGCTGCGGATTGTGCGGGCTCTTCACGAAGTCGCCGCGCGACGGAATCTTGCCGAAGTAGGCGATCTGCGCCTGAACGGTTTGCGTCATTGCGCCCCCTGTGCATTCGTTGCGGTGGCGGCCGCGACGGCCGGTGCCGGTGCCGGTGTCGGTGCCGCGGCCGGCGTGCCCGTGCCGGCCTGCGTCGCGTTCTGCGCGGCACCCGCGCTCGCGTCGGCGACCGACGACGGCAGCTGCAGCCCGCGCAGGCTCTGCTGCTGCGGCTGGTCGCCGCCGCCGCTCGTCGGCTGCGAGGTGCTGATGATGCGCATCGTCACCGACACGTTCACGCTGCCCTGGACCCACGTGAGGTCGAAGGTGCCGTCCGGACGGCGCTTGCGCTGCGCCGAGTTGATCAGCTTCTCGAGACCGTAGCGGCCCGGTTCGTTGACGAGTTGCACGGTGCGGCCGTCGAAGGTCGTCGCGGACAGCGTCGCGCCCGGCGAGCCCTGCGGGTTCGGCCACACGAAGTTGGTCCACTGCGGCGGCGTGTTGCGGTAGCGCAGTTGCTGGCCGTCGATCGCGATCGTGTATTCCGTCGTGCCCGTACTCGGTTGCGGCAGGATCTGGAACACGGTCTGCGGTTCGGCCGCCGCGGCCGCGCCGCCCGCGGCGCCGCCGGCGAGCGGGGCGACCCAGCGCGCGAAGCCGTTCGTGAAGTCGGGCGTGAGGCCGATGCCCATGTCGCCCCACGTGCGGGCCGCAAGCGTGTCGCCGCGGCGCACCGCGAGCGGGCCCAGCGTCGTGCCGACGAACTTCGCGATCGCGCCGTCCGGACCGAACACCTGCGCGATTTCACCGGCGCCGGCCTCGACCTTCGCGTTCGCCGCGAACGGGTACTTCGTCGCGAGGGAGCTCTGGAACGGCTGGTAGACCTGCGCGTTCCACACCTTGTTGACTTCGGCGCTCGCCGGCTGGATCACCACCGAGAACGCCTGCATCAGCGGGCGCACCAGGAGCGGACGCAGCGACTTGCGTTGCGAATCGGTCAGGCCCGTCAGCATCTGCTCGTCGACGAACTTCAGCGAATCGGCCAGTTCCGAGCCGTTGCCGTCGAGCGTCTGCTGCATCAGCTGGCGCGCGCCGGGGCCGGGGTCGCCCTGGTTCTTGATCACGTTGAAGCGCGTACGGACCTTCGACAGCGAGTCCATGTAGCCCTTGAGCATCGACGTGCCGTCGTGCGTCGTGACGATCCGCGCGAGCCCGATGAACTCCTGGCCGATCGGACCCATCGGCACCTCGGCCGGATTGCCGTTGATGTCGATGTTTGCGGCCGCCACCTGGCCGGCCTGCGAGCGCGTGAACAGTTGCTTGACCCAGTTCACGACGCCGGTCTGCGCCTTCTTGATCGCGACGTTCGCCAGCGACGGGTTGTCCCACGACGTCTGGTCGTACGCGGTTTCGAGGATCTTGCGGATCGGCGAATCCTGCGGGTCGCCGAGGCGGTTCATCCCGTCGACGGCCTGGCCGAAGCTGCTGAAGCCCTGCACCGCGATACCCTGCATGAACTTCTGCCAGTGCTGCGCGTATTCGGTCTTGTACATGCCGACGAGCGTCTTCTGGATCTGCTCGGGACTACCTTCCAGCGTCAGGTCGTCCTGCGTCGACGTGTTCAGCACCCAGTCCTTCGCCTGCAGTTCCTTGGTCGCCGCGTCGCGGATCGCCGGCTGCACGTAGTCGAACCACGCTTCGCGCGTGAACGTGCCCGGAATCGCATAGCTGCCGGCGACCAGCCCCTGGTTGCCGTCACCGACGATGCGCGCGATGGTCATCGGCGCGAAGCGGGTCGACGCGCGCGCCTTGATTTCCTCATAGACGCGCTGGCGGGCCGGCATGCCGCGCACGACGCGGCGCAGGTTCTCGCGGGTCTGGTCGACGAGCGCGAGGTTCGCGTCGATCATCGGCCAGTCGTCGTCGTTTACGCGCGCGAGGTAGAACGAGATCATGCGCTCGGCGCTCTTGATCATCTCGTCGCGCGGCATGTTGCCGCGATTCGTCTCGAGCCAGCCGCGCCAGAAGCGTGCGAGTTGGTCGGTCAGGTGCGCCTGTTCGACGTGACGCTTGTCGGACAGCATCAGGTAAGTCTTCAGCGCGTTGTACGCGTCCTGCACGTTGGTCGGCGACGCGTCGCTGTACAACCCGCCCTGCGGTGCCGCCGCCTGTTGCGGCGCGGCGGCCGTCGCGGCGGATGCGCCTTGCGCGGCGCCGGCGAGCGGCGTGGCGCCCGGCGGGTTCGTCGACACGGGAATCGGGCCGCCCTGCACGGCGCCCGATTCGGGCGGGCGCGTCATCGGCACGAGCTGTTCGGGGTGCGCGTTCACATCCTTCATGAATGACGCGAGGTTCTGCGAGACGGGCGCCAGCAGGATCTGGCGCACGCCGTTGTAGTACTCGGTCAGCAGGTGCTGTTCGAGACGGTCACCCTGGTACAGGCCGAGCGACACCGACACCGGCTTGTCGCGGCGGAACTGTTCGAGCTGTTCGATCCGGTCTTCCAGGATATCCATCGCCTGCAGACGCGACTGCAGATCGTTGCGGCCCTGCTGCAGGCGCGTGACGTTGTCGAGGTCGGCCTGCACGTTCGCGACGAGCTGCTGGTTGCCGATCGTCGACCAGGTCCAGCCGCCGAGCGCGAGCGCGAGCGCCGCGACGAAGCCGAAGAAGGTCGCGTAGCGCAGCCGGGTCTTGGTCGGGCTCGCGAACTGGCGCACGGTCTGGCGGTCCGCGAAGATCACCTTCGAGAACAGGTCGCGCAGGAAGAAGCCGTTCTTCGAAAACGCGCTGTGCGGCTTCGGCAGCGCGCTCGCGTCGAGGCCGAAGCGGTGCGCGATGCGCTGCGCGGCGGCGCTGTTGGTTTCGCCTTCCTGCAGCGCGCTGGTGAAGTAGAAGCCGCGGAAGATCGGCTTGTACTGGAACGGGTTGTTCTCGAACAGCGTCGCGAGGAACGCGCGCAGCGACGGCTTGATCGTCGAGAATTCGAGCGGGAAGCTCAACTGGCCCGGCGACAGCTGGTTGCCGCGCGACAGAGACAGCTGCGCGACGCTGATTTCCTTCAGCCCTTCGTAGAGTTCCTCGAAGTGCGTGTCGAACTGCGCGACGACGTCGCGCTTGTCGTCCGGCTCGTAGGGCAGGGTGGCGCCCCACACGCGGTCGTATTCGTGCTTGTCGCTGCTGCTGAAGAATTCGGTGAAGCCGGTGATCAGGTCGGCCTTCGTGAACATCACGTAGACCGGCGCGAACACCTCGAGCTTTTCCGTCAGCTCCTGAACGCGCTGGCGGAGGTTTTTCGCGAGGTTGATCGCGAATTCGGGGCGGTTGCCGGTCAGTTCGGCGATGCTCGCGGTAACGATGATGCCGTTGATCGGCGCCTTCGGGCGATAACGCTTCAGCAGGCCAAGAAAGCCGAGCCATTCGCTGCGGTCTTCCTCGTGCACCGAGTAGCGGCCGGCCGTGTCGAGCAGGATCCCTTCGGTCGTGAAGAACCAGTCGCAGTTACGCGTGCCGCCGATGCCGTGGATCACGGCGCTGTTCTTGTCCGCGAACGGAAACTGCAGGCCGGAGTTCAGCACCGCGCTGCTCTTGCCGGCGGCCGGGTTGCCGATGACGATGTACCACGGCAGCTCGTACAGCGCGGAGCCGCCCGACACCTGGCCGATCTTCGACGTCTTGATCGTCTTGACCGCGTCGGAGAGGCGCGTGCGCAGCACGTCGAGGTCGGCGGTCTTGGTGTCGGGTGCGAGCGCGGCCGCGGCCGGCGCGGCGATCTTGCCGGTTTCCGCCTGCTCTTCCAGCACCTGGCCGAGCTGCTGGTTCGCGCGCTTCACGCGCCAGCGGCGTACCAACGCGACGCCAAGCCACAGCACGAGGATCGCCGCGAAGGCGATCGCCGCCCACAGGAGCGGCAGCTGCAGCATGTCGGCGACGATGAAGAGAATCGCCGCTAGCGCGATGATCCCGACAATCGAGAGCGTACGCGGATGAGTCAGCACGTTGAGGATGCGTTGCATAGGACGTTCAGGTTCCGGTGCGATTCGGTGAGGCGACGCAGGCGCGCCGAGCGGCAAGCGTGGCGCCGCGATGTGTCGCCATGCTGTCAAACGGGATGAAGGGGGCTGGCATCAATGCGCCCGCGGCATCGGAGAAGGCGCGCGCAATAATGAAAGGACGCTGTGAGAATTAAAACGGAAGCGGCGATCGGAAAAAATCGTGCAACGGAATGCCCGATCGATTGCGCCGCTCAAATCGTTTCCTGCCGGATGATTAAAAAGCCCCATGCCGCCCTCATTATTTCTTGTCCGGCAGCCCTGACTAGCTGCCGCGTCCCAGTTTAAAACCGGGTTTATGGTATTCCACGTGCCCGAGATCCATCATTTTCCATCGGCCTCCCCAGGTCAGGCCGACCTGTTCGGCAACCTGTCCGTACAACTGGTAGCCGCGCATCGCCCAGGGATCTTTCTCGGAAATGACCAGCTTGCCGTCGCGCAGAAACGCGTTGTCGCTCGCGAGCCCGAATTGGTGATAACTCTGGAAGGCCGCCGCATTGGTCACGTTGGTGCCCATTTGCGCGAGCCGGTTCTGTCGTTCCGGGCTCCGATAACCTTCCAGCAGCGCCATCTCGTAACCATATTGTTCGTGCATGATCTTGTAGACCAGCAGCAAACGCGTACGGAAATCGGGATCCAGCAGGTTCCAGTCGCGGCTCGCGTCCTTCAGTGCCGGCCGCACCTGTTCGACTTCCTTCGTGGCAAAGACTTCCGGCGGCAACGGCGGGGGCGGCACGAGCTGTTCGCCCTGCAGCAGCGCGGCGATCTTCTCGTCCGGCACGCGCGCCGTGTCGTCGTACTGAAACAATTGCCGACCGCGTAACGCAATGGCCACCAATGGCGGCGTCGCAAGAATACCTGCCGACACCATAATCATCAAGCGTCGCCGAATCAGTAAATTTTGCACATCGCTTAATGCGCCGCGCGTAACGGTTGCCGATTTAACAATCTGACTTCGCGTGCGTGCGGCGCGAGCGTTCGCGCGGCGCGTCAGGCGGCCGTGAAACTGGGCGACGGATTCGAAAACCGCCGTGCGGATACCCGGTAAAAGCAACAGTGCCGCGACCGCGACGGCAAGGGCGAAATAGGCGACGAGTGCGACGGCAATCAACGAAATCCCCGGAAATTGGAATTGATTGTGTTTTGCAATGCTTGCTCTTAGAATCAGGCTGCTTTGAGAGGCCGGGCTATATTATCGCGGTGAATTAAACCAGGATTCAATGAGACGCTGAATGAGTGCGCCGGAAAATTCAAATTCGAAAACCCCGCCGAGCCTGCTGTCCGATACCAAACCGGCAGGTGAGGGTGGACCGCAGCAGTCGCGCATTCTCGCGAATCTGGAAGGACGTGTCACGCCGCCGGCCGAAGCGCCGCGCCGCTCGCTGAAGGGGCCGATCGCGGCCGTCGTCGCGCTCGTGGTCGCCGTCGGCGGCTGGGGGGCATGGCGCTGGCAGCAGCAATCCGGCGAACAGGCCGTCGTGGCCGCCGCGCCCGCGCAGGCAGCGGCGAAGGCCGAGGCAGCCAGCGGCGGCGCCGTGCAGGTCGCGCAGAATGCCGCGTCGGCCGCTCCTGCCGCGGAACCGGCCACGATCGTCAATGACGATGCGGCGTCCCAGACCGTTGCGTCCGCATCGGGCGCGGACAACAGCCGCTTGTCGCGCGCGCTCGCGAACGGTGCCGACGATGCATCGGGCGCGGCCACGGCTGGAGCCGTCGCCGCGACGGCCGCCGCCGCGGCTGCGACAGCGAAAACCGCGAAGGCCGACGCCGCGCAGAGCGGCAAGGTCGCCGCACGCAGCAAGGCCGATGCGAAGGCCGACGCGAAGGCGGAGGCCCGCAAGCACCACAAGGAACAGCAGGCGGAGCTCGCGCAGGCGAAGAAGCGTCGCGACGCGACGACCCGTACCGCGAGCGCAAAGGCCGCCGGGAAGGACGACCCGGATGCGGACCTGCTCGCCGCGCTCGTCGCACGCACGAAGCCGGCCGACAAGAAGGTCGCCGCGCAGAAGGGGCAGGTCGTGCCGACCAAGACGGCCGCCACGACGGGCGGTTCGCTCGCAGCGCGCGTGAAGGAGTGCTCGGAGCGCGGCTTCTTCGAGGATCAGCTGTGCCGGTGGCGCGTCTGCGACGGCCATTGGGGCAAGGATCCCGCCTGCCCGACCGCCGCGCAGTCGGAGACGCGGCAGTAGCGAGGCGTCACGCCGGCCTGCTCATCGCACATGCGCCGCCCGATGGGCGGCGCATTGCTTTTTGGGGCTGTCCGACGCCGGACGTCCGTGTGTGACCCCGTCACGAAAATGTCGCATACGTCGGGCATACGTTTCCTTTCATTTCCCGGCGTGGCGCCGCAATGCGCGATGCGCGGCGCGGCCGCGCCGCACGACCTTCGACACGATGGATCTGATCGTACAGACTTACGGCGCCGATACGTCCGGCATGGTGTGCGGATTCCGCTTCGTCCCGGGCGGATCGGGTGCGATGCTCGATGCCGACGCGGCCGCCGCATGGCTGCGCACGTGCCGCGCGCGCGAGGCAGCTGCCTCGGACGATTTCGTCTGGCTGCACTTCAATCTCGCGCACGGCGCGAGCGAGCGCTGGATGCGCACGCACCTCGGATTGCCCGACAGCTTCTTCGAATTCCTTCACGAAGGATCGCGCTCGACGCGCATCGAGCAGGAGGACGGCGCGCTGCGCGCGATCGTCAACGACGTGATGTTCAACCTCGAGCTGACGCCGTCGGAAATCGCGACGCTGTTCGTCCACGTCGAGCGGCGCATCATGATCACCGCGCGGCTCAAGCCGCTGCGCTCGGTCGACACGCTGCGCGCCTGTGTGCGCGACGGCGAACGGTTCCGGTCGCCGGCCGAACTGCTCGTGCACCTGCTGCGCGACCAGGCCGACCTGCTGATCCAGATCATGCGGCGCACGAGCATCGACGTCGACCGCATCGAGGATCGCTTCCTGTCGCAACGGCTCACGTCGAATCGCGTCGAACTCGGCGCGATGCGCCGTACGCTGACGCGGCTGCAGCGCATGCTCGCGCCCGAGCCGGGGTCGATCTTCCGGCTGCTCGCGAAGCCGCCCGCGTGGCTGCATGCCGAAGACGTGCAGGAACTGCGCGAGTCGACCGAGGAATTCTCGCTGGTGCTCGCCGACCTGTCGGGGCTCAACGAACGGATCAAGCTGTTGCAGGAAGAGATCGGTTCGCGGCTCGACGAGCAGAACAACCGGACGCTGTTCACGCTGACGCTGGTGACCGTGATCGCGCTGCCGATCAACATCGTCGCGGGCTTCGTCGGGATGAACGTCGGCGGCGTGCCGTTCTCGGAGAACAAGCACGGGTTCTGGCTGATGGTGCTGCTGGTCGCGGGCTTTACCGCGCTCGCCGCGTGGTGGGCGTTTCGCCGGCGCAATGATCGCTAGCGGCGGCCGCAAAAAAACAGGCCCCGCATCCGGAGCCTGTCGAAGGACGTGAAAGACTGAACGCCGGCCGGCGCCGCAAACGCCGCGGCACCGGCCGGCCCGACCACGACGTTACTGAACCAGCGTCTTGCGCGGCTTGAACATGCCCTGGTAGCGCAGCGACGGACGTTCCTTCACCGTCGGCGCGATGCCGCCGAAGCTCGGCGTCTGACGCAGCTTCATCGCGGCCGGCGAGGCGACCGAGCCGATCGACGTCGAACGCGAAGCCGGCGCGAGGTTGTTCGCGACGAGCAGCGCGGCCTCGCTCTTCAGGTTCGCGAGCAGCACCGGATCGGTCGAGCCGTTGACCTGCGTGAGCAGGCCGCTCCACGCGGCGTCGCCGTAGTTCACGACGTAGTAGTCGAGACCACTCGGATCCGCGACCACGCCCGTGCAGCCGTCGATCCGCGTCTGCGTCTGCGTATCCTTCAGCGCGAGCGTCGTGTGTTTCGCGAGCCCCTGGCCGTATGCGAGCGTGATCGGTACCGTCCACTGCAGGCCCGGATACGCGTTCTTGTTCGGGAACGGCTGCTGTTTCAGCGTGACGATCGTCTGGTTCTTCGTCATGTCGCACTGCGTGTCGAGCGAGATCAGCGGCACGCCCGTCTGGCGCACGTAGCTGTCGCCGATCGGGCCGACCGGCTGGCCGCTCGCCTTCGACAGCGCATCCCACAGGCGCTTCGGTGTGCCGTTGCCGAACGAGTAATCGACCAGGTATTGCTGCAAGCCCTTGCGCAAGGTTTGCTCGCCGAGATAGTTCTCGAGCGTCTTCAGCACGTGGCCGCCCTTGTCGTAGGTGAACGCGCTCGCGCTCAGCACGAAGTCGTTCGACGCCCAGTCATTGAAGTTCGGCGCGACCGGGAATGCGTTCGGGCCGATGTCGCGATTGATCACGCGATACTTGTTCTTCACCTGATCGAGCCAGCTGAACTCGTCGGGGAAGAACTGGATCGTCGTCTTCGTCTCGAAGAACGTCGCGAACGATTCATTGAGCCAGACGTTGTCCCACCAGTCGGTCGTGACGAGGTCGCCGAACCACTGGTGCGCGACTTCGTGCGTCAGCACCTCGTTACCGTAGTGCGACATCGGCTGGCCCGGTTGCGGCAGGATGTCGTCGGCGAACTCGAGGATCGACCCCCAGTTCTCCATCCCGCCGAAGTTCAGGTCCTTCTGCTCCTTGAACGCATCGTTCGCGGCGACCGTGTCGAACTTCGTCAGCGGCAGCGGGATGCCCGTATAGCGGTAGTAGAAGTCGAGCGCCTGCTTGGTGCGGTCCATCGCCGGCTTCGCCCAGTCGCTCATGCCCGGCGGCGTGAACACGCGCAGGTGCAGACCGCCCTTGCCGCCCGGCAGGGGGCTCGAGAAATCGTCCTCGTAGGTGTCGAACATGCCGCCGCCGAAGAACAGCAGGTACGACGGCATCGGCGGCGTCTTCTCGAACTGCACGAGCTTGTAGCCGCCGCCGACGTTGGTCGACGGTTTCTCGGCCGCGTTCGACACGACGCGCCAGTTCTGCGGCACTTCGGCCGTCACTTCATAAGTCGGCCGGAATGCCGGCTCGTCCCAACCCGGGAACCACTGGCGCGACAGGTTGGTTTCGCCCTGCGTGAGGATCGCGCCGCTCGTCGTGCCGTCGGTGCTCTTCAGGTCGACACGGAACACGCCTTCCGCGGCCGAGCAGCCCGGATACGGATCGTCGCCGCAACTGCCGCCCGTCTGCGTGGCCGGATCGTCGTACGACTTGAAGTTGATGATGCCCGACCACTCCATGTGGAGCGAATAGTTGCCCGGCGAGATCGTGCCGGCGACGGGACGCAGCTGGTAGAAGTCGCCCTTGTCCTGCGGCGTCGCGATCAGCTGGATGTTGCCCGGCTGCAGCGTGATGCGGCCGTTCGTGAACTTGATCCGGTGACCGGCGATGACGATGTTGTTGACCGGCTTCAGCACCTTGATCTCGACGTCGGCGCGCCCGTCGAACGCGTTCAGCGCATCGTTCGGTCGGAACCACAGCCGGTAGTTGACGGGTACCACGGTGTCCGGCAGTTCGACAGGCGACACGCTCTTGTCGACATTGGACGCGCTCGGCGGCGTGTTGGCGGCGGGCGACGAGCTCGAGTGCGGCGCGCCGGCAGAGCTGAGCGCGGAAGCCGAGCCGACACCGCTGTCGTCGCCGCCGCACCCGGCGAGCGCGAGTGCGGCGACCAGCGGCAGGTAACGCATCTTGTGAATGTTGATCGACATGACTGAAACCTCGATTGTTGAAAGAATCGTTCAGTGCTGCGAAAACGCCGGCAAAGGAAATCCCTCGCCGTTAATCAACAGCGACGAGAAATGCCAATGACGGATTATTCGAAAAGACGGCCGGCCGACTACGTGAAGGTAATCATGGTTTACTGCCCCCTCTGTGTTTCCGGATGTCGGTTAACTTGCCGGTTCAAACTGGCCGGGCGCGTGTTGTACTGAATTGATTTCGCGCGCACGACACGGGGCCGCCCGCCCTGCGCGGGCGTGCATTCCCTTTGAACCGACGACCCACGGGGCTGGCCGTGCAAGGCCGCAGGACGGAAGGACGGCGTGTCGCCGTTCCGTAAAATCGCCGTCATGCGGCTTGAAGGTTTGTCGGCCTGCTCGAAGGATGCGTAAATATACTTGATGGTTTTGGGTAAAGGAAACGAAAAAATTAGAAAGTGATTCGATTGAATTTTTTGCGCACCATTGAATGCTGGAAGGCATTAATTCGCTTTCCATTCGACTGTTTGTTTTCGTAGTTTTAATCTATTAACGATCTCGGCGGTGCGCGGAAACTACGAATCAGGGTGGAGCGTGGCGCGCTCGGTACAATGCAGCGACGGTCCGTCAAATCGATTGCCGCAAGGAGGCCAGCCCATGCCACGAGCCCTGTTCCATATCGCGCCGCTGCGCGCCATGCTGCTGCTGTTCGCCGCCGTCTTCGTGCTCGGCGGTTGCGCGGGTCTGACGCGCGAGCCGGTGAGCGTGACCGTCGCCGGGCTCGATCCGCTCGTCGGCCAGGGCCTCGAGATGCGCTTCAGCCTGAAACTGCGCGTGCAGAACCCGAATGACACGCCGATCGAATACGACGGCATCTCGGTCGCACTCGAACTGAACGGCACGCCGTTCGCGAGCGGCGTGAGCGATCGCGCGGGCATCGTGCCGCGCTTCGGCGAGGCCGTGATCGACGTGCCCGTTTCGGTGTCGGCGTTCGCCGCCGCGCGGCAGGCGTGGAACCTGCCCGGCGCGGCGGCCAACGGCGAGCTGCCGTACGCGCTGCGCGGCCGGCTCGCGGGCGGCGTGCTCGGCAGCGTGCATTTCCGCGATGCGGGCACGTTGCGCATGCCGGCGATGCCGGGGTGGGGCGGGTAGGCTGCCTGCGCAATGCCAGGGCGGTCGCCCGCGCTTTGCCGCGCGGGCAAAGCGCGGTATGGTGTGGTCCGCGCGGCGCGCTCCTGTGGCGCCGCCTGTCTGAAGCCAACCGTAGCCGAGCTCGCGTGACCGATTTCCCCGTTTTCCACTGGACCGACGCCGACGGCGCCGAACATGCCGTGCGCTGGCGCTCCGAAGCCGGCGTGCAGCCGCCCAGGCGCGCCGTGCCCGCCGACGACCGCCTCACCGCCGACGCCGCGTACCGCCTCGCGTGCGAGGGCACCGCGCTCGTCTGGCAGGGCGACTTCCAGAACGCGCGCCAGCTCGTGCAGGCGATGGCGCGCCGCGTCGAACGCAAGCCGAAGAAGGCGAAGGCCGCGGTGGGCGTCGACGCATTCAACCTGCATCGCCTCGCGCAATCGCAGCGTGCCCGCACGCTCGGGATGCTGCTGATCCCGCTCGACGCCGACTACACGATCCCGCTGCGCCGCGCGCCCGACGTGCGTGCAGCGTGCGAGGAAGCATACGGCCCGGGCGGCGCGCCGTCGGTCGTGTCGCTGCGCGAGCTGCTCGGCCTCGTCGGCGCGCACGAATGGCGCAAGAAGGGCGTGCCGATTCCGGCGCTCGGCGGCGCGCTGATCCATCCGCATTACGGTGTGTTTTCGCCGGTGCGCGGCGAATACGTCGAACTCGTCGCGCGCACGCCGCTGCCCGCGACGTCGCTCGCGTTCGACATCGGCACGGGCACCGGCGTGCTCGCGGCCGTGCTCGCGTCGCGCGGTGTCGAGCGCATCGTCGCGACCGATCAGGATCCGCGCGCGCTCGCGTGCGCTCGCGAGAACGTCGCGCGGCTCGGTCATGCCGAGCGCGTCGAGGTCGTCGAAGCCGACCTGTTTCCGGCCGGCCGCGCGCCGCTCGTCGTCTGCAACCCGCCGTGGGTGCCGGCCCGTCCGAGCGCGCCGATCGAATACGCGGTCTACGATCCCGACAGCCGCATGCTGCGCGGTTTCCTCGCGGGGCTCGCCGACCATCTCGAACCGGGCGGCGAAGGCTGGCTGATCCTGTCCGATTTCGCCGAACATCTCGGCCTGCGGCCGCGCGATACGCTGCTGCAATGGATCGACGAAGCCGGTCTCGTCGTGCTCGGCCGCGAAGACATCCGCCCCGCGCACCCCAAGTCGGCCGACGCGGACGACCCGCTGCACGCGGCACGCCGCGCCGAGGTCACGTCGCTCTGGCGGCTCGGTGCGCGAGCCTGATCGCGTATTTTCGGTAAACTGTCGCCATTCCTCACGAATTCCCGCCGCCGGGCCGTGGTCGACCGACCGTGGCCCGGCGACGCTTCACGATGTCGAACAAGACCTACGAAATCCGTCCGGAGCAGTCCATCGAGCTGCTGAAGGAGCTGCACATCCTCACCCGCGACGGCAAGCTGAACCAGGACAGCCGCCGCAAGCTGAAGCAGGTCTATCACCTGTTCCAGTTCATCGAGCCGCTACTCGCGAGCGTGCAGGCGGACAAGGGCAGCGTGACGCTCGTCGATCACGGCGCCGGCAAGTCGTATCTCGGCTTCATCCTGTACGACCTGTTCTTCAAGCAGCAGCCGGGGCACGGCACGCCGGCATTCGCGTCGCACGTATACGGGATCGAGACGCGCGAGGAGCTCGTCGCGCGTTCCACCGAACTCGCCGCGCGACTCGGATTCGGCGGCATGTCGTTCCTGAACCTGTCGGTCGCCGATTCGATCACGTCGCCGAAGCTGCCCGAAACGGTCGATGTCGTCACCGCGCTGCATGCATGCGACACGGCAACCGACGATGCGATCCGCTTCGCGCTCGCGAAGCGCGCGCAGCACATCGTGCTGGTGCCGTGCTGCCAGGCGGAAGTCGCGGGCGTGCTGCGCAGGAACAAGGGCAAGTCGCTCGCGAACGCGCTGACCGAAGTGTGGCGGCATCCGCTGCATACGCGCGAATTCGGCAGCCAGATCACCAACGTGCTGCGCTGCCTGCAGCTCGAGGCGCACGGCTATCAGGTCAGCGTGACCGAGCTGGTCGGCTGGGAGCATTCGATGAAGAACGAGCTGATCATCGCGCAGTACAAGAACCTGCCGCGCCGCAAGCCCGGCGAGCGGCTGAACGAGATCCTCGGCATGTTCGGGCTCGCCGAACTGAACGAGCGCTTCTTCGCGCCGGCGCCCGCGGCGGCGGCGGGCGAGGCTGTCGAGCAGGACCCGGACTGAGGCAGGCCGACTCGCGGCCCGTTTGCCGCGCGGCGGACGGCCGGCGCGCGACGCGTCAGACGTCGTCGCCCGGCCGGCGCATCCATTCACGCCAGCCGTCGTGGCCGAGGCGGCGCAGCGTTTCCTGGTTTTTCTCGTAGATCGCGGACGCGTCCGGGAACGCGTCGACCGCGCGTGCGATGCTGTCCTCGCGCAGCAGGTGCAGGATCGGATACGGCGCGCGGTTCGTGTAGTTCTCGATGTCGTCGGCTTCGCTGCCTTCGAACCGGTACTCGGGATGGAAGCTCGCGATCTGCAGCACGCCGTCGAGCCGCAGTTGCCGCACGAGCCGGTCGGCGAAGAACAGCGCGTCGTTGTAGTCGACGAAATCAGCGAACGCGCGCGGATAGATCACGAGCGTCGTGTCGACCTGCTGCGGATCCGCCGCTTCGAGCGCGCGCAACTCGGTTTCGAGGTCGGCGAGCGCGTCCTCGAGCGTCGTCGCTTCGCTGATCGCATAGCGCACCTGCTCCTTCACATAGACGCTCTTCGCGAACGGGCACAGATTGAGCCCGATCACCGCGCGCGCGAGCCAGTGCCGCGTGGCGGCGAGGATGTCGTCGTGCGAATCGGGGCGGGTATCGGTCATGGCGAGGGCAGTCGGGCAAGGCGGAAGCGAGGGCCGCATTGTAGCGGGAGCGGGCACGCGGGGTTCGGGCGTGCGCCGCCTGTCACGCGCAGGCGGCTTCGATCAGTTGCGTGACCAGCGCGGGCGCGGTGCCGATCGGCGTTTCGCCGTGCCGGTAGGTCTGGCTGGCCGCGTAGATGCCCTCGACCACGAGCGCGAGCGCATCGGCCAGCGCTTTCGGCTGCCGGGCGCCTGCGCCTTCGCATAGCTCGACGAACCGCTTCATCAGCCGCTCCTTGTTTTGCGCGACGCGTTCGCGCGCCGGATGCGACGCATCGGGGAATTCGGCCGCGACGTTGACGAACGGGCAGCCGCGATAGTCCTTCTGCGTCGCGCGCTCCGCGAGATCGACGAAATACTGGATCAACTGCGCCTTCGGCTGGCCGGGATGCTTCGCGACGCTCGAATCGAGGCGCTCGAAGAAGCACGCATCCATCCGTTCGAGATACGCGAGGATCAGCTCGTCCTTCGACGAGAACTGGCGGTACAGGCTCATCTTGTTGACGCCCGCGCGTTCCACGACCGCTTCGACGCCGACCGCGCGCACCCCTTCCTTGTAAAACAGCTCCTCGGCGGCGCGCAGCAGGTGTTCCTGCGCGGCGGCCGCGGCGATCGGCTGGCGCGTGCGACGTGCCGGCGGCTTGTTGGCGGCCTCGATGCCCGACATGATGACCCTCGACTGCGTGATGAATTGCTTGACATGTTACCGACTGGTCACTACGATCGCAACACACTTGTGACCGAGCGGTAACAATGCCGGCCGGGTCGACAGACAAATGCCAGGTATCGGCCCCGGTCGGCCGATGCAGCATGCGGCGGAGGTGGCCTGGTGGTGACGCGGGGCCGGCGCGCGGGTGCCGGGCCGCCAATTGGAGAGCGACGACATGAACTGGGCAGTGACACGAATCGGCGGGCGTTTCCACTATGGATGGCTCGCGGCGGCGGTGGTTTTCCTGATCCTGCTGGCCGCGGCCGGCACGCGTGCGACACCGAGCGTGCTGATGGTGCCGCTCGAGCGCGAACTCGGCTGGAGCCGCGCGGCGATTTCGCTGGCGATTTCGGTGAACATTGCGCTGTACGGCCTGACGGGCCCGTTCGCGGCCGCCGCGATGCAGCGCTTCGGGCTGCGGCCGACGATCCTGACTGCGCTGGTGACCATGAGCGCGGGCGTCGCGCTGTCGTCGATGATGACGCAGAGCTGGCAGATGGTCGTGATCTGGGGCCTGATGGTCGGCTGCTCGACCGGCGTCGTCGCGCTGACGCTGTCGGCGACCTTCGTCACGCGCTGGTTCCATGCGCGGCGCGGCCTGGTGATGGGCATCCTCACAGCGAGCACGGCCACCGGTCAGCTCGTGTTCCTGCCGATGCTCGCGGCGATCGCGCAGCGTCATGGCTGGCGGCCGGTCGTGCTGGTCGTCGCGGTGGCGGCCGCGATCGTGATTCCGCTGGTCGCGTTCCTGCTGCCCGAGCGGCCGGCCGACGTGAAGCTGCGCCCCTACGGCGAGCCGGCCGACGCGCCGGCCGCGCCTGACGCGACGAAGGAGAACCCGCTCGCGGTCGCGTTCCGCACGCTGCTGACGGCGAGCCGCTCGCGCGACTTCTGGCTCCTGTTCTTCAGCTTCTTCATTTGCGGCGCGAGCACCAACGGCTATGTCGGCACGCACCTGATCGCGATGTGCAGCGACTATGGGATGACCGAAGTGCAGGGTGCATCGCTGCTCGCCGCGATGGGCGTATTCGACCTGTTCGGCACGACGCTGTCGGGCTGGCTGTCCGACCGCTACGACAACCGTGTGCTGCTGTTCTGGTACTACGGGCTGCGCGGGCTGTCGCTGATCTACCTGCCGCATGCGTTCGGCATCGATTTCTTCGGGCTGCCGCTGTTCGCGATGTTCTACGGGCTCGACTGGATCGCGACCGTGCCGCCGACGGTGCGGCTCGCCACCGACGTGTTCGGCAAGGCCGCGGCGCCGGTCGTGTTCGGCTGGATCGTCGCCGGCCACCAGCTCGGCGCGGCGTTCGCGGCGCTCGGCGCGGGGCTGCTGCGTGCGAGCCTCGGCACCTATACGATAGCGTCGATGATCTCGGGCGGGCTCTGCATCATCGGCGCGCTGATCGTGCTGCGGATCAACCGCGGCCCGTCCCGCGCGGCCGCGCAGGCCGCCTGAGCGCGGCGCTTCGGCCGGCCCATGCACGGGTGCGGCCGGTCAATGCGGGATCCGTGATTTGCATTGCGCGGGATGATCGGGCGCGTGACGCCTCGAGCGGTTATGCTTTCGGTTCGCCGGGCGTTCGCGCCCCTTCATCGATGTCAGCGAGGAACCGCATGTCCGTCAAACCTGCTCCCACCACTGTTTCGATTCACGACCTGATCGCCGGCCGCTGGAGCCCGCGCGCGTACTCGGACGAGCCGATCAGCGCCGCCGATCTGCACGCGGTGCTCGAAGCCGCTCGCTGGGCGCCGTCCGCGTACAACGCCCAACCGTGGCGCTTCGTCGTGTTCGATCGCACGCAGGACGAAGCGGCGTTCAAGCGCGCATTCGCGACGCTGGTGCCGTTCAACCAGGGCTGGAACGCGCCGGCGCCAGTGCTCATCGCCGTGACCGCGCACACGCTCACACCGAAGGGCGAGCCGGCGCCGACCGCGCTGTACGACGCGGGCGCGGCCGCGATGTCGCTGGTGCTGCAGGCGCACGCGCTGGGTCTTGCTGCACACCAGATGAGCGGCTTCGACGCGAAGGCGTTCCGCGACGCATTCGAGATTCCGGCCGACGTCGCGATTCCGGCGATCATCTCGCTCGGCCACTACGGCAACGTAGACAAACTCGATCCGGTGCTGCGCGATCGCGAAAAGGCGCCGCGCACGCGTCATGCGATCGGCGAAGTCGTCTATGCGGGCGCCTGGAAGAAGGGTTTCGACGCCGCAGCCTGATCCGCAATCGGGCAGGCGCTCGTCGAGCACGCTGTCCGCGGCAGTTGCGCGCGCAGCACGCGGGCGGCGTGGTGGCGCTGGATGACCCGTCCGCACCCGTCGCAGGTGCGCCGCGGGTGCGCCTGATCGCGACCCCGGGCCGGTTGCGCCGGCATCGGTGGGCGATCCGGTTGTGATCCGGCGGGCTTCATGATAAAAAGCCCGTCCTTTCCGTTTTCGCGCCGGCCCTGCTGCGGCAACTTCCCATGACTTACTGCGCGATCGATTTCGGCACGTCCAATTCCGCCGTGGCGCTGCCCGACGGCGATGGCATGCGCCTCGCGCCCGTCGAGGGCGACCACCTGACGCTGCCCACCGCGATCTTCTTCAACAACGACGAGCAGACGGTCGAGTACGGCCGCGCGGCGCTGGCCTCCTATATCGACGGTTTCGACGGCCGCCTGATGCGCTCGATGAAGAGCATCCTCGGCTCGCCGCTCGCGGAAACCACGACCGATCTCGGCGACGGCAGCGCGATGGCGTACACGGAGATCATCGCGCGTTTCCTGACGCACCTGAAGCGCAAGGCCGAAGCGCGCGCCGGCGCGCCGATCGGGCGCGCGGTGCTCGGCCGGCCGGTGTTCTTCGTCGACGACGATGCGCGCGCCGACCGCCTCGCGCAGGACCAGCTCGAAGCGGCCGCGCAGTCGGTCGGTTTTACGGACGTGCATTTCCAGTACGAGCCGATCGCGGCCGCGTTCGACTACGAGTCGCGCCAGCAGGCCGAGCGGCTCGTGCTGGTCGCCGACATCGGCGGCGGCACGTCCGACTTCTCGCTGGTGCGCGTCGGGCCGGAGCGGATGGCGCGCCTCGAACGCAAGGACGACGTGCTTGCTCACCACGGCGTGCACGTCGCGGGCACCGATTACGACCGCCGCGTCGAGCTGGCGGCGATCCTGCCCGCGTTCGGCTACCGCGCGCTCGATCCCGAGGGGCGCGAGCTGCCGAACCGGATCTACTTCGACCTGGCGACCTGGCACCTGATCAACACGGTCTACACGCCGAAGCGGCTGGGCGAGCTGAAGCTGATGAAGCATCTGTACCAGGACGTACGGCAGTACGACCGGCTCACGCGCGTGGTCGAGCAACGGCTCGGGCATGCGCTGATGGCGCGCGCGGAAGAAGCGAAGATCGGCGTGGCGGCGGGCGGGGAGACGATGATCGACCTGAACGACGTGGAAGAGGATCTGCAGATCGCGTTCGACGCCGAACGTCTCGTCGATGCGAGCGTCGACGACACCGCGCGCATCGTCGATGCCGCGCGCGAAACGGTACGGCTTGCGGGCATCGCGCCGCGCGATGTCGGCGCGCTGTATTTCACCGGCGGCTCGACCGGGCTCGCGTTCCTGTCGGGTGCGCTCGCCGGTGCATTTCCGGACGCGCAGCCGGTGTTCGGCGATCGCCTCGCGAGCGTCGCGACCGGGCTCGGCATCCACGCGCAGCGGCTGTTCGGCTGAGCGAAGGCCATTCGGGTCGGCGATGGCCGCAAGGCGGCCCGCGCCGGAAAACAAAAAGCCCCGCCGAAGCGGGGCTTTTTTACACGAAATATCGCGCCGAACTTAGACCGGACGGATGTTCGCAGCTTGCAGACCCTTCGGGCCCGTCTTCACTTCGAATTCAACCTTCTGGTTTTCTTGCAGCGTCTTGAAGCCTTCGACGCGGATTTCCGAGAAGTGCGCGAACAGATCGTCGCCGCCGCCTTCCGGGGTGATGAAGCCGAAGCCCTTTGCGTCATTGAACCACTTGACGGTACCGGTTGCCATGTTACTTGTTCCTAAAAAGATAAAACGGGGCCGAGGCCCATGGGTGCGGAAAATCAAGGAAGGGGGTAATAGGACCAACCGGAGTACCGTTGATGGGCGAACTACGAAAGAACCAATTCACTCGCCGCTTGAAATCCTGCAACGTTGTTTATACGGCTATTCGGTCGCGCGGTCAACCGTATTTCCATGCACTCAGGGTTATTGCGGGGTTCAGGTTTACAAACCTTGCAAACGATGCGAATTTTTTGTAGGGGCCGAACGATTTTGGCGCCAACTTGCAGGTGCAACCGTTAAACTACGCGCCGCGCGGAAGGGTTGCCCCGATCGGGTGATCCTTCCCCCCAAAATTGCATGCGCGGTGCTATCCGAGCCGATCCCGGACAGCAGGCCGACCATGCTTTTTGAGACATAGGAGAGGATGTGAAGAGTTCTATTCAACGGAACATCGGCCCGTTTGCACTGATGCTGACGGGGCTGGGTTCGATTATCGGCTCGGGCTGGCTGTTCGGCGCCTGGAAGGCTGCGAAGATTGCCGGCCCGGCAGCGATTTGCGCATGGATCATCGGCGCGGTCGTGATTCTCGCGATTGCACTGACGTATGCCGAACTGGGCGCGATGTTCCCCGAGTCGGGCGGCATGGTGCGCTACGCGCGCTACTCGCACGGTTCGCTGGTGGGCTTCATCAGCGCGTGGGCGAACTGGATCGCGATCGTATCGGTGATTCCGATCGAAGCGGAAGCATCGATCCAGTACATGAGCACGTGGCCGTATCCGTGGGCGCACGCGTTGTTCGTGAACGGCGAGCTGACGACACCCGGCCTGCTGCTATCCGCCGTGCTGGTCGTCATCTACTTCATGCTGAACTACTGGGGCGTCAAGGCGTTCGCGCGTGCGAACACCGCGATCACGATCTTCAAGTTCCTGATCCCCGGCCTCACGATCCTTGGCCTGATGCTGTCGAGCTTCCACCCGGAAAACCTCGGCACCGCGTCGAATGCGAGCTTCGCGCCGTATGGCTGGTCGGCCGTGCTGACCGCGGTCGCGACGAGCGGCATCGTGTTCGCGTTCAACGGCTTCCAGAGCCCGGTGAACCTGGCCGGTGAAGCGCGCAATCCGTCGCGCAGCGTGCCGTTCGCGGTGATCTCTTCGATTCTGATCGCACTCGTGATCTACGTGCTGCTGCAGATGGCGTACATCGGCTCGGTGAATCCGGCCGACGTCGCAAAGGGCTGGTCGCACTTCAACTTCTCGTCGCCGTTCGCGGAACTCGCGATCGCGCTGAACCTGAACTGGCTCGCGATCCTGCTGTATGTCGACGCGTTCATCAGCCCGAGCGGCACCGGTACGACCTACATGGCGACGACCACCCGCATGATCTACGCGATGGAGCGCAACAACACGATGCCGAAGATGTTCGGCAACGTGCATCCGATCTACGGTGTGCCGCGCCAGGCGATGTGGTTCAACCTGCTCGTGTCGTTCATCTTCCTGTTCTTCTTCCGCGGTTGGAGCTCGCTCGCGGCGGTGATCTCGGTCGCGACGGTCATCTCGTACCTGACCGGCCCGATCAGCCTGATGGCGCTGCGCCGCGCGGCGACCGACATCGAGCGTCCGCTGTCGATCCCGCTGATGAAGCTGATTGCACCGTTCGCGTTCGTCTGCGCGTCGCTGATCCTGTACTGGGCGAAGTGGCCGCTGACGGGCGAAATCATCCTGCTGATGATCGTCGCGCTGCCGGTGTATTTCTACTTCCAGGCGAAGTCGGGCTGGACCGGCTGGGGCGCCGACCTGAAGGCCGCGTGGTGGCTGGTCGCGTACCTGCCGACGATGGCCGTGCTGTCGCTGATCGGCAGCAAGGAGTTCGGCGGTCACGGCGTGCTGCCGTACGGCTGGGACATGCTGATCGTCGCGGCCATCTCGCTGGTGTTCTACTTCTGGGGCGTGAATACGGGCTACCGGACGCAGTATCTCGACGAGCGCGAGTCGCACGACGAGATCCTCGAAGGGGTCGGTGCCTGACGCGTGACTCGCCACCGGAATCGGCGGTGGCGGAAAGCGTAAAAAAAGCCCGTCCGAGCGCTGCTCGGGCGGGCTTTTTGTTTGCGGCCGCCGGCTTTGTCGCCGGATTCAGGCGGCTGCGCTCGCGAACACGTAGTTCGTCATCGCGAGCACGCGTTGATACGTGCCGAGCGACTGGATGCCGAGCTGATAGTCGTCGTCGGCCGCGCCGAGCGCGGTGAACACCGGCAGCAGGTGTTCGTCGGTCGGATGCATCAGCGCCGCGTGCGGCGCCTGCCGGCGATAGTCGAGCAGCGCGTCGACATCGCGCGCGGCGAGCTTCGCCTCGAACCAGTCGGTGAATTCCGCGACGCGCGGGTCCGCATCCTCGGGCGCCGCGCTGAAATCGGCCGCGCGCAGGTTGTGCGTGATCTGGCCCGAGCCGATCACCATCACGCCTTCGTCGCGCAGCGGCCGCAGCGCGCGGCCGAGCGCGAAGTGATGGGCTGCGTCCGCGCGGGGCTGGATCGACAACTGCGCGACGGGCACGTCAGCCTCCGGGAACATCAGCAGCATCGGCACCCACGCGCCGTGGTCGAGGCCGTGCTCGGTCGTCGCGGTCGCGATGCCGGCCGCGTTCAGCAGCGCGGCCGCCCGTTCGGCGACCTCGGGCGCGCCGGGTGCCGGGTACCGGATTTCGTACAGCGCGCGCGGGAAGCCGTAGAAGTCGTGGATCGTTTCAGGATGCGCGGCCACGCTCGCGACCGGCTGTTGCGTGCCCCAGTGCGCGGACAACATCAGCACCGCGCGCGGGCGAGGCAATTCGGCGCCGAGGTGCGTGAACGCACCGGACGGCAGTGTCGGGTCGATCGGCAGGGTAGGGGCGCCGTGGGACAGGTAAAGCGAGGGCAAGCGGTTCATGGTGGGGAGCCTGCAAAAGGGATTTGCCTGTGACTATAGACGCACACCAATTATTGATAAATCGGCTTGGCGGAATTTGATTGAATCGTGTGAGTTGATAATTCGGCCGGCTTCGGGCGTTCGGCGGCAGGCGAGGGCTCGAGGTTGCCGGATCGAGCGGGAAGACGGCCGAATCAGCGAAGATGCGTGAAGAACGACGCCGGAGCGCCGTGTCGAGCGGCTTACCCTGCCGGCCTGATGCCGGCCCACGGCGCCGTCATCGGTGCACTGAGTGCGAACAGGTCGAGCACGCGGGTGGCGGTCTGGTCGACGAGTTCCTCGATCGTCTTCGGCATCGCATAGAACGCGGGTAGCGGCGGAAACACGATGCCGCCCATTTCGGTCACGGCGGTCATGTTGCGCAGATGCGCGAGGTTGAACGGCGTTTCGCGCACCATCAGCACGAGACGGCGGCGTTCCTTCAGCGTGACGTCGGCTGCACGCGTGATCAGGTTGTCCGACAGGCCGTGCGCGACGCTCGCGAGCGTCTTCATCGAGCAGGGCGCGATCACCATGCCATCGGTCGCGAACGAACCGGATGCGATCGTCGCGCCGACATCGCGCACCGAATGCACGACATCCGCCCGGCTTTCGACCTCGGCCTTGGGCAGCTTCAGTTCATGCTGGATATTGAGCCAGCCGGCGTTCGAAACCAGCAGATGCGTTTCGACGCCGCCGGCGGCGCGCAGCAATTCGAGCAGCCGCACGCCATAGACTGCACCGGTGGCGCCGGTGATCGCGACGATCAGCCGGCGTGGCGGCGCACTGGGAGATGCCATCGGGAAGGGGGCGTTACGCGGCGGCGAACAGTTGCTGCAGTTCGCCGGACTGGTACATCTCCATCATGATGTCCGACCCGCCGATGAATTCGCCCTTCACGTACAGCTGCGGGATGGTCGGCCAGTTCGAGAATTCCTTGATGCCCTGGCGGATTTCGTCGTCCTCCAGCACGTTGACCGTCTTGAACTGGTCGACGCCGCAGGCCTTCAGCACCTGCACGGCGCGGCCCGAGAAGCCGCACATCGGGAATTGCGCGTTGCCCTTCATGAAGAGCACGACCTGGTTTTCGTCGACGATTTGCTTGATACGTTGTTGGGTGTCCATGACTGACCTTGCGTTTGCGGGGCGTTAGAACGAAATGATAGCGGATTTCAACCGGGCGGGCCGGCCATCAGCCGGGCAGGCGGCCACCCGTCGTGCGTTCGATCGCGGCCAGATCGGCGAGCGACTGGACCGAAATGAAGCCGCGTGACACGAGCAAGGCGCGCACGGCTTCGGCCTGGTCGTAGCCGTGCTCGATCCATAGCGTGCCGCCGGGTCTCAGGTAGGCGCCGGCGCCCGCGACGATCGTGCGGATCGCGCTGAGACCGTCGGCATCGTCGGTGAGCGCGCCGCGCGGCTCGAACCGCAGGTCGCCCTGCGCGAGGTGCGGATCGTGCTGCGCGATGTACGGCGGGTTGCTGACGATCGTGTCGAACGCGAGTGCCGGATCGAGCGCGGCGTACCAGTCGCTCTGCAGCCAGTGCAGCGGGCCGCCGGGGCGGCGCGCGTCGAGCAGCTTGTTCGCGTTGCGTTGCGCGACTGCGAGCGCGGCCGGCGAACGGTCGAGCGCCCACACGCGCGCATCGGGCCGTTCGGCGGCGATCGACACGGCGATCGCGCCACTGCCGGTGCCCAGGTCGAGCACCGTCGGATGCGGTCGTCCGTCGATCGCGTCGAGCGCGGCTTCGACGAGCAGTTCGGTTTCGGGGCGCGGGATCAGCACATCGGGCGTCACGTCGAACGGCCGGCCGAAGAACTCGCGCATCCCGACGAGCTGCGCGACCGGCTCGCCGGCTACGCGGCGCGCTTCGAGCGCGCGATAGCGTTCGACCGCGGCAGCGTCGAGCGGCACGTCGCCGCGCGTGATCAGTTGCGTGCGGGTCCAGCCGAGCGCGTGCGCGAGCAGCACGCGCGCATCGACCGCGTCGAGCGGCGACGCGCGCAGCAGATCGTCGGCGGTGGTGTCGGGCATCGCGATCTCAGTCGGCGTCGCCGAGCGACGCGAGCAGTTCGGCCTGGTGCTCGCTGACGAGCGCGCTGATCAGTTCGTCGAGATCGCCGTCCATCAGCGCCTCGAGCCGGTACAGCGTCAGGTTGATCCGGTGGTCGGTCATCCGGCCCTGCGGGAAGTTGTAAGTGCGGATCCGCTCCGAGCGGTCGCCGGAGCCGATCAGGCTCTTGCGCGTCGCGGCTTCCTTCGCGTGCTGCTCGTGATACTGCTTGTCCTTGATGCGTGCGGCAAGCACCTTCAGCGCGCGATCCTTGTTCTTGTGCTGCGAACGGTCGTCCTGGCATTCGACGACGATTCCGGTCGGGATGTGCGTGACGCGCACCGCCGAATCGGTCTTGTTGATGTGCTGGCCGCCCGCGCCGGATGCGCGGAACGTGTCGATCCGCAGGTCGGCCGGATTGATCTCGACTTCGCCGATCTCGTCGGCTTCCGGCATCACCGCGACCGTGCACGCGGACGTATGGATGCGCCCCTGTGTCTCGGTCGCCGGCACGCGCTGCACGCGATGGCCGCCCGACTCGAACTTCAGGCGCGAATACGCGCCCTGGCCCGCGATCCGCACGATCACTTCCTTGTAGCCGCCGAGATCCGACGCGCTCTCCGACATCATCTCGACCTGCCAGCGCTGGCGTTCCGCGAAGCGCAGGTACATGCGCAGCAGGTCGCCCGCGAACAGCGCCGATTCGTCGCCGCCCGTGCCCGCGCGGATTTCGAGGAAGATGTTGCGGTCGTCGTTCGGATCCTTCGGCAGCAGCATTTTCTGCAGTTCGACCTCGAGGCGGGCCATGCTCTCGCGCGCGCTGCGGATCTCGTCTTCGGCGAAATCGCGCATCGACGGATCGGCGAGCAGCTCCTGCGCGGCGGTTTCGTCGTTGCGCGACTGGCGCCACAGCGCGTACTGCTCGACGACCGGGCCGAGTTCCGCATGTTCGCGCGTCAGCTTGCGGTACTGGTCGAGATCGGCCGTGACGTTTTCGCGGCTCAGCAGGTCGTTCAGTTCGGCCAGCCGTGTGGACAGCTGGTCGAGCTTGCGTTGCATGCTCGTCTTCATGGTGTGGAGCGGCGCTCCCGGGGCAAGGGTATTCGGAAAGGATAGGCCGGCGGCGGGACAACGACCGGCCGGCGGCAGAGCAACCGGCCGGCGCTAGTGGCCAGACTGGTCGTTCGAGCGCGGCGCGTGCTGGTAGAAGCCGCGCATCAGGTCGATCAGCGAATCGCGGTCGGCGCCGTTCACGCGGTTGAGCGCGCTCGTCGGGCCGTGGATCAGCTTGTTGGTGAGCGCCTGCGACAGCGCTTCGAGGACTGCCGCCGGATCGTCGCCGCGCGCGAGCAGCTTTTGCGCCTTCTCGACTTCCGCGCGGCGCAGCGCGTCGGCCTGCGTATGCATGTGACGAATCACCGGCACGACGCTACGCGTGTCGAGCCACTGCATGAAATTCTGCACACGCGTCTCGATGATCGTCTCGGCTTGCGCAACCGCGGCCTGGCGCGATGCGTTGCCTTCGCGCACGATCGCGCCGAGATCGTCGACGGTGTAGAGGAACACGTCCTTCAGCTTGCCGACTTCCGGCTCGATGTCGCGCGGCACCGCGAGGTCGACCATGAAGATCGGCCGATGGCGGCGTGCCTTCACCGCGCGTTCGACCGCGCCGAGGCCGATGATCGGCAGCGTCGACGCGGTGCACGACACGATGATGTCGAATTCGTGCATGCGGGCGGGCAGATCCGACAGCGGCATCGCGCGGCCGTTGAAGCGTTCGGCGAGCCGCTGGCCGCGTTCGGCCGTGCGGTTCGCGACGACGAGCTCGCGCGGGCTCTGCGCGGCGAAGTGCGTCGCGCACAGCTCGATCATCTCGCCGGCGCCGATGAACAGCACGCGCTGATCCGATACCTTTTCGAAGATGCGCTGCGCGAGGCGGACGGCCGCGGCGGCCATCGACACCGACTGCGCGCCGATCTCGGTCGTGCCGCGCACTTCCTTCGCGACGGCGAACGTCCGCTGGAACAGCTGGTTCAGGTAGGTGCCGAGCGCGCCGGCTTCGGTCGCGGTGCGCACCGCGTCCTTCATCTGGCCCAGAATCTGCGTTTCGCCGAGCACCATCGAGTCGAGGCCCGACGCGACGCGGAATGCGTGCCGGACGGCTTCCGACTGTGGCAGCGCGTAGACGTGCGGTGCGAGCTCGTCGACCGGAATCCGGTGGTACTCCGACAGCCAGCGAATCGCCCCCTCGCGTGCGGCCCGATCATCGGTCGCGCAATAGAGTTCGGTGCGGTTGCAGGTGGAGAGAATCGCCGCTTCGGGCGAATTGGGCGCCTGGGGGCCGAGGAACACGTTCTTGAACGTGACGAGAGCCGGCTTGATTTGCTCGAGCGGAAACGCCACGCGTTCGCGCAGGGCGACAGGCGCAGTGTGGTGATTGATTCCGATCGTGAGGAGTTGCATATCGAGGGCTATCGTTTAGCGCCATATTATAGCGTTTCGGTGATTTCCTCACTCGCGGCATACCGGGCATCAGCGTGGCGCGGCCTCGAATTTGGGGGCTCGATCGGCACGCGGTCGAGCTGATAGCCGTAGCCGTAGAGCGGCAGAAGCCGGTAGCCATGCTCCGGAAGCAACTGCAGCTTGCTGCGCAGCCGGGACGCGTGCGTGTCGAGCGTGCGCGACTTCATGTCGCGGCGGCGGGCCCACACGGTTTCGAGGATATGGGCGCGCGACACGGGCCGGGACAGGTTCGCGAACAGCAGTTGCGCGAAGCGGAACTCCTTCGGCGTCAGCGAGACGACCACGTCGCCGAAGCGCACGAGGCCGTGGGTCGCATCGAATGCGTATTCTCCATACATTTCGCGGGAGCGATTCGGCGGCCGCCGGACGCCAGCGCGCCGGCTCAGCGCATTCACCCGTGCGAGCAGCTCGGGCCCGCTCACCGGGCGCACGAGGCAGTCGTCGGCGCCTGCGTGCAGGCATGACACGACTTCGCTTTCGCGCGGCAGCTGCATCACGGCGATGGCCGGCAGGCCGGGCAGGATCGCTTGCGCACGCGGAATGACCTCCTCGGCCGGCTGATCGCCGGCCCAATTGCAGGTGATCAGCATGTCGCAGGTGTCGGTGGCGAGCCACTCGAAGAACGCGGTGCTGGACGGAAACGTGTGGCACACGTGACCGCCGGCGAAGAGGAGGCGGTTCAGGAGCGCAGCATGACGTGCTTCCGGATCGATCAGGGCGATTCGCATGAGGATTTCTTCAATACGGCTGCCGGAGCGCGCTTGCCATAACGTCGGGTCGGCCCCTACACTCGAATGTTCGCGGCGCCCGGCTGGTCTCGGGTTCGATGGATGAATCGATGCTAGTCGCTGGCAACGTTCACGCCTATGGGACGAATCTGAATTTATAGAAGGCGTCGAATGAACTGGTTTGGAATCCTTGTCCTGGGAGCGGCCGTCGGGCTGTTCGGCCGGTGGCTGCATCCGATGCGGCGCACGGGCCGGCCGGCATGGTGGATCGCGGTGCTGGTCGGCATCGCAGGCGCCGCCGCCGCGCGCATGGCCGGCAATCTCTCTGGACTGTTTTACGATGGCGAAACGCTCGAATGGCCGGTCTGCACCGGTGTCGCGTTCCTCGCCGTAGCCGTGACGGTCGCGGTGTCTGCCCGTCGCTGAAAGCTCTCAGGTGAAATCATGAATGCCCGTCTCCCCGAAGTCTCGTCGGTGCCGGCCCGCCTCGCGCTGCTGCGCGGTGCGATGGTCCGCGAGGACCTGGCCGCCTATCTCGTGCCGTCCGCCGATCCTCACCTGTCCGAGTACCTGCCCGAACGCTGGCAGGCGCGCCGCTGGCTGTCCGGTTTCACGGGCTCGGTCGGCACGCTGGTCGTGACTGCGGATTTCGCGGGCTTGTGGGTCGACAGCCGTTACTGGGTGCAGGCCGAGGCGGAACTCGCCGGCACGGGCGTCCAGCTGATGAAGATGACGGGCGGCCAGCAAAGCGCGCCGCATGTCGACTGGCTCGCTCAGAACGTGCCGGCCGGGGCGACGGTCGGTGTCGACGGCGCCGTGCTCGGCGTCGCGGCGGCACGCGCGCTGACGGCCGCGCTGAACGCGCGCGGCATCGCGCTGCGCACCGATCTCGACCTGCTCGACGCGATCTGGCCGGAGCGCCCGGGGCTGCCGGGCGACGCGGTGTTCGAGCACGTGGCGCCGCAGGCCGACACGACGCGCGCAAGCAAGCTCGCCGAAGTGCGCCGCGCGATGCACGCGCAGGGCGCGCAATGGCATTTCGTGTCGACGCTCGACGATCTCGCGTGGCTGTTCAACCTGCGCGGCGCCGACGTCAACTTCAACCCGGTGTTCGTCGCACACGCGATGATCGGCGCCGATCGCGCGACGCTGTTCGTCGCCGAAGGCAAGGTGTCGCCGGCGCTGGCCGCGTCGCTCGCGCGGGACGGCGTCGACGTTCGCGCGTATGACGCCGCGCGCGCGGCGCTCGCGGCGCTGCCCGACGGCGCGACGCTGCTGATCGACCCGCGCCGCGTGACGTTCGGCACGCTCGAGGCCGTGCCGGCCGGCGTGAAGCTGGTCGAGGCCGTGAACCCGTCGACGTTCGCGAAATCGCGCAAGACGTCCGCCGAGATCGAGCACGTGCGCGTGACGATGGAGCACGACGGCGCCGCGCTCGCCGAATTCTTCGCGTGGTTCGAGCGGGCGGTGAGCCGCGAGACGATCACCGAGCTGACGATCGACGAGCAGCTCACTGCCGCGCGCGCACGGCGCCCCGGCTACGTGTCGCCGAGCTTCGCGACGATCGCCGGCTTCAACGCGAACGGTGCGATGCCGCACTATCGCGCGACGCCCGAGTCGCACGCGACGATCGCCGGCGACGGCCTGCTGCTCGTCGATTCGGGCGGCCAATACGTGACCGGCACGACCGACATCACGCGCGTCGTGCCGGTCGGCACCGTCAGCGATCTGCAGCGCCGCGATTTCACGATCGTGCTGAAGTCGATGATGGCGCTGTCGCGTGCGCGCTTCCCGCGCGGCATCCGCTCGCCGATGCTCGACGCGATCGCGCGCGCGCCGATGTGGGCGGCCGGGCTCGACTACGGTCACGGCACCGGCCACGGCGTCGGCTACTTCCTGAACGTGCACGAGGGCCCGCAGGTCATCTCGCACTACGCGCCGGCCGAGCCGTACACCGCGATGGAAGAGGGGATGATCACGTCGATCGAGCCGGGCGTGTATCGGCCCGGCAAATGGGGCATCCGGATCGAGAACCTGGTCGTGAACCGCGCGGGCGGGCAGACCGAGTTCGGCGACTTCCTCGCGTTCGAGACGCTGACGCTCTGTCCGATCGACACGCGCTGCGTGCTGGTCGAGATGCTGCATGAAGAGGAGCGCGCGTGGCTGAACACGTATCACGCGACCGTGCGCGAGCGCGTCGGCCGGCACGTGAGCGGCGATGCGAAGGCGTGGCTCGACGCGCGCACGCAGCCGATCTGACGCCAGGCGCAACGAGCGACAACGGCCGCACGACGGCCGGACCATGATCGAGAGGGCAACCGATGGCAGACACCGCAGTGATCGTGATCGACATGCAGCGCGGACTGGTGCAGCGGGCGCGGCCCGCGTACCGGCTCGACGACGTCGTGTCGGGCATCAACCGGCTGACGGCGGCGGCGCGCGCGGCGAACGCGCCCGTGTGCTTCGTGCAGCACGACGGCGACGCGGACGACGATATCGTTCCCGGCACGCCCGGCTGGGAACTGCACGAGGAACTGATTGTCGGTCGTGCCGACTGGCGCATCCGCAAGCAGATGAGCGATTCGTTCCACGACACGCCGCTCGCCGCGCAGCTCGACGGCCACGGCATCCGCTCGGTGCTGATCTGCGGCTATGCGACCGAGTTCTGTGTCGATTCGGCTGCGCGCCGCGCGGCACTGCTCGGCTATCGGACGACCGTCGTGTCCGACCTGCACACGACGAACGAGCGCACGCACCTGTCGGCCGCACAGATCGTCGCGCATCACCACTTCGTGTGGGAAAACAATACGCTGTCGGGCAATTCGGTGACGCCGCGTCCGCTTGCCGACGTGCTCGCCGCGGAGTTCGCATGACGATCAAGGCGGTGGTGTTCGATTTCGGCGGCGTGCTGATCGACTGGAGCCCCGAGTATCTGTACCGGCAACTGATTCCGGACGAAGCCGAGCGCCGGTGGTTCCTCACGCATGTGTGCGCGATGGAGTGGGTGATCCGGCAGGACGGCGGGCAGACGATCGACGAAGGGACGAGCGAGCTCGTCGCGAAGTTTCCGGCGCACGAAGCGCTGATCCGCGCGTTCTACGCGCGCTGGCACGAGATGATCGGCGGCGTGCTCGACGAAGGCGCCGCGCTCGTCGACCGGCTCGACGCGCAGGGAATGCCGCTCTTCGGGCTGACCAACTGGTCCGCGCAGACGTTTCCGTATGCGTGGGACAACTTCACGGTGCTGCGGCGCTTCAAGGACATCGTCGTGTCGGGCCGCGTGAAACTCGTGAAACCCGATCCGGCGATCTACCGTGAAATGCATGCGCGGATCGATCCGTTCCTGCCGGGCATCGCGCCGCACGAACTCGTGTTCATCGACGACAATGCGAAGAACGCGGCGGCCGCGACGGCGCTCGGCTGGCACGGCATTCATCACACGAGCGCGGCCGCGACCGAGGCGCGTTTGCGCGAGCTGGGCGCGCTCGCGTAGTCTTCCGGCAGACGGATGAAAAAAAGCGGGCCACGAGCCCGCTTTTTTCGTTTTGCGGAGCCGGCAGCGGCCGCTTTCTGCATCCGGCTCCGCGTGGCCGGGTGCCCGGGCTGCTCCGTTCAGCGGCTGATCGGCTTGTAGCGCAGACGCTTCGGCTTCGCGGCTTCCTCGCCGAGACGCGCACGCTTGTCGGCTTCGTATTCCTGGTAGTTGCCGTCGAAGAACGTGACCTGCGAATCGCCTTCGAACGCGAGGATGTGCGTCGCGATACGGTCGAGGAACCAGCGATCGTGCGAGATCACCATCACGGAGCCCGCGAATTCGAGCAGCGCGTCTTCCAGCGCGCGCAGCGTTTCGACGTCGAGGTCGTTCGACGGTTCGTCGAGCAGCAGCACGTTGCCGCCGGAGATCAGCGTCTTCGCCAGGTGCAGGCGGCCGCGTTCGCCGCCGGACAGGTTGCCGACGATCTTCTGCTGGTCGCCACCCTTGAAGTTGAAGCGGCCGATGTACGCCCGCGACGGCGTTTCGTACTTGCCGACCGTCAGCACGTCGGCGCCGCCCGAGATTTCCTCGAACACCGTCTTCGAGCCGTCGAGCGCGTCGCGGCTCTGGTCGACGTACGCGAGCTTCACGGTCGGGCCAAGCACGACTTCGCCCGAATCCGGTTGTTCCTTGCCGGTCAGCATCTTGAACAGCGTCGACTTGCCGGCGCCGTTCGGGCCGATGATGCCGACGATCGCGCCGGCCGGAATCTTGAAGTTCAGGTTGTCGATCAGCAGGCGGTCGCCGAACGACTTGCTGACGTTCTTGAACTCGATCACTTCATTGCCGAGGCGGTCGCCGACCGGAATGAAGATTTCCTGCGTTTCGTTGCGCTTCTGGTATTCCTGGCTGTTCAGCTCCTCGAAGCGCTGGATACGCGCCTTCGATTTCGCCTGGCGACCCTTCGGGTTCTGGCGCACCCACTCCAGTTCCTTCTTGATCGCCTTCTGGCGCGCCGATTCAGACGCTTCTTCCTGCTTCAGGCGCTCTTCCTTCTGGTCGAGCCAGCTGCTGTAGTTGCCCTTCCACGGAATGCCGTGGCCGCGGTCGAGTTCGAGAATCCACTCGGCCGCGTTGTCGAGGAAGTAGCGATCGTGGGTGACGGCGACGACCGTGCCCGGGAAACGCACCAGGAACTGCTCGAGCCAGTCGACCGATTCGGCGTCGAGGTGGTTGGTCGGTTCGTCGAGCAGCAGCATGTCCGGCTTCTCGAGCAGCAGCTTGCACAGCGCGACGCGACGCTTTTCGCCGCCCGACAGGTGCTCGATCTTCGCGTCCCACGCCGGCAGGCGCAGCGCGTCGGCGGCCACTTCGAGCTGCTGCTCGGGGCTGCCGCCGTCGCTCGACGCGAGGATCGCTTCGTACTTCGCCTGCTCGGCCGCGAGCGCGTCGAAGTCGGCGTCCGGTTCCGCATACGCGGCGTAGATTTCCTCGAGCTTCTTGTTCGCCTGGAACAGGTCGCCAAGGCCTTCCTCGACGGCTTCGCGCACCGTCTTCGTCGGGTCGAGCTGCGGTTCCTGCGGCAGGTAGCCGATGTTCAAATTCGGCATCGGCGTCGCTTCGCCTTCGATGTCCTTGTCGACGCCCGCCATGATGCGGATCAGCGTCGACTTGCCCGAGCCGTTCAGGCCGAGCACGCCGATCTTCGCGCCGGGAAAGAACGACAGCGAGATGTCCTTCAGGATCTGGCGCTTGGGCGGCACGATCTTGCCGACCCGGTTCATCGTGAAAACGTATTGGGCCATTTGGGTGTGAAAGTCAGAAAAGGTTGAGACGGCCGCGCAGCTCGCGGGCGTGCGTGGCGTCGGGAAATTCGGTACGGAGCGTGCCGCGCGGGGCGCGGCGGTGTCGCCGCGGGTTGGCGGCGCGAGCGCGTATTGTACTTCGCCGCCGGCTGCCGCTGGCACCGCGCAGGCCATCCGGCCGACCCGCGTTCACAGCCACGCGGCGACGCCGCCGTGCTCGGAGCAGGTGCCGCGCCGATGGCGGCTGAAACTGTACGTGCCGTCGCGGCAGCGCGCGCTCGCGCCCTCGGGCACGCGGCCCGATTTCGAACGGGCCGGCGCATGGACGGTGTCGCCGTCGCGATTGCGGTACGTGTCGTGCCGGTCGAGGTCGGCTTCGTTAGCGTAGCCGGGCGACGCGCGGTACGCGTGCGCCGCGGGCGGCAGGGCGGCACACGCGACGAACAGCGCGGCCGACAGGGTCGCGATGCGCGTCATGCGGCGGAGCAGGGCAGGCATGGTCGCTCTCCGGATGTCGTTGTCGGGTGCGGGCCGCATGTTAGCCGATCGGCCGAAGATCGTTGCCGCAGCCCAGCGGGGCAGCGACGCTACGCCGCGCCGGTCATCGATGCCGCGCCGTCGGCCTGTGCGGCCTCGAGAATCCATCGGCGGAACGCGGCGACTTTCGCGCGTTCCGCATGATGCGGCGGATAGACGAGGTAGTACGCGAAATCGTCGAGCCAGGCGACGTCGGCAAGCTGCACGAGCCGGCCGCTCGCGAGCTCGTCGCGCACCATCGCCGCCGGCAGCAGGCCGGCGCCCTGGCCGGCGAGGATCGCCTGCAGCAACAGGCCGGAATCGTCGAACGCGGGGCCGCGCGGCGGGCCGAAATCAGCGATTCGCTGCGCGTCGAACCAGATGTGCCAGCCCTTGCGCTCGGCGTCGTGCAGATGCGGCCATCCGGCCAGGTCGGCGGGTGTGGCCGGAAGGCCCAGCCGCGCGACGAGTGCCGGCGCCGCCAACGCGACGATCTCCACGGTGAGCAACCGTTCGCTGCATAGCCCGATGTAGCGGCCGAGACCGTGGCGGATCGCGACGTCGACGCCGTCGCGCGAGAAATCGGCGAGCGCGTGGCTCGTGACGATCTGCAGGTCGACGTCCGGGCACGCGTCGCGGAACTGCGCGAGGCGCGGCACGAGCCACGCGGACGCAAAAAAGGGAGTGACGCTCACCGTCAGCACGCCGCTGTCGGCGGCCCCCGACACACGCTGCGACGCGTCGGCGATCTGCCGGAACGCGTTGCGCACGGGCGGCAGGTAGTCGCGGCCCGCGGCGGTCAGCAGGATGCCGCGATTCACGCGCTCGAACAGCTGTACGCCGAGATGCGTCTCGAGCGTGCGGATCATCTGGCTCACCGCCCCCGGCGTGACCGACAACTCCTCGGCCGCCGATTTCACCGACAAGTGGCGGGCGGCCGCCTCGAACGCACGCAACGCGTTGAGCGGTGGAAGGCGTGAACGGATCATTGAGTTTTTCTAAAGCGAAAGACCGATGAAATATCGTTTGAGGCGACGAGCATGCACGAGTACCGTTGTTGCATTCGATCGTATCCGTGGTGAGCGGGTTTTGCGCTGTCGATGCGATCAACATAGTTCAACTATATCCATGAGGCAATCCGGATGCCGTGCGGCGTCCGGCGGAACCTGAAAGGAGGATCGTCATGAGCAGCCTGCGCGCATCGCGCGTCTTCTACGGCTGGTATGTGGTGGCGGCCGCATTCGCCGTCACGTTCGTCGGCTTCGGCAGTGCGTACACGTTCAGCGCGTTCGTCGAATCGCTGCAGCGTGATTTCGCGGCATCGCGCGGGCAGATCTCGCTCGTGTTCTCGCTGGCCGGCTTCCTGTATTTCGGCTTCGGCATCGTCAGCGGCCCGCTTGCCGATCGCTTCGGCTCGCGGCGGCTCGCCGTCGCCGGCATGTTGCTGACGGCAGCGGGTCTCGCGGCGGCCGGTGCCGCGCATACGCTGCTGCAGGTCTATGTCGCGTACGGGCTCGGTGTCGGCCTCGGCGTCGGCTGCGCGTACGTGCCGGCCGTCGGCGCCGTGCAACGCTGGTTCGTGCGGCGGCGCGGATTCGCGTCGGGGCTCGCGGTCGCGGGGATCGGCGTCGGCACGCTCGTGATGCCGCCGCTCGCATCCGCGCTGATCGCGCACGTCGGCTGGCGCGGCGCGTACGTCACCCTCGCGGCGATCGCGGTAGTGGTGGGCGCGGGCATGTCGCTGCTGATCGAGAACGATCCCCGCGGGCGCGGATTGCTGCCCGACGGCGATGCGGCGCGTGCGCAATCGCGCGACGGGCAGCCTGGTGCCACTTCATCGGTGTCCGCCGGCGCGACCGTGCGCGAAGCCGTCACGTCGCGACCGTTCGCGAGCCTGTATGCGGCATGCCTCGTCTGCTCGTTCGGTGTGTTCGTGCCGTTCGTGCATCTCGTGCCGTACGCGCTCGATCACGGCGTCGCGCAGTCGACGGCCGTGCTGCTGCTCGGCGCGATCGGCGTCGGCAGCACGGCAGGGCGCTTCTTCCTCGGCGGTGTCGCCGACCGCTTCGGCCGCCGCGCGTCGCTGCTCGCGATGTTCGCAGGCATGGCGGCCGCGCTCTCGGCGTGGGCCGGTGCCGGAAGCGTCGCGACGCTGGCCGCGTTCGCACTCGTGTTCGGCGTGTTCTACGGCGGCTGGGTCGCCGTGCTGCCGGCCGTCGTGATGGACTACTTCGGCGGCCGCAACGTGAGCGCGATCATCGGCATGCTGTACACGAGCGTCGCGTTCGGCACGCTGATCGGGCCTGCCGCCGCCGGTTTCATCTACGACGCGGGCGGCGGCTATCTCGTGCCGATCCTGGCCAGCGCGGCCGCGAATGCGATCGCGTTCGCGATCGTTGCCACCACGGGGCGCGCGCCGGTGGCGGCGTGCGCGGCGGGCCGCTAGACGCGCGTCGCCGGGCGCGCGGCCAGACGTCGCTCGGCTAGGCGCCATCCCCGATTTCCGCTACGGTGTCCGGGACGTCGATCACCAACGGGCGGAGGCGCATCGTGACATTCGACGAAGTTCGGCAGGTCGTGCTGGCATGGCGGGGTGTCGAGGAAGGCAAGTCGTACGGCACGCCCGCACTCAGGGTGAAGGGCAAGATGCTCGCGCGCCTGCGCGAGGACGGCGACACGCTCGTCGTGCGGGGCGTCGGCCCCGACGAGCGCGCGTGGCTGATCGAATCGGAGCCCGACGTGTATTACGTGACCGATCACTATGCGGGCTGGCCGATCGTGCTGGTGCGCTTGTCGGCCGCGCATCCTGACGCCGTGAAAAACCTGCTTCTGCGAGAATGGCGCGCGATCGTGCCGGCCAAATGGCGGGACGCAGGGCCGGGCGGCGCGACCTGAGCATCCGGCGCAGCGCCTGCGCGGCACACAAACCACCTTGACGGCATGCGTCCGTTGCGATGTCGGGCGGGCATGTCTCACCGCGCGTTTCCCGATCCGGCGGCTCATGAGCGGACGCCGAACCGGACCAAGCGTTGCATCGGTTCGCATCGATGCAACAAGTGGTTCCATCGAAATTCTTCAATTGGTTCTTAGTCAAGAACCGTTTGATGCTTACACTCCTTCGCTTCGAAGGCGGCTGACCAACAGCCGACGGAAAGGGCGCACGCGATGCGCCGGCGCCCCGTGTGCCGCATCGCACCCGCAGCTTCGCAGACTGCGTCGCGTACCGACCGGAACAGGCTCGATCCGGCTCCCTGCCCGCATGCCGCGCATGCGCGGCGCGCTGCCGGATTCAACAACGACAAATCCCGCGCCGCCTTCATGCGACACCCGGTCATATCGGAACCGTTTTTTGGAGAGAGACACATGAGTGGAAGCAAGACAGGCCTCGGCACGGGTCTGAAGCAGCGTCACGTGACGATGATGTCGATTGCCGGCGTCATCGGCGCCGGCTTGTTCGTCGGCTCCGGCCACGCGATCGCGGAAGCCGGCCCGGCTTCGATCCTCGCGTATGCGATCGCGGGCGTCCTGGTTGTGCTGGTGATGCGCATGCTCGGCGAGATGGCCGTCGCGCATCCGGACAGCGGTTCGTTCTCGACCTATGCCGATCGCGCGATCGGCCACTGGGCCGGTTTCACCATCGGCTGGCTGTACTGGTGGTTCTGGGTGCTCGTGATCCCGATCGAGGCGACGGCCGCCGCGACCATTCTCAATGCATGGTTCCCCGGCGTCGCGACCTGGATCTTCGCGCTCGGCATCACGTTGCTGCTGACGATCACCAACCTCTTCTCGGTCAAGAACTACGGCGAATTCGAATTCTGGTTCGCGCTGATCAAGGTCATCGCGATCGTCGTGTTCCTGTGCATCGGCGGCGCGGCGATCGTCGGTATCGTGCCCGCGCCGGCCGTATCGGGCGTGTCGAACCTCTTCGCGCACCAGGGCTTCATGCCGAACGGCGCCGGCGCGGTGCTCGCGGCGATGCTGACGACGATGTTCTCGTTTCTCGGCACCGAGATCGTGACGATCGCGGCCGCCGAGTCGGACAACCCGCAACGCCAGATCGTGCGTGCGACGAACTCCGTCATCTGGCGTATCACGCTGTTCTATCTCGGCTCGATCCTCGTCGTCGCGGCCATCGTGCCGTGGAACGATCCGCTGCTGCCGAAGCACGGCTCGTATCAGCGCGCGATGGAGCTGATCGGGGTTCCGAACGCGAAGGCGATCATCGACGTGATCGTGCTCGTGTCGGTCGCGAGCTGCCTGAACTCCGCGCTCTACACCGCATCGCGGATGCTGTTCTCGCTGTCCAAGCGCAAGGACGCGCCCGCGTTCCTGCATAGCACCGATTCGACCGGCACGCCGCGTGCGGCCGTGCTCGCATCGACCGCATTCGGTTTCCTGACCGTGATCGCGAACTACCTGATGCCGGAGCAGGTATTCGGCTTCCTGCTGGCGACGTCGGGCGCGATCGCGCTGCTCGTGTATCTCGTGATCGCGATCTCGCAACTGCGGATGCGCAAGACGCTGGAATCGAGCGGTGCCGACCTGACGCTGCGGATGTGGCTGTTCCCGTGGCTCACGTGGGCTGTGATCGTGTTCATCTGCGGCACGCTGACCGTGATGTTCGTCAGCGAGGAACACCGGATGGAAGTGGGGGCGACGGCCGTGCTCGCGCTGCTCGTGTTGTTTGCTTCGTGGTTGAACAAGCGCGGTCGTGATGCGCGAGCAGGTGCTGGGCGGCGGGTGTCGGCGACGTGATGACGTGACGATCCGAAGGCGGGCAGCGGTGCTCGTCTTTGGCCGACGGACAAGTCCGTGGATGAAAAATGGGCCGATTGGCATTTGCCAATCGGCCCATTTGCTTTTCGTTCCGGATGCGCGTCAGGCGATGCCGAGCGTATCGCACGGCATCGGCATTGCACGTATCAGACGTTGAAGCGGAAGTCTGAAAAGCCACCGGCCGGGAAGCCTCGTCCTTATTAGTTCTCCACTGCAGAAGAGGTTTGGCGAGGCTTAGGCACCTTCGTGACCCTAGCCCACAAAACTGTCCCATTTGGAAGTGGAAAATTCCGGCATGACGATGTCATCGAGACTTGGAGGTCATGCCGTGAAGAAGAGCAAGTTCACCGAAGAGCAGATCGCATACGCGTTGAAGCAGGCCGAGTTGGGCACGCCGTCCGGAAGGTCACTGCGCTTTTTTTTCGCCATTTCTGGTCATCGATTTGGCCATCTTGGTGAGATCACTTGGAGCTCTACGACGCCCGTGAACCGGAGGCTACGGCAGTTACTTCGGAACAGCACGGTGCAATACAAAATCTAGATCCTTGCAGCCATCTTCGAAGCGAACTCTGCTACCGCCTTTTCTATGTCCACGGGGGTTCCGAGCATCGCCGGCAGATCCTTTACCCGATGGTATATGACAGCTACCAGTTCACTTTCTGTAGGACGTGGCACAAGCCTTTTAAGGTTGGATATTGCTTGCCTAAGCTTCCTGGCATCGCTGGGATGCGAACTGAACCAGGTTGGCCTAGAGGCCCAGCATTCGATTGCTTGTTTGATGTCTTCCCGCATAAAAATTCCCTATTTGCGATCTATTGAACGTTACGGAGAGCCTAACCCATTCATAGCCCCCTTGGCGTCCTGAGTCAGGAGGCCCAGATTACGGCGGGGTACCTGGGGCGGTGAGAACTGTCATCCGGAGCCGTCTTGGCCAGCATCAAACTCACCGCCCTCCAAATTCAAACTCATCCATGATTCGGCGCAGAGCGATTGTGTCCTCCCCGTCCGGATTCGCTTCATGCTGGCGCTCGAAGAAAAACTCTACAAGATAGAACTCATCTTCGCTCCTAATTTCCCCCCGTTTAATGATGGCGCCTATCTTTTTTTCATCCTTATCAAAAAATTCAGGGAAATCATTTAATATAATTTGGTTGTATTTTTTTATAAAATCCCTTCTTTCGGTGATCGGTATGTAATTCATAAAATCGCTGGCCCCTCTGAGTCCTTGTTTTACTCCCTCAGTCAAAGTTGAAGCAGAGACGCCCTCAGCTAGTGCTTGAGAGTATTTGTTACGACCAGCCTCCCAAGAATCCTTAAATTTCAACAACACCGGGTGTTGGTAACTGGCCAAGAGAGAAACGATTTGGTCGAATATCCCAAGAAGTTTCGTCAGTTCAGCTGTTTTTTGCGATGTTCTCGTCATGAATTTCACTCGCTATTTCCAAATTCTGAATCTAGATGGGGAATTGTCCGGAAGTGCTCCAAATTCCGCCGTCGAAGCAGCGTCATACAAGAAGCCGCGTGGATTCCAATCCCCGACCCCATTAATCATGTTTCTTGTGCCCCCGCCAACACTTTGAGCGCCACCATGGAAATCTATGAGCTGTTGCTCCCGCCCACGTATTGCATCTCTATTAACAGAGAACTTATCCAAGACCGGGGAAGCAAATCCCTCTGCATTCAGATGGCCTTGCTGTAGCCCTCGCCGGCGCACCAGCGTATTGGGATCACCATACCCTGAAGTTCGCCCGCAATACACCTGCTGTGTGATTGGATGAGTCCTTGTATACGTCGCATGGTAGTACGGCAGCCGATTGGGGGTATCACCTGTCAAAAGGAGTGGTAAGAGCAACCCCGCCGACTTGACTGATGGTACGGGTACGGAGTTGGGTATCGAAATGGGCGCCGGCACCGCAATGGAGCCAGTCAAGCCCAACGGATCCATCCATCCCACAGGATTCGGTGCGAACTGGTACAGACTCAACCCGCCTGCAAGCCCAATCGGATCTTTCGATACGAAGCGCCCACTACTAGGATCGTAGTACCTGTGCCGGTTGTAATGCAGCCCGGTCTCATGGTCATGGTACTGCCCCTGGAAGCGGATGGGGTTGGCGATCGGTGCTTTGCCGGATGCTTTCCGGATGGCCTCCTGCGCAACACCCCACGCTCGGTACTCCGCGCTCCACGCAATCTCGCTCTGCTCATCAGTCAGCTCCTGCGGCGTGCCGAGGTGATCGCACTGGTACCACGCCAGGCTGTTGATCGGCGGCGCGGGCGGCGGCGCGCCCCACAGCGGGTCTTCATCCTGCCGGTAGTAATCGCCATACTCTGGCTGGTCCAGCAATTCGATGGCGTCGTCGCGCACCGCCTGCGCCACCGGCACAAAGCTGCCCGGATCGTACACATAGTGCGTGGTGCGCGCGCCAAAGCCATCCTCGTCGGCGATCTTGCTCTCCCACGCCAGCGTATCGCCGTCCCAGCCGTATAGCGTGAAGCCGCATTGCAGCGCGCGGTTGCGCTTCACGCGCTCGGCGCGGTTCCAGTGTGGCCCCGCTTCCCTTCTTTCCTCGTAGTGCGCCTGGCTGTGCTTGGACAGGCGCCGCCCAAGCGCGTCGTAGGTGTAGTCGACCTTCAGGCGCTCGTCTTCGTAGTGCGTGAGGCGGTCGAACAGATCCCAAGTAAAACGGCCTTCCTTGCCGTTGTGCCAGCGCTGGGTGAGGTTGCCGCGCGCATCGTACTGATAGTGGGTGCCGGCGTATTGCTTGAGCAGGTTGTCCAGCGCCTTGATGCGCGGCATGCGCTGGCGCTCGGCTTCGCGCTGCTCGGCCGGGTCGATGAGGTTGCTCGCCGGGTCGAAGTCAAACGTCTCATGACCGAGCCGGCTTTGCGCTTCGAGCAGGCGGCCCACGGGGTCGTAGCGGTAGGCGATCTGCCCGCGCCGCGTGTCGTTGATGTCGGTGAGTTGGCCGCTGGCGTCGTACCGGTAGCGGCGCACCAGCAGGCGGTTGCCGCCTGCGGTGTTTGTGAGCGCAGGCGTGTCGCGCGCCAGCACCTGCTCGCTGAGCCGCCCCATTGAATCCCACTGCTGCGTTTGCAGCAGCCGGTTGCCTTGTGTTCTGGCGACTTCGCGGTGCAGGTCGTCGCGCTCGTAGCTGACCAGTTCTCGTTCATCCAACTGGAGAGCCAGCAGGTGGCCGCTGCCGTAGGTGAGCCAGCTGACACGGTGGCCGTCCGGGCGCACGGTGGCAATACGCTGGTTCAGCGCATCGTATTCGTGCTGCCACACCCCGACCAGCGGCTGGCCCAGGCGAGTGTAGTGCTGGTGCTCGCGCACCAGGTTGCCGGCCGGGTCGTGGAACCATTGCAGGCGACTGTCGGCGTTGCTGGCCAGCGCCAGATTGCCGTTGAGGTCGTAGGCGAAGCGCTCGATCTGCCAGTCGGCCTTGCGCGGGGCTGCGTCGCCGGTTTGCAGCGCAGCGCGCCGCTCGGTGAGGCGGCCCATCGGATCGAAGGTATAGGCGGTGATGCGCTGCCCGTCGATGGCACGCGCCAGTTTGCCGGTCGCCTCTTCGTACTCGTAGCGCGTGATGGCGCCGTCGAAGCCGGTTTCCGCCAGCAGACGGCCCACCGGGTCGTAGTGGAACTCGGCATCGCGCCCGTTCTCGTTGCGCAGCGCGGTGAGCTGGCCGAGCTTGTCCCACTGGTAGCGCAGGGACTGGCCGGCGGCGTCCACCCGCTTGGCCAGCAGGCCGGCCTCGGTGTAGTCCCATTCAGTGCGCCGGCCCAGCGCATCGATGTGGGTTAGCAGCCGGCCCTCTGCGTCGCGCTCGAAGTGTTCTGCGGTATCGTCCGGGTAGCGGATGGCGGCGAGCTGGCCGGCCTCGTGGCGGTAGCGGGTGACCTGGCCGGCCGCGTCGGTGAACTGCACGAGTTGGCCGCGCGCGTCGTAGGCCCATTCGCTGGCCTTGGCCGAGCAGTCCACGTAGCGAGTGAGCTGGCCGCTGCTGTTGTACTCGAGCTGCCTGGTCTTGCCGCTGGCATCGGTGATGCCGATCGGCAGGCCCATCAGGTTGTAGGCGTACTCGGTCTTGTTACCCAGCGGGTCGATGGCCTCCGTGAGCCGACCGCGGGTATCGTAGTCGCGCAGCCAGAGGCCGCCTTCGGCGTCGCTGATCTTGATGAGCTGGTCTTTGCTATCCCACGCGTAATGCACGGTGGTGCCGTCCGCACGGATGTGCTCGAGCAGGTTGCCGTTCTCATCATGCGCAAAGCGATTGACATGACCTGCGCTGTCGATGTGTCGGACAACGTTCTTGGCACTGTCCCGGAAGAACCATTCCGAGCGCTGGTCCGGGTGAACAATGCGGTAGGTGTAACCAAGGCTGTCGTAGTAGTGCCGGGTCTCCTGGCCGTGAGCATCGATCACGTAGGTAAGGCGAATGTTCTCGTCCCACTCCAGGCGGGTGTCGAAGCTGCCGTCGTCGGCCCATTCGCGCACCGCTTTAGCATCCGCGCCCTCTCCCTGCCACACCAGGTTCATGCCGCGGCCGGTGCGGTCGGTATAACGGGTGATCAGGTGGTGCTGGTACTGGTACGTCCATGCGGCAGCGTTCTCGTCCTGTGCCAGCGTGAGGTCGCCCGCTTCGTCATAGCGGTACAGGCTGAGGCGGCGCAGGGGTTCGTGCTCGCCCATCAGCCACAGGCCGGTGATACGGCCCGCGTCGTCCACTAGGGTGCCCAGGTGGGTATGCGGCTGACTGGGATCGTCCTGGTAGGTGATCAGGTCCGACAGCACCGCGCGATTGCCAACGCGGTGGTCGTAGCCGAGCAGCATGCCGGCGCCGCCGCGCAGCTCGATCCGCACCAGCAGGTAGCGGTCGCCGTGGCGCTGGTAGGTCTCGCGGCGTTCGTAGCCGCGACACAGCACCAACTCATGATCGCGTACACGAACCAGGGTGAGGTCCTCGATGCGATCTTCATGGAACTGTCCGACCTTGGGCAGCGGGTAGTCGTGGCTGCGCCCGTCAGCGCCGTGGTAGCGCAGGCCTTCGCCCCGCACGTCGAAGCGCGTGGTGTATGGCGTGATCCAGCGCGCGCCCAGCTCGCCATCGTCGAAGGCACCCAGGCTGGAGCGGTAGGTACGCGTCCAGGCGATGGTAAATGGGCCGGGTAGCGTGAAGTCGGTGTGGCTGAGTGTTTCGCTGCCCGTGGCAAAGCTGATGCTGCCGCCGGTGCCTGACGGCGCTCCGATCTTGCACACGTTGGCGTCTTGGTCGGCCGGGCGTTCTTTGACGCGTGCCTCAAGTGATTCGCCTGGATGGAGCGATCCAGCCAGGCTCGTCGTATCGGTCTTGACATTGGCGGCCAGGTAACGGCTCGGCCCTCGCGCTTCGAGCGACCGATGCAATCCGGCGACGATCCCCCCGACACTACCTTGCGTCGACGGATTGGCTTGCGCTCGTACCTGGCTGGCCAAGAGCGCGGCGAACTGGCGCAGTAGCTGGGCGTTTGCGGCGATCTTGGTGCGTGTTTCTTTTGAAAGGCTTTGTGCCGGGGCGCTCGGGCTTGTGGTGGCGGCATCGCGCTGAAACTGAAGCGCCGCGTCATAGAGGTTGGAAAACAAGACGGTGGGGTCGCGCCACGACTTCCCTGATTCGTTTTTGCCGGGCGCTCTACCGACAACGTTGTTCGCCTGAGTCAGGGTCTCCAGACCGCTGGCGAGGTCCAGTATGAGGCTTTCGCCAAAGGTGGCGGCTTCATCCAGTAAACCGGGTAGCCTTTGTTGGGTCTGCTGTACAAAGTCGTCCAACTCGCCCCGAATGCTGCTGTTCAGATTGACCGTCAACGTGTTGAGCAGGGCCTCGCTGACCAGGGATTTTTCGCCAGTCAGTTCCTGTCGCGCGAGAAAAAGTGCAGGCCGCAGCGTCATGCGGGCAGGAGCGGTGGCCGGGGCCGGCATCAGACCGATCAGATTGATGCTTGCGATCGCCCAGTCCGAAGTATCACGGTCCTCGCGTGTGGTGAGGGTGACGATATCGCCCAGCAGGTCTGCCAGATTGAGGATGTTACGGACCGCTGGCAGATTGCCTGCAACGGTGCGCAGGCGATTCAGGGTCACTGCTCCGTCGGTGATTGCGCCCAGCCATTGGCCAAATGCATCGATGGTCAGCGCCACGTCACCCAGTTGGATCTGGTTGAGCGGAGCGACTGTGACGGGACGTGCGGAAGAGGCGGACGCTTCAGGTGCTTGGCTTGCCATCGGTGCTCCAGGAACTGAGCACCTACAACTACTGCCTCTAGTGAAGGAATGACTAGCAGCAGGCTCTCAGCATATGGACGTACATGAAATTCTCCAGGCACAAGCGTGCGCAATCACTCGCGGTTTGAATATAGGATCGATCTGAAAAGCCGTTTAGATGGGCGGCTAACTGTACAAAATTCATTTCACCGCAAACGCGATGGTTGTAAAGCAGTGCATACCGCGCTCGACGTTGCGCCGATGCGTTATGCGGCCACAGCACTAGGACGATTGTGCTAGGTCACTCAGGTAGTCGGCCCATGCTTGCATCAGCTACTTCCGGTCTGCAAGCAGGAGAGCCTTGTTGTAGGCGGCCCGTACTTTGTCGCTTTCGATATGGGCGAGTTGCCTCTCAATAGCATCCGGGTGATAACCGTTTTCATTGGTCCACGTTGAGAAAGTCGTGCGCCAGCAGTGCGGTGTTGTACCGCGCCCCAGGTTCATATCGCGCATGGCGTAGCTGAGCCGATTGGGCGTTGTGAAACCCTTGGCACTGCGGTGCGGGAACAAATAGTGTCCGCCACTCGTGATGCGTTGCAGGTCTTTCAGGACAGCGATGGCTTGCGGGGAAAGTGGGTCACGTCGCGCTTTCATCTTGGCGGCGGGGCGGCGCCATACCGCGTCCTTATAGTCGAACTCGTCCCATTCAGCATCCGCAGGCTCGCCCGGACGACAAGCCGTCAGGGCAATCAAACGCAAGCAAACTGCGGTTTCCGGATAGCCTCTGTACCCCTGCAATGACTGGTAGAGCCCATGAATTTGTTCGCGGGTCATGACGGCTTTGGTCTCACTGACCGGGATACGGAGTAGCCCGCGCAGGTTAGGGATCGGATTGGATTCAGCCAGACCCCGCATCACGGTGAATTCAAAGATGGCAGACAGGTCACCCTTGATGTGGATCGCTGCCCACGTGCCAGATACATTGCAGTCCAACAGCGGGCGAATCTGCTTGACGCCAATGTCGCTCATCGGCATCCCATCGACCTTGGGAGACAGGTACTTCCTGATGCGGGATTCTTTCGTGAGGTAGGAGCTGGGCGCGAAAACTGGCTTGATCTCGGCTAAGTCCGCCTGCGCCACCTTGGCGAACGAGCTTGCACGAGGGCGTTTGCGGCCTTCCAGTGCGTCAAGGTTGGTTTGCTTGACCCGTTGCAGCTCATGGGAAGGGTGAATGCCTTGTTTGACGAGTGCACGCGCCCGTTCCCGGGCGGCGCGCGCCTCTGCAAGACCTATTCGGGGAAAGCTGCCAATGGCAAAGAGATTTTCTTTGCCTTGCAGGCGGTATTTCCACCGCCAAAGCTTGCCGCCGGTTGGCTTGACCAGCAGGAACAAGCCCCCGCCGTCTGAAAGTTTCCGGTCTCGATCAGCAGGTTTGACCGACTTGATCTCGGCGTCGGTGAGTAGATTCTCGGGCATCGTTGGACGCCACTGCGGGGAGAAGTACCCCCGCGGTTGAACACGAGTACCCCAACGCTACCCCCAAATTTTTCAGAACTCGATGAACAATAGGAACGCTCAGGAAACCGTATTGTTTTGCAAACCCTTAATTTTAAAAGGTTTGCTCAGTCCGCCGAGCGCTGCTGAGTTCAGAAAAAATCGTCAGACGTTGAACAGGAAGTTCATCACATCGCCGTCGTGCACGACGTATTCCTTCCCTTCCGCGCGCATCTTGCCGGCTTCCTTCGCACCCTGTTCGCCTTTGTACGCGATGAAATCGTCGAATGCGATCGTCTGCGCGCGAATGAAGCCGCGCTCGAAATCGGTGTGGATCACGCCGGCCGCTTGCGGCGCCGTGTCGCCAATATGGATCGTCCACGCGCGCACTTCCTTCACGCCCGCGGTGAAGTAGGTCTGCAGGCCGAGCAGCTTGAAACCCGCGCGGATCACGCGGTCGAGGCCCGGCTCTTCCATGCCCATGTCGGCGAGGAACGCTTCCTTGTCCGCATCGTCGAGATCGGCGATTTCCGCTTCGATCGCTGCGCACACCGCGACGACCGGCGAGTTCTCGCTTTCCGCGTACTTGCGCACTGCGTCGAGATGAGGGTTGTTCTCGAAGCCGTCGTCCTTCACGTTCGCGACGTACATCGCCGGCTTCGCCGTGATCAGGCAGAACGGCTTGAGCAGCGCCTGCTCGTCGTCCGACAGATCCAGGCCGCGCACGGCCTTGCCCTGGTCGAGATGCGCGCGAACCTTTTCGAGCACCGCAGCGAGCTTCACAGCTTCCTTGTCGTTGCCCGACTTCGCGGCCTTCGAGTAGCGGGTGAGCGCCTTCTCGACGGTGCCGAGGTCGGCGAGCGCGAGTTCGGTGTTGATCACTTCGATGTCGTCGATCGGGCTGACCTTGCCCGCGACGTGGATGACGTTGTCGTCCTCGAAGCAGCGCACGACGTGCGTGATCGCATCGGTTTCGCGGATGTTCGCGAGGAACTGGTTGCCGAGGCCTTCACCCTTGCTCGCGCCCGCGACGAGGCCTGCGATGTCGACGAATTCGACGACGGCCGGCACGATGCGCTCCGGGTTGATGATCTCGGCGAGCGCCTTCAGGCGCGCGTCCGGCACCTCGACGATGCCGACGTTCGGTTCGATCGTGCAGAACGGGTAGTTCTCGGCGGCGATGCCGGCCTTGGTCAGTGCATTGAACAGGGTGGACTTGCCGACGTTGGGCAAGCCGACGATGCCGCATTTGAGACTCATGGAATCCTTCGGACGGGTAAGGCGGCGCGGCCGGACAGGGCACGGCGGCGCGGGAAAATAGGGACGGCCGGCGCGTGGGGCGCGGCGGGCCGACGTTCAAAGGCGCTATTGTACCGTGCCGACGCCCCGGTTTCCGGCCTTCCCCCGAATGCCCGATGCGGCGGGCCGTCGCGCTGCCGGGCCGGCCCGCGATTATGCTGATTTCCCGCAAAGTCCGGCCGCGTAAGGGATTGGCCCCGCGGCTATAATGCCCGCCATGACTGCCCACCACACCTTCGACGTCGCCGTGGTCGGCGGCGGGCTCGTCGGCAAGACGGCCGCGCTCGCGCTGACCCAGTCCGGCTACAAGACCGCCTTGCTCGCCCAGCCGGCCACGCCGCGCCCGGCCGATCTCGCGTTCGACACGCGCATCTACGCGCTGTCGTCCAGCTCGCAGGCCTTGCTGGAGCGGCTGCGAGTCTGGCAGGCGCTCGACCATGGCCGGCTCGCGCCGGTCTACGACATGCGCGTGTACGGCGATGCGCACGCGGAACTGCATTTCTCCGCGTACCAGGCCTCCGTGCCGCAACTGGCCTGGATCGCGGAATCGTCGCTGATCGAGACGTCGCTCGATGCCGCGCTGCGGTTCCAGCCGAACCTCACGTGGTTCGATGCGCGCGCGCAGGGCTTCGACGTGCACGACGACGCGGCCGTGCTCACGCTGTCGTCGGGGCAGGTGCTGGAAGCCGATCTCGTCGTCGGCGCCGACGGCGCGCATTCGTGGGTGCGCTCGCAAATGGGGGCCAAGGTCGAACGGCGCGACTACCGGCAAACCGGCGTCGTCGCGAACTTCAAGGCATCGCTGCCGCACCGCGAGACGGCCTGCCAGTGGTTTCACGAAGGCGAGATCATCGCGTTGCTGCCGCTGCCGGACGGTCACGTATCGCTCGTGTGGTCCGCGCACACCGCGCACGCGGACGAATTGCTCGCACTCGATCCGGCGCAGCTCGCGGCCGAAGTCGAGCGCGTGTCGCACGGTCAGGTCGGGGCACTCGAATGCGTGACGCCCGCGGCCGGCTTCCCGCTCGCGCTGCAGACCGTCGACAAGCTGATCGCCCCGCGTGTCGCACTCGTCGGCGATGCCGCGCATCTGATCCACCCGCTCGCGGGGCAAGGGATGAACCTCGGGCTGCGCGACGTCGCGGCGCTCGCCGATGCGATCGCGAACAAGGAGAGCTTCCGCAACCTCGGCGATACGGTGCTGCTGCGCCGCTACGAGCGTTCGCGCCGCGAGGACATCCGCGCGCTGATGGTCGCGACCGACGGGCTGCAGCGGCTGTTCGCGGTGCCTGGCTCCTTTGCGAAGGCGGTGCGCAACGCGGGCATGGCGTTCGTCGGTGCGCAACCGCTCGTGAAGCGCTGGCTCGTGTCGGCCGCGCTCGGCTGATCGAACCTTCGCGCCTTCGGCCTGTCGGACAGGGTTCCGTTACGGCGTACACTGTGACGTGCACTCCGATTGAGCTGAAGGAACTACAGGATGAAAAAAACGATCCGCATCGCATCGCTGGCGCTGGCCGTCACGATGGCGACGCTCGGCTGCACCGCGCAGGCCGACCAGACCACCGACAAGCTGAAAGCCACGCTGCAAGCGCGTCTCGGCAACGACGCGCCGATCAAGAGCGTGTCGAAATCTCCGGTCGCAGGCCTGTACGAAGTGAACCTCGGTACGCAGATCATCTATAGCGATGCAGCCGGCGACTACGTGCTGCTCGGCGATCTCGTCGACACCAAGACGCACAAGAACCTGACCGACGCGCGCCTTTCCGACCTCAACAAGATCGATTTCGCGAGCCTGCCGCTCGCGAACGCGATCAAGGTCGTCAAGGGCAACGGCGCACGCAAGATCGCTGTGTTCTCCGATCCGAACTGCCCGTACTGCAAGCGCCTCGAGACGACGCTGCAGTCGATCGACAACGTGACCGTCTACACGTTCCTGTATCCGGTACTGTCGCCCGATTCGACCGCGAAGTCGAAGGCGATCTGGTGCGCGACCGACCGCGCGAAAACCTGGCAGAGCTGGATGCTCGACCATCGCGTGCCGACCGGCGCCGGCACCTGCGATACGACCGCGCTCGACAAGAACCTCGCGCTCGGCCGGGGGATGAACGTCACCGGCACGCCGACGATCTTCCTGCCCGACGGCCGCCGCCTGCCGGGCGCGGTGTCGGCCGACCAGCTGAACCAGGCGCTCGCGTCGAGCAAGTAAACTGACCGGCACCCCGGGCTGCATGGCCCGGCCAGCGAGGGGCGCCCGCGATATCAGCCGGCGCCTCTCTTCGTTTCCGCTGCCGTATTCCGTCCGATTTTCGTCCGATTCCCACGATGACCCAGCCGATCCGTTATTCGATTGCCCCGAAAGATCTTGCCGCGCACCTGTTCGAAGTGTCGGTGACGGTCGCCGATCCCGATCCCGAAGGCCAGCGCTTCTCGCTGCCGGTGTGGATTCCCGGCAGCTACCTCGTGCGCGAGTTCGCGCGCAACATCGTGACGCTCGCCGCGTTCAACGACGCGGGCCGCAAGGTGCGGATCGCGAAAACCGACAAGAACACGTGGCAGGCCGCGCCGGTGAACGGCGCGCTGACGCTGCGCTACGACGTGTACGCGTGGGACCTGTCGGTCCGCTCCGCGTATCTCGACGAATCGGGCGGCTTCTTCAATGCCACGGCCGTGTTCCTGAGCGTCGCCGGCCACGAGGCTGCGCCGTGCGAGGTCGACATCGCGAAACCGGCGGGCCCGGCATTCCGCACGTGGCGCGTCGGTACGTCGCTGCCCGAGGCACGCGGCACCCGGCGCTATGGGTTCGGCGGGTACCGCGCATCGAACTACGACGAACTCACCGACCATCCGGTGACGATCGGCGAATTCGCGCTGGCGACGTTCGACGCGCACGGCGTGCCGCACGACATCGTGATCGCCGGGCGCGTGACGCAGCTCGACATAGAGCGGCTGCGCGCCGACCTGAAGCGCGTGTGCGAGGCGCAGATCGCGCTGTTCGAGCCGAAGTCGAAGAAGGCGCCGATGGACCGCTACGTGTTCATGACGCTCGCGGTCAGCGACGGCTACGGCGGCCTCGAGCACCGTGCGTCGACCGCGCTGATCTGCAACCGCACCGATCTGCCGGTGAAGGGCCGGCCCGACACGACGGAAGGCTATCGCACGTACCTCGGCCTCTGCAGCCACGAGTATTTCCATACGTGGAACGTGAAGCGCATCAAGCCGGCCGCGTTCGTGCCGTATGACCTCGCGCGCGAAAATTACACGTCGCTGTTGTGGCTGTTCGAGGGCTTCACCTCGTATTACGACGATCTGATGCTCGTGCGCAGCGGGCTAATGTCGCAGGACGAATATTTCGCGGCGCTCGGGCGTACCATCGGCGGCGTGCTGCGCGGCACGGGGCGGCTGAAGCAGAGCGTCGCGGAAAGCTCGTTCGACGCGTGGATCAAGTACTACCGCCAGGACGAGAACGCGACCAATGCGATCGTCAGCTACTACACGAAGGGTTCGCTTGTCGCGCTCGCGTTCGATCTCGCGATCCGCGCGCAGACGCGCAATCGCAAGTCGCTCGACGACGTGATGCGCTTGCTGTGGCAACGCTACGGACGCGAGTTCTATCGTGGCAAGCAGGCTGGCGTCGAGGAAACCGAGGTCGAGACGCTGATCGAGGAAGCGACGGGCGTCGCGCTCGGCAGGCTGTTCTCCGACGCCGTGCACGGCACGCGCGACCTGCCGCTCGCCGAATTGCTCGCGCCGTTCGGCGTGACGCTCGCGCCCGAAGTCGCGCCTGGCGCGGCCGCGAAGCCGACGATCGGCGCGCGCCTGCGCGGCGGCGCGGACTGCATGCTGGCGGCGGTATACGAAGGCGGCGGCGCGCATCGCGCGGGGCTGTCGGCCGGCGACACGCTGATCGCGCTCGACGGGCTGCGCGTCACCGGCACGAACCTCGACACGCTGCTCGCGCGCTACCGCCCGGGTGACAAGGTCGAGGTGCACGCATTCCGCCGTGACGAGCTGCGGACCGCGAAACTGAAGCTCGACGGGCCGGACGTCGCGCGCTACCGGCTCACGGCCGCCGCAAAGCCGGCTGCCGCGCACAAGGCCCGGGAAGCCTGGCTGAAGGGCTGAGCATGCACGAGCGGGTTTCGGGGTGCGATCAACGATTGTTCTGCTGTTGCAACAATCCGTCGCCTTGAACCCGCTTTTTCGCGACCATGCGGCCACGCACAATGGCGTCACTCGCGCTACCGAAGCGCAACCAAACCGGAGCCTGACATGACGACCATTCTGCAAATCAATTCCGCGGCGCGCTCGCAAGGTGCGCAATCCACGCTGCTGGCCAACGAACTGACGGCAAAGCTGCAACAATCGAACCCCGGCGCGAAGGTCGTGGTTCGCGACCTGCTGGCCGACGCGCTGCCGCACCTCGATGAATCGGTGCTCGGCGCATTCTTCACGCCGGCCGACCAGCGCAACGCGGAACAGAATGCGATCGTCGCGAAGAGCGATGCACTGATCGCTGAACTGCAGGCCGCCGACATCATCGTGATCGGGGCACCGATGTACAACTTCGGTGTCTCGTCGCAACTGAAGACGTATTTCGACTGGATCGCCCGTGCAGGCGTCACGTTCCGCTACACCGAGAACGGTCCGGAAGGCCTGATCAAGGGCAAGAAGGTTCACGTGGTGACGGCGCGCGGCGGCAAGTACCTCGGCACGCCGAACGACAGCCAGACGCCGTTCCTGCGCACGTTCCTCGGCTTCATCGGCTTGACCGACGTGAGCTTCATCCACGCGGAAGGCCTGAACCTCGGGCCGGATGCACAGAGCGCCGCGCTCGCCGGCGCCCGCGAAGCGATCGCTGCCGCGTAAGGCCGACGCGGGTGCGTTGCACCCGCTGCGTCGCCAGATGAAAAAAACGCCGCGTCCCGAAAGGGGCGCGGCGTTTTCACGTGATGCGGACGAAAGCGGGAAGTTGAACGCGGAACGGTTACGCGAGCGTTTCGGCCACCTCCGGCAGGCGCCAGTCGATCGGCTCGCGACCCGCTTCGACCAGATAGTCGTTCGCGAGCGCGAAGTGGCGGCAACCGAGGAAGCCGCGGTGTGCGGACAGCGGCGACGGATGCGGCGCCTCGAGCACGCAGTGCGCGCTCGCATCGAATAGCGCGCGCTTCGCCTGCGCATGCGCGCCCCACAGCATGAACACGAGGCCGCGATGGCGGCTGGCGAGTTCGCGGATCAGCGTGTCCGTGCATTGTTCCCAGCCGCGCCTCGCGTGGCTCGCGGCCGCGCCGCGCTCGACCGTCAGCACGGTGTTGAGCAGCAGCACGCCCTGGCGCGCCCAGGTATCGAGGCAGCCGTGACGCGGCGTGTCGTGGCCGAAATTCGCGGCGATTTCCTTGAAGATGTTGCGCAGCGACGGCGGCGTGCGCACGGCCGGCGGCACCGAGAACGCCAGGCCATGCGCCTGCGGCGTACCGCGGTCGTCGCCGTGGTACGGGTCCTGGCCGAGGATCACGATCTTCACGTCGTCCGGGCTTGTCAGGCGCAACGCCCGAAACACGTCGGTCGGGTAGACCGTCTTGCCGGCCGCGCGTTCGTCGTCGACGAAGCGGCACAGCGGTGCATACGCATCGCTGTCGATGAAGGGTTTCAGCACGTCGCGCCAGACGGCCGGCAGCGCGTCGAACTGCGCGGCGAGGTGTGGGACGTGCGCGGCGGCAGCGGGCTGCGGCGCGGCGGAGGCCGGGGCGGCTGCCGCGGCCTTCTTTGCGGGCCTGCGCCCAGCCGCGGCCGGCGCGGGCGCCGAGGCGGAAACATCGTCCTGCGCCGTTTCCGGCACGGGATCGTCGAACAGCGACGCCTGTTGCGGCGTGCGGAGAGTCTTGCGGGTTGCCATGCGTGATGCGGGTTTATTGCGCGCGCAGCCGGTAGCCGCGCTGCGCCTTGCTGATGTTTTCGGGGGCGAGGCCCGGCAGCGCTTGCTGCAGTTCGGCGGCGAGTGTCGCGAGCGCAGCTTCCGGGCCGTCGATCAGTTCGAGTTCGATTTCGCTGATCGGTTCGCGGCGCGTATCGTTTTCCGCCTGGACGACGATCTCGCCGATGTCCACTGCGGCCTCGACGGTTGCGCCGCCGATTGCGATACGCCACAGCGTACGCGAAAAATCCGTCCGGAACAGCGCGTGCAGCGCCGGCGCAGCGTCGCGCAGCGCGGTGGCCGCGTTCGGCACGTCGCACGCGGAGACGAGCGCATCGATTTCGAGCGCATCGCCGGCGACGGGCAACTCCCATTCATGGCGGCGATGCAGGCCGGCTTCCGCGCTGCCGACCGTCTTGAACGTCTGCAGCCAGCCGTGCGGCGTGCGGCGCACGCGCACCGCGCTTTTCGAACGGGCCAGCGCGAGATCGGGCGTGTCGTAGTAGACGTTCGCGAGCGCGATGACATCGCCGGCTTCGCCGGTCAGCGTCTCGAAAAAGCGCCGCGCGGCATCGGCCTCGCCGGCCGGCAGCGCAAGCTTGATTTCCTTTTCGATCGCCATCAGAAGAACATCCGCGCGAGTTCCTCGCCCGGCTGCTCGGCGCGCATGAACGCCTCGCCGACGAGGAACGCGTTCACGTTCGCCGCGCGCATCGTGTCGACGTCGGTGCGCGACAGGATGCCCGACTCGGTCACGACCATGCGGTCCGGCGGAATCATGTCGAGCATGTCGAGCGTGGTCTGGATCGACGTCTCGAACGTGCGCAGGTTGCGGTTGTTGATGCCGAGCAGCGGTGTCTTCAGCGTCAGCGCCTGTTCCATCTCGTCGCGGTCGTGAACTTCGACCAGCACCGCAAGGCCGAGCGAGTGCGCATACGCCTCGAGGTCCTGCATCAGCGGCGTGTCGAGCGCGGCCGCGATCAGCAGGATCGCGTCGGCGCCCATCGCGCGCGCTTCGAGAATCTGGTACGCATCGACGATGAAGTCCTTGCGCAGCACCGGCAGCGTGCAGGCCGCGCGCGCTTCCTCGAGATAGCGGACACTGCCCTGGAAGAATTGCTCGTCGGTCAGCACCGACAGGCACGCGGCGCCGTGCTCCGCATACGAGCGTGCGATGTCGGCCGGCACGAAATGCTCGCGCAGCACGCCCTTCGACGGGCTCGCCTTCTTGATTTCGGCGATCACCGCCGCGTTGCCGGCCGCCTGCTTCGCACGCAGCGCGCCGACGAAGTCGCGCAGGTCGCGCGCGGATGCGTCCAGCTTCAGTGCCTCGAGCGGCGTGCTGCGCATGGCCGCCGCGACTTCGTCGCGCTTGACGGCGATGATTCGGTCGAGAATGTCGCTCATGTGGGTTCCTGCTTGATTCGTAAAGGGAGTCAGCGCTTGAACTGCTGCGTGAAACGCACGAGTTCGTCGACCTTCGCGCGCGCCTTGCCGCTCGCGACCGCTTCCCGGGCGAGCTGGATGCCGTCCGCGATCGATTCGGCGATATTGGCCGCATAGAGCGCGGTGCCCGCGTTCAGCGTGACGATCTCGCGTGCGACGCCCGGCTTGTTGTCCAGCGCGCCGAGCAGCATCGTGCGCGATTCTTCGGCATTTTCCACCTTCAGCGTGCGGTTCGACACCATCTGCAGGCCGAAGTCCTCCGGATGGATCTCGTATTCGTGCACCTCGCCGTCGCGCAATTCGCCGACGAGCGTCGCGGCGCCGAGCGACACTTCGTCCATCCCGTCCTTGCCATACACGACCAGCACGTGCTGCGCGCCGAGGCGCTGCATCACGCGCACCTGGATGCCGACGAGGTCGGGATGGAACACGCCCATCAGCTGGTTCGGCGCGCCGGCCGGATTGGTCAGCGGGCCGAGGATGTTGAAGATCGTCCGCACGCCGAGCTCGCGGCGCACGGCCGCGATGTTCTTCATCGCCGGATGATGGTTCGGCGCGAACATGAAGCCCATGCCGGTTTCGGCGATCGACGCGGCAACCTGGTCGGGCTGCAGATCGATGTTCACGCCGAGCGCCTCGAGCACGTCGGCGCTGCCGGACTTGCTCGACACGCCGCGGTTGCCGTGCTTCGCGACCTTCGCGCCGGCCGCGGCCGTGATGAACATCGACGCGGTCGAGATGTTGAACGTGTGCGAGCCGTCACCGCCCGTGCCGACGATGTCGACGAAGTTCGAGTTGTCCTGCACCTCGACGTGGTTCGCGAATTCGCGCATCACGGTCGCGGCGGCGGCGATCTCGCCGATCGTCTCCTTCTTCACGCGCAGCCCGGTGATGATCGCGGCCGCCATCACGGGCGACATGTCGCCGCGCATGATGAGCCGCATCAGGTGCAGCATCTCGTCGTGGAAGATCTCGCGGTGTTCGATCGTGCGTTGCAGCGCTTCCTGCGGGGTAATCGTCATCGTGCGTCTCCCGTCAGGCCGCCGGCGCGGCTGCCCGGGCCGTCGCGCGATTCTGCTTCAGGAAATTCTCGAGCAGCGCGTGGCCGTGCTCGGAGAGGATTGATTCCGGGTGGAACTGCACGCCTTCGATCGGCAGCGTCTTGTGACGCACGCCCATGATCTCGCCGTCGTCGGTCCACGCGGACACCTCGAGGCAGTCGGGCAGCGATTCGCGTTCGATCGCGAGCGAGTGGTAGCGGGTGACGTCGAAATGCTTCGGCAGGTCGGCGAACACGCCGCGGCAGTCGGTTTCGATCCGGCTCACCTTGCCGTGCATGATGGTCTTCGCGCGCACGACGCGGCCGCCGAATGCTTCGCCGATCGCCTGATGGCCGAGGCAGACGCCGAGGATCGGTTTCTTGCCCGCGAATTCGCGCAGCACGTCCAGCGTGATGCCCGCGTGCTGCGGGTTGCTCGGGCCGGGCGACAGGCAGATCGCGTCGGGGTTCAGGCGCGCGATCTCGTCGAGCGTGATTTCGTCGTTGCGGTACGTGCGCACGTCCTCGCCCAGTTCGCCGAAGTACTGGACCAGGTTGTAGGTGAACGAGTCGTAGTTGTCGATCATGAGCAGCATGGTCAGTCTCCGGTCAGAAGTCGCTATCGAGGCCGTCCTGGACCTGTTCGGCCGCACGCAGCACCGCGCGCGCCTTGTTCTCGGTCTCTTGCCATTCGGATTCGGGCACCGAGTCCGCGACGACGCCGGCCGCCGCTTGCACGTACAGGTTGCCGTTGTGGATCAGGCCCGTGCGGATCGCGATCGCGAGATCCATCTCGCCCGAGAACGACAGGTAACCGACGGCGCCACCGTACAACCCGCGCTTGATCGGCTCGAGCTCGTCGATCAGTTCCATCGCGCGCACCTTCGGCGCGCCGGACAGCGTGCCGGCCGGGAACGTCGCGCGCAGCACGTCGTAGTTCGTCATGCCGGGCTTCAGCTTGCCTTCGACCGAGCTGACGATGTGCTGCACGTGCGAGTACTTCTCGATCACCATCTTGTCGGTCACCTGCACCGAGCCGATCTCCGCGATGCGGCCGACGTCGTTGCGCGCGAGGTCGATCAGCATCACGTGCTCGGCGATTTCCTTCGGATCGTTCAGCAGTTCGGTCGCGAGTTCCGCGTCGCGCTCGGGCGTGTTGCCGCGCGGACGCGTGCCGGCCAGCGGACGGATCGTGACGATCTGGTCATCGCCGCGCTTTTCCTGGCGCACGAGGATTTCCGGCGATGCGCCGACCACGTGGAAATCGCCGAAGTTGTAGTAATACATGTACGGCGACGGATTCAGGGAACGCAGCGCGCGATACAGCGACAGCGGATTGTCGCGGTACGGCTTCGTCAGCCGCTGGCCGACCTGGATCTGCATCAGTTCGCCGGCCGCGATGTATTCCTTCGCCTGGCGCACGGCGGCCAGATAGTCTTCCTTCTTGAACTCGCGGAACGTCTCGGTGCGCACGCTCGCCGACGTCACGGGCGGCTGCACGGTCGTGCGCAGGCGCTGCTTCAGTTCGCGCAGGCGTTGCTTTGCCTTCGTATAGGCCTCTGGCTGGGCCGGGTCCGCATAGATGATCAGGTAGAGCTTGCCGGCGAGATTGTCGATCACCGCGACTTCCTCGGTGAGCAGCAGCTGGATGTCGGGCAGGCCGAGATCGTCGCGCGGCGCGGTGTTCGCGAGCTTCTTCTCGATGTAGCGCACCGCGTCGTAGCCGAAATAGCCGGCGAGGCCGCCGCAGAAGCGCGGCAGGCCCGGGCGCTGCGCGACCTTGAAGCGCGCCTGGAACGACTCGATGAATTCGAACGGGTCACCGTTGTGCGTCTCGACGACCTGGCCGTCGCGCACCACTTCGGACACGCCGTTGCGGGTGCGCACCAGCGTGCGTGCGGGCAGGCCGATGAACGAATAGCGGCCGAAGCGTTCGCCGCCGACCACCGACTCGAGCAGGAAGGAGTTGGCGCCCGCGCGTTCAGGCTGGGCCAGCTTCAGGTAGAGGGACAGCGGCGTTTCGAGGTCGGCGAGCGCTTCCGCGATCAGCGGGATGCGGTTGTAGCCTTCGTTCGCCAGCGATTGGAATTCGAGTTCGGTCATGTTCCGGTCCTGTTCGGGACGAGCGGCGGAGTGCGCCAGGGATCACTTGACGCTGCGCGGGCTGCCGTCGGCGAAAGGGCGGTCGATCGAGAAGTGCCTGTTGCCGGCCGGCACTCCGGGCGTGAACGTCGCGAGCCTGCGGCCGATCCTGAACGCAAGCGTTCGGACACGGTAGAACTCGAGGTGGTGCGACGATCGGCGCGCGGATGCGCAGCGAGATAAAAAACGGCGCTGAAGACGTGCCTCAGCGTACCTCATCGAAGAGGTTAGCGCGACCAGCGACGCCAGGGCCAGGCTCCCCGGTCGATGCTGCTCAGACTCCGTTTTTTATTCAGAAACATGCGGATGGAAGAAATAATCAGATGGTTGGCCGGCCGGCGTTGTGCGCGGTAATCGCGCGGGCCGCGACCAGCAACGAAACGACTATACCATCCGAATTTATCGTTTGTATAGCTTTGCCGTGGTTGTAGCCGTACGGCACCGTCAGCGTCGCCATTCCCGCCGCGCGGCCCGCCAGCGCGTCGTTTTCCGAGTCGCCGATCGCGACCGCCGCGTCCGGCGCGACGCCGAGCGCGTCGCAGGCCGTCAGCATCGGCAGCGGATCGGGCTTCTTGCGCGCGACGCTGTCGCCGCCGAGCACGATGCCGAAACGATCGATCAGCCCGTATTGCTCGAGCAGCTCGACCGCGAAGCGGTGCGGCTTGTTCGTCACGCACGCGAGCCGGATGCCGGCGGCGCGCAGCGCGTCGAGGCCGGTTGCGACGTCCGGATAGAGGCGCGTGTGGCGGCCGTTGATCTTCGCGTATTCGGTCTGGTAGATCGCGAGCGCGTCGTCGAAGCGCGCGTGCGCCTCGTCGGGCGCGAAGCGCGGCTTCAGCACGCTGTGGATCAGGTGCTCGGAGCCCTTGCCGACGTAGCCGATCACCTCGTCGCGCGACGTGGCCGGCGCGCCGAGCTGCGCGAGCATCCCGTTCAGCCCGGCCGTGAAATCGTCGGCCGTGTCGACCATCGTGCCGTCGAGGTCGATCAGCGCCGCGTCGATGCGCGGCGTCGCGAAACGGATCGTGCCGTCGGCTGCGGCCGGTGCCTGACGGGCCTGCGAGGAATCGGCCACGGCGTCAGCTCCGCTCGACGGTGGCGAGCGCGGCGCGCATCTCGTCGATTACCTTGCGGTAGTCGGGCTTGCCGAAGATCGCCGAACCCGCGACGAAGGTATCCGCGCCGGCTGCCGCGATTTCCGCGATGTTGTCGGCCTTCACGCCGCCGTCCACCTCGAGCAGGATCTCGCGGCCGGTGCGCTCGGTGTATGCGTCGATGCGCGCGCGTGCTTCGCGCAGCTTGTTCAGCGTTTCCGGAATGAACGACTGGCCGCCGAAACCCGGGTTCACCGACATCAGCAGCACGAAGTCGAGGCGGTCCATCACGTGGTCGAGATAGTTCAGCGGCGTCGCCGGGTTGAACACGAGGCCGGCCTTGCAGCCGTGATCGCGGATCAGCGACAGCGTACGGTCGATGTGGTCCGAACCTTCCGGGTGGAAGCTGATCAGGTTCGCGCCGGCTTTCGCGAAATCGGGCACGATCCGGTCGACCGGGCGCACCATCAGATGCACGTCGATCGGCACCTGCACGTGCGGGCGGATCGCCTCGCAGACGAGCGGGCCGATAGTGAGGTTCGGCACATAATGGTTGTCCATCACGTCGAAGTGAATCCAGTCGGCGCCGGCGGCGACCACGTTGCGGACTTCTTCGCCGAGCCGTGCGAAGTCGGCGGACAGGATGCTGGGAGCGATGCGGAATTGAGTCATGACAGGGGAGCGGGGACGCTGCGGCGCAAAACCGCCATTCTACCGTCCGGCGACCCGGTGCGCGGCGACGGGCCGTGCGGTTGCGGCCCGATTCCGAATAGAATGCCGAACCAGTGCGGCGCGCCCGCGGCCTTGCCGCTCGAGTTGGCGCGGGCGGTTACCTACAGCGGAAACACCATGAGTCAGTATCAGTTCACCGTTTCGGTGAAAACCAGCTACTTGCCGGAACAATCCGACCCCGATCGACGTCAATACGCATTCGCGTACACGCTGACCATCCGCAATACCGGGCAGGTCGCGGCGCAGCTGATCGCGCGTCACTGGATCATCACGGACAGCGAAAACCACGTGCAGGAAGTGAAGGGGCTCGGCGTCGTCGGGCACCAGCCGCTGCTGCAGCCGGGCGAACAGTTCGAATACACGAGCTGGGCCGTGATCGCGACGCCGGTCGGCACGATGCGCGGCGCGTACTTCTGCGTGGCGGAGGACGGCGAGCGGTTCGACGCGCCGGTCGACGAGTTCGCGCTGCACATGCCGCGCACGCTGCATTGAGCGTGCGGGGCCGGTCAGCGCGGCTGGCGGTCGTTGCCGCGGGCGTGCTTCTTCCTGCCCGACGACGTCCACACGACGATGAAGATCAGCAGGGCAAGCGCTACGAAAGCCTCGAGCGCGAAGATGAGCATCGGATATTGGTCGAGAAAATCTGACATGGCGGTTTCCATCAAGAACGAACATTGTATGTGGTTTGGGCCCCGGGCGGCCGGCTGGGTTGTGGCGGCCGCGACGGCAGCGCTGCTTGCCGCATGCGGCGGCGCGCCGACGCGCACGTCGGCGCTCAAGCCGCCGACCGGCGCGGCGATCGTGCCAGGGCAGGTTGCCGCGAAGCGGCTCACGCCGGTCGCGTGGCAGCAGGTGCCGGGGTGGCAGGACGATTCGCTGATCGGCGCGACGGCGGCGCTGCGGCAAAACTGCGTGCGGCTCGCGCGCCAGCCCGCATGGCAGCGCGCCTGCGCGGCCGCCGACCGCCTCGACGAGCTCGACGTCGGCAGCGCACGTGCATTCTTCGAAACGTATTTCACGCCGTTTCAGCTGGCGAATACCGACGGCACGCTCGACGGGCTCGTGACCGGCTATTACGAGCCGCTGCTGCACGGCTCCCGCGTGCGTCGCGGCCCTTACCAGTACGCGCTGTACCGCTGGCCGGCTGGCTATCGCGCCGGTGCCGCGCTGCCCGCTCGCGCCCAGCTCGAGCGGGCCGGCATCCTGAACGGCAACGAACTCGTGTGGGTCGATGATCCGATCGAGGCGTTCTTCCTGCAGGTGCAGGGTTCGGGGCGCGTGCTGCTCGACGACGGTTCGGTGATGCGGGTCGGCTTCGGCGGCACCAATAACCAGCCGTATCGCTCGATCGGCAAGTGGCTGCTCGATCGCGGCGAGCTGACGCCCGCACAGGCGACGATGCAGGGCATCAAGGCTTGGGCGAAGGCAAACCCGACTCGCGTGGATGCGTTGCTCGATACGAATCCCCGATTCGTGTTCTTCCGCGACATGCCGACGAAGGAAGATGCGCCGCACGGCGGCGCGGACGGCCCGATCGGCGCACTCGGCGTGCCGCTCACGGCGGAGCGTTCGATCGCGGTCGATCCGTCGTCGATCCCCCTCGGCACGCCGGTGTTCCTGCAGACCACGCGTCCGTTGACGAATACGCCGATGAACCGGCTCGTGTTCGCACAGGACACGGGTTCCGCGATCAAGGGCGGCGTGCGGGCGGACTATTTCTGGGGGCTGGGCGACGACGCCGGCGACCAGGCCGGACGGATGAAGCAGATCGGCCGGATGTGGCTGCTGTTCCCGAATTCGTGATGCGCGGTGGTGCCGGCGTATACGTGTAGCCCGGCATCAAAGCGAAACAGCCCGATCGGTGTTGGCCGGTCGGGCTGTTTTTTTGCCTCGCGATTGCTGTTGCGCGCGGCGGTCGGGTAGCGGGGGTCTGGGGGTATCAGCCCTTGCGCTTGTCGATCACGCGGCGTGCCTTGCCGACCGAACGCTCGATCCCGTTCACGGGCAGCACATTGATCACGGCCGTCACGCCGATCAGCGACTTGATGTCGTGCGCGAGCGCTTGTCTCGCCGCATGGATTGCCGCCGTGTCGGGGGCAGTTTCGGGGCACGGCTCGACATTGAGCGTCAGCACGTCGAGCGGACCTTCCTTCGTCAGCACGATCTGATAGTGTGGTGCAAGCGCACGCTGTTTCAGCAACTGCTCCTCGATCTGCGTCGGGAAGACGTTGACGCCCCGCACGATCATCATGTCGTCCGAGCGCCCGGTGATCTTTTCCATCCGGCGCATCGTGCGGGCGGTGCCGGGCAGCAGACGCGTGAGGTCGCGCGTCCGGTAGCGGATGATCGGCAGCGCTTCCTTCGTCAGCGACGTGAAGACCAGTTCGCCAAGTTCGCCGTCCGGCAATACCTCGCCGGTGTCGGGGTCGATGATTTCCGGATAGAAGTGATCTTCCCAGATGGTCGGGCCGTCCTTGGTCTCGACGCATTCCGATGCGACGCCGGGACCCATCACTTCGGACAGCCCATAGATGTCGACCGCGTCGATGCCCATCCGATGCTCGATGGCCACGCGCATGTCGTTGGTCCAGGGCTCCGCGCCGAAGATGCCGATGCGCAGCGAGCTTTGTGCGGGGTCGAGGCCCTGGCGCTCGATCTCGTCGGCGATCGACAGCATATAGCTCGGCGTCACCATGATGATGTCGGGCCGGAAATCCTGGATCAACTGCACCTGCTTTTCGGTCTGGCCACCGCCGAACGGAATCACGGTCAGTCCCGCGCGTTCGGCGCCGTAGTGTGCGCCGAGCCCGCCGGTGAACAGCCCGTATCCATAACTGACATGAACCTTGTCGCCACGCCGCGCACCGGCCGCGCGGATCGAGCGCGCGACGAGATTGGCCCAAGTGTCGATGTCGCGCGCCGTATAGCCGACGACGGTCGGCTTGCCGGTCGTGCCCGACGACGCGTGAATGCGCGAGATCTGGTCCTGCGGCACCGCGAACATCCCGAACGGGTAGCTGTCGCGCAGGTCGCTCTTGGTCGTGAACGGGAAGCGCGACAGATCCGTGAGCGTCTTCAGGTCGTCGGGATGCACGCCCGCTTCGTCGAATTTGCGGCGATAGACGGGAGAGTGGTCATACGCATGCCGGAGCGACCACTTCAGGCGTTCAAGCTGCAGTGCGGTAAGCTCGTCGCGCGAGGCGGTCTCGATCGGCTCGAGCGGTAGCGGGGTAGTCATGCCTGTCTCCAGTGATTGTTATGAGCGCGCGGTGGACGTCAACGTTCTTCCGGCAGCACCGTGCCCTTGATCTGGGCCGATTTGCCCCGAAACATCGCGACCGTTTCGCCTGTCTGGTTCGTGACGCGGATGTCATAGATGCCGTGCCGGCCGCTGCGCGTCTGCTCGATCGCTTCGGCCGTCAGCAGGTCGTTACCGTATACGGGACGCAGGTATTCGATCGAGCAGCCGGCCGCAACGGTATTCAGGTTGTACGAGTTGCATGCGAACGCGAACGTCGAATCGGCGAGCGTGAAGATGATGCCGCCGTGACAGGTCTGATGTCCGTTCAGGAATTCCGGCCGTACGCGCATCTGCAGGCGTGCGTAGCCGGCCCGTACTTCGGCGATTTCCATGCCGAACGCGCGGCTGCAGGCGTCTGCGTCGTACATGGCCCGTGCCGTCGCACGGGCGAGCGCATCGGGGGTGAGCGTGTCGTTGGAGGTGGTCATGTCAACGCCCCTCGAAGCGCGGCGCACGCTTCTCGATGAACGCCTTTACGCCTTCCGCGTAGTCGTATGACTGGCCGAGCTTACGCTGCAGGTCGCGTTCGAGGTCGAGCTGCTGATCGAGCGTATTCGTGACGCTGTCGCGCATCGACTGCTTGATCGACGCGATTGCGAGCGTCGGTTGCTGCGCGAGCTGATTGGCGAGCTGACGCGCCAACGCGGCGAGCGCATCGTCGTCGACCGCGCGCCAGATCAAGCCCCATTGTTCGGCCTGTTCGGCGCCGAGCTTGTCGCCGGTCAGGGCCAGCCCCAGCGCGCGTGCCATGCCGACGCGTTGCGGCAGGAACCACGTACCGCCCGAATCGGGCACGAGCCCGATCTTGACGAAGGCCTGGATAAAGCTGCTCGAGCGTGCCGCGAACACGATGTCGCAGGCGAGTGCGAGATTCGCGCCGGCGCCCGCCGCAGTCCCGTTGACGGCGGCGATCACCGGAATCGGCATGCGTTGCAGGCGGCGGATCAGCGGATTGAAATGCTCGTCGATCAGCGTGCCGAGGTCGGTGGACGCGCCCGGCGTGAAGTCGAGATCGGCCAGGTCCTGGCCTGCGCAAAAGCCGCGCCCCGCACCCGTCAGTATCAGCGCACGTGCGCCGGCCGTCTCGACTTCATCGAGCGCAGACTGCAGTTCGCGGTGCATCGCTCGCGTGAAGCTGTTCAGCTTGTCCGGGCGGTTGAGGGTGATCGTGGCCACGCGGGCAGTCTGATCGATATCCAGCTGGATCGCCTGATATGACATGCAGTGTCTCCTTCATGACTTCGTTATAGGCGCGCGGCGCGTCGGTTACATGCGCTCGATGGCGATCGCGATGCCCTGGCCGACGCCGATGCACATCGTACAGAGTGCAAAGCGGCCGCCCGTACGCTCGAGTTGGTGAAGCGCCGTGGTCACGAGCCGAGCGCCCGATGCGCCGAGCGGGTGACCGAGCGCGATCGCACCGCCGTTCGGGTTCACGCGCGGATCGTCGTCGGCGACACCGAGCATGCGCAACACCGCGAGACCTTGCGAGGCGAACGCTTCGTTCAGCTCGATCACGTCGAACTGGTCGATCGTCATCCCGAGCTGGCGCAACAGTTTCTGCGTGGCCGGCGCCGGGCCGATCCCCATCACGCGCGGTTCGACGCCGGCGGTCGCCATACCGACGACGCGTGCGCGGCGGCGCAGCCCATACTGATCGGCGGCTTCCGCGTTGGCGAGCAGCAGTGCGCATGCGCCGTCGTTGACGCCCGACGCGTTGCCGGCCGTCACCGAGCCGTCCGGGCGCACGACGCCCTTCAGCTTCGCGAGCGCCTCGAGCGACGTTTCTCGCGGATGCTCGTCACGCGATACGACGAGCGCGTCGCCTTTCTTCTGCGGAATCGTCACCGGGACGATTTCCTCGGCGAGCGTGCCGTCCTGCTGCGCACGCGCGGCCTTCTGCTGGCTGCGCAGCGCGAACAGGTCCTGATCGGCACGGCTGATGCCGTAGTCGACCGCGACGTTCTCGGCGGTCTCCGGCATCGAATCGACGCCGTATTGCTGTTTCATCAGCGGATTGATGAAGCGCCAGCCGATCGTCGTGTCGAAAATGGCGGTCTGGCGTGCGAATGCGCTGGTGGCCTTGCCCATCACGAACGGCGCGCGCGTCATGCTTTCGACGCCGCCCGCGATCATCAAGCGTGCCTCGCCCGCCTTGATCGCGCGCGCGGCGGTGCCGACGGCGTCCATGCCCGAACCGCACAGCCGGTTCAGCGTCGTACCCGGCACGGCGGTCGGCAGGCCCGCGAGCAGTGCGGACATGCGCGCGACGTTGCGGTTGTCTTCGCCGGCCTGGTTTGCGCAGCCGTAGATCACGTCGTCGATGGCCGACCAGTCGACATTGCGGTTGCGTTCGATCAGCGCCGTGAGCGGCACCGCACCGAGATCGTCGGCACGAACGTCTTTCAGGGAGCCGCCGTAGCGGCCGATGGGGGTGCGAATCGCGTCGCAGATGTAGGCGTCGGTCATGGGGGTGTCGATGTGCAACGAACCTGCCGGTTGGCAGATTCGTTCATGGTAGAGAACGTGACGGCGTTTGCACGTCGGCCATTCGAGTTATGCCGTTTGGCCGGCTTCCGCAGGTACAGCCTTCGGCGCAACATGGACGCGGCTTTGCACCACGCGGAACCGGTTGGCGACGAACGCCGGATCGGCGAGCGCCGCGTTGGCGGCCGGGTTCGCGCCGGTGCCGTGGAAGTCGGAGAATGCAGCCGACTGGTTGACGAATACGCCGCCCGTCAGGTTGATCGACAGCGCGACGCCGCCACGCACCGCTGCATCGTGCGCAGCGTCGAGGACCTTGTCGTCGGTGCTGTAGACGGAGAGCGTCAGCGCACCATGTTCCGCGGCGATTTTGCCGGCGAGATCGAGAGATTGCGCGGTCGAGTCGGTCGCGATCACGAACGAGATCGGGCCGAACCACTCCTGCGTGAATTTCGCTTGGTCGGCCACGTCGAGTTGCAGCACGAGCGGCGTGCGCACGCGAGCGTCGGCGAATGTCGGATGCTGGAGCGTCTGGCTGTCAGCGAGCACACGACCGAGCTTGCGGGCGTCGTCGATACGCGCGACCACGCCGTCGTTCTGGATCGCGCCGATCAGTTCGACCGAGCGAGCCGGGTCTCCGGTCAGTTTCTGCACGGAGACGGCGATCGCCTGGGCGACTTCGTCGAAGCTTGCATGGCCGTCTGCCGTCCGGATGCCGTCGCGCGGCACGTAAATGTTCTGCGGTGCCGTGCACATCTGGCCGGAGTACAGCGCTAACGAGAACGCGATGTTCTTGGCCGCGGCCTTCAGGTCGTCGGTCGAGTCGATCACGATCTGGTTGACACCGGCCTTCTCGGTATACACCTGTGCTTGATGGGCATGGTGTTCGAGCCACGTGCCGTTTTGCGTGCTGCCCGTGAAGTCGATCAGCTTGATTTCAGGACGCAGCGCGAGGTCCTGCACGAGGGCGCCGTCGTTCGGCTCGGTCGCGAGGAGCGTGACGACGTTCGGATCGAAGCCGGCTTCGCGCAGCACGTCGCGGGCGATGCGGACCGTGATCGCGAGCGGCAGGGTCGCGCCCGGATGAGGTTTGACGATTACCGTGTTGCCGGTCGCCAGGTCGGCGAACAGGCCGGGGTAGCCGTTCCAGGTCGGGAATGTGCAGCAGCCGAGCACGAGGCCGGTGCCGCGCGGGACAATCGTATAGCGCTTGTGCATCGCGAGCGGCGGGTTCTTGCCTTGCGGCTTCTCCCAGTGTGCATCGGCCGGGATGCGGCGCAACTCGTCCCAGGCGTAGGCGACCGCTTCGAGCGCACGATCCTGCGCGTGCGGGCCCCCGGCCTGGAATGCCATCATGAACGCTTGGCCCGTCGTGTGCATCACGCTGTAGGCAATTTCGAAGCTCGCGCGATTCAGCCGTGCGAGGATTTCCAGACTGACGCCGATCCAGGCGCTCGGGCCGGCTTCGCGCCATGCGCGCTGGGCCGCGGCGGCGGCGGCAATCAGTTCGTCGGGTGTCGATTTCGGATAGCGGATGCCCAGCGCGATCCCGTACGGCGACTGCTCCGCGCCGACGGTTCCGCCGGACGCCGGCTGGTCGAGCACGAACGTGTTGCCGAGGTGTGCCTTGAACGCCGCTTCGCCGTCGGCGTTGGCGCTTTCCCCGTACACTTTGGGACTAGGCATTTCCGCGAACGGGCTCCAGTACCCGCGGCTCTCGATGGCGGCGAGGGCGTGTTTCAGCGTGTCTTCGTGCTTCGTGAACAGTGCATGGGTCATGGCGGCAGCCTGATGGACATAGGGAAGGGTTGGATCGATTAATTAACCGACCGGTTGGTCGGAGAATGGTAGCATCAAACTATTCGCATGTGCGAGGCGTTTCTCATTTCATTGATCGAGGAGAAATAGATGTCTTACGAGAACATCCTGGTGGAGACCCGGGGGCGAGTCGGGCTGATCACACTGAACCGTCCGAAGGCGCTGAATGCGCTGAACGATGCGTTGATGGATGAGTTGGGCGCTGCGCTAAAGGCATTCGACGCAGACGACGCGATCGGTGCGATCGTCGTGACGGGGAGCGAGAAGGCGTTCGCGGCCGGGGCCGACATCGGCATGATGGCGACCTATTCCTATATGGATGTTTATCGCGGCGACTACATCACCCGTAACTGGGAGACCGTCCGCGAGATCCGCAAGCCGATCATTGCTGCCGTGGCGGGCTTTGCGCTTGGCGGTGGTTGCGAGCTCGCGATGATGTGCGACATCATCTTCGCAGCGGATACGGCCAAGTTCGGCCAGCCCGAAATCAAGCTGGGCGTGATGCCGGGCGCAGGCGGCACGCAGCGTCTGCCGCGCGCCGTGTCCAAGGCGAAGGCAATGGACATGTGCCTGACGGCGCGCTTCATGGACGCGGCCGAGGCGGAACGGGCGGGGCTCGTGTCGCGCGTGCTGCCGGCCGACAAACTGCTCGATGAAGCGCTTGCCGCTGCGACGACGATTGCCGAGTTCTCACTGCCGGCGGTCATGATGGTCAAGGAGTCGGTGAATCGCGCGTACGAGACGACACTGGCCGAGGGTGTCCATTTCGAGCGTCGACTGTTTCATTCGCTGTTCGCGACCGAAGATCAGAAGGAAGGGATGGCGGCATTCGTCGAGAAGCGGAAGCCGGTATTCAAGAACCGCTGATTTGGCGGTGGCTGGGTGGCGCCTGGCGAGCGGCGGGTGTCGGTAAGATCGCCCGGGGCAGTGAGCCCGAAGCCCCCGTGCGCGTTAGCGCACGGGGGTTTTTTCAAAATATTTTCACAAAAGGGGTTGCGCAGACCGGGGCGGGTGCATAGAATCACGCCTCTTTCGCGCTAACGGAAACGCGGCGCGGAGGAAGAAGGGAAGCGGTGCGATGGAGGGTGGGTTGTCGAGCCCCGGCGCACATGAAGTTGAACCCAGTCGCCGCAACGAAGCAGTTCAAAAAGTTGTTGACTGACTGAAAAAGACGGTTCATAATCTCGCTTCTCTGCTGCTGAAAAC
>NZ_CABVPN010000012.1 GCF_902499115.1 Burkholderia diffusa
GAGGTGAGACTCTGGTCGAAGAGGAACAGCAGGAACGGCAGGAACAGGAACAGCAGCGCGCCGCTGACTCGATGGAGGATCGACAATATCGCCGCCAAGGGCATGCGATATTTCATCGTGATATCGCCGAATCCGATGTTCCGGTATTCGGGTTGGCGTCGCGTTCGGGACGTAGTCATGGAAGGATACGGATCAACCGTTCATCGAAGGTGTGGCGGCCAGTAGCGACAGGCCTGCCACACTCGTCAACAGGCACCGCAACGCGAAATACCAGGCCGGAATGAAATCCTTTCTCCACAGGACGCCGTCGACGGCCGCGCAGGCGACGAGCACGATCGCTATTCCCGTGAGCCGCGCGCCGATGCCAGGCATCATGAGCACGGCCCACGCCATCAATGCGGGAATCACGCTCCACCCGTAGAGAACACGCTGGCGGGGCGGCGATTCGGCTGCACGCAGCGCAACACCCCAATGCACGGCGCCGACGAACGACGCGATACACGCGGCGTAGTTCAGCAGCGCGTGCACGTAATCGTCATTGGCAGCCGACGCGTGGACACTCAGCCACGACAGCGCGATGAATGGCACGAGGCCGGCCAGCGCCAACGCTGCGGGCACGCGGTAACGACGCAGGACCGCACGCATGGTCATGGCCTCGGCGGAACGATCAGCGCGCCCTGACCGCCATCGACGCCGAATTGCTGGCCGGTCACCCATGATGCATCGTCGCTCAACAGGAACGCCGCAAGCGCGGCGGGATCGTCGCCGGCGCCGAGCCGTCCGAGCGGATTGGCGTCCGCGAGGCGCTTCGCGACCTGCGGCGCACTGGTCAGACGCGCGGACATCGCCGAGGCGATCAGGCCGGGATGAATGCAGTTGACGCGAATCCCGCGCGCCGCGTAGGTGGCGGCCGCCGACTGCGCGAGCGCGGCCACCGCGGCTTTCGCGCTGGCGATGGCTTCATGGTTCGGGAAGCCGGCTCTCGAAGCGACGCTGCCGAACAGCACCGCACTGCCCCCTGCCCGAGCGGCGAGCAACACGCGGACGAACGCGCGCAATGCGTTCCATGCCGAGAAGTAATTCGCCGCGAACGCGTCGTGCAGTTCCGCATCCGAAGTCGAATGCATCGGCTTGACGACGATCGAGCCGACGCAATGCGTGAGCCCGTCGGGCACGCCGAAGCGCTCGATGCCCGTCTCGAGCGCGCGATCGAGCGCAGTCGCGTCAGTCGCGTCGGCAGGCGCAACGACCACACGTTCGCGCGACATCGTCTCGGCAAGGGCGCCGAGACGATCCGCGTTTCGTGCGGTGAGCACCATTGAAACGCCCTTGGCGTTCAAACGACGCGCGAGTGCGCTGCCAACGGCCCCCGTTGCACCGCAGATCCAGACAAAAGCCATGGTGACTCCTGTTGCGAGCATCCGTCCCGTACGGCGCCCCCGGCGCCTGCATGCGCGGCGCTCAACGACCGCCGCGCGATGCGCGACCGGGTCGCGTCATGCCATTGATTACGGACTTCATTCTATGCCATTTTTGCGCCGAATGAAGCGACATTGCGACTCACTATATGCACATGACGCAGTATATTCGGGTCAACAGTCACAGAATCCAGCCGATGACGCTCGCATGACGTAGAATTCAGGTGTGAGCGCGCAAAATTTGCGCACTATTCTGCATTTTTTAAGATGAATCAGATGACTGCATTTTCCGACTCATCCTCCACCATCGCGATCGTCGGCGCGGGAATTGCCGGCTTGGCCTGCGCGCGCGTCCTCGCCGAAGCGGGTCATCGAGTGACGGTGTTCGAGAAAAGCCGTGGAGTGGGCGGGCGAACGAGTACGCGTCGCGCGGACGGCTGGCAGGCCGATCACGGCGCGCAGTATTTCACTGCGCAACATCCGGCATTCGCCGCCGAAGTCGCGCGATGGGTCGCCAGCGGCGCAGCCGCCCCGTGGGCCGCACGCGTCGCATCGATTGGCTCGCTCGGGCCGCGGGAATTGCTCGCGCCAGCTCAGCGATATGTGGGCGTGCCGGGCATGACTGCACCGGCGCGGCATCTGTCTGTGGGAATCGAGACGGTGCTCGAGACCACGATCACCGAGTTGATGCACGACGAACAGGGCTGGCGACTGATCTCGGCCGAGCGGGGTGCGCTGGCCGTGCATCACGATGTCGTCATCGTTGCAGTCCCGGCGCCGCAGGCCGTACCGCTCCTGCGGCGCGCCGAACCGGGTCTCGCGGTGATCGCCCAGCGTACCGAGATGCGCCCGGCCTGGGCAGTGATGGCGCAGTGCGGCCATTTGCCCGATCCGGGCTTCGACGCCGCATTCGTCAATTTCGGTCCGCTCGGCTGGATCGCCCATGACACATCCAAGCCGGGGCGCACCGGCGTGAGCACCTGGGTGCTGCACGCGACGCCCGAGTGGAGCCAGGCTCATCTGGAGGCACCGCCCGAGCGGATCACGCGCACGCTGCTGGACGCCTTTCGAGACATCGTGGGCGCCACCGCCGACACGGCAACCGCCCATCGCTGGCGCTATGCCGAGCTGGCGCCGTCGTCTGTCGCGGCTCCCGGCCGATTTGCGTGGCGGGCGGGGCCGCGCATCGGACTGTGCGGCGACTGGCTGGGCGGCGGCAAGATCGAAGGCGCATGGCTCAGCGGCACCGGCCTCGGCAGCGCGGTGGCCGACACCCTGATCACGCACTGAGCGGCACCGCTCGGCTCGCTGCCGCATTGTGGCTGCGACCCGAGCGCGCCTTCGCTTGCCGGCCCGGGTTGCTGCGCTCGCGTGATGCCTCGCCGTTCAAACCACGTCGAACACTCGAACCCGCTTCGCTTCGCGAACGCGCCGCTCGGCGGTCGGCAGGATTGCGCCGGCGCGAGGCAATGGAGATCATTGGCGATCCAAAGCGAATGACGCACTCACGCCGTACGCGCACGCTTCGCACACGTCGTTTTCGACGAGGGCGGCCGATGACCGAACGGCCTATAGCGATTCGATATTCCGTACGACGCCGTCCGCCTGCATGCGAATCGCTTCGAGCGCCTCGTTATCGAAACGCGCGAGCTGCCGATAGACCATCGCAAGCCGATGGTTGTGTTGCAGCGCGTCCCTGTGCCGATCGAAAAAGTCCCAGTACAACGCGTTGAACGGGCATGCGCGCGCACCGGTTCGGGCGTTGCGGTCGTACGCGCAGCCCTTGCAGTAATTGCTCATCCGATGGATGTACGCGGCGCTGGAAACGTAGGGCTTGGTTGCCATTGCGCCGCCGTCGGCGAATTGACTCATGCCGAGCGTGTTCGGCATCTCGACCCATTCGAACGCATCGATATAGACACCGAGATACCACTCATGCACCGCGTGCGGATCCAGCCCGGCCAGCAGCGCAAAGTTGCCGATCACCATCAGCCGCTGGATATGGTGCGCATGCGCGTCTTCGAGCGACTGCCGCAACGCATGCGACATGCAGGCCATTCGCGTGCGGCCATTCCAGAACCAATGCGGCAACGGGCCGCGATGACCGAACGCATTGCTTTTTTCATAGCCCGGCATGCGTGCCCAGTACACACCTCGCACGAACTCGCGCCAGCCCAGTATCTGCCGAATGAACCCTTCGACCGCGGCAAGCGGTGCCGCGCCACTGCGATACGCGTGCTCGGCCCGCGCGACGACTTCGCGCGGATTCAACATTTTCACATTGAGCGCGAACGACAGCATCGAGTGGAACAGTCGCCGAGCACTCCCATGCATCGCGTCCTGGAACTGCCCGAAAAACGGCTGTGCGTGCCGGATGAAGGCGTCGAGGCAGGCGAGCGCTTCGGCTCGATCGACGGGCCAGCGGAAGTCGTCGGCCGACGGCTCCCCGAAACTGCGCACTTCAGCCGCCACGATCTGCCGCCACAGCGCGCGATGATCGTGATGCGGACGCCAGTCGGCCGGTTCCGCAGGCGAGCCGGACCAAGCCTGGCGGTTTTCGGCATCGTAGTTCCATTGGCCGCCTGCCGGCCGCCCTTCCCCGTCGAGCAATACGCGATGGCGCACGCGCATGTTCCGGTAGAAGCGATCCATGATCCATGATCGGCCCGTTCCGAGCACCCGCCCGACCTCGTCGCGCGTCGTGTAGAAATGACCGGTATCGACCGCGCGAACCGGCACGCTCGCCGCTGCCGCATAGGCGCTCAGTTGCTGGTCGACACGCCATTCGTCGGGCAGCAGATACTCGATGCACGCTGCGCCGTGAAGCTCGGCGATACTGTCCAGGTTGGCGGGAATGGCCTGGCGATTGAGCGGGTCGTCGATCTCGATGTAGTGCACGCGATGGCCCGCATCGCGCAACAGCTTCGCGAAGCGACGCATCGCCGCAAAGATGGCAATCAGCTTCTGAGCGTGATGGAGCGTGTAGTCGGTCTCCTGCCGAACTTCCATCAGCACGTAGATCGTGTCGGCCCGGACATCGGAAAACCAATGATGATTCGGGTCCAGCTGGTCGCCGAGGACAAGCCTTAATGTCTTCATGGAACGCTTCGCCATTGATGATCGCTGCCTGGGTTGTCGAGACACCTGCATCGCCGCCTCGCGGCACGCCCCACGCCAGATCCTGTCGCCGCGTCACGACCACGCTCGCCCGTCCGTCGGCGGCGCTGTCTGGAAACGCCCGCGTCATTGCGCATCGAACGAAACACCTTGCCCCTCCTAGCTAGCGCCCCGCACCGCGCGACCTGACTGACCTCGCGACACCGAGCGGTGCCGCTCCGAAGCATTCTAGTCGGCTCGCACTTCGCGAACCAGCTTTCCAGGTAAAAATCCGCTGTTTGAATCACTTTCCTGCTTCAAATTTCAGGCAAACTGCGTACAATCCTGAGACAACTGTACGTCGACTTTAGGAGAGCAACGATGCCCCCTCGCAAGGATCGCGATACTCCTCACCGCTATCGCAGCGGTGAGGCCGCGCGTCTGGCGCGCATGCCGGCAGCAACGCTGAGGATCTGGGAAAGGCGCTATGACGTGATTGCTCCGCCCAAAACGCCGTCCGGACAAAGGATGTACTCGGACGACGACGTACAGCGAATTCGTTTGCTGAAAGCGCTCGTCAATCAGGGCCACGCGATCGGCTCGATCGCCAGCCTGAGCCGCGAGGAACTCGAGGCGTTGTCGGTGACGAATACGCGTGGCCCGGCGTTTCCCGAGGCGGCGGTGAGCCTCGCGGTCATCGGTGCGCTTTCGATTTCGGAAGCCGCGGTAGAGCGAATGGGAATCCGGATCGCCGCACGAATCGACTCGCTTGAGGACGCGAGCGAGCATGCGAGTACGCCAGTAGACGCCCTCATCGCGACGACCACGTCGCTCCATGAGGATGTCGTCTCGCAGCTCGCTGCGTTGGCGCAAAAGCTCAACGCGCATGCCGTGGCCGTCGTGTACGCGTTCGGCACCGCAGAGGCGGTCGAGCTGGCGCGTCTGTCGGGGTTCGAGCTTTTCCGGTCGACGGAAGGCCAGACCAACCCCGCATCCATCATTTCGAGACTGGCGCAAGCCGTCGTCAAGGCGCGCCAGTCGAACGAGGCGGATCGCGGGCTTTGGCTGCGCACGCGGCGACGCTTCGACGAAGCGACGCTGGCGTCGCTCAGCGGCCTGTCCACCACCGTCAAATGCGAGTGTCCGCGTCATCTCTCCGAATTGATCATGCAGCTCGGTGCGTTCGAGCGATACAGTGATGAATGCGTGTCACGATCGCCGGCCGATGCGTTGCTGCACCGCCACCTCGGAGACGCAGCAAACCGCGCGGCCGAATTGCTCGAGACGGCGCTTGCCATCATTCTTCGCGAAGAGGGATTGGGCGGAACGACGCCGGAGCTGAAGGCGCTGTAGCGCGGCAAGCGCCGCCGACTGTTCCGACCTGCCCGCGACGATAGGTGGCGATGCTGCGCAGCACACTTGTCAAGCGCATCGTCGCGCGCAATGTGCTGGCAACGAGTGCCACCCTCTTGCGACGCGTTCGTCGTTGAGCGGCGACGCCGCGGGTTTGTCCGACCGCACGACAAGCCGTCGATCCAGGACCGGCACACCTGCGGGTACAACGCAGGGCTTTCCTCGATCATCGAGCCGGAACCGAAGAGCGAGCCACCGCGGCAGGGGTTGTCGGCTGCCCGCTCGCGGTTCCAGCATTCGACGCCTTCGCGACGCGATCCGTGAACGCGGAGAGATCGTCGAGCACTGACGCCACCCCTCTCAACGGCGCGCCCAGAACACCGACGATCGACGCATGGCTCACGTTCCCGTAACGCATGACCACGACGGAGTCGCCCATGTCTTGCAATGCGCGCGCGAAGCGGTACGTGTTGCCGGGCTCGACCACCGTGTCGTTCTCCGCGACTGCCAGCCACATCGGCGGCTCTGTACCCTGAACGAATCGAATCGGCTGGCTCGCCGCACGCGCTTCCTGCGGGAATATCTTTTCAAGCGTTGCATCACGCAGCGGCAGGAAGTCATAAGCGCCGGCCAGACCAATCACGCCGGCGATATCGCTCTTCTGCATCTCCTGTGCCGCCAGATAGCGGCCGTCGGTCGCAAGCAATGCGGCAATCTGGGCGCCCGCGGAGTGCCCCATCAGAAACAGGCGACGCGGATCGCCGCCGAACGCAACTGCGTGCTCGCGTGCCCACGCCACCGCCTGCGCCGCATCGTCGACGAAACCGGGAAAGGTGGTCGCCGGATACGTCCTATAGTCGGGCAACACGGCAACAAAACCCCTCGACGCCAAGGCCTCTCCCACGAACAGATAGTCCTTGCGCTCACCGGACTGCCAGCTTCCGCCGTAAAGGAACACGACCACAGGCGCGCCCGCATTCGCATCGGCCGGCCAGTGATGCAAGACGCGCGCGGGCAAGTAGACGTCGAGCACTTGACGCTCGCCGGGTCCGTACGGGATATCTGCGAAAAGACTGAACGTGTACCTCGGCGTTAGCGCGTTCAGAAGCCGCACCGGACTACACGCGCAGAGGAAACCGACCGCGAGCAGCACCGACAGGACGGTCAGTCCGGCTTTCATGTTCATGCAAATCTCCTTACCTGACGATTCCGGTCGCATCCGCCGCCGTGTATGGGGATTTACGGAACTTGCGCGGACGCGGATGCATGCATCGCACGACAGCCGACACCCGCCGTCCAGGAGCTACAAGCGGATGTTCATTGTTCGGGCGCCGGCACGCTCAGGCAATCTAGCGTCTCGTTCGAACGCCCTGCCCGGATGCCGCCCCGTTGGCCCGTCGGCCCGGTTCAATCCCCGACGCTGCGCGACATCAGGCGCGCTATCCCAATGCGTCGCAGCGGCAACATCGTAAGCGGCCGTGCAGTCCACAGCGCTACCGGCCGCCGGGTGCCCCCTCAACGGCATCCAGATATTCCCTTCGCAAGTGCATCCGTCCGCAATGCAGCGTCGTATTGGAGATGAGAATCGACGCCGAATGCCGACAATCGCTCCCTGCAAAGCTATCGTCTGGCAATGGTTCCGCTCGTCGACGATATTGAGAGCCGTCTGCCATGAACGTTCTACCTGCCACTTTCCCCGAGATGCAACGTCGCCGTGGCGGCTGGATCGATTTCGCTTGTCGTCGAGGGCGACGTAGCGCTTTGCTCGGCGCGCACATATGTGCACCACTGATGCACGCGGCATGGCGACCATGCCGTTACTGATCCCGCGCGAACGATTATGACAAGTGCTACGAATCAAGGAACGTCGAGCACGCCAGCGCTGGGCGCCGTTCGCGTGTACGTCTACCTTGCGACGACCCAGATAGGATGGCTGGCATGCGTGATGACTGCCGCATCGCAACGCGCCGCGTGGGGAGTCGCGTATGCGCTGATCGCGACGGTCGGCCATCTTCTCTTCGCGCGCCGACCGTCCTCCGAGGCGCGGCTCGTCCTCACGGTCACCGTGTCCGGATGGTTATGGGACAGTGCCGTTGCGCATTCCGGCCTGCTTGTATACCCGAACGGCGTTTTGCTCGAAGGAACGGCGCCGTACTGGCTTGCGGGGCTATGGGCGCTGTTCGCGATTCAACTCAATACTTTGCTGCACTGGCTCCGGGAGCGACCGCTCATCTCGGTGCTCGTCGGCGCATTCGCAGGCCCGGCGTCCTTTCGCGCAGGTGCGGCGCTGGGGGCCGTTCATTTCAAGGATCCGACTGCAGCGCTCGTCGTTATCGCAACCGGCTGGGCGTTTATCTTGCCGGCCGCGCTCGCGATTGCACGCCATTGGGACGGAGTAACGCCCCTTTCTCCGCCAACAATCCGCGCAGACGTCATGAATGACGCCCGGGCCGAATAGAGACATTGGCTCGATAGAGCCGGAAATTCACAAGCTCGCTTCATCTCCGATTCTCCGATCCCGTTCACATTGCCAACGCACCTTCTCAGGCAACGCACATGACCAGCTCCGAATTGCCGTATCAATCCCGCCCCGTTATCGTATGGTTTCGTGACGATCAGCGGCTCAGCGACAATCCCGCACTTTCTCATGCGGTCAGTACCGGCCATCCTGTTGTTTGCGCATATGTATACGACCCTGCCCCGAAGCTCGGGCGTCCCATGGGTGGCGCGCAACGGTGGTGGCTGCACGAGTCCTTGAGAAAACTCGATGACGCGCTTTCCGCTCTCGGTGGCTCGCTGATCGTGCTTCGCGGCAACGAACATGAAGCCATCATGAGTCTCGCCCTCGAGACCCAGGCGGCAATGGTTTTGTGGAATCGCCGCTACTCGAAAGCGCAAACGGAAATAGATGCATCGATCAAGAAAGACTTGATCGGCCGCGGAATCGAAGTTTCAACATTCAATGGCCATCTTTTGCGGGAACCTTGGACAGTCACCACACGTGAAGGCTTGCCGTTCCAGGTGTTCAGCGCGTACTGGAGAGCCGCTCAGCGCGATGATTTTTCCCCGCCATGTCCACTATCGGCGCCCTCTCGGATCACGTTCTTTGCCCTCTCCAAAAACGTCAGCGCACACCTCTGTACGCTTGCCGAGCTTGCACTGCAGCCCTCAACGCCTGACTGGGCCGAGGGGCTGCGTGCGACCTGGCGATGCGGCGAGGATGCTGCTGGACATCAACTTGAGGCCTTCATTGAAAACTCGTTTTCCGATTATGCCGGCGCACGAGATTTTCCAGCCACTCAAGCGACGAGCCGGCTTTCTCCCTATCTTCGCTTTGGCAACATCTCGGCTCGGCAAGTGTGGTACGCGACGTTATCAGCGGTAGACGCAATGCGAAGCAGGCGAGTTGTTCGCATTGAAGATTCCCAAAAAGAGTCGTTTAGCAAGTTCTTCAGTGAGCTCGGATGGAGAGAATTCTCGTATTATCTTCTCTATCACTGCAAACCCCTCCATCAGTTCAATTTTCGGCCTCAGTTTGACTCCATGCCGTGGCGCACCGACGCAAAGGCGCTTCGCATGTGGCAAATGGGAAAAACAGGATACCCGCTGGTAGACGCCGGCATGCGCGAGCTTTGGCACACTGGCTGGATGCACAACCGCGTGCGCATGGTGACAGCGTCATTTCTCACAAAGCACTTGCTCATCGATTGGCGTGAGGGCGAAGCATGGTTCTGGGATACGCTGGTTGACGCCGATGAGGCAAGCAATCCCGCCGGGTGGCAATGGGTTTCAGGAAGCGGCGCCGACGCAGCCCCGTATTTTCGAATCTTCAATCCTGTTTTGCAGGGGAAAAAATTCGATCCGAAAGGCGAATACACGCGGCGGTGGGTGCCCGAACTCTCCGCACTCCCCGCCGAATCCGTCCACAGCCCATGGACCGCTTCTACTGAAGCGCTGCAAGAAGCATCCATCAGTCTCGGCGCAAGTTATCCATTTCCGATCGTGGATCACCAGCTTGCACGCGCGCGAGCCCTCAGCTCGTTAGATCTCCTGGATACCCAAAGCCAAAGGAAGTGATCCTCGGTCGTTATCGAGAAGGTACGGGACGGCACGGGCAACTTCGGCTACAACCCGGCCACCGGCAAGTTCGTCGATCTCGTCGAAGCCGGTATCGTCGATCCCACCACGGTGACGCGCACTGCGCTGCAAGATCGATCGCTGCGATCGAGCACGAATCGTCGGTTGCAACGTTCGGGCTCGACCGTGCGAAAGAAGCGCCCCGACGACACACCGGGGTCGATGTGATGTGCAGGAGCGTGCCGCCCGCTTCCGCACATCACGTTCTCTGTCAGATACAGGCTGAAGTATCAGGGCATCAGCACGGAGTCGACCACGTGAATCACGCCATTGGACTGCATGACATCGCCGATCGTTACGTGCGCGACGTTACCCTTGTCGTCGGTGATGGCCAGCCCGTTCGTGCCACGGCTGACGATCAGGGCATCACCTTCGACTGTCTTCAGCGTCGCCTTGCCGCCACCTTGGTCGACCGCCTTGGCAAGGTCGAGTGCCGTGAGTCGTCCGGGTACGACGTGATACGTGAGCACCTTGACGAGCACACCCTTGTTCTCCGGCTTCAATAACGTCTGCACCGTGCCAGCCGGCAACGCGGCGAATGCCTCGTTGGTCGGTGCAAATACCGTGAACGGCCCTTTGCTCGACAATGTGTCGACCAGCCCCCCGGCCTTGACCGCTTCGACCAACGTCGTGTGATCATGAGAATTCACCGCGTTTTCGACGATGTTCCTGGACGGGTACATTGCAGCGCCGCCCACCTCGACCGTCTGCTCCATCGACATGGATCCTGCCTTGGCGGCCTGCGCGTAAATGCACGTTGCGAATACAAGGGCGAGCGCCGCGCCCCCCAGTTTTGCTTTGCTGCCAGATTTCATTTGGGTTCTCCGGGAAATTTCCGCTGTTGGCTGGAAGCATTCGGATATACGAGTCGAACCGCGCAGCGGATGCGCGGTTGACCACTTCATCGTGACCAGATCTGCGGCCGGGGGACTGCCAAGGGTGTCGAAACCATGTCCATCTGCGGACGTCACTGCATCCGTTCTTGCTTTGCCGCCGTATACGGGTGTGCCATCCAGCCAAGGTGCTTGGCGTCCCACCTCGGGAAATGGCGTCGCGATGGCATCCAGAGGAGACAACTCATGAAGCGTTCCATTGGTATCGCAGTTGCCGCAGCGGCGCTGTTCGCGCTCAGCGCTTGCGGAGGCGGAGATGACATTGCTCCAGCGGTCGCGCAACACCCGGAGAATCAGGCCATCTGGGCCGCGCTCGGTGGAGATTCGGCTGCCCCCGGCGTGGTGGCCGGCGTGGTCAATGCAGCTGTCGCAGGCCTTTTGGCGGACCCGGTCGAGGCGCCCTATTTTGCGGCGGTAACCGGTAATGCCAGCCACAGCAGTGCAGCCCATGACACCCCCGCACGGCTTGAAGCATGCCTCACGCTGCAGTTTGAATCGCTCCTCGGCGGTCCGTACACCTACCCTGGCCCGGTCAAGGTCGCTGGAGACATCGACTCCCAGCCGGAGATGTGCCAAGACATGACGGCTGCCCATAACGACGTCGGCGTTCCCGGCTGCGTGTTCGACCAGTTCATGGTGGATCTCGTCGCGACGCTGCAAAGCAAACTCTCGGCCGCAGACTTTGCAGCGCTGACGTCGACGACAAACGGAACGTACGCGCTCACCGAGAAAAATTCAGCCGGCATCCCGGTTGGCACGAAGTTCCAGTTCAGTGCGGTACCAACCCTGTTCAACCTGCGTAGTACCGTAATCAACGCCACGCCCGGCGGCCCGGTGTATCTTCCCCCGACGGTTGCAACATCATGCACGGGCTGACTGCGGTGCGCAGAACTCACGTGATTGCCTGGCTCACTGCGGCAATCCTCGTGAGTGTTGCCGGGATCGGCTGGTTGCACACGTCACAGGGGCGACGGCTCCTCACCGAGCTTGGCGTGCAGTGTCCAGTTGATTCCGTCGATACCCGAACGGTGCTGTCGATTCGAAACAAAGCCATTGTGCTTGAGAAAGGCGTAGCAGCGGCCCCCCACCGTCCTGCGTTCGGCCTGCAGCTTGATCGCAGTACCGAAGCAGAAGTGTTGGAAAGAATGTCGCAGGACAAAGCGCAGTGTCTCGAATTGTCCCGAGGCTTGCGCTACCTGCGCTGTCGGGGGGTGCCTGCAGAAACGCTCGGCTCGCATGGCCCACCAGTGAGCGAAATATGGTTCAGCTTCGCGCCGGATCGCACGCTGATGGCCATCAATGTGTACCGTCGCGACATGTCCGTAGCTGAAACACGGCAGAGCTGGCAGATCGCCGTCCAGAATCTGCGCAATTTGCTCGGTGCGCCAACATCCGTGTCTGGAGATACAACGCTGGAATCGCTTATAGGCAAACCCGTGGCGGTTGCACGGGTGAGCTACGCCTATTCGGATTACGTTGCGACAGTTACCGCATCCCACTTGCCATACGGGGGATTGGCAGTCCGCGAGCAGTATATGTCGACCGCGGTCAAGCAAGAAGGATGAAGACTCGGACGAGATGCCCGACCACGGTCCGGCATCTCGCGAACCTCACCGCTGGTGAAGATCGCCGGGAGTCAGTAAGCGAATCAGTTCGCATTCCAGCTACGACGACGTTCCAATTCAGCATCCGTTTGTTAGAACTCTTAATAATGTAACCAGTATAAAAATCGCCCCGACGACAAAGCGACTCACTTACTGCGCCGGCTTGTTCCACCGACTAACCCGCGCTCGCGCGTCCACACGATCGCCTCGCCGCGCCTGTCCACGTCGAGCACCGCGAAGCCGTCGGCCGTGACCTCGCCAAAAAAGCATGAGCCTGCACGCAAGAACGAGCCATTAGAAATTGCGCGCCAGGCCGACCATGAACATGTCCTGATCCTTGTCGTTGCCCGTTGCGACACGATTGAAGCGCAAGCTGGCAGCCCAATCGTTCGTGACCTGATAGCTCACCTGCGCGCTGAGCAAGGCATTGAGTCTCGTCTTGCTCGAGACTTCGTCCCGATCGCGCGAGAGATACGGACCTACGCCTGCGGAAAGCGTCCATTTGCTCTTGATCGGCGCGACGTACCAGAGTTGCGCTGCCACGCCTCTTCGACCGGCGACGCCATTATTGCCTTCGTAGACGAAGCTCGCCGAATAGGCCCACGCATTGCCGAGCGGCCGCTTGACCTCGACCATATACCCTTTTTCGATCGGCACTTGAGGACGGTTCGTCTGCGACGTCCCGGCCCAAACGCCAACCTGAGTCTTGCCGTCCGAAAGCGCGGGGCCGGGATCGCCGCCGAAATCCGAGCCGATGCCGAAGAGCACTGCGTCGGAATTGAATCCGCCGATCATCTGGACGTGGTTGTACTGGACCTTGAGGAAGAAGCGGTTGGGAACGACGTAATACCGCACCCCTGCCGACGCACGCAGACCCCAGCGCTTGTCGTTGCGCACCGCGTTGTCGACATGCGTCGTGTCCATGCTGAAATACGGTCCCGCCGAGAATTCGAGCGCCACGCGGTTGCCGACCGGCCAGCGAAACGAACCCAGGGCGGCGAAGCCGTCACGGTGGTGATCCAGGGGATGCCCCTCGTTCACATACGCGAGGTAGACCGAGAGGTAGTCATTCAAGACGTCGCCGAAGCCGACTTCGTAGGCGCGCCAATGCATGTCGCCGCCCTCGGTCGCGCGTCCGTCGCCATACACGGCATAGACGTTGATTTTTCTTTCAGTTGGCTTGACCCCGGTCGCCAAGCTCGACGGACTGTCCTCGGCGTGAACGTGGCCTGGGCCGGCCAGAATTGCCAGACCGGCGATCGAGCTTGTGAGCACGAAGCGCGAATAGATGCGACGGCACTGTCCCATTTGGACACCCCCTCACTCTGGTCACAGCGATTTCCTGGACAAGCTGACAGCGATTATAGGCTGCCTCGGGTAACAGGGGCCAGGCCAGTCGCTACGCCGGTTGTAGCGTTTACGAGCGGCTCTCGCGATCGGTTGATGCCGGCATGGGTGGCAGTTCCTTCAACTTGCATTTCGCTGAACGCGGCCGTGTCATTCATGGCGACACCCTATCCGCAGGTCGCTGAACCTTGTCACGTGAAAGCGCCGCTCGGGCAAGGCTGCTCGCCATGTTACCGGCCATGTGGATTGAGACGGCCGCCCGGGATCACGAATCAGCTTGCGCGGAACCGATCCGAAAGACCGAGACAGTCGCCTCCAGCTGCCCCGCCTGCTCCTTCAGCGACAGCGCGGCCGCCGACGCCTGCTGAACCAGCGCCGCGTTTTGCTGGGTCACCTGATCCATTTGCGTCACGGCCTGATTGACCTGTTCGATGCCTCTGGACTGCTCGTCGGACGCGGCCGCAATCTCGCCCATCAGCACGTGCACGCGTTGCACTGACGTCAGGATATCCGCCATCGTCCCGGTCGCGCGATCGACCTGTCGCGCACCGGTCTCGACGCGTCTCAGCGAATCCGTGATCAGTTCCTTGATCTCGCGGGACGCCGTGGCGCTGCGTTGGGCGAGCGATCGCACTTCGCCTGCGACGACCGCGAATCCGCGGCCCTGCTCGCCTGCCCGCGCCGCTTCGACCGCCGCATTCAGCGACAGGATGTTGGTCTGGAATGCGATGCCTTCGATGACGGAGATGATTTCGGCGATCTTGCCCGACGCTTCCGACAGGCCACGCATCGTGTTGACGACTTCCTGCGTCGCCTGATTGCCCTCTTCGGTCAGCAACGCCGCGTCTTGCACCACCTGATTCGCCTGTTTCGCATTCTCGGCATTCTGGCGAACCGTCGAAGTCAGTTGCTCCATCGAGGCGGCCGTTTCCTCCAGCGACGCGGCCTGCTCTTCGGTCCGTTGCGACAGGTCCATGTTTCCGGCCGTGATCTCGTGCGCGGCCGTCTCGATGGAGTGCGAGCCTTCCCGCACCACGCGAATCGTCTGCAGCAGCTTGCCTTGCATCGTCCGCAGGCCGGTCATCAGTTGCCCCATCTCGTCGGTCGAATCGACATCGATCCGCGTCGTCAGGTCGCCGCCGGCGATCGCGCTGAAATGGTCGAGTGCGTGCGCAAGCGGCGCACCGATCGCGCGCTGAAGCGACCACCACGTGAGTACAGCTGCGCCGAGCGCGACCACGATGCCGGCGATCGCGATCCCGACGAACCAGTGGAAACGCGCCTGCGCGGCATCGAACGTGACCCGGGAGGCCGTGATCTGGATTCGGCCGAGCGCGTCCATCGCGTCGGAGACGTCGATGAACAGCGACGGCGGTATGTGCCGCCAGACGTCGGGGATTTTCACGGGATCGCGCGCGTCAATGGCGCTGAACATCGGTTCGAGGCCGTTCTCGACGAGCGCGTTGAACTTCGTGTTCGCGTCGGCCGCGCGGCGCGCTTCTTCGGGGCCGGAGAGCCGCAGCGCGCGATACGCGTCCCACGCCTTTTTCGACGCGGCCAGCAGTTCCCGGGATGTCGCGGTTTCCTGCGGCACGTCGGGACTGCTCGGATCGAGCGCGATGCGATACAGCCACAGGCGGGTTCTCGACAGCGCGACATTCGCCTGGCCGAGCGCCTCCGACGATGCGAGCCGGTCGGAATAAAGCGTCTTCACATCGTCGTTGCTTATCGCTACGCCAATGACACCGATGATGCCGCCGATGACGAGCAGTACGCCGAGAAAGCCCATCGCCAGCGCCAGCCGGACGCGAATGCTGAAATTCCTGATCATGATGAGGGAAGCGTTGAGCACGAAACCGTTGCATGCGACGCATGCGTGTCCAGCCGATCGAAGGCGGCACGTGCGAGACCGATGCCACGATAACGACCGGAGCGGCGCGTGAATTAGTGCGGAACCGACAAGGAACGTTTCCGGAAACGGGGCGTTATGGGCGGAATTTCGGCGTGGTAGGTGAATCGCCTGCATCGGCCGCGAGCAACGCGTTCAACACCCGCGCGTCCGGCAACCGCTCCAGCGACAGGCACGTGTCGCTCAGCGCATCGACCTGCGCGGGGACGAGCGCGATGCCCGCCAGTGCACGAAACTTCGCCAGCAGTGCCGCATCGGACAGCGGATTGCGTGGATCCCCAAGTGCGATTGGCACGTGATACGATTGCCGCCGCCCGTCCGCGCGATGCAGGATGACGGTCGGCTCGTCGAGATCGCCGAGTGCCGGATCGACCTCGATCGCGATGCGCGCGAGCAGCGCGGTGACGCGCGAATCCGTGCGCCTGTCGTCGCGATAAGCGCCGATTCCGGTGTCGCCGAACGCAAGCGCTGCCGCAACCGCGTACGGCAGGCTCATCTGCGACGACGACAGTGTCGACAGGTCGCGGCCGCCGCACATCCGGGCCACGAATGCGCTCGCCCGCACGACCACCCGCTCGATCTCGCCGGCCTCGAACGTGCGACCTTCGGCCAGTTGCAGCGCCGCGTCGACCGCCGCATGCGCACTGCGGCACGACGCGTGCGGCTTGATCGAGCAGCGCATCAGTTTCCAGTGCACGCCGAGGCCGTCGGTCAATGCGTCGGGCGCATGCGATTGCGCGGCGAACGTGGTGAAGAAGCCGCCCCAGACGTCGTCGAACACACTGGCCGGGCCGCTCACGCCTTCGCGTGCCAGCAGCGCCGCGAGCACGCCGCCCTCCGCCGCCCGCCCGGCGTGCAGCCGCTTCGTCTGCGATCCGTCGTGGATGAAACCCCACAAGCCACCGGAGAAACTCGCCGCATGGCCGAGCGCGTCGCGCGTGCGCGCGGCGTCGAGCCCGAGCACGCGCGCGCTTGCTGCCGCCGCGCCGAACACGCCGCAACTGAGCGTCGAGTGCCAGCCGGCCCCGTTGTGGGCAGCGTAGCCGCCAGCCGCCTCGAGCACGCGCCGGCCGACGTCGTAGCCGAGCACGATCGCCGCCACGCATTCCCCGCCGGTGACGGGGTGGTCCGCGCACGATAGCGCGGCGAGCACGGCCGGCATCACCACCGCGCCCGAATGATCGCAGCCGCCGGAATCGTCGAGCTCGAGCGCGTGCGCGGCGATCCCGTTCACGAACGCTGCATCGCGTGCGCCCGCGGCCCGTCGTGTGCCCCACAGCGTCGCGCCGTCATGCGAGACCGTGCCGGTCAGCGCGCGCGCACTGCGTGTCTCGACCGCGGAGGTACCGGCCAGCGCCGAGCCGAACGTGTCGAGGATATGACGCTTCGCCTTCGCGACGACATCGTCCGGCAATGCATTGGCGTCTGTCCGCGCGACGAACGCCGCGAGCTGCGTGGCACGCGTTTCCGTCACCGTCTTCATCGCGCCGACTCGTCCGCCACGCAATGCGCGAACACGTCGACCGGATGGCCCGGCGGATTGACGGGCACCTGCGCGCGCCACCAGCGCGCGATGTCGCGCCCGGTCGCGAACCAGACGTCGCCCGCGTCGCGCAGATGCGCGAGCAACGCGCGCAGCAAGTCGATGCGCCCCGCGGTGCCGATGATCTCGGGATGCAGGCGCAGCACGCAGCACAGCCCGAAGCGGCGAAACCCGTCGACGTCTCGCCGCCAGTTGTCGAGCACGTCACGGTACGCCGCGATGCGCGGCTGGCCGGTCGGCACGGGCGGCGACAGGTTGAACTCGAAGTACGGCTCGTCCTCGAGCTCGTAGTGCAGCGGCAGCTCGACGAGCCGCGCACCGTCCACGTGGCCGTCGCCGCGCGGATGCACGTACGGCAGATCGTCGCCGCGCCACGACGACGACCACGTGAAGCCTTCCGCGACGAGCCAGTCCGCGAAGCCGTCGGCCCAGTTGCCGGTGAACGAGCGAAACCCTTCGACGTCGCGGCCGATCGTGTCCGCGAGCGCCGCGCGCCCGGTGCGGCACGCGTCGATCTGCGCGGCGAGCGGCAACGCGTCGAAGTCTTCGCAGCGATAGCCGCTCACGCCGAGTTCATGGCCGGCAGCGTCGATCTCGCGCACCGCATCCGCATGCGTCTTGGCGACGATGCCCGGGACGAACCAGCTCGCCGGCACACCGAATGCATCGAACGCATCGAGCAAGCGATCGACGCCGCGCGTCGCGCCGTAGCGCCATACCGACAACGATTTCTCGCGGCCGACGATACGCGGCTCGCGTGTCTGGATACCGTGTATGTCGTTGAAATCGACCGTGATCGCGATCGCGCAACGCGCGCCGTCCGGCCAGGCAGGAAGTGTCGTCACAGGCCGCTCCGTTGTGTCGATTGCGTGTCGGACGAGTGCTGCGTGAGCCACCAGTCGGCCACTTCGCGACAGCGCGCGAACCAGACGCCGTCCCGCGCGCGCATGTGTGCGAACCACGCTTCGAGCAGCGCGAGGCGGCCGGGCTTGCCGCAGACTTTCGGATGCAGCAGCGTCGTCAGGCACAGCCCTTCGCGGTATATACCGTCGAATTCGCGCGTCCAGTTGTCGAGCGTCGCATCGTAGCCGGCGATCCGGTCGAGCCCGGCCGGATAGTCGGGGCTGCGGTGATATGCGAGCGACGCGTAATCGTCGGTTTCCCAGCGGCCGGGAATCTCGACGAGCGGCGGCTCGCCGTCAGCGCCGGGCAGCAGGTATGGACGGTCGTCGCCACGCATCGAACTCGAATAGCGCACGCCGGCTTCGCGCAGCACGCTCACTGTCGCCGCGCTCCAGTCGCCGGACGGCGTGCGGAACCCGACCGGCCGCACGCCGAGCGTACGGTAGAGAATCTCGGCCGACTGCGCCATGATCTCGCGCTGCCGTTCGGGTTCGAGCGTCCAGAACGCTTCGTGGCGGTAGCCGTGATAGCCGATCTCGTGCCCGCGCTCGACGATCGCCGCGCATTGCGCGGGCCAGGTCCGCGCGACCCACGCGGGCACGAAGAACGTCGCGGGCAGGTCGAACGACGCGAGCACGTCGAGCAGCCGGCCGAGCGCGCGCCACGGCCCGTAGCTGCCGAGCGTGAAATACGCGGGGTTGCGCCAGATCGACCCGTTCAGCATCGCGTCGCCGGTCGGGCCGTCGAGATCGAACGCGAGCGCGACGCACGCGCGCTTCGCGTCCGGCCAGCGGGGAGCCAGCTCCGTCATCGCGCGCTCAGTGCGTGCCGTTGATCATCGCCTTCGTCACCGCGTGCTCCTGCAGTCCCCACTTCGCCAGGATCTTCTGGTAGGAACCGTCCGCGATCAGCTGGTTGAGCGCCGTCGTCAGCGCGCCGCTCAGCGCGGTGTTGCTCTTCGCGACGCCGATGCCCGTGTATTGCGACATGAACGGCTTGCCGACCGGCGCGTAGGCGTTCTGCTCGAGGCTGTTCTGGTAAGGCAGCGTCTCGCCGCCCTGCACGGCCGCGTCGATGCGGTTCTGGCGCAGCTGCATGCGCGCATCCGACGAGCCGTCGGTGCCGACCACCACGATTGCCGGCTTGCCGGCCTTCACGCAGTTCTCCGCGCTCCACGCCGTCGTATTGTCCGGGAACGACGTGCGCCGGCTCGACCCGACGCGCTTGCCGCACAGCGCGCCCATCTGCGCGAACTCGCCCGCGCGCGTCTTCAGCACGTAGAACTGCGGCCCCGTCTCGATGTAGTCGACGAACGTCACCGCATCGCGACGCGTCGGCAGGTCGGTCATGCCGGACAGGATCATGTCGACGCGTTGCGTCGCGACCGCGCTCATCATCTGGTCGAAGCTCGTCTCGACCCAGTTCAGCTTCGCGCCCATCTTCGCGGCGAGCGCCTCGCCGAGATCGACGTCGAAGCCCGCGAGCTTGTCGGTCGCCGGGTCCTTGTATTCGAACGGCGGGTAGTTCGGCACGATCGCGACGTTCAGCGTGCGCTTGACGTTCGCGGCCTGGGCGACCGCGAAGGACGCATGAAGCGCGAGGGCGCCGAATGCGACAGCGGCCAGCGTGCGGGTCAGGACGGATGCTTTCATGGGGTGTCGCCTTGTCGTGGTGGTGTAAGGGGGTACCGCGGTGCTGCGTTGCACGTCTCGTCGGCGGCGCGATCCGCTCAGGCAATCACGGCCGAGATGAAGTCGCGGGTGCGCGCATGCGTCGGTGCGGACAGCACCTGGTCGGGCGGCCCGCTCTCGACGATCCGTCCGGCGTCCATGAACACGACGCGATCGGCGACCTCGCGCGCGAAACCGAGCTCGTGCGTGACGACGATCATCGTCATCCCGCTCTTCGCGAGATCGCGCATCACGGCCAGCACTTCGCCGACGAGTTCGGGGTCAAGCGCCGACGTCGGTTCGTCGAACAGGATCAGTTGCGGATGCATCGCGAGCGCCCGCGCGATCGCGACGCGCTGTTGCTGGCCGCCCGACAGCTCGACCGGAAACGCGCCGCACTTGTGCGCAAGGCCGACGCGCGCGAGCAGCGCGCGGGCCTCTTCTTCTGCTTGCACGCGGCGGCGCTTGAGCACCTGCACGGGGCCTTCGATCACGTTTTCGAGCGCGGTCTTGTGCGGGAACAGGTTGAAGCGCTGGAACACCATGCTCGTCGCGAGCCGCTGGCGCGCGACCTGACGCTCCGACAGCTCGTGGAGCCGGTTGCCCGTGCGCCGGTAACCGGCCAGCTCGCCGTTGACCCACAGCGCGCCCGCGCTGATCGTCTCGAGCTGGTTGATGCAGCGCAGGAACGTGCTCTTGCCGGAGCCAGACGGCCCGATGATGCACAGCACTTCGCCCTGCGCGACGTCGAGCGTGATACCGTGCAGCGCCTGGAAATCGCCGTACGACTTGCGCACGTCGACCGCGCGAACGATCGCGTTCGTCATGACGTTCTCCTTACGGTTGTGGGTCGTGCCGCTCATTTTCGGCCCGCCGCGCGGCCTGCGCCGCGTGCGAAGCGCCGTTCGACACGAGCCTGCGCGAACGACAGCACGGTGACGACTGCGAGATACCAGATGCCCGCGACGATCAGCAGCTCGATCACGCGCGCATTCGCGTAGTAGATGTTCTGCGCGTTGTGCAGCATCTCGGCGTACTGCACGACGCTCGCGAGCGACGTCAGCTTGACCATGCCGATCAGCTCGTTGCCGATCGGCGGCACGATCACGCGCATCGCCTGCGGCAGGATGATCCGGCGCAGTGCCTGCAGGCGCGCCATGCCGATCGATTTCGCGGCCTCGTACTGGCCGGTGTCGACCGACAGCAGCCCCGCGCGCACGACTTCCGACGTATACGCGCCCTGGTTGATGCCGAGCCCGAGCACCGCCGCGAGGAACGGCGTCATCACGTCGACGGTCCGAAACTCGGCGATCCCCGGGATGCCGAGCGTCGGAAACACCAGCGCGAGGTTGAACCACAGCAGTAGCTGGAGGATCACCGGCGTACCGCGGAACAGCCAGATGTAGCCCTGCGCGATCGCACCGAGCACCGGGTTCGACGACAGCCGCATCACCGCGGTGATGACCCCAAGCACGATGCCGAGCGTCATCGCGAGGACGGTCATCACGATCGTGTTGCCGAGGCCGGTCAGGATCGAGTGCGCGGTCAGGAACTGGCCGACGACGCGCCATTCGATCTGCCCGCGCGCGAACGCGAGCGCCACGTAGGCGAGCGCGGCGATGATCGCGATCGACGCGACATAGCGGCCCCAGTAGCGCCGGCGCACGCGCACGAGTGCGGCGGTGTCGTCCGCCGCGGCGACGGCCGCGGCCGGTGCGCCGTGGAGACGGTGCGAATCGGATGCGCTCAGCATGACGGCCCCCGGTAGTCGGCCGCCCACGCGGCCTGGCGTTCGATCGCGTTGCTCAGGCGGCCGATCTGCTCGCGCACGCGCGCGGGCGACGTGCCGCCGGCGCCGCCGCGAGCGGCGACGGCCGCGTCGAGCGTCAGATGCGCGCGCACCGCCGGTGCGAGGCGCGGGTCGACGGCCTGCAGCTGCTCCGTGCTGGCATCCGCGAGCTCGATGCCGTCGCGTTCGCACGCGCGCACGAGCGCGCCGGTGATCTCGTGCGCCTCGCTGAACGGCACGCCCGACAGCGCCAGCCAGTCGGCGACCTCGGTCGCGAGCGTGAAGCCGAGCGGCGCCTGGCGGCGCATCTCGTCGACGTTGACGCGCATCGTGCGGATCATCCCCGCCATGGCGGGCAGCACGAGTTCGAGCGTGTCGATCGAATCGAACGCGGCGATCTTGTCTTCCGCGAGATCGCGGTTGTATGCGAGCGGCAGCGACTTGAGCGTCGCGAGCAGGCCGGTCAGGTTGCCGATCAGGCGCCCCGCCTTGCCGCGCGTGAGTTCCGCGATGTCCGGGTTCTTCTTCTGCGGCATGATCGAACTGCCCGTCGCGTAGCCGTCGTCGAGTTCCACCCAGCGGAATTGCCGGGACGTCCACAGGATCACTTCTTCCGACAGGCGAGACAGATCAACCGCCAGCATGCTGGTGACGAACGCGAATTCGGCGACGTGATCGCGCGCGGCCACCGCGTCGATCGAGTTCTCGCACGGCGCGTCGTAACCGAGCTCCTGCGCTGAAAGATCGGGGTGCACGCAGATCGCCGAGCCGGCCAGCGCGGCCGCGCCGAGCGGCGAGCGTGCGGTGCGGCGGTCCCAGTCGACCAGGCGGTCGGCATCGCGATACAGCGACTGCGCATGCGCGAGCAGCTGATGACCGAACACGATCGGCTGCGCGGGCTGCAGGTGGGTGAAGCCGGCGGTGACCGTGTCAATGTGCCGGCTTGCCTGGCCGACCAGCGCATCCTGCAGGTCGAGCACGCCGCGTACGAGCTGGCGCGCCTTGTCGCGCAGGTACAGACGCAGGTCGTTCGCCGCCTGGTCGTTGCGCGAGCGCCCGGCGCGCAGCTTGCCGCCGAGCGCCGGCAGCCGCTGCGTGAGCACGCGTTCGAGGAACGTGTGCACGTCCTCGTCGGCGAGCGAAGGCGCGATCGCGCCGGCCGCATGGTCGCGCGCGATACCGTCCATCGCGGCCAGCAGCTGCGCGAGCTCGTCGTCATTCACGATGCCGGCGCGGTTCAACTCGCGTGCATGCGCGCGGGAGCCTGCCAGATCGTACGGGACGAGTCGGTAGAAACTCGGATCGGAGCGCGACAGGTTCTGCAGCGCCTCGGACGGTTTCGACTGAAAGCGACCGCCCCACAGGCGCTCGATCGGTTCGGTAAGGCTCATTGCGGACGACCTCGTCTCGGTTGGAGTGCCCTCACTGTAGGCATTCAATTTTTTTTGTTGTAGCGAGAAATTGAATCCGCTTAAATGAAATTTTTCTCAGCACCGTCCTCGCCGACACGCTCGCCGATGCGCAACCGCCTCCCCCCGTTGAACCCGCTTCGCGCGTTCGAGGCCGCCGCCCGGCGCGGCAGCGTATCGGCCGCCGCCGACGAACTGCACGTGACCGCGAGCGCGGTGAGCCACCAGATCCGGATTCTCGAGAGCACGCTCGGCGTCGCTCTATTCGTCAGATCAAAGGCGCGCGTGAAGCTTACGCCCGAAGGCGAAGCGCTGCTGGAGCCGGTCGGCACGGCGTTCGACATCATCGCGAACGCCACCGTCAGGCTCGATTCGCCGGCCGCCGTCGGCGATCTCGTCGTGTCGACGCCGCTGTCGCTGACGTCGCGCTGGCTCGCCCGGCACATCGGCGATTTTCTCGAGCGCTATCCGGGCATCCATCTGAAGGTGATTCCGTCGAACGACGAGCGCGAGATCTATTCGCCGGATGTCGACGTCTGCATCCGCTACGGGGAAGGCAACTGGCGCAACCGGCACGTCGAGCTGCTCGAGCATCCGGCGCTGTTCCCGGTCGTGAGCCCCGCGCTGATGAACGGGCGCGATGCGATCCGCAAGGTGCAGGATCTCGCGGGGCGCACGCTGTTCTGCGAGCACGCGGGCTCGTGGATGCGCTGGCTGGCCGAAGCGAAAGCCGACCGGCTGCCGGGCATCCGCATCCTCGAGATCGGCAACGCGCACATCGGCGTCGAAGCCGCGGTGCACGGCCAGGGCGTCGCACTCGGCGACAGCCTGTCGGTGCGCGACGACCTGATCGACGGCACGCTCGTGCGGCCGTTCAGCGAAACGGTGCCGTCACGTCATGCGTACTATCTCGTCACGCGTCACGAGCTGACCGAGACGCCGCTCGTGACCGCGTTCACCACCTGGTTGCGCGCGCGGCTCGCGTAATGCGCGCGCTCGCTTGCGGTCGCGCTGGACGTCAGGAAACGAGGCTCGCGAAGTCGTCCCACACCAAGACGATGTTTTGCGAACGCCAGATCGGCCCCGCATCGACGTACTCGCCCGCGAACCGGCCGTTCAACGCCTCGTAAAACGCGATCGCGGCCGCGTTTCCCTTGACGACACTCAACGCGGCGCCCGGATACCGTAACGCTTGCAGATGCGTTGCGAGTTGCGCAAGCAGCATGCGGCCGATGCCGCGGCGCTTGAAGAGGGGATCGACGTAAAGAAACTTGATTTCGCCACGGCCGCCGAAAATCGGCTCCGACGGCGCGCCGGCTGCTCCGATGCCGACGATCCGGTAACCGGATTGCGCCACGAGCACCAGCTGGTCGCGCTCGTTCGACGCCAGCTTCTCCCGCCATTTCCTGCCGCGATACTGCTCGTCGAGGGCGGCATGCGCATGCGCGGGCGCGAGATCGCGATAGGTATGCCGCCAGACGTCGACGTGAAAATCGGCGATCGCCTGCGCATCGTCGAGGCTGGCGGACCTGATCGATATTCCGGACATGGAGGACTCTCTCGGGCGGCTCGGCGCGCGCGGGCGCGGCGCACACGCCGGATTGTCGGTGTTCCGGGCGACGATGTCAGCACCGCGCAGGCGTGGCCGATCAGCGCGCAACGGCTTCCGTGTTCCGGACGCTGCCCAGAAAGCGCGCCAATTCCACCGTCTGCGGCCGCTCGAAGATCTCTTCGGCCGTCCCGCTCTCCCACACCCTGCCCTGGTGCATGAAGACGATCCGGTCGCTCACCGCACGCGCGAAGTTCATCTCGTGCGTGACCATGATCAGCGTCATGTCCTCGCGCGCGAGTTGCTCGACGACGCCCAGTACCTCGCCCACGAGTTCGGGATCGAGCGCGGACGTGATTTCGTCGCACAGCAGCACGCTCGGCTTCATCGCCAACGCACGCGCGATCGCGACGCGCTGCTGCTGGCCGCCCGACAGCTGCTCCGGGAACGCGTCGAACTTGTCGCCGAGGCCGACGCGTTCGAGCATCAGCTCCGCGATCGCGCGCGCCTGCTGGCGATGCGTGTTCTTCACGACGGACTGCGCCAGCATCACGTTTTGCCCGGCACTCAGATGCGGAAACAGGTTGTATTGCTGGAACACCATCCCGACCTTGAGCCGCAGCGCACGCAGGTCCGCGTGCCGCGCATCGACGCGTTCGCCGTCGATCGAGATCGTACCCGCGTCGATGCTCTCGAGCCCGTTGAGCGTGCGCAGCAGCGTGCTCTTGCCCGAACCGCTGCGGCCGATGATCGATACGACCTGCCCGCGCTCGACGGAGAAATCGATGCCCTTGAGCACATGATGGGTGCCGAAGTTCTTTTCGAGACCACGGGTTTCAACGAGCGGCATGCCATCTCCTTTGCAACGTGCGCGCATAGCGGGTAAGCGGATAACAGAGCGCGAAATAGATCAGCGCGACGAGGCCATACACGACGAACGGCCGGAACGTCGCGTTCGAGATCGCGATGCCGACCTTCGTCAGCTCGGTGAAGCCGATGATCGATACCAGTGCCGTATCCTTCACGGCCTGCACGCCGAAGCCGACCGTCGGTGCGATCGCGATGCGGGCGGCCTGCGGGAGGATCACGTGACGCAACTGCTCGACGTAGCTCATGGCCAGGCTCGCCGACGCCTCCCACTGCCCCTTCGGCACCGCCTCGACGCAGCCGCGCCAGATTTCCGCGAGATACGCGCTGGTGAAGAACGTCAGCCCCGCCGTGGCCGCGACCCACGGCGGAACGTCGAGCCCGACGAGCGGCAGGCCGAAGAACACGATGAACAGTTGCATCAGCAACGGGGTGCCCTGGAATATCTCGATATACAGCTTCGCGCAGCCGCGCAGCACGGTCGAACTTGACACGCGCATCACGAGCAGCCCGAGGCCGACGAGGCCGCCGGACACGAACGACACGATCGACAGCACGATCGTCCAGCGCGCGGCCAGCAACAGGTTTGTGAGAATCTGCGCGAACGTGAAATCGGTCATCGCGCACCTCGTACGCGGCGAGAGAACAGGCGGCGCCCCATCGTGCCGAGCGCGCCACGCACCAGCAGCGCCATCGCCAGATACGCGAGCGTGATGACGAAATACGTCTCGAATGCGCGGAAGTTGCGCGACTGAATGTAGCCCGCCGCATAGGTCAGATCGGCCACCGAGATCTGCGACACGACCGCCGAACCGAGCATCGTGATCACGATCTGGCTCGAGAGCGCGGGAAACACCTTGGCGAGCGCCTGGGGCAGCACGACATGGCGCAGCATCTGCGCGCGCGACATCGCAAGCGCCGATGCCGCCTCCAGATGCCCGTTCGGGACGGCGGCGACACCCGCGCGCACGATCTCGACCGAGTACGCGCCGAGATTGAGCGTCATCGCGAGAATCGCGGCCGTGTATTCGTCGATGTGCACGCCGAGCGCAGGCAATCCGAAGAAGATGAAGAACAGCTGGACGACGAACGGCGTATTGCGGATCGCCTCGACGTACGCGCCGATCAGCGGGCGCAGCCGCACGGCCGCGGGAGCATCGGCGCTGTACGCGGCCGCGCCGAGCACGCCGATCGCCACGCCGAGCACGGTTGCGACCGCAGTCAGCGCAAGCGTGATCGCCGCGCCGCTCGCGAACACGCCGGCGTATTCGGCGAGCTCGCCGAATTGAAGCTGATAGCTCATGACGATTGAGTAAATTCGGGTTCTGACAATGACACCCGCCGCACCGGCGGTGCCGGCCGCGGCGAGGTATCAGGCGGCACGGCGGTTCGTCACAGGCCGGCCGGCAACGGCTGGCCGAGCCACTTCCTCGACATCGCACCCAGTGTGCCGTCCTGCTTCGCATGCGCGATCGCATCGTCGATCTTCGCGAGCAGGCGCGGTTCGTTCTTGTTGACGCCGACGAAGCACGGCGAGTTCTTGATCACGAACTTGACCTCGGGCCGGCGCGGCGGATTCTTCGCGAGAATCGCCGCCGCGACGATGTTGCCGGCGGCGATCAGTTGCACTTGCCCCGACAGGAATGCCTGGATCGTCGCGTTGTTGTCCTCGAAGCGCTTGATCGTCGCATTCGGGGCGAGTTGCGACAGCGCGATCTCCTCGAGCGCGCCGCGCGTGGCGCCGACCGTCTTCCCGGTCAGGTCGGCGGGCGCGCTCACCTTCACGTCCGCCGGCCCGAACACGCCCTGGAAATACGGCGCATACGCCGTCGAGAAGTCGATGACCTTCTCGCGCTCCGGCGTCTTGCCGAGCGACGAGATCACCATGTCGACCTTGTTGGTCGTCAGATACGGAATCCGGTTCGCGCTGTTGACGGGCACCAGCTTCAGCTTCACGCCGAGCGATTTGGCGAGCAGCTCGGCCATGTCGATGTCGTAGCCCTGCGGCTGCATGTCCGTGCCGACCGAGCCGAACGGCGGATAGTCTTCAGGCACCGCGACGCGCAGCGCGCCGCTTTTCGCGATGGTGTCGAGCGCGTCGGCATGGGCCGGCGCAGCAGCGAACAGCGCCATCACGGGGGCTGCGATCAGCGCAGCCAGCCAGGTGCGTCGGGGAAACGGTCGAGTCGTCGGGCTCACGGTGAATCTTCCTTGTCTGGTATGTCGTCGGGCAGCGCGCAACCGTTGCGCGGCCAAGGCAACTCCAGCAAAAACCGGGCCATCACCGTGTAACGCTTGCCGCGCCGGCACAAGACAGGAATTCCGGCGAACTGCATTCCTCATTTCGGTGCATGAACCGGCGCCGGCGGCGGCGGTTGCCCTAGCAATGCGCGCCGGCGCACCAAATTACCTAACCGGTTCACCCTGGGGATTCGGACTCCGGCGTATTGGACGGCTGCCGGCTTCTGATCATCGAACGTGGATAGCCCGTCTTTCCGTCAGACGGTGTCCAGACGGCGGCCCGTACGTCGCGCGAGAAACGGTCAGCCTGAAGAACGGCAAGGTGTTCGAAAACGCGTGCCACCATCACACCATCGAGACGTTCCACAATCCGGCGCTGACCAGCACGACGGCCGCCGACGACTGGCGCGCGCCAGGCGTCGGTCTGGTCAAGTCGGTCGCGGATACCGCAGGCACCCGGATCTTCACGCATGAGCTCGAGTCGGCGACCGTTGCCGGCAAGTCGTATTGAACGTGGGTGCCCCGACGCTCGCGGGTGTGCCGTCAATGATGCGTGTACAACCGAGGCGCCGCGGCATGATTCGGGATCGCGGCTCCCGAGTCGGCCCCCGCCCCGTATGCAGGCCCATAGCCCGACACATCGGCCTGCGGCGTCGATTCGGAAGACCGGATGCGTGCCTCGGCCTGCTGGATCGATTGCGGATAGTGAATGTCCTTGCGGGCCGGGTTGTAACCGGCCTGCTCGACCTGCTTGATCTGCGCGCGGACTTCCGCTCGGGTCAGGCCGCCGCCTGATTGAGCTGCCAATGCGAATGCGGGGATGATGGCCGCCGCCAGCACGATGGTACGGATTGCGAATTTCATGATCTCGACCTCCAGTGAACAGGGCCGGCATCCGAGGACACCTCTTCTGCCGTAGAGACAGCATGCTCCGCCAAACTGAAGGCAACGTTAACTTCACGTCGTCGAACGCATCGGATGTGAAAGACAGGGGCGGACCCGGAATCGCCGCTTCGGTCACGCCGATGACGGCAACGTCACGCGCACGCCGAACCCGTTGCCGTTCAACCCGTCGATGTACGTCAGACTCCCGCCGAGTTTTGCCACGATGCGCGCGACGATGGACAGCCCCAGGCCGCTGCCGCTTTCGTCGTGATCCGCACCGCGAAAGAAGCGATCCTGCAGTCGGGACAGATCTTCTTTCGAGACGCCCGGTCCGTCGTCCCGTACCTGCAGGCGGATCGCGCCGGCATCCTGCCACGACGTGATTTCGACGCGCCCTTGCTCGCGACCGTACTTGATCGCGTTATCGACTAGATTGTCGAGCAGGACGCGCAGAAGCGTCGACGATGCATGTGCGATAACCGGACCGCCGACGCATGAAATCAGCGACATCTGCTTGCGATCGGCGCGCGCCTGGTGGTCGCCGATGCAGGTCTGCACCACGCGTGCGAGATCGACGTCCTCGCCGGGCATCGGGACGGTTTCGTCAAGTCGCGCCAGTGCAAGCAACTGGTCCGCCAGATGCGTGCTTCGGTCTACGCCCTCGACTACCCGTTGCATCGCGCGCCGCTGACGGTCCGGATCGCGTGCGGTAAGCGCGACCTGTGCCTGAACCTTGAGCGCGGCGAGCGGGGTCTTGAGCTCGTGCGCGGCGTCGCTGGTGAATGCGCGCTCGCGATCGAGCGAGCCGCGCAGACGTTGCAGCAGCGTGTTCAGTGCGGCAACCAGCGGCCGCACTTCGTCGGGAATGCCCTTCGTGCGGATTGCATCGAGGCTGTCGGGGGAACGTGCGGCGATTGCCTCCGACAGCGTCCGTAGCGGCGTCAGGCTGCGTCCGATCGCCAGCCAGATCAACACGGCCAGCACGGGCAACGCGAATGCGAGCGGCCGCGCGACACGGCGCGCCACCTCCGCGGACAAGTCCGAACGGTGCGTGCGTTGTTCGAAGATGCGCACGGTGCGGCCGCGCGCGGCATCGGTCATCACGTACGCGTGCCACTTCGAATTGCCGAACCGGATCGGGCTTGATGCGGCAGCGGGAGACACCGGCAGATGGAGCGAGTCGAGCCCCGGACTGGCGGCCAGGATTCGTCCGCCCGCGTCACTGATCTGATACAGCATGCGCGGTGATGCATCGTTGTCGCCATCGTTGTCTTCCCCCGAGCCGAGGACGATGTCCGCGAAGACCGGCAGATCGGACGCATCGAGCGCGACGAACGCTCTTGCGATCTGCTCGAGGCGGGTTTCGTCCCATTCCTCCGCTTCGTGAATCGCCTGGCGATAGCTCGACACCAGCGAATACGCCCAGACCACCACGACACCCGACAGCACCAGTAAGGTCAGCCGTTGCCGGATCGAGCGCATCACGACGCTTTCTCCACCACGTAGCCGACACCTCGAATCGTGCGGATCAATTCGGCCCCCAGTTTCTTGCGCAGATTCGACACATGCACTTCGATCGCATTGCTTTCGATTTCTTCGTTCCAGCCGTAGAGGCTGTCCTGGAGCCGGGCGCGCGAGAGCGGGCGACCCTGGTTGGCCAGCAGTTCGACCAGCAACGCGCATTCGCGCGACGTCAGCCCGATCCGTTCGGTGCCGCGCGTCACCGTCATCAACGAAGGATCGACCGACAGGTCGCCGTATTCGATCGTGTCGGTGCTCCGGCCCTGCGAGCGTCGCACGAGCGCACGGCATCGGGCGATCAGTTCGGTCAGGTCGAACGGCTTGCCAATGTAGTCGTCGGCGCCCGCACTGAGGCCGCTCACGCGATCGGCCACCGTGTCGCGCGCGGTCATGACCAGCACCGGCGTATGGTCGCGGCGCTTGCGAAGCCAGTCGAGCAATTCGACTCCCGACATGCGGGGCAGGCCGAGATCGAGCACGACGAGGTCATACGGCGTGGTTTCGAGCGCGAGCTGCGCATGCCTGCCATCGTGCGCCCAGTCGACCGTCATGCCGGCCTCGATCAGGCCATCCTCCACCCCGCTGCCGATCAGTTTGTCGTCTTCCACGAGTAACACCCGCATGGTGTCGCGTTCCTTTTGGTCGGGACATTGCGTCCATTGGCGCACGATAACCGCAGAAACCGACCGGCATCAAGCACGGCGGGAAAAATCCGGTCCTTAAGAATCCGTTAACGTCGGCATTCTATGGTCGCCGTCACCGACACTCGCAATCGAATCGACGACCATGAGCAGACTACCGTTCCGACTCCATTTTTGCGCAACGCTGGGCGCGTTGCTTTTCGTGGCTGCCGCGCCGGCGTCGGCAGGCGAGATCAAGACGCTGATGCGAGACATGAAGCATGCGATGCAGGGTGCCATGAACAGCCGGGCAATCCCGGAAATGAGCGGCTACGTGGCCCGGCTCGAAAGCGATGCGCAGCAGGCGAGCCGCCAGCGGTATCGCGATGACCAACCGACTTACGACGAAGGCATGCGCACATTGCGGGATGAATTGACCGAGGTCGACCGGGCCATCCAGGCCAATGATCTGTCGGCCGCCAAGCAGGCGCTGCGGCGAATCAACGGATCGAAAAAGCACTATCACGACCTGCTCGGATAACCCGAGCAGGGCACGCTTTCACCACTGAACAGACATTCCCGTCATGAAAACCAATACCCGCTATCCGCTGTCGATCAGCCTGCTGCACTGGCTGCTGGCCGCCGCGCTGATCGGCAACCTGATCGTCGGCTTGCTGCTCGACGACAACGAGGACCTCGTCAGCCTGCACAAGTCGATCGGCATCGCCATTCTTGGGCTCGTGGCGCTTCGTATCGTGAATCGGCTGCGTATGCGCCGCAGCCTCCCGCCATCGGTCAATCCGGCCGGCACGCTGAACCATTTCGCGGAACGCAGCGTCCACGGGCTGCTTTATGTGCTGATGTTCGCCATTCCCGTGCTCGGGTGGATGAAGACGAACGCGGCCGGGCACACGGCCAGCTGCTTCGGGCTCTTCTCGCTACCGACCCTGGTGCCCAGGAGTCGCGAGCTGTCGCATTGGCTGGGAGAACTGCACGCGCTGACGGCTTACGGGCTCGCCGCGCTGGTCGGCCTGCACGTGCTGGGCGCGGTGGCGCACAAGCTGTTCAGGTCGGAGAACGTGTTTCCGCGCATTCTGCCTTTGCCCGCGCGCGTCGCCCGGCAGCGGGTCCCGTCCGGTGACCGGAATTGAGCGTCGAGCACGTCACCATGCCGTTGACCGTGAATGCCGGCAAACGCCTGATTTGAACCTTCGGTCGGGCCCTGGATGCCGGTGAGGTCGTCCTGGCAAGGAACATGGCATTCAACGTGGCAACGGCCATGCACTCGACGCAATCGAGCCGCCATTTCACCCGGCACTGCGAAGACGAACGTGCTTGACGAAGGTCAAGCCGGTAGACGGCTCTCGTGCGAAAAATTGCCGTGTACAAGACCGTCGGTTGTCACCGGGAGACATTCATGAATACCAGCACTTCACCCGTCCAGGCAGTCTCCGCCTCCCAGCGGGTATTGATCGCCGTCGACGGTTCCACCGCATCCACACATGCCCTCGCGTATGCCAAAGCGTTCCTCCCGTCGAATGCCGCGGTGCATATCGTCAGCGTTGCGGAAAATCCGCGAACGCTCGTCCCGCTCGGGTCGAAAGCCACGGCATTTCTCGAATCGGCCCGCGACGAATTGTTGCGAGACGCATCCGACGCGCTGTCGCGCGCCCAAAGCGCCATTTCGCGCGACGACATCTCGATCGACACGGAAGTCATCGACTTGTCCACGCACGGCGGGGATGTCGTGCATGCGCTGGCCGAAAGTGCACAAGCCTGGCAGGCCGAACTCATGATCGTCGGCACACGTCAGCATCATGGCCTGCTCGGATGGATCGAGGGAACGGTTTCCGGCCCGCTCGGCAAGCTCGTTGGTTGCCCGCTGCTCATCGTTCCGGAAGGTTTTGCGTCGGTCGCCGAGCACCTGCCGCGGCGGATGCTGTTCGCTGTCGACGGAAGCCCGATTGCGCTCCACGCATTGCAAACGGGGTTGAAATTCTCGCGTCCCGAGACCGAATTCCGGGCGATACACGTGCTCGATCGCCCCACATCGCTGGGTGATTTCGTCCCCGTCGAGACGCTGGAAGCCGCGTTGGTCAGCGAAGGCAATCGTGCACTGCAAAAAGCCATGGCCCTGCTCGATGGCACACCCGCGCACTCGCAGTCTCAACTGATTCAAACGGATCGCACCGGCGCGGACGTGCCTCACCTGATCGTGAACGACGCCATCGAATGGAGCGCGGACATGATCGTCATGGGCACCCATGGGCGGCGCGGCGTCACGGGCTGGCTCGTCGGCAGCGTGGCCGGACGCGTTGCGCGCATCACGAAAACGCCGGTTCTTCTGGTGAGTGCGCCGCATGCGTGACGCGTTTCAGGGTCACGCATCCGCTCCGACGGCGTGGAACAGTTCCTCCTCCTGAGCGCAATGCAGGCGTACGATCGCTTCCAGCCCGTACAACAAGCGCTGTATCGCCTGCACCTGCAGGGCGTTCGTTCCGTCTCGCGGCAGGTCCGCGACCATCTGCCTGAGCGATCGGACCATCTTGAAGATCTCCCGGTGTGCGCCGCTCATCGCCGCTAGCGGGTCCTCGCCACCGAGAAGCGGGGCGAGTCGCGCGTAGACGTCCCGATCCTCGGCGCGTTCGTGCGGCAGCAGCCGTTCGTCCAGCGAGTCGATCACGTGGACAAGCTCACTGGCGATGGCTGCCCCGGATAGTTGCGGCATACGATCCGCGAGATCCCTGATCTGGTCCAGCAACGGTGACAATGCCGTGTGCTCGCGCTTGAGTTGCTCGACGTCGACATCGGCGAGTCGGGCGTCCGTTGGCCTCGGGCGAACCAGCAGCACGCGTAACGCATTGATGATGACGACGACGTCGATGACTTCCTGAATGACCGCACCGGCAATCGGCTGCAGGAATCCGGCCGCCGCAATCGTCATTGCGACGACCGACAGCGACATGCCAGCCACCACGCTCTCGAGTGCGATTCGGCGCGACCGTCGTGCGATACGTATCGCATCCACGAGTCGATCCAGCCGATCCACCAGCAGTACCACGTCGGCGGCTTCGGATGACGCGGCCGCCCCCCGCGCACCCATCGCGATACCGACGTCGGCGGCCGCGAGCGCCGGCGCGTCGTTCACGCCGTCGCCGACCATGATCGTCACGCCTTCCTTGCGCGCGGCCTGAATAGCGGCAAGCTTGTCCGTCGGCGTCTGCTCGGCACGCACGTCGGTAACACCCAGCAACTCGCCGACGGCCTGGGCAATGTCTCGCCGGTCGCCGGTCAGCATGACGAGGCGCTCGACGCCTTCTCGTTTCAACAGACGCAATGCCCGCGGCGTTTCCAGCCGCACCTGGTCGGCCATCTGAATCGCACCGATCATGACACCATCGACGCCGACGAACACGGCAGCCCCGCCCTCGTTGCCGACCCGCTTGAGGAACGCGTCGCTCCAGGGGGCGACCGTTGAAGAGGCGGCGACGTATCCGAACTTGCCGATCGCGACGGTTCGGTTGTCGACCCGGCCTGTGACGCCCTCGCCCGCCGTTTCCATGACGACCGATGGCGGCGACAGATTGATCCGGCGTTCCCGCGCGGCGACCGTCAGCGCATCCGAAATGACGTGTCCCGAAGCCTGTGCCAATGACGCCGCGAAACGCAGCACATCGCCCGCGCCAACGTTCGTGCCGCATTCGATCGCAACGATGCGTGCCCGCCCTCCCGTCAGCGTCCCGGTCTTGTCGAAGAACAGAATCGTCGCTTGCGCGAGACGTTCGAGCGCGCCCCCGCCCTTGACCAGGATGCCGCGTTTCGAACAACGCGACATGCCGGACACGATGGCGACCGGCACGGCGAGGATCAACGGACACGGCGTGGCGACGACGAGCACGGCGAGCGCGCGTGTGACGTCGCCGGTCAGCAGCCACGCGGTGCCGGCGACGAGCAGCGAGGCGAGCACGAAGAATGCCGCGTAGCGATCCGCGAGACGCACGGCCGGACCGCGCTCGTGTTGGGCGCGCTCGACCATGCGGACGATGCCCGCAAACGTGCTGTCGCCTGCCGTGGTGCGGGCGACCATTTCAAATGGCGCGCCTGCGTTGACCACGCCGCTGCATGCGGTTTCGCCGGAACGTCGCCGCTGGGTGGACGACTCGCCCGTCAACATGGACTCGTCCAGTTCCGCGTCGTCGGTCAACGTGCCGTCGACCGGCGCGCATTCGCCGCTACGCACGAGCAGCCTGTCACCCGGAACGATGGTTTCCGGCGCGACCGAACGCCATTCACCGTTCTCGAACCGGGTCGCCTGCCGGGGGGCACGGCCGAGCAGCGCGGTCATCTCGCGTTGCGCGCGGTCTTGCGCATACCGCTCCAGCGTCCGGCCGCTGGCCAGCATCAATGCGATGACCGCGGCGGTCAGCGTCTCGTCGAGCGCGATTGCCAGGCCGATCGCCAGCCATGCGAGCACGTCGATGCCGGCCTGCCGTTTCGCCACGGCCTTCGCAAGCGACACGGTCAACGCGAGCAAGACCGGCACCGTACCCACCAGCCAGACGCCCCGCGCGAGTGAAAGCAGACCGAACGCCACGCACATGCCCCCCGCGGCAAGCGTAGACGCTGCAAGGACCAGCAACGCGAGATCGATCGACCAGCGGATTCGGGACATGACCATTCTTCCGATTGCCGTGCACGGCGGGGTTCGCCGCATCCGGTTCCGGTTGCTCACGGCGTGGCATCAGTCTAGGAAATGCCGCGGTTCGACCGTTGACCTGAGTCACGGCGAAGCGCGTCACGCGAACGACCGGCACGGCGCGATGCTTGACGTGAGTCAAGCGGGCGGCGCCTTTCGTCAGCACAATCGAAGCGTGACACTGAAGCGCCTGGAGGCGATATCGTGCTGACGCTGGCGGTACTGTTTCTGCTGATTCTTCTGCTGAATCTCATGCCGGCGTTCGCCCCGCCCACGTGGATGGCGATGTCGTGGGTCGGGTTCAACCTGCCTGACGGCAATCCGCTGATCTTTGCCATCGTGGCGGCCGGCGCGGCGACGACTGGCCGCGTCATCCTGGCGACCTTCGCAAGATCGCTCGTGCGCGCCCGCTGGATGCGGCAATCGGATCGCGAGAACATCGACGTCGCCACGCACTGGCTGCGCAAGCACAGGACGCTCACCGCCGGGGCGTTCTTCTTCTATGCCCTGAGCCCGCTTCCGTCGAACTATCTGTTCATCGCATACGGCCTTTCCGGATTGCCGCTCAGGATCATTGCCGCGGCGTTCTTCGTCGGCCGCGCCGCGACCTATGCGATCTGGGCGCACCTCGGCCGCCTTGCGTCGACCCGGCTGGACGTGGAGTCCGGGCTCGAAGGCACTTATCTCGGCGGATACTTCATCGTCACGCAACTGGCGTTGCTCGGCGTCGTCTTCGCGTTGATGAAGCTCAATTGGCGCGCGCTTCTCAAGGAACGCCGGTTGACGTTCCGGCGCGGCCATCCTCCGCGCGGCGCGGAATGACACCCGGCATGCACGCCGTGCCGATCGGCCGCACCGGCTGACCGGCCGACCGGTGCCGCTTACCGGCCGCGCATCCCGGACGCGGTTTCAGCGATGCGTTCCCGCTTGCGCGGATCGACGTGGGTCATCACGTTCAGGACGCGGTGATGCTTCATCACGCGAGCACGCGCGTCCACCGCGATGTCGTGCCCTTGCGCAACCGTGAGATCGGCGTCGATGTCGAGATGCACGTCGACGAGGATCAGGTCGCCGGTCTTTCGCGTGCGCAGGTCGTGCACGTCGAGCACGCCCGGCGTCGCGCGCAGCGTCGCGCGGATCGCCTGCACGTCTTCGGCGTCGGCCGCCCGATCCATCAGGTCGTGCAAGGCGTCCCAGCCGAACGTGGCGCCCATTTTCACGATCATCCCGCCGACGATCAGCGCGGCGACGGGATCGAGCAGCGGATAACCGAGCAGGTTGCCGACGATGCCGCAAGCGACGACCAGCGACGATGCGGCATCCGAACGCGCGTGCCATGCGTTGGCGACGAGCATGCTCGACTTCACTCGCGTGGCGACCGCGAACATGTAACGGAACAGGCTTTCCTTCGCGGCGAGCGCGACGAGCGCGACCCAGAGCGCCGCGACGTGGACGCGCGCGATCGCTTCCGGATGCTCGAGCTTCTGGATGGCGGACCAGAGCATCCCGCCCCCCACCAGCAGCAGGATTGCGGCAAGTGCCAGCGACGCGCCGGTTTCGAAGCGCTGATGGCCGTAAGGATGCTTTTCGTCGACGGGCTTGCGGCTATGGTGACTGGCCAGCAGCACGACGAAATCCGCGATCAGGTCGGACAATGAGTGAATCCCGTCCGCGACGAGACCTTGCGATCGGGACAGGATGCCGATCACCACTTGCGCGATGCTCAGCGCGAGGTTGACCGCCACGCTCACCCAGGTGCTTCGCGTGGCCGCGGCGGCCATCGCGGGCGTCGCTTCAGCGACGGTTTCCGAAACAACGTCGGGATTTCTTGACATCACGATTCAGGTCACTTTCCAGGGTTGAGCAAGGCCGCACGTCACGTCGAAAGCTCGTCGAACGCGATCAACGCATGTGCCGCGTACATCATCGACGGGCCGCCGCCCATGTAGACGGCGACACCGGCGACCGCCTCGATCTCCTCGCGCGTCGCCTTCAGCTTGATCAGCGATTGTATGTGGAAACCGATGCAGTCGTCGCAGCGGCACGAGATCGCGATGCCTAACGCGATCAGCTCGCGGGTCTTCTTCGTCAGCGCGCCCTCTTTGGTACCGGCCGCGCCCAGTGCGCCGAAGGCGGACATGAGGTCTGGCTGCGATTGCCGAAGCTTGCGCATCTGCTCGGCGACTTCCGCGGTTCTTTCACGATAGTGCAATGAATTCGACATGGCTGGCAGCTCCGACAGGACAGGAATCGAGTGGGCGCACCACGCTTCGTCGCCGTGACGCCGAATGATGAGCCGCACGTTTGACAACAGCATGATCGCCGGCACTCCGCGGGGACTTGATCTGCGGCAAAGGTTCGATCGTCATCTTTGCGTACGGTTGAAACCATGCAAACGATTTGGAGAGCGTCATGTCCGCAGTGAGCAGGTTCACCGTTTCGTGCCTGATCGGCGTCGCGGTCGCGATGACGGCCAGTCTGGCCGATGCACAGCCGCGCCAGCCCGCTGGCGGTTCCGCCGTCGAGCCGGGCGGTATGATGTACGGCAGTCAGCTGATGACACCCGCCGAGCGCAGCGCATACCGTACCCGGATGCTCGCTGCGGCATCGGACGCCGAGCGCGAGAAAATCCGCGCGGCGCATCACGCCGAGATGCAGAAGCGCGCAAAGGCGCGCGGTATCAAGTTGCCCGACGTTCCACCCAGGTGGGGCATGCATCGGGGGCAAGGCATGGGCACGGGCATGGGGCCGAGCTACATGCACGGCCAGCCTGGCGGCCCTGCAAGCGGCGCCGCCGGCCAGTGATCGCGTGGCACGGCGTGCGCGGCGACGGGCACGCCGTGCCGGTCGCGATCGGCTGCTCGCGTAGCCTGCCGTGACCTGTCGAACGCGTGCGGTCTGATCGTAGATGTACATGGTCGACTAGTGCGTGGCCGCGTCCGTTGCATCGGCAACCGGCCACGAGACGACCACGCGCAGGCCGCCGAGCGCTGGCGATCGACCTACCTCGATGTCCGCGTCATGCGCGGCTGCGATTCGCCGTACGATCGACCAGCCGAGGCCACTCCCGCCCGGCCGGGCTCCCTGCGGCCGAAAGAACCGTTCGCCGAGCCTGTGCAGGTCGTCGTCGCCGATACCCGGGCCGCCGTCTTCGACCCGTAGCACGGTGTGCCCTTCCCGTCGGCAAACCGAAACGGATATGTGCGCCTGTGGCGGGCTGTAGCCAATCGCATTGTCGACCAGGTTGCGCACCATCGACTCGAGCAATGGTTCGTTGCCGCCGACGACGCATGGCGATGGCGCATCGAGTTCCAGCCGCTGCCGTTTTCCGATCGACCGTGGCGCAGCCTCCGCGACCACCCGTTTCGCCAGGGCCGATACGTCGACCGGTGCACGCTCCGTCAGTGCGCCCGCATCGAGACGCGAAAGCAACAGAAGCTGATCCACCAGGCGCGCGGCCCGATCGCACCCTTCGAGCACGCCGCGCAGCGCATGCCGGCGTCGCTCGTCATCGGGCTCCGCCATGGCGACCTGCGCCTGTGCCTTGACGGCCGCGATCGGCGTGCGCAACTCGTGAGCCGCATCGGCAGTGAATCGGCGCTCCGCGTCCATGACGGTGCGAATCCGTTCGAACAGCCGGTTCAGCGCATCCAGCATCGACCGCATCTCGAGCGGTGTCCGATCCGGCCGAATCGGATCGAGCGCCTGCGGATTGCGCCGCGCCAGCACTCGGCCGAAATCGCGCAGCGGTGCCGTGCCACGGCGAACCGCCCAGCCGATGGCGAGCACCAGCAACGGCAACGCGGCCGCCATCGGCCAGAATGCACTGCGCATGACGGCGCGCAGGATCGATTCGCGTGAATCGATTCGCTCGCCCACGAACACCTGAACGTCGCTGCGCACGCCGTGCACGACGAATACCCGCCACGCATTCCCGTCGATCACGACGGTCCAGAATCCGGAGGCCCGATCGCGTCCGGTCAGCTCGGGCGCCACCATCGGCTTCGCCGGTGCGTTTTCGGAATGCAGGCCGAGCCGCCCGTCATGAAACACCTGAAAGGCCACACGCGGGCCGTACGGATGAAGGATCGGCGCGTCGATCGCATTGTCGTCGTCATCCGGCCCGCGCGCCTGCTGCGCGACGAGCAGTGCCGCCGCCTGCGCGAGATGGCCATCGAGCAACCGGTCGATCTCGCGCTGCGCATCCAGCCAGGTCAGCATCAGCGTCGATAGCCAGACACCGAGAACCACGGCCGGCACGAGCGTCAGCAACCGGCCATGCAACGAACGCGCGGGCAGCAGGGTTTTCATGCATCGCCCCGCATCAGCACGTAACCCACGCCGCGCACCGTTCGGATCAGCTCGCTGCCGAGCTTGGCGCGCAGGCGATGTATGTGGACCTCGACGGCATTGCTCTCCACCTCCTGCCCCCAGCTGTACAGATACTGCTCGATCTGCTCGCGCGACAGAACCCGGCCGGCATTCAGCATCAGGATGTGCAGCAGGTCGAGCTCTCGCGTGGACAGCGCGACCGGCACGCCGGCGCGGCGCGCGGTTCGCGACGCGGGTTCCAGCTCGACGTCCTGCGCGTGAAGCCGCTCGGTCGGCCGACCGTGGGACCGCCGGACCAGCGCTCGCAGGCGCGCACCGAGCTCGTACAGGTCCACGGGCTTGATCACGTAGTCGTCGGCGCCCGCGTCGAGCGCCTTGATGCGGTCGGGCACGGCATCGCGCGCGGTCAGGACCAGGATCGGCGACGCCATGCCGTCGCGGCGAATGCGCTGCAGGACATCCATGCCATCCACGAGCGGCAGGCCGAGATCGAGGACCGTCGCGGCATGAACATGCGCGCGCAGCTCGCGCTGGGCCGCGTCGCCGTCACGCACCCAGTCGACCTGGAACCCTTGCTGGCGTAATCCGGCGCGGATTCCGTCGCCGAGCAGGACGTCGTCTTCCACGAGCAGGATGCGCACGATCGAGCACTCCGCCGGTGGCCGTCAGTCGTCGTCCCCGCCCGCGCCGTGCGCGGGGCGGCCGGTGTCCGTCGCGACGGGCCGGTCCGCTCGAGCGGGCTGCGGTGCCGCCTGCCATTGCGTCCACCACCAGCCGATCACCGCGGCCGTCATCACGACAGCGATCCCCCACCACGCACGCCGGATGCCGTCGATCGGTGCACCGCGCTTGTAGCCGGTCACCATCGCGCCGGCCAGATTCTCACGATGCACGACGCTGCTGACGAGAACGGCGGCGACATGGAACACGACGAGCGCGAGCATGGCGTTCGCCGCACCCTCATGCAGATCACCGAACGACTCGCCGTTTCCGGTGTAGGCCCCCCAGCCGGTCACCCCCGTGACGACCATCATCGCCAGCATAGCGACGATCGCCACCGCGCCGGCGGGGTTGTGGCCGACGTGATGTTCGGGCCGGCCTTTCGCGAGGCTCAGGACGTAGCGGAAAGCGGCCGCCGGCGAACGCACGAACGACGAGAACCGCGCATGACGCGTGCCGGCCACGCCCCAAACGACGCGAAACGCGACGAGCGCCAGCATCGTGTAGCCGAACGCGACGTGCATCAGCCGCCATCGCTCGCTCTCGGCGGTCAGCCACGCGCCGGCGAAGGCAATGACGCTCAGCCAGTGGAATACGCGCAGCGGAGCGTCCCAGACCAGTATCCGTGCGGGACGCGAGGGTGCCGGTTCACCGTGTACTCGGGATGCGGACGAATCGTTCATCGAAATTTCCTTTGTCTGCTTGCGTATGACATGCGGCGCAATTCGACGGCCGCTTCACTGCAGCGCTGCGCCACACGGACGCAGGAACCTCGTCGTGCGTGGCGGCGAACCACGCCGACCGGGTAATCCTGTCTTCCGGGGGACGGCGCGCCGCGCCGCCCGTCGCGGCATGTGCCGTCAGCCATGTCTCCAGTTGCCCGATCGTTGTCCGGTCCAGCGTCGCATCGGTGCCGAAGTGATGGTCGAGACCGTTCAGGATGCGTCGCCACGATTCGGCGGGCAGCGCCCCGGGCGGATAGGCGACATGGCAGGTCGCGCACTCCTGCCGGTACTTTGGCAGTAATGGAATCGCGACGCTGCGCATTTCGTCTTCCGCCCGTGCCGCGCACGGCAGCAGCGACATCAGCAGCATCGCGAGCACGCTTGCGCGTGCATGGCGCCGCGCGGCGATCCTGCGCGGCGACTTCGTCGAGTCGATGTTGTTCATGATCGTTCGCCGTCAGGGTTTCAGACTCATGAGCCAGCTCAGGACGTCGGCCTTCTCGGCCGACGAGCATTCGCGCCCGACGACGTCCTTGCAGTTTCTGCGGAACCACTTTTCGGTCCTGGCGCCGTCCGTGAACCGGGCCGGGTTGAAAGCGGGCGCAAGCGGCTCGATGGTCTTACCGGTAACGATGTGCGTGCCTGCACCGGTCGGCGTGCCGCCATGGCAGGTCGCGCAGCTCCAGTCGCGCCCATGTCGGGACGTGAAGAACTGCTGACCGCGCGACGGCATGGCGCCGACGCCTGACTGTGCCGTGTAGCCGGCCAGCAACTGGGCCGGCGTTTCGGCACCTGCGTCGGCGATGGCGGCCACGCATATGGCAGCCCCCAGGCCTGCCCGGCATAGCATGCGAACCGAGTCGGATATGCGCATCGTGGTTCTCCTGAGCGATGCGTTCATCTTCGGGGGAATTCCTTACCGGATTCTTAACGCACGGATGCGCGCGCCGTGTCGCGAGTGCGATGCCGCCCGCCACATGGCCGTTGCGTCGCGCCCGATCGGCCGCTCTTGCAGCAAGCATCCGGCCACCCGTTCATCCCGCCTTGACGCAAGTCAAGCGTTCGATACCGGCAGGCACCTAGTCTGAAGTTCAATCCGTCTCGTTGCACGGGAGTCCTGCCGAGACAGTTTTGCCGATCAGTCGAGGATGCTGGCGATGATCACGCTGCGAACACGTACATGGATTGCGTCCGTCGCGCTGGCGATCTCCTGCGCATCCGTCGTCGATGCGGAGGAACTGGCGCGCATTCCGCCACACTCTCAGCGCTACGGCGCGCATATCGGCATATCCGCGTACGACGACCCGAAGCTCCACGGAGTAACGTGCTTCGTCTCGGAGCCGCACGCGCGCGACGAACGACCGTCCTTGCGCGACAGACATGGCGCCGGAGCATCGGTGTCCTGTCACCAGACCGGAACGCTCGCCACGACCGCCCGCTTGCCGCGGCTGGCTCAGGTATTCGACGAATCCGTCGATCCGGTGTTTGGATCGATACACGTGGTCCGGATTGTCGATCTCCGGCGTCTCGTCGTCGTCTACTTCTCGTACATGGAAAGCGACGTGGCGGGCGATCTCCCGGGGCATGTGGATGTCGTCCGCTTGCCGGTGCACTGGGGTGGAACGGACGCATCCGCCGAATGATGCGGCGTCATGACTCTGGCGGCGGCATGACCTGCGTCAAGCCTGCGTTTTCGCGCGATGTCAGCATGGAAGCAAGATTCCGGTCGCTTTGCGTGCGCATTGCCGATGCGGTAAATCCACCGCCGAGGAGGCCCCTATGCGATCGCGAATTTTTCTTGTGCTGCTTGCCTGGCTGGCATTGCTTGTCGGCGCGGTATCGACCGCCGGTGCGAACGACCTGACGCGCAGCGTGACGACGGGCAAGCTCGTCGTCCACTACGGTGTGGTTCCGGCGAGTCGCGCCGCTACGCCGGGCGGCGGTTCCGGCGTGGCGTCGAACAACGTGAACCTGTTCCTGCTCACGGTCGCCCTGTTCGACAGGTCGAACGGAAAGCGCATTGATAATGCTCACGTCGTTGCTGTCGTGCAGGGACCGCGAAGCGAAGCCAGTGCCTTCCATTCAAAATCGACGCGGATAGCACTCGACCCGACGCAGGACGGCAATGCGGTCACGTACGGGAACGTGTTCGACGCACGTTGGAAAGGTGTCTATCACATCGATCTCACGATCACGAGAGACGGCCTCGGCCATCCGGAGCATGTCCGCCTCAACTACGATCAGCAGTTCTGACCGGTCGAGGTAGTCTCTCGTGTTCGCGTTCGTGCTGCTTCGCGCAGCACGAATGCACGCTCGTGCGCCACTCGGCATCGACGTGAGCACCGCCCTTTTCCCCGCTGATGTGTGTCGACCGCTTACGTTTACATCGAGGGAAGCGTAAGAGGATAGACGAGATGGCTGATCACCTGTTTGACGCCCGGTACAGTCTGGGCTGCCACGCACACCGCTTTGCGCTCCTCTTCGCTGAAGATCACGCCCCATAGATGTACCCTGCCGTTCCTGACGATGATCTGGCCTCGCGTTAGCGCCCAGCGTTGGCCAGACATCGCATTCAGTATCGCCTCGCGTATCTCGACGTCCGCATGCGCGACCGACTTCCGTTTGTCGTTCGTCTCGCTGGCAAGCGCGCGCACGAGATCGGCTCGACTCACCAGGCCTGCCACCTTGCCGTTGTCGACGACTGGCACGCGCTTGATGCGGTGCCGTTCCAGCAATTCGGCAACTTCGGACAGCGGCGTGTCCTCGGCGACCGTGACGACGTCGACAGTCATCAGGTCCTTCACGGTCTGCGCGTGTTCCTTTACATACTCGCTGGCCAATTCACGGCTGGACGCAAGAAGCTCCAGCCACCAGGAGCGGCGCCTGGCATGCGTGCCAATTTCGACACGGTGCACGAGGTCGCCTTCGCTGACGATCCCGATCAGCTTTCCGTCCGCATCGATTACTGGAACCGCGCTGATCGAGTGCTCCACGAGCAGCTTTGCGGTCTCCTGAACGCTCATCTCCGGACTGGCGGAAATGACCGCGGTCGTCATCACGTCACGCGCTCGCATAAGGTGCTCCTTCAATGCGTTGGCCCCTCGCCGGCTCGTCTGCGGTGAAAAGCTGCGCGCACTCACTGAGACCGGCTGGCCTGCAAGATGAATGCTTCACTCGGAAACCCGAGGCAAGCTTGAGCGATGTCAACCGACAGCCGATTGCACCGCAGATGCGGCGATCCAGGCGTTCAAGCGGCGTCGTGATCCGCGATCACCGGTTCTTTGCACTTGCGACGCAAGTGTCGGCCACGGTCGAATCGGGCGTCGGACGGGCAACACGTGGCGCCCCCGATCCCGGATGTGCCAGCCGCGCGCAAGCTTGCGCAGCAGCACCAGGTCGATCCCGACAGTGTCACGGGCACCGACCCGACAGGCTCGGTGACGCTTGCGGACGTCGAACGGGCGATCGCGGCGGCGGGTTTGCCTGCGGCCGGCACGCCCCGGAGAGCGCTCTCCGGCAACGAGACGGGTTATCGCGGCTGCGTATCCGACGGCAATCGCGGTGCGCTGTTCCTGGTTGAGCTGGGTGAATTGCTGCAGCACCCCGAGGAGTTGAACCGATGAACAATGCAGACATCCTTTCGGCCGTACTGGAAACGCTTGCATCCGTCGCGCCGGAACTCGACCCGTCGACGCTGCGTGCGGATCGTCCGCTGCGCAGTCAGGTCGATCTCGATTCGATGGACTGGCTCAATTTTCTGACGGGCCTTCATGCGCGGCTGAAGGTGGAGATCCCGGAGCGCGACTATGGTCGTCTGGTTACGCTCGACGATATCGTCGGCTATCTCGCGGCCGCAGACGCACACCGACCGGTGTCTTGAGGCCGGTCCATCGCGCAAGCTGGCATTTGCGCCGACGTCGGAGCGTCCGCCGCACCGTTACACGAGGGCGCACGGTCCCGTGCGCCCGCGCATGCTTCAGCGCGCCGCAGGCGTCGCGACCGCTTCCGCCAGCCTGCGCGCTGCCTGTTCGGCAAATGCCGCCAGAATCGGGCTGGCATCGCCATGCAACGTTTCGCGCGGCGTCACGCGACATTCGGCGAGCGGCGACTTGCGTGCCAGTGTCCGCATTTGCGTTAGCGCGGAGTCCGCACCACGTTGCGCGAAGCTGCAAAAGAATGCGACACGCGGCAGGCGCCGCTGATTCGCGACGAGATACGCCCGCACCGGCGACGATACGCAGCCTGCCCAGACCGGGGAACCGATCACCACGAGATCGTACGCGGACGGGTCGCGCTTCGCCGCGACGATCTCCGCCGGCTTCTGGTTGATTGCCTCGACGAGCGAACGCAGATAGCCGAACGGGCCCGTGCGATCGCGCGTCACGATGATTTCCTCGACGTCGGCGTCGAGCATCTCGGCCAACGCGGCCGCGGCCCGGCGGGTCGTGCCGGTGCGCGAATAGAATACGACGAGAACCTTGCCGGCATACATGACGACCTCCCTCATGCACGCTTGTCGGGCGGCGCGTGCGTCCGTTGAATCCATTCGCCATGACGCGCGGGCGATCTGCAGAAAATCGGTCCCGTGTGGGCGGATTGCACGCGACGGTGCAACCACTGGCGCAAGGGCGCCGTAGCCGATATCCCGGTTATCGGCTCCGCATGCATGGCGAATGCAGGATCGCCTTTCATCGACCGTCCGAATGTCGGTGTTTCACGGCATGATCGAGCGGTCGAGAAGAAAACGGAAAGCATGTGCACCGGCATCCCGCGGCATGCGTCGGTGGATGCCCGCAACCTGTTTCAGCCCGCCTTCACCTCGATCTTCTTCTCGGCCTTGCGCGTTTCCAGCGTCTTCGGCAGCGTGACCGTCAGAATGCCTTTCTGGAACGACGCCTCGATCTTGTTTCTGTCATTCTCGATTGGTGATGACCGCGGCAATTGACAGAGATCAACGCTCAGGATCGAGAGACCGAAGGCGCTTGGGCAAGCACACGCGGTGCGAAACGCATTGCGCTCGTTGACCCAGGTCAATCGGCACGACGCGCCGGCAGGTGGAATATCCGTATCGGCGCCGGTCCCGAGACGCGTCGTGCCCGGCTTCGTCGCAGAGGAGGTGTATCGTGCCCGCAAAATCGCTTGTCTTTCACCAGGATGCTCGCCAACGGCTGCTCAAAGGCGTCAACGCGATTGCCGAGGCAGTCAAGATCACGCTCGGCCCGGGCGGCCGCAACGTGATCGTCGAGCGGGCCGGCGCCGCGCCGCTGGTTGCGAACTCGGGCGTCGTCGTCGCCGGCGCTGTCGACCTGCCCGACCCGTTCGAGGAAATGGGCGCCCAGTTGTTGCGCGAAGTGGCGACCCGCACGAGCGAAGTCGCCGGCGACGGCACGACCACTGCCACCACCCTGGCACAGGCAATCGTTGCCGAAGGCATCAAGTGCGTCACTGCCGGGCACGATCCGATGGCGCTCAAGCGCGCGATCGAAGCGGCCGGCCGCGACGTGGTCGCCGAACTGCACCGCTTGTCGAAACCGTGCGCGAGCGCGGACGAGATGCGCCAGATCGCGACGATTTCCGCCAGCGGCGACAGCACGATCGGCGCGCTCGTCGCACAGGCCGTCGAGCGTGTGGGCAGAGACGGCGCGATCAGCATCGAGGACGGCACGAAGCTCGACGACGAGCTAGAGACGGTGGACGGCTCGCTGATCGATCGCGGTTATCTGTCGCCGCTGTTCGTCGATTCGGACAATCATCGCGTCGTCCTTGACGAGCCGCGCATCCTGCTCTGCGACATGAACATCAGCGCGATCGCACAACTGCTGCCGGTACTCGAGGCGCTCAGCAGCACCGGCAAGCCGCTTCTCGTCGTCGCGAACGAAGTGGAAGGCGAGGCGCTGGCGACCCTCGTCGTCAACCACCTGCGCGGCACGCTGAAATCGTGCGCGATCCGCTCGCCCGGATTCGGCGAGGCACGCACCGAGCAGCTTGCCGACCTCGCCGCGCTGACTGGCGCGACGGTCATTTCCGCTCAGGCTGGCCGGACACTCGAGCGCACGACGCTGGACGATCTCGGTGCCGCGCGGCGCGTCGAGATCACGCGCGAGACGACGACCGTCATCGCCGGACGAGGCGAACGCCAGCACATCGACGACCGCGTTCAGGCGCTGCGTACACGTATCGCGGCGACACCGGCCGGATACGAGCGCGACGCGCTGACGCGCCGGCTGACGAAACTCGCGGGCGGCGTCGCGGTGATTCGCGTCGGCGCCGCGACGGAAACCGCACTGCGCGAGCGCAAGAATCGCTTCGAGGATGCGTTGCATGCGACGCGCGCCGCGATGGAGGAAGGCATTGTGCCGGGCGGTGGCGTCGCACTGCTGCGTGCACGGCGCGCGCTCGTAGGCAATGGCACATACCTGACGGATGTGCAGCGCACCGGCGCGCGGATCGTGCACGACGCACTGGCGTCCCCGCTGCGTCAGATCGCCGAAAATGCCGGAGCGGACGCACAGGCCGTCGTACACGCGGTCGATGTCGCAACCGGAGCGTTCGGCTATGACGCGGCGACGGCGACATATGGGGACATGATTGCTGCCGGAATCGTCGACCCCGTCAAGGTCGCGCGTTCGGCGCTACAGAACGCGATTTCGGTCGCGTCGCTGCTGCTCACGACCGATTGCATGATCGCGCATCGCCCACGCACGGCCGCGTCACCGGGCGCCGCGCAATCGGGAAACTGGGGCGCCGAACTCGGCTGAGCCATTCGCGTGCCACCGGTGGATCTCGTACGTAATACGCGGAATTCAAGTCGGCAGCGGAGCCGCAGGCGCCACCGCTGCCGCAGGGCTGTCGATTCCACCCTGGATGCCGGTGACAGGAAACATCGAGCCGGGCGTCGATTCAATCCACATATTGCGTCAGTGATACTGAATAATGATTCAGGTATCCGTCAGGTCATCCAATCGTCAGATGATCAACAACTTCGCGCACACCCTTGACTGACCATGCCGCACCGCGCGCGGCGCGCTTTTCCGCCATCGAATCGACCGTGCCGGTCAGCGTGACGATACCGTTCGCCACCTCGATGGAGATCGCCGCGCCTTTTCGCTGTGCACGGCGAGCCAACGCATCGGCAATCTCGGCGCAGATGTCCTGCGCGGTATGGGCGGCGCGCACTTGAATGCGGTTCGCGACGCCGACGACGCCGGCCATCCGGCTCACCAGCGCCTCTGCCGCTTGACGCTGAAAACCCCACTCCACCTCGCCGTCGAGCGTCACGCGGCCATGGTCGACCTCGACGCGGATCGACTGGTCCTGCAACGCTTCCTGCCAGTCGAGCGCGGACATGATCCTGGCTTCCAGTTCCGCGTCCGAGCGACTGGCTGCCGGCGCGGCGATTTCGAGTTCCAGCAGCAGCACACGCACGCCGCCGACGCGCTGGACCGCCTTCTGCGCCGCGAACTTCTGCGCCCAGCTCGAGACCATGCCCAGCAGCGTCACGGCGCCGTCGCGCACCGTGACCTCGATCTGGCGCGCGTCGACAGCCGGATCCCGGGACAGTTCCTGTTCGACATCGTGTTTGAGTTTCGCGTCGGACTTCATGTCGGTCTCCTGTCGGATTGCAGGTTCAGCGGATCGGTTTCGCGTCGATGGCACGATCGGAATTGCTCTCTTCCAGCCGATCACGGGGCGCTCATATCGCCGATCGGTCGACCGATGCCGGTCGTAACCGCGTCAGGCTCGCATTCACAATGAAGGGGTGCCGTACACACGCCGTTGATGTTGGTCAAACCTTGTCGTCCGCGTTACACCCTGGCCTGGACACTCTCTCGATGAAATCGTCGCGTTTCCGCGGGCCGACGCGGTCTATGAAAGTCGCCGTTGATGCGTGTCAAGCGGCGGTCGCCCCGGAAGCCTAGGCTGAAAACGTGGACGACATCGTCCCGACGTACGCGCTCAGGTTGGGAGGCAACCATGCAGACCGGACATCATTTCCTACCCGAGTTTCGGCATGCGACCTTGCCGACCTATTTCGTTTCCTACGTGTTTCCCCTGCTGCTGGCCGGATATGAGGTGTATCGGATCAGCTATTGGGTGAGCCGGCATGGCTGGAATTTTGCGCAACTGCCGCAGGCCGGCTACGAGTTCACGCTGATGCTGTTCGTATTTGCACTGCAGGTGATTCTCGACGGGTTGTTCTTCATTACGGCATGGTCAGGCAAGCATCCGGACGTCGGGCATCGGCTCGCGAACATGACGCTCGGTGTTCTGTGCTCGGCAGTGGTCATCGCGTTCGATGTCGCTCTTCAGATCGCCACGTTCTGAATCGTAATCTCCGGACCGCCGGCACGACGAGGCAAGACCGGCATTCATCAACCATCAACGGATCAAGCAATGAAGCCACCTTACGAACTGGTATTTCAAGGCATGCCGCGCTCGGACGCGCTCGAGGCGGAAGCCGCTCGCCATGTATCCAAACTCGATCGATTCCGGCAGGACATCTCGCATTGCAGGGTCAATGTCGTGCTGGACGAGAAGCACGATCATCAGGGGAAGCCGTTCAATATCCGGATCGAAATCACGATTCCCGGACATCAACTGGTATCCAGCAAAGAACACGACGAGGACGTCTACGTCGCGCTGCGCAATGCCTTCGGCAACGTCACGAGAATGCTCGAAGACACGGGACGCAAGCAGCGAGGCCGCGGCAAACGGCACGATGAACATCCGGCCGGTCCTGCCACGCAATCCGAGGCGCACGAATAGCGTGCAGTTGCGCGAGCGTGCGCCCGTGGACAGCCGCGCGACGCGCACGCCGATCGGTGCCCGCCACGATGGTGCGCAGACGCTCCACCGCGAGTCCGACCGAAACGAGCGCCCGTTCCGGCATTCTGCCGCCCATTCTCCGCACGTCGCGCCATGGCATGCGTCGCGCATGCCATGCACGTCCGCCGCCTGTTTGCCATCCGTTCAGTACAGCAGAAATGCTGCTCTCTCAGGCGCGAACGCCGCATCCTGCGCGACAACCACGCGCTCGATCTCGTCGAGCGACCGCCCCGCCTCCAGCATGTCCGCCACCTCGCGCGAACCGACCGATGCACGGATCGCATCGATCCGGAACCGCGCCGGATAACGCCGGTGCAGCGCCAGTGCGAGCGCCAGCCCGATCTCGCCCGGACGCGCCGCGCCGGGCGGCCGTTCGATGCGCACCCCTTCGCATACCTTGCCGCGATACGGCCCCTCCGCTGGCACGAAGCGGACCGCCGAGAACGTCGCGTCCAGCCTCATCGCGCGAAGATCGCCCGCGAGGATGCGCCCGTCGATCCACGGCGCGCCGACCACGCCGAACGGTGTCTCGGTGCCGCGCCCGACACTGACAGCCGCTCCCTCGATGAGCCCCGTCTCCGGGTACAGCGACATCGCGGCGCCATCGCGCAGGTTCGGCGATGGAGGCACCCAGCCGAGCCCGGTATCGCCGAAGCGCATCGCGCGCACGTAATTCGCCATCGGCACCACGGTCAGCGCCGCACCGATATGCAGGCGGTCATTGAACAGCCGCGCCAGTTCGCCGAGCGTCATGCCGGGCTGGAGCGGCAACGGGTAATAGCCGGTGAACGTGGCCGGCCCGGCATCGGCGACGGGGCCGCCGACCACATCGCCGCCCAGCGGGTCCGGGCGGTCGAGCACGAGCACCGGGCGATGCGCGGCGGCGGCGGCCTCGAGCGCGTAACCGAGGGTGGCCAGGTACGTGAAAAAGCGTACGCCTGCGTCCTGCAGGTCGAGCACCAGCACGTCGGCATCGGCGAGCAGTGCGGGCGCGATCCTGCGGCGATCGCCGTAGAGACTGTGAACGACCACACCGGTCGCGGCGTCGACCGTGTCGCCGAAGGTCTCGTCGACGTCGGTGCCGAGCCCGTGCTCGGGCGCGAACAGGGCGACGAGCCGCGCGCCCGGTGCCTGCGCGAGCAGGTCGACCGTGCGCCGGCCGAACCGGTCGAAGCCGCTGTGGTTCGTGACGAGCGCAATGCGCTTGCCTGCGACGGCCGCGAAGCCGCTCGCGGCGAGCACGTCGATGCCGGCCAGAACCGGCCCGCGCGATGCCGGCAACCGGGCGACCTGCGCGAGCGCCGCCGCCATCGCGGGCACGCGCGTCGCGATCCACGACGACGTCACGGGCGCGGCCTCGCTCGAGACGATGCCGAGCACGAGTGAGCGCAATGGCATCGCCGTGCCGGTTTCGTCGGGATACAGCCGGCTCGTGAGCACGATCGCGAAGCGGCGCGTCACGGGATCGATCCACAGCGCCGTGCCCGTGTAGCCGAGGTGTTGCAGCGCGCCGACCGGCGGCAGCCGGTAACGGTTCGCGACGAGCGGCGGCCCGACCGCCCAGCCGGGCGTGTGCAGGTCGCCTTCCGCGTCGAGCGTGGCCGGCGTTTCGAGCGCGGCCACGCTGCGTCGCGTCAGCACGCGCACCGGGCCGAGCGAACCGCCGTTTAGCAACATGCGCGCGAAGCGTGCCAGATCGTCCGCACTCGCGAACAGGCCCGCATTGCCGGCAACGCCACCCATCGCGGCCGCGACGGGATCGTGGACACTTCCCCGGAGCAGGCGGCCATCGCGAACGATGGTGGGCGCCACGCGCGCGAACAGCGGCGCCGGTGGCCGGAACGCGGTGCTCGCCATCCCGAGCGGCGCGAACACATGCGCGGCGCACCACGCGTCGAGCGGCCAATGTGACACACGCTCGACGATCTCGCCAAGCACCACGTAGTTGACGTCGCTGTAGCGCACCTGTGTGCCGGCCGGCGTGCCGGGTGTCATCGCGACGATGTCGGCCAGCACGGCGGCACGGCTGCGCAGCGCCCGGGACGACGACACGGCGGCCGGCAGCCCCGACACATGCGCGAGCAACTGGCGGATCGTGATGCTGGCCTTGTCGTGCGCTCCGAACGCGGGCCAGTAGCGCGCGGCCGGCGCGTCGAGGCGCAGCATGCCGCGCTCCGCGAGCTGCATGATCGCGACCGCCGTCGCCACCGGCTTGGTCAGCGACGCAAGATCGAAGACGGTATCGGCCGTCATCGCCTCGACGTGCTCGCCCGTCATGCGCAGGCCGCGCGCGACGCGCACCCGCACGCCGTCCGCGTCGCCCGTCACGACCACCGCGCCGGCAAGATGGCCATCGGCGATCTCGGCGGCGATCGCCTCGTCGATCGCGGCGGTCTGCTGCCGAGCCGCGGCCGTGTCGGATTCCGCGTGCGCACCGGCTGATGCAAGCATGAACAGCAGCGCGCCAGTCAGCGCGGCAGCACAGCGGGATCGTAGCGATCGAGCCTGTTCCACTGCATCCATTCCTTCGTGCCGAGCGCATCGGCTGAGTCGAGCTGCGAGCGGAGGCCCGCCACGTCGATGACGCGAGCGCCGCGCATTGCCGTCGCGCGGCTTCTGAGCGAACGCGCGGCTAGCGGGCTGGCTGCTCCTGCGATCCGGAACATTCGGCACACAGACGTATCGCGCCGTGCCGTTCGGGGTCGTGCCAGTAAAAGCGCACATCGACGGCGCCGCGCGCCGGTACGACGACGTGCCGGACTTCCTGAACGGCCCTGTCGTGCGCGGACACGGTATATCGCCCCGGCGGCACGCGCGCGAACAGGAACGGGCCCATCGTGCGTGCGTCGAGAATCGTCGACTTGCCGGACGACAGCGTGACATCGACATCGGAAAGATAATGGCCCCTCTTCGATGCGAACGTGATCCTCAGGTTGTAGCGAGGCGCGACATCGCGAAATGCAGTGACCTCGTCCTGACCGATTCCGCCGGTGATATAAGCGACACCGTTGCGCACGATCGGCTCGGTCGACGTTTGAGCCAGCACGTTCGCACCGATGTTCAGCAGACAGGCTGCCAGCAGCATCTTCACGGTTCCGGTCCACATCTTCACTCTCCTGATTGAGCACGCATGGCTGCGATACCGCCCGTCCGGTCGCGGAACGGGCTGCGTGCGGTGACGTCGCGCATTGGTGTCGACGATGATGTCAGCGTCGCGCGGAACGTCGATTTCCCGTTGACTCAGGTCAAGTGCGCGCCTGTCGAAGCCGAACGAGTAGTCATCGCGCCTCATCTGCCCGTGCGGCACGCCTGAAAACAGGGGGAGCGGGATACCGACGGCGCAATCGTCCGTGACGGCTGTCAGCCGATATTGCATGCCCCGTCGGAAATTTCCGACACGGCGGCCCGATGTCGGACAGCAAGTTCAGGCCACGCTGATTGTCCCGTGCGGCTTCACTGTCAATACTGGAGACGTGACAGGACACAACGTGTTTCGCGGCCGGCGCGTGACGCTTCCGCCCCGCCGCCTCAGGACCGAGGAGCTCGCGATGATCGATTCGACCGCTGCGCACGCCGAGGACGCCACGCTGGATGGCGAACCGCCGGTCGGTGCCCACCTCGTGACCCGCCGCCCCGGCTATCTCCATCACGGGATCTACATCGGCGACGGCAACGTCATTCACTACGCGGGATGGTCACGCCATGCGAGCGTCGGACCGGTCGAGGTTGTCACCCTGGACGGTTTCCGTGCCGGCTTCGGGTTCGCGGTCATTCGCCACGCGCGCACGCTCTACGACGGAACGGAAGCCGCGCGCCGCGCGGCCTCGCGCCTTGGCGAATGCCAATACCGGCTGCTCACGAACAACTGCGAGCATTTCTGCCTGTGGTGCCTGTTCGGTGTGGGGAGAAGCGAGCAGGTCGCGTCGTGTCTGCGCAACCCGGCGCACGGCATCGCGGTCGCCGTCATGCTGATGGCGTGCGTTCTGGCCGCGCGACTGCATCCAGCGATGGCCGGGCGCGAATGCCCTGCACGGTATTTGGCCTAGTATCGACGGCAGGCCCTCGCTCAGTCATTCGACGACTTGACCATCACCCGCGGCCCCGCAAGACGGCACGCGCACGCCCCCACCGTTTCGCCTGCGCGATCGCAATCCGGATCGCGCTGCCCTCGGTGCGCCCCTGTCGCAGCAGCGCGTTGGCAATCTCGATCGCCTTGCCGCGAACCGCCGGCGGCAGATTCCGCATCGAGGGCGGATAACGCTCGTCATTCCACGGCATGATCGATTCGACTCCTGCACGTTCGCGCCGGTCCGCACCTGCCGCTCAGCGCGGCAACGCGGCAGGATCGTAGCGATTGCGCGGATTCCACAGCATCCAGCCGTCCGTGCCCGCCGCATCGGCCGCATCGACCTGTGCGCGGATCTCGTCGGCATCGAACGGCCGGCGATCGAACGCATAGTCGCGAAACGCCTGGAGCCACGGCCGAAACCGGACACCGTCCAGTCCGGTCCGGCGCTTCGCCTCGGCCAGCGACCGTGCGACGATCTCGCCGGAATGTTCGGTGGGCTTCCGGCAGCCGGGCAAACCCCACGTAAAGCCCGATGGATAGAGCATCGGCGACACATAGTCGACGACCGGTCCGAGCGCATCGAGCCGCTGCCCGATCGAGGTGTCGTCGCTGTTCCAGCAGACGTACCCGAAAATGTCCGCCGACACGTAGAGGTTGTACGGACGCAGCCGTTCACGCGCACCGATCAGGAATCCGGTGATCGCCGCGACCCGGTTGGCCTCGGTATTGGGCTCGGCGAACCGGAGGCCGTTGGCGTCGGGAAAACGCAGGTAGTCGAACTGGATTTCGTCGAAACCCATGCGGGCGGCCTCTTCCGCGACGTCGTAGTTGTGTTGCCAGGCCGCGCGCGACGTCGGGTCGATCCAGCGCTGATGCTCGCGGTCCTGCCAGATCTCGCCGGCTGCATCGCGCACGGCCCACTCGGGGTGAGCGCGAGCCAGCGGGTCGTCCTTGAACACGACGATGCGGGCAATCAGGTAGAGACCGCGCGCGTGGAACGTCCGCAGCAGATCCGGCAGATCGGGCGGACGAACGATGGCACCGGCGACATTGCTCGCGGCACCGGAGATCTCACGCGCCAGGCTGCGATATGGCGTCACGCCGCTGTCGCCCTTCACGTCGATGACGAGCGCGTTGATCGCCGTCTTGTCCTGAAGGGACAGCGCCGCCTCGCGCAGCGTGCGGTCCGCGACGCCGTAAGCGGACAGATAGACGGCTTTCGGACGCATCGGGGTCAACCGGATTGTTTGTGCGCCCACGGCGGGTGCCAGTGTGACTTCGGTTCGCGCGTAGCCCGGCGCACGCACGCTCAGGCGTGTAACCGCCGCGTCGATCTCCAGTGAAAACGCGCCATCTCGATCCGCGGTACGGTTCGCGCCCGACGCATGGCCGATCGCGCCGGCCAGCGGGTGCCCGTTCGTCGCATCGACGACGGTGATCTTGACGGGCGCCGCGTGGACGGCGAATCCGGCGAGCGACACGAGCAGACAGGCGATCAGGCGTTCAATCATGACTTCCCCCGGCGGTTCTCAGCAATCCGTTCATGCATCGTGTGTCGCAGGCGTCCGTCATCAGATAGCGCGGCAGCGCCATTGCCGGGTCGGTGACGCGAACGGGGCGCGCATCGAGCGTGAATGCCGCGATGTAGCCCTGGCGAGCGGCCAACTGGTCGGTCTGCGCATCATGGACGCCGAACGGCCAGGCCAGCATCCGGACCGGCTGGCCGGTTTCGGACTCGAGCCGTTCGCGCGACCGGCTCAACTGGAACGACACGAAGCGCAGGTAGTCGTCCGGCGTGAGTCGGGCGCGTTCGGTGCGGAAATTCGGATGCCAGTACGTGTGGGACTCGATGTCGAACCCGCCGGACTGCCCGAGCACGCGCAACTGGTCCCATGTCATCGCATAGCTGGCGTTGGAAATGGCCGAGGGATAGATGAACAGCGTGACCGGCACGGGATGTGCAGCCAGCAATGGGCGCAGCACGTCGTAGACGGAGCGATGGCCGTCGTCGACGGTGATCGCGACCGCTCGCGCCGGCACGGCATCGGCCTGGCCGCCATGCCAGCGCACGACGTCGGCGAGCGGCACGATGCGGTAGCCGTTCGCCTCGATCGCCTGCAGCTGGTGGCGGAACGTTTCGGTACGGACCGTCATCGAATCCAGTCGCGCGGTGGCGAACCGGTGGTAGACCAGGATCAGCACACGCTGAGATGGCGAATCGACGGTCGCGACGTCGGCGGACGAAACCGGCGGCACGCACGACAACAGGAGCAGGCAGGCGAGCAGGCGAAAGGCCATGGAAGATCTCGTGGAATGGCTGCCCCATTTTTCGCGATCGCGGCGCGAAAACCGCTGAGCCAGATCAACGATTGATCGTACGGGGACGCGATCGTGCGTGCGTCAGGCCACCTGGTCGTCAGCTTGCCTGCGCAACCAGTTCGGCATGAATCCGTTCGACGTCGTCGCGCGTGCACAGCGCCGTGCCCGGGTGCTCGACCGACGCAGCCGATGCCGCCAGCGCATAGCGGCACGCTTCGTCGAACGGCACGCCGCGCGCCAGCGCCCAGACCATGCCGCCGACGAAACTGTCGCCGGCGCCGACCGTGCTGCACACCGCTGCCGGCCTGCCGGGCAGGCGCAGCGCGCCGTCGCGCGTGACGACCCATGCGCCGCGCGCACCGAGCGTCAACGCGACGATGTCGGCTTGCCCGCGCGCCACGAGTTCGCTCGCCTTCCGGCATGCCGACGTGTCGTCGAGCGGTTCGCCGGCCAGCGCGCTCAGTTCGCCGAGACTGGGCTTCACGAGATGAACACCGGCCTCGAGGGCCGCTTGCAGCGCCCGGCCCGCCGCATCGACCACGACCCGGCTGCCCCTTGCCCGTGCCGTCCGCGCGAGCGTCGCATACAGGTCGTCGGGCGCGCCGGGCGGCAGGCTGCCGCTCAGCACGAGATAGCGCGGCGCAGGTTGCATGGCGTCGATGCGGGCTGCGCAGTCGCGCCACTCGGCCTCTGTGACCAACGGCCCCGGCATCAGGAACCGGTATTCGCGCCCGGTCGCGGTCTCGGTCACGCAGACGTTCTCTCGCGTCTCGCCGGCGATCCTGATGCGCACGGCCGGCAGGCGCTCGGCTTCCAGCAGCAGCGTCAATACGTCGCCGGTCGGGCCGCCTGCCAGGTACAGCGCGACGCAGTCGCCCCCGAGGCGGTGAATGGTTCGGGCGACGTTGATCCCGCCGCCGCCGGGGTCACGCCGCGGGCGTGCGCAGCGCAGCTTGTGCGTATCGACGATGTGCTCGACGGACGTCGCGACATCGACGGCCGGATTCAAGGTAACGGTAACGATATCGGTCATGTGCGTGGTTCGCAGTCGATGGCTGGCGCGACGGCGCGGCGATTCGCGGCAACCGCCGCGTGCCGGCCGTGCCTCCACCTTACGTTCGACGCCGGTGACGGCGTTGACCGCCGTCAAGCGATGTCGCGAAGGGACACGGTTGCGCTCGATCAACGACACGTTCGGGCAGGCTCCTACAGTGAGTCATTCATCGTCGCCGAGCCCCGTCATGGACGAGCAGCCGCTTTGCACCACCGTGTTCGCCGAACGCTACGCGCAGCCCGGCGAGACGTCTCGCGCGGCCGTTTTCCATCGCGTCGCCCGTGCACTGTCGCTCGCCGAGCCGGCCGAGCTCCGTGCACAGGTGGAGCGCGCGTTTTTCGTGAACCTGCAGCGTGGCGCGATCGGCGCGGGCCGCATCCTCGCGAATGCCGGCGCGCATACCGGCGGCACGATGATCAATTGCTTCGTCCATCCGCTCGCGATTCCGGCCGACACGCCCGTTCATGACCTCGACGCAGCGCTCGCGCATGCACTCGACGACGCACGGGTCACGCTGGCGATGGGCGGCGGCATTGGCTACGACTTCTCGCCGGTGCCGCCCGCCGACGCGTACGAACGGCGCCTGTCATCCGGGCGCGGCGCATGCGCGGCGATTGACCGCTTCGATACGATGTGCCGCGCGCTGCCGTTTTCCGGCCCGCGCCGGGGCGCGCAAATGGGTGTGCTGCGCTGCGATCATCCGGACCTCGTCGCATTCGTCGCGGCCAAGCGCGGGCGCTCGCGCTGGCCGACGTTCAACCTGTCGGTCGGCGTCACGGACGCGTTCATGCAGGCGGTCCGGCACGACCTGCCGTGGGCGCTCGTCCATCACGCACCGCCAGGCTACGTATTCGGCACACCGCCCCGGCGGCCGGACGGACGTTACCTTTACGCGACGGTTCAGGCCCGCACGCTCTGGCACGAGATCGTCAACGCCGCACGCGACAGTGCCGAACCCGGGCTGCTGTTCCTCGACACGATCCGCGACGCGAATCCGCTGCGCGAACACGAGCGGATCGACGCGACGAACCCGTGCGGCGAACAGCCGCTGCCGTCGTACGGCAGCTGTGTGCTCGGGCCGATCGACCTGTCGCGGTTCGTTCTACATCCGTTCGGTGTCGACAGGAAGCCGCGCTTCGACTTCGCGACACTCGCCGACGCGGTGCGCATCCAGGTCCGCATGCTCGACAACGTGCTCGACCTGACCGCGTGGCCGCTCGCCGCGCACGAGCACGAGGCGCGGCGGACACGGCGCATCGGGGTCGGCGTGACCGGGCTGGCCGACGCGCTGACGATGCTGCGGCTGCGCTACGACAGCGTGGAGGCACGCACGCTCGCACGCGGGATCGTGCTGACGATGCGCGAGCATGCGTTTGCCGCATCGGCCGCGCTTGCAGCCGAGCGCGGCGTGTTTCCGGCCTACGACCCGGCCGCCTATCTGACCGGCCCCGCATATCGCACGCCGTTGCCGCTGAAGGTGCATCACGCGATCGCGCGGCACGGGCTGCGCAACAGCCATCTGCTGTCGTTCGCGCCGGCCGGCAGCGTGAGCCTCGCGTTCTGCGACAACTGCTCGAACGGGATCGAGCCGGCCGTCGGCTGGACGCAGCGTCGCATGGTCCGCACCGCCGACGGGCAGGTCCGGTCGTTTCGTGCGGAGAATCACGCTTACCGGCTGTTCCGCGAGCTGCATGGTGAGAGCGTCAAGCTGCCGGGCTATTTCGTCACGGCCGCGGACATCGCGCCGGAGGATCATGTCGCGATGCTCGCGGCGCTGCAGCCGTGTGTCGACGCCGGCATCTCGAAGACCGTGACGATGCCCGGCCAGTGTTCGCTCGCGGAGGTCGACGCGTTGTTCTTCCAGGCGTGGCGCGACGGGCTCAAGGGCATCACGGTTTTCCGGCCCGATCCGCGGCTCGCGTCGGTCGTGACCGATGACGCGGCGCACGCGCGGCGCGACGGCCCTGTCTGCATCGGTTGTTGAGCGATAACGATAGCCGACGGCAGGCGTCCGGTGCGATCGCGGCGGTCGTTCCTTCAGGCGGAGACGCCCGTGGTCGTTTCCGAGTCGGTTTCCGCCGGCCGGGGTGTGTCGCCGGCATCGTCCGCCGGCGCGATGAGCGCCACCAGCATGTCGTGATCGATCGATTCGTGCTGCAGCAAGCTGCACGCGATCCGTTCGAGCGCATCGCGCTGCTCGCCGAGCGTTACCGTGACCCGCGCATGCGCATCCTCGAGCAGCGCGCGCACCTCTTCGTCGATCAGTTGCGCCGTGTGCTCGCTGCAGTGACCGTCGCCCGGCGTCCACACGCCCGGCGCCGCGCCCTGGCGTGCGCCATCGTCGAGCGTCACGAGGCCGACCTTCTCGCTCATTCCGTACTGCATCACCATGTGACGCGCCAGCGCGGTCGCCCGTTCGAGATCGTTCTGCGCGCCGGTCGACACGTCGCCGAATATGATCTCCTCGGCCACGCGTCCGCCGAGCAATACGTCGAGCCGATCAAGCAATTCGCTCCGGCGCAGCACGTAGCGATCCTCGGTCGGTACCTGCTGTGTGTAACCTAGCGCCGCGATTCCGCGCGGGATGATCGACACCTTCTTCACGGGATCGCAGTGCGCGCGGCTTTGCGCGACGAGCGCATGCCCCGACTCGTGGTACGCGATGGTCCGCTTTTCCTGTTCGTTCATCACGCGGCTCTTGCGCTCCATGCCGCTCATCGCGCGATCGATGGCTTCGTCGAAATCGGCCATCCCGATCGCGGGCTTGCCCAGTTCGGCCGCATGCAACGCGGCTTCGTTGACGACGTTCGCGAGATCGGCGCCGACGAAGCCCGGCGTGCGCTGCGCCAGCTCGGCCAGGTCGACTTCCGGCGCGAGCTTCACGTGCTTCGTATGCACGGCCAGGATCTGCTTGCGCCCGATCAGGTCCGGCCGGTCGATCGCGATGTGACGGTCGAAACGCCCGGGGCGCAGCAGCGCGGGATCCAGGATCTCCGGCCGGTTGGTCGCGGCCATGATGATGACGCCCGAATTGGCCTGAAAGCCGTCCATCTCGACGAGCAACTGGTTCAGCGTCTGCTCGCGCTCGTCGTTACCCGACATCAGGCCGACACCGCGCGCCTTGCCGAGCGCATCGAGCTCGTCGATGAACACGATGCACGGCGCGCTCTGCTGGGCCTGCTCGAAGAGATCGCGCACACGCGCCGCGCCGACGCCGACGAACATCTCGACGAACGCCGAGCCGCTGATCGTGAAGAACGGCACCGCGGCCTCGCCGGCGACCGCACGGGCCAGCAGCGTCTTGCCGGTACCGGGCGCACCGACGATCAGCACGCCCTTTGGGATCTTGCCGCCGAGCCGCTGGTAGCGTTCGGGGTTGCGCAGGAACGCGACGATCTGCTGCAACTCGGCCTTCGCCTCGTCGATGCCCGCGATATCGTCGAACGTGATGCCGGTTTCCTTCTGCACGTACACGCGGGCGCGGCTTTTGCCCATGCCGCTCAGGTCCCTCATCCCGCCCGGCCTTCGCATCATGAAATTCCAGATCAGGACGAAGCCGATCAACGGGAAAATCCATGACGCGAGCGTCCCGATCCAGCCCGTATCGGTCGCGCCGCGGTAGCGAATCCCGGCAGTCGTCAGCGTGGCGACCAGGCCTTCGTCGCTCACCCGGTTCGTCGTGAAGCGCCACGGCGGGCCGGCTCCCTTCACCTCGGCCGCGTCGGACGCGGGCAGCGCGGCGCCGGCCTCCGGCATGCGCAGCGTGCCAGAGATCGACGTTTGGCCGATCTCGAGATCGTCGACGAGCCGTGCGTCCACCAGGTGGTGAAAATCGCTGTAGGAAATCGACGTCGCCGCCGGCTGGCGCGCCAGCAGTTGAACCGCCACCAGCACGGCGAACGCGATCGGGATCAGCAGCCCGGAGTAGTCGAATGCTTTTTTCATGGGATCGAACCTGACCGGTGGACTACCACACGCTCACGCGTCGTCGCGCTTCCAGTGCGCTCGCAGCACGTCCTCGCCGTCGCGATAGTTGATCTTGAGATCGCCGTGGTGCGCGTGCAGCAACGCTTCGCCGAGGCGGCGGACCATATGCATGCCCGTCGTTCGAACGATGAGCGAATCGGCGGATTTCTCGATGTCCATGATGCGTTCGAGCGCGTGCTCGCTCGTCTCCAGATCGGCCTGACGCTCCAGCAACTCGAGAATCGTCGACCGGTGCGCGCGCAGATACTCGCCGTTCAACACCAGCTCGCCCGCTGGCACGTTTTCCCGCATGCGCTTGCAGGCCGGGCATTCGAGCTGGCGCCGATCGAGCGTGGTCGCGGACCAGGTCCAGCGGCCCGCCTCGCAGACCGCGCCGCAGCCTTCGCAGATGTGGTCGCCTGTCGGCCGCTTCGGATCACGGTAACTGTCCTTCGTATGCGGCTGCATGCGCTTGTCGCGGCGCAGATGGTTTCGGCCGGGGCCGGTATGCGAACGGTTCATCGCTGTTTCTCCTGGTAGTAGACAGCACGTGCAAGCCGGTCAGGAAACGGTCAGCCGGTCGACGACCTGCCGGACCCCCTTCACCGACCCGGCCGCGCCGCATGCGGCGCGCTTTTCGGCCAGCGACGCGACCGTGCCCGTCAGCGTGACGATGCCGTCGGTTGCGTCGATCGAAATTCCCGCGGTTTCGCGCTGCGCACGACGCGCAAGCGCCTCGGCGATCCGGACGCCGACGTCCGGCACCGTATGGTCGGCGCGCACCCGGATGCGGTTCGCCACGCCGACGACGCCGATCATCCGGCTCACCATCGCTTCCGCTGCCCGGCTCTGATACGCATGATCGACTTCGCCGTCGAGCGTCACGCAGCCGTGATCGACCTCGACGCCGATCTTGTGATCGCGCAGCGCATCCTGCCATCCGAGCGCGAACGTGATTGCGATCGCCAGTTCCTGGTCCGCGCAGGCGTTCTCCGGCGGGTCGACATTCAGCTCGAGCACCAGCGCACGCGCATCGGCGATGTGCAGTGCCGTTTTCTGCGCCTCGAGCTTCTGGGCCCAGCTGTCGACCGTGCCGCGCAACGTCACGATCCGGTCGCGGACCTCGACGTCGATCCGGCGCGCATCGATCGCCGGATTCCAGAACAACGCCTGCTCGACATCCTGCTTGAGTACTGCATCGGACTTCATGTCGGTCTCCCGTCGGCCCGTGCCGGCCGCAAAGCTCGCGAGCGAATGCGTGCGACACCGTGTTCAGCATCGCCCACGGCCGCGCCGGCGGCTTGACGAGGATCAATCAAAGGCGGGCTGGCGGCAGAGTCTGGCGGGCAGGCGATGGCCGGTTTGCCCGTTGACGCAGATCAACCGCGCGACGAGGCGCGACGCGATCATGAATCCGCAGACGTCGCCAAAACCGCAGCAACACGGACGTTTCGCATTCGTATGAACGTCGACGTCCACCGCTTTCCGGGAGACCGTCATGATCCACAAACAGTACCGCATCATGCTCGCGACGCTCAGCGTGTTCATCGCGATTGCGTCGCTGGTCGGCATCGTTCACGGGATGCTGTTCGACGAGGAGGTGTTCAGGTACTCGATCGTCACGCTGATCTCCAGCATCCTCGCGTTCGTCGTGCTGCTCAATCTCAGGCCGGGCGACCGCCCGTGACGGGCACCGCGTGGTTCCGTCCGGCACGCCATCACGAAACCGGCCGAGGCACGCGGCGACCCGCGCGTCAAGCGAGGGGCCGCTCGAAACGCATTCCCGCCCAAGTGACACAGATCAAGGGGAAACCCGGCATTCGTCGGATATAAGTGAATCCGAATCGGCGACGCCTGGAGGGCTGCGCCATCCCGTATTCCTGCATTTTCGTATTCGACGAGGCATCCCATGCGCGCTGCCGCGCCTCCCGTTCGCTTTCATCCTGCCGCCGTGCGGCGCCTGCGTGCCATTGCGCTCGCGGCGGGCATGGGGCTGCTGTCGGGCTGCCTGTCGCTTGCGCCACCGGACGAGCGTCCGGTCGCGCCGATTCCCGCATCCTTTCCGGATCCTTCCGCCGACGCAACAGCGGCGGCGCCCGTGCCCGAATGGCAGGCTTACTTCGTCGACGCGCGCCTGCGCGCGTTGATCGGGCAGGCGCTCGCCAACAACCGGGATCTGCGCGCGGCGGTTGCACGCGTCGAGCAGGCTCGTGCGGTCTACGGCATCCGCAGCGCGGATCAATGGCCGACGATCGGTGCGGGCGCGGCCTATGCACGGTTTCGCACGCCGGGCGGCTTCCTCTCCCCGGCGCCCGTCATCGGCCAGGTCTATGAGGTCCAGCTGGCCGAGACGCAATGGGAGATCGATTTCTGGGGCCGCGTGCGCAACCTGAAAGCAGCGGCGCTCCAGCGCTACCTCGCGAGTGATGCGGCCCGGCAGGCGGTGACGCTGAGCGTCGTCACCGGCGTAGCGGACGCGTATCTGACGCTGTGCGAGATCGACGAACGCATCGCGCTGACCCGCGCGACGATCGACACACGCCGCGAATCGCTGCGGATCTTCCGGCTCCGTCACGCGGCCGGCGCCATCTCGCGCCTCGACCTGACGCAATCGGAGATCCTGCTGCAGCAGGCGGAATCGCTCGGCGTCCAGTTGCAGCAAGCCCGCGCGGCGGCGGCCGATGCGCTGGCGTTGCTCGTCGGTGCGCCGCCCGCGCTGGCCGCCACGCCGCTCGCGCTCGACGACGGTGCGGTGCTGCCGTCGCTCGCCCCCGGCCTGCCTTCGTCGCTGCTGACCCGGCGTCCGGACGTGATCGCGGCGGAGCATGAACTCGAGGCGACCCGCGCGAACATCGGCGCGGCGCGTGCGGCATTCTTTCCGCGCATCGCATTGACGAGCGCGATCGGTTCGGGAAGCGGCGCGCTGCATGACCTGCTGTCGTCCGGAGCGGGCGTGTGGTCGGTGATTCCCAACGTCACGCTGCCGCTCGTCGACGGCGGCCGCAATCGGTCGAATCTCGCGCTCTCGCACGCGCAACGCGACGAGGCGCTCGCGCAGTACGAGAAGACGCTCCAGCGCGCGTTCCGTGACGTGTCCGATGCGCTCGCGGCGCGCCACTGGCTGGCCGATCAGGTCGCCATCGAGCGCGCCACGCTGGCGTCGCAGGCCGAGCGGGCACGCCTCGCGAAGCTGCGCTACGACAGCGGGGCGACCCGCTTCCTCGAAGTGCTCGATGCGCAACGGGACCTGATGAACGCCGAGCAGCAACTGGTCATGACCCGTCGTGCGCTGCTCTCGAGCCGCGTCGCGCTGTACGGCGCCCTCGGCGGCGGCGTGATCGACACCGGCAAGACCGCCGCGGCAACGGCTCCCCTTTCGACAGACTCGGACAACACACCATGAAAACCATCCCGCGCCCTCTTCTGATCGGTGTCGGTGCGGCCGTGCTCGCGATCGGCCTCGCGTACTACGGGTGGACGCGCTGGCGCGACGGCCAGACGGATGCGGGGCTCGCCAGCGGCAACGGCCGCATCGAGGCGACCGAAATCGACGTCGCGACCAAGCTGCCGGGGCGCGTCACCGCCATGCTCGTCGACGAAGGCGACTTCGTGACGGCCGGCCAGCCGCTCGCCCGCATGGACGTCGTCGTCCTGCAGGCGCAGCTCGACGAGGCACGGGCGCGGGAGCAACAGGCGGTGAACACCGCGGCGAGCGTCGACGCGCAGGTCGCGCAGCGCCGCAGCGACAAGGCCGCGGCCGCGGCCGTCGTCGTGCAGCGGGAAAGCGAGCTGGACGCGGCCACGCGGCGGCTCGCGCGGTCCGAAACGCTGTCGCGCGACGGGGCGTCATCGATGCAGGAACTGGACGACGATCGCGCGCGCGCCGGCAGCCTGCGCGCGACCGTGAACGCCGCGCGCGCCCAGGTGGAAGCGGCCCAGGCCGCTGTCGATGCAACCCGGGCCCAGCTCGTCGCGGCGCGCTCGGCCGTGACGGCCGCGCAGGCGACCGTGGCGCGCGTGCAGGCCGACATCTCGGACAGCGAACTGACGTCGCCGCGCGACGGGCGCGTCCAGTACCGGATTGCCGAGTCGGGCGAAGTCCTGCCGGCAGGCGGCAAGGTGCTCAACGTCGTCGACCTGTCCGACGTCTACATGACGTTCTTCCTGCCCGAAGCGGTCGTCGGCCGGGTCCCGCTCGGCGCCGACGTGCGGATCGTGCTCGATGCGGCACCGGAATACGTGATTCCCGCACGCGTGTCCTATGTGTCGAGCACCGCGCAGTTCACGCCGAAGACGGTCGAGACGGCCACCGAGCGGCAGAAGCTGATGTTCCGGGTCAAGGCGCGCATCGATCGCGATCTGTTGCAGCGCCACCTGAAACTCGTGAAGACCGGGTTGCCGGGCGTCGCGTGGCTGAAGACCGATCCGCACGCGGGCTGGCCGGATCGCCTCGCGATCAGGGTGCCGCAATGAATGCGACGACGCCCGTCGAGACGGATGCGGGATCGATCAACGGTTCGCCGGTGTCGGCCGAGCCGCGCATGGTCGCCCGGCTGTCCGGCGTCTCGCTGCGCTACGGCGACAAGTACGCGCTCGACGACGTGACCCTCGACATCCCCGCCGGCTGCATGATCGGGCTGATCGGGCCGGACGGCGTCGGCAAGTCGAGCCTGCTTGCGCTCGTGTCCGGCGCGCGCGCGATCCAGCAGGGCCGCGTATGGACGCTCGACGGCGACCTGTCGTCGCGCCGTCATCGCGCGCGCGTATGCCGGCGCATCGCCTACATGCCGCAAGGCCTCGGCCGGAACCTGTACGCGACGCTGTCGGTCGAGGAAAACCTGCAGTTCTTCGCGAGACTGTTCGGCCACGATGCCGCGGAGCGCCGCCGCCGGATCGACGCGCTGACGCGCAGCACCGGCCTGCAGCCGTTCCTGGATCGCCCGGCCGGCAAGCTGTCCGGCGGCATGAAGCAGAAACTCGGCCTGTGCTGCGCGTTGATCCATGATCCCGACCTGCTGATCCTGGACGAACCGACGACCGGCGTCGATCCGCTGTCGCGCGCGCAGTTCTGGGAGCTGATCGGACGCATTCGCGCCGCCCGCCCGGCGATGAGCGTGCTGGTCGCCACCGCGTACATGGACGAGGCTCGACGTTTCGACCGGCTGATCGCGATGGACGCGGGCCGCGTGTTGGCAACCGGCAGCCCCGGCGAGCTGCTCGAACGCACCGGTTGCGACACGCTGGAAGCCGCGTTCATCGCGTTGCTGCCGGAGGCCCGCCGGCGCGGACACCAGCCGGTCGTGATCGAGCCGTTCCAGCCCGATCAGGCGGCCGGCTACGCGATCGAGGCCGATGCGCTGACGATGCGGTTCGGCGATTTCGTCGCGGTCGACCACGTGAGCCTGCAGATCCGCCGCGGCGAAATCTTCGGCTTTCTCGGCTCCAACGGCTGCGGCAAGTCGACGACCATGAAGATGCTCACCGGCCTGCTGCCCGCGTCTGAAGGTACGGCGACGCTGTTCGGCCGGCCGATCACCGCGAACGACATCGACACGCGCAGGCGGGTCGGCTACATGTCGCAAGGGTTTTCGCTCTATGGCGAACTGACCGTCCGGCAAAACCTCGTGCTGCACGCGCGCCTGTTCGGCGTACCGGAATCGGATGTACCCGCACGCGTGACCGAAATGATCGCGCGCTTCGGGCTCACGGACGCACTCGACGCGCTGCCCGAGCGCCTGCCGCTCGGGATGCGGCAGCGGCTGTCCCTCGCGGTGGCGATGGTGCACAAGCCCGAGCTGCTGATCCTGGACGAGCCGACGTCGGGCGTGGACCCGGTCGCGCGGGACGACTTCTGGCGGCTGATGATCGAGCTCGCGCGCAACGATCGCGTCACCATCTTCATTTCGACGCACTTCATGAACGAGGCCGCGCGGTGCGACCGCATCTCGCTGATGCATGCGGGCCGCGTGCTCGCGAGCGCCGCGCCCGAGGAACTGGTGCGCCTGCGCGGCGCGGCCACGCTCGAGGACGCGTTCATCGGCTACCTGAGCGACGCGCAGAAAGCGGATGGCGCGGGCGGTTCGGACGGCACGGCGGCCGATGCGCCGTCCGACGCCGGCTGGCTCGCCGCGCCGCCCGCAGCGGCCGGCGCCGGCCATGCGGCCGCATGGTTCAGCCCGGCGCGCGCCGGCAGCTATCTGTGGCGCGAAGTGCTGGAACTGAGGCGCGACCCGTTGCGCGCGACGCTGGCGCTGTTCGGCTCGCTCGTGCTGATGTGCGTGATCAGCATCGGGATCAGTCTCGACGTCGACAACCTGACGTTCGCGGTGCTCGACCGCGATCAGTCGATCCTGAGCCAGGACTATGCGCAGAATCTCGCCGGTTCCCGCTATTTCGTGCCGCGCGCACCGCTCGCGGACGACCGCGACATCGAGCGCCGCATGCGCAACGGCCAGCTGTCGCTCGCGCTCGAGATCCCGCCCGGTTTCGCGCGCGACGTCGCGCGGGGCCGCCGCGTGGAGATCGGCGCATGGGTCGATGGCGCGATGCCGATGCGCGCGGAGACGATCCGCGGCTACGTGGCCGGCATGCACGAAAACTGGCTGCGCGACCAGGCGAAGCGCCGCCTCGGCGTGTCGCTCGTCCCCGCCGTGGACATCGCGATCCGCTATCGCTACAACCCCGACGTCAAGAGCCTGCCGGCGATGATTCCGGCGATCATGCCGATGCTGCTGCTGATGCTGCCCGCGATGCTGACCGCGCTCGCCGTCGTGCGGGAACGCGAGCTCGGGTCGATCGTCAACCTCTACGTGACCCCCGTCACGCGGGCCGAATTCCTGCTCGGCAAGCAGGCGCCGTACGTCATGCTGGCCATGTTGAACTTCCTGCTGATGGTCGTGCTGGCCGACGTCGTGTTCGGCGTGCGGATCAAGGGCAGTTTCGCGACGCTGGCGGCCGCGGTGCTGATATTCAACGTCGTGGCCACCGGCATCGGGCTGTTCGCGTCGACGTTCACCCGCAGCCAGATCGCCGCGATCTTCATGACGATCGTCGGCACGCTGATTCCCGTCGTGCAGTTTTCGGGCCTGCTCACGCCGCTGTCGTCGCTCGAGGGCAGCGGCAAGTGGATCGGCACCGTCTATCCGGCCACCTACATGCTCGCGATCAGCCGCGGCGTCTACAACAAGGCGCTCGGGCTGGCCGACCTGTCGTCCCAGTTCTGGCCGATGCTCGCGGCCGTGCCGGTCATCCTGGTCATGACCGGCGTGCTGCTGCGCAAGCAGGAGCGCTGACCATGTCCCGCCTGCTCGTCGTTTTCCGGCTCGGGGTCAAGGAACTGTGGAGCCTCGCTCGCGACCCGATCCTGCTCGCGCTCATCGTCTATACGTTCAGCGCGTCGATCTACGTCGCCGCCACCGCCCGCCCGGAAACGCTGCACAAGGTGCCGATCGCGATCGTCGACGAGGATGCGTCGCCGCTGTCGGCGCGCATCGCGGCGGCGTTCTTCCCGCCGCAATTCGCACCGCCGCCGATCGTCGACGCCGGCGCGGCCGATCGCGGGCTGGACAACGGCGACTACACATTCTCGCTCGACATTCCGCCCGACTTCCAGCGCGACGTGCTCGCCGGCCGCCACGCGACGGTTCAGCTCAACGTCGATGCGACCCGCATGACGCAGGCGTTCACCGGCGGCGGTTACGTCCAGCAGATCGTGGCGGGCGAGATCGATGCCTTCGTGCGGCGCCATCGCGGCACGTCCTTGCCGCCCGTCGATCTCGCGATGCGGATGCGCTTCAACCCGAATCTCGACGAAGTCTGGTTCGGCGCGCTGATGGAGCTGATCAACAACGTGACGATGCTGTCGATGATCCTCACCGGGGCCGCACTGATTCGCGAGCGCGAGCACGGCACGATCGAGCATCTGCTCGTCATGCCGGTGACCGCGGCGGAAATCATGCTCGCGAAGGTCTGGTCGATGGGGCTTGTCGTCGCGACGGCGGCAGTCGCGTCGCTGACGCTCGTCGTGGGCGGCGCGCTGCACGTGCCGATTCCCGGGTCCGTGCCGCTGTTCGTGGCCGGCATGGCGTTGCACCTGTTCGCGACCACGTCGATGGGGATCTTTCTCGCGACGCTTGTGCGCAGCATGCCGCAGTTCGGCATGCTGCTCGTCCTCGTGCTGCTGCCGCTGCAACTACTGTCGGGCGGACTGACGCCGCGCGAAAGCATGCCGCCCGTCGTGCAGGACATCATGCTGGCCGCGCCGACCACCCATTTCGTCGAGCTCGCGCAGCGCATCCTGTATCGCGGCGCCGGGCTCGATGCGGTGTGGACCCAGTTTGCCGCGCTGTTCGCGATCGGCTGCGTGCTGTTCCTGCTGTCGCTCACGCGATTCCGCAAGACGATTGGTCAGATGACTTGATCGACGAGTCGCGCCCGTGACACCGGAATTTGTCCGTTGATACAGATCAATCGTGCCGGAGCGCGGCACGCGATCATGACGCCATGTCTTGCGCAACCAGTGGCAGCTACGTTGACGGCAACGCCGTCCACGGCGGCCGCTTCCCGGGAGAACGTCATGATGGGCCTGCCATACCGAAGCGCGCTTGCGACGCTCTGCGTGTTCATCGCGCTCGCTTCGCTGCTGGGCGTCGTGCATGCGATGCTGATCGACGAGACGGTCGTTCCGTACGCGATCATTGCGCTGGTGTCGGGCATCGTCGCGTTCATCGCGCAGCTCGATCCCGCGTCGTCCGGACATCAGCGGCACGGACCGAACGCGCTGGATTCGTCATCGTGAACGGTATCCTCCGTCTCGCGTTCAAGCTGCTCGTCAACGACAGTGCGAAATTCACGGCGTTGACCGTCGGCATCACCTTCTCGGTGCTGCTGATGATCGAGATGACGTCGCTATTCGCCGGCATCCTGAACAAGTCGTCGGCGTCGGTCATCAATATTGGCGCGAAGGTCTGGGTGATGGACCCGGCCGTGAAGACGATCGCGAACAGCATCGGCATGCCCGACTACGTGCTCGACGCCGTGCGCAGCATCGACGGCGTCAAGTATGCGGTGCCGCTTTATTCCGGCGGCGCGCTCGTCAAGCTGCGTTCCGGCACCTACCAGGCCGTGACGGTCGTCGGCCTCGACGACGCCAGCCTGTTCGGCCGCCCGACGATGCTGCAGGGCCGCATCGAGGACATCTACGCGGAAAACGGCTTCATCGCGATTCAGGATCCCGAGTTTCGGAAGCTCGAGAATCCGTCCGTCGGCACCGATTTCGAGTTGAACGATCATCGCGGCGTAATCGTCGGCATCGCGAAGGTCGCCGCGAGCGGCCTGTTCGGCACGCCGACGCTCTACACCACGTACGCGCGCGCGATCCGCTACATTCCGTCGCCGCGCTTCACGACCTCGTACATCCTCGTCGAGCCGAAGTCCGATGCGGACGTTGCACACATCAAGGCGGTGGTGACGTCGCTCGGCTATCGCGCGTACACGCGCGACGAATTCATCGCGCAGATCGCGCGCTTCTACAAGTACGAGACGGGCCTCGGCACCAACATCATGCTGATGACGATCATCAGCTTCATCATCGGCCTGTCGATTTCAGGGCAGACGTTCTACGCGTTCATCCTCGAGAACCTGGACAAGTTCGGCGCGCTGAAGGCGATCGGCGCGAAGAGCCGCGAGCTGGTCGCGATGATCCTGTTCCAGGCGACCTTCACCGCGCTGACCGGCTACGGTATCGGCGTCGGGCTGTGCGTGCTGATGATCACGGTCGCCAAGCTGAGGATTCCGGACTACGCGGCGCTCATCACTTACGGCAACCTGTCGCTCGCGTTCGGCATGGTGGTCGTGATCGCAACGATCTCGAGCTATCTCGGCGTGCGGCGCGTGCTGCGCATCGAGCCGTTCGACATCTTCCGGGGCTGACGATGGCCGGCATCGCGATCGACGCGCGCGGCGTCAGCAAATGGTTCGGCGAAGGCGATGCACGCACGCAGGCGCTGCGCGACGTATCGATCCAGGCGAACTTCGGCGAGATGCTGCTGATCGTCGGGCCGTCCGGTAGCGGCAAGACAACGCTGCTCAGCGTGATCTCGGGCATCCTGCGGCCGGATGACGGCTCAGTGTCGATCGACGGCGTCGATCTGTGGGCGCAGTCGAACGATTCGATCGCCGATTTCCGGCTGAACCGGATCGGCTTTGTGTTCCAGGACTACCACCTGTTCCCGCGGCTCACGACCGCGGAAAACGTCGCGATCCCGCTGATCCTGAAGCGCCGGCCGTGGGATGACGCGATCAAGGAAGCGCACACGTACCTGGATGTCGTCGGGCTCGCGAACCGCGCGCAACTGCCGCCCGTCAAGCTGTCCGGCGGCGAGCAGCAGCGCGTCGCGATCGCGCGCGCGATCGTCAGCCAGCCCGACCTGCTGATCCTCGACGAGCCCACCGCGTCGCTCGACGGCGACACGGGCCGCATGATCATCGACTTCGTCAAGCACAAGGTGCTGAGCGACACGCGCTGCATCGTGATCGTCACGCACGACGCGCGGATCTTCGAATACGCGGATCGCATCCTGCGGATGGAAGACGGCAGGCTGAACGGGATCGAGCGCGGAGGTGCGCGATGAAGCACCGCCTCGTGTTCGTGCTGGCCGTGCTCGGCTTCCTGGCAAGCGTCGCCGCCGCGTGGCTCTACAGCCGCCAGGAACCGCCGCAACCGCCGGTATTCAAGCCGGCCGCCAATCCGTACGCGCGCGGCGTCTATGCGAACGGCATCGTCGAGAGCGAGCAACCCGCCGGCGCGAACGTGAACGTCTATCCGGACGTCTCGGGCGCAGTGACGCGCATCCTCGTGCACGACGGCGATCCGGTGAAGGCCGGCGACGCATTGCTGACGATCGACGACGCGGTACAGCGCGCCACCGCCGCCCAGCTCGCGGCGCAGGCCGACGCGGCCGTCGCCCTGCTCGACGAACTGAAGGCGCAGCCGCGCCGCGAGGTGCTCGACGTGGCCAGTGCGCAGACCGCGGCCGCGCAGGCGAGCCTGAAGCTCGCCCAGGACCAGTACGACAAGCAGCGGCACGCGTACGACATCGATCCGAAGGCGGTGAGCCGCGACGCGCTCGACACGGCCGCGAACGCGGTGCGCGTCGCGGCGGCCAACCTGGACGTCGTGACGCGGCAGTATCGCCTGACGAAAGCCGGCGCCTGGGGCTACGACGTGCGCAACCAGGAAGCGCAGGCCATCGCGCTGCGACGCGCGGCGGATGCGGCGGCCGCCCTGCTCGCCCGCTACACGCTGCGCGCGCCGGCCGACGGGACCGTTCTGGCGATGAACGCGGCGGTCGGGGCCTACCTGAACTCGCAGGGGCTCTACGACACCTATACGCGCGGCAGCACACCGGTCGTGGTGCTCGGCACACCGGCCGACCAGCTGCAGGTGCGCTGCTACATCGACGAAATCCTGATCCACCAGCTACCCGACCTGCATGCGTTGAAGGCGCACATGTTCGTGCGCGGCACGTCGGTCGAGGCCGACCTTCAGTTCGTGCGCGTGCAGCCGTACGTCACGCCGAAGATCGAGCTGTCCGACCAGCGCACCGAGCGCGTCGACGTGCGCGTGCTGCCGGTCATTTTCCGTATCGTGCCGAACAGGAACGTGCGGCTGTTTCCCGGGCAGATCGTCGATGTCTACGTCGCAGGCAAATAACGGAGCGCGTCGCGCACCCGCGCTGCGCCGCGGAGCCGGCGCGCTGGCCGTCGCCGTGCTGCTCGCCGGATGCACGGTCGGGCCGAATTTCGTCCCGCCGCACGCGCCGCGCGTCGCGCACTTCGTGCCGCCCGACGATCCGGGCGCGGCGTCCGGCCCCTGGACCGGCGATGGACGGACGCAGGCCTTGTCGGCGGACACGGCGCTCACGCGCGACTGGTGGACGCGCTTCGGCAGCCGCGCGATCGACTTGACCGTCGACGAAGCACTGACCGGCAGCCCGACGCTCGATCTCGCCGAAGCGACGCTGCGGCGCAGCGAGCACGCGCTGCGGGCCGGCCAGGGGATCTTCTTTCCGCAGGTGGATGCACAGGCCGGCGCGGCGCGCCAGCGCGCCACGCCGCTGCGCACCGGCCAGGCATTGCCGGCATCGATCTTCAACCTGTTCACGCTGTCGGCGACGGTCAGCTACACGCTCGACCTGTGGGGCGGCGAACGGCGCCAGGTCGAAGCGCTCAAGGCCGACGTCGATGCGCAACGGCAGGCGCTGGCGGGCGCGTATCTGATGCTGACCGCGAACGTCGTCAATACGATGGTCGCGCGCGCGGCCTATCACGACGAAGCCGCGGCGACGCGCGAGATGATCGGCCTGCTCGACGAGCAGATTCGTCTGACGCGCATACAGGTGGCGGCCGGCGCGGCGGCCTACGTCGCGGTGCTGACGCTGGAATCGCAGCGGGCATCGCTCGAGGCGACGCTGCCCGCGCTCGACCAGAAGCGTGCGCAGGCCGACGATCTGCTCGCGCTGCTGGCCGGCCGCTACCCGGTCGACTGGCGAACGCCGGACCTTTCGCTCGACGGGATCGAATTGCCCGCCAGCCTGCCGGACACGGCGCCGTCTTCGCTGGTGCGCCGCCGCCCCGACATTCTGCGGGCCGAAGCCGAACTGCACGTGGCCAGCGCGCAGGTCGGTGTCGCGACGGCCGCGCTCTACCCGAACCTCACGCTGTCCGCATCGGGCGGGTTCGAAAGCGTCGTCGCCGGCACGCTGTTCGCGCCGGCCAGCCGCGCATGGAGTGTCGGCGCCGGGCTCGCCGCGCCGATCTTTCATGGCGGCACGCTGCTGAACCAGCGGCGCGCCGCGCAGGATGCGTATGACGAAGCCGATGCGACCTATCGGCAGGTCGTCCTGTCGGCGTTCTCGCAGGTGGCCGACACGTTGCGCGCGCTTGCGAACGACGCGGCGGCGCTCGATGCGCAGGCGCGCGCAATGGCCGCGGCCCGTGACGCGCTGAAACTCACGCAGGCCGGTTACGACGCGGGGATCTCCGGTTACGTCCAGTTGCTGGTCGCCGACGTGCAATACCATCAGGCGCGGATCGCGTGGCTGCAAACGGTCGCGCAGCGCCTGCAGGACACAGTCGCGTTCTACGTCGCGCTCGGCGGCGGCTGGGGGGACGCGGGCTGACACGCGCGCCGCACGGGCATTCAGCTCCGTTTTCAGGCCCATTCCAGCCCGTCTGGCCCCATTCAGCCCGTCTGCGCCGCGACGTCGGGCCGCTGCCACGGCGGCAATTCCGCCCAGCCGAGCGGCCCGTAGACGGTGCCGCCGGCGGCCTCGATCCTTTCGACGAACGTGGCGAGCGTCGCCCCGGCCGGCACGGTCAGCGTCAACGCATCGACGAAATCCTCGCTGCGCAGCCATGGCGCCGCGCCGTGGTTGATCTGCTGGACGCTCCACGCATGCCCGTGCCGCCCGGCCTCGGGCGGCAAAAGACTCGGCGCGTCGAACGCGACCCGGAGCAATTGCGCGCGCGAATCGCTGTACGGCGGTTTCGCGGCATTCTGGTACGGCACGTCCGCCCAGCGCTCGCCGCACTGCTCGTCGAGCGGCAAGCATGTGAACCACGCCCACGGCGAGCGGACGAAGCACAGCCGGTAAAGGGGCCCGGCGCCATCCAGATTGGCGATCAACGTCATGATGGGTTCATCCCGAAAGACTCGTGATGCCGATACGCATGGCGCGCACGGCATGCGCGGATAACGGGTCACGACACGACACCGCATGCGCGCACGAAATCACTATCCTGCCGCCGCCGCGGCTCGCAGTTGATCGTCGTCAACCCGGGCGCCGTCGTGGAATCTCGCCCGGACGGCATGGTGATCCCTCAATTCCTGATTTCGGTCAACCGCTGCCCGCGCGTTCGGAATCTAATCGACTTACTGTTCCGTCGACTTCCGGTGAGGCAATCCATGAAACTGACATTTCTCGGCGCGACCGAGACTGTGACCGGCTCGAAGTATCTGGTCGAGCACGGCGGCCGGCGCGTCCTGGTCGATTGCGGCCTGTTCCAGGGGACGAAGAACCTGCGGCTGCGCAACTGGGGAGCGCTGCCGCTCGCGCCCGACACGCTGAGTGCGGTCGTGCTCACGCACGCGCACATCGATCACAGCGGCTATCTTCCGGTGCTGGTACGCGAAGGCTATCGCGGGCCGGTGTACTGCACGGCGGCCACGGCCGAACTCTGCGACATCATGCTGCGCGACAGCGCGCGGCTGCAGGAAGAGGAAGCCGACTTCGCGAACCGGCACGGTTACTCGAAGCATCATCCGGCGCAACCGCTCTACACGCTGGACGACGCGCAGCGCGCGCTACGCCTGCTGAAGCCCGTCGCCTTCGACGAATGCACGGCGCTGGGCGGCAGCCTGTCGTTCCGCCTGCTCCCGGCCGGGCACATCCTCGGCGCGGCGAGCGTCGTGATGCACTGGGACCACAAGGTGCTCGCGTTCTCGGGCGACCTCGGCCGGTATCACGACCCGATCATGCAGCCGCCGCGCCCGCCCGCGCATGCGGACTATCTGGTCGTGGAATCGACATACGGCGACCGGCTCCATCCGACGTCGGATCCCGAGAACGAACTGGCCGCGATGTTCGACAAGACCTTCGCGCGCGGCGGAGTCGTCGTGATGCCCTGCTTCACCGTCGGCCGCGCGCAGGAAATCCTGCACTACATCGCGCGGCTCAAGGCGTCCGGCCGCATGGCGCGCGTCCCGGTGTTCCTCGACAGCCCGATGGCGACGGACGTGACCGAGATCTATCGTCACCATATCCTCGAGCACCGCCTGACCGTCTCCGACGCGAATGCGCTCGGCCACGCGGCGACGATGATCCGCTCGGTCGACCAGTCGAAGGCGATTGCCGAACACCACGGCCCGATGGTCATCATCGCCGGCAGCGGGATGGCGACGGGCGGGCGCGTGCTGCATCACCTGACCCGCTATGCGCCCGATGCGCGCAACACGATCGCGCTGGTCGGCTACCAGGCCGCCGGCACGCGCGGCGCGGCGCTGGCGGCGCACGAGCCGACGGTGAAGATTCATGGCGAGTACGTTCGCGTGCGCGCTCAGGTCGAGTCGATCACGACGCTGTCGGCCCATGCCGACTACGAAGAGATTCTGAAGTGGCTCGGCACGATGCAGTGCGCGCCCGTGCGGACGTTCGTCACGCATGGCGAACCCGCTGCTGCGGACGCCATGCGCCGGCGCATCTCGGAGAGCCTGCACTGGCGGTGCGAGGTGCCGACCTACGGGCAGTGCGTCGATCTGGACGAGGCTGAATCCAGCAACACGCAGGAACCCGCCGCGCTGTCGTCCTGACTGCCGGCGAATTGCCGACGAATCGCGGGCGAAATGCCCGCCGCGCGTGACGGGAGGCGGAGGCCGCCGGTTCCCGCCGCGCACGGCCCGGCAATCAGCCGACTTCGATGATGACCTTCAACGCATGGGTTTGCGCGGCGCGCCCGAACGTGTCGTACGCGCGTTCCACGTCGTCGAGCGAGAACCGGTGCGTGATCAGGCGCGCCGGATCGAGGCGTCCGGCGCCCACGGTTTTAAGCAGCATCGGCGTGCTGACCGTGTCGACGAGCCGCGTCGTGATCGAGATGTTGCGATCCCACAGCTTCTCGAGGTGCAGGTCGGCCTTGACACCGTGCACGCCGACGTTCGCGACGACCCCGCCGGGCGCCACGAGCGACGTGCACATCTCGAACGTCGCCGGAATGCCGACCGCTTCGATCGCGCAATCCACGCCCACGCCGTCGGTCAGCTTCATGACTTCCGCCACCGGGTCGCCGCCGCTGCCGTCGAAGCAGTCGGTCGCGCCGAAACGCCGTGCAACCTCGAGCCGGTTGCTGTCCGGATCGATCATGATGACCCGCGCGGGCGAATAGAACTGCGCGGTCAGCAACGCGGCCAGCCCGATCGGCCCCGCGCCGACGATCGCGACCGAGCAGCCCGGCTGCACCTTGCCGTTCAGCACGCCGCATTCGAATCCGGTCGGCAGGATGTCGGACAGCATCACGAGCGCGTCCTCGTCCGAACCTGCCGGAATCCGGTACAGGCTGGTCGGCGCATGCGGGATGCGCACGAACTCGGCCTGCGTGCCGTCGATCCGGTTGCCGAGTATCCAGCCGCCGGTCGTGCAATGCGAATACAGTCCGCGACGGCAATACTCGCAGCGGCCGCACGACGAGATGCACGAAATCAGCACGTGATCGCCGGGCTTCAACGAATCAACCGCGGCGCCGACCTGCTCGACGATGCCGACGCCTTCATGACCGAGAATGCGGCCCGGTTCGCACGTCGGCACGTCGCCCTTGAGAATGTGCAGATCGGTGCCGCAGATCGTCGTGCGCGTCACGCGGACGATCGCGTCGGTGGGCGACTGCAGTTCCGGTTTGGGCCGCCGTTCGAGCGCCTTGCGCCCTGGGCCGTGGTAAACGAGTGCTTTCATCGCGATTCCTCCATCGAAAGGGGGGCCTGTTCAGGCATGGGGGCGGCGTCAGGCCGGACCTGTGCCAGCAACACCGCGAGCGCACACGATGCGATCCGGACGGCGACGCCGTCGGCGCGGCTCGTCAGCACGATCGGCACGCGCGCGCCCACGACGACGCCCGCGTTGGCGGCACCGCCCAGGTATTCGAGCTGTTTCGCGAGCATGTTGCCCGCTTCGATATCGGGCACGACCAGGATGTCGGCACGGCCGGCAACCGGCGAGTCGATCCCCTTCTCGCGCGCGGCCCGCAGCGATATCGCGTTGTCGAACGCGAGCGGGCCGTCGACGATCGCCCCCGTGATCTGCCCGCGCTCGGCCATCTTCGCCAGGGCCGCCGCGTCGAGCGTCGAGCGCATCGCCGGATTGACGGTCTCGACCGCGCACAGCACGGCCACGCGCGGGCATGCAACGCGCAGCGCATGCGCGACGTCGATCGCGTTCTGCGTGATGGCCGCCTTCTGCGCGAGATCCGGTGCGATATTGACGGCCGCGTCGGTCAGCAGGAACGGGCGCGGATAGGCGGGCGCCTCGATCAGGAAACAGTGAGACATGCGCTTGTCCGTGCGCAGGCCCGATTCCGCGGCGACGACCGCGCCCATCAGCTCGTCGGTATGCAGGCTGCCCTTCATCAGTGCGCCGACGCGGCCCGACTTCGCGAGCTCCACCGCCCGGGCCGCCGCCGCGTGGCTGTGCGGCACGTCCTCGATCGTCCATTTCGACAGATCGACGCCCGCCTCGTCCGCCACGCGCAACACCTTCGCACGCGGCGCGACGATCAGTGGCTCGATCGACGCGCCCAACGGCGACGCATTGATCGCGGCAAGCGCGACGAGACTGGCCGTGTCGCACGGATGCACGACGGCCACCGTCAGCGGCGGCGCGTGGCGCGCACGCTCGATGAGTTCGGGAAGTTCGCCGTCCGCGCGCGGCAACAGCCCGGGCAGGCACGCGCCGACGGACACATCCGGATGCAGGTTCATGTTCATGTCTCGAGCACGTAGGTGCCGGGTGCGGCGCCGAAGCCGGCGGCCGGCACCCGCGCCGGCACGTCGCCCGACGAATGCGCGCGCAACCAGTCGCGCCAGCATGTCCACCACGATCCGTCGACCGCGGGTGTTTCGCTCACGAAGTCGTGCCGGCTGCGGTAAGGCGCGCCGGGCGCGCGCGTCGCGCAGCGATAGTGGCGCCCCGGATGCCCGGGCTCGGACACGATGCCGGCATTGTGGCCGCCGGAGGTCAGCACGAACGTCAGCGCGTGGTGCGTGAGCAAATGCAGCTTATAGACGGAGCGCCAGGGCGACACGTGATCGCGTTCGGTCCCGACCGCGAACGTCGGCACGACGATATCCGACAGCGCGACCGGTCGCCCGTCGACGCAGTAGCGGCCGGCCGCGAGATCGTTGTCGAGAAAGAGCCGCGTCAGGTATTCCGTATGCATGCGATACGGCATGCGCGTGGTGTCCTCGTTCCACGACATCAGGTCATTCGGCTTGGTGCGCGTGCCGAGCAGGTATTCGCTCATCATGCGCGACCAGATCAGGTCGCGCGCGTTTAGCAGCTGGAACGCGGCGGACATCTGCGCGCCGTCCAGGTAGCCCTGCCGCCACATCAGCGCATCGAGCGCAGACAGTTCGCTCGCGTCGATGAAGAGGCCGAGTTCGCCGGGTTCGCTGAAATCGGTCTGGGCCGCCAGCAACGTGACCGACCGCAATGCGTCGTGCTGCCGCCCGTCGCGCGCGAGCGCCGCCGCAGCGATCGCCAGCAGCGTGCCGCCGAGGCAGTAGCCGACCGCGTGGACGGCTTCGCCGCAGATCGACCGGACGGCGTCGAGCGCCGCCATGCACCCGTCACGCAGATAATCGTCGAGCCCGAGCTCGCGCGCTTCCGCGCCCGGATTGCGCCACGACACGGCAAACACCGTGTGGCCGGCATCGACCAGGAAGCGGATCAGCGAATCGTGCGGCTGCAGGTCGAGGATGTAGTACTTCATGATCCACGACGGCACGATCAGGATCGGCTCGCGTGCCACGGTGGGCGTCGTCGGGTCGTATTGCAGCAGCTCGCACAGCGCGTTGCGCCACACGACGCGGCCCGGCGTGATCGCCACGTCGCGCCCCGGCAGATAGCTGCGAGTGTCGCGGGCCCGCGTGCCGCTTGTGCGATCGAGCAGTGCATTCGCGTCGTCGAGCCAGTTCCGGAAGCCTGCCGCGAGATTCGCGCCGCCGCTGCGCATCGTCGCGTCGAGCACGACCGGGTTGGTCGCCAGGAAATTGCCCGGCGAGCACGCGTCGAGCCACTGTCGCGCGATGAATCCGACCAGTTCCTCGTGGTGCCGTTCGACACCCGGCACGCCGCGCGTCGCGTCGCGCCACCAGCGCTGGATCGACAGGAAGACGTCGCGATACGCGCAAAACGGCCATCCGGCCCACGCGGGCGCCGCGAAGCGCGGGTCGGCCTGCCCGGCGTGCACGGCCAGGCCGCTCGTGTCGGCCTCGTCGGCCTCGCCCTCGCCCCGGCTTGCGGCCGGGGTAGCGGCAGCCAGCCACGCCTGCGTCGCAAGCTCGAAGCATTTTCCCGGCGACACGGCCAGATGCGCACCCCAGTCGAGCATGGCCAGCGCCATCGACACGGGCGACAGCCCGAAGGTCATCGCGGCCACGTTCGCATGCGCGGCGCGGTTCCATTGTTCGGCGGGCGACGTGCGGACCGGCGTGCATTCGGCCGCGCGCGACGCCGGTTCGCTCGTACCCGTTGGCCGCATCGATTCGTGCTCGATCGGCAAGTGCATGACGGATGCTTTCATCGCATGTGCATGCCGCCGTTGACGTCGAATTCCGCGCCCGTCGCGAAAGCCCCCGCGTCGGAACACAGGAAGGCGACGAGCTCGGCGATTTCGTCAGGATTGCCAAGGCGGCCGACCGGAATCTGCGGCAGGATCTTCGTGTCGAGCACTTCCTTCGGCACCGTCTCGAGCATTGCGGTCGCCAGATAGCCAGGCGCAACCGTGTTGACCGTGACGCCGTGGCGCGCGAGCTCGAGCGCCAGCGCCTTCGTGAAGCCGTGGATGCCAGCCTTCGCGGCCGCGTAGTTCGCCTGCCCGTATGCGCCGCGCGAACCGTTCACCGAGCCGATGTTCACGATCCGCCCGAAGCCGGCCTCGATCATCCCCGGCACGAACGGCTTCGTCATGTTGAACATGCCGTCGAGATTGGTGCGCAGCACCGCATCCCACATGCTCTTGGTCATCTTCACGAAGGTGGCGTCGTGCGTGATCCCGGCGTTGTTGACGAGCACGTCGACGCGCCCGAACTCGGCCAGCACGCGGGCCCCGCAATGCTGGCACGAATCGTAGTCGGCGACGTCGACCTCGAACGCGTGGAACGTCCTGCCCGCCTCGCGTTCGTGCGTGAGCCACGTCGCGACGTGGTCGTTGCCTTCGGTGTGCGACACCGCCACCGTCATGCCGGCATCGTGCAGGCGACGGCTGATCGCGGCGCCGAGCCCGCCCATGCCTCCCGTAATGAAAGCGACACGTTCAGCGCGCATGGCCGTTCTCCCGTGCGCCAGCCATGCCGTTCAGGCGGCGGGGGGTACCCGGCGCCGCGCCGGCCTCGTCCTCGATCCCGTGTTCCAGTGCCGTCATCCAGTCTGCCCACGGCATGCTGGCTTCGTTGACCACGGCCAGTCGTTCCAGATCGGGCAACCAGTCGGTCTGATAACGCGACAGCGCGCCTGCGCCGTATTCGCGCGCCCAGGTGCGCCATGCGCCGGCGCTCTCGTATTGCGCTCGCATGCACAGCTCGGTGGCATCCTGCCAGATCGCGACGCTCGCGATCGCGTAGTCGCGCATCACCTGCCGGGCCGCCTCGCCGAAGGCCGTCCACTCCTTCGTGTCCGCAAGCGCCTGCTGCAGATGACGAACCGCGTCGCGGTCGCGCTCGATGCGCCGCCCTGCCAGCGCATGCCATTCATGCTGCCAGTCGCGGTTCTGCGCGACCATGCGCAACGCGAGATCGCAGCCCGCGCGGCAAACGTCATTCGGTGTCGTCAAAGCGTACGTACTCATCGGCTTTCCTCTTTCGATCCGGTCAATGGGTTGGCATTCCGCCACATGCCGCCTGCCCGGGATCGGCATCGCGACCGCTTCACTGTGCGGGCATCGCGCAAGGGGGCCGTTGATCTGAGTCAAGTACGCGGAAACCCTGCTCCGTAGACTGGATTGCACTGGCGGTTCCCCCGTCGATGGAGCGATCCCGATGAGCTACAAGAGCATAGTCGTGCACCTCGATTCGAGCGCCCGCGCGCATTCGCGGCTCGAGCTCGCGTTGCGTCTCGCCCGGCGCTTCGGTGCGCATCTGACCGGCCTGTACGCGGTCTACACACCGGAACCGCATTCGTTCTACGTGATGGCCGGGTCCGCCGATTACTTCCGTGAACACCGCGAACAGCGCGACGAACGGCTCGCCGCGCTGGAACGCCTGTTCCATGCGGAGACGGCCCGCGCGAAAGTGCAGGCCGCCTGGGTGCGTGCCGACGATCGCGCCAACCTGGCCGTGCCGCGCGCCGCACGCCTGGCCGACCTCGTGATCGCGGGCCAGAGCGACCCGAACGATCCCGAGACCTTCATCGACGACCAGTTTCCTGAAAACCTCGTGTTGTCCGCCGGTCGCCCGGTGCTGTTCGTGCCTTACACCGGCGAATTCCCGTCGATCGGCGAACGGGTGTTCGTCGCGTGGGACGGCAGCCGGGAAGCGGTCCGCGCCGCGCAGGACGCGATTCCCTTTCTCGAGCACGCGAAGCGCACGACGGTCGCCGCCGTGATCGACGGCAATTCGGAAGCGGCAACCACGCGTATTCCGGCCGCCGACGCCGCGCTGATGCTGGCGCGCCATGCACGCGACGTGAACGTGCTCGATATCGATGCCGGCGCCGGCTCGGCGATCGGCGACACGTTGCTGTCGCGCGCTTATGAAACGGGTTCCGACCTGCTCGTGATGGGCGCCTACGGCCATCCGCGCTGGCGCGAGCTGGTGATGGGCGGCGCCACGCGCACGGTGCTGGCGTCGATGACGCTGCCAGTGCTGATGTCGCACTGAGCCGGCCGATGCGTACGCTCGCACTGCTCGTCGTGAATGCCGGTTCGTCGAGCGTCAAGTTCTCGATCTTCGCGTATCCGCCGCACGGCGATCCCGTGCGGCAGCCGTTGCACGGCGGCGAAGCGGTCGCGGCCGGCAACAGCGTGTCGATCCGGTTCGATGCCGATTCGGACGGTTCGCTGCCGCTCGTCGGGGGCGATCCCTACCGCGCCGTGCTCGCGCAGATCGCGATGTGGATTCGCGTACGGTTGCCGCACATCACGCTGGGCGCGATCGCACATCGCGTCGTACACGGCGGCGCGCGATACGTGGAGCCGATGGTCATCGACGGTGAAGCGCTGGACGCGCTGCGCACGCTGACGCCGCTGGCACCCTTGCATCAGCCGCACAGCCTGGATGCGATCGACGCGCTGCGCGACGCGTTTCCGGATGTCCCGCAGATCGCCGTGTTCGACACCGCGTTTCATCGCACGCTGCCGCGCGTCGAGCAGCTGCTGCCGTTGCCGCATGCGTGGTTCGACCAGGGCGTGCGCCGCTACGGATTCCATGGGCTGTCGTACGAATACCTGTCCATCGCGCTCGCCGAATCGTTCGGCGCACGTGCGCATGGCCGCGTGATCGCCGCCCATCTCGGCAGCGGCGCGAGCCTGTGCGCGCTGCGCGACTGCCGCAGCGTCGCGACGACCATGGGCTTCTCCGCGCTCGACGGATTGATGATGAGCACCCGCTGCGGGACGCTCGACCCTGGCGTCGTCCTCCACCTGCTCGAGGTCGGCAAGCTGTCCGGCGACGCCCTGGGACACCTGCTGTATCACGAGTCGGGGCTCAAGGGCGTGTCGGGGGCATCCGGCGATCCGCGCGTGCTGCTCGCTTGCGAAGCGGCCGGCGACGAGCCGGCCCGCGACGCGCTGGCGCTGTACGTCCATCGCATCGTGCGTGAAACCGGCGCGCTGACCGCGCTGCTGGGCGGCCTCGACATGCTGGTCTTCACCGCCGGCATCGGCGAACACTCGGCGGAACTGCGCGAGCGGATCTGCGCGTCGCTCGGGTGGCTCGGCATCGCGCTCGACGCGCGCGCGAATGCCGCCCACGCGCATGTCGTGTCGTCCGCGTCGAGCGCGGTCACCGTGGTCGTCGAGCCGACCAACGAAGCCTGGGTCGCGGCGCGCGCCGCAGTGCGCGTGCTGCGCGGCAACCGCGACGGTTGATCCAGATCAGCGCGATCGGCGTGCGCGCGCCGATGATGATTGCATCAACATCCGTTCAGGGGACACGTCATGTACTCGAACATTCTGGTTGCGCTCGACGGCAGTGATACGTCGTCCCGCGCACTCGACGCCGCGCTGAACCTCGCGTCGGAGACGGGTGCACGGCTGACTCCCGTCTATGTCGTCGATTTCCTGGTGCCGGCCTACGACACGTACGGATACGACCCGTCGATCCTGATCGATGCATTCCGCGAGGAAGGGCTGCGCGTCACGGAAGACGCGGCGAAACGCATGAAAGCGCGCGACGTGGCCGGCACGCCGCGGATCTCCAATGTCGCGCCGGCGGGTGAAGACGTCGCGCAACACATCGTCGGTCTCGCCGGCGAGATCAACGCCGACCTGATCGTGATGGGCACGCACGGCCGGCGCGGTTTCCAGCGCCTCTTCCTCGGCAGCGTGGCCGAGCGCGTGCTGCGTCAGGCCAGGTGCCCGGTCCTGATGATTCCGGCGAGCAGCGCGGCGAAGGCGTCCGCCGAGACCACCGCGGCATCAACCGAAAAGGAGCCGTCATGAGCTACAAGACCCTGCTCGTTCATCTCGACGACAGCGAGCGCTGTGCGACGCGCGTCGACCTCGCCCTCGAACTCGCGGGACGCTGGAACGCCCATCTGATCGGCCTCTACGTGGTTTGCCAGGACCTCTTCGAGCCGTTGCGACGGCCCGACGAACCGCTGAAGCTGGCGGTCTACGAACGCCTGTGCGACCAGCGGCGCAAGGACGCGGAAGAAAGGTTCCTGATCGCCGCCGAACGCGCCGGGCGCAGCGTCGAATGGCAAGCGCCGACCGGCAACGTCACCGAGGCCGCGGTCCTGCATGCGCGCCACGCCGATCTGCTGGTGCTCGGCCAGGAGAACCCCGACGACCGCCTGACCTACGTCGCACGGCATTTCGTCGAGGACGTCGTGATGGGCAGCGGGCGCCCGGCGCTCGTCGTGCCCTACGCGGGCGACGTGCGCACGCTCGGCGAGAACGTGCTGATCGGCTGGGACGGTGGGCGCGAGGCCGCGCGCGCGATGGCCGACGCACTGCCGCTGCTCACCCGCGCGCGCTTCGTCAACGTCGAGACGGTCGCCCGCGGGCAGCCCGATCCGGACAAGACGCCGGCGGGTGTCGACGTCGCCGCGTATCTCGAACGGCACGGCATTCGCGCGTCGTTCTCGACCACGCCGCGCGAACGGTCGGTGAGCGTGGGTGCGACGCTGCTGAACCGGGCGACCGACCTGCACGCGGATCTGCTGGTGATGGGCCTGTACAGCCATGCCCGCATGCACGAACGCGTGCTGGGCGGCGCGACGCGCACGATCCTCGAGACGATGACGGTGCCGGTCCTGCTGTCTCACTGAGCGAACCCAAACGGGGTCGGCCACTCGCGGCTGCCCCGTTTCCTGCTCCGACCGTCACAACATGCTGGCGCAGGCGCCCGGCCCCTCCCGTACGACCAGCACCGGCCGATTTGCGATTCGCACCAGCGATTCGGCGACGCTGCCGAGCAACGCACGGCGCACGCCGCGCCGGCCATGCGTGCCCATCACGATCAGATCCGCATCGCATTCGGCGGCGGCTCGCGCCAGCACGTCCGAGATGTCCTCTCCGCACGCGTCGATCGTTTGCGCGATGCCACGCACGCCGGACAGCTGGAACGCGGTTTCCGCGTCCGAGACCGCGACAGCGGCCCTGTCCGCGTCCAGTCCGGCCGGGTCGCGCTGGTCGATATAGCCGCTATCGACGTCGGCCAGCCGTGGCGCATCCGATACCACGCACATGGCGATGACCAGGCTGCCCGAATCGCGGGCGAGCGAAATCGCCTCGTCGAGCGCGAGCCGCGCACTGCGGCTGCCGTCGAGTGCCACAAAGATCCTTTGGTACATGGTGCCTCCCTGCCGTCGTCCGGATTCGACCGGTTCGTGAAACCAGTCTGATCCCGGCGGGCGCCTTTCCGTTGACACGGGTCAAGCACGCACGGTGCCGCCCGTACGAATCGGTCCCGATTGGCGAACGTCAGGAAAGCGCGCACAATCCGGGGCGATATCGCAGTTGCGGCCCGCCACGCTGTTCGTGCCTCGCGTCCGGCCCGCCGCCAGCCAGCCACCGACGAAGTCGGTCAGGATCAACGGCAATGACAACGAATTCGCCCCCCTTCAGGGCCGGGCCGGCGTCGCGCCGGATCCGGCCCGCGCGATATGCAGCCATGGCCGCGCTGCTGACGCTGGCGCTTGGCCTGACTGCAACGTTTGCGGCGTCCCGGGCACTGCAGAACGGGGCACGGCACGTCGCCCAGGCGAGGTTCGAGCAAACCGCGATACTCGCGACGGCCGACCTTCGGCGCACCCTCCTCGGCGCGGCTGCCGTATTGCGCAGCGCGCGCGGCTTTGCATCAACCCTGCCCGCGCCGCAATCCGGGGCTGCGTGGCGCCGCTATCTCGCCAGTCTGAATCTGGACGGATTGCAGTCGCCCGTCCGCAGCCTCGGGAGAATCGAGCCGAGCGCGGCGGAGGACAATCAGGCGACCCGGCAGGCGCTGCAGCGCACGGCGGAAACCGGCAGGGTCGCGCTCGCCGCGAACGCGATCCAGGACAGCACTGATTCAATGATTGCCCGGACGGACCTGACGCTGTACCTGCCGATTTATGGGAGCGCTCAAGATATCGCTTCGTCCGGGCCGCAGCACGCGACGGCCACCGGGTACGTTTTTGCGGCGCTGAATCCGGATCGCCTCGTCGATTCGTCCGTTCTCGACCGCTTGCACCTGGAAATCACGGCCGACAATCCGGCCGCGCCGGTGTACTCCGGAGGCGTCGGCGACTCGACTGCCGCACGCGACATGCTCCAGCGAACCGATTCGCTGACGTTCGGCGGCACGCCGCTCTCGCTGCGCTACAGCGCGCCGCGCGCCGACACGTCCGGCTTCATGATGGCCGTCCTGCTGGCCGGCACCGTGCTCTCGCTGACGCTGGCCGCGCTCGTGCAGCAGGTCGTCGCGAAGCGAGGGCTCGCCGGTATGCCCGCCGGCGACAGCCAACCCACCGAGGCGCGGATGATGGGCATCATCCGGTCGTCGATGGAGGCCATCATCACCGTCGACGAAAGCCAGACGATCGTGATCTTCAACCCGGCCGCCGAACGCGTGTTCGGCGTCTCCGCGATGGAGGCGGTCGGCGCTCCGCTGTCCCGCTTCATCCCCGAGCGCTTCCGCGCCGCGCATGCGCGACACGTCGAGCAATTCGGCGTGACGGGCGTGTCGGAGCGCCAGATGGGGCGGCAGCGCGTGCTGTTCGGCTTGCGCGCCGACGGCACCGAGTTTCCGATCGAGGCGTCGATCTCGCAGATTCGCGACGGCACCGGCAAGCTATACACGGTCATGCTGCGCGACGTGACCGAGCGCATGCGCGCGGAAAATGCCCTCAAGCAGTCACGCGAGGAACTGCGCGACCTGTCCGCCAACCTGCAGAACGTGCGCGAGGAAGAGAAGACGCGCATCGCCCGCGAGTTGCACGACGACCTCGGCCAGCAACTCACCGCGCTCAAGATGGATCTCTCGGCCGTCGAGCTGGGGCTCGGTGGTGTTGTCGCCCCCAATACCGGTGTGCGCGAGCAGTTGGGCGGCATGCATCGCCTGATCGATTCGATCGTTGCGTCCGTGCGGCGCATCGCGGCCGATCTGCGGCCGGTGATGCTCGACGACCTGGGCCTCGTTCCGGCGATCGAATGGCTTGCAAACGATTTCACGCGCCGCTACCGGATCACGGTCGACCGGGACATCGCGCCCGTCGACACCGCGTTCACGGGCACCGGCTCGACCACGCTGTTCCGCATCGTGCAGGAGGCGCTGACCAACGTCGCGCGGCACGCGGACGCGACGCACGTGAAGCTCGCATTGAAAGTGGAAGACGGATATTGCATGCTGCGCATCGCGGACAACGGTCACGGCGCGCCGGAGCACACCCGCGATGCGCAGGAACGCCCGTCGTTCGGCCTGATCGGCATCCGCGAGCGCGCGCACATGCTCGACGGGACGGTGACGATCGACAACCGGCCAGGCGCGGGATTCACGATCACCGTGGCGCTGCCGCTTCACGCCATCCAGCAAGGAGATGTGCTGTCATGATCAGGGTACTCATCGCCGACGACCACGCACTCGTCAGGGAGGGTCTTCGACACATCCTGCAGAGCGCGAGCGGTTTCGAGGTCGTCGGGGAAGCGCACGACGGTGCCTCGACGATCGCGCTCATGCGCGACAGGGACGCCGACGTGCTGGTGCTCGACCTGTCGATGCCCGGCCGCAACGGTGTCGAACTCATCAAGCAGGTCAAGGACGAGAAGCCGGGATTGCATATCCTCGTGCTGACGATGCATGCCGAACAGCAATATGCGGTGCGTGCGTTCCGGGCGGGCGCCTCGGGCTACATGACCAAGGAAAGTGCCAGCGCCGAACTGGTCGCTGCATTGAGCAAGATCGCGGCCGGCGGCGTCTACGTCAGCCTGACCATGGCCGAGCAGTTCGCGCAGAGTCTGAACGAGCCGACCGATCTCCTGCCGCACCAGCGCCTGTCCGACCGCGAGTTCGACGTCTTCCGGCGCGTCACCATCGGCGAGTCGATTTCCGAAATCGCGCAGGCGCTCTGCGTCAGCGTCAAGACCGTCAGCACGTACAAGACGCGGATCCTCGAGAAGATGCAGATGCCGAACGACACGGCACTCGTGCGCTACGCGATGCGCCACAAGCTGTTCGAGGACCCGGACGACCTCTGACGGCGGCATCCGGCATGGCCGCGCCCCGGTCTTGATGCCCCGAAAGTATCGCTGACGACGGCCATGCGGGCGCGGCGACGCTCGCGACAAGTTGCCGCGCCTTTGTAGGAACCCCCCTACAAGACTTCCATCTCACCTACGCCAACTTCAATTCCGGCTGATTTTCTTGACGTTGCGCAACATCCATACTGCACATCAAGAAAAGCGAACACACGTGCCTCCCGGAGCCAAGGCCGCATCATCGACGAGACCGGCATATCGGTCTCCCGGCGCGTCCGGTGGGGTTTTCCCGACAGGAAGGCGGCAGAGACCAAGGCCGCCGGTACAACGGTCAGCGCACCCCGCCCGACGGCAAGCCGCCGCTGCCCCCGAACTGGAGCCGATCATGCAGAGCAGTGCCGAAGTCTCGACGGCCATGCCGTTACGCCCGTTCATCCCGCTGCACGCCGTCGAACCGACGGATCAGCCCAAGCGCGCCGCGTCCCGTTGTTCGACGTGTGCATTGCGCACCGTCTGCCTGCCGCCCGATCTTTCGCCCGACGATTTCGTGCGCGTCGACGCGATGATCTGCACGACGCGCCACGTCAGGCGCGGCGAAACGCTGTTCCGCGCGGGCGACGCATTCAACAGCATTTATGCAGTGAGAACCGGATCGTTCAAGACCATCGTGATGCATCGCGACGGCGACGAGCAGATCACCGGCTTCCAGATCGTCGGCGAATCGCTCGGGCTCGATGGCGTGCACACCGGGCACCACAACGGCGACGCGATCGCGCTCGAGGACAGCACGGTCTGCATCATCCCGTTCGGCCAGCTCGAGCAGATGTGCCGTGAAGTGCGGCCCATGCAGCATCACGTGTATCAAATGATGAGCGGCGAGATCGTGCGCGAATCCTCCCAGATGCTGCTGCTCGGCACGATGAGTGCCGAGCAGCGGGTGGCCGCGTTCCTGCTGAATCTTTCCGCGCGCTTCAAGGCGCGCGGCTACTCGGCCGCGGAATTCGTGCTGCGGATGACGCGCGACGAAATCGGCGAATATCTCGGCATGAAGCTCGAAACGGTCAGCCGCATGCTGTCGAAGTTCCAGCACAAGGGGCTCCTCGCAGCGCAAGGCAAGCAGATCCGGATCGTCGATTCGGACGGCCTGCGGCAGATCTGAGCGCGCCGCGAAGCCGTCGAGGCGATCAACCGCGCATGCCCAGCACGGCGGCGCCCGATACGCGCCCGCCGCGCAGGTCGTCGAGTGCGCGGTTCGCATCCGTCAGCGCGTAGCGCACCGCCTCGACCCGCAGCGGCATCGCGGCGGCGATCCGCATGAATTCGACTGCGTCCGCACGCGTCAGATTGGCCACCGATGCGATGCGGCGCTCGCCCCACAGCCACGCGTACGGAAAGCCCGGGATGTCGCTCATGTGAATGCCGCCGCACACGACGATCCCGCCTTTGTCGACCGCGCGCAGCGCCGCCGGCACCAGCGCGCCCACCGGCGCGAAAATCAGCGCGGCATCGAGCGGCTCCGGCGGCGCTTCGTCGCTGCCGCCGGCCCACGCGGCACCCAGCGACAGCGCGAGCTGCTGCGCCGCCACGTCGCCGGGCTTCGTCAGCGCGAACACCTTGCGTCCTTCGAAATGCGCGACCTGCGCGACGAGATGGGCCGCCGCCCCGAAACCGTAGATGCCGATGCGGCGTGCGCCGCCCGCCATGCGCAAGGTTCGATAACCGATCAGGCCGGCGCACAGGAGCGGCGCCGCCTCCAGATCGGAATAGCGTTGCGGCAGATGCACGCAATAGCGGTGATCGGCGACCGCGCACTCGGCATAGCCGCCGTCGATCGTATAGCCGGTGAATCCGGGGCTGTCGCACAGGTTCTCGCGGCCGGACGTGCAGTACGCGCAATGCCCGCACGTCGACCCTAGCCAGGGAACGCCTACCCGGTCGCCTACGGCGAAGGCCGTCACGCCTTCGCCCAGTCGGCGCACCGTTCCGACGATTTCGTGCCCTGGAATCAGCGGCAGCTTCGGGTGCGCGAGCTCGCCGTCGACGACGTGCAGATCGGTCCGGCACACGCCGCATGCATGTACGTCGATCAGCAACTGGCCCGCCGCGGGCGACGGATCCGGCACGCGCGCTTCGCGCAAATGCGGTGTCGTGCCGTCAAACATCATCGCAAGCATGCTCGCCTCCCTGCGCGACCGGTTTCGCGCGCTTCGCTTCCCAAGCGTAGTCGTCGGGGACCGCCTGCGTTGGCCCCGATGAAGGGCGCTTGACGTGGGTCAACGGCCGCGGGACGGTTGCTGACACGATGAAGTGGCGTGACGCCGCCCGCGCGGCAACCTGGAGATGATCGATGATATCCGTTCCCCCGCTTGCCGCAAGCGCCCGTCCCGAGCATCAGTTGAGGGAGTTGCTGGGCTACGCGGTGCTGGCTCCGTCCAGCCACAATTCCCAGCCGTGGCGCTTCCTGGTCAACGGCGCCACGATTTCCTTGTGCGCGGATCGCGTTCGCGCGTTGCCCGTGGTCGATCCGTTCGATCGCGAACTGATCATCAGCTGCGGCGCGGCGTTGCTCAACCTGCGTGTCGCGCTCGATCACGCCGGGCTCGCCCACACGATCAGCACGTTCCCTTCCGAAGTCGACCCCGATCTCCTTGCGACGGTCCGGATCTGTGACGACGGCTATTCCGATGCGTCCCTCGGCGCGCTGTTCGACGCGATTCCTGACCGCGTCACGACGCGCGCCCCTTTCGAATCGACGGCCGTGCCGGACGAAATCCAGCAAGCGTTGATCGCGGCCGGTGTCGCGGAAGGCGCCGATGTCGCGTGCGTCGACTCGATCGCGCATCGCGCACGCGTCGCGGAGCTGGTCGCCGAGGCCGACCGTCAGCAGTTCGCGGACCCGCGCTTCAGGCGGGAGCTGGCGAGCTGGATCGATCCGCGCCGGCACGTCGACGGCATGCCGGCATTCGCGGCAGGCGTGCCGACGTTGCTGGACTTCGCCGCGCCCGTCGTGACGATGGCGGTACGGACCTTCGATCTCGGCAACGGGCTGGCCGCGCTGCATCACCAGCTCGTCGGCGCATCGCCGTTGATCGTGTGCATCGCGACCTTGCGCGACGATCGCGAAGCGTGGCTCGCCGCCGGCCAGGCGCTGGAGCGCATCCTGCTCGTTGCGACGCGCGCGGGCTATACCGCGTCGTACCTGAACCAGCCGATCGAGACGGCCGGGTTGCGTGCCCATCTATGCCATATGCTCGGACTGCGCGGCCAGCCGCAGTTGCTGCTGCGCGTCGGGCGCGGTCCGCATACGCCGCATTCGCCGCGTCGCCCGCTCGACGAAGTGGTCTCCTTCTCCTGATCTCGACGAGGAAACGAACATGAGCATCATGCGTTGCGCCGCCCTCTGCGCGATCGCCGTGACAACGGGCATGGCCGGCATGGCCGCCGCGCAGACGACCGTGCCCGAGCCGACCGAGCTCGTCAACGCGCAGCACTGCATGTTCTGTCATACGCAGGACATGACGTTCCTCGGGCCGTCGTTTCACGAGATCGCCGAGCGGTACCGCGACGATCCGCACGCCGCCGCGGAGCTGGAGAGCAAGCTGCGCGTCGGCGGTCGTATGCATTGGGGCGACACGCCGATGCCGTCGGCCATCGATCGCGGCGGGCCGCTGTCTGCCGACGACGCGCACCGGCTCGTGCAATGGGTGCTGAGCCAGTGACCGTCGCACGGCGCTTCCGTTGATGTCGACCACCGTCAAACGCGCTCCGGCCGGCATGGCAAAAGGCAACGCACGCCGCCGTCCCGCCCCCGTAGCGACCATCGCGAAGGCGCCTGGCAAACGGCTACGCACGAGGCCCGATGCCATCGTCCGCATGGATGGCATCCAGCGCATCTCACGCCGCGCGCGGCGCACCGCCAAAATCCCGAACCGCACCCGGGCCAACGACGATGCGACCGTTCTGGAAGGCTCCGGCATGCGCGGTATCCGGCTGCAATTCGATTACTGGAAAGCCGAGGAGCGCCTGCAGAACGAGCGGATCGGCCATGCGGTCGTGATTTATGGCAGCACGCGTATCGTCGCGCCGTCGGTCGCCAACGCGCGGCTGGACGAAGCGAATCGCCTGCTCGCGGAGCGTCCGCACGACCCGAGCCGGCGGCGCGCCGTCGCGATCGCCAGCCGGCTCGTCGAATACGGCGTGTATTACCGCGTCGCGCGCGAGTTCGGGCGCATCGTCGCCCATGCCGACCGGTGCACGCGCACCGCGCGGCTGGCCATCGTCACCGGCGGCGGCCCCGGCATCATGGAAGCCGCCAACCGCGGCGCCTACGAGCGCGGCGCCCCGAGCATCGGCTTCAATATCGAGCTGCCGCGCGAGCAGGCGCCGAATCCGTACATCACGCCGGATCTCTGCTTCCGGTTTCACTATTTCGCGATCCGCAAGCTGCACCTGCTCGAGCGCGCGAAAGCGGCCGTCTTCTTCCCTGGCGGCTATGGCACGTTCGACGAGCTGTTCGAGGTGCTGACCCTGCTGCAGACGCGCAAGATCGCGCCGCTGCCGGTCGTCCTCGTCGGCGAGGCGTACTGGCGCCGCGCGGTCGACCTGGCGTTTCTCGCGGACGAAGGGATGATCGACCGCCGCGATCTGGAACTGTTCACGTATTGCGAATCCGCCGCGGCGATCTGGCACGCGATCGGAAGCTGGTATGCGCGGCGTCGGGAACGCGCGCCGGCACGCTGCAAGGCGTCTGCGAAGCCCCGCGCAGTGTAGGAATCCGCCGACGACGCGGGCGTGTTTCCTACCGCGACTTCAGGGCCGGCTGATTGAATCGGGGGTGCGCGGCAACGATACTGAAACTACGGATACCGGCCGACCGGCACACCGATCGCACAACAACCTGGGAGAGACGTCATGTCACACGCCGACTATCGTTCCGATTCGGAGATGCGGGCCGCCACATCTGACACGTCCGACACAGCCGCGCTCGACACGGTGGCACTCGTCGCGCTCGCTCGAGACGCCGGCATGCTCGTGATACTCGACGGGCAGATCGGGCGCGAGCGGTACGAAAGCGTGACGGGATCGATCGCCACACTGGCCCGCTTCGCCCAGGCGCTGCAGCTTTCCACGCTCAAGGTGGCGTGATGCGCGGCGTCGTGGCGTCGTGCCTCGGCCTCCGTCGCTGCTGCGACGGCCCCTGTTGCTGCGCGGTTTCACGCGTCTATTCGGGGGCGGCCACATTCCGATGAACGTCTGGCTGTCGGGGCAAGGCACCCCTTTCGTCCCGACCTTTCCGCGATGAACCGCGCGTTATCCGGACGGATCACCCGCATGCTCCCGGGTGTAGCGCTGCTCGCGCACTATCGTCGTGCGTGGCTTTCGCGCGACCTGTACGCGGGGATCGCGCTTTCGGCCGTCCTGGTGCCGGTCGGCATGAGCTACGCGCAGGCAGCCGGGCTGCCCGCCATCACGGGCCTCTATGCGTCGATTGCTGCATTGCTCGCCTATGCGCTGCTCGGCCCGAGCCGGATTCTCGTTCTCGGCCCGGATTCCGCGCTGGCGGCGCTGATCGCGGGTGCCATCGTCCCGCTTGCCGCCCATGATCCGCAGCGCGCGATCGCGCTTTCCGGCGCGCTGGCGCTCTCGGCCGGCGCGATCTGCATCCTGCTCGGCGCGCTCGGTCTCGGCTTCGTCACCGATCTGCTGTCGCGCCCGATCCAGTACGGTTACCTCAACGGCATCGCCATCGCACTCGTGGTCGGGCGGCTGCCCGAACTGTTCAGCATGCCGGTGTCGGGCAGCGACGTGTTTTCCAGCGTGCCGCACATCGTGCATGCCTTCGTCGACGGTCGTTTTTCCACCGCTGCCGGTTTGCTCGGCGTCGCGGTGCTGGCGACCATCATCCTGATCAAACGCGTGACGCCGCGCTGGCCCGGCATATTGATCGCCGTGCTGGCGGCAACGCTCGCCGCTCGCCTGCCGTCGTTGCACGGCGTCGCCACGGTCGGCGCTTTGCCGGCCGGCATGCCCACCCCGCACCTGCCGGCCGTCTCGCTTGCCGACGTGGGCGCACTTGCGTCCGGCGCGATCGCCGTCGCACTGGTGTCATTCGCCGACATCAGCATGCTGTCGCGCGCGCTTTCCGCACGGGCAGGCGACGCGCCGGACCGCAACCAGGAACTGATCGCACTGGGCGCGGCCAATCTGCTCGCCGGCGTGACACAGGGCTGCGCGGTCAGCAGCAGCGCGTCCCGCACACCGGTCGCGATCGCCGCGGGCGCGCAAAGCCAGGTCACGAATGTCGTCGCGGCCGCGTGCATCGCGATTCTGCTCGTTGCCGCGCCGATGCTGCTCACGTTCGTCCCGCGCACGGCGCTGGCCGCTGTCGTGATCTATGCGGCGTTCGGCATCGCCGACGTGCGCAGCGTCGTGCGGCTATACCGGATGCGCCGTGGCGAATGTCTGATTTCGATGCTCTGTTTCGCCGGCGTGATCGGCATGGGCGTCGTACCCGGCATCCTGCTCGCCAGCGCGCTGTCGCTGCTGTCGTTCGTCTGGCGGGCCTGGCATCCGTACGACGCGGTGCTGGGCCGGCTGACGGGCGTGCGCGGCTATCACGACGTCGCGCGGCATCCGGACGCGGTGCAAACGCCCGGGCTCGTGCTGTTTCGCTGGGATGCGCCGCTCTTCTATGCGAACGTCGAGATCTTCTGCGAACATCTGCTCACGGCGATCGCGCGAGCGGCGGGTCCGGTCACGCGAATCGTGGTCGCCGCCGAGCCCGTCACCGACATCGACGTCAGCGCCGCGGATCGGCTCGTGGCACTGCACGCGGAACTCGGGGAACGCGGCATCGCGATGAATTTCGCGGAGATGAAGGGGCCGGTGAAGGACCGCCTGCGCGCCTACGGCCTGTTCGACGTGTTCGGTGCGGCCAGCTTCTTTCCGACCGTGACCGATGCGGTTGCCAGGCATGTTCGACGGCCGGAGCGACATACGCGTGGGTGCAAGAGAAAGCGCGCGCAGCGCCGGCGCGTCTCGCACAAGACGCGCTAGACGACTGCGGCGCGAATCGATGTGGCGATCGCCGCATCGCGCGACGGGACCGACCGCCTTCGTCGACCTGCCCCGCCCACCGGTTCAGAGCGTGAAGGTGTTCGACTTCTTCATCTCGATCCACGTCATCCCGGCTCGCAGCGCGTCGATCGCGGCTTCGCGCTCGGTTGCATGCGTCCTGCTTTGCGAGAACGTTCGCTCGCAAGCGCCGTCCGGCGATTTGAGCGTGACGTGGATCCGGCAACGGAAGCCGCCGGATTCGGCCGCGACCGTCTCGATCGCGACCGACCAGTCCGCTTCGTGAAGTTCACCCGAAAGTGTCATCCGACCGCCCTCCTGGCCCGCCGCGAATCGCACATCCGCCAGCGGGATTTACTCGACCACCAGATCATCGACGACGGCGCGCACGCCGCGCGCCGACCACGCGGCACCGCGCACGGCCTTGCGCTCGGAAAACGAGCCGACCTTGCCGGACAGCCGCACGGTGCCGTCGTGCACGTCGATGGCGATGTGCTTCGCCTCGCGCTCCGCATGACGCATGATCGCGCGCTTGATGTTCCCGCCGATGTCGTCCGCACCGACCGTCCCCTGTACCGCGATGTGGTCGGTCACGCCCGTCACGCTGCGCATCTGCGAGATCGTGCGCACGGCCAGGTGGCTCTGGTACGCCCAGTCGACCCTGCCGGACAACGTGATCCAGCCGCGTTCGACCTGCACCTTGACCGCATCGTCATGCAGACCGACCGTCCAGTGCAGCACCGAGCGCACCGCTTTCGCGATGTCCTCGTCGGTACGCACGTCGTCGTCCGGCAGATGCACGGTCATGTCGACGACGAGCGCCTTGACACCGGCCACGCGGTTCGCCGCGCGCTCGATCGCCAGTTTCTCCGCGTAGCTCGGCGGGTGCCCCGAAAGCGTCACGATCCGGTCGGTCACCTCGACGCCAATGCGTGTCGAATCGATCGACGGGTCGGACTCCAGTTCGTCCTCGACATCCTGCTTCAACTGCTTGTCGGTTTTCATCGTCTGCTCTCCTGTGAGCCGCGGCGTGCCTGTCCGCCGCACCTAGCCAGATTTGCACACGTGCGGCGCCCGATCGCTGATACAGGTCAACGGATGCCGCGCGCCGCACATCGCGGCCGGCCGGTGCGCCACTTGACGGAAGTCAAGCCGCTACGGCCCGGCCGTCTTATCGTGAAATCGCCGATGCGCGCCGTTCCAGGCACGCGCAATCACGCTTCAAGGAGACTCGAATGACCGAACAGCAGCTGTTGACCTATTCGCCGGCGCCCGTGATGCAGCCGGCGTCGCCCGAGGGCGACTCGCCGGCGATCGTCGATCTGCCGCGCCCGATGCTCGACAACGACGTGCCGCTGATGGCGGCGCTCGCGACCCGAATGAGCACCCGCGAATTCGCCTCCACACCGCTCCCGCCGATGACGCTCGGCACGATGCTGTGGGCAGCGGACGGCATCAACCGCCCGGCGAGCGGCGGTCGTACCGCGCCGTCCGCGCACGCATTCAATGAAATCGACATCTATGTCGCGCTGCCGTACGGCGTCTATCGCTACGATGCGCCCGCGCATCGGCTGGTGCTGAAACACGCGGTCGATGCGCGCAACCTCACGGGCTATCAGGACTTCGTCGGCCGCGCGCCGCTGGATCTCGTCTACGTCGTCCGGACGGGCGCGATACTCGACATGCCGCCGCAGCAACGCGACGTGTTCTCGGCGATCGCGGCCGGCGCCATCGCACAGAACGTCTCGCTGTATTGCGCGGCGGCCGGCCTCGGAACGGTCGTGCGCGGCTGGATCAATCACCGCACGCTCGCCGACGCGCTGCGGCTGAACGAGGACGAGCTGCCGATCCTCGCGCAGACGGTCGGCTATCGGCCCGGCAGTACGCCATCGCATGCGTGAGGGCAAATGCTTGCGTTCCAACGAAACAGCGCGCGGATCGCTCCGCGCGCCGGGTTCTCCCGATGGGCGATGCGTGCCTGCATCGCCCGTTGCCCGTCGTCCGATCAGCTGATCGTGAGTTTCTTCTGCCCGACCTGCGCCTTCTTCGGCAGCGTCAGCGACAGCACGCCATCCTGATACGTCGCCGTCGCGCTGGCGTCATCGATGTCGCCGGGCAGCGAGAACGTGCGGCTGATCGCACCGCTGTAGCGCTCGCGCCGGATCACGCGTTCGCCGTTCTTCTGTTCGGTGTTGCGCTCGATCTTCGCGTTGACCGATACGGTATTTCCCGTCACCTGGACGTCGATGTCGTCCTTTGCGACGCCGGGCAGTTCCGCGTTGACCGTATACGCCTTGTCGTTTTCGGAGACGTCGATCTTCATCGACGCAAGATCGGGCTCGTCTGCCAGTGCCATGCCGCGTAGCGGCCTGAACAGCCCCTGGAACAGATCGGACACGGGTTCCATCGAAAACGGATCGTAACGCGTCATGTTGCTCATGGTTCGTACTCCTCATACGGTGACATGCGACCGGCGCTTTCGTCCCGACAGCATCGGCCGCAATGAAGATCGGATGGCGCGACACCACATGCCGCGCATGGGACGAATGATCTTTCGAAATCCAGCGTACCCGCACGCCCCGGCACGCGCTTGATGCGCGTCAAGGGTGGCGGCCGATTACGTACAGAACCGGAAATGGCCGCTGTGGAGCAGGATCGGCCGTCCGCCGATTTCCTCGAGCAGCCAGCGGGCAGTGCGCTCGATGGCGGGACGATGTCGCGCAAAGGCCTCGACGAGATCCTGCTCGCGAGGCGACGCCGCGCGGAAGTGGTCTTCCAGCGCGGCCGAGGTGATCGCGCAGCGCACGCGGCGACCTTCGACGAGCGCCGGAAAGCTCAGCGCGGAATCGAGGTCGCAATACGTCGGATGTTCGGAAGGAAACGATATCTGCATGATGATCACCTGCACAGGTGGCGCACTGGCCCTAGGCCGCGACCGTGGCGTGTGAGGTGTCCCCGCCGCGCACGAGCATGACCGCGCAACTCGATGCGCGAAGGAAGCGTTCGGCGACGCTGCCGAGCACCAGCCGCCGGACACCGCGTCGACCGTGCGTGCCGACCACGGCCAGATCGATCGAACGATCGACGACGTAGCGCTGCAGGCGCTCCGCGACGTCCTGCCCCAGATCGGTCTCGATGATTTCCGTCTCGCCGTTGACTGCCGCGCGCGAGATCGTCCGGTCGGCGTCTCGCAAGATCGCGGCGCCATGGCGCCGGATCTCGTCGAGCAAGGCTTCCGGCTCCATGCGGCCGCCGTAGGCGAACAGCGTGGATTTGTCGACGACGAACACGGCAAACAGGCGGGCGCCGCATAACCTGGCCATCCTGAGGCCTTCGTCGAGCGCCTGATTCGCCGAAGGACTACCGTCCGTGGCGACCATGATATTCGTGTACATGCGAACCTCGCTGATGAAGCGACGCGCGGGCGGCGTCCGGATTCGCTTCCATCATCGGTGCTCGCCGCAAGCAGGCGTTGACCGAGGTCAACGGTTTGGAGCCGCGGCGAAACCGGCACGAGAAGAAACGGGCGCCGTTGGCCGGCATCCGGCCGACCGAGAGGCGAGACGCCGCATTGCCGACGGCTGACGGAATCTGTCGCTAGCCCGGCGGTTTCTCGTCTGACCGGAAGTCTTGCTCGATTTGAAGGATTTTCCTGGCGCACACATCGTATTGCCATCCCGGGCCGCCGTTGCTGTCATACATGCCCTTGCACATCGCCTTGAGCCGGATCACCGAGCCGCCGCCCGATTCCGCGCGTGATGCCCACAGATAGACTTCTCCAGCCAGATACGGTTGCGCCGTTTCGATCCGGTCCGCACTGAATTGCGTGATTCGGGTTGACGAATGATCCTGGACGTAGCGCCGCGTGCGGCTCCACGCGCGGTCGCATTCGGACGGGGTCGAACACTGCAGCGATGCGGCCTGACGCATCGCAAGTAGTTGCGTCTCCGTCGACCTGAAGGTCGCGAGCCGGTCCGGTCCTGCACACGCATCCAGCGCAAGCAGCACGCCAACCATCAACATCCGTCGTTTCATCGCCAATGCCTCGCGAGGCCGTGAGTTCCGCTCGCAACGGAACGGCATGATCGCGCTCGGCATCAAGCCGACCGCATCGCGACTGGCATGCGGCATTTCGCATGCAGTCACGCACCACCATTGCGCAAGCGCTGAATTCAACTGTATTGCCACTCCGCCGAACGCGGTTGATGTGTGTCAATCGCGCCTGTGCAGCGAGCGGCGGTGCGCCGATGCCGACCGCGCCGGTGCAGCGTCGGAGAAAGCGGCGCACGCTGCATCGATGCCGTTGACCAGCGTCAACGCCGACGAATCGGCGTGCGGTAGCGTCATTACAGGCAAGCAACGAGAACACCACTCGCGGCCCAGGCGCGCCGCCCTCGTCACTCGCGTCCATGTGCCGCTATCCATCCGGTTACTTCACAATGTCAGCTCCCGTCAACACGGCTCCTGCGGAACCGGCGCGCCAGACGGCGCACTCCTCGCCGGAACTCGCGGCACCGCCCGGCCTGTCGAGCGCAGAAGTACGCTCGCGCAAGGCCGAATTCGGCGCGAATGCGGTCAGGGAAACGACGCCTTCGTTCGGTCGAATGCTCCTGTCCAAACTCTGGGCGCCGGTACCGTGGTTGCTCGAAGCCTCGATCGTCCTCCAGCTCGTTATCGGTGCGGATATGGAAGCAGCGGTGGTCATCGTTCTGCTCGCATTCAACGTCGTACTGTCCCTGATACAGGAGCAGCGTGCGGCAGCCGCGCTATCGGTGCTGCGCAAGCAGCTCGAACCGACGTCCCGGGTCCGTCGCGACGGCCGCTGGATCCGCGTTCCGGCCGCCGATCTCGTACCGGACGATGTCATCGAGCTGCCGATCGGGGCGGTTGTCCCGGCAGACGTGCGCGTGATGAACGGCTTCGCGACCGTTGACCAGTCGATGTTGACAGGCGAATCGACGCTGATGGACGCCCCCGCCGGATCGACGGTCCACGCAGGTTCGATCGTGAAGCGCGGTCGTGCGCTCGGCATCGTCACGGCAACGGGCACGCGGACCTATTTCGGTCGAACCGTCGAACTGGTGCGCATAGCCCATGCTCCGAGCGCCGAACAGCATGCGGTGCTGGCGGCGGTCAGGAATCTGGGGATGATCAACGGCACCATCGCGCTCGTCGCGCTCGGCTATGCCCGTCACCTTGGTTTCTCCTCCGGCGAGTTGCTCCGCCTCGCGCTCACGATGCTGCTCGCGACCGTCCCGGTGGCGCTGCCCGCGACCTTTACCCTGTCCGCCGCGCTCAGCGCACTTTCGCTCAGTCGGCGCGGTGCGTTGCCGACACGCCTGTCGGCCGTTCACGAGGCCGCGGCCATGGACGTGCTTTGCTCCGACAAGACCGGCACGCTCACACGGAACGCGGCGGAAGTCACCGAAGTCGCGCCTCAGCCCGGTTACACACCGGAACAGCTGTTGGACCTCGCGGCACTCACTTGCGAACCGGCCGGAGACGATCCGCTCGATGCCGCGATCCTTCGCGCGGTGGCCATGCGAGGCGGCGAACCGCGTCCGGACCGAACGGTTCGCCGCGTGCCGTTCGACCCCGACACGAAGATGTCGCAAGCCTTCGTGCAAAACACCGACGGAGAACCGATGCGCGTCGTAAAGGGCGCGTTGCAGGCGCTCGAACGGATCATGGTGTGCAGTTCCGACGTGCGCACGAAATCAGACGCGTTCGCGCGCGACGGACAGCGCATCATCGCGGTCGGTGTGGAGGCGGCGGGCGGCCGACGCAGCCTGGTCGGACTCATCGCACTCAGCGATCCGCCGCGCGCGGACGCCGCGACGCTGATCGAGTCGCTCCGCGCGCTGGGCGTGCGCACCGTCATGGTGACGGGCGACTCGGCCGCGACGGCCGCCGCCGTCGCGCACGACATCGGTCTGCGGCCGACGCCGTACCCGGGCGTCGACGGTTTCGATCGAGCGAAGCTGTCGCGGTTCGACGTATTCGCGCGCGTGATGCCCGAGGACAAGTACCGCCTCGTCCAGGAACTGCAGGGAGCCGGTCACGTGGTCGGCATGTGCGGCGACGGCGTCAACGATGCGCCCGCATTGCGCCAGGCCCAAGTGGGCATAGCCGTGTCGAACGCCAGCGATGCGGCGAAGGCCGCCGCGGCGATCGTGCTCACGGAACCCGGACTGTCTGGAGTCGTCGCGGCCGTCAGCGAAGGGAGGATGGCGTCCCGGCGGTTGCTCACCTATACGTTGAACATGCTCGTCAAAAAGATCGAGATCGTATTGTTGTTGACGTACGGCCTCGTCGCCTTGCACCGACCATTGATCACGCCGATGATCATGATCATCCTGCTGGTCACGAACGACTTTCTGACGATGTCGCTGACCACCGATCGCGCGGAGCCTGCGCAAGTCCCGCAGCGCTGGAACATGCCCCGCATCGTTCTTGTCGCAACGCTCTTCGGTTTTGGCAAGCTCGCGTTTTCGGCTTGCGTGATTGCCTTCGGCGCATTCGAGGGCCATCTGGCGCCCTCGTCCATCCTGACGCTAGGTTTCCTGGCGATTGCGTTCGGCAATCAAGCGATGATCTACGTGCTCCGGTCGCGCAGGCATCTCTGGAGTTCGATGCCGAGCCTCTGGCTGCTCACTTCTTCCGTCGTCGACGTCGCGATCGTCTGTGCGCTCGCCCTGTCCGGCACCCTGGTGAGCGCGCTCCCGCTACAGTGGATCGTCGGCGTCGCCGTGGCGGCATCGGGATTCGCGCTCGTCGTGGATCAACTGAAGGTTCTTGCCGGCCGTGGACTGAACATCGGCTAGCATGCCAGCCGCATGCCCGGACCGCGTGCCGGGCCGCCCGCCTTGCCGTCTGCACGGCGCGGCGATGTCACACGGCAAGCGTGGCAGTCTACGATCGGCCCGCCCTCCCAGTCAGCCCTGCTTGACGGACATCAAGTCGAAACATGCGTGGGTCGGCTGCAATAGAGGGCGTCGAATCGGCGACCCTTGGCCGGTCAACCCGATCCAGTGACATCGAGCTGGCGAGAACCTGCCATGCCCGATGCTCGTTTCGAACCCACTCCAGCGGGTGCGGCAACCCGAACGCGCGCCCCGTATAACCGACCCGTTCATCATGCCCCGATCGCCGCATGTTCCGTTCGCGCTGAGTCGCGGAGATGCACGACGAAAGTCGACGCAATTCGATCGCGCAATGCGCCGACCCGCCACCTATCCCCACCCCGCGGGCCGGATCGAGCGGATCGAAACCCATCTGTCCGTCGTTTATCTGGCCGGGCGCTACGCGTACAAGCGCATCAAGCCGGTGCACTTCGCCTTCGTCGATCTCATGCGGCCCGCACTGCGGCGCCGCTGCGCGCTCGCGGAGTGCACGCTCAATCGGCCGTTCGCCGGCCCGCTGTACCTGGGTGTCTGGCCGCTCATCTCGCACGGCCGGCGATGCGCGTTCGCTGCACCGGTGCCGACCGGCGGGCGCCGGCGCCGGCGCCAGCAGCAGACGGTGCCGGGCGAGTACGTGGTGCGCATGCGCCGGTTCGACGCGCGGGCGATGTTGTCGGTTCGCAGCGCATCGCACGACGACGGTCTGGCGGATGCGGACGCCCTCGCCGAAACGCTGGCCCGCCATCATCTGCACGCGTCGCGCCGTGCGCCACGCGGCCGTGCCGGCAGCGCAGCGAGCGTCGCCGCCCAGTGCCGACCCTTGCTCGACACGCTCGACGTCACGGTGCCGGACGAAGCCGCGCTGCGCGCCTGGTACGAAGCCGAACTGACCCGCATCGCACCGCTGCTCGCCGATCGGCATGCGCTCGGCTTCGTGCGCGCGTGCCATGGGGACCTGCATCTCGACAACATCGTATGCTGGCGGAACCGGATCCTGATGTTCGACTGCATCGAATTCGACGACACGCTGCGCTGGATCGACGTGGCGAGCGATCTTGCGTTCGCGCTGATGGATTTCTCCGCTCACGGACGCGCGGATTGTGCCCACCGCCTCCTTTCCGGCTGGCTGGCACGCACGGGCGACCATGCGGCTCTGGGCGTGCTGCCGTGCTACTTCGTCTACCGTGCGCTGGTACGCGCGCTGACCGCCCGACTGCGCGGCGACGAAGCGGCGCGCGCCGGCTACTTGCGCATTGCGTCGGCGATGGCCGATGCGCGACGCGAAGCGCAACCGGTGTTGCTCCTGTGTCACGGGGTTTCCGGCTCGGGCAAATCGCTGGCCAGCCGGGCGCTGGCCGCGCAACTCGGCGCCATAAGGTTGTCCAGCGACGTCGAGCGCAAGCGCCTGGCCGGTGCATCGACCGACACCCGCCTGTCCCCCGGCGCCTATTCGGACACGGCGATCGACGAGATTTACGAAAGACTGCTTTCGGAGGCGCGTGTGGTCCTCGACAGCGGCTACACGGCGATCGTCGACGCGACGTTCCTGCGCCAGCACAACCGTTCCGCGTTCGTCGCCCTCGCCGCACGGCTCGGCGTGCGCGTCGCAATGCTCGATTTCACCGCGAGTCCGGCAACGCTCACCGCGCGCGTCGCTGCCCGGGCGGCGCGCGGACGCGATGCCTCCGATGCCGACACCGCCGTGCTGGCCCGGCAGATCGGGCATGCCGACCCGCTCACCGAAGCCGAAGCCGCGATCGCGATTCGTTTCGACACCGATTGCGATGCCGCGGCGTACGAAAGCCCCGCGTTCTGGGCGCCGTTGCTCGCCACGCTGCGCACATGAGCGCGCGGGGCGCATGCCTCGGGCAAGCCGCCCGGCCGCGCCGGGCGCCGGCCGCGCAACGTCACGCGCGGAAACGCTGCTCCTCGATCTGCTGCAGCTTGCCGACTTCCACGACGCCGCTGAGCAACCCCGCGAGATGCTCGACGATATCGTCGAGCGTCACGATACCGACGAGGCGGCCTGCGTCGTCGACGACCGGCAGTCTCCGAATGCCCGACCGGCGCATCTCCTCGAGCGCGACGCCGATCTCGTCCGTGTCGGACACGACGACGAGACCCCGCGACATGATCTGGCCGGCCGTCACGTCGCCCGGATCGTCGCCGCGGGCCATCACCTCGATCACCAGGTCGCGGTCGGTAATCAGGCCGATCGGAATGGCTTCGCCATTGCGGTACTCAATCACGACGATGTCGCCGACGTGCGCGTGCCGCATGCGATCGGCCAGTTCAAACGCACTGCATTCGGCCGTGCACGTTTCGACCGGTTGGGTACTGATTCTTCCGATGTGCATGATGAGGCTCCCATTGCCCTTTGCATGGACGATACGCATGCGCACCGCCCCGCGGCGACGCATGTTTCCCGAGTTCAGGGTAAGCGCGGCGCCCCGGGCAGGCTTGACGCACGTCAACCTGCCGCTCGCCGTCGGGGCCTGACGCGGCGCGGACGGCGAGGCGGCGACCGGCCATGATCTGCCTCAACGGCCACGCACGTGCCACCGATAACGTGGCGGTATGTCGTGAAATTCGATTCCGGCCGCACCGCTGGCCGGCAACGCCACCTCCGTCCCGCGGATTCCGTCGCCATGACCTACGCATTGATTCTGGTGAACTTCGCCGTGTTCATCGCCGAGGCGAGCGGCTGGCCGGTGCTCATCGATCTGTTCGCGCTATGGCCGCCGGCACGACCGGGCGTGCCGGCGGCACCGGGTTTCCACGTCTGGCAGTTGCTGACCTACAGCGTGCTGCATGCCAGCCTCGCCCATATCGCGTTCAACATGTTCGGGCTCTACATGTTCGGACGCGACGTCGAACGCGTGCTCGGGCGCGCGCGCTTTCTCGCGCTCTATCTGGCGAGCGTGCTGGCCGGCGCGATCACGCAGCTCGCGGTGATCCGGGCCCTGCCGCCCAGCGACGCACCGACCGTCGGTGCGTCGGCCGGCGTTTTCGGCGCGCTGATCGCCTATGCCGTGCTGTTTCCGAAACGACGCGTCGTGCTGCTGTTTCCACCGGTACCGATGCCCGCATGGCTCTTCGCGACCGGCTATGCGTTGACCGAACTGCTGTCCGGCCTCAGCGGCGACACGAGCGGTGTCGCGCATTTCGCCCATCTCGGCGGAATGCTCGGCGCGCTCGCGTGCCTCGCCTTCTGGCGAACACGCGCGGACGAGCGCGCGTGACGCCGGTTCCCGCCGATGGCGGGAACGCACTCTAGATGCTGAGATATCCCTGGAACAGCCACGGTGGACCGGCTTTCTCGCCGGTCGCGCAACCGCTCGCGGCGGGCGCGCAGACGCCCGAGAAACCGGGCGACCCGTCCTGCCAGAACGACGGCACGAAGGAAAATTCGCCGTTGACCGTCACGACGAAGTCGCAATTGAACTGCGACGGCGCGAAAATCGTCACCTCGTGGAAGAACGACGTGGCCTCGTCATGCGCCGTGCTGCGCGCGGCAAGCAGCCCCCTGGAGTCATAACGCGCCGGCAGCGTGTAGATCTTCCCGCCGCGCTCGACCGCCTCCGCCGGTGTGAAAACGAGTTCCACGCCCGGGTACGGCAGGCGGTAAGGCTCCCGACAGATCGGGCCGTCGGGCCCGAGCGCGAGCGGCGGATGGACCCAGAGCGAAAGCGCGAGCGGGCTCGTGCGCTGGGCGAAGTATTCGGAAAGCCAGTTCATGGTCAGTCCTCCCGTGAACGGTCATTGACGTCGAGTTACGGAGCGTGTCTGCCGGATCGACGCGGTTGCGTCGACGGTTCATCCAGCGTCGCACGCCCGGCCGTGAGACGCTTGATGCCGATCAAGCACGCGACCGACATGCTGCCCGAGCGGTCAGCGGCCGAACGTGCGGGTATGGTCGTCGTAGTCGAGCAATCCCGCGTAGCGGCCCCAGTCGATCACGCCCCGCAGCGCCTGGTCCGCGCTGCGCGGATCGAGATGATCCTCGAGTTCGAGCTCGAAACGCTCGCGCGGCGCGCGATGCCCTTCGCGTTCGCCCAGCACTTCGTCGATATGCTCGGCGAGCGGCACGACCGGACGACATGCTCGCGAAACAGACACCGCCGGGCATCGTCGTCGCTTTGCGCGAATACATGGCCCGCGGCACTCAGCCGGATGGACCGGTCGCGCCATTCGGCAAACGCGAGCAGATCGAGCGCGGCCGCCGTCGAATACAGCGCGTCGGTCCGGAGCGCGAGCGCCGATGCAATCGTGCCGAGCAGCGCCCGCCGCGCACTACCTCCGCATGGTGCTCCACGACGCCTCTCCCCGCCGATGATGGTGGCTCGTGTTCCCGGGCGGGGCGGCCGGCAGGCTTGACCTGCGTCAACCGCCCGGCAATGCGCGGCGCCACGATTGCAGCGAGTCCTGCCGCGCAACGGCCACCGTTCAGGAGCGTCCCGATGACATCCGTTCCGGCTACGCCGTACCGCACCGACGAGCGCGCCTGCGTCGGCTCACGCGGCGGGGTACGCGTTCGCGAGCGCCTCGACGAACGCGTCGAGGCGCTCCGGCGCGAGCCGGTTGATGCCGGCCGCCCCTTCCCGGCCACCGCCCTCCGGAAATGCGCGACAAAGACGATCGGCGCCATACGGCGCGGCGACGGGCGCGCGAACGCTGACGGTGTACCCACCCGAGACCGACAACGTCAGCACCGCGTGAGCGCGTGCCGCGTCGCCACGCGCGAGCCGATTGGCGAAAACGCCGCGCACGCGACGCGCCCAGCGCGTGGCGGGGAGGATATAGACGTCCGCCCCCGGCAGCGCGATGTTCGCGCGCTGTCGCTCCGCACGCGCGATATCGCGTCGCCGGTTGGCGTCGAGCCGCCGCGCGAGGGGCGACCTCGCGAACTCGAACGGGTTCGCATATTGCCGCACCGCCGCATACACGGCCAGCGGTGCCATGAAGAGATCGTCCGGGCGATCGCCGTAACCGTTGTAGTTCACGGATTCGCCAAGCACCTGCAGACGGTAGGCATCGGCATCCGTCAGGCCGCAGGCGGCGGCGAGCTTGCCGGCCACGCCGACGAGATTGTCGCCATAGGCACCGACCACCGCCCAGAGTCGCTGCCGGCCCGCCAGGTACCGATCGACGATGATGCTCGTACAGGTGTCCGGCGCCGTGTCGATATGCGCGCGAAGGTGCGGATGAGCGGGCACGGCGCCGGGAATGTGGTGATCGAAATAGTCGACGTCGACCCCGCGCGCCAGCAGCGCATCGAGTGCCGCGCGGTTCGCGTCGAGCGAAACGTCCAGGACGGTGACGATGTCGCCTCGGGCGGCCGGCACGCGCGCGAGCAGCGCGATGTCGCGCTTGGGCCCCGTCACGAGCACCGACTCGGCCGGCATCTCGAGCCGGAGCTGCTGAAGCGAACAGATGCCGTCCGCATCACCGTTGAACACGTCAAAGCGCGTCATGATTCGCAACGCCCGATAACCGCATGAATCGAGGTAGCCATGCCATGGAACGACTCCCTTTCAGCCTGTTTGCCTTCGCCTCGTGTCGCGCCTTCGGTGAACGAATCGCGGCCCGTCTCGGCGTCACGCTCGCCGCGCACGAGGAACGTCCGTTCGAGGACGGCGAACACAAGACGCGTGCGCTTGTCAGCGTGCGCGGACACGACGTCTACGTCGTGCAGTCGCTGCACGGCGAGCCAGGCAGTTCCGTCAACGACAAGCTGTGCCGGTTGCTGCTGTTCATCGGCGCGTTGAAGGACGCGTCGGCCGCACGCGTTTGCGCGGTGACGCCCTACCTGTGCTACTCGCGCAAGGACCGCCGGTCCCAGCCGCGCGACCCGGTATCCACGCGCTATGTCGCCACATTGCTCGAAGCTGTGGGCGTCGATCGCGTCGTCACGATCGACATCCACAACATCGCGGCGTTCCAGAACGCGTTTCGCTGCCCGACGGAGCATCTCGAGGCGAACGGCATGCTGGTCGAATGGTTCGCCGGGCAAGCCAGCGACCGGCCGGTCGTGGTCGTATCGCCCGACGCAGGGGGCGTGCGGCGAGCCGAGGATTTCCGTGCACGGCTGGAAGCGCGCACCGGGCGCCCCGTCGACGCGGCGTTCGCCGGCAAGCTGCGCAGCGGCGGCATCGTGACACCCAAGCCGATCGTGGGCGAGGTCGCCGGCCGTTGCGCCGTCATCGTCGACGACCTGATCGGCACCGGGACGACATTGGCCCGCACGGCCGAGGATTGCCGCACGCTCGGCGCGCAATCCGTCTACGCGGTCGCGACGCATGGGATGTTCTTTGAAGACGCGGCCGACCTGCTCGGCGGCGACGCGCTCGCCGGCATCGCCGTGACCGACACGGTGCCGCCCTGGCGCGTGCCGGCCGGGCCGCTCAGGGACAAGCTCGCGATACTCGACAGCGCGCCGCTGTTTGCCGAGGCGATTGCGCGTATCCATCGCGGCGGCTCGCTCACGGACCTGTTGCGGCGCTGACATGGCTTGCCACCCACGCAAGCTCGCAGTCGTCGGCGTGCCGCCGGGCGAGCGCGACGTACGTGCTCGCGCGATCGCGCCAGACCGGCGTCGCCCTGAATGCGGGCTCGCGCAGGTGCCACGCGGCGAGCCGCGCGCGCGTCATGGCCCGGCAGCTCTGGTAGAAATTCACGCATCCGTCATCGACATCATCGCCGCTCGCGGAGCGATAGGCATTGACGAGCGCGTCCGCGAAACCCGGTGCGCCGAGACGCTCGCATTCGAGCGCTAGAAAGCCGACCTCGTCGGCCGCATCCTGGACTCTCAGTCGTCTGCAGAATTCGAGGCAATCGATGATCGCGACCGGATCGTCGATGCAGACGTGTTCGGGACGCAGATCGCCGTGCCCTTCGACGACATGCCCCTGTCGCACACGCAGGTCGAAGCGCGCGGCTTCACAGACGAGCAACGATCGCTGCCGCGCGCAGAGCGTCCGCACGGTATCGGCGGACTGGCCCGCGAGTGGCTTGCACAACGCGCGTTCATTGGTGTCGATCGTGCAACGCAGCGCTTCGCGATAAGCCGAACCGTCGATTCGCGCGGGTGCCAGGGTATGGTAGAACGCGCTCAGGCGAGCCGCGATGCGACACGCATCACCTGCCGTAGCCATGCCACGCGACAACACGCGGTCGAGCATGCGTGCAGCCGGCAGGCGCCGCATCCTGACCAGCCAGTCGACGATTTCCCCAGGTCCGTCCGCATGCAAGCAACCGCGGGCGTCAACGACGAGCGGCACCACGTCGAGATAGACGTCGGCCGCGAGCCGACGGTTCAAACGCACCTCCTCGCAACAGAAGCGATGCCGCGCGGCCAGCGTTCGAAAATCGAGTTGCGGCGCGCGCACGGGCTTCTTGAGCTTCCACGCGTACCGGTCCGTCAGGAATACCCATGACATGTGCGTCTCCACGGCCTCGACCGATCCCGTGCCGTCTGGCCAGGCTGCGGGCATGCGCAACGCGGCCACCTTGTCGCTCAGCGTGATCGCGCGGCCGGCCGGGAGATGGGCATCGATCATGCCGCTTGCTGCCCAGCGGGCGTGTCCAACCTGGCATTCTCCTGCGCGACGAGTGCCGACAGCGCCGGAGAAATCGCCGGCTGCAGCGGCATGACGGGCATCAGCGCATGCATCGGATCGGGTAGCGTGGACAGTTCGCGCATTGCGTGAATGCGGCTCTCGCCGAGCGTGGGGGCAGCGAGTCGCGCCCCTCCGATCATGACGGGCCGCAACAGCGGGGTTCCGTCGATGTGTTCGCCGTCGAGTCCGATGCTGTCGGCGGTGATTCGCCCGTCCGGGCCGTATTCCCGAAACACCTGCTTGCGGCCGGGCAGCGTGGCCTTGCCCTCCGAGCGTTTGCAGCGCGCCCGGCCCGCATACTCGACGAGCTTGTACGCGCAGTCGAGGCACGGTGCGTCCGCCGACGTACTCATCTGTGTGCCGATTCCGAAACCGTCGATCGGCGCATGCTGGTGAACAAGTTCCTGCAGCCGGTGTTCGTCGAGATTGCCGCTCGCGAAGATCGTCGCGTCCGTCAGGCCGCCGTCGTCGAGAATCGCGCGCACGTTGCGCGCGTGCGCCGCCAGATCGCCGCTGTCGATCCGGACGCCCTTGATGCGCACGTTCTCGGGCGCAAGCCGCCGCGCCAGTTCGACTACCTTGTGCGCCGCGTGCTCCGTATCGTACGTATCGATCAGCAGCAACGCGTTATCCGGCTGCGACCGCGCGAAATGCTCGAACGCAAGCGCTTCGTCGTCATGCGCCTGGACGTATGAATGCGCCATCGTGCCATAGACGGGAATGTCGTAACGCAAGCCGGCGAGCAGGGTCGCCGTGCCGGAAAATCCTGCAAGGTAACTGGCCCGCGCGGACAGCATCGCCGCCTCCGCGCCATGCGCGCGCCGCAGGCCGAAGTCGACCAGCAACCTGCCATGCGCGACGAGCGTGGCGCGTGCGGCCTTGCTGGCAACCAGCGTCGCGTAATGGAGCAGGTTCATCACGCGGCTCTCGACGAACTGCGCCTCGCGAAGCGGCGCCGTGATCCGCAGGATCGGTTCGTCGGCGAAAAACACCGTGCCTTCCGGCATCGCGTCGACGGTGCCCGTAAAGCGGAAGCTGGCGAGCGAAGCGAGGAACTCCGCTCGCAAGCGCCCGGTCGCGGCCAGTCGCTCGAGGGTGGCGGCCGTAAAGCACAGGCCCTCCAGATAGTCGAGCACGTGCTCCAGTCCCGCCGCCATCAGGAATGCCCGATGCTCGGGCAGCGCCCGCACGAAGAACTCGAAGCTGGCCGTGTCGTTCATTCCGGCATCGAACGCGGCCTGCATCATCGTCAGTTCATACCAATCCGCCAGCAGCACGTCGTCGACGTCAGCGTCCGGCCAGAATCCGTTCATCATGTGCCCTCCCGCGTCGCTCGCGCGCAATCGTGCAGCCGGTATCCGGCCGCTTCGTTGCGGACAAGCGTCGCTTCCGTCATTGCGGCGCGGGGCCCGGGGTCGACGGAACCGCGGTCCACACGCCATTGCACGACGCGACATACGGATAGTATCCGCGCGGGTCGTTGCAGTAGTACCACGCGCGTGCCGGCGGCAGCCGGGCCGGGGTCGGTGGCGGCCGCTGAACGACGATCGCCGGCGGAATGTAGGTCGGATACGGATACATCGGTTCAGGATAGATGTACCAGTAGCCGTCGACGATCCACCACCACGCGTAACGCCCGCCGTGCCAGTCCTGCACCCATCGACCGCCCTGCCATCGCGCACGCTCCCTCGGCGCGAAGTGGCGAAAGTCCCGCCCGTGGAAATCCCTGCGGTGAAATTCCTGGCGGGGGACATGACGCCCATGCTGGGCATGTGCCGGCTGCGTCGGAAGGCAGCACGCCGACGCGCACAGCACGAGCACGCGGCATGCGCGTCTGAGCCTGTTCATGGTCGTCACTCTTCGCGGAGATGCGATCCATCGTATTGAGGCCGTGCCGCGCGGCTTTGATCGGGATCAACGCATGCCCGCGGCCCGGCGGAATGCCGGCGACGCGGCATTCGCAGGTCTCAGGTCATGCCGCGCGCAGGGTTCGTATCGCCGTGCTCGCCGGTTCGAATACAGCGCAGATGACGGTGAGCACCACCGTCCGTCAGTACGTGAAGGTGTCCGATTTCTTCATTTCGATCCATGTCATTCCGCTGCGCAATCCCTCCAGCGCTGCCTCGCGCTCGGTCGCGAATACCCGGTGATGCGGAAAGACATGCTCGCACTTGCAGTCGGGCGAGCGGACCATCACGTGGACACGGCAGCTATAGCCGCCGGTCGCGACGCCAACCGTTTCGATCGCCACGGTCCAGTCCGCCGCGTTCAATTCACCGGAAATCGTCATGATTGCCCCCTTGCTTGCCGCGCGAGCGCATGCCGCTTCGATCATCGGTCGCGCCACGCCGCGAGGCGCGATGACGATATCCGGCCCGCCGCCGGAAGATCCATATCGGGCCGGCAACGAGGCCCAGGATCGCGGCCCACAGCAGAAGCACATAGCCGAACAATTGCCAGAATTCACCGACCCGCTGCTGCAGAATCCAGGTGCGGTACGACGCGACGTCGCTCGCGGCATCCGGATACGATGCGCGATAAACGAACAGCGGCAGGCAGACGTCGTATTCGGGAATCGGTGTCATCAGCAGCGATCCAGCCGGCCGCGCACTCACGCGCCCACACTCCGGCGCGGTCATGCCGGTCAAGACACCGGTGCTCACCGGATGGTCGTGGATCGCCCCGAGCCACGTCGTCGCGCTCGACAGCAGCAGGCAGAGACCGATTGCGCCGAGCCACCGGCGCATCGGGGTGCACGGGCCGGTATGCCGGCCGCGTGTCATGGGATCGCGCGCGTCCGAGGGGCGCGTCGCACCTGCATCGAGACCGCCGCTGCGTCATGCACAGCGCGACGGAAGCTGGAACCGACCGGATCAGCCACGCTGTTTCTCCTCGAAATACGGCTGGCGGGCCGCCACGAGCCGCAACTCGTCGAGCAGCGCCGCGGCCGCGCGCAGCAGATCGTCGAGCGAGACAATGCCGATGAGCTCGCCGTCGTCGCCGACGACCGGCAATCGACGGACGCCGTGCTGGCGCATCCGCTTCGCGAGCAGCCAGATGTCGTCGTCGACGTTCGCGGTCGCGACGGGCGCCGACATGATGTCACCGACGAACAGCGAACCGGCCTCCGCATCGGGGCTGACCACCGTCAGCACGATGTCGCGATCGGTCACCATGCCGACCGGCACGCATCGCCCCTCCTCTTCGCGCACGACGATCAGATCGCCGGCGTGCGCGTCGCGCATCATTTCCGCCGCCTCGACGACGGTTGCGCGTGCCGAACACATGGCGACATCGCGGGTACAGAGCATCGCGGCATTCATGTTCGTTCTCCCGGCCGGGGCAAGGCGGACCATCGATCGATGTCCGCCGCCGCCCGAGCCTTCATGCAACGGTAAGTTGATCGACCACGTCGCGCACGCCCGGCGCCGACCACGCGGCATCGAAGGCAAGCCGCCGTTCGCTCAGCGAGCCCATCTGACCAGTCGACGTCAGGATGCGTTCGTGCACTTCGACGCCGATGCGCACCGCATCGATCGACGGATCCCACTCGAGTTCCTGTTCGACGTCCTTCTTCAGCTCGCTGTCGCTTTTCATGGCCATCGACTCCTGTCCGCAATCGATGAAGACAACGGTAATTCCCGCTGCGCCGCGCGGAATTGATACAGGTCAGCGCGCGGCGTGGAGCGCAATCCCGGCCGATGTTTCCGCCGCGATCGCGCGAAATGCAGTCGTGACGTCGACGTTGCGCCCTTGCCTGGTGCGATCGCTTCTGGCGAATCGCAACACCATCTGGCGCCCGTCCGCCGACAGGCAGGCGGGTGCCTCGGCAAGCGACGCTGCATCCAGTCTAACGAGACCGCGATCAACGAGGCAGCGCAGGTCGACGGGGTCGCCCTGCTGGCGGCGCGGCTCGCTGGCGAGCACCATCAGGATCGCGATTTCGTGCGGACTCAGCAGCCGGTCGCCATCGGCGTCGATCCGGTGATGCTGGTGAGGCGTAGCAGCCGACACGCTCGGTGCCGATGCTTCGGAACGGGAAATGATCTGGCGATTCAACGTGTTCGTAATCAAGGCGGGCATGATGGTGTCCGTATCATGAACGTGAAGACGCAGACGGCACGGCACATGTAGAGGTCGACATGCAAGAACATCAATATTCGCTCCTGCCGGGCAATCGTTCTTGATGCAGGTCATCCGGCAGACGCGAACGATCGAAACGTTCCCCGATTCGTCTGATGCAAGCCCATCGAAACACCGATGCGCACGCCTCGCGGGACAGCCCCGGATTGCTTGCCCGGTCTTCGCGTCGAACTTCCCGTCGCCCGGTGCGGCGTGAAATCCCGCTCTGGCAATACGCGCGCTGCTGAGGCCACCGTCGCCGATATGCCGAACGGTCCTGACTGCTGTGATTGACCGCCATCAACGTTCTCGCGCGACATCGCTCATAGATTTCAAGGAAACACGCGGAGCAATCCGTTCCGCCAATCCGGACGCCACCCATGCCAAACGAAGCCGAAGCTCGCCGCGCCTTGCTCGTGCACCTGGGCAGCATCCTGCGAACGCTCAGTTGCGTGCTCGAATACGAACCGGATGACAGGACGCTAGATTCGCTGGTGGCCGCGCAGCCGATGCTCGCGGACATTCCACTGCTGAATCAGGTGTTCGCGCACATGACCGTGCGTGAATTCACGCGCGCGATCCTCCACGCATACTGTCTGTGGCCGCAGCTGTTGCTCGACGAGCCGCTCGATCGCGATGCCCTCGCGGAGCCCGTATGCGCGTAGCTGTTCTCCGACAACCCGGGAGGCTGGGCACGGTATGTCGCCTCGCTCGGTGCCGAGATCCCGTGGTTCGGGCAAGGCATGGGGCCGTCATCGTCGTCCGCGAGGCGACCGGCTCGCAAATCGCCGGTCGTGTGATCGACCGTCACGCATCGGGCGACGCGCGCGTCGTCCGCGCCGTCACGTTGCCCGCTACGCGCTCATGTGCCGTTCGCGGTCGGCAAGCCGGCGCGCGACCGCCGTCGTCGTTTCACTGCTCGAGTAGAAGACGACGAGCATGCGTCGAGACGTGTCCATGTTCCACTCCGTGCATCCGTCCGGGATCCGTACACCAGCTTATGCACCGGCGATCGGGGCGACGCTGATGCAAGTCAACCCGTCGCCGCATGATCCGGCGACAGTAGGCTTGTCCGAATTTCCCGCGACTTCTCGCCCATGCGCCATGTGGTATGACCTGATCGAACAGCAACGGCAATGGTTGCGAACGTGGGACACGGTGGCGCGGTTCACATGCGGCCTTTGGCCCGATGCCGCGTCGTCGTGCTACGCCGACCTGTTCGAACCCCTGCTCGACCTGCAGCCCGACGCGCCACGGTTCGCCATCGAGTCGATCGACGTGGGCGGCCGTCGCATCGACCTCGACGAAACGATCGTCGGGCACACTCCGTTTTGCACGCTGCGCCGCTTCTCGCACCCGGGTGCGCAACGCGTGATCCTGCTCTGCGTGCCGCTGGCCGGCCATGTGGCCGTGATGATGCGGGAGACGGTCGAGACCCTGCTGGCCGACGGCGACGTCTGCATCACCGACTGGATCAATGCGCGCGATGTGCCGCGCGACGCGGGCCGATTCGGCCTCGACGAATACGTGTCGATGCTCGACGGTTTCATCGATACCCTGCTTGCGGACGCGCGCCCGGTGCACGTCGTCGCGGTCTGTCAGGCGACGTTTCCGTCGCTCGGCGCCATTGCGCTGCGCGCACAACGCGGTGCCGCGCTGCCGGCGAGCCTGACGTTGATCGGTGGCCCCCTCGATGCCCGCATCAATCCGAGTGCGCTCGGGATCGCGGCCCGCTCGCATTCGCTCGACTGGTGTCGCGCCACGCTGATCGAGACGGTGCCGCACGGCTTCGCCGGATACGGACGACAGGTATTTCCGGCCTATCTGCAGCGTGCCGAGATCGCGCTCGCCTATCCGCAACACTACGTGGCGCTGGTCGATCGCTATCGACGAGCGGTGTCGAGCGGCGACGCCAACGCACTCGCAACCGCACGCCGCGCGCTGCGGGAATACCTGACGCTCCTCGACATGCCCGCCGAGTACTTCCTCGATACGGTCGACATCGTTTTCCAGCGGGCATGCCTGGCAAACCGGACTTGGCACGTTCACGGCCAGTTGGTCGATCCCGCCGCGCTGCGCTCGATCGCGTTGATGACCGTTGAAGGCAAATGCGATGCCGTCACCGGTGCCGGCCAGACCCATGCCGCGCTGGCCATGTGCAGCGGTCTCGCAGCGAATGCGCGGCAACGCGTCGACATCGACGACTGCGACCACTACGGACTCTTTACCGGCGATCATTGGCTCACCGACGTGCATCCTGTACTGCAGGCGGCATTCGCTCGCTCGGAAGATGGCCGACCGCGCACGGGCATGGCGTGACCCTGCGTTCATTCCGATCCGGTACGGTCGTGTGCGCGCCGCCACGCCCGGGAATCGGTCGGTTCAGCCGAATCCTCCCGCGCGTCGGTTCTGCTGACCTTCCAGGACGTCACGCGGCGCAATGCGACCGAGCGGGAATGGCGTGAATCGCGACACGCGCTGCGCGAACTGGCGCGCACATTGCAGCGTATCCGCGAGGCCGAACGAACCCGTCTCGCTTCCGAGCTTCACGAAGTGCTCGCGCAAGATTTGCTCTCGCGATATGGGGTGAAGATTGATACCGAACTAACCGAGACCGGCGTGGACGCCGCGGCAGCCTCCGTTCTTTATCGGATCGCACGGGAAGCGCTCGAGTACGCGCGGCTGCGCGTGCCGGTTGCGCGCATTTCCGTGCATTTGCTGAAATCCGGCGGCTTCGTCAGATCGACGACGCGTTCGTCAGCGGCGAACGCTCGTCGGCGCTCTTTTCGATACGCGAGCAGGTCGCGACAATTCGCGGCGACGCCGACTGGATGTGGCTCATTCCGGCGACGCACGCTCACCGGGCGCAGCGCTTTCCGCGACGGCCACGCGCCGCTTGACCGCGATGAAGCTGTCAGGGCTGACGGAAACCGAGTCGATGCCGCACGCCACGAGAAAATCGACGAATGCCGGATGATCGCTCGGCGCCTGGCCGCACAAGCCGACCTTCGCCCCCGCGTTGCGGGCGGACTCAATCACGCGGGCGATCATCCACTTCACGGCTTCGTTCTGTTCGTCGAACAACCCGGCCAATTCCGCCGAGTCGCGGTCTACGCCGAGCGTCAGTTGGGTCAGATCGTTGCTTCCGATCGAGAAGCCGTCGAAGCGCTGCGCAAACTGGCTCGCCAGGATGACGTTCGACGGGATTTCGCACATCACATAGATCTGCAATCCGTCTTCGCCGCGCTTCAGTCCGTTGGCGGCCAGGACCTCGAGCACGCGGTCCGCCTCGTCGAGCGTCCGGCAGAACGGGATCATCACGACCACGTTCCTGAATCCCATGCCATTTCGCAGCCGCGCGATGGCCCTGCATTCGAGCGAGAATCCGTCACGGTAGCGCGGCGAATAGTAGCGTGACGCGCCGCGAAATCCGAGCATCGGATTTTCTTCCAGCGGTTCGAACTGCGCGCCGCCGACCAGATGCGCGTACTCATTCGTCTTGAAGTCGCTCATGCGGACAATCACCGGCGCGGGATGACAGACCGCCGCGATACGCGCGAGGCCGTGCGCCAGCCGGTCGACGAAATAGTTCGACGGGTCGTCGTACCCCGACGTCAGGGCAGCGATCTCGCGCTTCGCATGCGCGTCCGTCAGCGCGTCGTAGTGGGCCAGCGCCATCGGGTGGACCTTGATATGGTTGCTGATCACGAACTCCATGCGCGCAAGCCCGATTCCATCGGCGGGCAGTCGCCACCATCGGAACGCCGCGGCCGGATTCGCGAGATTCAGCATGACCTGCGTACGGGTGGCCGGCAGGTCGGTCAGGTCGATCGCCTCCACGTGATATTGCGCGATGCCTTCGTACACGAACCCGGCCTCGCCCTCCGCACACGACACCGTCACTTCCTGCTGATCGTGCAGCATGCGGGTCGCGTTGCCGGTGCCGACGATGGCGGGCAACCCCAGCTCGCGGCTCACGATCGCGGCATGCGACGTGCGGCCGCCATGATCGGTGACGATCGCCGCGGCGCGACGCATCACCGGCAGCCAGTCGGGATCGGTCGTGTGCGTCACCAGTACCGCGCCGTCGACGAATCGCCCCATGTCGTGCGGACTCTCGATCACGCACACGCTGCCGGCCGCGATCGCCTCGCCGACACTGACGCCGGTGAGCAGCTTGCGGCCGGTCTGACCAAGTCGGTAGGTCTTGATGGCGCTGGATTCGCGCCGGGATTGCACCGTTTCGGGACGTGCCTGCACGACGAACAGTTCTCCGCTTACGCCGTCCTTCGCCCACTCGATATCCATCGGCTGGCCATAGTGCGCCTCGATCGCGCAGGCCCACTTCGCAAGCGCCAGGATGTCGCGGTCCGCCAGCACGAAGGTGGCACGCTCGGCTTTCGAGGTCGGCACGTTGCGGGTCGGTGCATTCTCGTCGCGCGCATAGATCAGCTTGCATGCCTTGCCGCCGAGCGTCTTGCCGATGACCGGTGTGCACGCCGGATCGCCGAGCAAGGGCTTGAAGACCTCGTATTCGTCGGGGTCCACGGTGCCCTGCACGACATTCTCGCCAAGCCCCCATGCCGCGCTGATCAGCACCACCTTGTCGAATCCTGTTTCCGTGTCGAGCGAAAACATCACGCCGGCCGCGCCGAGGTCCGAACGCACCATCCGCTGCACGCCGATCGACAGCGCGACGCGCAAGTGATCGAAGCCCTTTTCTTCGCGGTAGGAGATCGCGCGGTCGGTGAACAGCGACGCATAGCACCGGCGGCACGCCGCGAGCAGCGCATGCTCACCGCGCACGTTCAGATAGGTTTCCTGCTGACCCGCGAAGCTCGCGTCGGGAAGATCCTCGGCGGTCGCGCTCGAGCGCACGGCGACATCGACGTCGTCTCCGCCGGCCTGTCGGCACAGTTGCCGATACGCGTCCCGGATCGCGTCGGCGATGTCGTCGGGCCAGTCTCCGCGGAGGATCGCCTGCCGGATCGACGCACCGGCCTCGGCGAGCGCCATCTTGCGTGCGCCGAATGCCTCGAGCGTGCTGCCGATGGCTTGCCTCAATCCGTTTGCATCGATGAATCGCCAGTAAGCGTCCGCTGTCGACGCGAACCCGGGTGGCACGCTCACGCCCTGTGCGGACAGGTTGCCGATCAATTCGCCCAGCGACGCATTCTTGCCGCCGACGCGCGCCACGTCGCCGCGCCGCAGGTCGTCGAACCAGACGACGTGTGCATTCCCGTGATCCATGACGAGCCCTCCGATGGCCGCGGCCGAGCCGCGAGGAGCGACAGGCGCGGGCCGGCATTGGCCGGCGCTGTCGGCCGAACACGTTCATCCTGATCCGACGCTTCGGCGTCTCACGTGACCTGCATCAAGAACGGCGGCCGACGCGCGAACGGCACTGCCTCGCGCGAGGCTTCATCTCCGTGGCCGGACGGCATCGACGGTGAAAGCCGCGAATGAGGCCGATCTCACGCCTGCCGGGCGACGTGCGTGGTGTGGATATCCGGCTCGGGATGATGGATCGCCTCCTGAACAATGGCGTCTCGGATTCCTGGCAACCGATGTCGCGGCTGACTGAACCCCCCATTTCACTGAAAGAACTTCGAAAGCCACCCCGGCGCCGCCGCACGATCGAAAACCACGTGCAATTCCGGGCTGAACGAGCCGAATTCGAGCCCATGCTGCGTCGCCAGCAGCGTCAGCGCCTGGCTCGTATAGAACGAAATATGCCCGTTGCGCGGCACGCAGTACCACCATTGCTCGATCCCACGCGCAAGGATCTCCGGCGTGATCAGGGACGTCTGAAACAGCAGTGCGCCGGCGGGCCCCCTGTACCGGATGATGTCGGCGAACAGGCTGCGGGGATCCGGATGATGCTCGAAGACTTCGAACGACAGGATCGCATCGAATTGCCCCTGCGGCGCGACGGGATGGCTGAACGGATCGTACGAGGTCACATCCGCGAACCCGCGCGCGGACAACTTCTTTTCCAGCAGCCCGAGCCCCGAGCCGAAATCGAGAATGCGGTTCTCCCGCATCGACGGAAAGCTCGTGCAGATCAGGTCGGCATGCTGCTGCGGACGATGCTCGAGATACTCCGGATCGTGGCGCGCGTAGTCGTCGTTGTACACGTGACGCGCGAAATCATCGTGCGTCCAGTGGTCGAAGGCCGGCGTGCAGGTGAACCCGCATTGCCTGCACGCGTAGTAGTAGATCGGCACGCCGACGAACGGATCGACTTTTTTCCCGGCGATCATGTCCGCGCCGCAACGCGAGAAATCGACCACGCCGCAGATGTCCGCGTCGGCACCGCACACCTTGCAGGCGATCGTCGCCGGATGATTGGTCAGATGTTCGATCATGTTGCAGTCCCCTGGTTGGTTTCAAGTGCACGCGCCACTGCTCGATCACGTCGTCCCGGCGCCAAGGCTCCGTGCGCCGGAACATCAAGGCCGCCGGATACCACCGCGAATCGTCCCGATCCGCGAACCAGCGCCAGCAGCCGTCGAATCGCGACAGGATCCATGCCGACTCGTTCAGCGCACCGGCCGGGAAATTGATCGGCAATGCTTTGCGACTGCACGCGCGCCGTCGAATCGCGTTCAGATCGGGTTTTCGGGCCTGAGCGGTGTGCGGTCGAGTCCTTGTCGTTCGCTGATCGCTGCCGCTCAGGCCGCCCGACGCGCGTCGCCGGCGTACCGCGCCGCGTCGCGCACGAAGCGTGCGAAGCCCGACTTGTACCACGGCGCGCTCGTCCCGTGCCGCGCACGATACCCGGTTTCCATCGAACATTTGTTAAATAGCTTGAATAGCCGACAACCTGTCGACAATTTGCCTTAACATCCGGCCACACGATCGACCATGGCCTCCGACAAGGACCGCGGTCGCCCTTTCAGCCGCTCGCAAACGGGTGCGGCTTTCATTCGAACGGACGGACGACCATGCTCCAATCACCGGGAGACTCTTTCGTCGGCGGATCGCTGCTCGGCCTGTGCGTCGAGGTGCCGCTCGCCGTGCTCGTTTCGCTGATGATGCATGGCGTCGACTGGAACGGGCCGCGCATCGCGATGCTCGTCGCGACACCCGTGTTGATCGCATGCACCGTGCTGCTGACCCGTCCGGTGGCATTCAGCACGGTATGGAAGCACAAGCGCTCGCCGTTCGAGCTGGACGACAATGTGCGCGCATCCATCTACGGCCGGCTGACCGGCATCGCGCTCGGCCTGGTGTTCGGCATCATGGTCGCGACGACGTTTTCCTGATGACAGGCGTTCGCGCGTAGCACATCGGCCTCGCGCCGCACGGCACCCCGTTGCATAGGAAGATCCCTCCCCCCGTGACCCGGCTCGCGTCCATCGGACGATTCCATCGATCGATATGACCGCGAGCACCGGTCGCCGCGCGTCGCACGGGCTGCGCGTAAAGTTCTGAGCATTTGGCCTTCGGGCGCCGGGATTGCGCCGCGCCACCCGACGCGCCGCGGGTTCGTCCGGCCTTGTCACTGACCGGCGAGACCACTCCGGCTCGGGACGGACCGGCGAGCCGCCTCTACCGCGCCACCCTGATCGAGCATCCGTCCTGCGATCCGCGGCAGAATTTACAAACGCAGCGTCACCCGGCACCGCCCGCGCATGCCGGGCTCATGCCGCACGGCCCTCGGGCCTGGGCGCGCGCGAGGCACGCAGCTTGCTCGTGTCGGCCCGGATATGGCTGCGGCACGGAATCGCCGGCCGCCAACGGCATTGTCTGGTCGTGAGCGATGAAAACTGCATCTCCCCTGCTGGAATCGGCACCGATGCGGGCCGATCACTTCGTCCAGTTCTACGAGTCCGATGCGCAGCTCGTGTCGGAAGTCGCACTGTTCGCGGCCGATGCGCTGCGCGCGGGCGGCAGCGCGATCGTGATCGCGCGACCCGACTGCCTCGCGGCGGTGCACGAACGCCTGCGCACGCTCGGCGCACCGATCGGCCACGCGGCCCGCGAGCGCATCTTCATGTCGAGCGCGCAGACGCTGCTCGACAGCTTCATGGACGGCGACCTCCCTGACCCCGCGCGCTTTCGCCGCTCGATCGGCACGATCGTCGAAGCGGCGGTCCGCGCCGGCCGACCCGTGCATGTGTTCGGCGAAATGGTCGCGCTGCTGTGCGCGCAGGAGCGGTACGCCGGTGCGCTGCGGCTCGAAGCGCTATGGAACGAGCTGATCGAGCAACATCGCTTCTCGCTTTACTGCGGCTATCCGGGCGACGTGTTTCCAAGCGCCGAGCAATCGGAGACGTTCCGCCATGTGTGCGCGCTGCATCGCCGCATCCTGCCCGACGCATCGCTGCGCAACGACGAAAACGAGCTGCACCTGACGCTGGCGCTGTCGCAGCAGCGCTCGCGCGCGCTGAGCGACGAGATCCGCCGTCGCGAGGACGCCGAGCAGCAACGCAATGGCGTCCTGATGCACGCGCCGTTGCCGATCGCGCTGCTGTCGGGCGCCGCACACCGGATCGTGCTCGCGAATCACCGTTTCTCGGAGCTGTGCGGCCGGACCGACATCGTCGACCAGCGGCTGACGTCGGTGCTACCCGGCGGCGATACGCCGGCGATCGTGCGCGCGCTGGAAACCGCCCGCACGCTGGGCCGCTCGACGACGATCAGCGAGCACCGTGACCGGCCCGAGCCGGACGACGCCCGCGTGTACCGGCTGCACTTCAATCCGCAGCCGCTCGCGGACGGGCTCGGCGTGATCGTCAGCGCGGTCGAGGTGACCGAGCACGTCGCCGCGCGCGAGAAGCTCGTCGCCGCGAATGCCGAGCGCGACCGGCTGCTCGGCGAACTTCGTGACGCGAATCAGGCGAAGGATCAGTTTCTCGCGGTGCTCGGCCATGAGCTGCGTAATCCGCTGACGCCGATCTCGCTCGCGCTGGAGCTGATCCGCCATCGCGACGGCCAGGCGACGCCGAACGAGATCGCGATCATCCAGCGGCAGCTCGATCACATGGTCCGGCTGATCGACGATCTGCTCGACGTGTCGCGCATCACGCGCGGCAAGATCACGCTGAAGAAGGAACCCGTGCAGCTCGCGGACATCGTCGACCGCGCGGTCGAGGTCGCGAGCCCGCTGTTCGAGCAGCGCCGTCACCGCCTGCATGTCGACACCGATCCGGACGCGCGCTGCCACGGCGACTCGGTGCGGCTGTCGCAGGTCGTCGCGAACCTGCTGACCAACGCGGCGAAATACACGCTGCCGGGCGGCGACATCACGGTGCGCGCGGCCCGCGGCGCCGACGGCACCGCGCTCGTCGAGGTAAGCGACAACGGCGCCGGCATTCCGCGCGACCGCCTCGACAGCATCTTCGAGCCGTTCTACCGGCTCGACGGCGACGCGAAGCAGGCGCACGGCGGCCTCGGTATCGGCCTCGCGCTCGTGCGCAGTCTCGTCACCCTGCACGGCGGCACGGTGCGCGCGGACAGCGCCGGACCCGGCTGCGGCAGCACGTTTACGATCTCACTGCCCGAGTACCGGCCGAAAGCCGTGGCAATGGCCGCGCCGCAGCCGCCGCACGGCATCCGCGACATGGCGCCGGGCCGCACCGGCCGGCGCGTGATGCTGGTCGACGACAACGAGGATGCCGCGTCGACACTCGCGCAATGGCTGCGCGAGGCCGGTCACGAAGTCGCCGTCGTGCACGACCCGGTGACCGCGCTGGCCGCGTACCGCGCTTACCGTCCCGACGTCGCGATCCTCGACATCGGGCTGCCGGTGATGGACGGCTATGAACTGCTGAGGCGGCTGAAGGCGATCAACGAAGTCACGCCGTGCATCTTTCTCGCGCTGACCGGCTATGGCCGCAACGCGGATCGCGAACGCTGTCTCGCGACCGGGTTTCTGGAGCATTTCGTGAAACCGGTCGACCCGGCCGCACTTCATCTCGCGATGAGCCCGCCCAACCCGAACGGCGATTCGCACGACGGCGCCGGAGCGGAAGCCGGACGCTGAACGGGGCACGGGACACCGGGCACGCAGCCAACCTACGCTCGGAAAGCGTCGTGCGGCTCAGTTCTCCGCGGAATAACGGATCGACGTCAGGCCAGCCAATTCGGCGATCCGGATCAATTGAGGCAGCATCGCATCGGCATTGGTCGGTTCGCGCCACGCTACGAACAGTTCCTCTTCGCGCGCCGCACGCGCGGCCGTTTCGCGAAAACCGCGCGTGCGGCACGCGAAGCCAGCGTCGCGCAGCCCGGTCGTCAGACGCTCGCGCGCCGGCGAGCCGAATTCGTACTCGATCGTGATCAGTGCCGTCCTGACGCGCCGCACGCGCTGCTCGACCAGCCGCAGCGGCCACACGACGAGGAGTCCGAGCACGAGTCCGAGCGCGCCGAGCGACAACTGTCCGCCGCCGATGCACAGACCGACCACGGTCACGAACCACAGCGTCGCGGCTGTCGTCACGCCGGATACGAGGCCGTCGCGATGCAGGATCGCGCCGCCGCCGATAAAGCCCATCCCGGTCAGGATGCCGAGCGGCAGGCGCATCAGGTCGAGCACCGAGAACGCGCCCTGCGGCTTGCCGGCCTGCAGCAGCAACGCATTGACCTGAAGCATCGACAGGCACGCGGCAAGGCAGACGAGGATCGTCGTGCGCAGCCCGGCCGTCTTGCCGGATTCGCTGCGATCGAGACCGATCAGCCCGCCCGCGACCAGCGCGAGGGCGATCCTGACGAGGACCGCATCCCACTGAAGTACGACCGGCATCGGCTCCATGCGCGCCTCCCTCCCAATTCGTCATGTGTGACACGTCGCGGTGCGGCCGCGGGCGGCGCTTGCGGGGCGCAAGGTTCGGGCCCGACCTGTTTGTGGAATGACGGACGCGCGCCGCGCGGGCCGTCGACGACGACGTTGGCCCACTGACCGTGATCGCCGCCGGCGGATAACCGTCGGCGCCATGCGTCCTCGCCGGCCTGGCCGGCTCGACACTTTTTCGTATTCGATTGGATACGAAGGCGGTTTCAACATACAGCTCTACGAGCTTTTGTTCCCGTTCGGGTACGAAACGATGTTCCGAGTCCTTTTACTGGACTTTCGTTCCTGTACGGATACGAAATGCTGCTCAGGCCGTCGAGTTGTGCAATACTGTTCCCGATCAGATACGAAGTACGGAGAACGTCATGTCGGAGTCCCAGTCCGTCGACACGATCGGCGCGCTCGCCCACCTCATCCGCGCGGCGCGGCTCCAGCAGGGGTTCACGCGCGACGAACTCGCGAACGCGACCGGGCTGTCGCCGAAATTCATCAGCCAGGTGGAAGCCGGCAAGCCGACCGCGCAAATCGGCAAGGTCATGATGCTGCTCGGCGAGCTGGGCGTGCGCCTGTACGCCGAGTCGTCGGTCGAGATTTCGGAAGCCACCGCGCTGAAGGCCGCGCAACGCCGCAGGAGCAGCCATGGCGGCTAGAACGCTGATCGCCTCCGCCAACGGCGAGCGCATGGGCACGCTGACCGACGACAAAGGCATCTGGTCGTTCGCGTACGACCCGCAATGGCTCGCGTCCCCGACCGCCTACCCGCTGTCGCCGGCGTTCGCGCTGCGCGCCGGCACCTTCACCGATACGTCTACCGATCGCCCGGTCCAGTGGTTCTTCGACAACCTGCTGCCGGAGGAAGGCATGCGCACGTCGCTCGCGCGCGAGGCGAAGGTCGATGCCGCCGACGCGTGGGGCCTGCTCGCGTACTTCGGGCGCGAATCGGCCGGCGCGCTGACGCTGCTGGCCGACGGCGAACAGGAAGCGCCCGGCAGCCTGCAGCCACTGCCGCTCGACGAGCTCGAACGTCGGATCCAGGCAATGCCCGAGCGCGCGCTGACGGCCACCGCACCCAAGCGCATGTCGGCGGCCGGCGCGCAGCAGAAGCTGCTGGTGGTGCTTCGCGGCAACGCATCCGACTACACGCTGTACGAGCCGGTCGGCAGCGAGCCGTCGATGCACCTGCTCAAGCCGGACATGCGCGCGGCCGGCTACCCGCACTCGGCGATCAACGAATTCTTCTGCATGAAGCTCGCGAAGCGGATGGGGCTCGACGTGCCCGACGTGCACTTCCTGCGCGCGCCATCCGCGTGCTACGTGATCGACCGGTTCGACCGCGACGTCGCGTCGGCGCCGGCCGGGCGCGTGCATACGATCGACGCGATGCAGCTGCTCAACTACGACCGCGGCTTCAAGTACCAGCGCGCGAATGCGCAGGAGCTTGCCCGCGCGATCGACCGCACCAGCACGCGCGCGCTGGCACGCCTGTCGGTATTCCGCTGGACCGTGTTCAACGTGGTGGTCGGCAATGCCGACGCGCACCTGAAGAACCTGTCGTTCTTCGTCGACGCGCGCGGTTACCGGCTTGCGCCGTTCTATGACATCGTCAGCACGGTCGTGTATCACACGCCGACGCACCGGCCCGACCATCGTGGCGATCATTGGCCGCACTGCGAACTGACGATGCCGCTCGGCACCGCGACGCGATTTGTCGATATCGATGTGGATGCGCTGATCGCGTTCGGACAGGCAATCGGGCTCAGGGACAAGGCGGCGGAGAGCGAGCTGAGGCGCTTTCTCGAACCGCTCGATCGCCACGTCGCGCAGACGCTCGATGACGTGCGGGCAATCGCGCGCCCGGACGCCGGCGAGACGCGGTTGCTGAATTCGATCTCGGCGATGCCGATCGCCGAGATGGGGCGCGCGCTTCGGCGGACGCGCGATTGAGCAGGGACGCGCAGGCGGCGTCCGCCCTGCATCCTGCTCCGATCTCGTCCGGGACTTCGACGCGCGCGCGTCACGCACCTCGCTACCGCAGCGCCGCCCCTTCCGACCGAACATGCCGGAGGGTCGGCCGGGATTCGCGAAATTTTCGCCAAAAAGTACTTAAGCGGCTGATTTAAACGAAAAATATATTGACGGGTCGAGCGGCGGAGCTTTGCGATGAAGGTCCAGCAGATATGACCCGAGCCGATTGATGTGGTCGCGGCGATACGGCGACAGCGCCTGCAGTACGTCGGCGTCGACGGGATGCCCCTTCTCCTGCAGCGCTTTCAGCGTCCTCGACATCCATTGCACGTTGTAGAGGATCACCATGTTCGCGACAAGCTGGTTGTATTTGATGACCTTGCGCCGCTCGTGCCGGAGATTTTCCGCAATGACTTCGCCGCCGAACATCAGCCATTTCGAGAAGTCGTTGAACTGCTCGCTCTTGTTGGTCGCCGCGTGAATCGTTTGGCGCATCTCCGGGTCGTTGATGTAGCGCAGCAGGAACATCGTCCGGATCACGCGACCGAGCTCGCGAAACGCGAAGTACAGCTTGTTCTTCACACTCCCAGAGCCAAGCCGTCGCAGGATCGTCGAGGGCATCATTCGGCCGGCCTTGATTGAGATCGCGACGCGGAGCATGTCCGGGAAATGCCGCTCGATCAAGGACCAATCGATGCTTGCGCGAAACAGTGACTCGATGTGTTTGTAGCGTCGGCGGCGATCGGGCTAGTAGCGCGGCGGCGTTGCTGCTGAATGACGCCGAAGGCGACGCCGGAGACATCGGGTTGCCGCGTATGGGATGATGCCGGCCTCTCAGGTTCTGGCCGGGTTCCCCGACCTACTGGAACATTTTCAAGCCGACGCGTTTGCGTCGGCTTTTTTTCGTTCGGCTTTCCGCTGCACGCCAGCAACGTGCCTCGTCAATCGGACGCGTCTGAAAACCGGAATTTGTCTTTTTCCGTCAACGGCTTGGAAATTGTTGACAGTCGTCTTTCGGGGATTTAGTAAGCTCGCGCAAAATAATCCAACGAATAGGCGCGGGCCGCGTCGGCAAGAATGAACAAAAATACGCATCGCCTGGTGTATTCCAGGCTTCGGGGTATGGTGGTGGCCGTTGCGGAGACGGCGACGGCTGAGGGCAAATCGGCAACCGGTGAGGCGCGCGCACGGCGGCGCTCATCGATGTCGGGCACACGCGCCGTAGTCGCGGGCGTTGCCGCGTTCGGCATGCTGCCTGCCCTGTCCGATGCGCAGATCGTTCCGACGCCGGGCACCAGCACGCATGTGATCCAGACGCCGAACGGCTTGCCTCAGGTCAACGTGGCGCGTCCCTCGAGTGCAGGCGTATCGGTCAACACCTACAACCAGTTCGACGTACAGCGCGCTGGCGCAATCCTGAACAACTCGGCCACGATGGTCCAGACCCAGCAGGCGGGCTGGATCAACGGCAATCCGAATTACGGCGCCGGGCAGGCCGCACGGATCATCGTCAACCAGGTCAACAGTCCGAACCCCTCTCAAGTTCGCGGCGCTTTGGAGATCGCAGGCGCTCGCGCGGAGCTCATCCTGGCGAATCCGTCCGGGATCTTCGTGGACGGCGGAACCTTCCTGAATACCAGCCGCGCGACCTTGACGACCGGCGTGCCGTACTACGGCGCCGATGGTTCGCTCGCCGGATACAACGTCAACCGCGGGCTCGTGACCGTCTCGGGCGCCGGCTTGAACGCAACCGGTACCGATCAGGTGGACCTTATCGCCCGCGCTGTACAGGTCAATTCCGCCATCTATGCGAAGAACCTGAACGTGATCGCAGGCGCGTCCCAGGTCAATCGCGACACGCTTGCCGCGACACCGATCGCCGGCGACGGCTCCGCTCCGGCGGTCGCGATCGACGTGAGCCAGTTGGGCGGCATGTATAGCAATAGAATCGTCCTCGCCTCGAACGAGAACGGCGTGGGAGTGGCCAACGCCGGTACCATCGCCGCACAGGCCGGTGACCTGACGCTGCAGTCGAACGGCCGGCTCTTGCTGACGGGCAAGACCACGGCGAGCGGCAACCTCGCACTGTCGGCTGCCGGTGGCATCCAGAACAGCGGCACGACATACGCGCAACAGTCGGCGTCGGTGAATACCGCCGCCGATCTGACGAACACCGGGACACTCGCCGCGCAACAGAATACGACCGTGAACGCGGGCAGCGTCAACTCGACGGGCACGCTCGGCGCGGGCGTGAACAACGACGGCTCCGTCGGACGCGGCGGCGATCTGAACGTGACGGCGTCGGGCCAGCTGAGCGCGACCGGCCAGAACGTCGCGGGCGGCAATGCGTCGCTGACCGGCGGCAACGTGAATCTCTCCGGTAGCCAGACCGCGGCGAACGGCAATCTGTCGCTGAGCGCGACAGCCGGCGATGTGAATCTCGCAAACGCGACGACGAGCGCCCAAGGGGCTGTCTCGGCGAACGCGTCGGGCACGGTGATCAACGATCACGGCAGCCTGTCGAGCGGCGGCAGCACCATGCTTTCCGGCGGCAGCCTCTCGAACCAGGGCGGCAAGGTCTCGTCGCAAGGCCCGCTGTCGGTCAACGTGGCCGGCCAGGTTGCCAACCAGTCCGGCGAACTGGTCTCCGAAAGCACGGCGGACGTGCGCGGTGGCGCCATCGCGAACAATCAAGGCACGATCCAGAGCGCCGGGCACGCGTCGGTCGACGGGATCACGATCGACAACACGGCGGGCCGGATCACTTCGCTGAACGGTGACGGGCTGACGCTGAGCGCAACCGGTCAACTGACGAACGCGGCGGGTACGACGGCAAACGGTGCGCAAGGCGGCGTCATCGGCGGCAACGGTGACGTGTCGGTCCAGGGCGCAAACGTTGTCAACCGCGGCGCGATCACGTCCAATACGAATCTGCGTGTTGCGGGCGAGTCGGTCGACAACGGTAGCGGCACGCTGCAGGCCGCCCAGGCCGTCGTGGTCGATGCCGACGCGCACCTGGCGAACAGCGGTGGTTCGATTGTCGGCCAGACGGCGACGCTCAGCGGCACGACGCTCGACAACAGCGCCGGCACCGTGCAGGCTGCTCAGGTCTCGTTGAACGCAACCGATGTCGTGAACCACGGCGGCACCATCACGCAGACCGGCGCCGGCGCAATGGCCGTCAACGTGTCGGGCACGTTCGACAATTCCAGCCGCGGCACGCTGCAGACCAATAGCACCGACCTGACGCTCGCGCCAGCAGTGCTGAAGAACGACGGCGGCACCATCACCCATGCCGGCACCGGCGCGCTGACGCTCGGTAGCCAATCCGGCTCGCTATCAAACGTCGGCGGCTCGATCGCGAGTAACGGCCGAGTCGTCGCGCAAACCGGCACGCTGAACAACGCGTCGGGCTCGATCAGCGCGCAGAACGGATTGGCGGCAACCGTCGCCGGCACGCTGAACAATGCAGGCGGCAAGCTGTTGTCGAACACGGACGTGAGCGTCACCAGCGGTACGCTGGCGAATGACAGCGGTCAGATCGGCGCCAGCACGAACGCGACGATCCACACGGGTTCGATGACGAACCAGAGTGGCTCGATCGTCGCGCCGAACCTGTCGGTCACGGCCGATTCGACGCTCGACAACAGCAGCGGCAAACTCGAAGCGAACCAGCTCACGCTGACAGCCGCGACCCTCGCGAACCGCGGCGGCACCATCACGCAGTACGGTTCGTCGGCGATGGGCATGAACGTCATCGGCACGCTCGACAACTCGGCCGCCGGCGTAATCCAGACCAACAGTACGGACCTGACGCTCACGCCGGCCGAGCTGAACAACGCGGGCGGCACCATTACGCATGCCGGCGCGGGCACGCTGACAATCGCACCGGGCAACGGAGCCAGCGCGCTGAACAACGCGTCGGGCACCATCGTGACGAAGGGGCAAGCCGTCGTCAACGCCAGCAGCTGGAACAATGCGAGCGGCATCCTGGCGGCGCAACGCGGCATCAACGCCACGATTTCGGGCGACGTGAACAACGCGCAGGGACTGCTGCGGTCGGATACCTCGTTCTCGCTGACGAGCGGCGGCGCTCTGTCGAACCGCAGCGGCCACATTCAGGCCGGGCAATCGACCGCGGGCGATGCCAGTACGCTCAACATTCAATCGGCCTCGATCAACAATGCGGACGGCGCCATTGTCGACCTCGGCGCCGGCAAGATGACCGTACAGGGCGGCAGCCAGATCACGAACAGCCACGCCGGCGGCGTATCGGGCATGGGCGCCATCACCGGCAACGGCGACGTGACGGTCAGCGCGGCGTCGATCAGCAACACGCAGGGCGGCCAGCTCAGCGGCGCTGCGCTGCATGTCCAGGGCAATACCCTCGACAACAGCGGCGGCACCATTGGCAATGTCGCGAACTCGAGCGGCAATGTCGACGTGACGACGAGCGGCGCGATCACCAACGCGAGCGGGCAAATCAGCTCGACGCACGACCTGACGGTGACGGCGGCGACGCTGCAAGGCGGTGGCACCTACAGCGCCGCGCATGACGCGAACGTGAACCTGCAGGGCGATTACACGGCGGCGGCCGACACGCAGTTCAACGTCGGGCACGATCTCACCTTCACGCTGCCCGGCACCTTCACGAACAATGCGAACCTGCAGTCTGTCAACGACCTGAGTGTCAATGCGGGCAATATCGTGAACGTCGGTGCCTTGACGGCTGGCGGCCTGCTGCACACGCAATCGGCCAACCTGACCAATACGGGTGCACTCGTGGGTGCCAGCGCGTCACTCAACGCAACGGGTACGATCTCGAACCTCGGACCGACCGCGCTGATTGGCGCATCGGACAGCAACGGCACGCTCGAGCTCCTCGCGCACGACATCGAGAACCGCGACGACACGAGCGCGGCCGATACGATGGCCACGACCGCCATCTTCGGCATGGGCAAGGTCGTGCTGGCGGGCGGCAAGGACTCGAGCGGTAACTACAGGAACGCGGCGCTGGTGAACAACGCGTCGGCGCTGATCCAGTCGGGCGGTAACATGGAGCTGCACGCCGACAAGATCACGAACACACGCCGCGTGATGACGACCTCGACCAGTTCGATCGATCCATCGCTGCTCGGGCAGTTCGGGATTCCGATCAGCGGCCGCACGGGCCAGATCGGCGTGAAGGATCCGGACAGCATCGGCGGCGTCTACACCGAGCCGCCCCACGGCGGTCAGTGGAACAGCACGTATCAGTTCACGACCTACTACGCGGACAGCGCGACGGCGACGACCGTGACAGGCATCAGTGCGGCCGGCCAGATCGTGTCGGGCGGGAACATCGACGCGTCGTCGGTCGGCACGCTGCAGAATTACTGGAGCAATATCGCGGCAGTCGGCGACATCAAGATTCCGTCGCACTACGACGCGGACGGTTGGGTGGCGTCCGGGCAAAAACTGCCGGGCGTGACAGTCTCCTACTCGGGGCAGTATCACTACAACAACTACGACAATTCCGAGCACGACTGGCAACTGCCGTTCGGCAACGCGCCGTTCGTCGGCAGTCGCCCGGGCGGCTATACGCAGGCGGCACCGGCGTCGATCAAGGATTACAAGCTGCCGGGCTACGACTCGACGTTGAGTTCGAACGGCACGATTTCGGGAACGGGCGTCAGTGTCAACAACACGGCGGGTAATGCATCGATTCCGTCACTCGGTCTGCTGCCCGGGCAGTCGGTGCCCGGCCTGACGCCTGGCAACCTGAGCGGTAGCGCGAGCGGTGCGAAATCGGGGGCGTCGGCAGTGCATGGCGGTCCGTCGGCGCCGGTCGACCCGATCATCGCCAGCGCGACGGCGCTGAACGTCCTGAACAACCTCACCATTCCGCAGGGCGGCCTGTTCAAGCCGACGACTGCGCCGAATGCGAGCTACGTGATCGAGACGAACCCGGCGTTCACGAACCAGAAGAATTTCATCTCGAGCGACTACTTCTTCGGTCAGCTCGGCGTCGACCTCACGCACATCCCGAAACGCCTCGGCGACGGTTTCTACGAGCAGCAGCTTGTGCGCAACGAAGTGACCGCGCTGACCGGCAAGGCGGTGCTTGGGCCGTACGCAGACCTGCAGACCATGTATCAGTCGCTGATGGCGGCCGGCGCGGATCTGTCGAAGTCGCTTGATCTGCCGATCGGCGCGAGCCTGTCGGCGGAACAGCTGTCGAAGCTGACCAGCAACGTGATCATGATGGAGACGCGCGTGGTCGACGGCAAGTCGGTGCTGGTGCCCGTCGTGTATCTCGCGAAGGCCAGCCAGCAGAACATCGACGGACCGTTGATTAGCGCGACGAACATCGATTTCCAGAACGCACAGTCATTCACGAACAGCGGCACGATCAAGGCGGACAAAACGCTGGCAATTCAGGGCAAGCAGATCGACAACGCATTCGGCGCGCTGCAAAGCGGCGGGCTGATGTCGCTGAAGACCGAGAACAACATCGACCTGACGTCGGCCAATGTGAAGGCCGGCAGCCTGCAGCTGGATGCCGGGAAAGACCTGATTCTCGATACGGCGACGAAGACGAACACGCGGGTGAGCCGCGACGGCGCGACGAGCGTGGTGACCACGCTCGGGCCGACCGCCAAACTCGACGTCGCAGGCGACGCGTCGATCGTGACCGGCGGCAACTTCCAGCAGAACGCGGGCAGCCTGTCGGTTGGTGGCAATCTCGGCATGAATGTTGGCGGCAACTGGGATCTCGGCGCGGTGCAGACCGGCGAGCACAAGATCGTGCAGCGCGCGAACGGCGTGTCGAATACCGACATCAACAAAGTGACCGGCAGCTCGGTGCAGGTTGGCGGCGCTTCACTGATCGGCGTTGGCGGCGATCTTACCGCCAAGGGCGCACAGATCGACCTCGGCCAGGGTGGCACGATCGCGGCGCAGGGCAACGTGACGCTCGGCGCCGCAACCGCGACCTCGACTGTGAACAGCAACAGTTCGGGCAGCGACAGTCACGGCAGCTATGCGGAGACGCTGCATACGTTGGATCAAGCACTGACCGGGACGACGCTCAAGGGCGGCGACACGGTGAATATCGTGTCGGGCAAGGACATTACCGTAAACGGCAGTGCGATTAGCCTCGACAAGGGCAACGCGAACCTGCTGGCGGCCGGCAACGTGAATATCGGCGCGGCGACCGAAACGCATGAGCTGAACTCACACGAGACGCATAGCCACAGCAACGTCGTGAGCGGCGTGAAGGTCGCGAGCGGGATCGACCAGACGATGACGCTGAATCAGGGTAGTCTCGTATCAGCGGACGGTGTGAACATCGTCAGTGGGAAGGACGTCAATGTTCAGGGCAGTACCATCGTCGGAACGAACGACGTTGCACTCACGGCCGCGCGTAACGTGACGGTTACGACGTCGCAGGATACCTTGCAGTCGTCGAGCTACTACGACAAGAAGGAGTCCGGGCTGATGTCGGGCGGTGGCCTGTCTGTGTCGATCGGCAGCAGTTCGCTGAAGACGACCAGTCAGACGACCGAGGTGTCGAACAACGCCAGTTCGATCGGTTCGCTGAAGGGCAACATCAGCATCACCGCTGGAAACGACCTGCACGTGACGGGAAGCGACCTGATCGCAGCGAAGAATCTCAGCGGCACTGGCGCAAACGTGACGATCGACGCCGCGCAGGACACGAACCACCGCGGAGAGACGCAGGAAGTGTCGAAGAGCGGCCTGACGCTGGCGCTGAAGGCGCCGGTAATCGACGCGGTGTCGAATGCGGTGGGTCAATCGCGTGCGTCCAGTAATAGCCAGGATGGCCGTGCAGCGGCGCTGCACGGGATGGCCGCGGCCAGCGCGGCGTGGGATGCAAACGTAGCCGCAGGCGATCTGGTTAGATCGCTGGGGGCTGGCGAGACGCCGCAGTTCAAGGTCGAGGTCAGCGTCGGCAGCAGCCATAGCAAGAGTGCATTTACCGAGAACAGCGTGACGAATCGCGGCTCGAACGTGAATGCGGGCGGAACGGTGGCATTTGCGGCAACGGGGAACGGGCAGCCGGGTAGCGGCAATGTGACGATCGCCGGCTCTAACGTGAACGCGAACGATGTGATTCTTGCGGCGAAAAATCAGGTCAATATCGTCGATACGACGGACACCGACTCGACGCGCAGCACGAATGAATCGAAGAGCGCGAGCGTGGGCGTGTCGGTTGGCACGGGTGGGTTCGGTGTTTCCGCTGCGATGTCGAAGGCCAACGGCGACGGCAACAGCGATCTGGCCACGCAGAACAACAGTCATATGAATGCGGCAAACGGCGTCACGATCATCTCGGGCGGCGATACGAATATCATCGGCTCGAATGTGAAGGGCAATCAGGTGAACGCCGATGTGGGCGGGAATCTGAACATCGCGAGTGTGCAGGATACGATGTCGAGCGCGGCGCATCAGTCGAGTTCTGGCGGCGGCTTCAGCATCAGTCAGGGCGGCGCCAGTGCGAGCTTCAGCCAGAGCAAGGGCAATGCGTCGGGCAGTTATGCGGGCGTTAATGAACAAGCCGGGATTCAGGCGGGTGACGGCGGCTTCAATATCAACGTCACCGGCAATACCGACCTGAAAGGCGGGCTGATTGCGAGCGCCGCCGATGCGTCGAAGAATTCGCTGACGACGGGTTCCCTCTCCTACTCCGACATCCAGAACCAGTCGCACTACGACGCGAGCTCGAGCGGCTTCAGCGCGGGCGCGACGACCGGCGACGGCGGGATGAACTACAGCACGCACGGCAGCACGTCGGGCAAGAATGCCGGTGGTGCCGCGCCCATGCTCGGCCAGAACGACAGCGGCAGCGACAGTGCGACGACGAAGAGCGGCGTCAGCGCCGGAACGGTCACGATCACGGATTCGGCGAACCAGAAGCAGGATGTGGCGAGCTTGAACCGCGATACGACGAACACGAATGGTACGGTTGCCAAACTGCCCGACATGCAGAATCTGCTGGCCAAACAGGCGGACATGATGGCAGCGGCGAGCGCGGCCGGTGAGGCGGTGTCTCGCCGGATCGGGGACTACGCGGACAAGATGATGAAGGACGCGGCGGCCAACGGCGACCAGGCAGGCGTCGACGCGTGGAAGGAAGGCGGAGCGAACCGCGCACTGATGCAAGGCGCGGGCGCGGCGCTGGTGTCCGGACTGGCTGGCGGCAACGCAGTAGGCGGCGCTGCCGGCGCGGCGATTGCATCGATCGCATCGGGCAAGCTGAACGAGCTGAGCAGCGCGATCGCCGGCAGCGATCCGACCGGCAACGCCAATATGAATCAGGCGCTGGGCAACATCGTGGCGAACGCGCTTGCGACTGGGGCCGGCGCCGCCGTGGGTGGGGAGTCGGAGGCGTTCTCGGGCTACAACGTGGATCGCTTCAATCGGCAGTTGCATCCGGACGAATACGCGCGGGCGAAAAAGGATGCGAAGATCGTGGCAGAGAAGCTGGGAATCAGCGTGCAGGAAGCCGAAGGGCGAATTGTGGCTGAAATCCTGCGCAATTCCGACGAGCAGACAGCAGAAGCGTCTGGCGGCAAACACGATTGGGAAATTCGTAGCATTGTTGGTTGCCAAAGCCTGAATTGCGACGGGCCCAAGAATGATCCTCAGTATGCGAATCATGATTACAACAGCCAGTACATCAAACCAAACCAGGACGCGTACAACGCCGGGCAGCAGCAGCTTGACACAGGGCTGACCGATGCAGAATTGCGTAATCAGAATATCGCATATGAGCGTACTGGAAAAACCGCGATTGCGGCGACCGCTTGTATAGTTTCTGGAGGTACTGCATGTAAAGCAGCGGTGACTGGGCTTGGAATCACTGGTTTGATCAATTACGCTACGGGTAAGCCTGTTACCACGGCAGAGGCTATCGGCGGCTTTCTCGGTGGAGGACTCGGTGGAATCTATGGCGCTAACCTAAGTGCATGGGCCGGAGAAGCAAGTGGATGGATTGAAAAAGCTGTGCTGGGCGCAACCAAGGCTGCTCCTACATACGCAGGCAAGCAGACTGGAATTCCGCTCGGAAATGCTACTGGACTAGGTGGGTCGGTCGATCCGCTGGTTGATCCGGCAACGAATTCGTGGTGGGGGTTCAAGAACACTTTGGAAAACTTTGGAGTTAAGAAATAATGAACTTCGGGATAGGGGTTGTTTTTATTACTCTGGGTTCGATGTTCGTGACATGGCTTATGTTCGGCGCAAGAAAAGTCGAATCAAGAAAGGAAAAATTTTTGTATTGGCTTAAATCAACCGCATTCTTGTGGGTGGCATTGATTTTATGGGTATCGTACATGGAGCCGAATATTAGCCTCGCCATTTCAGCGGGAGTAAGCCTGGTTTTTTCGGCATTGGCGAATCTCTTGAGATCGCAGTGGGTTTTTATGCTCCCTTGAAAAATAGACGTTGTTGCATCAATCTGCCGGGGCGAGCCGGATTGATGTTTTCACACAGATCGATTGAAGGTGATGCATCGATAGCATGCACGACCCATTCGTAGTATGCGATCACTTTTCTAGAAAAACATATGAGAATTATTCACCGGGGGAATTCTGTTGCGGTAGCACTGCTGCTTATCGCGACTGGTGTGTCGGCGCAGGAAGCACCGCGATTGGTCATTCCGGGCAACGACCAACAAACCCGACAGCAGGAAGAAGCGCGCGAGCGCGAACGTGCAGTCTCCGCGCCCGGGGTGCGTTCTGGCGTGACGACGAGCGCCGGGTATCCGACGCTGCCGTCGACCTGTCGGTTGGTGGCAATCTCGGCATGAACGTCGGCGGCAACTGGGATCTCGGTGCGGTGCAGACCGGCGAGCACAAGGTCAGGTGATCGGAGACAAGGTGCCGATCGCATCGTTGGTCATCAATGGAGCGTCCGAAGCTATCAAGAAGCAACCGGTCTCAACAACGGTCGGAAACTGGATCGGCCAGCAATTGAATTCGATTTTTGGTCCGAGTGCCAACAAGGAAAAGAAATGAGATTGATCGAGGACGGTAATTTCGCAGGATGGCTAAGAGTTGTGCTTTTTCTGACGGGCTTAGCCTTGGCGTTGGCAGGACTTGGGCTCGACCAAATACCCCGCTGGATCAGGGCAGGGGCATTTCTCCTTGGTTTTGCGACAATGGCGCTTGGAGGGATTTCCAGTCGAGCACATATGCTGAAGATTAAGCCCTTCGACCGCAGCTACAAGAAGGCGCGAGATAGCTACAAAACGAACGACAACGAAGACGCTGACAAGTCAAAATGAAAATTGCTCTGCGACTGTCGCTCCTACCGGCCGCCACCTTCGTTGCGACCGGTGTGTTTGCACAGGAAGCTTCGCGCCTGGTAATTCCGGGCAACGACCAGCAAACGCGACAGCAGGAGGAGGCGCGCGAGCGCGAGCGCGCCGTCTCCTCGCCCGGGGTGCGTTCGGGCGTGACGGCGAGTGCCGGGTATCCGACGCTGCCGTCGACCTGTCGGTTGGTGGCAATCTCGGCATGAACGTCGGCGGCAACTGGGATCTCGGTGCGGTGCAGACCGGCGAGCACAAGATCGGACTCGGTTTGGTAACAGGTGGTCCGCTCGCGTCGGCAGGAATGGTGAGCGTAGGCGGGCTGCTCGGATTGGGGGCTAATGGAGGTGTCCAACTGATGGGCAATCAGCCGTTTGACTGGACGAGCTTTGCGTTGGCAGGCGCGACGGGTGCAGCTTCCACGGGGATGAAATTTGTTCCGGTGTTCATGACGGGAGTTGGTAGTGCGCTGACGGGTTCGGCTATGCAAGGGCAAAACCCGAATTCGGCGATGGCGGGGGCTGCTGTGGGAACGGCGTTTGGGTATCCCCTGGGTGCGGGAGCTGAGTCTGGTTTGAATAAATTCCTCAATCCATGGTATCGACAGGAATGGCAGAACCTTGGCTTGGGGATATCGAAATATGTTCCGCCGAGTATGATTCCATCGTGGGCGGCCGGTATTTTGGGAGGTGTGGTGCAAGAGAAAGCAGGCGCAACGGTACAGAACGGGCTTGACGGAGCTGCAAAGAAATGAGTCCCAAGACCAGCTTTGAATGGTTTCGCTGGGTATACAACGTGTTGCTTTGGCTCACTATTATGGGAATTGGCGTTTCCATCTCAGAACTTGCCGCCGGTCCTGCATTGCAATGGTTGCTTCACGACATTCCATATCGATTGCCAACGTGGAATCGAGTCGAGCGAATGGCTGTGTTTGTAGTTGTGTTCAGTTTTTTCGCGGGCACGGTGACTTGGTTCACTGAAAAGAAGAGATCAGGTCGGTAGTCTTAAAAACGGGCCCGGCAATATGCCGGGTCCGTTGTTAGTTTCAATCGAAACTGAATTAGAACTCGACTACGTCCGTTAAAAGCGGCGACGAAATCCGTTATGAAAACCACTCTTCGAACAGCCGCGTTTGCGGCGACCGGCAACGGTAAGCCGGGCAGCGGCAATATGACGATCGCCGGCTCTAACGTGAACGCGAACGATGTGATTCTTGCGGCGAAAAATCAGGTCAATATCGTCAATACGACGGACACCGACTCGACGCGCAGCACGAACGAGTCGAAGAGCGCGAGCGTGGGTGTGTCGGTCGGCACGGGCGGGTTTGGTGTTTCCGCGGCGATGTCGAAGGCCAACGGCGATGGCAACAGCGATCTGGCCACGCAGAACAACAGTCACGTGAACGCGGCAAACGGCGTGACGATCATTTCGGGCGGCGATACGAATATCATCGGCTCGAACGTGAAGGGTAATCAGGTGAACGCCGATGTGGGCGGGAATCTGAACATCGCGAGTGTGCAGGATACGATGTCGAGCGCGGCGCATCAGTCGAGTTCTGGCGGCGGCTTCAGCATCAGTCAGGGCGGCGCCAGTGCGAGCTTCAGCCAGAGCAAGGGCAATGCGTCGGGCAGTTATGCGGGCGTTAATGAACAAGCCGGGATTCAGGCGGGTGACGGCGGCTTCAATATCAACGTCACCGGCAATACCGACCTGAAAGGCGGGCTGATTGCGAGCGCCGCCGATGCGTCGAAGAATTCGCTGACGACGGGTTCCCTCTCCTTCTCCGACATCCAGAACCAGTCGCACTACGATGCGAGCTCGAGCGGCTTCAGCGCGGGCGCGACGACCGGCGACGGCGGGATGAACTACAGTACGCACGGCAGCGCGTCGGGCAAGAATGCCGGTGGTGCCGCGCCCATGCTCGGCCAGAACGACAGCGGCAGCGACAGTGCGACGACGAAGAGCGGCGTCAGCGCCGGAACGGTCACGATTACGGATTCGGCGAACCAGAAGCAGGATGTGGCGAGCTTGAACCGCGATACGACGAACACGAATGGTACGGTTGCCAAACTGCCCGACATGCAGAATCTGCTGGCCAAACAGGCGGACATGATGGCAGCGGCGAGCGCGGCCGGTGAGGCGGTGTCTCGCCGGATCGGGGACTACGCGGACAAGATGATGAAGGACGCGGCGGCCAACGGTGACCAGGCAGGCGTCGATGCGTGGAAAGAAGGCGGAGCGAACCGCGCGCTGATGCAAGGTGCTGGCGCGGCGCTGGTGACGGGACTGGCTGGCGGCAATGCGGTTGGCGGCGCAGCCGGCGCGGCGATTGCGTCGATCGCATCAGGCAAGCTGAACGAGCTGAGCAGCGCGATCGCAGGCAGCGATCCGACCGGCAACGCCAACATGAATCAGGCGCTGGGCAACATCGTGGCGAACGCGCTTGCGACGGGCGCGGGCGCCGCTGTGGGCGGTGAAGCGGGAGCGTTCTCGGGCTACAACGTGGATCGCTTCAACCGGCAGTTGCATCCGGACGAATACGCGCGGGCGAAAAAGGATGCGAAGATCGTGGCAGAGAAGCTGGGAATCAGCGTGCAGGAAGCCGAAGGGCGAATTGTGGCTGAAATCCTGCGCAATTCCGACGAGCAGACAGCAGAAGCGTCTGGCGGCAAACACGATTGGGAAATTCGTAGCATTGTTGGTTGCCAAAGCCTGAATTACGACGGGCCCAAGAATGATCCTCAGTATGCGAATCATGATTACAACAGCCAGTACATCAAACCAAACCAGGACGCGTACAACACCGGGCAGCAGCAGCTTGACACAGGGCTGACCGATGCAGAATTACGTAATCAGAATCTCGCTTACGAGCGCACCGGAAAGGCGGCGATTGCTGTCACTGCCTGTTTGGTATCGGGAGGCGCTGCTTGTAAAGCGGCAGCTTCTGGATTGGCAACAACGCTCGGGTTGAGTTTTTTGTCAGGGAAGCCCTTGACAACCGCTGAAACTATCGGTGGATTTTATGGGGGAGCACTGGGCGGAATATACGGGCAAGCTTTGGGTACATGGGCGGGCGGCACAAATTCGCTAATGCAGTCTGCCGTTCTTTTCGTGACCAAGACGGGAACGATTGCCGCTGGAAAACAAATTGGTGTTCCGTTGGGTAATGCGACTGGACTATCGCAATCGGTGGACCCATTTTTCGATCCATCCACCAACCCTTGGTGGGGGATAAGAAATACCTGGGATCAAATTAAGGGACCGAGGAAATGACGATGGAAGTTGGCACGGTAATAATTGCTCTCGCAGTCTTGCTAATTACATTTTTTCTTTTTGGAAGAAATCTGGAGGATTCGTTTAGAGCGAAATTTTTATACTGGTTAAAATCAACGATGGTCATGGCACCACTTCTGTTTGCATGGTTCGCTTACAACGAACCGGCTGCACTCAGTACTATTGGAGCGTTAGTGAGCGTCGGCCTTGCTGCTGCCTTCACCTTCGGGAGATCATACCTTCTTGCAATGTTGTAGCACGGAGAACGGAGGTGATGGGTTCTGCGTGTAGATCAGGTCAAGCGGAAGTAACACCCTGAAATTCCAATAAGCGCGTGACGTAGTCGACATTCACAATCAAGTTTATAAAAATACATGAGAACCATTCGCCGGGGGAATCCAGCCGCCGCACTGCTGCTTATTGCGGCCAGTGTGTCGGCGCAGGAAGCTCCCCGCTTGATCATTCCGGGCAACGATCAGCAAACCCGACAGCAGGAAGAGGCGCGCGAGCGCGAACGAGCGGTCTCCGCGCCCGGGGTGCGTTCGGGCGTGACGGCGAGTGCTGGGTATCCGGCACTGCCGTCGGAGTCGCCCTGCTTTCGCGTCGATCATTTCTCGCTCGACGTGCCCGACGCGCTGCCCGCTTCCGTGAAAGCGCAAGGTGCGTCGGCATTGCCGATGGACCGCTTCGCCTTCGCGCGCGAATGGCTCGATCACTATGCCGGCCAGTGCGTCGGCAAACAAGGCCTCGACGTGCTCGTCAAGGGCCTGTCGCAAGCTATCCTGGCGCGCGGCTACGTCACGACGCGCGTGCTGCTGCCTGAACAGGATCTGTCGACCGGCACCCTGCAATTGTCGCTGATCCCCGGCGTGATCCGCCACGTGCGCTTCGCCGACGAGAAGCTGCGCGGCACCTGGAAAACCGCCTTCCCGACCCGCGACGGCGAGCTGTTGAACCTGCGCGACCTCGAGCAGGGCCTCGAGCAGATGAAACGCGTCTCGAGCCAGGACGTGTCGATGCAGATCGTCCCCGCCGACGTGCCGGGCGAGAGCGACGTCGTGCTCGACGTGAAGCGCGGCAAGCCCTGGACGGTGGTCGCCTCGATCGACAACTCGGGCACGCGCGCGACCGGCCGGCTACAGGGCAACCTGTCGCTCGGCATCGACAATCCCTTGGGTCTGAACGATATCTTCAACATCGGCGTGAGCCAGGATCTCGAATTCGGGGACAAGCGCCTCGGCTCGCACGGCTGGAACGGTTTCTATTCGATCCCGTGGGGATACTGGACAGCGACGCTTTCTGCGTACACGAACACGTATTACCAGCAGATCGCCGGCGTGAATCAGACGTTCATCGCAAGCGGCAACTCGAAGACCGTCGATTTCAAGCTGAATCGTGTGCTGTCGCGCAGCCAGAACGACGTGTTCGGCGCGCAGGTCCGGCTCTCGCGCCGCTTCGGCCAGAGTTTTATCGAAGACACCGAAATCCCGCAGCAGCGCCGCAACAACACGTTCATCGAGTTCGGCCTGACCGATCGGCACTACTTCGGCAACGCGCAGTTCGACGGCACGCTCGCGTACCGGCAGGGAATCGGCGCATTCGGCGCGCAGGACGACAGCCTGGCGGCCGACGGCGGTCCGACCTACCGCTACAAGATGGCGGTGCTCGACGCGAACCTGTCGGTGCCGTTCGCGATCGCACAGCAGCCGTTTCGGTACGTCACGACATTTCACGGCCAGTACACAGGCAACACGCTGTACTACATCGACGACCTGACGATTGGCAGCCGCTACACCGTGCGCGGCTTCGACGGCGAGACGATGCTCGCCGCGGCACGCGGCTTCTACTGGCGAAACGAGCTGCAGGCGCCGATCGGGCAGACGGGGCTCGCGGCTTACGCGGGCCTCGACTACGGGCGCGTGTGGGGCCCGCAGCCGGTCGCGCTGGTCGGCACGCAACTGGCCGGCGCGGTGATAGGCGTCAAGGGCAGCGTCGCGACACGCTTCGGCGGTTATGGCTACGACCTGTTCGCCGGCACGCCGGTGTACAAGCCGTCCGGCTTTCCGACCGCTCGCGTGACTCTCGGGTTTCAGCTGACGGCCCAGTTCTGATGAGAGTGCACTCGAGTTCAAGCCGTCCAGTGCTTCGCCGCCCCGACGACACGAGAGAGGACAAGGAACTGACGGCGTTCCTGAACGCTCAGGTCGCTACCATCCTGTCGGCAAGCCACGAACCGCGTCCGCGTTGCCCACGCTGCGGCAGCAGCCACATCACCAGCGCGGGATTCAGGACGCGACCGAGCGGCCGTACGCGGACTTGCCGCGGCTTACGCCCGCCGAGTTCGACACCTTGGCCGTGGCTGCCCGTCAACGGCCCAGCCGCGGAGGCAGACCGATTTCAGCGCGGGGCCTCGTGCTGGCGCGCGCGGTACTGGTGGACGGCGTGACGTACCGTGAGGCCGAACGAGCGCTTGGACTCGGGTATTCGGTTGCGGCGCGCGCAGTGGCAGCGCTGTTGCGTTACCGGGACGCCACCCCGATGCAGCACCAATCGGTGCCGTTGCACGATCCGTTTGGCCGCTTCCGCGAGACTGCGGCGCGCGGCGACGTGTAAAGGAGGCCGCACAACGCCAACGCATGGCGGAGCCGTCAGCGAGGTAATCCTTTCCGAAGTTAAGCCAGACAGAACTAGACCGATAACCTGCGGCATGCTTCGATCTCGACGACGTCGACCTACCTTCACAGCGACGAAGTACAGCGGGCTCGGCAGTTTGATCAGGCATTCGAAGCACGCAAAGGGTAAGTTCGTCGGGTGAAACGCTGCTCTCCCAGGTTGGCAGGGATTCAGAATTTATTCGTCAAATCATTGTGTTATGGATTTTTTGGCGAAAATTTCACGAATCCCGGCCGACCCTCTGCCAGGCGGCGAGTTCAACAGCGACGTTCATTCGCATCGACGTTGTTGGGATAAGTATTCTTATCACAACGCGTCTATTTTTCATCCAAACTCAACTGTGAACGATTACCGTCGAGCTATTCAATCCACCTGCCCTCGCACCGTACTTGCCGCACATGGCACGACGAAGCGCGAAGGCACGCTAAGACACGGGACAACAACGGCTGGTCAAGCCCTTTGCAAAATGTCCATCGCCCTATCGGCGTCGGCCTGCGAGTCGAGCGCGAGATAAGCAATGAACTGCGAGCCGAGCACGGCAGCGGATACGCCGCGGAGATTGATCCCGCCGTCCGACAGTTGCTGGGTCAGCTCTGCGATGATCCCTGCTTGATCCAGTCCCATCACACGGATGGAGTACACGCCCGAGGTGGCATTGAATCCCGCCTGCGTGGCTGCACGGATCTCCTTGTCTCCCTGTAGCGGCGCGACAAACACGACCCCCTTGCCTGGTGCTTCGGGCGTGCGTCGGGCGACAACGAATTGCAAATCAGCGCCAGCATCCCGCAACGCGTTCAACACATGCGCAAGACCGCCCGGCTTGTCCTCGATGGTGGCCGCCCAAACGTCGACACGTTCGACGAATAGTTGCATGGCACCTCCAGAAAATCTGGACCTCGATGAAGACAATCTATGCCGCGCATGAGCGGCAAGCAAGTCCGTTTACGCGAGGGGCGGCATGCAGGTTTTCCTAGGAATCCGACGTTTTCTTCGACTGGGGGCGCAGCCCGAGCATGACCGCCTGCCGATGCCGCCATCGAAGCAGTTCGTCGCGGAACTCATCGGATGATTTCCCGGACGTTACCCGCAATGTTCCGGATTGAAAGGTTCTCGCGGCGAGCCAGAACGGTCGGCCATCCGGCAGTTCGTCGATCACGGTAATAGGCAACTGATACGTTCGATGCAGATACGACAGGAAGGCGAGACCATAGCCGCGGCGTCTCATCGACGCGAGAATTTCCAGTCGATGGACGAATACCCGATCGATTCGAGGTGCCAGACTGTACGTCGCCGTGCCGACGGTACCGCCGGACGCCGCCAGGATCGCGACTTCCCAGCCCGAATACGGAGCCCCGTCGATGCCGAGATCGATCGGCCTGGATTGAAAACGAACCACGGGAAGCCGGCGAAATTTGCGCCGAGCAAAAAGGGACCGCAGGAAGGAAAGCACGCTCAGCCCTTTGTCATGTCCGCAGCGATACGTTTCTTCATCTTCGCGCGCGACAGCAATCCGCAGTCGCGTACTTCCGCGTTGGCGCCTTTCATATCAGACGCAACCGCCCACAACATGAACGATGTTTGAATCAACGCGACCGTGCGATTCCTGAGCGATATCGATAAGAACTACTTCCGATTTTTCAGGAACGTCTGCCCGGCTGCCGTAATCGAAACGCTTCCGCGACCGTTCGTCGGATAGCGCACGAATCCAGCGCCGATGAGCTCTCGGGTAATGGACCAGCCAAGCGCGGGCGTATCGCGACCATAACGAATATCGGCAAGGCGCTCGAGCGCCCAGATCGCGGATGTCGAAAGAGTCGGAACCGTCGAAGTTTCCTTATCGCTCATGGCGTCTCCAAAGATTTGATCATGGTCAAGGGTGATGTATGTCTGGAACTCGAATGGCAAGGCACACCCTCAGGCGTGCCCGTCGCAACTGACGCCGACCTCGATGCGTACTGAGACATGCCACGACCGCCAAAGTCCAGTGAGACGAGGTGCTCGGTTTCCGCGACGAACGTCTTGCGGCGCCCCCGACCGAGGAAGCCGCACGCATGAAGGGAGATCGACAAGTGGCACGCAAAATAGACGACGGTTTTCATGTTCTTCGCGCGTGCCGTGCGACAGGCCCTGGTATTCAGTGGGAGGGGGCGACCTGGCAGGCCATCAGAAACGCCTGCAACTCGATTTCCCATGCCGCGTCGCGCACGTCCGTTTCGAAACCGGCGAGACGCTTCATCTCGCTGCTCAGATACACGGCGTTGAGCAATCGAGGAGGCACGCCCAGCGCAAAACAGCAGCCATCTGCATCGAGAAGCAGACTCGGGTGGTGCCGGAACCGCGCACTGGCCACTGAGATCGGATCCATCACGTGCCGAGCCGATTCCCTCGGATAAACGAAGGCCAGATGGATACCGGCGGCCGCGAGCCGTTCAGCCGCCTCATGGAAGCGGTGGACCATCTGGAAGCCTCGCTCGCCACCACGTCCGACGCCCACAACGATAAGCCCCCGGCTTCCCGCGACCTCCGACAGGAATACGGACCGCCGATCGGGCAGCAGTAGCATCCCATCCAGATCGAACATGTCGACTACCTCCGCGAATCCGCCCCCAACTCCGGCGATCGGCGGCAAGATTCGATTATAAGACAGCAATAAGCAAATGTGTATGGCATTATAATACAGTGTGCATTTTTTACGCTGAGCGAGCCGACGGCACGATGGCAACCTCGGTGATGAAAGTGAACGCCCGTTTTCCCCTGACGGCCCGAATCTGCCAAATGAAAGTCGCAATGAACCCTGCCGCGGCCTGCCCGCAGCGCGCGATGCAGGACACAGACCCGGACGGCGCGCTACCCCTGTGCGTGGACTACGGTCACGAATGGGCGGCCGGCGGCACCGGCACCGAATCCACTGACGAATCGGTCGAGCTGGCGGTCAAGGACATGAACGCCATCGTGCCGTCGGACGGCGATTCGGTCGTGCTGATCAAGGACTTGCGCGTGAAGGGTTCGTCGATCACGCTGGAGACGGGCACTGAGGACAAGGGCATCCGCCTCGTCGGCGGAGATCGCGAAGTCGATTGCAAGACCGACATGGGCGGCTTACTGCTCAACGCGTGCTGTCTCAAGAAAATGTGACGTCGTGCGTCCACCGACGGCGAACCCGCTTGTCGTTGCTGTTCGCTGCAGGCGCCACCCCCACCTACAACTTGACTACCCGGATCGATCGAGCATGGAGCATGACCGAACATCCTACGATGCGTTCGTCGAATTTCTGTCGACCCCGCTGCATGACGGACGGCCGTACGTTTTGGAGACGCAGCACGCAATCTCGCTGCACTTCGATCACCAGGCTACCCAAAGCTTCATGTCGCTGCGCACGCCCGACAAACTGGCGCTCGGCTATACGCGAACCATGATGGGTTGTCTGCTGCTGCACCCGGCCGCCGGACATATGTGCATGATCGGGCTCGGGGGCGGCTCCTTGGCAAAGTACTGCTATCGGCATCTGCCCTGCGTGACCATCGACGCGGTCGAAATCAATCCGGAAGTGATCGCACTACGCGACGTGTTCAGGATTCCGGCAGACGACGCTCGATTCAAGGTGATCTGTGCAGATGGCGCGGAGTACGTGACACGGGAGGATGTCCACACCGACGTGATCCTGCTGGATGCCTTCGTCGCGGAAGGCATGCCGAGCCGGTGTGCGGATATCGCGTTCTTTACCGCCTGTCGCGAGCGATTGAGCGATTCCGGAGTGCTCGCGATCAATCTGGCGGACGACGACCCGTCGCTGCCCGCTCACATCGAGCGCCTGGGCTCCGTGTTCGGCCCTTCGTATGCGGTTGTCCGATGCGACGACGACAGCAATTTCGTCGCCTTCGCCTGGAAAGGGTCGCTTCGTTTGCCATCGAGGCAAGTTCTGTTCGAACGCGCGCTCTCGTTCGCGTTTGCCGGCGAACTCAAGCTGTCGTCAACCGCTCGGCGCATGAAAGAGGGAGAACGCCTCGATCCAAAGCGGTTGACCTGGCATGCGCAGGGGCATGCACACTGGGAAATCGACGCCTAGACGGCTTGCGAGCTCAGCCCGCGCTTCGCTTCACCCGCTTGCCGAGCGCGCTCTTCGTCCTGTAGCTCACGCCGTGTTGCTCGAGATACTCGCGGATCAACTGCCGCACGACTTGCGACGGCGTCAGGTCCTGCTCCGCGCAGAGCATGTCGAACGCTTCTTTCTTGGCGGGATCGATCAGGATGGTCAAGCGTGCGGTTTTCGTTTCCATTGCAGGATAGAGTCGGCAAATATGCTAATCGAATTATAATGCACCGGCCCTTGCCTACAGCACCGGAGAACATGCGGCACACGCGTGTTGATCCGGCTCGGCGACCGGCTCACGACCTGCGGTCAAGTCGATAGAGATATTCAAGCACGTCGTCGACAACGGGTACGATCGCCAGCGTGACGAGCGCTGCGGCAAGCGGCACGGTCGACACGTAGCCGACATGCTTGAAGCCGATTGCGCCGGCCAGCCCGCCGACAAAAAACGACGCCAGCATCGTTCCGTGAATCCTGAGCTTCGCGCGGTTTGCGATCACCGCATGCGCGTGCATGTCTGCATTCGAGCGATTCCAGTAAAAGAGTTTGCCAAGCTCGATACCGAGGTCCGTCACGATGCCCGTCATGTGCGTCGTGCGGATTTCCGCCCCCGACAGCTTTGTGATCATCGCGTTTTGCAGCCCCATGATGAAGCACAGCAAGATGACCGTGACCGGCATGAAGAACGCTTCCCACAGCGCGAGATGGCTGCCGAGCAGCCCGAACAGGAGCAGCAGCGCGGCCTCCACCAGCAACGGCAGTACATACTGACTCTGCAGGCCGCGGCGGCGCCCCCAGTTGACGAGCACCGCCGAGCAGCCGGCGCCAACCAGAAACGACACGAGCGAACCAACCCCGGCCAGCACAAGCCGGACGTCGCCAAGCGCCGTCTGATCCGCAATCGCCGACACGATCCCGCTCATGTGGGACGTGTATTGCTTGACCGCGAGGAAACCGCCGGCATTGGTTGCTCCGGCAACAAAGGCAAGCGAAAACCCGAGCTGGCGGTTCGCGGCCGCGCTACGGTGTTTTCCCGTCAGGCCTCGGAAGTACTGCGCAGGCATAGGATCTTCCCTCATTCGCCCGGATCGGGGGGACAACGACGCCCTGGGCGGAACCCGGAGCGCCGCGACAAACCGCCACGCGCGCCCGTTCCATCCGAGGATTCATGAGACTTTAATGATAACGACATTATCATACCTTGTTATCGGGATTGGCCTTTCGGTGTCATAATGCGGGCAGGAATACGTCGCGGGAGATGCGGCCATTCCAACCACGTCGTCCAACCCGAGCGTACTGGAGACATTCCGGATGGCACCCATGCCGGTCGTCCATTTCGTCCTGCTGGCCGTGGCCGCGTGGCTCGCGGTCGGCACGCTGGGGCTCGGGGCGCTGCGTCGCACGCGACTGGTGGCCCACGGCCTCTTTCCGCTCGGCGCGTTGGTCGGACTGCTCGCCGGCGCGGCGGGCGTCGCCGGCATCTTTGCCGAACCGTCTGTGGCGGTGCTGCCGATCGGGCTTCCCGGCCTGCCCTTTCATCTGCGTCTCGATCGCTTGTCCGGCTATTTCCTGTTCGTGCTCGGCCTCGTCAGCACGGGGATCGGCGCCTTTTCAGCCGGCTATTTCCGCAAGGGTGAAGGATCCGCGCCCGGGTTGATCTGCTTCGAATACCACGTCTGCGTCGCAAGCATCGCACTGGTGTTGATCGCAGACGACGCATACGTTTTCATGGTCGCCTGGGAGACGCTGACGCTATCCGCGACGTTTCTCGTGATGACCAACCACCGGATCGGCGAGATCCGCCGGGCGGGATATCTGTATTTTCTGATCTCGCACGTCGGCGCGCTCGCGCTGCTGCTCTGCTTCGGCATTCTGCAGGCGCGCACCGGCAACTACACCTTCGCCAACCTGCGCGCGCAGTCGCTTGATACCTTCTCCGCGTCGTTCGCCTTCCTGTTCGCACTTGTCGGGTTCGGCGCGAAGGCAGGGATCTTCCCGCTGCACGTGTGGCTGCCGGAGGCCCATCCCGCGGCACCGTCGCCGGTTTCGGCGCTCCTCAGTGGATTCGTGCTGAAAGTCGGCCTGTATGGCCTGCTGCGCACCCTGTTCGACCTGTTGCACGTGCAGATCGCATGGTGGGGCGTGCTGCTCCTCGTGCTGGGCATCAGCACCGCGCTGCTGGGGGTGGTGTTCAGCACCATCCAGACCGACATGAAGCGCTTGCTCGCCTATTCGTCGATCGACAACGTCGGCCTGATGATCGTCGCACTCGGTCTTGCCGTGCTGTTTCGCGCATACGGGATGCCGAGCCTGTCCGCGCTCGCACTGACCGCGATGCTCTACCAGATCGTCGCGCATGCCGCATTCAAGAGCTTGCTGTTCCTGGGTACGGGCGCCGTCCTCCACGCCACCGGCGAGCGCAACCTCGGCAAGCTCGGCGGACTGATTCGCTTCATGCCCTGGACCGCATGGGCGGTGCTCGCGGGTGTCGCGGCAAGCGCGGGCTTGCCGCCGCTCAGCGGTTTCGCGGCCGAATGGCTGTTGCTGCAGAGTTTCCTGTTCGCGCCAGGCTTGCCGGATTCGGTGCTCGCCATGACGGTGCCGATCGCCGCCGCGCTGATCGCCATGTCGGCCGCACTGGCCGGCTACACGATGGTCAAGTTCTTCGGCATCGTGTTCCTCGGGCAACCGAGAGAAGCGAAGCTGAACCGCGCCCGCGATGCGAACACGTGGGAACGGCTGGCGTTCTGCTGGTTCGCGACCGCCAGCGTGCTGCTCGGGCTGATGCCAGCGCAGTTCGTCAAGCTGCTGGATCGCGTCACGCATACGCTGGTCGGCGCCGGCGTCGGCGCGGAAAATCACGGCTGGCTGCTCTTCGCGCCCGTGTCGGCCGCTCGCGCGAGCTACATGCCGGCTGCTTTCATGTTGTTCTTCATCGCATGCTGCGGACTCGCGTGGGTGCTGGTGCGGCGTTTTTATCACGGCCGGCTGCGACGCGCGGCGCCGTGGGGCTGCGGCTTCCCGTTCACGACCGCGCGAATGCAGGATACGGCGGAAGGATTCGGGCAGCCGATCCGCGAAATCTTCGCCCCGCTGCTGCACATCGAACGGCAATTGCCATCGCCATTCGACGCACAGCCGACCTACCGGGTGTCGGTGACCGATCGCACCTGGTCCGCGCTCTACTTGCGCATCGCGGCACTGACGCAACGCACCGCTGATTTGGTGGGCCGCCTGCAGACGGGCAAGATCGCGGTTTACCTGACATACAGTTTCGTCGTGCTGATCGTGCTTCTGATGCTGGTGAGACGATGGTAACCCTGTCCGGCGTCATCTCGCAGACTCTCGAAATCGTGATAGCGATCGCGGCCGCGCCGTTGCTCACGGGCTGGGTCAACCAATGCCGCGCCTGGCTTCAGAACCGGCGTGCGCCGTCCATCTGGCAACCGTACCGGATGCTGCACAAGCTGTTCAACAAGGAATCGGTCATCGCGCACGGCGCAAGCGCCGTGTTCCGCGGCGCGCCCTATGTCGTCTGGGCCGCCATGACGCTCGCGTGCGCGATCGTGCCAACCCTGTCGACGGAGTTGCCGCTCTCGCCCGCCGCCGATGCAATCGCGCTCGTCGGCCTGTTTGCGCTCGCGCGCGTCACGCTGTCGCTCGCGGCGATGGACGTCGGCACGGCGTTCGGCACGCTCGGCGCGCGCCGCGAAATGCTGATCGGCTTCCTCGCGGAGCCGGCACTGCTGATGGTGCTCCTGTCGGCCTCGCTGATTACGCAGTCGACGCTGCTGACGAGCATCGTCTCGACACTCGGCCGCGGTGAGCTCACGATCTATCCGAGCCTGGCGTTCGCCGGCATCGCGTTCACACTGGTCGCGCTGGCCGAAAATGCGCGGCTGCCGGTCGACAATCCGACCACTCACCTCGAGCTCACGATGATCCACGAGGCGCTGATCCTTGAATATTCGGGACGGCACCTTGCCTTGATGGAGTGGGCGGCAAGCCTCAAGCTGTTCGCGTATTCGTGCATCGGTCTCGCGTTGTTCGTGCCGTGGGGCATCGCGAATGCGGGCGATCCGGTTGCGCTGCTGCTGGCCGTGCCAGTGCTCTTCGTCAAACTGGCGGCAGGCGGCGTCACGCTCGCCGTGGTCGAAACGGCCAACGCGAAGATGCGCATCTTCCGGGTACCGGAATTCCTGGCGACCGCCTTCCTGCTGGCCGTGATCGGCATGCTCGTCCATCTGCTGCTGGGAGCATGAATGCACGCCTACGCGACACAACTGATCAATTTCCTCGCGGCCGTGCTGCTGATGCTGTCGTTCGCGATGCTGAGCCAGCGCAGGATCCTGTCCCTGATCCATCTCTATACGCTGCAGGGTGTCGCGCTCGTGTCGGCGAACCTGATCCTCGGCTTCGTCACGGACGACGTGCACGTCTACGTGTCGGCCGGACTGACGCTCGTGCTGAAGGTCGGCGTGATCCCGTGGTTCCTGTATCGGCTCGTTCGCAGGCTCGACGTCAAGACCGACGTCGAGCCGCTCATCAATATCCCGACCACGCTGCTGATCGGCATCGTGCTCGTCATCATCGCGTTCAATGTCGCGGCGCCGATCAGCCAGCTCGCGACATCGGTCGCACGCGGCACGCTCGGCATTGCGCTCGCATGCGTGCTGCTGTCGTTCATGGCGATGATCACGCGCGCGAAGGCCATTCCTCAGGTGATCGGCTTCCTGTCGATGGAAAACGGGCTGTTCTTCGCGGCGGCTGCCGCGACCAACGGCATGCCGATGATCGTCGAGCTCGGCATCGGGCTCGACGTGCTGATCGGCATCCTGATCCTGGGCATCTTCATGTTCCAGATTCGCGAGCAGTTCGACAGCCTGGACATCCATCACCTCGAGAAACTCAAAGATGAATGACGCCCACGTCGTGCTCGCCGTGCTCGGCCTGCCGCTCGCGGGAGCAGCGTGCCTTGCCTGCGTGCGGCCGAGCCGGGTCGCGCGCCATCTGAACATCGGCTTCAGCTTCCTGACGTTCGCAGCAACGCTGGTGCTTGCCGCGCGCACCGTCGAGTACGGTCCGTCGTTCGCATTCGGACGCGCGTTTTTCGTCGATCCGCTCAATGTCTATCTCGTGGCGCTCACGGCGTTCGTCGGCTGGACGACATCGCTGTTTTCCCGGCCCTATATGCAGATCGAGGAAGCCCGCGGCAGGATGACCGCCGCGCGCATGCGGCTCTATCACAGCATGTATCAGCTCTTCATGTTCGCGATGCTGCTCGCGCTGCTGACCGACAACGTCGGCGTGCTGTGGGTCGCGATGGAAGCCGCAACGCTCGCCACCGTGTTGCTCGTCAGTGTCTACCGCACCGCCGCGAGCCTCGAAGCCGCATGGAAATACTTCATCCTGTGCGGCGTCGGCATCGCCCAGGCGCTGTTCGGCACGATCCTGCTGTATCTTGCCGCGAGCCGGCAACTGACCGACGGCGACGCGCTGCTGTGGACGAGCCTGGCCGCGATCAGGACACAACTCGATCCGACGATCATGTCGATCGCCTTCGTGTTTCTGCTGGTCGGCTACGGCACCAAGGTCGGCCTCGTGCCGATGCATAGCTGGCTGCCGGACGCGCACGCCGAAGGTCCGACGCCGATTTCGGCGGTGCTGTCAGGCCTGCTGCTGAATGTCGCGCTGTATGCGGTGCTGCGCTGCAAGGTGCTGGCCGACGGCGCGCTCGGCAACGGCCTGCCGGGGCGATTGCTGGTCGGGTTCGGGCTCGCGTCGGTCCTGATCGCGTCGTTCTCGCTGTTCCGGCAGAAGGACGTGAAGCGCCTGTTCTCGTACTCGTCGATCGAGCATATGGGCTTGATGACGTTCGCGTTCGGGCTCGGCGGCCCGATCGCGACGTTCGCCGGATTGCTGCACATGACGGTCCATTCCCTCGTCAAGTCGGCGATCTTCTTCGCGGTCGGTCATGCCGCGCAAAAGGCCGGCACGCAGGCGATCGACGGCATTCGCGGGCTGCTGCAGGTCAGCCCGACGGTCGGCTGGGCATTGATGCTTGGCGCGCTTGCCATTCTCGGGCTGCCGCCGTTCGGCGTGTTCGCAAGCGAATTCCTGATCCTGACGACAGCGATGAACGTGCTCCCGTGGACCGCGCCGTTGCTGCTGCTCGGGCTCGCCGTCGCGTTCGCGGCGATCTTCGCGCGCGTGCAGCGGATGGTGTTCGGCGAAACGACGACGGCGACGCCGCTCGAACACCGGCCGGCGCTGCTGCCGGTGTTCGTGCATCTGGGGCTCGGCCTGATGCTGGGTCTGTACGTGCCGCCCTACCTGGCGATGTGGTACCGTCAGGCGGCAACGATGCTGGCAGGATAAGCGATGCGACTCGACTTGATTCAGGCGGACGGCTCGACTCGCCTCGGGCACGAAGCAGGCCAGGTGCCGGCTACCGTGGTTGACGTCGACGAAGCGCGATGGCGCGACATCGCGCATGCCGCGCGGACGGACCGTAGCCGGCTCGTTGCGATGTGGGGCACCGAAACGCCCGAGCGCGAATTTTCAGTCAACGCGGCTTACGAATGCGACGACGGCGTCCTGTGGGTGCGTCTCGCGACAGGGCCGGAACCGCGGGCCGACGGCGACTATCCCGATCTCGCGGGCGTATTTCCCGCCGCAACGCGCATGCAGCGCGCAATTTTCGACCTGACCGGCCTGCGCGAGCGCAACACGCGCGACACGCGCCCGTGGCTCAATCACGGTAACTGGCCGGGCAACTACTTTCCGCTGCAAAAGCGTGCAACCGGAATCGAGCGATTCGAATCGAACGAAGCGGATTACCCGTTCGTGCAGGTTGTCGGCGACGGCGTGCACGAGATTGCCGTCGGGCCGATTCACGCCGGCATCATCGAGCCGGGCCATTTCCGGTTTTCGGTCGTCGGAGAGAAGGTGCTGCGGCTCGAGGAGCGGCTCGGCTATGTGCATCGCGGCGTCGAACGGCTGTTCGAACGGACGGCCGCGTCGAACGGCCATCGCGTTGCGGGCCGGGTCGCCGGCGATTCGACCGTTGCGTTCTCGTGGGCCTATTGCATGGCACTCGAGCAGGCGTGCGGCACAGCCGTGCCGGCGCGTGCGCTGGTTCTGCGCGCACTCCTGCTCGAGCGCGAGCGCATCGCCAATCACCTCGGCGACCTCGGCGCGCTCGGCAACGACGCCGGATTCGCGTTCGGTCTCGCACAGTTCTCGCGGCTCAAGGAGAACTGGGTACGAACCAACGGCGGAATCTTCGGGCATCGATACCTGATGGATCGAATCGTGCCGGGCGGGCTGGCCGTCGACATTCATCCCGAGGACGCGGCGACCCTCACCGAACAGTGCGAACGCATCGCGCGCGAAGTACACGTGATGCGGAAGATCTACGAGGAGCAGTCCGGGCTGCAAGACCGGTTTCTCGGCACCGGCCGATTGAATGCCGACGTCGTCGCGCATTTCGGCGTGCGCGGCATGGCCGCCCGCGCCAGCGGCCAGACATTCGACGTGCGCGCGAACCTGCGGCCGGCCCCCTACGGCGATCTGGCCGTCAAGGCGGCAAGCGACCCGCGCGGCGACGTCGCCGCGCGGGTCGCCGTGCGGTTTGCCGAAATCGACGAATCGCTGCGTCTGATGGGCGAACTGCTGGCGAATCTTCCGGAAGGGCCGATCGCCGTCGGCGTCACGCCCGCGGCGGCGCCATCCCGGGGAATCGGCTGGGTGGAGGGCTGGCGCGGCGACGTATTCGTCGCGCTCGAGATGGCATCAGGCGATGCCATCGCGCGATGCCATTGCCACGATCCGTCATGGCAGAACTGGCCGGCGCTCGAGCACGCGATCATTGGCAACATCGTTCCCGATTTCCCGCTGATCAACAAATCGTTCAATCTGAACTACGCGGGGCACGATCTCTGATGTGGCAACTCATCCGTCAATTCGCGCGCACTGAATTTCCCGACGAGCCCGTGCCGACCGCCGAAGCCGCCTGGCGACACGAGGCGCAGCAGATTCGTCAGGACATTCTCGACCTCCTCGGCCGCGCGTTGTGCATCCGGCAGATCGATGCGGGTTCGTGCAACGGCTGCGAACTGGAGATTCACGCACTGAGCAACCCGTACTACAACATCGAAGGGCTCGGGATCAAATTCGTCGCCAGCCCGCGCCATGCGGACCTGCTGCTCGTGACCGGCCCCGTCACGCTGAACATGAAGGCAGCCGTGCTTGCCGCGTACGAGGCGACGCCGGCGCCGAAGCTGGTCGTCGCAGCCGGCGAGTGCGCGTGCACGGGCGGCATTTTTGCCGACAGCTACGCTGTGTGCGGCCCCGTTTCGTCGGTCCTGCCCGTCGATGTGACCATTCCTGGATGTCCGCCGCCGCCGATCGATCTGCTGCGCGGCATTTTGACTGCTTGCCGATCACGCTGATATTGAAACGGATGCCAGTGGCAATCCTTCCGTCGGCAATACCTCGTTTGCTGCGGCAGCGAGGGCGAATGCCGCGCATCACCGCCCGATCGGCAGCCCCGTCGGCTCGATCCACCCGAGCCGGTATGCGATCAGCAGCGACAGGAACAGCGTGATCGACAGCCCGACCCGCGCCGCGAGCGACCACGCCATCCGCTTGCTGCCGCCCCGGTCGTGATTCATGAAATACAGCGCGAAAACCAGGCTTCCGATAATCATCACGAAAGCCACCGAAACCAGCGCAATCTTCATTGTTGATGTTCCTCCAGGCCGGAATCGGCCTTCAGCAGTTCGGCCAGTCTTTGCCGCTCGGCAGCGACGTCGGCAACACCTGACGCCGGCCAGTCCAGCGCCACACCATTACCCAGCGAATCGCGAACGAGCGTCTGGTAACGCCGGTCGCTGATCCGGCCCTGCTCCATCGCTTCCGAGATTCCATGTCGAAACGGTAGCGGAAAGCTCGCGTATCCGCGCGACAGCGCCGCATATTGCCGCGCGTCGACCTCTTTCGACGACGGCGCGACTGCCCACACCACGACGGCCACGATGGCTACGAAAGGAATCGCCGTGTAGCGGAGAACGAACTTGATCGGGGTCATGAGGCGGATAGCGAAGTGGCTGGGTAGTAAACGCGAAGAGACGACCAGGCAGCGCCGCCGTCACGGTGCACGCACGCCGCGTGGAAACGGAAGCAGCCGGGTCACCGGCCGTGCGGACGACGGAGCCGCTCGGGCAAGCCGGAGCCGGCAGCCCCGGTCGATATTGTACTTAAAGCCCAATACAACCAACAGAGCATGATAATCTTGTTATCATGTTTTCCATATGCTTCGAGCAATCCGAGGCTCCCGGGTGTGCCGGTGCACGAACCGTGCATGACACATTTGGCACCGAAAGCGGATCGATTATAATTTGATTAACATATCGACCACCCCTGCCATCCCGATGGAAACGAAAACCGCCCGCCTGACCGTCCTGATCGATCCCGCCAAAAAAGAAGCATTCGAAATGCTCTGCGCGGAGCAGGACCTCACACCGTCGCAAGTCGTGCGTCAGTTGATCCGCGAGTATCTCGACAAACACGGCGTCACGTACAAGACCAAGAGCCCGCTCGGCAAGCGCGTGAAGCAAGGGCTGAAGTAAGCGCAGTCGAACCCGCGGCGCCGTCAGGCGCAGATTTCCCATCGTGGATGTTCGCGCGCGCGCCAGACGAGCCGCGCGGGATCGATGCACTCCCCTTCCTTCATGCGCCGAGCGGTGGACGAGAGCTTGAGCGCGCCCGCCGAGCCGAATCCAAGCGCGCGCTCGAGCAGGATGCGCAGCGACGGCAGCGGGTTGCCGTTCTTCCACGCGAACGCAATGAAGTTGTTGTCGTCGCCGCACGGCACCAGCGCGCACGAATCGTCGAACACCGCACGCAGTTGCTCGAGATGGCGCGGCAACGCGGGATCGTCGTCCATAAAGTTGATCGCGAGCACGCCCGTTTCGCTCAGCCGCGCACGGCACGCGTCGAGAAACGCGGTGCCCGTGCAGCGGCCCGGCATGCCATCGGCGACGAACGCGTCGTGCAGGATCACGTCCGCCTGGACGTCCGGCCGCGCGACGTAGTCTGCGCCGTCCGCGCAGACTACCGCGAAGCGCGCGTCGTCTTGCGGAATCCTGAACACGTCGCGTAGCGCGATCACGTCCGGATTGATCTCTACCGCGTCGATCGCCGTGTCGGGCAGGTGCCGATAGCAGTACTTCGCCAGCGATCCACCGCCGAGCCCGATCATGCAGATACGCGCGGGCGCCGGCTGCAGCAGCAGGAAACCCATCATCACGCGCGTATAGCCGAGTTCGAGCCTGACCGGATCCTTCAGCGACATGAAGCTCTGCGTGCCGAAGTGGTCGAAGTGCAGCGACACCGCGTGCTTCGTCTCGAGCACGAACGGACGGCCGTCGTTCAACGGCGCCGCCAGGAACTGCAGGAACGCGTCATAGGAAATTCGATCCTCGCTCATGCTCGACAGGCCCGGTTGATCGGAGAATCGCTCGTACCGCGTGCGGTCATACCTTCTTCAGGTAGCAGGCCTTCAGCATGAAGCCGCCCATGTCGGTCTTGCAATCGACTTCGTGATCGCCGCCGACGAGACGGATGCTCTTGACCTTGGTGCCCATCTTCAGCGTGATCGACGAACCCTTCACGCGCAAGTCCTTGATCAGCACGACCGAATCGCCGTCCGACAGCACGTTGCCATTCGCGTCCTTGACGACGTCGCCCGCCGGTTCGTCGCCCGCATCGGCGCCGGCTCCGGCCGACCATTCATGGCCGCAGTCCGCGCACACGGTCAGCGTGCCATCCGGGTAGGTGTTTTCCATCGCGCATTGCGGGCAGGCGGGGGCGGCGTTCATTGCAGCTTCCATTCGGTGGGAGTTCACGTCAATCGATAAAAAAATGCCGGACACGCAAGCACGTGGCCGGACCGCGCGCCGTACTGTCCCGTCGACAAATCGGCCGGGCAGCATGTCGCGCACACAGCATTATAATGCAATACACATAAACACGTTGCTGTATTATAATTGTCAGCTTTCGATCATTCGCCGGACTTGATGGCGGTTTCGCTGAGGATGTCGACATGTTCGAGATGAATGATGCACCGATGCCTGGTACACAACACCCGGCGCCCCGTCGGGAAACCGCGCTCCGCGCGGTCCCGCCGTGTTGCCGGCCGGCCGTTCCACGCCGTTTCGGCTACTTTCCCCGAGGTTGATCCGCATCGTGGCAACCGTCGTCTACGTTGAAATCGGCCCCGCCTGGAGCCGCAGGCGTGCGATCGCGTCGTGTGACGCGATCGTCGCGGCGGCACACCGCTTCGAAAGCGACATCCTGCTGCTCGCCAACGGGCTCAGCGGCAGCGCGAAGGACGCGACGGCCATCGCGGCGCTACAGATGCATGGCGGCACGTCCGCGCAGGTGCTCGCCACTGGCCCCGACGAGGATGCAGCGCTCCAGGCGCTGCTGCCCCTGCTGCAGGCGGGCTGACGCTGCGTCGCCCGATCCCACGGCCTCGTGCCGTTCACCCTGAATCACTACTCCCCGAGGAAGCGATGAACGACAACGTCACGTCCCACACCCCCAACCTGTCGGCCTCCGCGATCTGGGCGCTCGAGCGCCTCGCCGATGTGCGCTACGGCCGCGATGCGCCGGCCCTCGGCTGGTCGGTCGAGCAGGAACTCGTCGGCGCAGGCTTCGTCAGCCATTCCGCGAACGGCCGATCCGGTGCGTCGATCACCGCGCACGGGCGCAGCTTCCTGAAAAGCCGCAAGTAGAAACCGCCCGGCACGGGCGCGATGCCGCCACGCGGTCGCCAGCCCGTGCCGGAATCATCGGACGACGGCAAGCCGGACGATGCGGCCGCATTCCCCGCCGCAGACGGGGATTTGCGGCCGCGCCGCAGTTTCCGCGGTATCGTACGGGACCCAAGCGCGGCGCACTGCGCCGCCTTCCTTTCCTCATGGAACGCCCGATGACACTCAGCGCCCTGCCGCCCGTCACGTCCCCACCGGTTCTCGATACCCCCCGCCTGATCCTCGAAGGCCACCCGCTCGGCGACTTCGACGCGCTCGCCGCAATGTGGGCCGAGCCGACCGTCGTCGCGCACATCTTCAACGGCAATCCGTCGGCGCCGCGTGACTCGTGGATGCGGCTGCTCGCGTATCGCGGACTGTGGCCGCTGCTCGGCTACGGCTACTGGGCGATTCGCGAGAAGTCGTCGGGCCGCTACGTCGGCGATCTCGGCTTCGCCGACTTCCATCGCGCGATCGAGCCGTCGATTCGCAGCGTGCCGGAAGCCGGCTGGGCGCTCGCGAGCTGGGGGCACGGCAAGGGCTATGCGACCGAGGCGCTGTCGCATGCGCTCGGCTGGCTCGATGCGCAGCACCGGTTCGAGCGCAGCGTGTGCCTGATTGCACCGACCAACATCGCGTCGATCCGCGTCGCGCAGAAGGCCGGGTATGCAGATCCGGTGCAGATTCGCTTCAACGACGCCGATTCGCTGCTGTTTTCACGCGCGTGCCGGTAAGCGCGATGTCGCGCACCGGCCGCTTCGTCGCGGCTAAGGTGCGTGGACCGTCTGCGTCTGCGTCTGCGTCTGCGTCTGCGTCTGCGTCTGCGTCTGCGTCTGCGTCTGCGCCGGCGGTCGGCTAACGCCGTCGGCAACGGGGACGCAGAGCGTGAAAACCGGTGCGTGCATCGTTGACGTGTCCGGAATGACGCGGTACGGGATCCGGCCGCCCCCCTGCAAGCGCAGTTTCTGCATCAGCGTCGGGCGATACCGCGTTGCCGCGTCGCGTGCGTATCCGTGTCGGGGGCGGGACCGCGATTGACCGTTAGTTGCACTTGTGAGATCGCACGTCCAGGTCTCGACCGCCGGATTGCGGCGTTCATCGCCGGTCATGCCAGCGCGATCCGGATCGTCGTCGAAGGCGCGTGGCCGGCGCCCGACACGCACGGCCCCGTGCAGCGGATGCCGGCGATGTGCGGCGCGCTGACGAGCAGCGGGATCGCCGCCGTGATCCGCTATGTGCGCGGCGCGTGGGGAAATCGCGCCGCACCGGTGTCAGAACAGGACGTGAGGCGGTTGCGAGCGGCGATCCGGCGGTAGACGGGCCGCACGTCTGCATCCGATGCGGGCGGCAAGCGGTGGAATCGTGTCGTCTCACCAGCAGCGGCAGCGACTATCCCCGCAGCACGGCAACCGCCTTGATTTCGACGATATAACCGGGCGCCCCGCCGAGCATGTGCGCGCCGACCGCGGTCCACGCCGGCCGCGGATGCGCATGGAGATAGCGGTCGCGCACCGCCATGAACAGCGGCAGGTCGCGCATGTCGGTATGAAAGGTCGTCAGGTCGACCACGTCGTCGAGCGACGCGCCGGCCGCCTCGAGCACCAGCCTGAGATTCTCGAACGCCTGCACGATCTGCGCCTCGCGTTCTTCCACCAGTTGCATCGCCGCGTCGCGGCCGATCTGGCCGGATACGTACACGGTATCGCCCGCCTTGATCGCCGGCGCATAACCGATTTTTTCGTACACGACTTCCATTCCCGCGGGGATGATTGCTTCGCGCTCGCGCATGAGTGTCTCCGTGGCCGGACGTTCCACGTCGGCCGGTTGTTCGATGGTCATCGCGCGCACGCCTGACCGGGGCGCGCGCATCGCTGAAGCAGCGGGCGAACAGGCAACCCGGCCGCTCAACCCGTATCGCCGCCCGCGACCGGCAGCACCGTGCCGGTGATGTAACTCGCTTCGTCCGACGCGAGGAACAGGATCGGCGCGATCTGCTCATCGAGCGTGCCGTAACGCTTGAAGAACGTCGAATCGGTCACCTGCCGCACCGCTTCGGCCATCCACGCCTGTTCCTGCGCATTGTCGCCGGCCGCATTGCGCGGCACGCGGCGCGGCGGCGCCGTGGTACCGCCCGGCGCGGTCGCGACCACGCGGATGCCGTGCTCCGCGTATTCCATCGCGAGCGCCGTCGTCAGTGCATTGACGCCACCTTTCGCGGCCGAATACGGCACGCGGCGAATGCCGCGCGTCGCGTTCGACGACACGTTGACGATCGTGCCGCCACCCCCAGCCAGCAAGTGCGGCAGCACCGCGTGGCAACTGTAGAGCGTCGGCATCAGCGAGCGGCGGATTTCCGCGTCGATCTGCTCGGGCTCGAACTCGGCGAACGGCCGCATCCGGATCGCGCCGCCGACGCCGTTGATCAGCACGTCGATCCGGCCGAACGTCGCGACCGCGCACGCCATCGCCGCGCGCGCGCCGTCGTAGGTCTCGAGATCCGCGACGAATCCGGCCGTGTTGCCGCCCGGCGCCTCGGCGGCCACCTCCGCCACGAAATCCGCGCGATCGACGAACAGCACGCGGCCGCCCTCGGCCGCCGCGCGCAGCGCGACGCCGCGGCCGATGCCCTGCGCCGCGCCGGTGACGACAACGACCTTTCCAGAGAATCGTTGCATGGTCATGCCGCCTTTGCCGTCACGTTCGGGGTGAACTTCTCGTAGTGGAAGCTGTTGGGCTTCACGCCTGCATCGTCGAAGTACTGGCGCACCGCGTCGACCATCGGCGGCGGCCCGCACAGGTAGACGTCCACGTCGCCGTCGTTCAGCGCATCGGCCGGAATGTGCTGCGTGACCCAGCCCTTGCGCGGATGGCTCGACCCCGCATCGGCAACGACGGTCGAGAAGCTGAAGTTCGGCAGCTTCGCCACATACGCTTCGATCGCGTCGACCAGCACCAGGTCGAGATCGCGCGTCACGCCGTAGATCAGGTGCACCTTCTGCCGCGAGCCGCTGCGCGCGAGCACCTCGAGCATCGACAGGAACGGCGCGAGGCCCGTGCCGCCCGCGAGGAACAGCAGCGGCCGCGCCGCATCGCGCAGGTAGAAGCTGCCGAGCGGCCCGTTCAGTTCGAGCGTATCGCCGGGTCTGGCCGATTCGAGCCACGTGCTCATCACGCCGCCGGGAATCTTCTTGATCAGGAATCCGACCTTCGTGTCGCCCGGCGCGGACGAGAACGAATACGACCGGTGCTGGCCGCTGCCGGGCACGCCGATGTTCACGTACTGGCCGGGCAGGAACACCGGCGCGGCCGCATCGACGTCGAGTTCGAGCACGATCGCCGCATCGTTGTGCGGCTCGACCTTCGTCACGGTCGCGGCGAACGCGCTGTGGCCGGTCTTGCAGGCGATCGACGAGCTCGGCACCGCGATCACGCAATCGCTTTGCGGCACCATCTGGCACGTCAGCACAAGACCGCCGTCCTTTTCATCCTCGGTGAGCGCGTCGTCGATGTAATCGTCGCCGAGATCGTAGCTGCCGCTCTCCGCGCGGCACTTGCAGGTGCCGCACACGCCGTCGGAACAGTCCATCGGCAGGTTGATCTTCGCGCGGAACGCGGCGTCGAGCACCTTCTCGCCGGCCTTGCAGTCGATGAAGCGGGTGACCCCGTCCTCGAAGTTCAGTGCAATCTTGTAGGTGGACATGACATCGTCTCCCGGTGTTACTTGTCGAATCGATCGGCGTCAGACGTGATACACGTCGAGCACCTGCCTGATGTAGTCGTTCTTCAGCACGATCTTCTTGTTCGAGATCAGCCATGCGTCGCCCGAGCGGCGCAACGTAACGAACATCGTGCCGAAGAAGTGATCGGTCATGCGGTAGCGGTGGTTCAGCGTGTGGAAGTTGTAGCGCACGTCCACCTCGCCGTCGCGCTCGGCCAGCACCTCGACGTTCGTCACGTTGTGGCTGGTGCGCGGCTCGGGCGTCGACGCGCCGCTGCGCTCGGTCTTGATCCGGAACACGCGATCCTCGAGGCCGCCGCGATCCGCGTAGTACATCAGCGAGATCTGGCTGTGCGGATCGTCGGTCGGCCGGTCGTCGTCGTCCCACGCGGGCATCCAGTACGTGACGTCTTCCGTGTAGCAGGTCAGCCACTCGTCCCACTCGCGGTCGTCGAGCAGGCGCGCTTCGCGATACAGCGCCGCGCAGATGGTCCGGTAATCGATGTTCATGCTTCCACCTCCCCGCGTTCCTTCTTCAGTGCATCGCGCATCACGTGCACCCAGTGTTCGTGCTGGCACACGAACAGCCCTTCGTCCTCGCTGCGCTCGCCCGAGATGCGCGGGTTCAGCCCCATTCTTTTCGCGTTCTCGTCCGGCCCGTCGATCCATAGCGGCGCGCCGCGCGACAGGTCGTTCCACATCGCTGTGATGCCCGCATAGCCGGCCTGGCATGCACGGAACTCCTCGAGGTCGTCGGCCGTGCCCATTCCGGTCACGTTGAAGAAGTCCTCGTACTGGCGGATGCGCGTCGTGCGGTCGGCTTCGCTCTCGCCCTTCGGCGCGAAACAGAAGATGCTGACTTCGGTCTTGTCGACGCCGAGCGGGCGCACCACGCGGATCTGCGTGCTGAACTGGTCCATCAGGAACACGTTCGGGTACACGCACAGGTTGCGCGTCTGGTTCACGATGAAGTCGGCCTGCACATCACCGACGCGCGCCTTGATCTCGTCGCGGTGCTGGTACACGGGCCGCACTTCGGGGTTCATCGTCTTGGTCCACAACAGGATGTGGCCGTTGTCGAAGCCGTACACGCCCGCGACCGACTTGCTCCAGCTGTTCGCGTCGACGGCCTTGGTGCCGTCTTCCTTGCGGCGGCCCATCGTCGCCGCGTAGTTCCAGTGCACGGTGCTCACGTGATAGCCGTCGCAACCGTTCTCCATCTGCATCTTCCAGTTGCCTTCGTAGATGTAGGAGGAGTTGCCGCGCAGCACTTCGAGCCCGTTCGGCGCCTGGTCGACGATCTGGTCGATGATCACGCGCGCCTCGCCGAGATACTCCTCGAGCGGCAGCACGTCGTCGCTCAGGCTGCCGAACAGGAAGCCGCGGTAATTCTGGAATCGCGCGACCTTCTTCAGGTCGTGCGAGCCGTGCGTGTTGAACTGCACCGGATACTCGGTCGTCTTCTCGTCCTTCACCTTCAGCAGCTTGCCGGTGTTCGAGAAGGTCCAGCCGTGGAACGGGCACGTGAAGCTGCCTTTGTTGCCGTGCTTGCGGCGGCACAGCATCGCGCCCTTGTGCGCGCACGCATTGATCACCGCGTGCAGCTCGCCGGTCTTGTCGCGCGTGATGACGACCGGCTGGCGGCCGATCCACGTCGTGTAGTAATCGTTGTTGTTCGGGATCTGGCTCTCGTGCGCGAGGTACACCCAGTTGCCCTCGAAGATGTGCTTCATCTCGAGCTCGTACAGCGCCTCGTTCGTGAAGATGTCGCGGCGGCAGCGGAAGACGCCGGCTTCCTTGTCGTCCTGCACGGCCGTGGCGAGCAGGTGGTCCAGTTCGGTGGTGTGGTCGATCGTGGCGGACATGTTGGTTCCTCCTGTGTGCGTGCCGGGTCCTGCAAGCACGCTCGCATCGGTATCGATTGAATCTCGCGGGGACCCGGCCGGCGGCGGCGCAGGCGCGCCGCCGTGCCGTCGGGCGGTTATGCCGTGGCGGAAGCGCGCAGGCGTTCGACGATCTGGTTGTCCTTGCCCTCGACGCGTGGCGTCAGGACGAAGTTGAACTCGATGTCCTGATATGCGTCGGCCTTCAGCCCGAGCGCGGCGCCGCCGGCCTTGCTGGTGACGGGCGGGATCAGCTCCTCGCGCGTCGCATACGCGAAGTCGTCCCAGATCAGCGGGTCGCCGTCGATGTTGAACTGCGTCGTCAACTTGCGGTGGCCGTCGCTGGTCACGAAGAAGTGCACGTGCGCCGGGCGGTTGCCGTGACGGCCGAGGCGGTCGAGCAGCTGCTGCGTCGCACCTTGCGGCGGGCAGCCGTAGCCGACCGGCATCAGCGTGCGGAATTCGTACTTGCCGTCCGCGCCCGTCTTCACCGCGCCGCGCAGGTTGAAATCGCTCTGTGCGCCGGTCGGGTCGAAATGCGAGTAGAAGCCGTGCGAGTTCGCGTGCCAGCACTCGACCAGCGCGCCGGCCACCGGCTTGCCGTCGATCCCCGTGACCGTGCCGTGGATCACCAGCGGGCCCGCGCCTTCATCCGCATCGAGGTCGATCTTCGCGACGCCGTCGCGCACCGGCGCGCCGCCGACGTACAGCGGGCCTTCGATCGTGCGCGGCGTGCCGCCGTCGAGTCCGATCGCCTCGTCCTCCGCGTCCATCCGGATGTCGAGATACTTCTCGAGGCCGAGACCGGCCGCGAGCAGCGCCGCCTCGCCGTCCTGGCCAAGCTTGTTCAGGTAGTTCACTCCGGCCCACACTTCGTCCGGCGTAATGTCGAGGTCGTCGATCGCCTTGAACAGATCGCCGAGCAGCCGCAGCACGACCTGCTGCGTGCGCGCGTTGCCGCCATTGGCGCCCGCGTTCGACGCGGCCTTCAGCAGATCCTGCACTTCCTTGGTTTCGAATACTTTGACGCTCATGATGGTGTCTCCACGTGTATTTTGGGGAAAGGTGACCCGGTGCCCGCCGTTGCAGAAGAGGCGGCTCCGTGGTTCAAACGTCGCCGTCGTGTATCGACGACGGGTGGCGACACAACGGCATCACCGAAATCTTCATGTACGGGAACAGCGGCAGGCCGGTCAGGATCTCGTGCAGCTCGGCGTTGCCGGACACGTCGAACACGCTGTAGTTCGCGTATTCACCGGCGATGCGCCAGATGTGGCGCCACTTGCCGCTGCGCTGCAGGTCCTGCGAATACGCCTTCTCTCGGGTCTTGATCTCGTCGGCCACGCCGGCCGGCATGTCGGCCGGGAGGTTGACGTCCATGCGTACGTGGAAAAGCATCGTGATGTCCTGGTGCGTGATCGTGTTATCGCGGGTTGTCGCGCGTGATCGCGATTCAGCGGGAGACTTTCGTCAGCCCGTCGCGGGTGAAGCGCGCGACCTTCGCTTCGTCGAGCTCGATGCCGAGGCCCGGGCCGCTCGGCACGGTCAGTTCGAAATCGCTGTAGTCGAGCGGGGTCGTGAGAATCTCTTCGGTAATCAGTAGCGGTCCGAACAGTTCGGTGCCCCACTGCAGGTTCGCGAAGCTCGCGAACAGATGCGCCGACGCGACCGTGCTGAACGCGCCTTCGAGCATCGTGCCGCCGTACAGCTCGATGCCGGCCGCATCCGCGATCGCCGCGACGCGCTGCGCCGCGAACAGGCCACCGCTCTGCTCGATCTTGATCGCGAACACGTCCGCGCCGTGATGCTTCGCGATCTCGAATGCGCTGTCCGGGCCCTGCAGGATTTCGTCGGCCATCAGCGCGACCGGGAAGCGGCGCATCAGCCGTGCGAGCGCCGCGGCCGACGCGACCGGCTGCTCGACCAGTTCGCAGCCGGCATCGGCGAGCGCCGGAATCGCACGCGCGGCCTGCGTTTCGCTCCACGCCATGTTCACGTCGACGCGGACCGATGCGCGCTCGCCGACCGCCCGCTTGATCTCGGCCACGTGGCGAATGTCCGCGTCGAGCGCCTTCGCGCCGATCTTCAGCTTGAACACGTTGTGGCGGCGCAGGTCGAGCATCCGCTCGGCTTCGGCGATATCGGTCGGCGTGTTGCCCGATGCGAGCGTCCACGCGACCGGCAGGCGATCGCGCCGGCGGCCGCCGAGCAACTCGCTGACCGGCACGCCGAGGCGCTTGCCGTGCGCGTCGAGCAGCGCGGTTTCGAGCGCGCTCTTCGCGAAATGATTGACCGTCGCGAGCTTGCCGAGGAACGCCATCAGCGCCTGGATGCGCGTCGCATCCTTGCCGATGATCGCCGGCGCGAGGTATGCGTCGATCGCGAGCTTCATCGCTTCCGGGCTTTCCGGGCCATACGCCATCCCGGCAATCGTCGTGCCTTCGCCTGTGCCCGTCACACCATCGCTGCAGGTCACCTTCACCAGCATCAGCGTCTGGCCGTGCATCGTGGCGACCGACAGCTTGTGCGGACGGATCGTCGGCAGGTCGACGAGGCGGGTTTCAATGCGTTCGATGGTGACGGGAGACATGGGGCACGCTGCGTGTGGGGAGTTCATGGAACGGATTTATACGCGGCGGGGAAATGGACCGTCCAATACTTTTGGCCTCGCTTTTTCATACCTGTCAGGTATTGAAATTCGCTTCAGATCGGGAAATATTGCATCGCGCCATACCCGGTTTGTCTGGTTGGCGTGGCTGGAAGGCTTGCTGGGAGGAGCGGGACAGGTTTCAGGGCACCGCGTGGCGAGCAGTGAAATGCGGGCAGGCTGGTGGTTCGCGACGTCGACGGAAATCGAGGTCCGGGCGGGCGGATCAGGGTTTTCCTGATGGGAATGCGGTGTGGCCCGCCGCCCGTATTCCGCACGAAGGCGCCGCGATGCGGCCACGTCCCCGTGGCCGGATCAGCGCGGTGGCGACAGGCGCCTGAAGCGCTTCCACAGTGTCTTCAATGTCTGATGATCGGCAGCCACGCGAGCGACCAGAAAGCCTCGAGCAAAGGCCGCGCCCGGCATGGCATGTGGCATGTGGCATGTGGCATGTGGCATGTGGCATGTGGCATGTGGCATGTGGCAGGCATGTGGCATGTGGCATGTGGCATGCGGCATGCGGCATGCCGCATGCAGTGCGATGGCACTGACGGCGGACTACGCCACCGCCGGCCGCTCATGCAGCCGCAACGCGGCCCACGCGATCCCGGCGGAGAAGATCCCGACCACCCCGCCGAACGTGCCGATCCACGGCAGGCCGAAATCCCCGGCGATATGGTTGCCGAGCAGCGCGCCGGCACCGATGCCGACGTTGTACAGCCCGGAAAAGATCGACACCGCGAGATCGGTCGCCTCGGGCGCGAGCTTCAGCACCCAGGCCTGCATCGCGAGCCCGAAGCAGACGATCGCGCCGCCCCACACCAGCGTGTGAACCGACAGCGTCACGATGTTCAGCGCGCTCGGGAACAGGATCAGCAGACACGCCGACAGCGCGATGATCGACGCGAGCAGGAAATCGGCCGGCCGCTCCGGAAACACGCGGTTGAAACAGACCGCGGCCGGCATGCCGGCGACGCCGAACAGGATCAGCACATAGGTAATCCGGCTGCTGCTCGCGTGATTGACGCTCTGCACGAACGGCTCGATGTACGTGTACGACGTGAAATGCGCGGACACGACCAGCACGGTGATCGCGTACAGCGATACCAGCGCCGGCTTCCTGAGAAACATGCCGATGCTGGACAGCGATCCGGCGCCCTGGCTCGGCAGCGTCGGCAGCGTCGCGCGCAGCATCAGCAGCGCGATGGCCGCCGCGCCGCCGATCACGAGGAACGTCACGCGCCAGCCGAGCGCCTCGCCGATCACGCGCCCGAGCGGAATGCCGGCGACCATCGCGATCGCCGTGCCCATCGCGAGCAGGCTCAACGCGCGGCTTTTCCGGTCGCTCGGCGCGAGCCGCACGGCCAGCGGGACGGAAATCGACCAGAACACCGCATGCGCGCACGCGATGCCGAGCCGGCCGATCATCAGCACCGTGAAATTCCACGCGACGCCGGTGACGACATGGCTGCCGATGAACACCAGCAGCGCGCAGCTCAGCAGCTTGCGACGTTCAACATGGCGCGTGACGAACGTCAGCGGCAGCGACACGACCGCGACGGCCCACGCGTAGATCGTCAGCATCAGGCCGACGTCGGTCGGCTGCATCCGCAGGCTGTCGCCGATCGCGCTCAGCAGCGCGACGGGCACGAATTCGGTGGTGTTGAAGATGAAGGCAGTGAGTGCCAGGGCCAGGACGCCCCACCACGACTGTTCGGAACTGACGGCGTCCGGAGTTGCCATACGGGAATTCGACGAGGGTTGGGGGCGCGGGCAGCCGGCCCGGCGCATCGGCGCGATTGTACCAGCGGCAAACGACACGCCGCTGCCGGCCGCGGCGCCGGGACATGGCGATGACACGGCCGCGCGCCGATAATGCGTCGAAGGACTTTTCGCGGACGATTCGCCCGAACCTCATCGGGCCAGGAGATTCAACATGCGCATTGAAACGTCGTTTCTGTTCGATCTCGACGGCACGCTCGTCGACAGCGTCTACCAGCACGTGCTCGCGTGGAAGGAAGCGCTCGATGCCGAGGGCATCGAGCTGTCGGTGTGGCGCATCCACCGCAAGATCGGGATGAGCGGCGGCCTGTTCCTGAACCAGCTGCTGCGCGAGACGGCCGGCGACATCGACGCCGAGCGCGTCGAACGGCTCGCGCGGCTGCACGCGGCCGCGTACCAGCGGCTGCGCGCGCAGGTCCGGCCGCTGCCGGGCGCGCGCGAGCTGCTGGCCGCGCTGTCGAACGCGGGCATCCGCTGGGCGATCGCGACCAGCGGACGGATGGAAACGGCGGCCATCAACCTCGAGGCGCTGGGCGTCGATCCGGCGAAGAACGTGGTCGTCACGCGCGATCAGGTCAAGTATGCGAAGCCGGATCCCGATCTGTTCCTGACGGCCGCCGCGAAGCTGAACGTGCCGATCGAGCATACGGTGGTGGTTGGCGACAGCATCTGGGACATGCTCGCCGCGAGCCGCTGCCGCGCGCTGGGCGTCGGGTTGCTGTCCGGCGGTTACGGCAGCGACGAGCTGGAGCGCGCGGGCGCGCTACGCGTGTATGACGATCCGGCGGATCTGCTGTGGCACCTCGACGAGATCGCGGCGCGGCCGTGATGCCTGAATCGTCCGCCTGACCCGCGGCGTCCGGCTCTCCGGCGTCACCTTCGTCGGTTTGTCGCGCCGCGTGCAAGCTTCCGGCCGCGCCGGTCGGGTCGGGTCAATCGTCATCGACGCGCTTGTCGACCAGATAACGCCCGCGCTCGACACCCGCGCGCAGCGCCTCGTCCTCGGTTTTCCACTCCGGGCCGGCCGGCTCCGGCACGCTGAGCTCGATGCGCGCGCCGTCGACATACACCTGCACTTCGTCATCCCACGCGCCGCGCGCGTTGCGCCGCGCCCAGACGCGAATCTCGTGGCCGCGATACGGGTCGCGCACCTGTGCGTCCTGTTGATGCTGCATGTTGGCCCCCTCTGCTTATCTGCGATGGCGATGCAAAAATGCGCGCCGCATGATCGCCGCGCGCGCCGTCGGCCCCGTGAGCACACGCCGTGCCCGCTATCCGGCAGCCCGGCACGCAGCTTGCGCACGCGTTCCACCGCGCTGACAAACCCTGACGGAGCTTGCCCATGCGAACCGACGAACTCGCCGGAACGGCCCTCGACTATTGGTGCGCGCGCGCGTTGTGCGCGGACGACGAAGACACGCTGTGCTTCACGGCCGTCGAGCCGCAACTGATCGTGACCGCCGCGTGCGATGCATTGCGGCGCCTCGATGCACATTTCGCGCCGTCGGCGTCGTGGGCCGACGCGGGAGCGGTGCTCGATCGCGTCGGCGACCTGCGGATCGCGCGGCGCGGCGACGGCGTCGAATGCGACGCATGCTTCATCGACGGCCCGTCGACCTGCGCGGCGCGCGCGACCGACCCGCGCACCGCGCTGCTGCGCGCGTTCGTGCGGGCGCGCTTCGGCGACGACGTCGATACCCCGCCGGCGTTCGCGCACCGGATCGAGCGCGGCGCGCCGGTGCGTTACGACCCCGGAGCGCCGCTTCCCGAAGCGGACGACGATCCGGCCGCCGGCGACAGTTCGGACATCCGCTCGATTCCGCGCATATGACGACGCCGGACGCGCCCCGCTCCGCGCACGATGCAACGACCGTACAGCGTTTATGTAAAAACGACAGAGGTTCAGTACGCGGCATCCCGTACGCACGTTGCCGCGCGGGGCGCAGCGCCGCAGGCACGCGGGTTGCGGCGCACGGCCGTTACCGTTCGCCGCCGCCTGCCCACGCCATTCCATGAACGTCACGCCCCCCTTCGCCCCACATCTCTACTTCTGCGATGCCCGCCTCGTCGGTCCGCTCGACGCGTGGCCAGACACGTTCGCACACATCGCGGGCATGGGCTTCGATCACGTGCTGATCGGCGGCTTCTGGGCCGCCAGCGTCGCGGGTTTTCCGCGTCACGTCGCCGACTTCCATCGGCCGGCAGCGACGTTCGCGACGCGCGCCGGCGCGCTCGAGACGTTCTCGCGGCTCGCGCAGCTCGCGCACGGCCACGGGCTGCGCGTGATGCTCGAAGTCGTGCCCGATCGCATCGCGCGCGCCAATCCGCTGCGCGTCGAGCATCCGGACTGGTACGTCGAGCGCTCGCACGACGACGCGCTGATCGATCCGCGCCGCGCCGCGCATGAACTCGACGTCGCGCATGCACAGGTCGGCGAGGATTCGACACACGACGCACTCGCCGCGTGGTGGTGCGCGCATCTCGCTGCGTTCGCGGACGCCGGCGCGGCCGGCTTCCTGATCGACGCGCCGCATCATCTGCCGGCCGCGTGGTGGCCCGGCTGGCGCGCGGCGCTGCGGCGCGCGCGCCCGGACGTCGCGGTGCTGGCCGGCGTACCCGGCCATGCGCGCGACGCGCTTGCGCAATTCGAGGCGGCCGGCTTCGACGCGGTGTTCTCGTCGGTACGCTGGTGGGACCTGCGTTCGCCATGGTTCGCGGACGAACACCGTCTGTTGCGGCGCATTGGCTCGCCGATCGCGTTTCCCGACGCCTATGACGGTCCGCGTCTCGCCGACGACTGGCGCGACGCGCCGGACGAGACGGTCGCCCGGGCGTATCACCGCGCGTTGTGGACCGCGGCGGCGGTCGGCACAGGCTGGCTCGTGCCGATGGGCTTCGAACGCGGCGTCACGCTGCCGCTGATGGCACGCGATGCGGATGCCACGCGCTATCGCGCCGCGTTCGACGGCGCGCGCTTCGATCTGTCCGGCCCGATCGCCGACGCGAACGCGTGGCGCCGCGCGACGCCGCTCGCGGCCCAGCGCGGCGAAATCGCGCAACTGAGTGCGCCCGGCGCAGCCGCGACCGCGCTGTTGCGCGGCACGGGCCCGTCGCTCGAGCACGACGACACGGCACTGCTGATCGCGCTGAATCCCGATCTCGATACCGAAGCGCCGGTCGATCCCGCCACGATCCTGCCCGGCGTGCCGGGCTGCTTCACCCATGTCGCGACGCCGGACGGCGCGCGCAAGCACGCGCCGGTCGCGCTGGAAGCGTTCACGCTCGAACCCGGCGGCTACGCGCTGCGCGAAGCCTGGCGCGCGCCACCGGCGATCCCGCGCGCCGACGCCGCGAGCGAGCGCACCGCGCTGTCCGCCGCGCTCGTGGCCGACCGGATCGCGATCGAACGCGTCGAGCCGGCCGTGGACGGCGGCCGCTTCGCGATCAAGCGCGTGATCGGCGAAACGCTGGTTGTACACGCATCTATTTTCTCGGACGGGCATGCGCATCTCGCGGCAGCGCTGCAATGGCGCGCGGACGACGAGGACGACTGGCGCGAAGTGCCGTTCGTCGCCGAGCCGAACGATCGCTGGCACGCGCGCATCTCGCTCGACCGGCTCGGCCGCCACGCGTTCCGCGTGATCGCATGGCGCGACGACTGGGCATCGCTCGTCACCGACATCGCGAAGAAGCGTGCGGCCGGTCAGGACGTGACGCTGGAGGTGCGCGAAGCGCAACTGCTGCTCGCGGCCGCGCTGAAGCAGGCCGACCCGGCCGATCCGCGCGCGATCGGGCAGATGGAACGGCTGAGCGCCGAATTCAAGGACGCGTCGCCCGACGAACGCCTCGCGCTGATCGGCGCGCCCGCGCTCGCCGATGACTTCGCGGCGCTGCGCTACCGGCCGTTCGTCACCCATGACGAAACGGTTTATCCGGTCGACGTCGAGCGCCGCGCCGCGCGCTTCTCGAGCTGGTACGAAATGTTCCCGCGCTCGGCGAGCAACGATGCGCACCGGCACGGCACGTTCGACGACGTGATCGCGCAGTTGCCGCGCATCCGTGACATGGGTTTCGACGTGCTGTATTTCCCGCCGATCCACCCGATCGGCACGACCGCGCGCAAGGGCCGCAACAACACGCTGAAGGCCGGCCCGGACGACGTCGGCAGCCCGTACGCGATCGGCTCGCACGACGGCGGCCACACGGCCGTGCATCCGCAGCTCGGCACGCTCGCGTCGTTCCGGACGCTGGTCGAGGCGGCGCGCGCGCAAGGGCTCGAGATCGCGCTGGACTTCGCGATCCAGTGCTCGCCCGACCATCCGTGGCTCGCCGCGCACCCGGGCTGGTTCGCATGGCGGCCCGACGGCTCGCTGCGCTTCGCGGAAAATCCGCCGAAGCGCTATCAGGACATCGTGAATCCCGACTTCTACGCGCCGGACGCGCTACCCGACTTGTGGGTCGCGTTGCGCGACGCGGTGCTGTTCTGGGTCGACGCGGGCGTGCGGATTTTCCGCGTCGACAATCCGCACACGAAGCCGCTTCCGTTCTGGGCGTGGATGATCGCCGACGTGCGCGGCAAGCATCCGGACGTCGTGTTCCTGTCGGAGGCGTTCACGCGGCCGGGCATGATGTACCGGCTCGCGAAGGTCGGCTTCTCGCAGTCGTACACGTATTTCACGTGGCGCGAGACGAAGCGCGAGTTCATCGATTACCTGACCGAGCTGACGGCCGGTCCGCCGCGCGAGTTTTTCCGGCCGAACTTCTTCGTGAACACGCCCGACATCAATCCGCGCCACCTGCAGAACGCGCCGCGCTCGCAGTTCGTGATCCGCGCGGCGCTCGCGGCGACGCTCGCCGGCTCGTGGGGCCTGTATTCGGGCTTCGAGATCGGCGAATCGGCGCCGCTGCCCGACAGCGAGGAATACGCGGATGCGGAGAAATACGAGCTGCGCGCGCGCGACTGGAACAAGGCCGCGCACATCGGCGCCGAAGTCGCGCGGCTGAACCGCGCGCGGCGCGAGCATCCGGCGCTGCAAACTCACCTTGGCCTCACGTTCGCCGACGCGGACAACGACCAGGTCCTCGTGTTCGTGAAGGCGACGCCCGCGCACGACAGCGTCGTCGCGGTCGCGATCAGCCTCGACCCGTGGCACCCGCAGGCCGCGAACTTCACGCTCGACGCGTCGCTGTGGCGCGGCTTCGGGCTCGTCGACGGCGAGCCGCTCGACGCGTTCGAACAGGACGCCGCGCATGCCGAAACGTGGCGCGGGCATCGCCAGTACGTGTCGCTCGACCCGCACGTCCGGCCGTATGCGATCTGGCGGCTCGCGCCGTCTCCCGGCGCCGCGCGAGCGGCGGCGCCCGAGCCGGGCGACGCCCGACACCCTTCCGGAGCACACGCATGATGAAACGCGAAGACTCCCTCGACGACGTGCGCCGCGCGCAGTTCCCTTCGCTCGCACCGGCCGGCACGCCGCGCCGGCGCCGGTCGCGGCGCCGCGCGCCCGCGCTCTGCGCGGACGATCCGCTGTGGTACAAGGACGCGATCATCTACCAGGTGCACGTGAAGTCGTTCTACGACTCGAACAACGACGGGATCGGCGACTTCCCCGGCCTGATCATGAAGCTCGACTACATCGCCGAGCTCGGCGTCGACACGATCTGGCTGCTGCCGTTCTACCCGTCGCCGCGCCGCGACGACGGCTACGACATCGCCGATTACCGCGACGTGCATCCCGACTACGGCACGCTCGCCGACGTGCGGCGCTTCATCCGCGAAGCGCACGCGCGCGGGATCCGCGTGATCACCGAACTGGTGATCAACCACACATCGGACCAGCATCCGTGGTTCCAGCGCGCGCGGCGCGCGAAGCCCGGCTCGATACATCGCGACTACTACGTGTGGTCCGATACCGACACGAAATACACTGGCACGCGGATCATCTTCCTCGATACCGAAACGTCGAACTGGACGCACGACCCGATTGCAGGCCAGTACTACTGGCACCGCTTCTACTCGCACCAGCCGGACCTGAACTTCGACAATCCGGCCGTCGTGCGCGAGGTGCTCCAGGTAATGCGCTTCTGGCTCGATCTCGGCATCGACGGACTGCGGCTCGACGCAGTTCCGTACCTGGTCGAGCGCGAAGGCACCAACAACGAGAACCTGCCGGAGACGCACGCGATCCTGAAACGCATTCGCGCGACGATCGACGCCGAGTATCCGAACCGCATGCTGCTCGCGGAAGCGAACCAGTGGCCGGAAGACGTGCAGGAATACTTCGGCCACGAGGACGAATGCCACATGGCGTTCCACTTCCCGCTGATGCCGCGCATCTACATGTCGATCGCGAGCGAGGACCGCTTCCCGATCGTCGACATCATGCGGCAGACGCCGGCGCTCGCGCCGAGCAACCAGTGGGCCGTGTTCCTGCGCAATCACGACGAGCTGACGCTCGAGATGGTGACCGACTCGGAGCGCGACCTGCTGTGGCAGACCTATGCGTCCGACCGGCGCGCGCGGCTCAACCTCGGCATCCGGCGCCGCCTCGCGCCGCTGATGGAGCGCGACCGGCGCCGCATCGAGCTGATCAACTCGCTGCTGCTGTCGATGCCCGGCACGCCGGTCATCTACTACGGCGACGAACTCGGGATGGGCGACAACATCCACCTCGGCGACCGCGACGGCGTGCGTACGCCGATGCAATGGTCGTCGGACCGCAACGGCGGCTTCTCTCGCGCGGACCCGGAACTGCTGGTGCTGCCGCCCGTGATGGGCTCGCTGTACGGCTATGACGCGGTCAATGTCGAGGCGCAGACGCGCGACCCGCATTCGCTGCTGAACTGGATGCGCCGCATCCTGTCGACGCGTCGCGCGACGCAGTCGTTCGGGCGCGGCACGATCCGCTTCCTGCGCCCGGAGAACCGCAAGGTGCTCGCGTACCTGCGCGAACTCGAAGGCCACGAGACAGTGCTGTGCGTCGCGAACCTGTCGCGCTCGTCGCAGGCGGTCGAACTCGACCTCTCCGAATTCGCGGGCCGCGTGCCGATCGAGATGACGTCGGACTCGGCGTTTCCGCCGATCGGGCAGCTCACTTACCTGCTCACCTTTCCGCCGTACGGGTTTCTATGGTTCGTGCTGTCCGAGCACGGCCGCGAGCCGTCGTGGCGGCAGCCGCACGCGGAGCCGTTGCCCGAGTACGTGACGATCGTGATGCGGCGCGGCGACGTGCGGCCCGACGTCGGGCAGCTGCATACGCTCGCGCACGATGCGCTCGCGTCGTGGCTCACGCGGCGGCGCTGGTTCGCGTCGAAGGACCGCAAGATCGGCAATGCGTGGCTGAATGTCGTCACGCCGATACCGGACGAGCCGTTCCAGTACGCGGAGGCCTGGGTGTCCGCGAGCGACGGCGGCGTCGAACGCTACGTCGTGCCGCTGGCTGCCGCATGGGGCGGCGAGACGTCGCATCCGCTGTTCGCCCAGCTCGCGCTCGCGCGCGTGCGGCGCGGCCACACGGTCGGCTACCTGACCGACGCGTTCGCGCTGCCCGCGTTCGCGCGCGGGATGCTGCGCAAGCTGCGCGACGGCGCGACGGTGCCGACGTCCGACGGCGGCCGCCTCGACTTCCTGCCCGAACGTGCGCTTGCCGCGCTCGACCCCGGCGACGACGCCGACGTGCGCTGGCTCGCGGCCGAGCAGAGCAACAGCTCGCTCGTGATCGGCGACGAGATCGTGCTGAAGCTGGTGCGCAAGGTCGCGCACGGCATCCATCCGGAAGCGGAGATGAGCCGCCACCTGACGCGGATCGGCTACGCGAACACAGCGACGCTCGCCGGCGAGGTCGTGCACGTCGATCCGGACGGCTCGCCGCATACGGTCGCGATCCTGCAGCGCTACGTCGACAACCAGGGCGACGCGTGGACGCGTTCGTTCGACTTCCTGAAACGCGCGGTCGACGAGCTCGCGCTGCCCGCCGTCGCCGACGGCGAAGCGGCCGAGCCCGACGAGGAGCCGGATGCGCTGCTCGGCTACGCGGCGTTCGCGGGCATCGTCGGCACGCGGCTCGGCCAGCTGCATGTCGCGCTGGCGCAGCCGTGCGACGACCCGGCGTTCACGCCGGAGCGCGCGACGCCCGAGCACGTCGACGGCTGGTGCTTCGACGCGATCACGTCGTTCAGGCACGCGCTCGACGTGCTGGCCACGCGGCTCGATGCGCTCGATCCGGCCATGCGCGCCGCCGCCGACACGCTGCTCGCGTCGCGCGACGCGGCCGTGCAGGCGCTTGGCGAACTGGTGCCGCGCACGCTCGACGCGCAATGCACGCGGATTCACGGCGATTTCCATCTCGGCCAGGTGCTCGACGTGCAGGGCGACGCGCTGCTGATCGACTTCGAGGGTGAGCCCGCGCGTCCGCTCGCGCGGCGCCGTGCGAAGTCGCATCCGCTGCGCGACGTGGCCGGCTTCCTGCGCTCACTGTCGTACGTGAGCGCGACCGCGCAATTCGCGATCGAGAAGGCGCCGCCGCAGGCGGCCGGCCGCAAGCGGGCGCTGTTCGACCGCTTCGGGCAGGCCGCCGCCGACCGCTTCGTCGAATGCTATCGCGCAGCCGCCGACGAGGCGCCCGAACGCTTCGTCGACCCGCGCTACGCCGATCGCCTGCTCGCGCTGTTCCTGATCGACAAGGCGTCGTACGAGCTGTGCTACGAGGCCGCGAACCGCCCCGACTGGCTCGGCGTGCCGGTCGGCGGGCTCGCCGCGCTCGTCGAACGCCTGCTCGACGCGCACGGCACACCCGACAACGGAGGCGCCCAATGACCGACACGCTGTTCGACCGTCGCGATATCGATGCACTGCTCGCCGGCCGCCATCCAGACCCGTTTGCGTGCCTCGGCCCGCACGGGGATGCCGGGCGGATCGTCGTGCGCGCACTGCTGCCCGGCGCGCGGCGCGTGCGCGCGGTGACGCCCGACGGCGACGAGCTCGGCACGCTCGCGTGCGTGAATGACACCGGCTGTTTCGCGGGTACGCTCGCGCACGACGGCCACTACAGGCTCGCGATCGACTGGCCCGACACGCGCCAGGTGACCGACGACGCCTATGCGTTCGGCATGCTGCTCGACGACGCGGCGCTCGCGCGTTTCGCAGCCGGCGACCCGGCCGCCGTGCTCGACTGCCTCGGCGCGACGCCCGCGCGCATCGACGGCGTCGACGGCGTGCGCTTCGCGGTGTGGGCGCCGAACGCGCAGCGCGTGTCGGTAGTCGGCGACTTCAACGTCTGGGACGGCCGTCGGCATCCGATGCGGCTACGGCGGCCGTGGGGCGTGTGGGAGCTGTTCGTGCCGGGCATCGGCGCAGGCGAGCACTACAAGTACGAGCTGCGCGCGAGCGACGGGCGCGTGCTGCCGCACAAGGCCGACCCGTGCGCGCGCGCGACCGAGGCACCGCCGCGCACCGCGTCCGTCGTCGCCGATACGGCGGCGCTCGACGCGTTCGCGTGGCACGACGACGACTGGCTGCGCGCACGGCCGCACGCGGACCGCCGCTTCCGCATCCCATGGTCGATCTACGAGGTGCATGCGGAGTCATGGCAGCGCGTGCCCGAGGAAATGGACCGCAGCGCGACCTGGGACGAGCTCGCCGAGCGGCTGATCCCGTACGTGCACGGCATGGGCTTCACGCACGTCGAGTTCATGCCGATTTCCGAGTATCCGTTCGGCGGCTCGTGGGGCTACCAGCCGCTCGCGCAGTTCGCGCCGTCCGCGCGCTTCGGGCCGGTCGACGGCTTCGCGCGCTTCGTCGATCGCGCGCATGCGGCCGGCATCGGCGTGATCGTCGACTGGGTGCCCGCGCACTTCCCGAACGACCCGCACGGTCTCGCGCAATTCGACGGCAGCGCGCTGTACGAGCACGCCGACCCGCGCGAAGGCATGCATCCCGACTGGAACACCTGCGTGTTCAACCTCGGGCGCAACGAGGTCGGCGCGTTCCTCGTCGCGTCGGCGCTCGCATGGGCACGGCGCTATCACGTCGACGGGATCCGCGTCGACGCGGTCGCGTCGATGCTGTACCGCGACTATTCGCGCAAGGAAGGCGAGTGGGTGCCGAATGTCCACGGCGGGCGCGAGAATCTCGAATCGGTCGCGTTCCTGCGCACGCTGAACGACACGCTGCACGGTGCGCTCGCGCCGCAGGGCGTCGTCACCTTCGCGGAGGAATCGACGGCGTGGCCGGGCGTCACCGCGTCGACCGGCGACGGCGGGCTCGGCTTCGACTTCAAGTGGAACATGGGCTGGATGCACGACACGCTCGCGTATCTGCGCGAGGATCCGGTCCATCGCCGCTATCACCACGACCGGATGACGTTCGGGCTCGTCTATGCGTTCTCCGAACGCTTCGTGCTGCCGCTGTCGCACGACGAGGTCGTGCACGGCAAGGGCTCGCTCGCCACGAAGATGCCCGGCGACGCGTGGCAGCGGCTCGCGACGCTGCGCGCTTACTTCGGCTTCATGTGGGCGCATCCCGGCAAGAAGCTGCTGTTCATGGGCAGCGAATTCGCGCAATGGGCCGAGTTCGCGCACGACGCGACGCCGCACTGGGATCTGCTCGACGCGCCCGCGCATCGCGGCGTGCAACGGCTCGTGCGCGACCTGAACCGCGTGTACGCGGCCGAGCCGGCGCTCCATGCGCTCGACTGCCACGCAGAAGGCTTCGCGTGGCTGATCGGCGACGATCGCGACAACAGCGTGTTCGCGTTCGCGCGCCGCGACGATGTCGGACGCCTCGTCGTCGCGATCAGCAACTTCACGCCGGTGCCACGCGCCGGCTATCGCATCGGGCTGCCCGCGCCCGGCCAGTGGCGCGAGCTGATGAACACCGATGCGGCCGTGTACGGCGGCACCAATGCCGGCAACGACGGCGCCGTGTGGGCGGAAGCCGTGCCCGCGCACGGCGAATCGTGGTCGGCCGCGTTGCGCCTGCCGCCGCTCGCGACCGTGTGGCTGAGCCCTGCCTGACACCCGGCGACCTCGACACGGAGACCCGCCCCATGCCGACCGCCCTGCCATCCCGACTCGATCCCGGCCGCGCCTATCCGCTCGGTGCGACCTGGGACGGTCTCGGCACCAACTTCGCGGTGTTTTCCGCGCACGCGCAGCGCATCCAGCTGTGCGTGTTCGACCCGACCGGCCGCAAGGAACTCGCACGGCTCGACCTGCCCGAGTGCACCGACGAGGTGTGGCACGGGTACCTGCCGAACGCGCATCCGGGCACCGTGTACGGCTTTCGCGCGGATGGCCCGTACCAGCCGCAGCATGGCCACCGCTTCAATTCGACCAAGCTGCTGCTCGACCCGTACGCGCGCAAGCTGGTCGGTCATTTCCGCTGGTCCGACGCGCTGTTCGGCTATCGCGTGCATTCGAACCGCGCGGACCTGTCGATGGACCGCCGCGATTCGGCGCCCGCGATGCCGAAGGCCGTGGTCGTCGACGAGGCGTTCGACTGGCGCACCGACCAGCGCCCGAACGTGCCGTGGCGCAGCACCGTGATCTACGAGGCCCACGTGCGCGGCGCGTCGATGCGCCGCGCCGGGCTGCGCGCGCCCGAACGCGGCACCTTCGCGTCGCTCGCGCATCCGGCATTCGTCGATCACCTGCTGTCGATCGGCGTGACGACCGTCGAGCTGCTGCCCGTGCACGCGTTCCTGCAGCAGCGCGCGCTCGTGAATCGCGGACTGCGCAACTACTGGGGCTACGACACGGCCGCGTTCTTCGCGCCGGAGCCGTCGTATCTGTCGACGCGGCGGCTCGACGAAATGCGTATCGCGATCCGGCAGCTGCACGCGGCCGGCATCGAGGTTGTGCTCGACGTCGTCTACAACCATACGTGCGAAGGCAACGAACTCGGCCCGACGCTGTCGTGGCGCGGCCTCGACAATGCCAGCTACTACCGGCTGCGGCCCGGCGACCCGCGTTACCACGTCGACGAGACCGGTTGCGGCAATACCTTGAACATGTCGCATCCGCGCGTCGTGCAGATGGTGATGGACTCGCTGCGCTACTGGGCCACCGCGTTCAATATCGACGGCTTCCGTTTCGATCTCGGCGTGACGCTCGGCCGCGAGGATCACGGCTTCGAGCCTGGCGCGGGGTTTTTCGACGCGTTGCGGCAGGACCCGGTGCTCGCGCAGCGCAAGCTGATCACCGAGCCGTGGGACCTCGGGCCCGGCGGCTATCAGCTCGGCCGCCACCCGCCCGGTTTCGCCGAATGGAACGACCGCTTTCGCGACACCGTGCGGCGCTTCTGGCGCGGCGACGCAGGGCAACGCCCCGAACTCGCCGCACGCCTCGCGGGCTCGGCCGACCTGTTCAATCATCAACGGCGCCATACGTGGGCGTCGGTGAACTTCGTCACCGCGCACGACGGCTTCACGCTCGTCGATCTGGTTTCGTATGCGCACAAGCACAACGAGGAAAACGGCGAGGACAGCCGCGACGGTCGCGACGACAACTGCAGCGCGAACTGGGGCGTCGAAGGCGCGACCGACGACGCGTCGATCTGCGACCTGCGCGCGCGCGTCGCGCGCTCGATGCTCGCGACGCTGTTCACCGCGCTCGGCACGCCGATGATCGTGGCCGGCGACGAATTCGGTCGCACGCAGCACGGCAACAACAACGCGTATTGCCAGGATAACGAACTGTCGTGGCTCGACTGGGACCTTGCACGCAGCGACGAAGGCGTGCAGATGACGCGTTTCGTGTCGCGGCTCGCCGCGCTGCGGCGCATGTACCCGGTGATGTCCGCGCCGCGCTATCCGTCAGGCGACCGCGACGGCGCGCCCGGCATGCACGAGATCGACTGGTTCGACGAGCGCGGCGGCGCGCTGAGCGTGCCCGCGTGGGAGGACGGCGAGCGTCGCGCGCTAACGATGCGACGCGTCGGCACGGGCCGCACCGGACGCACCGAGGCGTTGCTCGTGATGCTGAACGCGTCGACGCACCCCATCACGTTCAGGCTCCCCGCGCCGGTGCTCGACTACCGCGTGCTGCTCGACACCGCGACGCCCGACGCCGGGCCGCGTTCGTGGCCGGAGGCCGGCCTCGACGTCGCCGCGCACGCCGCCGTGATCGCCGTCGCGGCCGTGCCGCCCTCCCCGCCCGCGTAAGGAGCCGCCATGACGTCACGTACCACCCACCCGCCCGTCTCACACGCGTTCGCCTCGTCGTTCGGCGCGGCCTGCATCGACGCAGCGCACACGCGGTTCCGCCTGTGGGCACCCGCGAGCCGCACGGCCACCGTCGAACTGCACGGCGAGCAGCGCATCCCGATGCCGGCCGCGGGCGACGGCTGGTTCGAGGTCGTCGCGCCGTATGGCCCCGGCACGTTGTACCGCTACCTGCTCGACGACGGTCTCGCCGTGCCCGATCCCGCGTCGCGCTTCCAGCCCGATGGCGTGCATGGCCCGAGCCAGGTCGTCGATCCGGCCGCGTACCGCTGGCTCAACGATGCGTGGCGCGGCCGGCCGTGGCACGAGACGGTGCTGTATGAACTGCACGTCGGCGCGTGCGGCGGCTATGCGAACGTCGAGCGGCGCCTGCGGGATATCGCCGCGCTCGGCGTGACCGCGATCGAACTGATGCCCGTCAACGCGTTCCCTGGCGCGCGCAATTGGGGGTACGACGGCGTGCTGCCGTTCGCGCCCGACGCGTCGTACGGACGCCCGGAGGAATTGAAGGCACTCGTCGACACCGCCCACGGGCTCGGGTTGCAGGTGTTGCTCGACGTCGTGTACAACCACTTCGGCCCCGAAGGCAACCTGCTGCCGCGCTATGCACCAGCATTTTTCCGTGCGGACCGGCAGACCGCATGGGGGCCCGCGATCGACTTCTCGCGGGCGCAGACGAGCGCGTTCTTCATCGACAACGCGCTGTACTGGCTCGACGAATTCCGTTTCGACGGCCTGCGCATCGACGCCGCGCACGCGATCGACGACGACGCGTGGCTGCGCGCGCTCGCGCGCCGCGTGCGCGCGTACGCGGGCGACGCGCGTCACGTGCATCTGGTGCTCGAGAACGAACGCAATGCGGCGAGTCTGCTCGGGCCCGGCGGCTTCGACGCGCAGTGGAACGACGACTTCCACAACAGCGCGCACGTGCTGCTGACCGGCGAGCGGGAAGGCTACTACCGCGCGTACGCCGATGCGCCGCTGCGCCATCTCGCGCGCACGCTCGGCGAAGGGTTCGCGTACCAGGGCGAGCCGTCGCCGCTGCACGGCGGCGCACCGCGCGGCGAGCCGAGCGCGCACCTGCCGCCGACCGCGTTCGTGACGTTCCTGCAGAACCACGACCAGATCGGCAACCGCGCGTTCGGCGAACGCCTGCGCGCGCTCGCGAACGACGACGCCGTGCGCGCGGCCACCGCCCTGATGCTGCTCGCGCCGCAGATTCCGCTGCTGTTCATGGGCGAGGAAGACGGCAGCACGCAGCCGTTCCAGTTCTTCACCGACTATCGCGGCGAACTCGCCGACGCCGTGCGCGAAGGCCGGCGCCGCGAGTTCGCCGCGTTTCCCGCGTTCGCCGATCCCGCGCATCGCGACGCGATTCCCGATCCGAACGACGTCGGCACCTTCTTGCGCTCGTCGCCCGGCCATGCGGGTGAGGACGCTTGGCCCGACGCCGACGCGTGGCGGCGCTTCTATCGCAGCGCGCTGACCGTGCGCGCGGCGCTCGTGACGCCGTACCTGCCGGGCGCCCGCGCGCTCGGCGTCGAGCTGCTGGCCCGCAACGGCGACGGCGCCGAGGTGGCGCTCGTCGCACGCTGGCGGCTCGGCGACGGCAGCACGCTGACGATCGCGTTCAATCCCGGCTCGCACGACGCGGTGCTGTCGGCGCTGCCGGTCGGCAAGATCGTGTTCGAAACGCCGCCGCGCGCGCGCGACCGTCTGGCCGACGAGCGGCTGCCTGCGCGCACCTGCATCGCGTGGCGCGACGGCGCGGTCAACCACGATGCGCTGAGCCACCGCTCGAACGCGCATACGCGGCCATGACGACCGACGTCCCGATCGCCGAACTCGCGCGTGCGGCCGGGCTGGAGCCCGACTGGATCGATGCGGGCGGCGTCGCCCGGCGAGTCGACGACGACGCGCTCATGGCGCTCGTCGGTGCGCTCGGCTGGCCGTGCGGCACGCCGATCGAGCGGGTCGACAGCGCGGCCGCGCTCGCCGACGCGCACGACGCGACGCCGCGCGTCGTGACCGGCGACGCCGGCGTGCCGCTCACGCTGCCACGCGGTGTCGCACCGCCCGGCGCACGCTTCCGGATTTCACTCGAAACGGGCGGACACATCGACGGGCGCGTGAACGGCGCGGGCGAATACGGCACGCTGCCGCCGCTCGCGCTGCCCGGCTATCACGCACTCGACATCGGCGAGCAGCGGATCGGGCTTGCGATCGCGCCGCCGCGTACACGGCCGTTCGATGCCTGCGACGACGCGCCGGACGCGCAGCACCGCTGGGGCATCGCGGCTCAGATTTACAGCCTGCGCCGCACCGGCGACGACGGCGCGGGCGACTACACCGCGCTCGCCGGCCTCGCCACGCGTGCGGCGCGGCACGGCGCGCACGCGGTCGCAATCAGTCCGACGCATGCCGGGTACCCGGCGCTGCCCGAACACGACAGCCCGTATTCACCGTCGTCGCGGCGCTGGCACAACGTCGCGTATCTCGACTGCGATGCGGTGCCGGGGGCCGATATCGTGCGGCGAATGAGCGGCGCGGCGCCGGGCATGCCGAACGCAGCCGACACGCCGCTGATCGACTGGCCGCACGTGCTGCCGCTGAAGCTGCGCCGGTTGCGCGCGTGTTTCGATGCGTGGCGCGCGAACGGCGAGCCGTCGCGCGACGCGTTCGAGCGGTTCCGCGCGTCGGGCGGCACGGCACTCGACGCGCACGCGCGCTTCGACGCGCTGCAGGCGTTCTGCATCGAACACGGGATCGGCGCGGACTGGCGGCAATGGCCCGCGCAGTGGCTGACGCCGGCGTCAGCCGAGGTCGACGCCTTCGCCCGTGCGCATGCCGAGACGATCGCGTTCCATACGTTCCTGCAATGGTGCGCGTCGGACGCGCTCGGCAACGCACAGCGTGCGGCGCGCGATACGGGAATGACGATCGGGCTGATCGCCGACCTCGCGGTGGGCTCCGATCGCGCGGGCAGCGATGCGTGGGCGCACGGCGCGACACTGCTGCGCGGCGTGTCGGTCGGCGCGCCGCCCGACCTGTTCAATGCAGACGGCCAGGCATGGGGCGTGACGACGTGGACGCCCGCCGCGCTGCGCGCGTGCGGCTTCGCGCCGTTCGTCGAGCTGCTGCGCGCGGCCTTCGCGCATGCGGGCGGGATCCGCATCGATCACGTGCTCGGCTTCGCGCGGATGTGGATCGTGCCGGAGGGCCGGTCGCCGCGCGACGGCGCGTACCTGCGCTATCCGTTCGACGATCTCGTGCGGCTCGTCGCGCTGGAAGCGGCACGGCATCGCGCGGTCGCGATCGGCGAGGATCTCGGCACGGTGCCGGAAGGTTTTCGCGAGCGGCTCGGCGCGCAGGGTATCGCGGGGATGCGCGTGCTGTGGTTCGAACGTGAAGCCGGTCGCGCATTTCGGCCGCCGTCGGCGTGGGATCGCGACGCGATCGCGATGACGTCGACGCATGATCTGCCGACGGTGGCCGGCTGGTGGCGTGGTGTCGATCTCGAATGGCGGCGGGTCGTGGCCGGGGCGGGCCCGGACGCGGATGCCAATACCGATGCGGCCACGCATGCGGCTCACCGGAGCGACCAGGTGCGGCGAGCCGCGAGTGCACGCAATGCCGGCGACGACATCGGTCGCGCCGCGGCCGCACACGGCTCGGGCCGGGACGAACGAAACAATCCGGTCATGCGTGACGATACGCCGGCCACGGATGACAGCCACGGCGCGCCCTCCGCGCCGAACACACCGTCGCCCGCCCCGGACCTCACGGCCGCCCGGGCCGAACGCGCCACCGACCGCGCGATGCTGTGGCGCGCGTTGCAGCACGCGGGCTGCGCACCGGTGAGCGATCCGGTCCCGCCCGCCGATATGCCGCCGGTCGGCGCCGTCCTCGCGTACGTCGCGCGCAGCCCGTCGCCGCTCGCGATCGTGCCGCTCGAGGATCTGCTCGCACTGGCCGAACAGCCGAACCTGCCCGGCCCGCCATGCGGCCACCCGAACTGGCTGCGCCGATTGCCGCGCACGGTCGACGCGCTGTTCGACGCTGACGTTCGCACACGCATCGCGACGATCGAGCGCGCACGCCATGTACCGGAGGACGATGCATGATCCCGCGCGCGACCCTGAGATTGCAACTGCATGCGGGCTTCACGTTCGAGGACGCGGCCGCGCACGCAGACTATTTCGCGCGGCTCGGCGTGAGCCACCTGTACCTGTCGCCGATCACGACGGCCGAGCCCGGCTCGACGCACGGCTACGACACTGTCGACCATCGCACGACCCGCGCCGAACTCGGCGGCGAAGCCGGTTTCCGCCGCCTCATCGACGCGCTGCGTGCGCGCGGCCTCGGCGTGATCGTCGATATCGTGCCGAACCACATGGGTGTCGGCGGCGCGTCGAACGGCTGGTGGAACGACGTGCTCGAATGGGGAGCGGCGAGCCCGTACGCACACTACTTCGACATCGACTGGCATCCGCCCGATACGGCGCTCGACGGCAAGGTGCTGCTGCCCTGCCTCGGCGCACCCTACGGCGACGCGCTCGCGGCCGGCGACATCATGCTCGGCGCCGATCCTTCAGCCGGATGCTTCTTCCTCGCCTGCCCGGGCAGGAGGTTGCCGGTCGCCGCCGCAACTTATGCGGAAATCCTGCGCATCGCCAATCGGGCGGACCTGAACGCACTCGCCGAACGTTTCGCTGGCGCGTCGGTACGTGGCAGCGCGCGCCTCGCGGATGCACACGCGGCGCTGCGCGACTACGCCGCCACCCATGGCCCGCATGCGTTCGACGCGATCCTGCGCGGCGCCGATCCGCGCCGCGCGCGCTCGCGCGCGTGCCTGCACCGGCTGCTCGAACGCCAGCATTACCGGCTCGCATGGTGGCGCACGGCCGCCGACGAACTGAACTGGCGGCGATTCTTCGACATCGCGACGCTCGCGGCCGTGCGCGTCGAAGACGAAGCGGTGTTCGACGCGGTGCACGCACTGCCGTTGGAACTTCATGCCGCCGGCTTCATCGACGGCCTGCGCGTCGATCACGTCGACGGCCTCGCCGACCCGCGTGCGTACTGCCGGCGCCTGCATGCGCGGCTCGCCGCGCAGCGCGACGAGCGGCCGTATGTCGTCGTCGAGAAGATTCTTGCGGCGGGCGAGACGCTGCGCGAGGACTGGCGCGTCGACGGCACGACCGGTTACGACTTCATGAACGACGTCGCCGCGCTGCTGCACGACCCGGCTGGTGCCGCGCCGCTCGCCGCGCACTGGGCGGCCGTGTCGGGTTCGGCGCGCTCGTTCGCTCAGGAAGCGGTGGCCGGCAAGCGGCGCGTGCTGACACGGCAGCTTGCGGGCGAGCATGAACGCGTCGCGCGGGCGTTGCACCGCGTCGCCCGTGCCGCGCCCGCGACGCGCGACATCAGCCGGATTGCGATCCATCGGGTGCTGGGCGAGCTCGCCGTGCATCTGCCCGTGTACCGGCTCTACCCGACCCTCGGCGACGAACCGACCGGTGCCGATCGTCGCGTGCTGGCGCACGCGTACGACGCGGCGTGCGCGGCGATCGATCCGTCCGACCGCTACGCGCTCGATCGCGTCGCCGGCTGGCTCGGGCTGCCCGGCACGCGCGTGCCGCGCGCGGATGCCGCGGCGCTGCACGCGGCGCGTGTCGCGTTCGCGCAGCTCACCGCGCCGCTCGCCGCGAAGGGTGTCGAGGACACGGCCAACTATCGCTACGGACGGCTGCTGTCGCGCAACGAGGTCGGCGCCGATGCCGGCGAGTTCAGCCTGTCGCGCGGCGCGTTCCATGCACGCAACCGGCGACGCGCGCACACCGTTCCGCACACGCTCGTCGCGACAGCGACGCATGATCACAAGCGCGGCGAGGATGCGCGCGCGCGGCTTGCGGTGCTGAGCGAAGTGCCGGACCGGTGGCGCGCGGTGTCGCTCGAGTGGTCCGCGTTGAACAAGCCTTGGCGCGGCGGCGCGCATCGCGATCTTGCATGGACGCCGGGGCCTGCCGCGGAGGCGATGCTGTACCAGACGCTGGTCGGCTGCTGGCCGCCGGGGCTCGCGCCCGACGATGCGGCCGGACTCGCGGCGCTCGCGGAGCGCGTGGTGCGGTGGCAGACGAAGGCGCTGCGCGAGGCGAAACAGCATACGGACTGGCTCGCGCCGAACGCGGACTACGAGCGCGCTTGCGAGGCGTTCGTCCGCGCGATCCTGACGCCGCACGGCACGCGCGATTTCGCGCATCGACTGCATGCGTTCGTCGCGCGGATCGCGCCGGCCGGCGTCGTCAACAGTCTCGCGCAGGCGGCGTTGCGGATGGCGTCGCCGGGCGTGCCCGACCTGTATCAAGGTACCGAGTCATGGGATCACTCGCTCGTCGATCCGGACAACCGGCGCGACGTGCCGTTTGCGAAGCTGGCGGCCGAACGGGTCGACGAACCGGTCGCCGCGTACCTGCGCGACTGGCCCGATGCGCGGGTGAAGCGCGCGCTCGTCGAGCGGATGCTCGCGTTGCGCACGCGCTGGCCAACGACGTTCGCGGACGGCGCGTACGTGCCGCTGCGCGTTCGCGGAAAACTCGGGCGGCACGCGGTGGCGTTCGCGCGCTGCGACGAAGCGGCGACGGTCGTGGTCGCGGTGACGCGGCTCGCGTGCCGGCTGCTCGGCGAAGCGCCGGCGCTACCGCGCGTGGAACCACGGGCATGGGGCGATACGGCCGTGGTCGTGCCGCAAGGCGCCGGCGAGCGGTGGATCGACTGGCTGAGCGACGGAAGCGAAGTCGCGGCGCCTGACGGCGTGATTCGGCTCGAGCGCTGTCTGGGTGCGTTGCCGGTGGCGGTGCTCGTCGCGGCACGCGTTCGGAATTGAATCGGTCCGGATGGCTGTGGATCGTGGTCGCACACGCTGCCTGTCTCGATCGTGTCTCGCGAGACGACGCACTCGCCGCTCCTTCAGATCGCCCGCTGATTCACCCGCTTCGACAATTCCTCCGCGCTCTCCTTCCGCTCGCTGTACCGGTCGACCAGATACGAATCGATGTCGCGCGTCAGCAGCGTGAATTTCACCAGCTCCTCCATCACGTCGACGACGCGATCGAAATAGGCCGACCGCCTCATTCGCCCTGCTTCGTCGAATTCCATGAACGCCTTGGCCACCGACGACTGGTTCGGGATCGTCAGCATCCGCATCCAGCGCCCGAGCACGCGCATCTGGTTCACCGCGTTGAATGACTGCGAGCCGCCGCTGACCTGCATCACCGCGAGCGTCTTGCCCTGGGTCGGCCGCACGGCGCCGATCGACAGCGGAATCCAGTCGATCTGCGACTTCATGATGCCGGTCATCGCGCCGTGTCGTTCCGGCGAGCACCACACCATCCCTTCGGACCACTGCACCAGTTCGCGCAGCTCGACGACCTTCGGGTGACTCTCCGGCGCATCGTCGGGCAACGGCAGGCCGCTCGGATTGAACATGCGCACCTCGGCGCCCATCGCTGTGAGCAGGCGCCCGGCCTCCTCGACGAGTAGGCGGCTGAACGAACGCTCGCGCAGCGAACCGTACAGCAGCAGGAAACGCGGCGGATGCGTGGACGGCGAAGCCGGCCGCAAGCGGCTTGCGTCCGGCACGCGAAAGAGTTCGGGGTCGAGTTGCGGCAGGTCGGTCAGTCGGTCGGTCATGGATGGATTCCGTGGTTGGCTCAAGCGCGCTCGTACCAGCCCTTCGACCGGTTCACGATGCGCACCACCAGCAGCATGACCGGCACCTCGATCAGCACGCCGACGACGGTCGCGAGCGCCGCGCCGGAGTGAAAACCGAACAGGCTGATCGCGGCCGCGACGGCGAGCTCGAAGAAATTGGATGCGCCGATCAGCGCGGACGGGCACGCGACTTCGTGCTTCTCGCCCACCGCGCGGTTGAGCCAGTACGCGAGCGCCGCGTTGAAGAACACCTGGATCAGGATCGGCACCGCGAGCAGCGCAATCACCAGCGGCTGCTTCAGGATCGCTTCGCCCTGGAACGCGAACAGCAGCACGAGCGTCGCGAGCAGCGCGGCGATCGACCACGGGCCGATTTTCGCCATCGCGGCATCGAACGCCGCCTGGCCGCTCCGCAGCAGCCGCTTGCGCCAGAGCTGCGCGAGAATCACCGGAATCACGATGTAGAGCAGCACCGACGTGAGCAGTGTCGCCCACGGCACGGTAATCGCGGACATCCCCAGCAGCAGCCCGACCAGCGGCGCGAACGCGATCACCATGATGCTGTCGTTCAGCGCGACCTGCGACAGCGTGAACAGCGGATCGCCGCCCGTGAGCCGACTCCACACGAACACCATCGCCGTGCACGGCGCGGCGGCCAGCAGGATCAGGCCGGCGACGTAGCTGTCGATCTGGTCCGCCGGCAGCATCGGCGCGAACAGCTGGCGGATGAACAGCCAGCCGAGGAAGGCCATCGAGAACGGCTTGACGAGCCAGTTCACGGCGAGGGTGACGCCGATCCCCCTCACGTGCCGTCGCACTTCATGCAGCGCGCCGAAATCGACCTTCACGAGCATCGGGATAATCATCACCCAGATCAGCAGCCCGACCGGCAGGTTCACTTGCGCATACTCGATGCGGCCGATGCGCTGGAACAGGTCGGGCAGCACCTGGCCGAGCGCGATGCCGGCGACGATGCACAGCGCGACCCAGACCGTCAGGTAGCGTTCGAAGAAATTGATCGCCGGCTTCGCGGCGGCGTTGCAAGGCGGGATGGTATTGGACGTATTCATCGGACAGGATTCGATGCTGGAACGACACAAGCGGCACACGGGTTCGCGCGTGCCCTCCGTGCGGACGCTCAGTTCCGCGAGATCTCGATCAACGCCGCCTGGAGCTCGGCGTCGCTCAACCGGTCGAGCGGCAACGCCAGCAGTTGCAGCATCCGGTAACCGATCGCCTCGCGCGTCAGCGCGAATGCGAGCCGCTTGCCTGCGTCGCCGCCCTCGGCATTCGACGGATCGGCGTAGCCCCAGTGCACTTTCACCGGGCTGCCGGGCCAGTACGGGCAAGCCTCGGCGGCCGCGCTGTCGCATACCGTGATGACGATGCGCATGCGCGGCGCGCCATCGCCGACGAATTCGTCCCAGCTCTTGCTGCGGTATCCGGTGACATCGACGCCGGCGCGCGTGAGCGCGTCGAGCGCGAACGGATTGAGCCGGCCGCTCGGCGCGCTGCCGGCGCTGTAGGCGCGCACGTCTCGGCCGAGTTTCGCGGCCCAGTGATTGAGCATGCCCTCCGCGAGCACGCTGCGGGCGGAGTTGTGGGTGCAGAGGATCAGGACGTTGGTGGTCATCGGCGGGTGTGTAGACGTGTGCCTACGTTTGGTCGGAGCAGGAGGTCGAACAGGCGGAGACCGGCGCGCACGGATTGCCGCCGCAGCAGTTCTCGGTCAGGTAGCCGATCAGCCCGTTCATCGTCGCGAAGTTCGCGCAATAGAACACGAAGCGGCCTTCCTGGCGGCTCGTGACGAGCTGCGCGTGGGCCAGTTCCTTCAGATGAAACGACAGCGACGACGGCGGCACGTCGAGCAGCGTCGCGATTTGCCCCGCAGGCAGGCCCGACGGGCCGGCCTGCACGAGCGCGCGGAATACGGCGAGGCGCGACTCGTGCGCGAGGGCCGACAGGGCGGCGATGGTCTGGTTCGTTTCCATTGTTCGATATTACTCGAAATATGGAAACGAAGGAATCAGTGCTACTCGGCCCCGACTCTTTCCGCGGCGACGATTCGATCCAGCTTGCGCTCGTCGCTTGCTATCGCCCGGAGCGACTGGCGGGCCAGCAACAAGCGCTCAAGGTCCCATCACTCTTCCGGCGGCGTCGCGCCGCTGTCATCTTCCCAATGCGGCTCGGCGGTCTTGTGACCGCCGCTCGTCGCCACCGGCCCGTTCCCGCCGCCGCGTTCGGCCTGCCGTGCAGCGTTACCGGCGTTACGTGACGTCGCCGCGCGCACGCGTGCCCGCGTGCGGGTCGGCGCCACGGTCCGCTGTTCATCGCCGCCGCGCTCGTCGGTCGACGGCGCATCGTTCGTCTTTCGCACATTCGAGGCTGCGTTCATGTGTCACTCCTGAGTCATCGAAAGCATCCATCGCCCCGATGCAGCAATTTCGATGCCGCGCACCGGGCAAGCGCATTGCTGCCTGCGTTCGTATCGCAATTCTTGCCGGAGATGACCATGCCGACCGATCCCAGCACGTCGCCCGCCACGCGCCATCGCCTCGGCGAATGGATGACCGGAGAGGAATCGCACATGGCCGCGTACCGCGAAAAAATCGCGAACGACGCACGCGCGCATGCCGGCGAACAGTTGCGCACACCGGCCGTGCAGGAACTCGCGCGGCTGTTCGACGACGCCGTGCTGCGCATGAGCCTCACCCGCGCGATCGACGAGGCACGCGAAGCGGGCCGCACGCTCGGCTACGCATCGATCGACGAACTGATGACGGTGATCGATCACCTGATGACCTACACGCCGCCATTCAGCGAAACGAGCCTGATCGTATGCCCGCTGAACGCGTTCCTCGACTGGCCGATGTGCATGCCGTCGGGCCACGCGGTGTTTCGCGACGCGGCGGTCAACGCGCATCTGAAGCGGGTGCTGAACGTGTGGTGCGACTTCCTCGGCGGCCCGCATTCGCGCGCGCATCTCGACACGTCGCCGCCCGACGGCTGGTTCTGCGACGAGGCGCGCAAGCGCCTCGGCCTGTCGCAGTTCCAGTATCGCGAGGACCAGCCGCACTGGGGCTTCGACTCGTGGAACGACTTCTTCACGCGACGCTTTCGCGCGGGTGCGCGGCCGGTCGCGGCACCGGACGATGCGCACGTGATCGTCAGCGCATGCGAGGCTGCGCCGTATCAAACCGCATCGAACGTGAAGATCCGCGACAGGTTCTGGATCAAGGGCCAGCCTTATTCGCTGCGCGACATCTTCACGCCCGCGCGACTGCCGCTCGCCGAACGGTTCGCCGGCGGCGATCTGTACCAGGCGTATCTGAGCGCGTACAACTATCATCGCTGGCACGCACCGGTACGCGGCACCGTCACGCACGCGTACCGGGTCGACGGCACCTACTACTCGGTCGCCGAAGCGGAGGGCCCGGACCCGGCCGGGCTCAACGACTCGCAGGGATACATGACGGCCGTCGCCGCACGCGCGATCGTCGCGATCGACTGCGACGATCCCGGGATCGGGACCGTCGCGGCCGTGTTCGTCGGAATGGGTGATGTCTCGTCCTGCATCGTCGAAGTCGTGCCGGGGCAGCGCGTCGAGAAGGGCGACGAGATCGGCTATTTCCAGTACGGCGGCTCGACCTGCTGCCTGCTGTTCGAGACCGGCGTGATCGACCGCTTCTGGTTCGCGCCGCCGTTCGACGGCGATACCCCGGTCGTGCAGGTCAACGCGCCGGTCGCGATCGCACGCTGAACCGCGCGCCGGCCCCGCGCGCGAGCATCATGCATCGCGTGTCACGCGTCGCGACCGCCGGCATCGCGGCCGTCGTCCCGCTGCACGCACCGGACGACCGTCAACCCGTCGGCCGTCAGCGCGGGGCGGCTCGTGCCGGACGCGTCCGGACGCATCACGATCAACTGTCGTTCCACCAGCGCGACGATGTCGTCGCGGTCGGTCTGGATCTGTTCCGGTGCGCGATGTACCAGGAACAGCGCGGCAAATTCATGGGCGGTCAGCATGCTTGTTTCCCCGTTGACGGCTTCGCACGATGCAGCGGCGGCATCGCGGCGACGCACGGCGCGAAACGTGCGCCGGCGACGGGAGAAGCATGCAGGGAGCGTGCCAGATCGTGGGACGCGGCCGCCCTGCTCGCGGCCGACGCGGGGCGCGATGTGTCACCACGTACCGCGTGACGGCTGCTGCAAAGTTTTCAACGCCGTGTAAGCGAGCACACGCGCGGCGCGCGAGCCGGCCCGCGCGGGCGTCGCGCAGCCGCGCGGATCACGACTTCCTCGAACGGAACAGTCCCGCCCGCGCCGTTTTCCCCGCCGCCTGATCGCGCGCGCGGAAATAGCCGCTGTGCAGTTCCACGCCGCCCTCGCCGTCCGCGAGCACTTCCTCGCACGCGGCCTCGATGCGCGCACGGCCGCGCTCGAACGCGTCGCGCAGGTCGGCCTCGAGCGCGGAGCGCGCGCCGAAATGATCCTCGAGCGCTTCGACCGTGATCGCGCATGTGAGCGGCTTCCCATCGACCTCGACCACGAAGCGCATCTGCAGCGCCGCGCCGTCGAACTCGGGCAGCCCGTCAGTCAGCGTCACGTGATGGATGGAACCGGCGGGCATCGCTCAGGCCCCCCGCGACGCCAGACACTGCACCAGCGCGCCGTTGAATGCGGGCAGGTCGTCGGGCTTGCGGCTCGTGATCAGGTTGCCGTCGCGCACGACCTCCTGGTCGACCCACTTGCCGCCCGCGTTGCGGATGTCGTCCTGCAGGCTCGGCCAGCTCGTCATCGTGCGGCCGTCCACCAGCCCCGACGACACGAGCAGCCAGCCGCCGTGACAGATCGCGGCGATCGGCTTGCCCGCACCGACTGCCGCTGTCACGAATTCGCGCGCGGCCGTCACCATCCGGATCGCGTCGCCGTTGACGACACCGCCCGGTAGCACGACCGCGTCGTAGTCGCCTTCGCGCGCATCGTCGAACGTATGGTCGACCTTCACGCGATCGCCCTTGTCGACGTGCCTGAACCCCTGGATCTCGCCGGGCTTCTGCGAAATCACGTCGACCTGCGCGCCTTCGGCCCTGAGCGCGCGCTGCGGCTCGACGAGCTCGGCTTCCTCGAAGCCGTCGACCGCGAGTATCGCCACCTTGCAATGGTCCAGCTTGCCGATCATGGAGCGCCCTCCTGTTGATGTCGCGGCATCGGTCGTGCCGTACCTGTCGTGCAGCAATCTGCGTGCCTGCCGCGCGCACGGGGACGCCACTGCACGCACCATCGCGTCCATGGGGCGCGACCCGCAATCCCCGAATGGCCTCACGCGCATGAGCCGCCGCGTGGCGCGTAAGGGCCGACGTCACGCCGCGCCGCGCGCGTCTGCAAAGATTTCAAAGGGATGTAACGCGACTGCCCGCGACTGTCGCCCGGCGCCGTCATGCAAGGTCGCGCCCGTGGCGGGTCGCTACCGGCTCGACACGCTCACTGCAGATGACGCGCTGCGTCGAGCATCGCGTCGGTCAGCTCGACCGTCAGCGTCAAATCCTCGGTGACGTCGGGCAGCGTGTCGAGCGTGGCCTGCACGGCATCGTGCAGCATCGCGTGCACGCGCATTCGGGCGTCGTCGTCGAGATCGACGTAGCGCTCCATCGTGTCGTAGTCGAGTGCGAGCACGACCGAGTGCCGCGCGGTATCGGGCGGCGCATCGGGCGCCAGGGCCCAGGCCGCATGAAACGTGATCCTGCCGGTCTCGACGTCGACATGCACCGTCGTATCGAGATCGTCCGTATCGACCTCGTCGGTGTCCAGTTCGGTCGGATCGAACGAGGTCCGCTGGTTCGAGTGCATCATGTCCTCCTGCGTGGTGGCGATGTGCCGCCCCGCGGCCGGCGCCCGCCATCGCGTCGCGCCGGTTACGCCGGCGCGACGCCGTGATCGTCAGTAGCCGCTGGAACCGGCGCCGCCCGTACCGCCCGCGCCGCCACCGCCCGCGCCCGCCCCTGCGCTGCCACCGCCGTTGGCGCCGCCGGTGCTGCCGCTACCGCCGGTGCCGGCACCGCTCGGGCCGCCCGGCTTGGTGCGCACATGCGGGCGCGCGTGCGAACGCATGGCGCGTGACTCCTGCATGCGGGTCGCGGGCGGCGGCGCCGCCGTATTGCCATTCGACATGCTGCCGCCGGCGCTTTGTGCCGACGTGTCCGGCGGCGACAGGATCGGCGCCCCGGTGCCTTCGTCGGAACGCTGCGAATTCTGTGCCCACGCGGCCTGTGCGGCCGCGACGAGTGCGACGGCCGCGCACGCAAGGATCCGGCGCGCAGCGAATTTCGATTCGAATACTGGCTTCATGGAACGTTCTCCCTCGATGGAACCGCTGTCGTGGAATTTCCTGCGTCCCTGGTTCAGCAAGGCACGTGCCGTCAGCGCTGTGCGGCATGCGGCTTGCTGCGCAGGACCATCGATCCCGTACGGAGCCCTGTCATGCCTTCAGCTTCCGCTTCCCGTCCGCACGGCAAACGCGTGACGCGCCGCCCCGGCCGCGCGCGCAGCAACGATCCGCATCATCGCAAGCGCTGGTCCGCCGACGTCATGAAAAAGAGCGATGCGCTGGACATCGAACCCGAGATCTTCAAGTCCGACGACCCGGGCGAGATCGCGGCGTCGCTCAAGCGCTCGGCCGAACACAGCCGCCGCCGCAAGGCGCCGCCGTTCCAGTCGGCGATGTCGATGCTCAACTTCTATGTGAACCGCGCGGGCCGCAACCTGCCGAAAACACGCCGCGCGACGCTCGAACGCGCGAAGCGGAAACTGCGCGAGGCGTTCGGCCGCAAGCCGTGACGCTCCCCCCAACCGCTCCGTATCGACCTGCTCCGCCTGCACGCATGCATGAAACGCTGTGGTATCTGATCATCGGCGCGGTGCTGATGGCCATGGGTGTCGCGACGTCGGCGCTGCGTCACCTGCCATGCAGCAGCGCGATGATCTATCTCGCGCTCGGCGTCGCGCTCGGCCCGTCCGGCGCCGGACTCCTGCATCTCGACATCGAACGCGACGCGCCGCTGCTGCGCGAGATCGTCGAAGTCGCGCTGCTGGTGTCGCTGTTCGCGATCGGACTGCGGCTGCGCGTGCCGCTGTCCGACAAGTTGTGGCTCGTGCCCTGCCGGCTCGGCCTGCTTGCGATGATCGTCACCGTGCCGCTGCTCGCCGGCTGCGCGGTGGTGACGCTCGGGCTCGGCTGGGGCCCCGCGCTGCTGCTCGCGGCGATCCTCGCGCCGACCGACCCGGTGCTCGCGCACGACGTGCAGGTGCACGATCCCGGCGACCGCGACCTGGTGCGCTTCGCGCTGTCCGGCGAAGGCGGGCTGAACGACGGGATCGCGCTGCCGTTCGCGCTCGCGGGCCTCGCGCTGTGCGGTGCGTCCGACATGCCGCACGCGCGGCCAGCGCTGTCGGCTGCGTTCGCGCTGGCCGCGCTGTGGGGCATCGCAGGCGCGGCCGCGATCGGCGGCGTGCTCGGCGCGTCCACCACCAAGGCGATTGGCTGGCTGCGCACCCGCCATGCGCAGGCGCTCGGATTCGAAGGCTTCTTCGCGCTCGCGCTGATCGTGCTGTCGTTCGGCGTCGCGCAGCTTGCGAATACGTTCGGCTTCATCGCGACGTTCGCCGCGGGCGTCGCGATGCGCCGCGTCGAGCATCGCGCGAGCGGCGGCCGGCGGCCGCGCGAAGTGATCGGCCGGATCGATTCGGAAGACGTGGTCGCGACCGAGAAGCATCCGGAGAAGGTGCACGCGTTCATGACCGAATCGGTGCTGGACTTCACGATCGAGCTCGAACGGATCGCCGAGGCGCTCATCATGACGATGGTCGGCAGCGTGCTCGCGACGCTATCGACGCCGCTCGTGACGTGGGGCGCAATCGGGCTCGCCCTCGTGCTGTTCGTGGCCGTGCGGCCGCTCGCCGTGTTGCTGACGCTGACCGGCTCGCGCGCGACCCACGCGCAACGGCGGTTGATGGCGTGGTTCGGGATACGCGGGATCGGCTCGTTCTATTACCTGCTGTTCGCGCTCGAACACGGGCCGTCGAGCGCGGTGCGCCCGCTCGCGGCGCCGGTGCTGGCCGTCGTGTCGGCGTCGGTGATCGTGCACGGCGTATCCGCGACGCCGCTGATGGCCTGGTATTACCGCCTGCAGCAGCGCCGGCGTTGACCGCGCCGGCGACGTCACGACGCGCCGAGCCGCGCGCGCATCTGCGCGGAGATGCGCTGCCGCGTGTCGTCGTAGCCTTCCCACGGATCGCGCTCGAGCCGGTCGAGCCGTTCGTGCAGCGTGTCGATCGTCCATTGCGCGCCGCCCGTCGTGTCGGGCACCTCGTCCCAACGCAGCGGCACCGACACGCCCATCCCGGGCCGCGCACGCGCCGAATACGCGGCGATCGTGCTCGCGCCGCGGCCATTGCGCAGGTAGTCGATGAAGATCTTGCCGCGACGATGACGCGGGCCCATCGTCGCGGTGAAACGGTCGGGCAACGCACCCGCGATGTGTTGCGCGACCGCGCGCGAGAAATCCTTCACGTCGTCCCATCCGAGGTGTCGCGTGATCGGCACGACCACATGCAGCCCCTTGCCGCCGCTCGTCTTGCAGAACGACGCGAGCCCCAGTTCGTCGAGCAGCCCGCACACGAGTTGCGCGGCCTCGATCATCGCGCTCCACGGCAGCGCGGGATCAGGATCGAGGTCGAACACGATTCGGTCCGGCCGCTCGATGTTCGACGCGTGCGCGTTCCACGTATGCAGTTCGATCGTGCCCATCTGCGCGGCACCAAGCAGCGCGTCGACGTTGTCGAGCGACAGCAGCGGACCGTGCCCTGGATCGAGCCCGGCGTGTTGCGTGACGAACGGGATCTCGCGGCGCTCCGCGTGCTTCTGGAAGAACAGCTCGCCGGCGATGTCTCCAGGCGCGCGCACGAGCGACACGGGTCGCCCCTTCAAGTCCGGCAACAGCCACGGCGCGATCCATTGCCAGTAACGCGCGAGATCGATCTTGCGCGTGCCGCTTCGCGGATCGAGCACGCGGTCGGGATGGGTGATGCGCACGCGGCCGAGCTGATCCTCGCCGGCATCGTTGCCCGCCGTACGGGTGGATGCCCGCGAACGCGCGTGGTGCTCGCGGCCATTCGCCTCGTGAGCCGCGTGCGTGGTTCGATGTCGATCCATCGCCACCTCCGGTTCCGCATTTTTCGCATGTTTCGGCACTTCGCGGACGATCTGCGCGGCCGGCTTGTCTTCGCGCAGCGCGATGAACGCGGCCTGCCGCACGATGCCGTCGCCGGTCCACTCCGCGAATTCGCATTCGGCGACGAGCGTCGGCTCGATCCAGTGCACGCGCGTGCGCGAGCGTTCGCGCGGCGGCGGATCGAACGGCGCCGTTTCGCGCTCGTGCTTGCGCAGGATCGCGGCAAGCCGATCGAGCATGCGTGCGTCGAAGCCTGTGCCGACCCGGCCGACATAGCGCAGCGGTGTAGGCCCCCGCCGCCGCTTGCCGGCCGGCGCCGGTTCGTGCACGCCGAGCAGCAGCGCGCCGAAGCCGTGGCGGCTGCCCGACGGCTCGGTATAGCCACCGATCACGAACTCCTGCCGGCGTCGGCATTTGAGCTTGATCCACGCAGGTGAGCGTCCGGGCCGGTAGCGCGAGTCCGCGCGCTTGCCGATCAGCCCTTCGAGGCCGGTATCGCATGCGCTCGCGATCAGCGACGCGACGTCGTCGCCGAGATCGGGCGAAAAGCGCAGCCGCGCGGGGTCGCTGTCGGCCAGCAGGGGTTCAAGCAGCGCGCGGCGCGCGGTGAGCGGTGCGTCGCGCAGGTCATAACCATCAAGATAGGGCAGATCGAATACGAACAGCGTGACCGCGTCCGAGCGCCCTGCGCCGAGGGCGTTCTGCAGCGCCTGGAAATCGGGAAGACCGTGCTCGCCGAGCACGACGGCCTCGCCGTCGAACCATGCGCCGTCGACGTCGAGCGCGGCGAGCGCGTCGCGTTGCGCGCGCAGCTTCGCGGTCCAGTCGCGGCCTTCGCGCGTCATCAGCTTCACATGCCGGCGTGTGCCCTTGCCCGCAATGCGCGCGAGGATCCGGTAGCCGTCGAACTTCAGCTCGTAGCGCCAGTCGCCCTGCTCAGGCGGGCCGTCGACCAGCGTCGCGAGTTGCGGCGCGACGCGCTCGGGCAACGGCGCGCGCACTGCACCTTCGATCCCGGACGGATCGGCCGGCGAATGGCCATGATCGTCGTGTTCGTCATGCCGCGCGCCATGTGCAGCGCATTTCGCGGCCTTGTCGCCGCGGCCGCGCGGCACATGGCGCGTACGCGTGGCGCCGTCGGGCGAATCCGGCAGCGCCACCGCACCATCATGCACACTTCCCGGCCGCTCGCCGACGACGTCGAATTCGTCCGCGCCGCGCGCGTCGTCGTCGCGCTCCTTGATCAGCAGCCACTGCTCCTGTCGCCCTTGCTGGCGCCCGCTGCGCACGAGCGCCCAGCCGCCGTGCAGCTTCTCGCCGTCGAGCCGGAACGTGAGCTTGCCCGCGCGATAGCCGTCGCGTGCCTGCGCGACGCCGCCGTCGGGCGTCCACGTGCCCTCGTCCCAAACGACGACCGATCCTGCTCCGTAATGCCCGGCCGGAATCTCGCCTTCGAACGACGCATATTCGAGCGGATGGTCCTCGACATGCACGGCGAGACGCTTCACCGACGGATCCAGGCTCGGCCCCTTCGGCACGGCCCACGACTTCAGCGTGCCGTCGAGTTCGAGCCGGAAGTCGTAGTGCAATCGCCGCGCATGATGCTCCTGGATCACGAAGCGCAGCGGATGGCCGGTGCGCGCACGCCCGCGCGCGGACGGTTTCGCATCCGACTTCGCACGCCGACGCCCGTGCGCGCCTTCAGGTTCCGGCGTCGCGCCGAAGTGGCGTTTGCGGCGATATGGATCGAGCTTGCCGGGCATTGCATCACCTCGCTTTGCGCGGCGTCATGCGGCGTGCTTGCGGCGCGCGGTGGCTTTCTTCACCGCATGCTCGCCGGTCGCGGCACGTTTCGCGGACGACCGTTTCGCCGCCGCGGTTTTCGTGGCCGCGCCCTTCACCGCGGTTTTCGAAACCGGCTTGCGGCGCCCGCCGCCGCGCGACGACGAGGATGCCCCATCGGTATTCGCATCCTCGTCGTCGCCCGCATCGCGCAGATCCGCCGCACGCGCCCCGCCGCCGCCCTTCAAGCTGCGCTTCAGCAGCTCGGTCAGGTCGACCACGTTGGTCGCCGCGCGGCTCGTCTGTGCGGGCCGCTCCTCGATCTCCTCGATCTTGCCCGCGCGCACCTTGCGCTCGACCAGCTCGAGGATGTCGTCGCGGAACGTGTCGTGATACTCGTCGGGCGTCCATTTGCCGGCCATGTCGTCGATCAGCTTCTTCGCCATTCCCAGCTCGCGCGTGGTCACGCCCGCGCCCTTCGCGTCTTCGGCCGGTACCGTCAGTTCGTCGAGGGGCCGCAATTCTTCCTGCCAGCGCAGCGTATCGAGCGCGAGCAGCGGCCCGACCGGAATCAGCGCGCCAAGATGCTGTCGGTCGCGCATCACCACGAGCGCAATGCCGATCTTGCCGCTGTCCTTCAGTGCGTCGCGCAACAGCGCATAGACCTTCTCGCCCTTGCGGTCCGGCATGAGGTAGTACGGCGTGTCGAGATAGAGGAACGACACGGCATCCTCGTCGACGAAGGTCAGGATGTCGACGGTCTGCGTCGATTCGGGGTTCGCCGCGCGGATTTCGTCGTCGGTCAGCACGACGTAGCGCTCCTTCTCGTACTCGTAGCCGCGCACGATGTCCTCGCGCGTGACTTCCTTGCCGGTGCGCTTGTTGATCTGCCGGTAGCCGACCGGATCCATCGAGCGCTTGTCGAGCAGCCGGAACGACGGCTTCACGGTGCGTGTCGCGGGAAACAGCTGCACGGGCACATGAACGAGCCCGAAGCTGATCGCGCCTTTCCATATCATCCGCGGGGCCATGCCTGTCCTCCTTGCCGCTTGCACGCGCGCCTGGCGTACCGGCTCCCCCGTGCAACGCTCCGCGCGCTGGCGCGATTTCGCGCCGTCGGGTGGCGGTGGATTGCCGGATCGGGGAGATGCGTCACGCGCGCGCCCTCCTGTCGGTTCGATGAAGGACGGCTGCGTGCGTCACGGCGCACACGGAGCCGTCATGGGAAACGAACGAGCCGCACGACACGTGCCGCGACGACCCGCTACGATGTCACGGCGGGCTGCTGCCGCGACGTCAGGGCGCGCGAATCGCGCGATCCAGCTCCTCGCGCGTCACGTCGAGCGCGACGCTGCATTCGATCTCGGCGTCCTCGACGCGCGGTTTCTGTTCATCCACCGCGCGCCGCGCCATGTCGCACACGTGCGTCCGAACGCGCAACCGGTCGGCCGAGTCGAGGGACACGTACCGCGCGAGGACGTCCGGCTCGAAGCGCAGGTCCACCACGCAGCGCCACTGACGCGCGCTCGCGTCGACCGGTACCCGCACCCACGACACCTGGATCGTCAGCCGCCCGGACGCGTCATCCGCATGCACGACGACGGTCGACTCCGACGGAAATCCGTTCGCGAGCGCAGCTTCGAGTTCAGCGATGCGCTGCGAACGGTCTGGCGTGACCGTCATCGGCGCACGACGCCCAGCAGCAGCGTGACCAGGAAGATCACGACGAAGATGTAGAACAGGATCTTCGCGATCTCGGCCGCGCCGGCCGCGATGCCGCCGAAGCCGAACACGGCGGCGACGATCGCGATGATGAAGAAGATGATGGCGTATCGAAGCATGAATTCCTCCTGGAGTCCTGACGAATGGCGATCGTCGACGCGTGTCGCCGCCGATCAAGCATCGTGCTTGTGCCTGGGTTTGCCGTGGGCCGGCGTCGAAGCCATTTTTTCGAGTTCCTTCTCGCTCATCGACTTGGCCATCGACTTCGCAGGCGGCTTCAGGTCCTTCATCTTGGTGTCACCGCGCTTGGCCGACAGGGCGGCCCCCGCGGCGCGCTGCTGTGCCTGGGACTTGGCTGGCATGGCTTTCCTCCTCTCGGTGGTGCGCGCGGGCTGCGCGGTGCGCAGGCCGCGCGCGGTTCGAACGGCATCGTCATGCGGCGTCGCGCCGCCGCAGTTCAGCCGGCGGAATCTTCATCGCCTGGCGATACTTGGTCACCGTCCGACGCGCAAGAAGGATGCCGCGCCCCGCCAGATTCTGGGTGAGCGCGACGTCAGACAGCGGGTCGGAGTGGCGCTCGGCCGCGATCATGTCGCGGATCAGCACCTTCGCGGCCAACGCCGAGCACACGCCCTTCCCGGCTGCTTCCAGCTTGCGCGGGAAGAAATACTTGAACTCGAACGTGCCGTGCGGCGTGGCCATGTACTTGTTGCCCGTCGCGCGCGACACGGTCGATTCGTGCAGGTCGAGCGCCTCGGCGATGTCGCGCAGCACGAGCGGCTTCATCGCGATCTCGCCGTAGCGGAAGAAATCGCGCTGCCGCGCGACGATGCATTCGCCGACGCGCTGGATCGTGTCGAAGCGCTTCTGCACGTTGCGGATCAGCCAGCGCGCTTCCTGCAACTGCTGGCCGAGCGGCGAATCGTGCTCGCCGCTCGACTGCGCGAACAAGGTTGCGTAGCGCTCGTGCAGCCGCGCGCGCGGCAGCACGGCCGGGTTGATCGTCACGACCCATTCGTCGCGCACCTGGCGCACGATCACGTCGGGTATCACGTAGTCGCCGCGCGTGCTGCCGTAGTGGTTGCCGGGACGCGGATCGAGCGTGCGCACCAGCGCGCACGCCGCCTGCATCGTCGCCTGGCTGCAGCCCAGGCGTCGCTGGATTTCCGCCGTCTCGCGCCGCGCGAGCCGTTCGAGATGGTCGCGCGCGATCGCCTTCGCCTCCGCGAGCGCCGGCGTGCCGGCTGGAATCGCGTCGAGCTGCAGCACCAGGCATTCGGACACCGAGCGCGCGGCGATGCCCGGACGGTCCAGCATCTGCACGAGCCGCAGCGCCACCGCGAGATCCTGTTCCGACAGCAGCAACGCCGGATCGGCCGCGACCAGCAGCTCGGCCAGTTCCTGACGCAGGTAGCCGTCCTCGTCGAGCGCATCGATCACGATGCGCGCAGCCTCGCGGTCGCGCTTGTTCAGCGGATAAAGGCGCAGCGCATCGTGCAGTTGCTGGTGCAGCGACGGCTCGGCCGCCATCCACTCGCCGGGCGACAGGTCGCTCGCGTCGTCAGCCTGGCGGCTCGTGCCGCGCGGCGCCGGCGCCGCTGTATACGACACCTCGCCGTCAGGCGGACGCACGTCCTCGCGCTCTGGCGGCGGCTCGGCCGCCGCGGCTTCGGCGGTGGATTCGGGCACGTCGGCGGCGGCTTCGTCGTCGCCCTGGCCATCTTCGAGAAACGGATTCGAGTCGAGCGCCTGCCGCAGTTCCTGCTGGAATTCGAGCGAAGACAACTGCAACAGGCGAAGGGACTGCTGAAGCCTCGGCGTGAGTGCCAGATGCTGTCGCATCTGGAGCGCAAGCGTGACGGACATCGATGCCCTCCTGACGGTGTGCGGAATTGCGTGCAGACGCAATCATGCAGCTTCCATGCCAAGGGGGCGAAGCGCCGTCCGTCGCGGCTCTCGCGGGTTCGCACCCCGCTTGCGGCGGCCCCGGCTGCTGCCTTTTTTACAAGTGCCGGCAAGTTGGAGGCACGGAATTCGCGCCGGGCGGACGCACCGGCTGCGCGCCGGCGCGCCGGTGTATCCGCCCGCAGCCGCCGCACGACGTGCCGCACGTCAGTACTGCATCGGCGGCGGCGTGCCCGGCATCGTCCGGTCGCCCTGCGCGCCGTTCGGTCCCGGCGGCGGCACGTCGGCCGCCTCACCGCCGGCCGCACCCGCCGGCATCGTGTTGTACGGCGACGGACGCGTGTCGTAGCGCGTGTTCGCGTCCGGCATCGTCGTGGTCGGCGACGCGCCATGACCGTCCGGCGGCGCCGGCGGAGCGCCGCGCGTGCCGTAAGTGGCCTGCGGTTGCGTGCATGCGCCGAGCGCGCACGCGGCGGCGAACGCACAGGCGCCCACACGCATCGACTGGATCGGCTTCATCGGAATCCTCCGTTGAATCGGTGGCGCAGGGCCGGCCGTGGCGACACGGCTCAGAGCCGGTTGAAATGGAAATCGCCGGCATACGCGGTCGGCGCGCGGCGCGCCATCATCGTGTCGAACTCGGCGGCGACGCGTGCCAGCGCACCACGTCGCCGCTCGATACCGGCCTGCTCGAGCGCCGCGAACGCATCGGCGTCGAAGGTGACGGTCAGCGACGCCGGATGGCCGTCGATGCGAAAGCCGAAACGCAGCGCGCCGGGCGGCTGCTCGTCGACATCGAACGGCATCGCCCGCGCCTCGAAATGGCGGCCGAGCGTCTCGGCCACGTCGCGCAGCATGCCGGGTTTCACGCGGATGCTCATCGTGGCCCCTCCTTGGATCAGGTGAACGCCACCGGCGGCAGGTCGTCCGGCGGGGGCGGTTGTGGGTCCGGCCCGACGTCGGGCACAGGCGGCTCGGGCCGGTGCATCGACTGAGCAGGGTTTCGGATGGCGTCTCTGTTCATGGGCATTCGATCGTTGCGCTCTCCTCGCGGAACCGGATCGCGGCGCGGCACGTTCGCCGCTCGATGCCCCAAGGTCCGCAAGCCGCATGCCGGCCTCTGTCGGCGCTTGCCGCGCGTCGACGCGCCAGCGTGCAGGCCGCCGCCCGGCGCGACGTGTCTTCGCTACACCGCGCGCTGCAATTCTTTCAAGACCATCGCGCTACCCGTCGTACGCAGCCATCACGAGCCACAGCTCGTGGTCGTCGTCGCGCACCCGCGCGGCGAGTGCATACGGATCGGTCGGGTCGCACGCGCGCTGCAGCGCGAAGCGCGCCGGCTCCGTCGAGCCGAACGTCTCGTCGAGCGGCCGCACGTCGGCCTTGCCTTCGAACATGCGGCGATCGGGCCGGTAGATCAGCGGCTCCTGCTTCCATGTGATGAAGTGGCTTTTCACCGACTCGAACCCTCCGCCACATACGTTGACTTCATAGCGCACGCCTGGCCGCCGTTTCGGAATCGTCATCGTGCCCTCCCGCTTGATGTGCGCATGCATGCGGCGCGTGGCGCGCCGTGGTGTCGTCGTTGCCGCCGACGCGGCAAGTCGCGTGCCGTCCGGATGCAGCGGGCACGGCCGTTGCGCGAAAACCGCCTCATCGTCACCGACACGGAGCCCTGCCATGAAGGATTCGACCCGTTCCGGCCGCGACGCGCCGGCGCACGAACCGCGTCCCGCCCCGTCGCCGCCGCTCAAGGACCAGGACCACACGAAAACGCGCCACTCGGAGCGGCATATCGACAAGCAGCTCGAGGACACGTTCCCCGCGAGCGATCCGCCCGCGACCGGCGGCATCACGCGCATCGAGCCCGACACGCCGCCGGGCACGCACGACGACGGCCCGTGGCAGGACCCGGCCAGGCGCCGCGACGCATGACCGTCGGCGATTCGACGGACACCCGTGCCGAACGGCACGCCGCTTGCTGAATCGCACGGCCCCGCTTCAAGCCGCCAGGAGGACTCCATGCAACGCGTCAACGAAATCATGTCGCAGGACGTCGTGCACATTGCGCCGACCGACTCGATCCGTCATGCGGCGCAACTGATGGAGCGCTACGACATCGGCGCGCTGCCCGTGTGCGACAACAACCGGCTGATCGGCATGGTCACGGACCGCGACCTCGCGGTGCGCGCGATCTCGGCCGGCAAGCCGCCGGAGACGCGGATCCACGAAGTTGCGTCGGGTCCGATCGAATGGTGTTTCGAGGACGATCCGCTGGACGAGATCCAGCACTACATGGCCGACGCGCAACTGCGCCGCCTGCCCGTCGTCGATCACGACCAGCGCCTCGTCGGCATGCTGTCGCTCGCGGACATCGCGACGCGCACGGCCGGCCCCGCGCGCGACGACGTCGCGAACACGCTCGAAGGCGTGTCGCAACCGAAGCGTACGTGACGGGGCGATCCTCGCCCCGCCCGACAACCCGCGCGACCCGCAGGGCCCATCCCGGGCACGGCCGCGCTCCACGCAACCAGGAGGACAACCATGCAGACTTCCGATCGAGGACAGACGCGCATCATCGGCAAGGGCGCCGCGACGGCGGCCGGCCCAGGCCCCGACGTGATGGCGGCCGACACGCTGGAAGGCGACAAGGTCTACACGACCGATGGCGACGACGTCGGCAAGATCAAGGACATCATGCTCGACGTGCGCTCGGGCCGCGTCGCGTACGCCGTGCTGTCGAGCGGCGGCCTGCTCGGCATCGGCGACAAGCTGCTCGCGATTCCATGGAGTGCACTCACGCTCGACACCGAACGCAAGTGTTTCCTGCTGTCGGTGTCGTCCGAGCGGATCCGCAACGCGCCGGGCTTCGACAAGGATCACTGGCCGGCGATGGCGGACCCGCAATGGGCCACGCCGCTGCACGAGTTCTATGGCAGCACGCCGTACTGGAGCGCGGGCGACGAGCTCGGGCTCACCGATCCGACCGAGGAACTGAATGATCCGCGCACGCGCGGGCGGCATTGACCGTTCGTGATTTGCCGGTGGTTCAGGCGACAGCCCCGCGAATGCGGTAATGCCGTTCAGTTAAGCGACTGAACGGCATTTTTGTTTTGGGGAAGGAATGGTTGTAAACGCTGCGCTGAGATGT
>NZ_CABVPN010000013.1 GCF_902499115.1 Burkholderia diffusa
GAAATACAAAACGCCCGATGCGGTGCATCGGGCGTTCTAGCGCCTGGATACTGTCAACCTATTCCAGGACTTGACACATCGCGCGGCCTCCGCCGTGCAGCGCGCGGGTTACACGCGCTGCAGGTCGCGCAGGAAGTTGTCGCGCCACACCGACACGTTGTTCTCGCGCAGCTGCGCGATCATGTCCGCATAGCGCGCGCGCCGCTCGGCGAGCGGCATCGTCAGCGCCTGCGACAGTGCATCGGCCATCCCGTCGATGTCGATCGGATTGACGATCAGCGCGCCCGTCAGCTCGCGCGCTGCGCCCGCGAACCGCGACAGCACGAGCACGCCCGGATCGTCCGGATTCTGCGCGGACACGTATTCCTTCGCGACGAGGTTCATGCCGTCGCGCAGCGGCGTCACGAAGCCCACGCGCGCGAGGCGATACAGCGCGGCCAGCACCTGTCGGTCGTACTGGCGGTGAATATAGAGGATCGGCGCCCAGTCGAGCTCCGCGTAGCGGCCATTGATGCGCCCCGACTCCGCTTCGAGCTGCAGGCGGATGTCCTGGTACGCGCGCAGGTCGGCGCGCGTCGACGGCGCGATCTGCAGGAACGACACGCGGTTGCGGATCGACGCCTGGTGCTCCAGCAGCTTCTCGAACGCGCGGAACCGCTCGACGAGCCCCTTCGAATAATCCAGCCGGTCGACGCTCATGATCAGCTGGCGCCCGCGCAGCGACATGGCCATGCGCGCGGCCTTGCCGTTCTCGCCGGCCTGCGCGAGCGACGCGATCTCGTCCGGATACACGCCGATCGGATAGGCCGCCGCACGCAGCGTTTTGCCGAACGCGCTGACGCGCACCGTGCGCCCCTCGCGCGCCACTTCGCCGCCGGCCTCGAACTCGATGTAGTCGCAGAACGCGCGCAGGTCCGGCTCGGTCTGAAAGCCGAGCAGGTCGAACGCGCACAGCGACTCGACGAGTTCGTGATGCGGCGGCACGTTGACGAGCACCTGTGCGGCCGGAAACGGAATGTGCAGGAAAAAGCCGATGCGGTTCTTCACGCCGGCCGCACGAAGCGCACGCGCGAACGGGATCAGGTGATAGTCGTGCACCCAGATCACGTCGTCGTCCTGCAGCAGCGGCACGAGCTGCTGTGCGAGCCAGACGTTCACGCGGCTGTAGCCTTCGAACTCGTGGCGGTCGTACTGGATCAAGTCGGCGCGGTAATGAAACGCGGGCCACAGCGTCGCGTTCGAGAAACCTCGGTAGTACTGGTCGTAATCGCGACGTGACAGCCCGACGGTCGCGAACGTCACGGGGCCGCGCTCCTCGACCCGGATCTGCGGCGCACCAGACGCGACCACCTCGCCGCTCCAGCCGAACCACATGCCGCCCGTCTCCTTCAGCGCGTCGTACACGCCGATCGCGAGGCCGCCCGCCGCCGGCTCGCCTTCCGAAATCGGGGCGACGCGGTTCGAAACGATGATGAGTCGACTCATGCGCCCTGCTGCTCCGCGCCAAGCCAGCGGGCGATCTGCTCGTGCAGCGCGTCGACCGAGTCGAGCCGCGCGCGGGCCGACGTCTCGCCCGCGCCGACCTTGATCGACAGGCCGCCGCGCGCGTTGACCACCGCGAAGCCCTTCTCGTCGGTCAGGTCGTCGCCCGCGAACAGCGGCACGCGGCCCGCGAACGGCGGCTCGTCGAGAAACGCGGCCAGCGCGCGCCCCTTGTCGACGCCCTTCGGCTTGATCTCGAATACCATCTTGCCGGGTTGCAGCACGTACGCATCCGCATATTCGGCGACGAGGCGCTCGGCCGCCTCGCGCGCGGCCGGCTCGCGCTCGGGTGCGTTGCGGTAATGCAGCGCGACGGCCGCACCCTTGATTTCGAGCAGCATGCCCGGATGACGGTCGACGACGGCCGCGAGCTCGCGCTCGATGCGCAGCAGCCGTTCGTCGTTGAAGCCGATGCGCTGCGTGTCGCCGTTCGCATCGCGACGCTCGGCGCCGTGCAGGCCTGCGATCGGCAGGTCCGGCATGTTCAGGAACGTGTCGAGATTGTCGATGCCGCGACCCGACACGACGGCGACCGCACCGTGCGTGCGACGCCGCAGTTCATCGAGCAGCGTCAGCAGCGACGGTGGCACGTGAATGCTGTCGGGCGTCGGCGCCAGCTCGACGAGCGTGCCGTCGAAGTCGAAAAAGAACGCGGTATCGGTCAGGGACAGGGAAGCCGGAACGGATTGCATCGATTCGATGGTCTGAGGAGCGGCCTGCAAACGCGGGCCGCCGCTGCGAGAATGGAATTGTGCGCATCTTACCGCGCCTGCGTAGCGAGATGGGCGAAACCGGTGGCGGGCGAGCCTCGCGCAGCCATCCGCATCAACTGCGACATATTGCCCCGCTCGCCCATGCCGTACGGGTTTCGAAAGGACGCAGGCGCAGGAATTGCGCTACAGTCTGCAACCGCCGGCCGCGCGACGCATGGCGCCGCGCCGGCCGACGACCATTCCGTCCGATCGAGCCCCAGGATGTCGTCTGCCCGTTCCGCGCCGCACCGGCGCCTCTTCAGTCCGACCCGCTTCGTCCGCACGGCCGCGGCGCTGACCGCCGCCGTCGCGCTCGCCGCATGCACGCACGACGAGCCGAACTGGCACCTGACCAACGTCACGGGCCACCTGCCCGACCTGTCGTTCACGCTCACCGGCGGCGACGGCCACGCAGTCGACGCGAACGCGTTTCGCGGCCGCGTCGCGCTCGTCTACTTCGGCTATACGCACTGTCCGGACGTCTGCCCCGAAACGATGGCACGGCTGATGGAAGTGCTCGCGAAGCTCGGCCCGCGGGCGAACGACGTGCGCATCCTGTTCGTCTCGGTCGACCCCGCGCGCGACACGCCGCAGACGATGCAGGCATACGTCGCCGCGTTCGACGCCGCGCACGCGCGCGGCCTGACCGGCACCGACAGCCAGATCGAATCGCTCGCGAAGCGCTATCGCGTCGCGTACCAGATGGAAAAACGCGATCCGTCCGGCGGCTACGAGGTTACGCACAGCTCGGCCGTCTACATCTTCGACGCGAACGGTCGCGCGCGCCTGCTCGCGACTGACCGCGATTCACCCGACGCCATCGCCGCCGATGTGCGCCGGATCATCGACACCGCCTCCACCACCTGAACTCCGACATGAAGACGCCCCTCAAGACGTTCGCCCTCCTCGCCGCGCTGTGCACCGGCGCGCACGCGTATGCCGCCGGCGCGATCATCGCGCAGAACGCATGGGTGCGCTGGCTGCCGAACAAGCTGCCCGCGGGCGGCTACGTGACGCTCGTCAACACGGGCGACAAACCGGTCGATCTCGTCGACGTCGACAGCCCCGACTACGGGATGGCGATGCTGCACCAGACCGTGTCGAACGGCTCGACGCAGAAGATGGAAATGGTCGACAAGCTGACGATCCCCGCGCGCGGCAAGGTCGACATCGCGCCGGGCGGCTATCACTTCATGCTCGAGGAACCCAGGCACACGATCAAGCCCGGCGACACCGTGCGCCTGCGCCTGAAGTTCTCCGATGGCGAGACGGTCGACACGCCGTTCGCCGTGAAGTCGCCGGCCCAGGCGAAGTGATGCGCGCGCGATGAACGTCCTGTACTGGCTCGATCCGTGGGAACCGTCGCCGACCGTGGTCATCGCGGTGCTGACGGCCGCCGTGCTGTTCGCGCGCGGCGTGAAGAAGGCGAAGGTGTCGCCGCTGCGACAGTTCTCGTTCTGGCTCGGGCTGACGGCGCTCTACATCGCGCTGCATACCCGGCTCGACTACTTCTTCGAGCACGAATTCTTCATGCACCGTGCGCAGCACCTCGTGCTGCATCACCTCGGGCCGTTCTTCATCGCGCTGGCCTACCCGGGCGCGGCGATCCGCGCGGGCATACCGTTTCGCTGGCGGCAGCGCTTCGTGCGCCCCGCGCTCGCGTGGGCGCCCATGCGCGCGACGCTCGACGTGGTGTTCCATCCGGTCGTCGCGGTCGTGCTGTTCGTCGGGCTGATCTATTTCTGGCTGCTATCGCCGATCCACTTCATCGCGATGCTCGACTGGCGCCTGTATCGCGTGATGAACTGGAGCATGGTAATCGACGGGCTGCTGTTCTGGTGGCTCGTCGTCGATCCGCGTCCCGCGCCGCCCGCGCGGCTGTCACCGGGCCGCCGGATCCTGATCGTCGTCGCGGCGATCCCGCCGCAGATCGCGCTCGGTGCGCTGATCTTCTTCACGCCGCACGAGTTGTATCCGATCTACTCGATCTGCGGACGCGCATTCACATGGCTCAGCCCGCTGCGCGATCAGCAGATCGGCGGCCTGCTGCTTTGGATCCCGGGTTCGATGATGAGCGTGATCGGCGCGCTGATCGCGCTGCGGCACTGGCTGCGACTGTCGGCGCGCGGCCGCTTGGTCGACGAACGGGCGGCCGCCCGGCACGCGCAGAACTCGCCGGTGACTCGCGCCGCCCACTGACGGCGGGGCGCGCGGCGCGTCAGCCGCGCGCGCTGGTCATCCACACGTGCGGGATGCCGTCCTCGTCGTGCACGTCCGAGCTCGGCGTGAAACCGAATGCCCCATAGAAGCGCTGCAGATGGGCTTGCGCATGCAGGCTCACCTGCGCATCCGGCCACTGCGCGCGGATGAACTCGAGCGCGCGCGACAGCAACGCGTTGCCGAGGCCCGCGCCGCGAAACGGCGCGGTCGTCAGCACGCGGCCGATGCGCACGTCAGTGTGCTGCGCATCCGGCAGCAGCACGCGCAGATAGCCGGCGAGGCGGCCCGCCGGGTCGTACGCGGCCAGGTGCCATGCGGCCTGATCCGCACCGTCGATGTCGCGATACACGCAGTTCTGCTCGACAACGAACACGGCGCTGCGCGCGTCGAGGATCGAATAGAGTTCACGCGCCGTCAGCGCGTCGAAGGATTTCCAGTGCCAGTCGAGATCGTCGGCGCGCACGGAGGCGGCAGGTGCGGAAGCGTTCATGGTCGGTCCTGAATCAAGCGCGCCGGCCGGCGCGCAGCAACCGATGATTATGCCTCGAAGCGCACGCGGCACGCGTGCCGCCGCGCCGCGCATGAAAAAAAGCCCCGCATTGCGCGGGGCCTGTCCGTCACACCGGCATCTGGCCGAAGCGGCCGCTGTTGAAATCGTCGATCGCGGTCCGGATTTCCTCTTGCGAGTTCATCACGAACGGCCCGTAACCGACGACCGGCTCATCGATCGGCTCGCCGCTCAGAATCAGCAGCTTGGCATCGCCGTTCGCTTCGATCTCGACGTCGCGGCCGTCGCGGCTCAGTTGCACGAACTGCGCTTCGCGGGCGACCGTCTCGCCGTTCACCAGCAATGTCCCGCTCAGCACGACCACCGCGAGCGTCCGCCCTTCGGCGATCGGGAACCGAGCACGGCCGCCTGCTGCAAGCCGCACGTCCCACACATCGATCGGCGTGTGCGTGCGGGCCGGGCCGCGCCGCCCGTCGAACTCGCCCGCGATGATCCGCGCTCGACCTGCGCCGTCCGGCAATTCGACCACCGGGATGTCCGCGTTCAGAAGCGTCTGATAACCGGGCGCACCCATCTTGTCGGCCGCGGGCAGGTTCACCCACAGCTGCACCATCTCGAGCGGGCCGCCACGCTTCGTGAACGCTTCCGAGTGAAATTCCTCGTGCAGGATCCCGCTCGCGGCCGTCATCCACTGCACGTCGCCCGGGCCGATCACGCCGCCCGCGCCGGTCGAGTCGCGGTGTGCGACTTCGCCGTCATAGACGATCGTCACCGTTTCGAACCCGCGGTGCGGGTGCTGTCCCACCCCGCGCGGCGCCGAAGCCGGCTCGAAGTTCGCAGGACCGGCGTAGTCGAGCAGCAGGAACGGGCTCAGATGTGCGCCGTGAGACTGATAGCTGAACATCGACCGCACCGGGAAACCGTCGCCGACCCAATGACCGCGCGGCGCACTGTACACACCCTGGATCTTCTTCATTTGCCTTCTCCGAATTGCGGCGAAACACGTGTTTCGCATCCTGAGAAGGAATATAGAGGTGGAACGATCGATGCGGTAGACTGCCAAAATCGCACTCAGCGTTCTATTTCATGAACGATAACGAACGGGATCTGAACGATCTCTATTACTTCGTGCAGGTGGTCGAGCACGGCGGCTTCGCACCGGCAGGACGCGCGCTGAACATGCCGAAATCGAAGCTGAGCCGCCGCATCGCGCTGCTTGAAGCGCGGCTCGGAATGCGGCTGATCCAGCGCTCGACACGCCGCTTCACTGTCACCGACGTCGGCCAGACCTATTACGCGCATTGTCGCGCGATGCTCGTCGAAGCGGACGCCGCCGACGAGGCGATCGCGCTGCTGCACGAGGAGCCGCGCGGCATCGTGCGGGTCAGTTGCCCGGTCGTGCTGCTCGATTCGCTGGTCGGCGCGATGATCGCCGCGTTCATGGTCACGTGCCCGCGCGTCGAGATTCATCTCGAAGCGACCAACCGGCGCGTCGACGTCGTCGGCGAAGGGATCGACGTCGCGATTCGCGTGCGCCCGCCGCCGCTCGAGGACAGCGATCTCGCATTGCGCGTGCTGGCCGAGCGCGGGCAGTGTCTCGTCGCGAGCCCCGCGTTGCTGCGCGAGCGCGGCGTGCCGGCCGTCCCCGCAGACCTGACCCGCTTGCCGAGCCTCGATCACGGCGTGCCGCAGGCCGCGCACGTATGGCGGCTGCGCGGCCCCGACGGCGCGCAGGCGGAAATCCATCACCAGCCGCGGCTCGTGACGGGCGGCATGCTCGCACTACGTGCGGCGGCCGTCGCGGGCGTCGGCATCGTGCAGTTGCCGACGATGATGGTGCGCGACGAAGTCGCGCGCGGCGAACTGGCGACCGTGCTGCCGGACTGGGCACCGCGGCGCGAAATCGTGCACGCGGTGTTCGCGTCGCGGCGCGGGCTGCTGCCCGCGGTGCGCGCCCTGCTCGATTTCCTGGCCGAGCGGTTCGCCGAGCTCGAACCTGATTGAGCGACGGCGCTGCGCGTTCACCAGGGCGCCCGCGAACCACGCGCTGCAAACGAGCCGCGCGTGCCGTAGACTGCGGGACGCGCATCGCGCTTTTCACAATCCCGCTGCCCACAACCCTTTTCGCATTTCAGCCATGTTCACGCTGTCCACCGCCCCTCACGCCTCCAAGGCCGAACTCTATGCGACGCTCGTCGAGCAGGCACGCGCGCTCGTCGAAACGGAACGCAACCTGACCGCGAACGCCGCGAACTTCTCCGCGCTCGTCTATCACTCGCTCGACCGCCTGAACTGGGCCGGCTTCTATTTCTTCGACGGGACTGAACTCGTGGTCGGCCCGTTCCAGGGCAAGCCCGCGTGCGTGCGGATCGCGCTCGGCAAGGGCGTGTGCGGCACGGCCGCGCAGACCCGCGAGACGCAGGTCGTGCGCGACGTGCACGAATTCCCCGGCCATATCGCCTGCGATGCCGCGTCGGAATCGGAAATCGTCGTGCCGCTGGTGGCCGCCGACGGCACGCTGATCGGTGTGTGGGACGTCGACAGCCCCGTTGCCGCACGTTTCGATGACGAGGACCGCAACGGAATGGAAGCGCTGTGCCGCGTATTCGTCGAGCACGCATGGCAGAAGGCGCGCGGTTGAGCCCCGGTTGAGCCGCGTGGCGCTGCGGGTCGCGGCGGTGGAGACGATCATCTGCTGATCGCGCCGCGCGACTCCAAATGAAAAGGGCCCCATGACGGGGCCCTTTTTCATTGCGCCGCTGCGTGAGGCACGCCGCGCGTCAGGCCGCGTGCGTGCCGGACAGCGCCGCGAACGCCGGCGGCCTCACATCGTCCGACAGGATCTCGAAGCCCTGCTCCGTCACGACGACCATGTGCTCCCATTGGGCGGATAGCGAATGGTCCTTGGTGACGACCGTCCAGCCGTCGGCCAGCACGCGCGTATCGCGCTTGCCCGCGTTCAGCATCGGCTCGATCGTGAAGATCATCCCCGGCCGCAGCGGCACGCCGGTACCCGGGCGGCCGTAGTGCAGCACCTGAGGCTCGTCGTGATATACGTCGCCGATCCCGTGCCCGCAATACTCGCGAACCACGCTGAACCCTTCTCGATGTGCGACCTGCTGGATCGCGTAGCCGACGTCGCCGAGCGTCGCGCCCGGACGAACCGCGCGGATGCCCGCATGCATCGCCTCGTAGGTCGTCGCGACGAGGCGCCGCGCCAGTTCGCCCGGCTCGCCGACGAAGTACATGCGGCTCGTGTCGCCGAACCAGCCGTCCTTGATCACCGCGATGTCGAGATTCACGATGTCGCCGTCGCGCATCGGCCGCGACGACGGAATGCCGTGACAGACCACGTGATTGACCGACGTGCACAGGGTTTTCGGATACCCGTGGTAGCCGATGTTCGCCGGGATCGCGCGGAGCTCGTCAACGATGTATTCGCGGCAGCGCGCATCCAGCTCGTCGGTGGTGACGCCCGGCTTCACGTGCTCGGTGATCATCGTCAGCACCTGGGACGCGAGCTTCGCGGCCTCGCGCGACCTGGCGATTTCCGCGGCACCGCGGATCGGGATTTCGCGTCTTGCCATCACGCCACCTGCTCGATGCCGTGGGCGACCGACTCTGTCGGTCGGGCATCGCCGCCGCGCGCTTCGGTCTCGATCAGCATCCGGCAGATATCGCCGTAGGACAGTGACGGATTGAGCTCCGCCAGCATCCCGACGCGCAGCCAGTGCTCCGCCTGTGCATTGATCGAACGGCTCAGCGCGGTGCTGGTCGAGCGCAGCCGTTCGTGCATGTGCTCGGATATCTTGATGATTCCCATATGTCTCTAATTAAACGAAATATAGCTGTTTTGTATATTACGCTCGCCCGGGTCGTCCGGCAAGCACGCGACCGACAGCGAATCGTCGACCCGCGACGGCAGGAATCCCGTTGACATCAAATTCCAGCTTGCTGGACAATAAATCCATCATGCAAGAATCAACCGCTGCCCCCGCTGACGACACCGGCATCAACGAACGCATTGCCCGGCGCGTGCGCGACCTGCGCACGCTGCGAGGCTACACGCTGGATGCGCTCGCCGCGCGTTCCGGCGTCAGCCGTTCGATGATCTCGCTCATCGAGCGTGCGTCGGCAAGCCCGACGGCCGTCGTGCTCGACAAGCTCGCGGCCGGTCTGGGCGTGTCGCTGGCCGGGCTGTTCGCCGGCGATCGCGACGACGCACCCGCGCAGCCGCTGGTGCGGCGCGCACAGCAGGCGGAATGGCGCGATCCGGCATCCGGGTACGTGCGGCGCAATCTGTCGCCGCCCGGATGGCCGTCGCCGATCCAGCTCGTCGAGGTCGATTTCCCGCCCGGCGCGCGCGTCGCGTACGACTCCGGCGGGCGTGAAAGCGCGCTGCATCAACTGGTGTGGGTCGTCCGCGGGTGCATCGACGTCACATTCGGCGATCAGCTTCACAAACTACACGAAGGCGACTGTCTGGCCATGCGCGTCGATCAGCCGCTGGTTTTCAGCAACCCGTCGTCGCACGTCGCGCGCTATGTCGTCGCGATCTGCGATGCCCCCGCCGCCATCGGCGCGCGGAATGTGTCATCCGTTCAAGGCCGACAGGCGCAGGAGCCCGTATGAATTCCCCGACACCGCGCGACGACGTGCGCCTGATCGATTGCAACGAGGCCGAGCATGCCGAGGCCATTCTCGAGATCCTGAACGATGCGATCTTGAACTCCACCGCGCTGTACGACTACCAGCCTCGCCCACCGGAAGCGATGGTCACCTGGTTCGCGACGAAGCGCGCCGGCGGGTTTCCGGTCGTCGGCGCGGTCGACGAATCGGGCACGCTGGTCGGCTTCGCGAGCTGGGGCACGTTCCGCGCGTTCCCGGCGTTCAAGTACACGGTCGAGCACAGCGTCTACGTCCACCGCGACCATCGCGGCCGCGGGCTCGGCGAATTGCTGCTGCGCGAGTTGATCCGGCGTGCGCGCGAAGCTGACGTGCATTTGCTGGTCGGCTGCATCGACGCGACCAACAGCGGCAGCGTCGCGCTGCATACGCGGCTCGGCTTCGCGCACTCGGGCACGATCACCGAAGCGGGCTTCAAGTTCGGCCGCTGGCTCGATGCGGCGTTCTATCAGCTGAAGCTCGACACGCCGGCACGGCCGGTCGACGGCTGACCGGCATCGCCGAACATTCGGCATGCTCATGATGACGCGGCCGGTATGGACGGCCCGCAGCACGCCCATCGCTTCGCCCGCGACAACGCGCGATCGCCCCCCTCCCCACCGGAGCGCGTTGTCGCCCCTCCTCCGGGCCTTCCCGGGCCGAGGCCTCGCCCCTTTGCCCCGTGACCGCACGTGTGACGTTCGCCGCATTCTTCTGCGAGAACGGTAGCGATACGGTATTCCCCAGCGGTCGCAGCACGGCCGCGTACCGATCCATCACCCGGAGAATGCCGTATGAAAACGCCCCCTGTCCTGTCGCACCATGCCGGATCGCGACGCGATGCCGGCCTCGCGCGCCGCGCGGCCCGACGCGTTGCGTGGTCGCTTGCCGCCCTCCCGCTTTTCTGCGGACAAGCTTTCGCGGCCGGCGCGTGTCCGACGCCGTTCGCGTTGAGCGGCAACACCGATCTGCTGTGGAAGGAAGTCACCAGCAACCAGTGGCGCAACATGCTGCCGCGCGGCTGGACCGACAACGGTTTTCATTTCTACAGCCGGGTGCGCAGCCGCGGGCCGGAGAACGGCATCAACACGCCGTCGGACCTCGAATCGGAAATCCGTAAACAGGTGTCGGACGAACCCGCCGGCGGCGGCAACCCGAATCGGCGGACGATCACGCTGCCGATACTGAACAGCAAGGGCCAGCATCTGCTCGCGATTTACGACTACGACGGCAAGAGCACGTCGAAGTGCGAGTTGGTGACGCTGACATATCCGGCGGAATAGATGCGCGAATGAGGCGCGGAAAAAAGAAAAGCCCCGCCGAAGCGGGGCTTTTTCTCTTCTTACCTGGAGGCGCGAGCCGGAGTCGAACCGGCCTAAACGGCTTTGCAGGCCGCTGCATAACCGCTTTGCTATCGCGCCAAAAGCGGACTGTCCGGATGCCGTGGAGGCAAGCGACAGATTTCTTATTCGATGACCATCAGTCCATCAAATAAAAAGGGAAGCGTGGCTTCCCCATTACTTGGAGCGGGAGACGAGTCTCGAACTCGCGACCTCAACCTTGGCAAGGTTGCGCTCTACCAACTGAGCTACTCCCGCATGTGTCCTGCATCTGCAGCGCTTTGCCGTACAACACGCTGCCAGAAAAATCTGGAGCGGGAGACGAGTCTCGAACTCGCGACCTCAACCTTGGCAAGGTTGCGCTCTACCAACTGAGCTACTCCCGCGTATTGATACGCTACTGCTTCCCCGTCACACATTTACTTCGTCGTGCAGCGGAGAAGCGAGATTATGTCGAAGGCACATTCGTGTGTCAAGGGCTTTTCCAGCCCTTTTTCCAAAAACCTGCGCAACCGACCATGCGGGGCCGATCACGCGCCGCCTCGCTCGCGAATCTGCGGCCATGCAAGCTTCATGTAGTACAGCATCGACCAGATCGTCAGCACCGCCGCGAGATACATCAGCCACTCGCCCCACACGCGCGTGTCGATCGTCGCGATGCCGAGCGGCAGCGGGCCGTAGTACAGCAGCATCGGGATCGCGACCATCTGGCACGCGGTCTTGAACTTGCCGAGCTGGTTGACCGCGACGCTCTTCGACGCGCCGATCTGTGCCATCCATTCGCGTAGCGCCGAGATCGCGATCTCGCGGCCGACGATCACGAGCGCGATCGCCGCATCGACCCGCGAAATCTGCACGAGGATCAGCAGCGCGGCGGTCACCATCAGCTTGTCAGCAACCGGATCGAGGAACGCGCCGAACGACGACGTCTGGTTCCACTTGCGGGCGAGAAACCCGTCGAACCAGTCGGTCAGCGCGGCGAGAATGAAGATCGCCGCCGCCGCGAGGTTGCGGTGCGCGCCGCCCATCACCGTGTCCGGCAGATAGAACACGCCGACGACGAGCGGGATCAGCACGATCCGTACCCACGTCAGGAAAATCGGGAAATTGAACGGCATGGCAGGCGGGTCAGTAAAGGATTTGCAATTGTGCCGTGTCGACCGGCCTGCCACAAGAACGCGAGATCGCGCGCAGGAGCCGCCGGCCGCACGGCCGCTTCAGTGAAGCTGTTTGTAGATCTGCTCGGCGAGTGCGTGCGAGATACCTTCGACGCTCGCCAGTTCCTCGACGCTCGCGGCGACCACGCCGCGCAGCCCGCCGAACCGCGCGAGCAGCCGCTGCCGGCGTTTCGCGCCGATCCCTTCGAGCTCCTCGAGCCGGGAGGTCTGGCGCGCCTTCGCCCGCTTCGCGCGCATTCCGGTGATCGCAAAACGATGCGCCTCGTCGCGGATCTGCGCGACGAGCATCAGCGCGGCACTTTCCTTGCCGAGTTCGAGCGGCGCGCGGCCGTCCGCGAACACGAGCGTCTCGAGGCCGACCTTGCGCCCTTCGCCCTTCGCGACGCCGACCAGCATTGACGTGTCGAGCCCGAGTTCGGTGAACACCTGTCGCGCAATCTCGACCTGCCCCTTGCCGCCATCGATCAGCACGATGTTCGGCAGCAGGCTCGATGCCTCGGCCTTGCGCGTCGATTCGCCGTCGATGCCGGCTGCGTCGTCGGCGGCCGCCGCCTGCGCGGCCTGCTCGACCATCTTCTCGTAACGGCGCGTCAGCACCTGCCGCATGGCCGCGTAATCGTCGCCCGGCGTGATCCCGGTGATGTTGTAGCGACGGTACTCGCCCGATTGCATCTTGTGATGGTGATATACGACGCACGACGCCTGCGTCGCCTCGCCCATCGTGTGGCTGATGTCGAAACATTCGATCCGCAGCGTGGCGAGATCGTCACCTTCGAAGCTGAGCGTCTCCGCGAGCGCGCGCGTGCGCGCCTGCTGCGAGCCCTGTTCGGACAGCAACCGTGCGAGCGCAATCTGCGCGTTCTGCTCGGCCATCGACAGCCACGCGCGCCGCTGCCCCTGCGGCTGCCGCACCAGCGAGACCTTGTGACCGGCCTGCTCGGACAGCAAGTCGAGCAGGTCGCGGCTCGCGGGCGCGTGGCTCACGACCAGCACGGGCGGCACGCGATTGCCGAGATAGTGCTGCGCGATGAACGCATCGAGCACCTCGGCCTCCACCGACGCCCCCGCGTCACGCGCGGCGGCAGCGTCTTCCTCGGGCGCCTCGGGCAATGCCGCGGCAGTTTCGTCGGCTGCGTCCGCCGCCTCGGCTTCGTCGCCGAGCCCGCCTTCGGCAAGCGTCAGCGCACTTTCGACGTGCGTCGGGAAATACGCCTTGTCGCCGAGATGCCGGCCGCCGCGCACCATCGCCAGGTTCACGCACACGCGCCCGCCCTGCGCGACGACCGCCAGGATGTCGACGTCGCTGTCGCTGCCGACCTCGATCGCCTGCTGGTGCAGCACCGTCGCGAGCGAGCTCATCTGGTTGCGCACGGCGGCCGCCTGCTCGAACTTCAGCTCGGCCGCGAACGCGTGCATCTTCTGCTCGAGCTCCTTCATCACTTCCGACTGCCGACCGAGCAGAAACCGCGCGGCATTCGACACGTCGATCGCGTAGTCGTCCTCGGAAATCGCGCCGACGCACGGCGCCGTGCAGCGCCCGATCTGATGGAGCAGGCATGGCCGCGTGCGGTTGTTGAAGACCGAATCCTCGCAGGTGCGCAGCTGGAACACGCGCTGCAGGATCTGGATGCTCTCGCGCACGGCCCATGCGCTCGGGAACGGCCCGAAGTACTGGTTCTGCTTGTCGACCGAGCCGCGGTAGTAAGCCATGCGCGGAAAGCGGTGCGCGGTGAGCTTCAGGTACGGATACGACTTGTCGTCGCGAAACAGGATGTTGTAGCGCGGCGTGAGCGCCTTGATCAGATTGTTCTCGAGCAGCAGCGCTTCCGCCTCCGAGCGCGTGACGGTCGTCTCGATGCGTGCGATGCGCGTGACCATCATCGCGATGCGCGGCGACAGCTGCGTCTTCGTGAAATAGCTGGATACGCGCTTCTTCAGGTCGCGTGCCTTGCCTACGTAAAGTACGGCGCCCGCCGTGTCGTAGTAGCGGTAGACGCCCGGCATGTGCGGCAACTGCGCGAGGATCTTCTTGGGTTCGAACGGGATGTCGGCGGCTTCTGGGGATGTCATGCGTGATCCGGGTGCCTTGTGGCGCGGAACGGGTCCATTAGAATCGCCAGTTTAGAGCATTCACCGGTCCGCTTCGATGCCCCGCACCACCCCCGCCTCCCCTGCGCCGCTCGCACCCGACGAACCGATCGCGTGCGACCTCTTCTGCACCGTGATCGACAACTTCGGCGACATCGGCGTGTGCTGGCGCCTCGCGCGCCAGCTCGCACACGAGCACGGCTGGCAGGTGCGCCTGTTCGTCGACGATCTGCGCACGTTCGCGCGTCTGCTGCCGGGGGTCGATCCCGATGCCGGACGGCAGACGCTCGACGCCATCGTGATCGAACACTGGCATGCGGAAGCCGGCGACGCGCTGGAGATCGCCGACGTCGTGGTCGAGGCGTTCGCGTGCGAGCTGCCCGGCGCGTATCTCGCGGCGATGGCGCGCCGCGCGCGCCGCCCCGTGTGGATCAATCTCGAATACCTGAGCGCCGAGGACTGGGTCGCCGATTTCCATCTGCGGCCGTCGCCCCATCCGCGGTACCCGCTGCTGAAGACGTTCTTCTTCCCGGGACTATCGGCCGGCACGGGCGGCGTGCTGAAGGAACGCGACCTCGACGCGCGCCGCACGGCCTTCGAAGCCGACACGGCAGCGCGCGCCGCCTGGTGGCGGCAGGCGACCGGCAACGCGCCGCCGGCGCCGGGCACGACCGTCGTCAGCCTCTTCGCCTATGAAAATCCGGCCGTCGATGCGCTGCTCGCGCAGTGGCGCGACGGCCCGTCGCCCGTCGTCGCGCTCGTGCCTGCCGGCCGCGTATCACCGGCCGTCGCGCGTTTCTTCGGGGTCGAATCGTTCGGCGCCGGCGCGCGCGCGGCCGCCGGCAACCTGACCGCTTACGGGCTCGCGTTCGTCCCGCAGGCCGACTATGACCCGCTGCTGTGGGTGTCCGACATCAACTTCGTGCGCGGCGAGGACTCGTTCGTTCGCGCGCAATGGGCGCGCAAACCGTTCGTGTGGCACATCTACCCGCAGGCCGACGACGCGCACCTGCCGAAGCTCGACGCCGCGCTCGCGCACCTGTCGGCCGGCCTCGCCGACGCGCCGCGCGCCGCGCTCGAGCGCTTCTGGCACGCATGGAACGGCGGCGGCACGCCCGATTGGGCCGATTTGCTGCAACACCGTGCCGCGCTGGACGCCAACGCGGCATGCTGGGCCGACGCGCTGGCGGGCGTCGGCGATCTCGCCGGAAAGCTGGCGGAATACGCAAAATCTCAGTTAAAATAAGCGGTTATCCGACGGCTGACCACGCAAGCGCTCGCGTTTTGGGGCTCTTGGCACCCACCGGAACGCCCCCGCTTGCGCCGTCAGCCGTTGTGCAACGCTCAGGCACCTATTTATTTGATTGGATCAGGACAGTTTTTTATGAAGACCGCACAGGAACTCCGCGTAGGCAACGTCGTGCAGATCGGCAGCGACGCATGGGTCATCGCAAAGACGGAATACAACAAGTCGGGCCGTAACGCCGCCGTCGTCAAGATGAAGATGAAGAACCTGCTGACGAACGCAGGCCAGGAATCGGTCTACAAGGCTGACGACAAGTTCGACGTCGTCGTGCTCGACCGCAAGGAAGTGACGTACTCGTACTTCGCCGATCCGATGTACGTGTTCATGGACGCCGACTACAACCAGTACGAAGTCGAAGCGGAAATGATGGGCGAAGCGCTGAACTACCTCGAAGACGGCATGGCTTGCGAAGTCGTGTTCTACAACGAGAAGGCGATCTCGGTCGAACTGCCGACGATCCTGGTTCGCGAGATCACCTACACGGAACCGGCCGTCAAGGGCGACACGTCGTCGGGCAAGGTGCTGAAGAACGCCAAGCTCGCGACGGGCTTCGAACTGCAAGTGCCGCTGTTCTGCAGTACCGGCGACAAGATCGAAATCGATACGCGCACGAACGAATATCGCAGCCGCGCGTAATCGCTCGCGATTTCCGGATCGAACAAAGCGCCCTTCGGGGCGCTTTTTGTTTGCCTGCCGCCAACAGCACCGGTGCGTCGGCACCATCGATAATACAAAATCCAGCACTAAAGGTATTCAATTTGTATCATCGGTAACTGTTTTATAGCGACAAAGAAATAATGTACGTCCGGCGTTCAGCGGGGCATAAAATCAGTTTTTAATCTGACATGCGGCTGCGGCCGGCTCGACAGCCGACAGCCCGCCTCTCTTGACTCGACTCGCGTCCACCATGCCACACGCCCTGATTGTCGAAGACGATCCCAACAGTCTGTCCGGCCTGACCGCGCTGCTCGCCGCGGACGGCTTCTCGGTCGACACGGCCACGTCGCTCGCCGAGGCACGCACGGCGCTCGGCCGCTCGATTCCCGATGTCGTCCTGGTCGACCTGAACCTGCCGGACGGCAGCGGATTTGACCTGCTCCAGCATCTGCCGCAGCAGCAGCCGAACGGTTCGCTGCCGGTGATCGTGCTGACGGGCAACGCGACGGTCGAGAGCGCGATCGAAGGCCTGCGTCACGGCATCTGGGACTACTTGCTGAAGCCGATCAACATTCCGCGCCTGCGCAGCCTGCTGGCCCGGATTCCGCGTCCCTACGAACTGATCGACGAAGTGCGGACGCTGCGCGCGTCGCTGCGCCACCTGGGCCGTTTCGGCGCGCTGGTGGGCCGCAGCGAGGCGATGCAGCACGTGTACGACATGATCGAGCACAACGCCGGCACCGAAACGGCCGTGCTGTTCACCGGCGAAGCCGGCACGGGCAAGAAGCTGACCGCGCGCACGCTGCACGAACTGAGCCGGCGCCGCAAGGGGCCGTTCGTGTCGTTCGACTGCCGCACGATCGCGCATGCCGGGCGTCACGGCGCGTCGCTCGACAGCGTGCTGTTCGGCCATGAACGCGGCGCGTTCGACGGCGCCGAGCGGCGCGAATCGGGCCTGTTCGAACAGGCCGGCGGCGGCACGCTGTTCCTCGACGAGATCACCGCACTGCCGCTCGTGCTGCAGGAGGCGCTGCTGCATGCGCTCGACTCGCAGAACTTCATGCGGATCGGCGGCACGAGCTCGATCGCGAGCGACTTCCGGCTGATCGCGGCCACGCGCCGCCCGGCCCGCGAGGCGGTCGCGAACGGCACGCTGCGCGAGGATCTGTGGCTGCGTCTCGATGCGGCGTCGATCACGATGCCGCCGCTGCGCGAGCGCGACGGTGATGCGCTCGCCATCGCGGACGCGCTTATCGACGAACTCAACCGCGAAGCGAGCGCCACCGGTCGCAGCACGACCGACAAGCGCGCGGCACCGGGCTTCGTGCGCGAATGCCTGTCCTACGAATGGCCCGGCAACGTGCGCGAATTGCAGGAGCGCGTGCGTTTCGCCTATGACGCGTCCGGCGATTTCATCGAAACGCTGCGCGCGGGCGAAGCGAGCTTCGCGGCTGGCGCCGCGCTGAACGGCAGCAGCGTGCAGATCAAGGTCGGCACCCCGCTGTCCGACGTCGAGGACCTGCTGATCCGCGCGACGCTCGACGCGGTCGGCGGCACGCGCCATCGGGCCGCGACGCTGCTCGGCATCAGCCCCAAGACGCTGTACAACAAGTTGCAGCGGATGAAGGTCAACTGACCGCGCCGCAGTTGTTCGGGGCGCGGTCGGGAGTTGACGGTTAGTTGCGTAAGGCTATGTCACCTTGCGCCTCGCCCCGCCTCGATGGAAAAGCAAAAAGCCGCGCTTCTGCGCGGCTTTTTGCTTTCGACAACGACGACATCACGCCGCCCTTCTCCGCTTACGCCAGCGCGCTGCTCAGCAGCGCCTGCGCCTGCAGATACTCGGGTTGCGCGATCAGCTTGTCCCACTTGAGCGGCTTGCCGCGCGCCCGCATCCGCTTGATGCGCCGCACCGACTCGGCCGACGCCTGGGCCTTCAGCCCGTTCAGCACGACCTCGGCCGCGTCCGGCTGGTTGCAGACGAGCACCATGTCGCAGCCGGCGGCGAGCGCTGCGTCAGCCGCCTGCGTGAGCGTGCCGCCTTCGCGTGCCGCCTCCATCGACAGGTCGTCGCTGAAGATCGCGCCCGTGAAGCCGAGCCGCCCGCGCAGGATGTCCTGCAGCCACACGCGCGAGAAGCCCGCGGGCCGCTTGTCGACCTGCGTGTAGATCACGTGCGCGGGGATCACCGCGGAGAGTGACAGGCCGAGCCAGTCGTACGGGGCGACGTCCTGCTTGAGGATCGCGTCGAGCGGCCGGTCGTCGGTCGGCAGTGCGACGTGCGAATCGGCTTCCGCGAAGCCGTGCCCCGGGAAATGCTTGCCGCAGTTCGCCATGCCCGCGAGCGACAAACCGTGGTTCAGGCTCTTCGCGAGCAGCGTGACGACACGCGGGTCGCGATGGAACGCGCGATCGCCGATCACCTTCGAGTGCCCGTAGTCGAGATCGAGCACCGGCGTGAAGCTCATGTCGATCCCGCATGCGCGCAGCTCGGCGGCCAGGATGTAGCCGACGGCGGTCGCGACCTTCGTCGCGAGCAGCACGTCGCGGTCCCACAGTTCGCCGAGGCGACGCATCGCGGGCAGCACCGTGAAGCCGTCGGAGCGGAACCGCTGCACGCGGCCGCCTTCGTGATCGACGGCGATCAGGATGTCTTCGCGCACCGCGCGGATCGAGTCGGTCAGCGCCGTCAGTTGCGCACGATTCTGGAAGTGCCGCGCGAACAGGATCACGCCGCCAGTATTCGGATGCGCGAGGCGCCGCGCATCGTCGCGCGACAGGGTCGTGCCGACGACGTCGAGCATGACCGGGCCGGGAGTCGTTTTCATCGAATCGGAATTCCGTCAGGAGGGGGTTCGGGAAACAGGTGCAGGTGCAGTGCCAGGCGCGGCGTCCGTTTCGGCGACCACGAACGACACCGCGTAGTCGCGTTCGTCGCTGACCGTCACACGCGCCGTGATGCCACGCGCGGCAAGCCAGTCGGCCAGCTCGCCCGAAGCGACTACGTACGGCTCGCCGCTACGCTGGTTGAGCGTCTGCAGCGCGCGCCACGTCATCGGCCAGTGCATGCCGAGCCCGATCGCCTTCGAGAACGCTTCCTTCGCGGAAAAGCGCGTCGCGAGAAACGCGATGCCGCGCGCCTCCGAGCGCGCACGGCGAGCCTGGAACACGCGCAGCTCGTCGGGGCCCAGCACCTTCTCGGCGAACCGGCCGCCCGTGCGCTCGAGCACGGCCGCGATGCGGCTCACCTGGACGATGTCGGTGCCGATGCCGTAGATCGCCATCTCAACGCCCGCCGTGATGCGCGGACGATGCCGGGCGGCGAGCGAAGCGCGCGCGCACGCAACGCATCGTCAGCGCGCGCCGCCGTGCAGCGCGGCGACGCGTGCGGCGACCATGATCGCCTTCATCTCGCGCACCGCGTTGTCCCAGCCTGCGAAGATCGCGTGCGCGACGATCGCGTGGCCGATGTTCAGTTCGACGATGCCGTCGATCGCGGCGATCTGCTGCACGTTCGTGTAATGCAGCCCGTGGCCGGCGTTGACCTTGAGACCCAGTTGCGCGCCGGCCTGCACGCCGGCGACGATGCGCTCGTATTCGCGCTGCTGCTCGGCCTCGTCGTGCGCATCGGCGTAGCGGCCGGTATGCAGCTCGACCACCGGCGCGCCGGCTTCGTGCGCGGCGCGGATCTGCGTCTCGTCCGGATCGATGAACAGCGACACGCGCACGCCGGCGTCGGCGAGCTGCCTGCATGCCGCACGCACGGCCTCGAAGCGGCCGGCAACGTCGAGACCGCCTTCGGTCGTCAGTTCCTCGCGCTTCTCCGGCACGAGGCACGCGTCGTGCGGACGCACTTCGCATGCGATGTCGAGCATCTCGGCCGTCACCGCGCATTCGAGGTTCATCCGCGTCTTCAGCAGAGGGCGCAGCGTGCGCACGTCGGCGTCGACGATGTGGCGGCGGTCCTCGCGCAGATGCAGCGTGATCGCGTCCGCACCGGCCTCTTCGGCGGCGAGCGCCGCGCGGATCGGATCGGGATAGGACGTGCCGCGCGCGTTGCGCAGCGTCGCGACGTGGTCGATGTTCACGCCGAGGTCGATGGCGGTGGGCGTTGTCAGGAAGAAACTCATAGGTTTTGCAGGTCGATCAGGATCTGACGCGTGGCAAGCGGCGTACCGCCGAGATAGGTGTTCAGCAGGAAGCGCATCAGCGTCTTGCTTTGCGCGACCGTCTGGGCTCGATGGTAATCGTCCTGCTCCATGTCGAGCAACGTCTGTCCGGTAATCACCGGCCAGTGCGACGGTACGTCGTCGTCCGCATTGCGCACGCCGCGCTCGGGATCGAACACGTAGCGGCGATCCGGCTCGACCGCACGGCGCGCGACCGTGCGGTTCAGCGCCATCGCATAGCCGGTCTCGCGCAGCAGCACCCGCTCGAACGAACGCAGCACCTGCACCGCGGGCTCGCCGTGCGCAAGGCGCGTGAGGGTCAGCACGTAGTGATTGAAGAGCGGCGGCTGCGGATCCTCGCGCGCGCAGAATTTCACGAGCAGCTCGTTCGCGTAGAAGCCGCACAGCAACCCGTCGCCGCCGAGCGGGAGCATCCCGCCGACCCACTCGGCACCCGTCAGCGTGCGTACTTCGGATTTGCCCGACCAGGACAGCAGCAGCGGCTGGAACGTCTGCAGCACGCCGCGCAGCGCGGAGTGCGGGCGCTTCGCGCCCTTCGCGACGAGCGCGAGGCGGCCGTGATCGCGCGTGAGCACGTCGATGATCAGGCTCGTTTCCCGATACGGATAGCTGTGCAGCACGAACGCCGGCTGCTCGGCGACGCGGAAATCGGACGTGCGAGACGTCGCGCGCCGCGCCTTGCGACGCGGCGGTTCGGGCGGTGCCGGCAACGGCGCGTCGTTCGCGCCGGCGGTCACCGCGTCTTCGGTCGACGTCAGCGCGTCATTCGTACCCATAGGCGCGCAGCCCCGCCTCGTTGTCGGCCCACCCGCTCTTCACCTTCACGAAGGTCTCGAGATACACGGGGCCGTCGAACAGCTTCTCCATGTCCATCCGCGCCTCGGTGCTGATCTGCTTGAGCTTCTCGCCCTTCTTGCCGATCACCATCGCCTTGTGCGAATCGCGCTCGACGAGGATCGTCGCGAAGATACGCTTCAGGCGCCCTTCCTCCTCGAACTTGTCGATCAGCACGGTGCTCGTGTAGGGCAGTTCGTCGCCGGTCCAGCGGAACACCTTCTCGCGCAGGATTTCGGCCGCAAGGAAGCGCGAGCTGCGGTCGGTCAGTTCGTCCTCGCCGTAGATCGGCTCGCCTTCCGGCAGGTACGGCTTGATGGTGTCCAGCAGGCGCTTGATGTCTTCCGGCCGCTGTGCCGACAGCGGCACGAGTTCGGTGAATTCGCGCAGCCCGCTCATCTGCTGCATGAACGGGAACAACGTCGCCTTGTCGGACACACGATCGATCTTGTTCGCGATCAGCAGCGTCGGCATGCCGGGCGGGATCAGGTCGAGCACCTTCTGGTCGTCGGGCCCGAAGCGGCCAGCCTCGATCACGAACAGGATCACGTCGACCGACGTGAGCGTCGACGTGACCGCGCGGTTCAGCGAGCGGTTCAGCGCGGTGCTGTGACGGGTCTGAAAGCCCGGCGTGTCGACGAACACGAATTGCGCGTCGTCGAACGTGTTGATGCCGGTGATGCGATGGCGGGTCGTTTGCGCCTTGCGCGACGTGATGCTGATCTTCTGGCCGACGAGTGCGTTCATCAACGTCGACTTGCCGACGTTCGGGCGGCCCACGATCGCGATCATGCCGCAACGGAAACCGGTAGGAGCGGGAGTGTTCATATCGTTTGGGAGACAGGTTCGGAAACGGCCGCGCGGCGCGCGGCACGATCGAGGGGCAATTCAGTGGTCGGCATCGGCCACGCGCGCCTGCGCGGCAGCGAGGCTTGCGCCACCCTGCGGCGTCTCGGTGCCGGGCGCCGCGGCGTCGCGGGCACGCGACGTTGCACGCGAAGCGGCGTCGGAACCGGCAGCGGGCTTGTCGGTGGACGCGGCCGGATCGGCCGCCTGGCCCGCCTGCTTGTCGGCTGCACGGGGTGCGGCTTCCGCGTGCTTGTCCGTCGCGCGCGAGCCGGCTTCGTTGCGATCCGACGGCTTCTCAGACGCCTTGTCGGCCGGCTTGTCGGCCATCGGCTTCGGGGGCCGGTCGGCCTTGTCCGTGGCCGTTTCCACATGCGCCGCGCGAATCGCGGCCATCGGCGCCTGCGTCGGCCGCTCGGTCGTGTGTGCGCCGGCGTCGGTCGCTGCCGACCCGGCAGCAGGCGCCTTCGCGTCGCGCGTCGTCGCACGCTCCTTTCGTTCCGGCGAACGCAGGTCGAGTGCTTCCTGCACGCCCTTCACGCCCGGCACGATTTCAGGCTCGACGTGCTTCGACCCGCGTGCGTTCTTCGAACGCTTCGGCTTCGCGGCCAGCATCGGCGCGGCCGCCAGCACCTCGTCGAGCGCCTTCTTCGCGGCAGCCTGCTCGGCCGCCCGCCGGCTCGCGCCGGAGCCTGACACCTTCACGTCGAGCTTCGGCACCGTGCACTCGACCTCGAACTGCTGATTGTGCGCCGCACCATGAGTCGCGACGACCGTATAGGTCGGAAGCGCGATCTTGTGCCCCTGCAGGTACTCCTGCAGCAGCGTCTTCGCATCCTTGCCGAGCGTGCGCGGATCGATGTGGTCGAGAATCGGGATATAGAGGCGCTTGATGACCCCTTGGGCGGCTTCGAAGCCGCCATCGAGGAATACGGCCCCGATGATGGCTTCGAACGCGTCCGCGAGGATCGACGGGCGACGGAAGCCGCCGCTGCGCAATTCGCCCTCGCCCAGCCGCAGCCCTTCCGAAATATTCAGGGCCTGAGCGATTTCGTAGAGCGACTGCTGCTTGACGAGGTTGGCGCGCACGCGCGACAGGTCACCTTCGTCCAGCTTGCTGAAACGCTGGAACAAAAGGGCGGCCACCGCGCAATTCAGAACGGAATCGCCGAGAAACTCGAGCCGTTCATTGTGCGTGGCACTGTGACTGCGATGGGTCAAAGCCTGGCGCAATAATTCCGCATTGCGAAATTCGTAGCGCAGCCGGCTTTCCAACTGGGATAGGGGCATGTGCAGGAGTATAACGCGGGCGCCGGTCGGGCCGAAACGGCACGGCCGGACGCGAAAAGGCGTGACGAGGCGGTGTTACCGCCGGTTCTTAAAGTAGTTCGGCAATACGCGACGCGGCCCGTGCGTCGCGTATTGCGTGCGAGTCGAACGCGATCAGTTGAAGGAACCGATGCGCTTCAGGTCGCCGAAGTTCATCCAGATGAAGAACGCGCGGCCGACGATGTTGTTGTCCGGCACGAAACCCCAGTAGCGGCTGTCGGCGCTGTTGTCGCGGTTGTCGCCCATCATGAAGTAGTGGCCCGGCGGCACCTTGCAGATCACGCCGCGGCTGTTGTACGTGCAGTTGTCGCGATACGGATAATCGTAGGCGCCCATCACGAACGGCGGCACGGCAGGGTTGTTGAGGATCGCGTTCTTCTTGTTGCCGATCGTTTCCTCGAACTGCTTTGCGTAGTTCTGGCGCTCGTCGTCGAAGAAATCGGGCAGCGGCGTTTCGGGCACCGGCTGGCCGTTGATCGTCAGTTGCTTGTCCTGGTAAGCGACCGTGTCGCCCGGCAGGCCAATCACGCGCTTGATGTAGTCGACCGACTCGTCCTTCGGATAACGGAACACGACGACGTCGCCGCGCGACAGCGGGCTGCCCTGCGTGATCTTCGTGTTCGTGATCGGCATGCGCAGGCCGTATTCGAACTTGTTGACGAGGATGAAGTCGCCGACCAGCAGCGTCGGAACCATCGAGCCCGACGGGATCTTGAACGGCTCGACGACGAACGAACGCACGACGAATACGGCCAGGATCACCGGGAAGAAGCTCGCGGTGTACTCGAGCCACCACGGCTGACGCAGCTTTTCGTCGCGCAGCTTCGAACGCGTCTGCCCCGCGTTTTCGTCCGCGAAACGCTTGTCGATGCGCGACTGCTGGCGGTCGAACTCCTCGATCGCCGCATCGGCCGCCTTGCGTCGCCGCGGCAGGAACACCAGTTTGTCCAACACCCACGCTACGCCCGTCACGACGACGAGCACAAAAAGAATCAGCGCAAAATTCATAAAAGGATCAGTCCTGTTATTTGTCTTCGACGCGCAAGATCGCGAGGAACGCTTCCTGCGGGATCTCGACCGAACCCACCTGCTTCATGCGTTTCTTACCTTCTTTCTGCTTCTCGAGCAGTTTCTTCTTTCGCGTGATGTCGCCGCCGTAGCACTTCGCGAGCACGTTCTTGCGGAGTGCCTTGATGTTCTCGCGCGCGACGATGTGCGCACCGATCGCGGCCTGGATCGCCACGTCGTACATCTGGCGCGGAATGATCTCGCGCATCTTCGCGGCCACTTCACGGCCGCGATACTGCGACTGCGAGCGGTGCACGATGATCGACAGCGCATCGACCTTGTCGCCGTTGATCAGCATGTCGACCTTCACGACGTCCGACGTGCGGTATTCCTTGAACTCGTAATCCATCGACGCATAACCGCGCGACACCGACTTCAGGCGATCGAAGAAGTCGAGCACGATTTCGGCCATCGGGATTTCGTACGTGAGCTGCACCTGGCGGCCGTGATACTGCATGTTGATCTGCGAGCCGCGCTTCTGCTCGCACAGCGTGATCACGGACCCGACGTAGTCCTGCGGCATGTACAGGTTCACGGTGACGATCGGCTCGCGAACTTCGGCGATGCGGCCGGGCTCCGGCATCTTTGCCGGATTCTCGACCATGATCGTCGAGCCGTCGCTCTGCACGACCTCGTAGACGACCGTCGGCGCGGTCGTGATGAGATCCATGTCGAATTCGCGCTCGAGCCGCTCCTGCACGATTTCCATGTGCAGCAGCCCGAGGAAGCCGCAGCGGAAACCGAAGCCGAGCGCCTGCGACACTTCCGGCTCGTACTGCAGCGATGCGTCGTTGAGTTTCAGCTTCTCGAGCGACTCGCGCAGCGCGTCGTACTGGTTCGCCTCGACCGGATAGAGGCCCGCGAACACCTGCGGCTTCACTTCCTTGAAACCCGGCAGCGGCTCGGTGGCGGCCTTGGTCACGTGCGTGACCGTATCACCGACCTTCGCGGCCGTCAGTTCCTTGATGCCGGCGATGATGAAGCCGACCTGCCCGGCCGACAGCGATTCGAGATTGCGCGACTTCGGCGTGAATACACCGACGTGCTCGACCGGATACTGCGCGCCGGTCGCCATCATCTTGATCTTGTCCTTCGGGCGCAGCGTGCCGTTGACGATGCGCACGAGCATCACGACGCCGACGTAGTTGTCGAACCACGAATCGATGATCAGCGCCTGCAGCGGCGCGGCCGGATCGCCCTTCGGCGGCGGCACCTTCGCGATCAGCGCTTCGAGCACGTCCTCGACGCCGAGCCCCGTCTTCGCGCTGCAGCGCGTCGCGTCGGTCGCGTCGATGCCGATCACGTCCTCGATCTCCTCGATCGCGTTCTCGGGGTTCGCCGCTGGCAGGTCGATCTTGTTCAGCACGGGCACGACCTCGACGCCGAGCTCGATCGCCGTGTAGCAGTTCGCGACCGTCTGCGCCTCGACGCCCTGGCTCGCGTCGACCACGAGCAGCGCACCTTCGCACGCGGACAGCGAACGGCTGACCTCGTACGAGAAGTCGACGTGCCCCGGCGTATCGATCAGGTTGAGGTTGTAGACCTTGCCGTCGCGGGCGCGATAGGACAGTGCCGCCGTCTGCGCCTTGATCGTGATGCCGCGTTCGCGCTCGATATCCATCGAATCGAGCACCTGCGCTTCCATTTCACGGTCGGCGAGGCCGCCGCATACCTGGATGATGCGATCCGCGAGCGTCGACTTGCCATGGTCGATGTGCGCGATGATCGAGAAATTGCGAATATGATCCATTCAGTGCCGATCAAGCGAAAAAGGCGCGCTCGACGACTGCGGAGCACGCCTTGTAAGTCGGTGAAAAAACGGCTTATTTTAGCCGAAAAGGCCTTTGCCGGGCGGTAATTTGGGACGTCTGGTCGAGGACGCCCGGTCAGGGCACCCTGCCGGAGGCCTTGGCGGGCAGACTCGCACCGGAACTCCGCGCAGGGCGCGGCCGGCGGCGGGGCCAGATTCAGCGCCGCGCCGATAGCGCGCCGCGCACCCTCGCCTCGTCGAACCGGTGGCGGCACACCTCCGTGCCGTCCAGCAACAGCACCGGCACGTCCTCGTCGTACCGGGCGACGAGCGCCGGATCGGCGTCGATGTCGACGTAGTCGACGGCAACGCCGAACTCGGCCGCCACGGGCGCCAGCGCATCGCGCATGTCGTCGCACAGATGGCACCAGCCGCGGCCGTAGAGCGTGAACATCGGCGCGTTACTTCTGGATCGGGCGCGGGCGCACAGGCACGAACTGCGTGTTGTCGCCGCGCCGCACGAGCACCGCGACCGCCTTCTGCGGATCCAACTGCGCGGTCACGTCGGCGAACTGCTTCGCGCTCGTGATGTCGGTGTCGCCGACGCGCAGCACGATGTCGCCGCGCTGCAGGCCCGCACGGGCCGCCGGACCGTCGACGCCGTCGATCTGCACGCCATTCTTCAGCTTCAGCGACTTCAGCTGGTCAGCCGAAAGGTCGCTGACCGTCAAGCCGAGTGAATTGGCCTGGCGCGGCTTCTGCGGCACATTCTTGCGCTGCTCGGCCTTCGCCGTCGTCTCCGCCGGCGTCTCGGCGATCGTGATCGGCACATCACGCGCCTGACCCTTGCGCCACACGCTGACGGTCGCCTTGGTGCCCGGCTTCGTGTCGCCGACCATGCGCGGCAGATCCGACGCCGCATCGACCGGCCGGCCGTTGAACTTCAGGATGATGTCACCCGGCTGAATGCCCGCCTTGTCGGCCGGACCGCCCGGCTCGACGCTGCTGACGAGCGCGCCTTCCGCCTTCGGCAACCCGATCGAGTCGGCCACATCCTTCGTCACTTCGCCGATCGCCACCGCGATGCGGCCGCGCGTGACCTTGCCGGTCGCCTTCAGCTGGTCCGCCACGCGCATCGCCTCGTCGATCGGGATCGCGAACGAAATGCCCATGAAACCGCCGGTGCGGCTGTAGATCTGCGAGTTGATGCCGATCACCTCGCCCTGCATGTTGATCAGCGGGCCGCCCGAGTTGCCGGGGTTCACCGCGACGTCGGTCTGGATGAACGGCAGGTAATCGCCCGTGTTGCGGCTCTTCGAACTCACGATGCCGGCCGTCACGGTGTTGTCGAGGCCGAACGGCGAGCCGATCGCGACGACCCACTCGCCGACGCGCACCTTGTTCGAATCGCCGATCGCGACGACCGGCAGATTCGACGCCTGGATCTTGACGACCGCGACGTCCGTGCGGTCGTCGACGCCGACCAGTTTCGCCTTGAATTCGCGCTTGTCGGTCAACGTCACGTAGATGGTGTCAGCGTCGTCGACGACGTGCGCGTTGGTCATCACGTAGCCGTCCGCCGACACGATGAAGCCCGAACCGACGCCGCGGTTCTGCTCGGTGTCGGGCGGATTGTCTGGCGCCGGCGCGTTTTTCGGGTTGCCATTGCCGTTGCCGCCACCGCTACCGGGCGCCTGCGGCAGCGGAATGCCGAAGAAGCGCCGGAAGAATTCCGACATGTCGCCGTTGTCGAAGCCCGGCGGGAGCACGCCGCGCGGCCCGGGCGTCGGCACGTTCGCGGTGGTTCGGATGTTCACGACAGCCGGCCCGACCTTCTCGACCAGATCGGCGAAGTCGGGAAGACTGGCTGCAGGAGGCGTGACAGCGGCAGCGGTATGCGAGGCAAGCGGCAGGCAGGCAAACAGCACCGCCGCCGCGAACACTTTGCGCAGCGTGAGTTTCGTCATGTCGAAAGCCGTAGCGTTACTTGGAAGCCTTGTATTCTATGGCAGACGCGAACTGCTGCAACGTGGCCGGCGGCACTTCGCCGAGCACGGTGATCCAGTAGTCGCCGCGACGCTTCACGAGCACGTGGGTCGCGCCGGTGCTGCCTGCACCTTCCTTGCGCGTGTTCTTTTCGGCCGGCTCGATGAAGACGGAGATCGTCGCGAGGCCGTCGGTGAAGACGGCCTGATCGACCGGAATCGGCGGATCACCGGCGTCGCGCGCGGCCATCGGGCGGCGCACCTCGCGAATCTTCCGGAATCCGGCGATGGTCGGTGCGATCTGCCAGCCCTGCGCTTCCATGTCGACCGTCGCGACCGGCGGGCGGACGACCGTCCAGCCGCTCAGGTTGCGCATACCGGCCGCAATCGCGGATTTGTCGCCGGCCGTGCCGCCTGTCTGCACTTGCGAAAATGCGACCTGCTCGAGCACGTGATCGCTCGCATCGAGCGTCTGCGAACGCAGCAGCAGCCCGGTGCGGGTGTCGGCCCACAGCTTGTACGTGAACCGGTACGCATCCTTCGGTACGAGTTCGACCACTTGCGCATCGACTCCGGCCACACGGTCCTTGCCGAGCAGCTTCGCGTCATAAACGGACATCACGTGCTCGCCGCCCGCGCCGAGCAATGCAGGGAACGAATCGCGCGTCTGGCGGCGCTCGACCACGCACAACTTGCGCTCGGGAACGAACGTGTACAACTCGTCGTTGTGCCGCAGAACCTTGCGCGGCTTGCCGTCGAGCGATTCGATCCGCTCGAACTCGCCGTCGCGGGACGCCACGTGCGCGATACGCGACGACTGGACATAGCCGCCGCGCTGGTAGACGAACGTACCCTCGTAGCTCTGCTGCTGCGCCGCCTGCTGGATGCGATCGAGCCAATCCGCCGCACCCTTGCGGGTCGCGACGGGATCGTCCGGTTGCTGGGCGCTGGCTGTGAGGGATTGGACGGACAACAGGGCGGCTGCGCAAAGCAGGAGGGCCGGCAGCCGCTTCCATCCGGAGATGGCGTGATTCAACTGCAATGTCCGCATCGGGTTTATTGGCCTGGCGTGGTGGTCACGGCAGCGCGGATCAGCGGCATCGAGCCCGTGACGACGGGCTGCTGCGCGAATTGCTGGTGCGCTTCAAGGTATTGGTCGAGACTTGCGTCGCGGATGATGTTGACGTCCTGCAGACCCGGCTGCGCCGATGCCTGCGCAACCGTCACGCGCTGCAGGTTGCCGTTCTGCGGTGCGCCTGTCGATGCGACCTGGACGGCGCCCGGCGCGCCGGCCGTCTGCATCTGCGGGACGACGATCCACGTCAGCGTGGCGGCCGCGGCGGCCACCGCGAACGCGGGCACGACTCGCCGGCGCAGCGACAGCAGTTTGCGCGCGACCGGCGCGGCGGCCGGCGCGAGCAGGTGCGGCTCGCTTTCGAGCGCGGCCGACATGCGCGCGGTGAACGCGACGCTCAGCGCGGGCGACAGCGCGAGCTCGTCCGAGCGCAGCGCATCGCCGATCAGGTGGTAATGGGCCCACGCAGCGCGATCCGCGCGGTCGAGCTCAGCCAGAAACTGCCCGTGATCCGGGCCGTCGAACAGTTCACCGTCGACCAGAGCGGAAAGGCGCTCGCCGCGCGAGCACGCCTGCGACTGCGTATTGACCGACCCCATGATGCTCCCCATCTTGCACACACCCCGTCGTGACTTCACGACTCTATCCGTAACTAGACCCCGACCCGCGTCGTTGCGCCCGTCGCGCTTACCAGCGCTTGCCTTCGGGCGTATCGAGCAGCGGACGCAATTTCGCAGCAATTGCCTCGCGCGCCCGGAAGATCCGCGACCGGACCGTCCCAATCGGACAATCCATCATTTCCGCGATCTCTTCGTAGCTCAGGCCCTCGATCTCGCGCAGCGTGATCGCCTGGCGCAGTTCTTCGGGCAGGACGGCCATTGCAGCGTTGACCGTCTCGGCAATCTGCTTGCTCATCAACATCGACTCAGGCGTGTTGATATCCCTTAGTTGGTCTGCGTCGGAGAAAGTTTCCGCTTCCTCGGCATCGGCCTCGGTGGAGGTCGGTGCCCGGCGGCCCTGCGTCGCAAGGTAGTTCTTCGCCGTATTGACGGCAATCCGGTACAACCACGTGTAGAACGCCGACTCGCCGCGAAATTGCGGCAGCGCACGATACGCCTTGATGAACGCGTCCTGGGCCACATCCTCGACCTCGGCGGGATCCCGCACGAGGCGCGAGATCAACCGAATGATCTTGCGGTGGTATTTGGAGACCAGGAGTTCGAACGCTGCCTTGTCGCCTTTCTGTACGCGCTCGACCAGAGCCTGATCGATTTCTTTTTCACTCACCTGACAAATCCGTTAACTAGGGATGCAACGCGGAGCGTTATTGTAGCGTTCCGGCGCCGGGCGCTGGTTACGGTCGGTAACTGCGCCACCGTCATGCCCGCCCCGCCGTGCCCGCGGTACGCGCCAGCACGGACAGCGCGCTGAACGACGCGGCATCGAGCGCATCGGCCGGGATCAGCAGCGGCCGGGCGCGCCGGGCGCCCTGCCCGACCGACAGCACGAGCAGCAGGCTGCTCCAGTGTGCATGGCCGGTCACGCGGCCCCGGGCCAGCAAGCGCCCGGTGCGGCCAAACGCCGCAATCTCCCCGAATGCATCGATCCGCAGCTCGGCCGGCAGCCGACGGGCACAGGCCCGCGCGGCACACGCGGCAAGCAGCGCAGCCGTCGCCGCGGACACGCACGCGCCGGCGGCAGCACCGGCCCGCGGCGCCCAGAACAGGTACGCGGACGCGGCAGCCGCCGCGACGAACACGGCCAACGCGACATACGACACGGCCGAGGCCCGCAACGCAAAGCGCTGCGGACGCCCGGCCGGAGCATCGAATGGACTCGTCAAGCGATTCGGCGTCAGACGCGCTTGAACACCAGCGTGCCGTTGGTACCGCCGAAGCCGAAGTTGTTCTTCACGGCAACGTCGATCTTCATGTCACGCGCGGTATTCGCGCAGTAATCGAGATCGCACTCGGGGTCCTGGTTGAAGATGTTGATGGTCGGCGGCGACACGTTGTTGTGCAGCGCCAGCACCGTGAACACCGACTCGAGACCGCCCGCGCCACCCAGCAGGTGGCCCGTCATCGACTTCGTCGAGTTCACGACGAGCTTGTACGCATGCTCGCCGAAGGCCGCCTTCACCGCGTCGGACTCGTTCTTGTCGCCGAGCGGCGTCGACGTGCCGTGCGCGTTCAGGTACTGAACCTCGTCCGCGTTCAAGCCGGCGTCGCGCAGTGCCGCAACCATGCAGCGGCGCGGACCGTCCATGTTCGGCGCGGTCATGTGGTACGCATCGCCAGTCATGCCGAAGCCCGAGACTTCCGCATAGATCTTCGCGCCGCGCGCCTTCGCCGCCTCGTATTCCTCGAGCACCATGACGCCTGCACCCTCGCCCAGCACGAAGCCGTCGCGGTCCTTGTCCCACGGACGGGACGCAGTGGCCGGATCGTCATTGCGGGTCGATAGCGCACGCGCAGCCGCGAAGCCGCCGATGCCGAGCGGCGACACCGTCGATTCGGCGCCGCCCGCGACCATCACGTCGGCGTCGCCGGCCTGGATCAGGCGCGCCGCGAGGCCGATGCTGTGCAGACCGGTCGTGCAGGCCGTCACGGCCGCGAGGTTCGGGCCCTTCAGGCCGAACATGATGCTCAGGTGACCCGAGATCATGTTGATGATCGAACCCGGCACGAAGAACGGCGAGATCCGGCGCGCGCCGCGATCGACGTAGGTCTGGTGCGTGTCTTCGATCATCGGCAGGCCGCCGATGCCGGAGCCGACCAGCACGCCGATGCGTTCCGCATTGGCTTCGTTCACTTCGAGGCCGCTGTCCCGGATTGCCTGGACGCCGGCTGCGATGCCGTAATGGATGAACGTATCCATGTTGCGGGCTTCCTTCGCCGGAATGTACTCCTCGGCGCTGAAACCCTTCACCTCACCCGCGAAATGCACGGCAAGGTTCGACGGATCGAACTTCGTGACGGTGGCGATGCCGGACCTGCCGGCGACGAGATTGGCCCAGCCGTCGGCAACATTATTGCCAACAGGCGAAATCAGCCCCAGGCCTGTAACGACAACACGACGGCGGCTCACGGTAACCTCTTTTCCATTGGATGACAAAAACAAAAGCCACAGTGGCCACAGGAACCAGCCCTGCGAGCCCTGTGGCTGTTAGTCCGTCCGGCGCGGTTGCCGGCAGGATGGCGCGTCAAACGCGAAGATCGCGGCGACGTGGCAGACAAGCGCGAAAGGCGCTTACGCCTTGACGTTTGCGCGAGCGTAGTCGATCGCTTGCTGAACGGTCGTGATCTTCTCTGCTTCTTCGTCCGGGATTTCCATGCCGAACTCGTCTTCGAGCGCCATCACCAGTTCGACCGTGTCGAGCGAGTCCGCGCCCAGGTCGTTCACGAACGATGCTTCGTTCTTGATCTCGGCTTCTGCGACGCCCAGTTGCTCAGCGACGATCTTCTTGACACGTTGTTCGATGTTATCCATTACCCCTCCGAGGGAAAGTTCAGATTTACAAGTGCGCGCATTTTATCAGGTTTGCTGACGCCAAAACGCGCGTTGGCTTGATGGTCGATCAAGCGCCTATCCGCCTGAAAAACGGGATACGGCGCGGATGGTAAACGAAAACCGTTACGACATGTACATGCCGCCGTTCACGTGCAGCGTCGTGCCGGTGATGTAACCGGCCTGCGGCGATGCGAGGAACGCGACGGCATGGGCAATGTCTTCCGGGCTGCCGAGGCGGCCGAGCGGAATCTGGGTCTTGAGCGCGGTCTGCTGTTCTTCCGGCAGCGTCTTCGTCATGTCGGTGTCGATGAAGCCCGGCGCGACGCAGTTCACCGTGATGCCGCGGCTGCCGATCTCGCGCGCGAGCGCACGGGTCATGCCCGCGACGCCGGCCTTCGCGGCAGCATAGTTGACCTGCCCCGGGTTGCCGGCCGAACCGACCACCGACGTGATGTTGATGATACGGCCGCCGCGGGCCTTCATCATCGGGCGCAGCACTGCACGCGACAGGCGGAACACCGACTTCAGGTTGGTGTCGATCACCGCGTCCCAGTCCTCGTCCTTCATCCGCATCGCGAGCTGGTCCTGCGTGATCCCGGCGTTGTTGACGAGCACGTGGAGCGCGCCGAATTCCTTCACGGTCGCGTCGATCAGCGCTTCGGCCGCCGCCGCGTCGTTGACGTTCAGCACCGCGCCGCGGCCCGTCACGCCCGCTTCCGCGAACCCTGCGGTAATCGCGGCGGCGCCCGATTCGCTCGTCGCCGTGCCGATCACCGTCGCGCCCAGGCGCGCGAGTTCGAGCGCGATCGCCCGGCCGATGCCGCGAGACGCGCCGGTCACGATCGCGACCTGTTTATCGAGAGTCTTTTCCATGAATCGAATATCCGTCTCTTGAGGAAAGGCGCCGCGTCAGGCGGTCGCCAGCTTCAGTGCTTCGTCGAGCGAAGCCGGATCGAACACCGATACGCCGACCAGGTTGCCGTCGATGCGCTTCGTCAGGCCCGACAGCACCTTGCCCGGACCGCATTCGATCACGTGCGTGACGCCCGTGCCCGCGATGTGCTGCACGCATTCGACCCAGCGCACCGGGCCCGCGGCCTGGCGCACCAGCGCGTCCTTGATCGCGGCCGGATCGCTGGTCACCGCGACGTCGATGTTGTTGACGACCGGAATCTGCGGCGCCTTCACGTCGACGTTCGCGAGATAGTCGCGCAACTGGTCCGACGCCGGCTTGAGCAGCGACGAATGGAACGGCGCCGACACGGGCAGCGGCAACGCGCGCTTCGCGCCCTTCGCCTTCGCGATCTCGCAGGCCTTCTCGACGGCCGCCTTCGCGCCCGCGATCACGACCTGCGCCGGAGCGTTGAAGTTCACGGCTTCGACGACGCCCGCTTGCGCGGCTTCGACACACACCGCGCGCACCGTGTCGTCATCGAGACCCAGGATCGCGGCCATGCCGCCCTCGCCGACCGGCACGGCCGTCTGCATCGCCTGCGCGCGGAAGCGCACGAGCGGCACTGCGTCCTTGAACGCGATCGCGCCCGCGGCGACGAGCGCCGTGTATTCGCCGAGGCTGTGGCCCGCGACGATCGACGGGGCCGGGCCGCCGGCCTGCTGCCATGCGCGGTAGCACGCGTAGGCGGCCGTCAGCATCACGGGCTGCGTGTTGGTGGTCAGATTCAGTTCTTCGGCCGGACCTTCGGCGATCAGCTTGCCGAGATCCTGATTGAGTGCATCGGATGCTTCCTGAAGCGTCTCGCGCACGACGGCCAGATCGGCGAATGCGTTGAGCATGCCGACCGACTGCGAGCCCTGCCCCGGAAAAACGAATGCAAATTTCATATCGTCCCCAATTGAATCGATTCGGACGGCGCGCGCGAACGGCGCGCCGGTTCGGGATCCGCGCGCAGCCATTGCGCGCCGCGGATCAGTAGCGGAAGACGGATGCGCCCCACGTGAAGCCACCGCCGACGCCTTCGATCAGCACGTGCTGACCGCGCTGGATGCGGCCGTCGCGCACCGCGGTGTCGAGCGCCAGCGGGATCGACGCAGCCGACGTGTTGCCGTGCTGGTCGACCGTCACGACCATGCGCTCCTGCGGCAGGCCGAGCTTGCGGCAGGTGCTGGTCATGATGCGGATGTTGGCCTGGTGCGGAATCAGCCAGTCGATCTGCTCCGGCGCGAGATTCGCCTTGGCGAGCGCCTCGATCGCGACCTTTTCGAGCACGTTGACCGCGAGCTTGAACACGGCCTGCCCGTCCATGTACAGGAACGCGCTGCCGTCGATCACGCCGCGATTGACGTTGCCCGGTGTGCAGAGGATGTTCGAATAACTGCCGTCTGCGTGCAGCGCGCTGCCGAGCACGCCCGGCTCTTCCGATGCGGACAGGATCACCGCGCCCGCGCCGTCGCCGAACAGCACGCAGGTCGTCCGGTCCTTGAAATCGAGAATGCGCGAGAACGTCTCCGCGCCGACGATGAGCGCCGTGCGGTGCTGGCCACTGCGGATGAAGCTGTCTGCCGTCGCCATCGCATAGGCAAAGCCGGAGCACACGGCCTGCACGTCGAATGCCGCGCCGCCGTTCTTGATGCCGAGCTTGTTCTGCAGCAGGCACGCCGTGCTGGGAAACACGAAATCGGGTGTCGAAGTCGCGACGATGATCAGGTCGATCGACTGCGGATCGATACCGGCCATTTCGATCGCACGACGCGACGCCTCGAGCGCGAGGTCGCTCGTCGTGACGTCCGGTGCGGCGAAGTGACGCGCATGGATGCCCGTGCGCGCAACGATCCACTCATCGCTCGTCTCGATGCCTTCCTTCGCGAGTCGATCGGCAAGCTGCTGGTTCGTGACGCGGTCGGGCGGCAGATAGCTGCCCGTGCCGAGCACGCGGGAATAGAGAGTCGATTGGGCCATTTATGCTTTAGAGGATTGCGCAGCGGAAGGTTCGGCGTGATGGCCTGCGGCCGGGCTCGTCTGGCCCGCGCCGCCCGCGTCGTGTTCGCCGTCGCCGAGCGACACCGAATTGTCCGCCATCGCGCGCGCGAGGCGCTCCAGCACGCCGTTTTTGACGGCATCATACCCGCGTTTGATCGCCCACTCAAACGCATAGGCATCGGCCGAACCGTGGCTTTTGATCACGAGGCTCTTCAGCCCCAGCAGCGCTGCTCCATTGTACTGGCGGTGATCGACGCGCTTCTTGAAACGCATCAGCACCGGCAGCGCAAGCAGCGCCATCAGCTTCGACATCAGCGAACGGCCGAACTCCTCGCGGATGATGTCGGAGAGCATCTGCGCGAGCCCTTCGGACGTCTTCAGCGCGACGTTGCCGACGAAGCCGTCGCAGACGATCACGTCGACCGTGCCTTTATAGATGTCGTTGCCTTCGACGTTGCCGCGGAAATTCAGCGTGCTGGCGCGCAGCAGTTCCCCTGCGCGCTTGATCGTCTCGTTGCCCTTGATGACCTCTTCGCCGATGTTCAGCAGGCCGATCGTCGGACGCTCCTTGCCTTCGAGCGCGGCAACGAGCGCATGCCCCATCTCCGCGAACTGCAGCAGGTGCTGCGGCTCGCAGTCGACGTTCGCGCCGAGGTCCAGCATCATCGTGTAGCCGGTCGGGTTCGGCAGCGCGAACGCGATCGCTGGCCGCTCGATGCCGGGCAGCGTCTTGAGCACGTAACGGGAAACGGCCATCAGCGCACCGGTATTGCCGGCGGAGATACAGGCCTGGGCCGCGCCGTCCTTGACGTGGTTGAGCGCGACACGCATCGAAGAATCCTTCTTCTTGCGCAGCGCCACTTCGACAGGGTCGTCCATCGCCACGACTTCGGTGGCGGGCACGATGGTCAGCGCGGGATCGTCGAGGGCTTTCAGCTTTTTCAGCTGAGCGCGGATCGCGCTTTCGATGCCGACGAGCATCAGGTGCGCATCGGGATGCGCGCGGACGAACTTGACTGCCGCGGGAACGGTCACGGACGGGCCGTGGTCGCCTCCCATGCAATCGATTGTGAGCTTTACGGTCATGGAATGCGACGAATTTCAGGCACAAAAAAGCGGCAGTTGAATGCCGCCTTTTTGTTGAGCCAGGAAAGTGTCAAGCGAACCAGTTGTCACGCGAACGGCGAACGTAGCGCGCAACGCGTGACTTGACGCTTAGTCGTTCTTCGTCTTGACGACTTTCTTGCCGCGATAGTAGCCGTTCGGGCTGACGTGGTGACGCAGATGCACTTCACCCGTGCTCGGCTCGACTGCCAGCGGCGCTGCCGTCAGGAAATCGTGCGAACGATGCATGCCGCGCTTCGACGGCGACTTCTTGTTTTGCTGGACTGCCATGACTAACTCCTAAATAATTTTCCGGATTCTAACACAGCCCGATCCGGCGCTTAACTACCCTGGCCCAAAGCCCTTACGCCTTCCCGCGCCACAACTGCTTAGTGTTTCTTGCCGCCGTCCCCGTCCTTCTTCAGCGCTTCCAGCGCCGCGAACGGATTCGGCCGTTTGCCTTCGTCCTCGTCTTCGGCGGACTCGTCGTCCGCGTCTTCCGAAGGACCGCTCGCACCCGACACGAGGCTTTCGTGAACTGCCGGGCAAACCTCGTGCTTGGGCACGAGCGGCAACGAAAGCAGCAACTCCTCTTCGATCAAGTCGACGAGATCGAACTGGCGTGAGCCCACGATCACATCGGCTTCATCGTCGTCGAGCGGAAATTCTTCAGCTTCTTCTTCGGTCGCAACGACCCGGTACGTCATGTCGACGTCGAACGTCTGGTCGTACGGGGTCATGCAGCGCTGGCACGTGAGCCACGCATGGCCATGCACCGCGAGGCGCAGATACGGCTGCTGCCCATCGGCGCCGTCGTCCTGCAACTCTTTCTGGGTGAACCCTTCGGCCTGCCACGTGAAGACCGTGTCACGATCGGGCGCGTCCGCCGGCACTTCGCTCAGCATGCGCGGCAGCTGCGACAGCCGCACGGCACCCGCTGCTTGCCGCCCGCTGCGGGCCAATTCGAACAGGTCGACCGCGTGCGGATCAAGCGACGCCGCAGGTTTGCCAGAAGAAGTGTTCATGTTGCGCTCCTGCCTACAGGCTGACTTGCGGGACCCGACTTGCTGGCGCCACATATTTGGCGCCGCACACGTGCGCGATCTACGCCGCGTACGATTACGTACTTTACGTCCGACGACCCGGCAGGCGCCACCACAGCGAAAGCCTGCCGATGAAAAGCGGGAAAGCATACCTGTTTTACCTTTTTCGGTCAATCACTTATGCTTGCGCCCTCGCAACACCGCGCCACACCTGACGACTCATCGACCCAACCGACCATGCCGGATACCGTTTGCCGCCCGCCGCGGCTGATTCTCGCCTCCAGTTCCCGCTACCGCCGCGCGCTCCTCGAGCGCCTCGGCATGCCGTTCGACGTCATGTCGCCCGACCTCGACGAAACCCCGCTCGCAGGAGAAGCGCCGGCCGAGACCGCACTGCGCCTCGCCGGCGCGAAGGCGCGCGCGGTCGCCGCGACGATCGACGCGCCGGACGGCGTGCTCGTGATCGGGTCGGACCAGGTCGCGACGTTCGACGGCCGCCAGATCGGCAAGCCCGGCACGCACGAGCGCGCGCTCGCGCAGCTCCTGTCGATGCAGGGCCGCGACGTCGAATTCCACAGTGCGCTCAGCCTGTACGACAGCCGCACGGGTGAAACCTGGAGCGAGGACGTCGTCACGCACGTGCGCTTCCGCTCGCTGTCCGAAGCCGAACTCGACGCTTACCTGCGCGCGGAAACGCCGTACGACGTCGCCGGCAGCGCGAAGTCAGAAGGGCTCGGCATCGCGCTGCTGGATGCCATCGACTCCGACGACCCCACGGCCCTCGTCGGCCTGCCGCTGATCGCGCTCACGCGGATGCTGCGCGCCGCGGGCTATCCATTGTTCGCTACCCAAGGAGACCGCGCATGACGGCCGGCACGCTCTATCTCGTCCCGAACACCCTCGGCGAAGGCGACGCATCGATGCTCGCCGCCGTGCTGCCCGCGGCCGTGCAGGCGCGCGCCGGCACGCTCGGCTACTACATCGGCGAAAACGCGAAAACGACCCGCGCGTTCCTGAAGAAGATCGGCACGACGCGGCCGATCCAGGAGATCGAGATTCGGGAACTGAACGTCAATACGCCGGCCGGCGAGATCGACCGGCTGCTCGCACCGGTACTGGCGGGCGCGGACGCCGGGCTCGTATCCGAGGCCGGCTGCCCCGCCGTTGCCGATCCCGGCGCGCTGCTGGTCCGCCGGGCGCACGAGCGCGGCGTGAAAGTCGTGCCGCTCGTCGGGCCGAGTTCGATCCTGCTAGCGCTGATGGCATCGGGCCTGAACGGCCAGAGTTTCGCGTTCAACGGCTATCTGCCGGTCGATGCGGCCGCGCGCGCGAAACGCCTGCGTGAACTCGAGCAGTTGTCGCGCAAGGCGCGCCAGACGCAGATATTCATCGAGACGCCGTACCGGAACCATGCGATGCTCGATACGCTCGTCGCGACCTGCGCGCCGTCGACGCAGATCTGCGTCGCGGCCGACTTGACCCTCGAAACCGAGACGATCGCCAGCCGTTCGGTGGCCGACTGGAAAAAGGCGCCGGCGCCGAACCTGCACAAGCGCCCCGCCATCTTCCTGCTGCTCGCGAACTGAGATCGGCACCGGCAACAGCCTCGCGGCACGGGGCGCCCCGCCCCAATCGGCGCGGCGCCGGCCGGCTGGCGCTCAGCGCAGGCTGAACGACGTGCCGCCCGCGGTCAGCGCCTTCATCGCTGCACCGCCGACCGCCGCGCCGAACTTGCGCGCAACACGATTCGTCAGGCTTTCCTTCACCGTGTAGTCGACGAGATCCGGCGCCTTCAGCACGTCGCGCGCGACCGTGTCGGTCGTGCCGTAGCCGTCGGCGAGCCCGAGTTCGACGCTCTTCTCGCCGGTCCAGAACAGGCCCGAGAACATGTCGGGCGTTTCGTGCAGCCGCTTGCCGCGGCCATCCTTCACGGCCTTGATGAACTGCGCATGGACCTGGTCGAGCAGCGCCTGCGCATGGGCATCCATCTTCGGCGTGTCGGGCGAGAACGGGTCGTAGAAGCCCTTGTTTTCACCCGCTGTGTGCAGGCGGCGATCGACGCCCAGCTTGCCCATCAGGCCCGTGAAGCCGAACCCGTCCATCAGCACCCCGATCGAGCCGACGATACTCGCCTTGTCGACGAAGATCTTGTCGGCGGCGGACGCAATGTAATAGCCACCCGATGCGCACATGTCGGTCACGACGACGTACAACGGCTTGTCCGGATACTTCGTGCGGAGCCGGCGGATCTCGTCATAGACCATTCCTGCCTGCACCGGGCTGCCGCCCGGGCTGTTGATCCGCAGCACGACGCCGGCCGTGCCGCTGTCGTCGAAAGCGGCATCCAGCGCCGTATTGATGTCGTCGGCATTCGCGTTGGTGCCCGCCGCGATCTCGCCGTCGATCGTCACGAGCGCCGTGTGGCGCCCGCTCGACGAGAACTTCGAGTCGCTCGAGAAATCGATCAGCGCGAACGCGAGCAGCACGAATACGCCGAGAAACGCAAAGCGGAAGAAGATCTTCCAGCGCCGCGCCGCGCGCTGTTCCTTGACGGCCGCGAGCGCGATCCGCTCGAGCGCCGCACGCTCCCAGTTCGGTTCGCGGCTGTCGGGACGGGAGGAGGAATCAGGGATGTTCGGTTGGTCGGCCATGCAGTAATGTCTTCAGTCGGTCGTGGCGGAAGGGGGCGGAGCGGCGGGGCCCAAGTCGGCATCCGGCACCCAGAATACCGCACGCCCGTCCGGCGTGTCGCGCTCGTCGACTTCGACCGGCCGCAGGCGACCGCCGCGGCATGGGCCGCCGACACACTTGCCGGTATCCGGCGCATAGATCGCGCCGTGCGTCGCACACATCAGGTACAGGCCCGACGACTCGAAGAACTGCCCTTCGGCCCAGTCGAGTTCCATCGGCACGTGCGCGCAGCGGTTCAGGTAGCCGTACGCACGACCTTCGTAGCGCACGAAGAACACGACCGCCTGCTCGCCGCGCAGCGATGCGTCGACGCGCACGCCGGCACCGCCGTCGGCCAGCGCGTCCGATGCACACACGCGCACGACTTCCGGCGCCGTGCTCATGCGTGCTCCCGCAGCCACGCCGCCAGCGCGCCGACGTCCGGCGCGACGAAGCGCGGCGTCAGCGCGGCCAGCGCATCGGCCGTGTGCGCACCATACGAAACACCGATGCCGGCGGCCCCGGCACTGGCGGCCATCTGCAGGTCGTGCGTGGTGTCGCCGATCATCACGGTACGCGCAAGATCCTGCCCCAATTCGCGCGACAGTTCGTGAAGCATCGCCGGGTGCGGCTTCGAGAACGTTTCGTCCGCGCAGCGCGTCGCATCGAACAGGCTCGTCAGCTTTGACTGGTCGAGCACGCGGTTCAGCCCGACTCGGCCCTTGCCGGTCGCGACCGCGAGCAGGTAACCCATGTCGCGCAATTCCGCGAGCAGTTCGCGCACGCCGGCGAACAGCTCGATGCGCTGATCGTCCAGCAAGTAGTGATGGCGATAACGTTCGGCCAGCCGCGGATAGTCGGACGGATCGAGGGTCGGCGCAGTAATCTGAAGCGCATCGCGCAGGCCGAGGCCGATCACATAGCGGGACGCCTCGTCCGACGGCGTGGGTAGGCCGAGATCGCGGCACGCGGCCTGGATGCTGTGCGCGATGTGCGCAGTCGAATCCATCAGCGTGCCGTCCCAGTCGAAGACGATCAGGTCAAATTGCTGTCGGGCCATGCGAGTCAGGCGGTATCGCGCAGAGCGCTGAGTTGATCGAGGAAGCGCCGGCATTCGTCCGGCAGCGGCGCGTCGAACTGCAGCGCCTCGCCGGTCAGCGGATGGGTGAGCTTCAGCCGGTGCGCGTGCAGGAACATCCGCTTGAGCGACGGCTGCGCATTCGCGCGCGCCAGCGCCTTGTTCAGTGCGAAGTCGCCATACTTGGCGTCGCCGGCGATCGGCAGGCCGAGATGCGCGAGGTGCACACGAATCTGATGGGTCCGACCCGTTTTGAGTTCCGCTTCGACCAGCGCATAGTCCGGCCAGCGCTCGATCAGGTTGAACACCGTGTGCGACGGCAGGCCGTCGTCCTGCACGCGCACCCGCCGCTCCCCTTCCGGGGTCGAATACTTGAACAGCGGCGCCTTCACCGCACGGCGGCGGCCCCAGTCGGCCTGCCATTCTCCATGTCCGCACGCGAAGTAACGCTTGTCCATCCGGTTCTCGCGAATCTGCTCGTGCAGGCCGACGAGCGCCGAGCGCTTCTTCGCGAGCATCAGGATCCCGGACGTCTCGCGGTCGAGCCGATGCACGAGTTCGAGGAACTTCGCGCGCGGACGCGCCTGACGCATCTGCTCGATCACGCCGAACGCAACGCCGCTGCCGCCGTGCACGGCGACGCCGGCCGGCTTGTTGATGACGAGCATGGCGTCGTCTTCGTACAGCACCTCGAATTGCGCGGGCGGCACGATCGGCGTGTCGGCGCGCGCGAGGTCCGCCGCGGCCACGCGCACGGGCGGTACGCGCACGATGTCGCCGAGAGCGAGCCGGTACTGCGCATCGATCCGGCCCTTGTTCACGCGCACTTCGCCGCTGCGCAGGATCCGGTAAATATGGCTTTTCGGCACGCCTTTACAGACGCGCAACAGGAAGTTGTCGATCCGCTGACCGGCCGAGTTTTCGTCGATCTCGATCATCGATACCTGGCCGCTTGCGACTGAATTCTGGGATATTTTGCCTAACTCATTCATACTGAATATAATTTTGCCCAGCCTGACGTTGAGGGTGGCCTGACCGGCCGGCCCCGACCGAGTCGGGCAAGGTGCAAGCGGAAACCATTATTTTACTTGCGCCGGGGGTCCGCTGCTCGCCCCTAATCAAAGAGATGCAGCAAGTTGCACGCACGGCGCCGCCCGTCGGCAAGGATCGCGCCCACAGGCGGATTCGGTCGGCAAGGCGCCGCGGTAACGGAAAGTTGGTTGAAAAGAATTTGATCGGCAGCCCGACGGCGCGAAGTGCGTCCGCAGGCTGCCGGTTGCGAAAATTACGGCGTTGCGCCCGATTTGGCCCCGCGAAGCGTGCGGGGCTTGGCGACGTCAAACCAGGGAAGTACACCCCAAGCGGGAAAGTCGGGCTGGATTCGATACTCCCCGCTGCGGCCCAAGCCGCAGCATCTGCCGCCCGTCGGCGCGCGCGACGCATTGCGCGCGCCCGTGGCAATGCGCGGACTCAGGCTTAGCGCGCTTTTTTGCAGCGTGCGGTGTGTGAACGCCGTGCTTTGAAGCCGTATTCGCAGGTGCCCTACGGCCGCCGGCCCCGTCTTTCGGGCCCAAGCGCCTCTTCAGGCAATTCTCCCCGCCATCGTTCCCGCTCCAGCGTGCTTGTGACAACACAACAAGGTGCGGCCTGCCGTCGTTCCCGCCCTCGCGACTGACAACCGCGAGGCGCCGGCTGCGGAGCCGCCTGGAGTCGTACATGAAACGCATGCTGTTCAATGCGACGCAGCAGGAGGAGCTGCGCGTCGCCATCGTTGATGGGCAAAAGCTCATCGACATCGACATCGAGACAGCCGGGCGCGAACAGCGCAAAGGCAATATCTACAAAGGTGTCGTCACCCGCATCGAGCCGTCGCTCGAAGCGTGCTTCGTCAACTACGGCGAAGATCGCCACGGCTTCCTGCCGTTCAAGGAAGTCGCCCGCCAGTACTTCAAGGAAGGCATCGACATGCGCTCCGCGCGCATCCAGGATGCCCTGCGCGAAGGCCAGGAGCTGATCGTCCAGGTCGAGAAGGAAGAGCGCGGCAACAAGGGCGCCGCCCTCACGACCTTCATCTCGCTCGCCGGCCGCTACCTGGTGCTGATGCCGAACAATCCGCGCGGCGGCGGTGTATCGCGCCGGATCGAGGGCGACGAGCGCCAGGAACTGCGCGAAACGATGTCGCAACTGCAGATTCCGGACGGCATGAGCATGATCGCCCGTACCGCGGGCATCGGCCGCAGCGCCGAGGAACTGCAGTGGGACCTGAACTACCTGCTGCAACTGTGGCGCGCGATCGAAGCGGCGTCGCAAAGCGGCAACTCCGGCCAGCCGATGCTGATCTACCTGGAATCGAGCCTCGTGATCCGCGCGATCCGGGACTATTTCCAGCCCGATATCGGCGAAATCCTGATCGACACGACCGAGATCTACGATCAGGCCCGTGCGTTCATGGACATCGTGATGCCGGACAACGTGTCGAAGGTGAAGCGCTACCACGACGACGTGCCGCTGTTCTCCCGCTTCCAGATCGAGCACCAGATCGAAACGGCCTACTCGCGCACGGTGCCGCTGCCGTCGGGCGGCGCGATCGTGATCGACCACACCGAAGCGCTCGTCGCGATCGACGTGAACTCGGCGCGCGCGACCAAGGGTGCGGACATCGAGGAAACGGCGACCCGCACGAACCTCGAAGCGGCCGACGAAGTGGCCCGCCAGCTCCGCCTGCGCGACCTCGGCGGCCTGATCGTGATCGACTTCATCGACATGGAGTCGGCGAAGAGCCAACGCGAAGTCGAGCAGCGCCTGAAAGACGCGCTCAAGCATGACCGTGCACGCGTGCAGATGGGCAAGATCTCCCGCTTCGGCCTGATGGAACTGTCGCGTCAGCGCCTGCGTCCGGCCCTGTCGGAAGGCAGCCACGTGACGTGCCCGCGCTGCAACGGCACCGGCCACATCCGCGATACCGAATCGTCCGCGCTGCAGGTCCTGCGGATCATTCAGGAAGAAGCGATGAAGGAAAACACCGCGGCGATCCACTGCCAGGTGCCGGTCGAGGTGACCGCCTTCCTGCTCAACGAAAAGCGTCAGGAAATCAACAAGATCGAGTCGCGCTTCAAGGTCGGCATCGTGCTGATCCCGAACAAGCACCTCGATACGCCGCACTACAAGCTCGAGCGCCTGCGCCATGACGACGCGCGCCTCGACGATCCGCGTGCGTCCTGGAAGATGGCAGAGGAAGCCGCCCGCGAACTGGAGTCGGAAACCGGCTACAGCAAGCGTGCGGCCGACGTGAAGCCGAAGCAGGAAGCGGCGGTCAAGGGCATCACGCCCGAGCGTCCGGCACCGAGCCCGGCACCGCAGCGCCCGGTCGAGCCGGCGGTTGCGGCGCCCGCACCGGTCGCCGCGGCGAGCGGCGGTTTCATCGGCTGGCTGAAGGGTCTGTTCGGCATGTCGCCGGCTCCGGCGCCCGCGCCGGTCGCACCGGCACCGGCCAAGGAACAGGCAACCCGTCCGGCCCGCGAGCGGACCGAGAAGACCGAGCAGCGCGGCGGCGATCGCAACCGCAACCGCCGTGGCGGCGCCCAGCAGGCTCAGGGTGGCCGCGACCAGGCAGCGGCAGGCCGTGGCCAGTCGCAACGCCTGGAACGCGAAGGCAAGGAAGGTCGCGAGCCGCGCGAGGGTCGCGAACCGCGTGAAGGCCGCGAACCGCGTGAAGGCCGCGAACCGCGCGAAAGCCGCGAGCCGCGTGAAGGTCGCGAGCCGCGCGAAAGCCGTGAGGGTCGAGAAAGTCGCGAAGGCCGTGGCCCGCGCGAAGGCCGCGAGCCGCGTGAACCGCGCGAGAACCGCGAACCGCGCGAGCGCACCGAGCAGCCGGAAGCCGTCGAGGCAGCCGGCCGCGGCGAGCGCCAGGAGCGCGGCGAACGTCGCGAGCGCGGAGAGCGCCGCAAGCCGATGCAACACGCGGCGACGCTCGAAACCGTCACCCGTGGCGAAAACCATCCGGAAGCGGATGCCGACCAGGCCGCAGCCGTCGCCCTGCCGGGCGCCGATGTCGCAGCCGACGCGGAAGCCAGCGCACGTGACGGCGAGGAACGTCGCCGCCGCCGCCGCGGTCGCCGTGGCGGTCGTCGCGAGCGCGAGGACGAAGGCGCAGTCGTCGACCACGCCGAGCAAGGCGCGGACGGCGAAGTCGCCATGCAGGCCGTGACGACGGAACCCTCGAGCGCGGACGAGCCGGCTCATACGGCCGTATCGGTCGCACCGGTCGTAGTCGAGCCGCAACCGGCACCGGTTCGCGTCGAAGCAACGCCGGTCGCACCGCTCGAGCCCGCCGTCGTCGCACCGGCAGCCGAATCGGCACCGGTCGCGCCGGCCGCTGCTCCGGAAGCCGGCCCGGCTCCGGTCGCGGTTTCGCCGACCGATGCGTTCGAAGTGCCGGCCGCGCCCGCTGCCGTCGAAGCGCCGCAGTCCGCGCCCGTCGAGCAGGCCGCACCGGCACCGGTCGTCGCAGCCGAAGCGGTTCCGGCCGTTGTCGAACCGGCTCACGTCGAACCGGCTCGCCTCGAACCCGCTCGCGTCGAACCGGCCCGCGTCGAAACCGCACCGGTCGAAGCCGTTGCTGCGCCAGCTCCGGCGCCCGTGCAACCGGCCGCTGCGCCAGCTTCGGCGAGCCTCGATGCCGTGCTGGAACAAGCCGGTCTCGTGTGGGTGAACACCGACGCCGACAAGTTCCGCGCTGCTCAGGAAGCCGCGTCGCGCCTGCCGCGCGCGGTCCGCGTTCCGCGCGAGCGCAAGGCGCTGCCGCCGGTCGACCCGACCCCGATGCAGCAGGTCGAAACGTCGCAACATTAAGCGGCGCATCGCCCGACCAGGAAAAGCCCGCCCCCGGCGGGCTTTTCCATTTCCGCGCCGAGGGTTTCCGCCCACCGGCCCGGCCAGGCGCTTGCGGCTAGAATAGAAGCTTGGCTCGCACTTCTTTCGACATGTCCCGACGCATCATTCCCCTCGCAGACGTCAGCGGGATGCCGGATATCTCCGGCGTCGCGCATACCCCTGACGGCGCCTTGGCCGACACGTTCGCCAGGCCGCTGCGCGACCTGCGCATCTCGGTGACGGACCGTTGCAACTTCCGTTGCGTGTACTGCATGCCGCGCGACGTGTTCGACAAGAACTACCCGTTCCTGCCGCACAGCGCGCTGCTCACGCACGAGGAGATCGAACGCGTGGCGCGGCTGTTCGTCGCACACGGCGTCGAAAAGATCCGGATCACCGGCGGCGAACCACTGCTGCGCAAGAACCTCGAATTCCTGATCGAGCGCCTCGCGCGCCTGACGACCCATGACGGCCGCCCGCTCGACCTGACGCTGACCACCAATGGCTCGCTGCTCGCGCGCAAGGCGCGCGCGCTGAAGGATGCCGGCCTCACGCGCGTGACGGTCAGCCTCGACGCGCTCGACGATACGTTGTTCAAGCGCATGAACGACGCCGACTTCGCGAGCGCCGACGTGCTCGACGGCATCTTCGCCGCGCAGGCCGCGGGCCTCGCGCCGGTCAAGGTCAACATGGTCGTGAAGCGCGGCACCAACGACAGCGAGATCCTGCCGATGGCCGAGCGCTTCCGCGGCACCGGCGTGATCCTGCGTTTCATCGAATACATGGACGTCGGCACGTCGAACGGCTGGAACATGACCGAAGTGCTGCCGTCCGCGGACGTCGTCGCACGGATCGCCGAACAGTTCCCGCTCGTGCCGCTCGAGCCGCACACGGCGGCGGAAACCGCGCAGCGCTGGGGCTATGCGGACGGCAGCGGTGAAATCGGCGTGATCTCGAGCGTCACACAGGCATTTTGCGGCGACTGCACGCGCGCGCGGTTGTCGACCGAAGGCAAGCTGTACCTGTGCCTGTTCGCGTCAACTGGCCATGACCTGCGTGCCCTGGTGCGCGGTGGCGCCAGCGACGCCGAGATCGCGACCGCGATCGCCCGGATCTGGCAGGCCCGCACCGACCGCTATTCGCAGCTGCGCGGCAGCGCGGCCACCGACGCGGCACCCCACGGTGCCGGCAAGCGCGTAGAAATGTCGTACATCGGCGGCTGACGCGCGCCCGCCGCCCCGATTTCCCGCGATGTCCGCTTCCACCTCGCCTTCCATCACCGGCCTGCTGCTCGCGGGCGGGCGGGCGACGCGCATGGATGGCGCCGACAAGGGCCTGCAACTGCTCGACGGCACGCCGCTTGCGCTGCACGTGTTGCGCCGGCTCTCGCCGCAGGTCGACGAGACGCTGATCAGCGCAAATCGCAACGCCGAACGCTACGCCGAGCTCGGTGCGCCGTTCGCCGCGCGCATCGTGCCGGACGAAACACCCGATTTCCCCGGCCCGCTGGCGGGTCTGCTGGCCGGCATGCGGGCGGCGCGCGCACCGCTCGTCGCATGCTCGCCGTGCGACACACCCTATCTGCCGACCGACCTCGTCGCACGACTGCACGCGGCGCTCGATGCGCAGCAAGCCGACATCGCGATGGCGGTGACCGTCGACGCGCAACAGGCACGTTCGCCGCAGCCGACCTTCGCGCTGCTGCGAACGTCGCTCGCCGACGATCTCGCGGCCGGACTCGCGGCCGGCGAGCGCAAGGTGCGTGCGTGGTACGCACGCCACAAGACGGTCGAAGTCGAGTTTTGCGACGAGCGTGCGTTTTACAATGCCAACTCCTGGCAGGAACTTGCCGCGCTTGCCCGCCGCTGACGGCACCGGCATCCGTTCCCGCCCGCCGCATGCGCCTTCGCGCTCCGGCGCCCTCCGCGCGCCACCGGCCACGAACCCGATACGCCTTGCGGCGCAGTCACACTGATGATCACGCAATCCTCGCCCGCCTCCCGAACCGCACCCGATTCCGCTGCCACGTTGTCGCTCGCCGATGCGCAGGCGCTCGCGTGCCGGTTCGCGGTGCCGGTCGACGCGTGCGACACGGTGCCGCTGCATGACGCCCTTGACCGCGTGCTCGCGGCCGACGTCAATGCGCCGTTCGACATCCCCGCGTACGACAACTCGGCAATGGACGGCTATGCATTCGACTGCGGCGCACACACGCCTGCATCGGCCCCCGACATCGCATTGACGGTCGCCGGCACGGCGTTCGCCGGCCATCCGTTCGATGGAGCCGTGGCGCCCAGTACGTGTATCCGCATCATGACCGGCGCGCCGATGCCGGCCGGATGCGACACGGTCATTCCGCAGGAACGCGTGCGCGTCGACGGCGACGTCATCCGCTTCGCCGCGCACGACGTCACGCGCGGAGCAAACTGCCGCCGGGCCGGCGAGGACCTCGCGCGCGGCGCCTGCGCGCTTGCCGCTGGCCGCATCCTGCGCCCGTCCGATCTCGGCCTGCTCGCATCGTTCGGGTTGCGCGAAGTCACGGTGCGCCGCCGCGTGCGCGTCGCCGTGTTCTCGACCGGCGACGAACTGCGCGAACCCGGCGAGCCGCTCGGCCGCGGCACGCTGTACGACAGCAATCGCGGGATGCTGGTCGCGATGCTCGAAAGGCTGCACATCGACGCGCTCGACCTCGGGATCGTCCGCGACGATCCGGCTGCCCTCGAGCGCGCGCTGCGCGATGCCGCCGCCGCACAGGCGGACGCGGTGATCACGTCAGGCGGCGTGTCGGTCGGCGAAGCCGATTTCACGCGCGACGTGATGGCACGGCTTGGCGACGTGACCTTCGCTAGCCTCGCGCTGCGGCCCGGCCGGCCGCTCGCGTGCGGCACGCTCGCACCTGCGGGCGACGGCGCCGGCCACGTGCTGTTCTTCGGGCTGCCCGGCAATCCGGTCGCCTCCGCCGTGACGTTCTATGCGATCGTGCGCCCCGCGCTGCTGACGCTGGCCGGCGCGCATGCGCCACCGCCGGCGCTGTATACGGCACGCAGCACGCAGGCGCTGAAAAAGCGCCCGGGCCGTACCGAATACCTGCGCGCCATCGCGACGCGCGACGCCGACGGCCAGTGGCTTGTCGCGCCGGCCGGTTCGCAAAGTTCCGCATCGCTGAGCGGCCTCGCGGCCGCCAACTGTTTCATCGTCCTGGGCCACGATTGCGCAGCAGTCGACGCGGGCGCCCCGGTCGACATCCTGCCGCTCGACGGCTTGATCTGAATTCCAATCGGTATATCTCTACGGGGCAATCCGCACATGAAAAAACAAATCTCGTCGATCGCCGCGGGGCAGACCGCTAAGGCGCTGATCCTCGTCTACCTGACGTTCAGCGTGCCGATCGTGCTGCTCGGCATCCTGGTCGCGTACATCCGCTACGGGATGGTCGAACTGAGCACGATCCTGAGCGCGCTGCTGCTGAACGCGATCCTCGGTTTCGTGCTGCTGTGGATCGCCTGCCACGCGTACAACTGGGTCGCGTCGCGCTTCGGCGGCATCGAGATCGTGCTGTCCGATCCGCCGGAGGAAGCGTGAGCGGCACGCCGCTGATCCGCACGGCCGAGGCGCGCGACGTCGGCGCGATCCTCGCGCTGATGCGCGAGCTGGCCGAGTTCGAGAAGCTCACGCACCTGTTCGTCGCGAGCGACGCCGACCTGGCCGACGCGCTGTTCGGCGAGCGCCCCGCCGCCGAAGCGCTGGTGGCCGAGGGCGACGGCGCGATCGTCGCGTATGCGCTGTTCTTTCACAACTATTCGACGTTCCTCGGCCGTCGCGGCCTCTATCTCGAGGATCTGTACGTGCAGCCGTCGCAGCGCGGCACGGGCCTCGGCACCGCGATGCTGCAGCACCTCGCAGCACTCGCAGTCGAGCGCCGCTGTGCTCGTTTCGAATGGTCGGTGCTCGACTGGAACCAGCCGGCGATCGACTTCTACCAGAAGATGGGCGCGACCGTGCTGCCCGAGTGGCGCATCGTGCGCGTCACCGGGGATGCACTGAACACGCTCGCCGCACGTTGAACGTGGGCCGGCCACGCTGGTCGATGCTGCAAAAGAAAACGGGCGCCGTAGCGCCCGTTTTTCGTTCCAGCCGGCTTCGGCTGTACGCGTGATGCGTCATGCATCGTCCGCATCGGCTCCATCGGCGCCTTCCGTGCCGAGCAGCCCGGCGGCCGCCTCACCTGGCAACGCCTCGACCTGCTTCAGCTTGCGGTTCATCACGCGGGTGCGCTGCTCGGCGGACTCGATCGAGCGCGTGACCGTTTCAAGCTGCGCCTTCGTGCGCGCGAGCACATCGCCGAACTTGCCGAATTCGGTCTTCACTGCACCGAGCACCTGCCACACTTCGCTCGAGCGCTGCTCGATCGCGAGCGTGCGGAAGCCCATCTGCAGACTGTTCAGCAGCGCAGTCAGCGTCGTCGGCCCGGCCACCGTCACGCGATAGTCGCGCTGCAGCAGGTCGGTCAGCCCCGGGCGGCGCAGGATCTCCGCATAGAGCCCCTCGGTCGGCAGGAACAGCAGCGCGAAATCGGTCGTATGCGGCGGTGCGACGTACTTCTCGGCGATCGTGCGCGCTTCCAACCGCACGCGCGCCTCGAGCGCACGGGCCGCGTCCTCGACCGCCGCCGAATCGGCACGCTCCTGCGCGTCGATCAGCCGCTCGTAGTCCTCGCGCGGGAATTTCGCGTCGATCGGCAGCCACACCGGCGGCGCGTCGCGCGTGCCAGCGTCGCGCCCCGGCAGCCGGATCGCGAACTCGACGCGTTCGCTGCTCTTCGGCACCGTCGCGACGTTCTTCGCGTACTGGTCGGGCGTGAGCATCTGCTCGAGCAAGGCCTCGAGCTGCACCTCGCCCCAGGTGCCGCGCGTCTTCACGTTGGTCAGCACCTTCTTCAGATCCCCAACACCGGCCGCGAGGGTCTGCATCTCGCCGAGCCCGCGGTGTACCTGCTCGAGCCGGTCCGACACGAGCTTGAACGATTCGCCGAGCCGCTGTTCGAGCGTCGCATGCAGCTTCTCGTCGACGGTGCGGCGCATCTCCTCGAGCTTCGCCGCATTGTTCGTCTCGATTTCCTTCAGCCGCTGTTCGAGCGTCGCACGCACTTCGCCGATCCGGCGATCGTTGGCCTCGGTCAGTTGCGTGAGCTGCCGGTTCAGCGTGTCACCGAACAGCCGCAGCGCGACCGTCTGCTCTTCACGCGCCTGCTGCGCCTGGCGCTGCACGCTCTCGCGCATCGCGTCGAACTGCTGCGCGTTGCCCGCGACGAGCTTGCCCAGCTGTTGCGCGAAGCCCTCGATCTGATTGTTCTGCACGGTCGCGATGCTCGTGAGCTGCGTCGCGAGCGTCTGCTGAAGCTGCGAGAAACTGCCAGCAAGCTCGGTGCGCGAGCCTCGTGCGTTCTCGACGATCTCGCCACGCAGCTCGCGCTCGAGCCGCTCGACCGCGAGCGCCTGCGCGTGCGCGGCGTCCTCGATCTGGTCACCCAGCACGGCCGCATCGTCGTGGCGGCCGCCACCGCGCACGATCGCGACGATCGCCACCGCGAGCGCGACGGCCAGCACGACGACCGCCGCCAGCAACAACATCGTCGTCATGCGCGCGGCTTCCCGATTACGTCAGGGTTGATCGCGTTCGGCGGCTGCCCCGCGCGCGGCCCTTCGCCCAGCGCGGCGATCAGGTTGTCGGCCGCGAGGTTCGCCATCGCACGGCGCGTCTTCTCGGTCGCGCTCGCGATGTGCGGCGTCAGCACGACGTTCGGTACCTTGAGCAGCGCTGGATGGACGCTCGGTTCGCCTTCATAGACGTCGAGGCCGGCCGCGGCGATCGTCCCGTCGCGCAGCGCGACGGCCAGCGCTGCGTCGTCGACGATGCCGCCGCGCGCGATGTTGGTCAGCGTCGCGGTGGGCTTCATCTTCGCGAGCTCGGCCGCGCCGATCGTGTGATGGTTCTCCTTCGTGTACGGCAGCACGAGAACGACGTGATCGGCGCGCGCCAGCAACGCATCCTTCGACACGTATTCGGCGTTCAGCTCGGCCTCGATCTCGGGCGCAACCCGCGACCGGTTGTGATAGATCACCTGCATCCCGAAGCCGCGCGCGCGCCGTGCGAGTGCCTGACCGATGCGCCCCATCCCGATGACGCCGAGTGTCGAGCCGTAAATGTCGCTGCCGAGGAAACCGTCGTACGCCCACTTCTTCCAGTGTCCGGCGCGCAACCAGTGCTCGGATTCGGCGATCCGCCGCGCGGCGGCCATCATCAGCGCCCAGCCGAAATCCGCGGTGGATTCGTTCAGCACGTCGGGCGTATTGGTGCCGAGCACGTTCGCAGCGTTGAACGCGGCCATGTCGAAATTGTTGTAGCCGACCGCCATGTTCGACACGACGCGCAGGCGCGGCGCCGCCGCGAGCGCGGCCGCGCCGACCGGGTCGCCCGCCGTCAGCGCGCCGTCCTTGTCCGCGAGGCGCGCGGCGAGCGCGTCGGGGGCGAGCGCATCGCCATTGTTCCAGTCGACTTCGAAATACTGCTCGAGCCGTTCGATCACGTCCGGAAAGATCGGACGTGCGACCAGGATCTTCTGCATCGCCATCTCCGCATGCCGCGGCCGGCACGCGGCACTTCGTGCGCCGCCGGAGCCGTCCGCGCTTGGTTGAAAATCGTCAGCCTACGCCGGGAAGAAGATCCACGACGTCAGCAGGAATACGGGTACCAGGATCACGAGCGCCCAGCCGAGATAGGCGAAGAAGCTCGGCATCCTCACGCCGCGCGATTCCGCGATCGCCTTCACCATGAAGTTCGGCGCATTGCCGATGTAGCTGTTCGCTCCCATGAACACCGCCCCCGCGGAAATCGCGGCGAGCGTCGTCGCGCCGGTCGTCATCAGCGCTTGCGCATCGCCGCCCGCGAGGTTGAAGAACACGAGATAGGTCGGCGCGTTGTCGAGGAACGACGACAGCAGGCCGGTCGCCCAGAAATACATCGCGTCGATCGGCTTGCCGTCGGGCCCCGTGACGAGATGGACGATCTGTGCGAACGCACCGTCCGCACCCGCGCGCAGGATCACGATCACCGGTGCGATCGTCACGAAGATCCCCGCGAACAGCTTCGCGACCTCCTCGATCGGCGCCCAGTTGAACGCGTTGCCTTCGCGCGCCGAGCGCGGCGTCAGCGCGAGCGACGCGAGCGCCACGACGACCAGCGCGACATCGCGCACGAGATTCTGCAGTGCGACGTGCGTGCCCCACACGTCGAACGAGATGCCCGGCTTCCAGATGCCGCTCATCAGCACGAGGCCGATCACGGCCGCGAGCAGCACGAAGTTGACCTTGCCGTCGATCGACAGCGCGCCGCCGTCGGGCGTCGGGTCGAGTGCGGCCGGCCGCTCCTCACCGGCCTTCCGGTAGAAGTACGTATCGAGCACGAAGAAAAGCGTCAGCAGCACCGCGCAGATGAACAGCATCGGCAGCGCGAGATGCGTGGTCGTCCAGAAGAAGCTCACTCCATTCAGGAAGCCGAGGAACAGCGGCGGATCGCCGAGCGGCGACAGCGAGCCGCCCGCGTTCGCGACGAGGAAGATGAAGAAGATCACGACGTGTACGACGTGCTTGCGGTTATCGTTCGCGCGCAGCAGCGGCCGGATCAGCAGCATCGCCGCGCCCGTCGTGCCCATCACGCTCGCGAGCAGCGTGCCGAGCGCGAGGATCGCGGTGTTCAGCTTCGGCGTGCCGTGCAGGTTGCCGTTGACGCAAATGCCGCCCGCGACCGTATAGAGCGCCGTCAACAGCACGATGAACGGGATGTATTCCTCGAGCAGCGCGTGCACGAGCGTACCGAACGCCGTGCTCGCACCAAACGCGACGGCGAACGGGACCAGGAACACGATCGCCCACGCTGCGGCGATCTTGCCGAAGTGGTGATGCCAGAACACCGGCGCGACGAGCGGGAACACCGCGATGGACAGCAGGATCCCGGCGAACGGGATGCCCCAGAGTGCGGACAGCGTGGCACCGTCGAGCGTGGCGGCCGATGCAAGCGCGGGAACGGCGCCAAGCGCGGCTCCCGACGCCATGCCCGCCCAGGCGGCATGTCGTTTCATGCAGAACTTCCTTGTGCGAGTGAGTCGAGTGAGGATGGATCAGGTGCGTGCGTCATGCGCCGCGTACGACGATCACGTGAACGCGGTACGGGCCGTGCGCGCCCAGCACGATGGTCTGCTCGATATCGCCCGTGCGCGACGGGCCCGATACGAAATTGACCGCGCGCGGCAATTCGCCGCGCTCCGCGCGAATCAGCGCGAATGCGTCTTCATGGCCCGCGACGATCCGCGACGCCGGCACGATCGCGATGTGCGTCTCCGGCAGCAGCGCGGCCGATGCATAGGTGTCGGGGCCGGACAGCAACACCAGCGAACCCGTTTCGGCGGTTGCGCAGAAGCAGCCGGTGAGGCCGACGAGATCACCGTCGCGCGGTTTGCGGCATTCGACCGACAGGCCGGCGCCGGCCCAGTCGAGCTCGGCCAGCGTGCGCCATGCGACGGCCTGCATCGGCAGGCCGTGAGCGGAAAGATAGCGGGCGGCGGCGAACGGCGCGTCGGCCAGTGTCGCGACTTCGTCGACCGTCGTCGAGAGGCGAGCCGCTTCGTCGCCGAATGCGGCGACGAGGTCGGCCGGCATCGGCGGGCGCGGCCCCTCGGGATGGCGGGCGAGGTAGTCGGCGACGCCGTCGCGCTCCGCTGCATCGGGTTCGGGCGCGCGTCGTTGCGACGCGCGAATGCGTGCGAGGATCTGGCGACGCGCAGCGGAAGTGTCCATGAACGGTCCTCGTGACGTTGGCGTGCGATACCGTCGGATTATACCGGCCGCCCTCGCCGCGACGCACCTGGCCGCATGGCCGACGCTTACTGCGATGCGTCCTCGTCGACCGGCTGCGCGATGCCGAACACCTGGCGCAGGTACGCGAGATACGCCTTGTCGTCGCACATGCTCTTGCCCGGCGAATCCGACAGCTTCGCGACCGGCTGTCCGTTGCATCGGACCATCTTGATCACGATCTGCAGCGGCACGTAGCCGAGATCGTTCGTGAGGTTGGTGCCGACGCCGAACGCGAGCTTGCAGCGGTTGCGGAACCGTTCGTACAGCTGCATGACCTTCGGGATGTCGAGCGCGTCGGAGAACACGAGCACCTTGGTACGCGGGTCGCAGCGGTTCGCCTCGTAGTGGCGCAGCATGCGCTCGCCCCACTCGAACGGATCGCCCGAATCGTGGCGCGCGCCGTCGAACAGCTTGCAGAAGTACATGTCGAAGTCGTTCAGGAACGCGTCCATCCCGTAGACGTCCGACAGCGCGATCCCGAGGTCGCCGCGATACTCCTTCGCCCACATCTCGAAACCATAGGTCTGTGAATCGCGCAGCCGCGGGCCGAGCGCCTGGCAGGCCTGCAGGTATTCGTGGGCCATCGTGCCGAGCGGCGTCAGGCCGTGCTTCATCGCGTAGAACACGTTGCTGGTGCCCGCGAACTGCGGCCCGAGCCCGTCGCGCAGCGTCAGCGCGACCTCCTCGTGCCACACCTTCGAGAAGCGCCGGCGCGTGCCATAGTCGGCGATCTTGCAGTCGGCGAACTCGGGCTTCGCGCCGAGCAGCTTGATCTTCTCGCGCAGCCGTTCGCGGCCTTCGCGATAATCGGGCTCGCGCTGCGTATTGCGGAAATAGACCTCGTTGACGATCGCGAGCGCCGGAATCTCGAACAGGATCGTGTGCAGCCACGGCCCCTCGATCACGATGTCGATCTCGCCGTTGCCCTTCGGAGAAGGCGTGATCGAGATGTATTTCTCGTTCAGATGGAACAGCGCGAGGAAGTCGACGAAGTCGCTCTTGATGAAGCGCATGCGCCGCAGGTAGTCGAGTTCGTCGTCGGTGAAGCGCAGCGAACACAGGCCGCGCACCTCGTCGCGGATCTCGTCGATGTACGGGACGAGATCGACGCCGGGCGTGCGACACCGGAACCGGTACTCGACGTGTGCGGCAGGAAAGTGATGCAGGACGACCTGCATCATCGTGAACTTGTAGAGATCCGTGTCGAGCAGCGAAGTGATGATCATGATTGCGGTACCGCCAATATCGAGACACGGCCCCGGCGCACCGCGCGCCGCCCGGTCTGCCGGCCATGTTACCCGAATGCGGGCCCGACCATCGTGAAACCGCCTCCCCCTTGCCCACCGCGTCGTGCGGCCGCCCGCACGCACCGCGCCCACGGTCGGCCCCATAAACTAATCACGAAACGATATAAGCCGGAAAGCCGACCACGCCATGCGGGTTTTGCGCTTCAGTTACAATGCCGCTTTTGGCGCAAACGCCACCCCATATATACCGCGAAGCAGGAGCGTTTTAATGACTCACGTTGTGACCGAAGGCTGCATCAAGTGCAAATACACGGATTGCGTGGATGTGTGCCCGGTGGATTGCTTCCGTGAAGGTCCCAACTTTCTCGCCATCGATCCGGACGAGTGCATCGACTGCGCCGTGTGCGTCGCCGAGTGCCCGACCAATGCGATCTATGCCGAAGAAGACGTTCCGGGCGACCAGCAGCAGTTCACCGAGCTGAACGCCGAACTGGCGAAGAACTGGCCGTCCATCACGAAGACGAAGCCGGCACCGGCCGACGCGGACGAGTGGAAGGACGTGCAGGACAAGCTGCACCTGCTCGAACGCTGATCGCGCAGCGGCGCCGCAAAATTTTTTGCACTCCGCCGCTCAAAAGTATTGACAGGTTAGCGAACGCTCCATAAAATCTCGTTTCTCTGCTGTTGTTGTTTGTTCCCCGATAGCTCAGTCGGTAGAGCGCCGGACTGTTAATCCGTAGGTCCCTGGTTCGAGCCCAGGTCGGGGAGCCAAAAACGCAAGAGCCCGTTGAAAGTGGACGGGTTTTTTGTTGGCCATCAAACAAGCACGCAGATGTACCGATTTATTCCCCGATAGCTCAGTCGGTAGAGCGCCGGACTGTTAATCCGTAGGTCCCTGGTTCGAGCCCAGGTCGGGGAGCCAGACAGCAGAAGGCCCGTCATTCGACGGGCCTTTTGTTTTTCCGGCGCCCGTCGGTCACCGCCGCGCATGCTAGAGTCTCTGTCCCGCATTCGCATCCGGTTCCGTCGATGAAGCATCACCTCCTTTCCGCCGCGCCGTTCGCCCTTCTCCTCTCCGCCTTTGCCGCCGCGCCGCTCGCGCACGCGGAGGAAGTCGGCAGCGTCAACACCCATTTCCGCGTGACGGGCTCTGACCGCGTGGTCGTCGAAGCGTACGACGATCCGCTCGTGACGGGCGTCACCTGCTACGTGTCGCGGGCGCGCACCGGCGGGATCAAGGGCACGCTCGGCGTCGCCGAGGATCCGAGCGAAGCGTCGATCGCGTGCCGGCAAGTCGGCCCGCTCAGCTTCAAGGAGCCGCTCAAGCAGCAGACCGACGTGTTCAGCGAGCGGATGTCGTTCATCTTCAAGACGCTGCACGTCGTGCGTGTGGTCGACAAGAAGCGCAACACGCTCGTCTACCTGACCTACAGCGACCGCATCGTCAGCGGCAGCCCGAAGAACGCCGTGACCGCGGTGCCGATGCCGGCCGGCACGACGATTCCGGTCAAGTAAGCCCGCGCCGGCCGGGCGCTCGAGCGATACACTGTCGATTCGACCGCCCCCCCGCGCCCGACCATGTCCGCCACCCGCCTTCTTCCGGACTCCGCACGTTACTGGCGCACGCCGCTGCTGCCAGGCGCGGATCTGCTCACGGCTACCTATCGCGACCATACGTTCGCGCCGCACTGGCACGACGCGTACACGATCCCCGTGATCCTCGAGGGCGCGGAGCGCTACACCTGTCGCGGCAGCGGCCATGTCGCCGAAACGGGCACCGTGCCCGTGATCAATCCCGGCGAAGTGCACACGGGCTCGCGCGCGACCGACGAAGGCTGGTGCTATCGCGTGAGCTACGTGCCGGTCGACTACATTCGCGCGCTCGCGAGCGCGATCGCGGGGCGCCCGCAGGACGCGCCATGGTTCCCGTCCGACGTGATCCGCGACGCCGATCTCGCGGCACGGCTCGCGCTGGCCCACCGGATGATGGAGGCCGGCAGCGAATGCATGCCGGCGGTCCATCCGCACGAGCAGCCGGCCGCCGACGCTCCGGCCGCCGCGGCAGCGCGCGTCTACGATCCGCTCGCCGCCGAAACGGCGATGCTCGACGCATTGTCGACACTGATCGCGCGCCACGCCGACGCGCGGCTGCAGCCGGCAGTGCTTGCGGCCGACGAGCCGCGCGTCGACGCGATGCGCGAGAGGCTCGCCGCCGATCTCTCCTGCACTGTCACGCTCGACGACGTCGCGCAGGCTGCCGGCCTGTCGCCGTTCCACGCAGCGCGCCTGTTCACCCGGACGATCGGGATGCCGCCGCATGCATGGCGCAACCAGCTGCGGCTGCAGCGCGCACTGGCGCCGTTGCGCGCGGGCGTGTCGATCGCCGACGTCGCCGCGGCCAGCGGCTTCGTCGACCAGAGTCACTTCTCGCGACATTTCAAACGAATGTTCGGCGTACCGCCCGGACGCTGGCAAGCGCGCTGACGCGCACTCCCCACCCTGCATTCGACAATACGCGGCAACCGGCACGCAGGTTGCGCCGCCGGCACCGCGGGCGCAAGAACGTACAAGCCGCCACGGGCAGCGCTCCGCTATCCTGCATTGCATGGAGACGCACCCCTTGAATCCCGCACCCACAAACTCGCCCCTGCCCCGCCGCCCGCTCAACGAATGGCTCGACGGCGCACGCGACACGATCCCGATGATGATCGGCGCGGCGCCGTTCGGCGTGATCTTCGGCACGCTGGTCGGTGGCGGCCCGCTCGCCGCATGGCACGGCGCGCTGATGTCGCTCGCGGTGTTCGCGGGCTCCGCGCAATTCATCGCGCTCGGCCTGATCGCCGGCAGCGCAAGCTTCGTCGTCGTGCTCGCGACGACGCTGATCGTGAACCTGCGTCATCTGCTGTACAGCGCGACGCTCGCGCCGTACGTCGCGCACCTGCCGCTGCGCTGGCGCGCGACGCTCGGTGCGCTGATGACCGACGAAGTATTCGCGGTCGCCTACGCGCACTACCGGCACTTCCCGCCCGGTGCAATCGGCCCCCACTACTTCTTCGGCTCGGGCCTCGCGATGTACCTGAACTGGCAGGTCTGGACGCTCGCGGGCATTGGCTTCGGCGCGGCCTTCCCGGGCCTCCAGTCGCTCGGCCTCGATTTCGCGATGGCGGCGACATTCATCGCGATCGTCGTTCCGCAACTCGGCACGCTGCGCTATTTCGCGGCCGCCGCGACGGCCGGCACGCTCGCGTACTTCTGGCAGGGCTGGCCGTACAAGCTCGGGCTGCTGGGCGCGGTCGCCGCCGGCGTCGTGGTCGGCGTCGCGCTGACGCTGCGGCACGAGCGTTCGCGCACCGCTTCACGCACGGAGACCGCATCGTGAGCTACGCGCTGCTGATCCTCGGGATGGCCGTGATCACCTATGCGATCCGGACGACACTGTTTCTGTTCGGCGAGCGGCTGACCTTCCCACCGCTCGTGCGGACCGCGCTCGGCTTCGTGCCCGTCACCGTGCTGACCGCGATCATCGTGCCGATGACCGTCTCGCCGCACGGGGGCACGGCCGAACTGACCTGGCGCAATCCGCAGCTCGTCGGCGCGCTCGCCGCCGTGGCCGTGTCGGCGACGACACGCCGGCCGCTCGTGACGATCGCGGTCGGGCTCGCGGTGTTCTTCCTCTGGCAAGGGATCGTGATGCCGCACTGGCTGCCGGCCTGAGCGAACGTCGCCGGCCGTGCTCAAGTTTTCGCCCGGCGCGCCGATATCGGGTATGAAGACCCGCCATCGGCCTCGGCGCGAACCGGTCCGTCGACGCTGCGCCCGCACCGGTGCGCGGTGTCGGCCGCCGGCCCGCGCGGGCCGCCATCGAGACGATTCATGGGCCAGATCACCCTTTCCCTCAAAGACGACACGCTTGCGTCCCTGCGCAAGGACTACGACGCATTCGTGCGCGTGTCGCTGAAACTCGACCCGCAGTTCGCGACGCCGTCGTTCGAGGATTTCCTGCGCGCCAAGCTGCTCGACAACATGGTGCCGCTGACCGAGCATGCCGTGCAGCGGATGCTCGAGGGCGGCCAGTACGCGTGGGCGAAGCGCACGCTCGACAAGGAATTTCCGGACGTCGTCGCGATCCTGATGCGGCAGGCCGGCGAATTCGGCTTCGGCTTCGCGTCGCGCTCCGAATGGACCCCCGACGAGCTCGCGAAGGCATGCCGCGACTGGGCCAAGGCGATCGTCGCCGAAGCGCAGGGCGACGCGTCGCTCGTCGATCCGCTCGCCGCGCAGATCAAGGGCGCGGTGCATGACATCCAGACGCTCGAGGAAACGATGCAGACGCCCGCATGGCGGCTTGCGGAATCGCTGCGCCAGCGCGTCTACGAGGCGAAGCTCGCGTGCGAGATGAGCGTCGGCAGCGCCGCGCGCGACAAGCTCGGCGAACTGCGCGGCCTGCTGCGGCTCGGGCTCGCGCACGGTTCGTTCCAGAAACAGGAAGCGCAGCAGATCATGGAATACCTGCGGCTGCTGAAGCCCGACATCTTCGTCGACGAGCCGTACGACGTATTCGCGCGGCTTGCCGCGTGGCTGCGCAGCGTATTCACGCCGTCCGCCGCACGACCGGCGCACGGACCGGGGCCGGAACAGCACCGGCCATGACGACCCGCGTCCACGCATGAAGAACGGCCCGGTTCGCGCGAAGCGAACCGGGCCGTCGATCGATCGCCGTCACGACGCGCCGTCCGGGGCGAACGTCGTGCGACGTCGAGGGGCCGCTTACTGCGCGGCGCCCGAGGCCGATGCACCGCCCTGCACGCCGGCCGACGCGCCGCCTTCGACCGCCTCGTCGCCCACCTTCGACTTCGCCGAGCCGGCATGATGCTTGGCCGACTTCGCCGCGTGCTTCGCGTGCTTCTTGGCCGAGTGGACCGACGACGCCGCCGTGTCCTTCGCGCCGTCGGCTGTCGCACCGACCGCGTCGGTCGCGCCGCCGACCGCATTGCCCGACGCGTTCGCGCCGGCACCACCCTGCATGCCCGCGCCAGCGCCTGCCCCTGCTGCCGGCGCTTGCGCCTGCACGCCGGCACCTGCGGTGCCCTGTGCCGCGACGCCCGTCTGCGCGAATGCGGCCGAAGTGGCGAACGCCGTCAGCGCGGCACCGATCAGCATCGTACGAATCTTGGACATGAGAATCCTCCTCAAGAAGTTGTGGGCGCGGACCGCCTCGATGCGATCCGTCGCGTCCCCCGCCGCAACACGCAGCAGGTACGACGAAAGACCCGCAGGCCGCACGTCCGGTTCTCCAATCTCTCAGACTGTTACCCACCGTTTCATTTGCTGACGAATCGCTCACAGTCCTTAACAACTACTGCGCGCTGGCCTGCACGACCGTCCGCACTCGCGCGCCGGCCCTCGGTGCCGTATGATGCGGGGCGATTCCTCCCGCGCATCACGCGCATCCTTCGTCATGCCCAATCTGGATTTCACGCTGACCGGCGAATACGTCGAGCTGCACAACCTTCTCAAGATCACCGGCCTCGCGGACAGCGGCGGCACGGCGAAGATGTTCGTCGCGTCCGGCGCGGTGAAAGTCGACGGCGTGGTCGAACTGCGCAAGACCTGCAAGATCCGCGCGGGTCAGGTCGTGCTGTTCGGCGACACGCGGATCGCGGTTCACGACGCGTAGCGGTTCCCCCTGACCGTGACATGGCCATCGGCGCGCGCGTTCGACACCGTTCGAATAAAGCCGTAAGCTAGCCGTCTCTCAAAATAAATACAGACAGCGCGGGCCCGCACCCGCGCGAGCGCTCATTCCATGTCGCATTCCGGTCTTACGCGGACGGCCGCCGCGCCGCCGTCCCTGTCCAGTCATGCCGCCGATACCGCGCGCCTCGCCGCGCCGCTTGCGATCGCGCAGCTCTCGCAGATGGCGATGAGCGTCACCGACACGGTACTGCTCGGCTCGCTCGGCCCCGATTCGCTCGCGGCGGGCGGCCTCGGCGCGAACTTCTTCTTCGTCATCGTGACCGTCCTGCAGGGCGTGCTCTCGTCGGTCAGCGTGAGCGTCGCGCATGCGCGCGGCGCGCAGGCGGAACACCGCGTGCCGCACATCTACTGGACCGGCTTCATGCTGTCCGTGCTGCTCGCGATTCCGGCGATCGTCGCGCTGTCGCTGTCCGAACCGATCCTGCTGATGTTCCACGAGCCGCCGACGCTCGCGCGTCACGTCGGCGAGTACACCGGCATCCTGCGGTTCGCGGCGCTCGGCAGCCTGATCGGCGTCGGACTGATGCGCGCATTCCTGCCGGCGATCGGCGCCGCACGACGCCTGCTGTGGGTTTCGATCGGCGGCGTCGGCATCAACGGCGTGCTGAACTACGGGCTGATCCACGGCGCATTCGGCTTGCCGCGGCTCGGCTTCCTCGGCTCGGCGGTCGCGACGACCATCACCATCTGGCTCACCGCGCTCGCGCTGATCTGGCTGCTGCACGGCCGCCAGCGGTTCCGCCATTTCGTGACCGCCGCCCGTCCGAAACTGCCCTTGATGGGCGAGCTGATCGGCATCGGCTGGCCGGTGGCGATCACGTACGGGGTCGAATCGACGCTCTTTCTCGCCACGGGTCTCACCATCGGCGTGCTCGGCGCGACGTCGCTTGCCGCGCATCAGATCGCGCTGAACGTCGCGTCGGTCGCGTTCATGGTGCCGCTCGCGATCGGCCAGGCCGCCAACGTGCGGGTCGGCTACTGGGTCGGCGCCGGCCAGCCGGTCGCCGCGCGACATGCGGGTTTCGTCGCGCTCGGCCTCGGCGTCGCGTTCATGTCGCTGTCGGGGCTCGTGCTGATCGTCGCGCCGCATGCGATCGTCGGCCTGTATCTGCAACTCGACGACCCGGCCAACGCGGCGACCGTGTCGCTGGCCGCATCGCTCCTCGGCATCGCCGCGGTGTTCCAGATCGTCGACGGCATGCAGACCGTCGGGTCGGGCGCACTGCGCGGACTGCGGGACACGCGCATCCCGATGCTCGCGGCGACCTTCGGCTACTGGGGCATCGGTTTCCCGACCGGTTACTGGCTGGCATTCCATGCCGGCCTCGGCGCTCGCGGCCTGTGGTGGGGGCTCGCGGCCGGCCTCGCGAGCGTCGCCGTGCTGATGGCCTGGCGCTTTCACCGGAAGACCTCGTCGCTCGTCGCTGCGACGCGTTGAGCTCGGCACGACGCAAAATCGCAGCCGGCGCTATGCTTGTCGGTTGAAGACCCAGGACGCCGCGCCAGCGGCGCGACTGCCTCACGATACGCCAGACGCCGCGCGAACCGCGGCTTTTCCCCTTCCCAAGAGGAGTGCATCATGAACGAAGCAGTTCGGATGGAACGCGACACGTTCGGCGAGATCGCCGTGCCGGCCAACCGGCTCTGGGGCGCGCAGACGGAACGCTCGCTGCAGAATTTCCGGATCTCGACGGAGAAGCAGTCGCCCGAGCTGATCCACGCGCTCGCGATCGTCAAGCGTGCCGCGGCCGCCGTGAACCAGTCGCTCGGCGTGCTGGCCGACGAAAAGGCGCGCGCGATCATCGACGCGGCCGACGAGATCATCGCTGGCAAGCATCCGCGCGAATTCCCGCTCGCGGTCTGGCAGACGGGCTCCGGCACGCAGACCAACATGAACCTCAACGAGGTGATCGCGAACCGGGCGAGCGAGCTGCTCGGCGGCGAGCGCGGCGAAGCACGCAAGGTCCACCCGAACGACGACGTGAACCGCGGCCAGTCGTCGAACGACGTGTTCCCGACCGCGATGCATATCGCGGCCGCCTACGCGATTGTCAACCACCTGCTGCCCGCGCTGCGCACGCTGCGCGCGACGCTCGACGCGAAGTCGAAGGCTTTCGCCGACATCGTGAAGATCGGCCGCACGCACCTGCAGGACGCGACGCCGCTCACGCTCGGGCAGGAGTTTTCCGGCTACGTCGCGCAGCTCGACCAGGGCGTCCGGCACGTCGAATCCGCGCTGCCGCACCTGTACGAACTCGCGCTCGGCGGCACCGCCGTCGGCACCGGGCTGAACGCGCATCCGGAGTTCGCGGTGCGCGTGGCCGACGAGATCGGCCGGCTGACGAAGCTGCCGTTCGTGACCGCCCCGAGCAAGTTCGAGGTGATGGCAGCCGCCGACGCGCTGGTGTTCGCGCACGGCGCGCTGAAGACGGTCGCGGCCGGCCTGATGAAGATCGCCAACGACGTGCGCTGGCTTGCGAGCGGGCCGCGCTGCGGGCTCGGCGAACTGTCGATTCCGGAAAACGAACCGGGCAGCTCGATCATGCCGGGCAAGGTGAACCCGACGCAGTCGGAAGCCGTGACGATGCTGTGCTGCCAGGTGTTCGGCAACGATGTCGCGGTCAACGTCGGCGGCGCCAGCGGCAATTTCGAGCTGAACGTGTTCCGGCCGATGATCGCGCACAACGTGCTGCAGTCGGTGCGGCTGCTCGCCGACGGCGCGCAGAGCTTCAACGACCACTGCGCGGTGGGCATCGAGCCGAATCGCGCGCGCATCGACCTGCTGCTGAATGAATCGCTGATGCTCGTGACGGCGCTCAATCCGCACATCGGCTACGACAAGGCCGCGCAGATCGCGAAGAAGGCGCACAAGGAAGGCACGACGCTGAAAGCCGCCGCGCTCGCGCTCGGCTACCTGACCGAGGCGGAATTCGACGCGTGGGTGCGCCCCGAAGAGATGATCGGATCGCGGTAATCGCGGGGAGGCGACGCGATGACGGGCGCGGCACGCATGCGCGGCGCCCGTTGTCGTCAGACGGTGCCCTTCGCCACTTCCTCGGGCTTCATCTCGACGATCTTGTCGAGCGCGGCGCGCACGTCGGCCGCATATTTTGCGAGCACCTTCTGTTCGTCGGTCTCGGGCACGAACGGCGGCACCGGCACCGGGTTGCCGTTCTCATCGACCGCGACGAACACGACGAGGCAATCGGTCGTCTGGCGCAGTACGCCGCCCTTCGGATCGCCGGCGTGCACGGACACATGGATGTGCATGCTGGTGCGCCCCGTCGCGACGACGCGCGCCTTCAGTTCGACCAGGTTGCCAACGAGGATCGGCCGCTGGAAGCGGATGTTGCCGACGCTGACCGTCACGCAATAGCGGCTCGACCAGACCGCCGCACACGCATACGCGACCTCGTCGATCCACTTCATCAGCGCGCCGCCATGCACCTTGCCGCCGAAGTTCACGGACGACGGCTCGGCGAGGAAGCGGAATACGGTTTCGGTGCGGTCGAGGGCGGCCGGTACGGGGGACGGTTGGGACATCGTGGTAGCTCCAGGCGGCGGGGGCACTGCAATCGGCGCATTATACGTTGCACTGCGGCAACACGTCGCGGTGCCCGCCGCGCCGCAGCGACGGCACGCCCACCCGCGCACTGAGCCGGCATCGGCACCGCAAGCTGGCGCCCGTCAGCGGCGCACCGTGATGCCCTGGTCGATCGTCCCGTACATCTCGAGGCTGCCGCCCCGCGCGCCGGCGGCACCCGCACCGCCCTGCGCACAGGCCGCGCAGAGGAACGCGGCCACCAACAGGCAGAAAATCGTCTTCATCGTTGCATCGTGTCGCATCCGGCGGCCCACTGCCGCCGCGTCGGGCCATTCTACGCGCGCGGCCGGCAACCGCGGGCGCACACCGCCCCGCCGCATCTGACATTTCATCCGAACGCGAAACATCGAATGCGCGCAGCGCCTACACTGCAGGCATTCCGCCTGACGAGACACGACGATGACCGATCAAGACGACCACCACTTTCCAGGCCTGAGCCGGATCGGCGCACTGATCGCCGATCCCGGCCGCGCCGCGATGCTGTGGGTGCTGATGGACGGCAGCGCGCGGCCGGCCGGCGAACTGACGATGATCGCGGGGCTGTCGCCTTCCGCGGCGAGCGCGCACCTTGCGCGCCTGACCGAAGGTGGCCTGCTCGCGCTCGACGTGCGTGGCCGGCACCGCTACTACCGGCTCGCGTCGGTCGACATCGCGGCGTCGCTCGAGGCACTCGCAAACGTGGCCCGCGCGGCCGCACCGAACCGTCCGGTGCCGCCGCCGTCGCGCACGGTGCCGGCCGAACTGCGCTACGCGCGCACCTGCTACGACCACATGGCCGGCGAGCTCGCGGTCCGCATCTTCGACGGGCTCACCGCACGCGGCTGGCTGCAGGCGGACGGCGATGCGATCGAAGCCACCGAACTCGGCACGCAGGCGCTCGGGCGCTGGGGCATCGACGTCGCACAGCAGCGCACGCGCCGCCGCCGTTTCGCATGCCGCTGCCTCGACTGGAGCGAGCGCCGCCCGCATCTCGGCGGCGCGCTGGGCGCGGCACTGCTCGACAGCTTCTGCGCGCACGGCTGGATCGAGCGCACCGTGCGGCCGCGCGTGCTGCGCGTCACCGTGCCGGGACAGCAGATTTTCGACGACTGGCTTACGTCCGCTTGACGTGCGCATTGCGACCGGATGACAACGGCACGCGATGGACAGGTTTTGTTACATCGCGTGCCATACGACTTACAAAACACTGAGCACTGAAACAGGCCGAGCGGATATTGTGAACTCGACGGCACGAATCGACGCGCCGCGATAACGACGAAGACGCTCATCATGGCCTCCCTGTTCACGCTCAAGCGAACCGCCCACTGCACGCTGCTCGCTGTCGCCACGCTGGCGACCCTGCCGTCCGCATTCGCGCAAGCGACACAGGCCGCGGCGTATGCGGCCGCCGCCCGACAACCGGGTGGCGATCCGCCGAGCCGCGTCGCCCGGCTCAACTACATGTCGGGTGCCGTGACGACGGAACCCGCCGGCACCGATACCTGGTCGTACGCCGCCGTGAACCGGCCTCTGACGACCGGCGACCAGCTGTGGAACGATGCCGGCGCGCGCTCGGAACTGCACATCGGCTCGACCGCGGTGCGTCTCGGCGAATCGACGAACCTGTCGGTCCTGAACCTCGACGACAACACGACGCAGCTGAAAGTCGGGCTCGGCACCGTGTCGACCCACGTACGCGATCTGCCGCCCGGCGGAGCCTACGAAATCGATACGCCCAATCTCGCGCTCGGCATCACGGGCCCCGGCGACTATCGCGTCGATGTCGCGCCGAACGGTGCGACCACGACGGTCACCGTCCGCAGCGGTAGCGCGACCGTCTACGGCAGCAACGGGCAGTATCCGCTGTCGCCCGGGCAGCAGGTCGTGTTCGCCGGCACCGACCTGCAGGTCGCACAGCAATCGGCCGCACCGGCCCCCGATGGGCTCGACCAGTGGGCCGCCAGCCGCGATGCGGCCGAGCAGCGCTCGGTGTCGGCCCGCTACGTATCGCGCGACGTTCCCGGCTATCAGGACCTCGACGCGAACGGTACGTGGCGCGAAACCCCGAATTACGGCGAGGTCTGGGTGCCGAACGACACGCCGGCCGACTGGGCGCCGTATCACGACGGTCACTGGATCTGGCAAGCGCCGTGGGGCTGGACGTGGGTCGACGATGCACCGTGGGGCTTCGCGCCCTATCACTACGGCCGCTGGGCCTATGTCGACGATAGCTGGGCATGGGTGCCCGGCCCGATGGTCGTCAGCCAGCCGCCCGTCTACGCGCCAGCGCTCGTCGCGTTCGTGGGTGGAGGCGGCGGTCCCGACTGGAGCGTCGCCCTGACGGTCGGCGGCGTCGCCGCGGCCGGCTGCGCGTGGTTCGCACTCGGCCCGGGCGAAGCCTGGCATCCCGGCTGGGGTGGCTGGAGCCCGCATTACTACGATCGCGTGAACCGGAACATCGTGGTCAACAACGTGACGGTCAACAAGACCGTGAACGTGACGAACATCACCAACATCACGAACATCAACAAGACGTACGTGAACTTCCGCGCGCCGCACGCGATCACGGCCGTGCCGGCGTCCGCGTTCGTGCACGGTCAGCCAGTCGCGCACTTCTCGCAGCGCGTCGATCCGCAGCAATGGCGCAACGCGCACGTGATGCCGGGCACCCCCGGCATTGCGCCGGTACGCCAGAGCTTTACCGGCGGACTGCGCACGGCCAGCTACCGCCCGCCGGCAGCGATCGGACAGCACACGTTCGTCGCGACGCGCAATCCGGCGGTACCGGCCGCATATCGGGACCAGGCGGCCGCGCATCTCGCCCGGCAAGGCGCGCGCGTGCCGGGCGCGGGCGCGCCCGTCGCGAAGACGAACGTGCCGGCCGACTATACGGCTCGCCCGGTCCGCGTTCCGGGCAACCCGAAGGCCGGTGCATGGGCGATGCGCAACGTTCAGCTCGTGAACCCGCACGGTCCTGTCGTGCAACCGGCGCACGCGCCGCGCGACGGGCAGCCAGCCCCGGCACAGGCACTGGCCGCACGGCCGGGTGCGCCGATGCCTGTCGTGCCGAATGGCGCGCGGCCGACGAACGGCGAAGGCCCCAATGCGCCGCGCTTCACGAACGGCACCACGCCGCAGGCACCGGGCAATCCGGCTGCGCATCAGGCATTGGGCCCTGGAAATGGCGTCCCGCACCCGCCGACGTCCGCCAACACGCCGACCGGGCACGACAACACGCATGCTGCCGCGGCGCCCGCGCCCGCGTGGATGCAACCGCATACGCCGATGGAGCGTCAGCGCCCGACGCCGCCGACGGCTCTCCACGCAGCGGGACAGAATGCACTGCCGCCCGTGCGCGGCGCGGCACCGGCCCAGCATCCGGAAGCCGCGCCCAGTACGCAACTCGGCGGGCGGCAGGAAACGCCGCGCGCGTTGCCGCAACCACGGCTCGATACGACCGCGCAGATTCCGCAGCCGCGTCCGCGTCCTGACTTCGCGGCACCGGCCCAGCATGCGCAGCCGCGGCCCGAGCGGGCCGCCCCGACACCGCAACCGCGCCCCGAATTCGCGCAACCGGCACCAAGGCACGAAGTCGCGCCGCCGCGCGTGAACGAGTACCGCCCGCCCGCGCCGGCCGTACACGAAATGCCGCGACCGCAGCCGCAAGCTCCGCGCATGGAGCCGCGGCCGTCGATGCCCGCGCCGCACGTGGAACCACGGCCGCAACCGGCGCCGCACGTCGAGGCGCCGCGCCCGAGCAACCCGCCGCCCGGCGGCCACGACGAGCGGCACCGCCAGTAACCGCGCCCGATGAAACGGAAAGGCCCGACCGGCGAATGCCAGTCGGGCCTTCTTCATTCCGTCTGGCGCGGATCGCATAACCCGCACCGCCCGCCGTCGAACGCCGGGGCTCAGACCGCCATCGGCGCGGTCAGCGGCTCATGATGCCGATAGCCGACGAGCGAGAAGTCGGACGGCTCGATCTGCTCGAGCCATTCCGGCGCATAAACACCCGTCTTCGCGTAGTCCGGCACGCGCTCGGCAATCTCGAGCCGCGGGCTGTCGTACGGTTCGCGCGTGAGCTGCTGCTGCAGCATGTCGAGCTGGTTCTCGTAGATATGTTTCTGGAACCAAATTTTTTATACCAATCCGGCGCATCTCCCACGGAAAACCGGACTATCTAGTCATCCCAAGCAAGAAATTTCATGGAACCATATTCTTTTACCACTTCATCAATCTCCAGGTATCATTCCGCCGGCGCTCTTGCCAGTTGCCCATCAGACTCAGAGACGTGCGGTTTACGGAAAGACATTCCTACCGGGAGGCTCATAAGTGCCGCTTGCCAACAGCCTTGTACCTCAATTGGTGAAAGTGACCGGCAGTGCTTCCTCCGAAGTCGTCGTACTGTCCAGCGGCGACGTTCTTCAGTTGTCGGTCAATTCGAGCACCTACCCGCTCTACAGCGTGCTGGACAGCTACGGGGTCGTCGTAAAAAGCGTCCATCTCTGGCTGCGCAAGCTAAGAGCCGAAGCTGGTTTGAGCATCAGCATGAGCACTGTCGAGCAGTACGCCCGTACCCTTTCTTATCTCTGTCGTTGGATTGAGCGGGATGGGCCGTATCCGAACCTGAGCGTCGACGAAAATCTCGTGCTGCTCAGTCGCCAAGACATCCAAGCGTGGACTCGCGACATGAAAACGCGAGGAGCCGAAAGCCATAACACCTTGCATTCACGAGAGGCCTGCGTGAAGCAATTCTTGGACTGGATGGCAACGCAAGAAGCCGGCAATCTGCGGGACCCAGAGAATTCCCCATATGGCCTGCCGGCACGCTTCGCTACGTGGTCGCACCACCGAATGCCCGTAGTCCGAGGTATGTCTCTGCAGAAATCGTTGTGCAGCTCCTGAATGGCATGCACAACGAGTGCGAGCGGTGCATGTTCCACGCACAGTACGACATGGGCCTCAGAATCTCTGAGTTGGTGAATCTCGTGGCTAGCGACATTCCCGATGACTCGATGTACGACCCCGCCTTTCAATTCATTCCAATCTGCGCCCGGCGTGTCAAGGGGCGTGGAGGCCAGAAACCCGAAAAAATCACCCTGATGTCGCGGGCTGTCCTCAGGCGCATCAAGCGCTATCACAGTAGTCGCGAGTACAAGCTCGCTTCAGATTGGGATATCAATGACCCCAACAAGCCGGTGTTTCTGACCGCAAATCAACTGCGGTGGAGCCCCAGAAACGCGTCGAAGCAATTCAAGAAAGCTGTCAGAAGAGTTCGCCTCATCGATGCTATGGCGACCCATTGGATGCGTCACGGCACTGCCTTTTCAGTATTGTGCTCGGACATCGGGAAGACCTACCAAGACAGGATGTTGTTGGTTCAGCAAATGCTTGGGCATGCCCATTTGAAGACAACCGAGATTTACACGCAAATTCCGCCCGACCTGTTGCAGAGGCTAACCAAAGCCGGCAAAGAAATGAATCGCCTCGACGAGGCTGAATCTATCCGCGAGCAAACCTACCTCGGGCCGCTACAGCACAATGAAAAGCGGGGGCACCATGCGTAACGAACCAGTCCGCCTCTACAAGCCACCCAAGCCAACTCTCGCAGACCCATACGCCCAAATCAAGTGGATGTTTTTCCAAGTGGAGGCCGAGTACGAAGGCTTGAGCGCTGAGCGTTTCCGTTATGCGCGCAACAAGTACTTGCAGTTCGTCGCGGAGACGAGCGCCTACTACCCCGAACTCGAGAGCAACAAGCGTTTTTACTTGACAATACACTGGGAAGCCGACGCACTGATTCGCTTCAACAGATGGCTAGTCGGCCAAGACCTCAAGAGCAAATCTCGATATGGCGTGTACAAATCGGTTCGTCAGGTCATGGATATGGCTTACGCGCTTCGCATTGTCGACACCGTGGTCTACCACCCGCCGGTGTTCAAGGGCGCCTCAGAAACTAAGGAGCGGTCCGCGTACACTGAAAGCGAACAAGAAGTCGTTAACGCAGCCATCGCCCGTTGGATTGACTTGGCCAATAGCGTCCTCAATGGCTACACTCCGACTGGCGAGGGCATCCCGTATCGTCGCCAGAATACTCTTCCTCCGATTTCGATAGACGGCCAACTATGCACCGTTTCTGAAGCGGCGAAACGATATGGTGTTAAGCACGGGGTAATTTCCCAGCGAATTCGAACGGGCTGGACGCCGGAACAGGCCGTGGGCCTCGCGCCCCCGCCCTCGCCACGCTTTACTTCAATTCAAATTTCGGTTGAAGGCATCAGCTATTCGAGCGTAGGTGCTGCCGCCAGAGCCTATGCCGTGGACCCAGCGGTAGTCGCCCAAAGGTTGCGGATGGGACACACCCCGGAGCAAAGCGTCGGCATTGACCCAATTCATGTGCTGCAACGCGACGAGCGTGCCTTACTCTGGTTGTTCGAGAATCAATACGCGTGTAACGCTCTCGCGATGTATGAGGACTTCTATGACCGGCGGCAGAATCTTGTCGCCGTCTGCACGATGCAACGCCTGTCAAAGCTATTCATCCGCTGGGGTGTCTGGCCGCATGTCGATGACCGCCTAATCATGCCGTTGGCGGCCGAATTCAGTATGCTCGCTGGCCTGAACGTCGAGGCGCTCAAAGAGCTTGAAATCGACTCCTACCAGCGCGAACACCGGCTCACCGGACAGCCTGTCATTACGTATCGGAAACGACGGGCCGGCAGTTCGACCCGCTCAGAGGACAGAGAACTTCATCTTCCGTTACTTGACATGGAAGAGCTGTATCTTGACGAGTCCGTAGTTCAAAAGCTTGGGAAGCTGGTTGGCTTGGTTCTAGGGCTGACGTCGCGTATCAGGGAAGACGCTCCCCCGGAGATTGCTCGCCGCCTTTTCATATTCGAAGACGTCGAATGCTCGCACAGAGAGGGCAAACGCGTCATCGTCGCGATAGACCCCAAAAGGAAAGCCGGAAAATGGTACCGTCGGTTTTGCACCGACGAAGGGCTTTATAGCCTCTTCGGGAAGAACTTTAACTTCAGTCTCGCTCGCTGCCGTCCAACGCTCGCCACCAATATGGTACTGGCCGGCGCCACGTTGTTCGACGTACAAGTCGCGCTCGGGCATGAGAGCATTCAGACTACCGCCACGTACCTCGATGAGCAAGGTTTAAAGCCGACCTTCAATCGCACCGTCTCCGAGGCGCTCGAGCGCATTGCGCAACGCTCTAGAGAATTTCAAAAAACGGAACAAGCGCGGGTACCTCGCGCACCGACATCCCCGAGTCCTGAACTTGATTGCTTTCACGAAACACTGTCGGGATGCGGATGCAAGAACCCGTACAACCCGAGCGAGAACGTCCGGGCTGTCACGAAGCATGTGGATGGCACCCCGTGTCGATTCTGGAACATGTGCATACGATGTGACCGTTCTATCGTCACGGAACGCACCCTTCCAAAACTCATCGTATACCGCAGGCGTGTGAGTGTGGCGCTTGAATCAGACTCACCGGCCATCCGAGGTCGAAAATCGCTTTTTGAAGACGCAGTAAAGCTCATCGACGGCATCCTCGCAGAAGATGTGGTGTTTCCGGCAGCAGTAATTCGAACCGCCGAGCACGTTGCAGCGACGATGGACGATTTGCTCGTTGACCACTTGATTTACCAGGGATTCTGAAACGTGAGGACCTCCGCTCGACTTCCTGCCTTGTCCGATGTCACCGCTGGGCAAGCGGTCTTTCGAAACGACATGCCAGTCTGGCTTGGACGCTTTGGCGACGATATCTGGCCCTTCATCGAAACAACTTCGCCTCTCTATACAGGTCCCGCCAGTTCAAGCTTTGTGTGGCGCGATTACGTCGATGGCAAAGGCGCCACTCTGCGGCATCCCAGCTCATTTTCAAAGACCACGTATGAGTATTGTCTAACCGATGCAATAGTCGCAGACCTGAAGATTTCCGCAGTAATTCATGGGTATTTTCCACAGCTCATCAAGCACGCGCGAGCGCGGAAAGAGCAACTCGACCCGAAGACGGTGAGAGGGCGTATTGATGAACTGGCTAAATTCCTCTCGATGGTCATCAACGAAGGGAAACGTAGACTACACATTCAAATCACTCGTCTGAGTGATATTCCGTTCGCCCTTCTTAAAGAGACTATTCCACAGTATCCGGGCCGCTCCGAGCATCTTCGCCGCGCGCTGAAGCTGATTTCCGACCCAATGGTTCAGAGAAATCTCAGCGCCCCGCTCCAGTGGGGCTTGCTCGACATCGAAAAATCGTCAATTGCATGGGGTGAGTCTAAATATGAAGGCGGCATCCCAACCTTGCCGGATGCCCAGTTCCTATTCCTGCTGAACTACTGCAAGCATGCTATGACACGCTTCAAGAGTGCCGCCGCGCTGGTCATCCACGATAAGGAATGTCAATCCTTAGCTAGCTCGATTACTCTCCCCGAAAGCGAAACCTTGGCATCGGCGATGACGGAATATTACGATTTCGTAGAAAAAGGTAAAAGCCAACGGTTCCGAAGGAAACATCGCATCCCCCTGACCGTGGTCAACGACATCATCAGCGAGGGGCATCTCGCATCCCTGCTTCTTATCCTGTTGTTCACAGGGATGCGCGCCACCGAGACTCATTTCCTGATGCGCGACTGTCTCACGTTTGAACACGGCTACTGGTTCCTTGTCTCCAAACAGGTAAAGCATCGTCCGAAAGATGTTCCAATCTGTGAAGGTTGGCTGGCCGTCGACCTAACAAGAGACGCGTACGACGTCCTCATGTTCATTACGGAACAAACCGGCAATCCGTATCTTTTTTCGTCATCGGTCCCTGGAAAGGCCGAGACTGGATTCGGGTACAGGGGTAGTGCGCTCAATACGAAGTTTGAACGATGGCTAGCACGAATTGACGTAGATGGACTCTTCATCGATTGGACATTTTCAGTTCATCAATGTCGCGAAACACTCGTGGCACAGCTTGCGAACCAAGAGGTCGGCTTACCGTTCATCAGCATGCAGCTCAAGCATTTTCACAGCCAGTTCAACGCCATGCCCAACGCAGTAACGGCGGGTTACGGGAACTACCGGCAGCAGTTGATGACAAGCGTTACGACCCGCATCGCCGAGGCTCGTGAGACCGCTCTCCTAGACCTCTTTGGCGAGGACGCGAAGTTCGCCGGAGGCGGCGGCGCTGCTCACAAGGCGCGTATCGACACGTTCTTTGCGGGTCTAGGCCTGTTCGGCAACGAGCGCGAACAGTACATCAAGGATATGGCCAAGCGCGGCGTCAAGCTGATGCCGACAAGCATCGGAGCTTGCGGCAGAAACTTTGCTATTCCGAACGCAGAAGTGCCGCCCTGCTACGGCGACTATCAGTGTGACCCCGAATGCCCGAGTCACGTGATTACGCAACGGGCAGCGCAGGTGCTCACTATGCGCAGGGAACACGCCCATGGTGAGGCGGAGCGTGAGACCAATCCGGGCTACAAGACTATCTGGCTGGGCCTTGTTCAAACATTGGACAAGCACATCGCCACCCTGGACCTGGAGACCGTAGATGACTGATGGCCGCCCCGAGGAGCTCACCGAGCATCAGGCAGACACTTCGACGAAAAATGATACACTCATCCTGAATGCCCTCGGGCTGCTCGAGGACCCTACCAAGCGCGGGAAGCGCAAGGCGACGGTCGCCGCCATATGCGAGTTGACGGGCCTATCCCGGAATACTATACGCAACAGGCAGTGGGCCTGCGATAGGATTCAAACCTTAAAGCGGAAGCTCAAAGCTGGTGCGGTAACGCCGGCCGCGGCCCAGTCAACGTCCGAGCAAACTGCTGAACCCACCCTCGATGACCTGAGGAAGCGAATCAGACGTATCCTCGAGCAAAACGCGTTGCTATACGAGGAAATCCTGTCCCTCCAAAGCACAATCGCCAAGAAAGACAGCGAGATTGCCGCGCTCAAAGCTCGGAACAATTTTTCCATCGTCCCGCCCACCGGCCGGGAAACCGAATAATCGGATGTCGACATGAAGCAATATTTGGAACTTCTTCAAGATATTTTGGAGAACGGTGTCGCCAAAGGTGACCGTACTGGCACTGGGACCAAGTCCGTGTTCGGGAGGCAGATTAGACATAACCTGTCGAAGGGCTTTCCTCTGCTGACGACGAAGAAGTTGCACTTCAAGAGCATCGCCAACGAGCTAATCTGGTTCCTTAGCGGGAGCACGAATGTCAGTTGGTTGAAGGAAAACGGAGTCTCAATCTGGAACGAGTGGGCCACCGATGACAATGAGCTCGGTCCCGTCTACGGCAAGCAATGGACGGCATGGCCGACCAAAGACGGTCGTACCATCAACCAGATTGACTACGTAGTCAACACGCTTCGCAATAACCCGAACAGTCGGCGCATCCTGTTCCACGGCTGGAATCCGGAATACTTGCCCGACGAGTCAATCAGTCCGCAAGAAAACGCCCGACAAGGTCGGATGGCTCTGCCGCCTTGCCATCTGCTGTATCAGTTCTACGTCGCGGAAGGTAAGCTGTCCTCGTTGTTGTACATCAGAAGTTCGGACAGCTTCCTCGGGCTACCATACAACATCGCCTCCCTGGCATTGCTCACGCACATGCTCGCTCAGCAGTGTGATTTGACGCCGCACGAAATCGTGGTCAGCATCGGTGACCTGCATGCTTACTCGAACCATATGGACCAGATTCATACGCAGTTGGAGCGCGAGGTTCGTGAGTTGCCTCAGTTGAACATCAAGCGACGTCCGGAATCAATTTACGACTATAAGTTCGAAGATTTCGAAATCGTCGGCTACAACCCGCATCCGAGCATTTCCGCTCCAATTGCCATCTGAACCATCGGTCAAGCGCACGGTGGGCACAGGATGCCTCGTGCGCGTACGAAACAACGAGACCGCGGTGAGCCCACCCTACGCTAGGACGTCGTCTCACCCTTCCATCAGCGGGCATCGCGCGGTCTCTGTCCATCTCAGATGTTCAAGGGCTCCACGTAGTCAGCATCTATCCCATCATCGCCGATGCCCACGCGACTCAGCTCGATGTCTTTCCTTTCGCATACGATTTGCAAAGCCTTGAACAGCGCGGGCTCCATTCGATGCCCAGCAATGACCCGTTTCACGGGGCTCGGCAGATAGAAGTACGCGTCTCGTTGCAACACGCGAACCTCCTGTTCGTATTCCCATTCGCGGTACTTCGACGACAACACCTGTTCGGCGGCCTGCTCAGGCGAGAAGTCGTCCCCAAACGTTAGCGACGCGAAGACGCCACGATAGCTGACCTCTTTGATTTCAGGGGCATCGTCCGGCAACTCGACTTCGATTGCCAGACCCTCGAAGCCAGAGGCGTAGTGAGCCCAAAGCAGGTGACAGTCGAAGGTCTTCGCCAGCGAGCAAACCTTGAGCCCCTTCTTCTGCTCTACGACTCGGGCAACCTGTTCCTTAATGTCGTCTTCGCGCGAGCTCTTATAAGAATAGGCGAACATGCCCTCCATCGGGTCATTCAGCTGCCGCCAGTCCGCACAAAACAAACGGCTGTTGAGCATGATGTCAAACGCATACTGAATTTGACTTGCAGGCCTGAATTTATATGCCTTCAATTTTTCTTCTCCCTAGTCATTTTTCCTCCACGCGTCGCCGCAGTTGATTTCTTGCGAGCGTCTCGCTTTTTCTTCGCACGCTTTTCCTTCGAACTTCTTTCACGCTCCAGCTTTTCAAGATAGGCCTTACGCTCGTGCCCCCACCGCCGCTGCTCATCGAAACGCACGTCATGAGCAACACTATCGAGGCCGGGATATATGAACGACTTGGTAAACCCAAAATGTCGAAGCTGCTGCCAGATAATCGGAGTCTTTTCCTGTGGAATCAAAATCTTAGTAATAAGTGGCCTAACTGCGGAGAACCAATCGAGCGGGTTCACGTCTCTGCCATGGATTGTAAACAGCCCGGACTGAGCCCGAATTCGCGGCGATAGCTGGGGCGCTGTAATACAGAGCGGCGCGTAGTTATCGAAGTGCTCGGACGACAACATAGTAGGTCGCGTGTACGCCTCCCAGTAGCCGTAGTCTGCGGCCACATCTACAACCTCATCAATGTCTGCGTGCATCGCGTGATTCACCTTGTGCGGATTCATCGCGAAGACTGCCGCTGCATTTTTGGCGAATTCGTCAATCTCTTCTTCGCGGTCTTCATCAGAAGCTACGCCCGAAGACTGCGAGTCTTCAATCGCAAAATACAAAGCGACCAACGCGTTTGTGGTCCAGTCGAGAAGCCTCGTTGGTACACCATGGTGCTGCATCAAAAACAACCATTCGAAATCATTGCGCGGAACGAAATCCAAAAATGGTATCGAACGACGCTTGAAATCACTTAGCATTCGCTCCGGGCTAACTCCAGTTAGCTCATATCCGCTCGCCCTTAGTACCTCAGTACCATCTAAAGGCCGTCCGTATGCATCGCGAAACGCAACCAAGTCTCGAAGCGCCCCCGGCGTCAATCGGTAGGTCGCGCTCGAATGCCCCCGAAACCAAGCCGTGTCATTTTCCGCGCTGTTGATTGCCGACACTACGTCGATATATGCACTCAGCGAATCAACAACCACCACTTTTAGATTTTCTGACATACGTTTGACATATAGAAATTTGTAACACCAGACAGCCGTAGTCACAGAAAGGCATGACGAGAAGGCGACACCTTGGATAACGGCATGCCGGGTCGAAACTTGACTATCGCCGGTAATAGCACGCTGACCCAGCGAGACACATCAGAGGCCAGCGTGTCCACTTAGAATTCATCCGGCATGCTGGCGTTCCTTGGCATCTCCTCCAGCCCCAGCAGCACGCGTAGCAACTTCAGTCGCGGAGCGTCACCAGCAAACTTTGGCTCGATACGCTCCTGCAATTCCCTAAAATGGCGCGCGTCGAGGCGCAATCGCCCCGTATGCAAAGCAAGAGCAAATTCCCCAGCCGCTTCTCCCTGTCTTCTCCCGTATTGCTCGAAGACATTTGAGAGGAAATCCAACATGAACTGGCTTGAGTTTCGCTCCCGAGAATAATCCAACTCGCCGACACGAGCACACCGAAGCAATGCCGCCTGGATGGCACCGTCGTTGTATCGAGTGAAGTTCTCTGGATGCAAAATTACCTGCTGAAATGCATCGGTGGAAAGACGGTTCGCTTCGTCATCGAACTTGCCTTCTCTGGCGTTCTGGAGCAGCGCCCCGACCGTCGCGAGGACGCCAGCACTCGTCTCGTCGTCCTCCTTATAGAACGGTGTCCAGTACGCAAAATCCGCTCGAAGCTTCAGGCGTTCGGTAAGTTCGTCGTCGGATGCGATGAACGCGCATCCCGCCAGACCACATTCCGAACCGCGAAGGTTACCTATCCTGTCTTGGAAAGAAGCTCCAAACTCCTGCTGTACATTCTTGAAGATGTCCGCTTCGTTCAGAAAAGACTCCGATATCCCTGGGCCAATCGCGATACCCATGAAGCGCTCAACATTGATAGTGGCTTGGGTCGCAGAGTGCTTGAGATTGGGAGTAAGTGCATTCACTTGCGTAGCCGTCTCGGCAATCTGAGCGCCGATGAGATAGGTCCTCGCACCGCGATGGATATCCCGCAAATCGCGACTGATTGAGAGAAGCTTTGTACCGCGCCCAACCACAGCAGCGACGATGAGCATTGCCCCTATGGGGTCCGGCATCGATGTCTGCGCCTCGATTTCGACGTCCGACACTACACGCAGTGGCTCTGCCCGATTCATGACCTCCTGCAAACGCTTCGCACAACGCTTTGCGATTTCGTGCGAAGCAGCATCGCTCTGGTAGACGATGGTTTTGACCGATGCCGGCGTCTTCTGGCACAGGACGTTATCAGTAAACTTCGCAAATTCGCCGTTTTCCAGTAGGGCACACCCGTCGAGATAGACGGGCCGCACCTTGGCTGTAGGGACACTTCCGCGTGACTGGACCGCGAGCCGGCCGGTCTTCGCGAATGCTTCGCAAAATCGCGCGACCGCCTCAACACGGTGTTTAGCCTTTTTCAAAAGCACCGACTTTGGGAGGAGGTCCTCCGGCGCAAACCTTTCACCAACAATTGATAGGTCCTTGAGCTGCCCGTAGCGCTGTTGCTGGTCATCCTCTATGCCATCTGGCGTTTCCAGCGCGTAAAGGGCATCTCCATGATGCCTTGCGCAATCCAGCGTTAGGAGCGTGACAACTTCGTCAGGATGACAACGCGTCCTCTTTTTCCACTCCTGCTCAAGATTCATCGACGACGAAGCTGAAATCATTGTGAACGACGTCCCGTACAAGGGGGCATCAACCTCATCCAGCCCATCGTGCGAATGGAAGCTTACGACGCGCGGGCGCGGAAGGTCGTAAAGCGCACAATAGATTTCTCGAAGCGCGTAGGCAACGGACGCGATTGCCATCGTATCCACGAATATGACGTCCAGCTTTGCGCCAACTGCCAACGCTCGCTTGTTCAACTTCTCCAGCAGTGCGAACGCGAGGAACTGTGCGCTCTCGACTTCCGTCAGGGCCTCCTCGGCTCGTAGGAAGTGAGTCGACCGCTTTTGCGATGGCTTCACGAATGTGAAACCAGGCGGTGCCACCACGAACACGCGCCGCGCATCGAAGAGCTTCTCTAGCCCTGCCTTGCGAATCGCTTTTGACTGGCTTTGTAGGATGTCATCAAGCTTGTCGACTGGGTTCCGAAGCTGACGGTGTAGGCGGACAGCTCCATCGCGTTTAAAGGAGCAAACGCATATGCAGACTTTGGTCGATGCACGGTTCGCCGCTTGCGTGAGGAGCCGGTCCCCAAAAGCAGAGACGATTAGGCCCGCATCAGTTGCTTCGCAGATGATTGCGACCACGTCGGGCGGATTTACACTTTGAAGGCCAGTCTCGATGGCGTCAGCAAGGTTTGCCTCATTGAGTTTGCCCGGCGGTTTAAAGAGGAAGTGAAAATTCCTTGTCGGGACGCCATCCGCAAATGTCCAATCGAATGCGAAATATCCCTTCATAGCAGCACCTTCGAGAGCGGCACCACAATCGAATAGCAAGCGCCAGCCGTCATCGGTAATACTGGCTGCTCTTTGAGCCAGTGCGTTGGTGCAAACAAGGCTTCTGCCTTCGGGGCGGAGAAGTCTTGTACGAGGCAGACGCGACCGGTCCGCAATCGAAGGTAGGCGTTCAGCCGTTGCAGCGTCTGAAGCACGTACGAAAGCCCTCCACCGCTACCTGCTGTTGTCTTGGTCGTCGCATGAAGCTCAAAGCACTTCTTGACGAGGGCCACCTCGTCAGCAATCGACAATTGCTCTATCTTGTCGCCCGGGTCACCGTGGCGCGAAAGCCAACGACGCGCGAGTCCAGGACCAGTGTCAAGTACTGTAAGCTCGAGCAGAGCAGATTGCCGGTTCTGCCAGCGCTCATCAGAGCCCTTCGATGTGCGCCGGTTGGCGATATTGTGCAACAGGTAAAACGAAAGTCTGGGGTCACCCTCGCCTAGATGAGCGGCAGCAGTTTCCGCGTCGTAGGTGATGAACTTCGCCATAACTGCGCGAAGATTCTTCGGGTACGGTCGACCTTGCTCATCAGTTGTAGCGTGCTCGTCCGTATTTTTGAAGAGTTCGTAGATAAGCGTTCCGAGCCAGATTCGTCTTGTCTCGGTCATCTGCTGTTCCGCTGATGGAGCACACGCCGCAATTATTCGAGAAGTGAGCGTGACGAACTCGTCTCGGGACCGTATGGCGCCAACCTCAGCCCGCGAGTACAAGGGAATCAGGAACTCATTCTTCGCACGTGAAAAGCAACCGAGAAATACCCCTCTCCCATGCATTGTTTCTCTAAAGCTGCTCGACTGCATGGCTTCAATCCGTGCGACCGCGTTAGCAAGCGCGGCCCGCGTCGACATCACTTCTCCCGCTGCAGTCTCAATAGCATCTGCGAAGTACGCTGCCGCTATGCCATGCGGTTCTTTAGACAATGCTTCCGCAGCTTCTCCGATATGTTTGCTGTACAAGCGGAGAGTGGGTTGTGAGACGTTGCGCGACCATGCTGCGGTCAGCTGTATTAGCGAGCCGGGAACTCCGGCGCCACCACCGAATTTCAGCGTCGTGGGTAAACGCAGTGTCTCCTCGACTTGAAACTCAGAATAGGCTGCCTCTATCTCTTTGAGGCTGACGGCTTGAGAAAAGGAAATCATGAACTCTCGATTCGCAAATTCGCTTTCTGCTAACCAGGGACACGTGGCGTGCCTCGACGGTATGCCACGCATGCGATGTGACTGGCGAGTCCTTCCAGTCCTTGCCATGCACGGACCGGAAAGGGCGCAAGTCAGCCCGCGCTCAAAGCATAGAGTTCGGCCCAAGAAGCGGGCCCAGAATACCAGCGCCTGAGATTCGAGCAAGCTCGGAGCACTTCCGCAGCGGTGCGAGATAGCTCTCCCGCAGGCAAGAGAAGCGAAAGGGTCTTCGTAGCATCCTCTATCACTGTAGCGCGCTTCTCAGTCTCTCGGAACGCCCCCGCTGCTATAAATAGGGTGTGCAGAATCGGCATCAACCTCATGTCGTTGGTCGTAGTGCCCGCGACGCGAAACAGGAAGTCGCGTACCACCTCCGCCAATTTTACATCCGCCTCTATAAGCGCCAGCAGAGCGACATCGGCGACACAGCGAAGCTTGTTGTCCCAATCGACATCGTCCGCCGCCAACGTAAGCTCCCTAAGCCCATTCATTCCCGCTTCGTATATTCCAGACTCAACATGTATGACTTGTGAGGTTGCAACGAGTGCGCTCCATACTGGCGAGAACGGAGACTCAGCCAATCGCTCCCGGGCGTTCGATGTCTCTGCTGGGGTCAGCTTCGCCTCCTGACGATTGCGCATGTTCCCGCAAGGGCCAGCGGTGTGAAACGATGCGAAGTTCTGACTTAGACGCCTATTCACGAGCTCTTTTATTCGATTCTCCAGCTTATCGCTCAACACACCATCTGCAGCATTTCCGCCCACGGTAACGAGCAATTTGAATACGTTGTCCCATATGGCCTCTGCGGTGTTCAACGACGCCGCGTAGTAGGGGTCTACGTGGAGGTCCATAACCTCTGCGGCAACTCGCGTGGGCTGCAAATGTTCCGCGACCCATGACTCCAACGCCGGCATGATGAAATTTTGATTGCCATAGCCCTGCAAAATCACGCCGGCCTGCATCCGGGCGGCCATGCGCTTCCAATGGGGCTGTACTAGAGCTGCATCATCCAGTGTCTGTATCTCGGAAAGTGCCAACCTATTGAACAAAGCCGCTGCGGCGAATAAGTGAGCGCCGGCCATGTGTTCTTTACAGAGGCGTTCGATGCAATCCCGCGCCAACTGTACGAACCGAGGGTCGCTTGCACGGACAATCCCAATTTCCGCTAATCCAAGCAGTGTGTATGGGTCTCCAAGTTCCTTCAAGCTCTGAACGGCGAACCAGAGCTCGTCGTTCTCAACATGCTGAACTAGCCGCGACGGAGCCAAAATGATGTCGAAGAACCCCAAGCATGCGATACGCAAACCTTCAATGAGGTCACGCTCAATTAGCCGAGTTCGGTACGGAAGCAGGGTTTCGGCCGCATACTCCGGGAAGCCGAGACTCCTTTCTACGGGACCTAGAAGCGCAGCGTAGTACCTGGTGCTATCAGGCACGAGAGTGTTCAGCTCCGGGGGCCGCTCTCGCTCACCCCGTATCCTCAGCCATCTGGCTTTCACGCCGTTAATGCGCTCCTCGAGCAGTAGGTCGAAGTCCCTCTCCGCTAAGATATCGTTGCTTACGGAGGCAATGATGCGCTCGCCATCAGTAAATGTTGGACCAAGCTCGCTTACCGCTTGGCGTACTGCGGCCAGACGGGCAGCGTCATCCTTCATCAACCCAGCGAGCTCTGGGAACGGAAGTCCCATCCAAGTACCATCTTCGAGGAGCTCAGCCAGAATCGTTTCGCTTTCCAAACGCATGCGACAACCGTCGAATTCATTCAGGCCGTCCTCAGCCGTACGCCTTGCTGCTTGATATAGAGCACTGACCGTGAATGAATGCGTACCGAACTGCACCGCATGTTCGACGGTCTCGCTGACGAGGTCGCTCATCGAGGGTTCGTTCTGCAAGTAGTCGCGAATTCGGCTGGGAAGCAGCGCAACGAAGATGTGAAGTTGCTGCTTCGAGTCTGCGTCCAGTTCATCCTTCAGTGCCTTGAATGCATCCAACTGCACTTGGATAAGGGCGGTAATCCTTCCCAGAAGGTCACGATTTGCGTACACCGCAGGCTGCAGCAGCTCATCGTCCAGCAGTTCCTGGAACTTCATCCGGCGGTCACGTTGCCAAAACGTCGCCTTGAGTAACAAACCGGATATGGTTACAGCGGCCATCTCGAGGGCAGCGGCCCGAGGATTGTTTTGACCGTTACCGACGGCTGTCCAGAGGGGCCTACCAAGCGCGTCCAATGCCCACCTCGTGAGCGCAATGGCTCTGTCCGGAGCGACATCAGCTGTTTCCCACGAGCGAGCGATTGTGTCGACAAGAGCCGTGGAAATTGACTGAAGGAACTGACGGTCCTGAACGCTCCCAGTGTCAAGCGCACAGGCATGCGTTAGAGATTGACGAAGGGTCCGTACTTCATAACTCTCTCGAAGGAGACTGGAGCTGTCCACTCCACAGGCGTCAAGCATGCCAGCAAGCTCTCCGCCATCGACGTTGATATACGTCGCGCCTCTCAAGCGCAGGCGATGCCTCGCATGCGCGCCTTCCGCCGGGCTTAAAAAACCCTCCGAAATCATGGAGTCAATGACGTCAAGCGTCGAGTAAGTATGAATGAGCTTTCCGAGTTCATCCTCGAAACCGGGTATTCGGGTGAAATACCGGTCATCGATAACAAGATTCTCAACGGGATGTCCTGCCTGCAGAAAAGCTAGCAGCGTAGGCAGCGTTTCGGCCTCTCCGTCCCGAAGCGCTCTAAGCTTCTCACTTCGTGGACGTTCCGCTATCAAATTGACTTTACCTGCCTCCAGCGCACGTCTAAGCGCCGAGCGCGCAGAATCAATTATCTCCACGAGACTTTCTCGCTCATCCGCCTCAGCCTCCAACTGCTCGTGGTCGTCTTTCAAACCAGGAGAACACCTGAGCGTAAGACCAGCCTGCGCTACCGCATCTAAAGTGCCAGACCGATGCAAATAGCGAATGGCTACGTCGTCGACGTAGAACAGAGTGTCGTGCGATGCAGTTGGGAGTTGGGTTTTGGGCCCCGAATCCATCAAGGTAATCTTCGAGGCGGCATTCTCCGCAACCGCCTGAGCAATCTTTCCAGTTCGCAACAGCAAATCGATGTACGTCTGGCAGGAGACCACATAACCCTGATATTCCCTCAAGTTGGCCGGAGCCTCATTGAGCGAACCGGCACGAAATACCGGAAACGCAGTAATGACGAAACCTTGGGTGGTTTTCGCGGACTCCAATAGCTGCGCCAATCTCGGCCCGACCTCCTGAATGAGCCAGTCTGGCGGTTGATTACCATCCTCGACGGTGCGGAGAGTCAAGCGTCGCAGCGCCGCAAGTATGCTGTGAGCAAGCTGCAACTCCGACGGCTGCCGAAATCGCATGTGGCGGCTCTCGACGAGAAGTAACTCCAGGGTGTCAGGCGCGATATGGACACGCTGAAAGAACTCCAACGCCCTATCGAACAGCCCTAGTGTTGTGAGCGTCAGAATACTCGTGATATCGAAACCAATTGGGTCACAGTTAGCGAGTGTCGATTTCTCCAGTCTGGCGCCGAAGAACGGAAGAACGACACGTTTACGTGCGTCGGTTTGCCTCTCGTTTGCTGAAGGAATAGCGCAATAGAGCCTGGCAATCGGCATTTTGAGCACCGACGCAATCAACTGTATTGGGGCCGTGCTCTTTTGCAGGTGGTCCGACAAGCTTTCATTCCTCTTCTGTAAAGAGGGCAAAATCTCCTCGGTCAGTTCCCGAACTGGGATTCGCTTGATAACACCGGATGTGTCTGTCGCCGCTGCGTGATGCAGCCAAGCTGCACTGAGCTCATCCTCACGGCCCAAGGTCACCGCAGCGTTATAAGCCGCGACGAGTGCTGGTGCACTATCGGATGCCTTTTCCGCTGCAAGTCGAACAAGTTCAAATGCCTTCTCGGTGGGCACGTGCCCATCGTTGGCTAATTGGGCTAACAAGAGCAGCGTACGTGGAGAATGGTTATTCTTCCGCGGCCATTCTCGGTCGAATATTGCGGCGAAGTGCTCCCAGTCACCCGATTTGATTGCGATGTTGATATCGAGACCGACGTGACTTTCGGCATTTGGCTGCGCTACCAAAAGCTCGTCGTTCAGTGCACGCGCTTTTTTCCACTCACCGCACTGCAGGAGACTCCAGGCAAGCTGCGATTTCAACTCTAGGTCATTTCCGACCACGTCGTGCTCTGCTTCAAGGAACTCAACCATTTCTCTGGGGTCCAGATTCGTTCGGTGAGAAAGACATGCAACGACGATTCTAGCGTTTGGTAACGCACGCTCCAGTTGGTAAAGCTCCCGGGCCTTTGGCTCCAACGCAACGAAGTCTTGAACCTTCAGCAAGTGCTCAACGAGCAAATGGAGATTCACAATCGTTGGAGATTCTGTATAGATGCGCTCCAACCTGGGTCGAATATCCTCGCCCTCCGTCGCCGCGATTTCGGCCTCTAACTGAGCAGCATGGTCGGCAGAAAACACGCTTCGATTGGACTCTAGTTCCTCGCGCGCACGAATCGCTTGACCATCGGATGCCAGCAACGCTTTTATTCTGACACTCGTCAGAGCACGAGGTTGTATCACACCGCTCAAGCCGCTGCGATGGCGTTCAAGGAAATCCAATAGCTTTGGGGCATCTTCTGGTCGACCTAAGATATCGAGCGCCAGAAAGAATCGAGCGACCCATTCGTCCTCAGAGAGCCCTCCGAGCGTCTCCCTGACATCAAGGTAAGACATGAGAGATTCCTTGTCGGCTTGCCTGTCATATTGCCGTAGAACAGGGTACAGCTTAACCGCCTGCGACTTATCAACGGCCAGACGCGACAGTTCTTCCTCTGCTTGTAAACGCACCGCATCGTTTTTGCTTCTCAGAGCCAGCGACATTCTCGTGAAGAACGCAAATTCCGCCCTACGTTCGTTAATGGGGGCAATTTCAATCTCTGCCTTGCGGAGCAGTTCGATGCTGCCAGACCGCCAAACTTCACTGGCATCGTCTTCGTGCTGCGGCACGCTGCCAAGCATGAGACTGCCTTCGAGAGCCTGCTGACGGAGTTCAGCTGGCACGGTCATCGCTGCACGGTACATGCCCTCGATAAACAGCAAATCCGCGTACTGTCCGGCAAGAGGACGCGCCTTTTCGAGTACTTCAATTGCGGATTCCCATCTCCCAAGCTCACTGTAAGCGGTCGCGAGACTGCACCACCCAACAGGAGTTATGTCATGCAAAGCCGCCGCCGGCTCGAGGCTTTCATACCACGACACCGCGGACTCAAACCCCCGGCTCTTGGACAACACGAAAATCATTGCTGCGCGCGCGTCGGGTGACGAGATATCCCTCAAAGTTTGTATTGCAGCGCCTCCTTGGCCATCGTGCGCCTGCAATATTGCGGAGACGACGGAAACGTCGCTCTTGCAGTGCGCCTTGTCGACAAGTTCGAAGTAGGTATTTGCCTCGCCGCGCATTTCGTCTCGGCCGGACAAAATCTTCGCAGCCCAGAGGTAAACTTGTTGTTTGGCACCGTGAGATGCACCCACCAAGTCCCCAACGCGCACCCGTTCGGCCAGTGCACGAATTCTTTGATGCGCCGCCGGGTCATATATTCGCGCTTGAATGATTCTGTCTAATTCCTGCTCGACCGCACCAGTCGCGAGTGGCTCAACGGCCTGTCCTAGGTTACCCGCGACGTCCTGAGACAACGCATTCAAGTGCTCGTGAACGCCTGCAAATCCCTGACTCAGCCCCTGCTGTACGTCCTCGACCTTCGCGCTGACGGTCTCGACCACGAGCTTGCTCTGGTCTTCAAACCGCGCCCGATATCCTGCAACTAGCCCATCGACTACGATATTTATCGCACCGTCGGCCAATTCTCGCCGCTCCCCGGTCCGTACTGAATATGACTCGGCGAGACCTTCACGTAGCGACGTATCCTCCAGTCTTTGAAGACACTTCCCTTTCGCTACGCCGAAGAACGCCGCACGTACGTCACTTCCCGATAACCATTCCCTTATGGCTGGCGTTTTAAGGAACGGAGGGACGGAAAACGTTCGCTCCACAATCGCTACGCGCTTGTTCAACTCCGAGTCGTCAGTGGCTCCACCGAGCAACCGCCCGTACGTCTCAGAAAACGACTTCTGCATCTCCGGGGTGAGGTCCGCTCCGCTCTCGTAGGCATCTCGTTCTGCCTTTAACACGGTGTAGCGCGCTAGGACTTTAGGCTTGACGGCTTCCCACACCTTCCCGATTACCATCAACACTTTTGTGAAAAGGACTGAATGTGGCATTTTTGCTTCGATTTTTGGGAGCAGAGGATAAGTCTACGGCAGTTCAATGCAAAGCAAGTCGCCTGAGAACTCGGTCCGCCAACCGGACACGCAACTGGTCGAACATGCTGCGAACAGCTGCACGGCAGCCGTAACAACGTACACGCGGGGCGGCAAACCACGACCCGGAACATCGGAGTTGGGCGTAACTCCGACAACGCCCGCTTCCGCCGGCTTGCAACGTCGATTTGCCACCGAGTAACGCGGGAGCGTACGAGCGATTGTGGGGGAACATGCTGACAAATTGACGTCTCCCGTAACACACACAACTGGTGGAAGCTCGGCTCGGTGTCAACTTCCTTTTATTTCCGGTAACGTTCTGAGACTCGAGTCTTACGGATTGCAGGGTTGAACATCCATACAGCAAGGATGACCAGCGAGGTCCAAAGAGTCGACGACAGCCGTGTAGATTTTGACGAGCTCGGCACACGCGCGCGTCCGGTCGCTATGGTCCTGCGTATAAGATGACAACCCCTTCGGCAAAGTGATTTCGAATCCCTCTCCAACAAGCTCGTGATCATCTTTGGATTCGCTGACACCCATGTTGTGAACAGAGTTTCTCAACGCCGCATACCCTCTGATGAGGCTACGGTCTTGTTCTGCGTTTGGCCTTGAATACGTCGATATCTTCGAGAAGACAAAATCAACTATTCCAGCACTAGACTGCTGCCCTCTCATCAACTTCGCAATTCTCTCGAGAATCGCGTCTCGCTGCGGCGCGTCCAAAGCAGTCGGATACTGCTCGACCAGCTCCCTCAGTTTTCGCATCCGTTGGCTCGGCGCTCGTGGATTCCTCTCCATGAGAGCGTTACGAATCCTCGTCATCCACGTCTCGAAAACCGAGTAGGTCCCAACCATGAAGTCCAGATAGCATCGACCTACATAGTGGTCTCTGTATTCAGCCGTCATCCTTTCGAAATCTATGAAAGCTGCGTTAAGTTTATTTATATTTTCTGCGTCCGTGTTACCAGCGATTTGGCGAAACACTTGCCTCGATGGTCCACGGCCATCGAGACAAGTCGCAATCTCATCATTCACAAAGTTGTAGACTAGTGCGTCCACCTCGTCTGAGATACCGCAATAGAAGGATGTCAGCCCCGAACCAGAAGGGACTTCATAGCAGAGCTCCAGCTTATTTTGATACTCCAGACAGAGACCTTTCAGCAGCATAAGCTGATTGATGCGGTCTAGCTGGTTGCGGTCAAAGGCAAACCGCTGTTGAAATGACGGAAACTGTTCCATTTTCTTCATAGGTACGTGTATCTAGCAAGACCCGCGCTGCGGGTGGATTATTAACCGTCGTTTTCTATTGGGCCGGAACGCTTTCCTTTGACGCGACCTGCTCCGCCAGCGAGGCGACGTCCGCCACGCTTGCTCGAGTAGAGTAGTCCGACCGACGCGGGAGGCGCTCGAACACCCCTTCGCTCTTGGGCTCCGCGAACCAAATACAAAACTGCTTTGCTCGAGTGATACCCACATAGGCAAGGCGCAACGCCTCATCCTGTTGGGCTAAATCATAGGCCCGCTCACGTCCGTGAGCACTGCTAGCCAGTTCTGCCTTGAGATACACGCTGTTCCGCAATACGTTGCGACCAACGTAGCGTATTTCACCAAGCAGTACGACGTAATCCGCTTCCAGCCCTTTACTTTGATGCAGGGTTGTCACCAGCAGGTCACTCTCGTCGACCCCGCGAAATGCATTCCGGACAGCCTTCGCCGTTGCATCCAGTTTCGCTCGACTCAAGACGAACACGCGCTCACCGTTCTGTTTCTTCCGCAGCAGAGTGCGAACCACTCGCACGACGTCGTCACTCTTGAACTCGGTCACCTGGCAAACCGGGGTTGGCAAGTCCTTATACTGTGATTCGGCCACTCCGCGCAGTTTGTCCTCCATTCTTTCCCGCAAGTCTATTAGCGCATCCTCTGCTGCACGGATGATGTTTGCCGACGAGCGAAAGTTTTGATTCAGTTGCAGCGCTTGCTTCGGCGCGCCACGGAAATATTTGTGGAAATCCATAAAAAATTTCGGCGAGCTTCCGCGCCATCCATAGATTGATTGCCAATCATCCCCGACTGCTATCAAGGTTGGCTGAATGGCGTGTCCGGATTTCTTCCACAGGCTTGTCTGCGCGGCCGTCACGAATTTGACGATTGCCGGGGAGATGTCCTGGAATTCATCAATGAGCAAATGCTGTACAGGTGATAGGTCAGCGGCATCCATTTCCCCAAGCACATCTCGCTCATCGGCGAGGGCTCGGAATATCTGATTGAACGTCCAGACCCTGCGAGCCTCCAGCGCTTCGTAAAAGGACGAGTAGTATTCAGCGCAAGCACGCCCGAACTGCTCCTCAACCGAGTCTGTGCCAAGAAGGGGAAGCTGGTCCAGCGAGCGAGGGTCAACAGAAAGATTTTCCGCAAACTGCCCAAACGTAAAGAGCGCGTAAAACACGGGGACCAGTTTGCGCTCGCCGGGAATACGAATTTTGAACTTCGGAGCGGTGTTCGTTTCTGGCAGTGCCGCCCAGTGGAGCTGCTTCTTCAGTGCCGTCAAGTCCTCCTCGTCCGTGACGTACCGAATCTTCTGCTCACATTGCGCCAGGAGCAGAGCCTGCTTGTTTTTCGAGGCGAGAAAGTTCCTAACTGGGGTCGTCCGTCCGAACCCGTTCATCGTGTCACGTATCTCACTATGCACGCCCAGCACCACGTAGGTATCGACCGAGGGGATGTAGCCGTGAGCCACATATTGCCCATTGTCAACAGTCAGAGCGCAGCGTTCGGCGGGCAACTTGAGCTCCCTAACGCCCGGCAAAGGCCACAAACCGCGTTGGCGCCAATCGGCCTCCACATAAGCAGAAAACTGTTCATCTCGGCGAAGAATATTTTTCTCAAAACGAACAGCTTCGATAGCATCTTTGTCATCCTTATCGATTGGAGGCGAAAGGAACGATGATTTCAAGAGCTCCTTCACAACGTCACGAAACGTACCGCTTTGGGAGAAACGAACCGTATAAGCGTCGTGCAACAAGCGCAGCTGGGGGCGCGACAGGTCGCCGGGCATCAGGCTATCAACGTTGTTCGCACTATTCTCCTCCTCGCTGAGCAAATCGTCGCTCGAAGGAGTAACATCAGAAGGCGCGGTAACGACTTCCGCGCTCTTCGTTACCGCAGGAACGTCATCTTTCAGGAACTCGAATACGGCGACATCTCGCCCCCTCTTTGCACGAAACAGCTGCAAAGCCTTTGAATGAAAGGTTCGAACCGATGCTTCTGCTTCTTTCAGAGTAATCGGCGTCGGCCAAAACTGAGACTCCTCGACCAATTTCTCGATAAAGTCGCGACGTGACTTCCGCGTGAACGTGAACACAGTGATGTGACGCAAGTGTACGTTCAGGTAGTTAGTCGCCAATAGGAAGCGATTCACGAGTGACGTCGACTTGCCTGAGCCAGCGCCCGCTAGTACCGGAAGCGCGGCCCGTGTCGAGAAAATCAGCTTCAGTTGGTTGTCTGTCGGGCCAATGCGTTCTCCGCTACCGGGTTTCTTTTCCCGATACATATGTTCCCGAGCATTCCGCTGAGTGCTAGGTTTGATATCGAACGCATCGCCAGCATAGACTTCCTTGATAGTCGCTACAGGAGAAGTCACCGTTGGTTTCGGCTGTTGCGGCCTCACTGCTGGGGGCTGCTGAACGGGCCTCTGCGGAACAGCCTTGCGCTTGCTCGCTCTTGCGAGTCCAAGAAAAGCCAGGAAGCTATCCCAGAGTTGTAAGAACCACTGCGTCATCGACAAACCTCGTAGAACTGGCGACCTGGCAATCGACGTCGCTGCCATCTGGTTTCCCGGTCGCCTTGTTTTGGGTTCAAGCTGGCCTCCTGGCGCAAGGTCCTCAAACGCAGGCGCGCGAGGTCTGGACTATTCGGCTCGGCACATCCTTCAAGCACTTGCGGGTGCTTCTTGCCCAGACGGAAGTGGAGTACTTAGATTCCGTCGAGCAGACCGAGAATATCTCAATATTGAGAGGGAGACATACCGATTCCCGGGAACAATGCTCCGTATGCAGCGCACTTAAGCTTTGTCAGTTCGTGCATCTCATGTTTTTTGTAGCGCGCGACAAAACCCGCGCGTACGGGGGGCTGATTATTGTTGCCAGGAGCGCTCTTGTGGGTTCCGAGGTCACGGCAGCATGCGCGACAACTTGCAATTTCCGACGACTAGGGCACGCTCCCTCCGTGCATCGGGATGGCGGTACGTAGAGCATGGGTTCTGAAAGCCCTTCCGCGATGCAGACAATCTACTCGTTCGTGGTCAAGTTTTCAGTGTCTGCTCCGTTAACCCGTTCGATGGCTTGGGAAGATTGTCTGTTGGTCGCGGCCAACCAGGCCCGTTGGCGGGCGTAGTGCCGCCACAACATCATGCCGAAGCACAGCATTCCGCAAATCATTTTGACCAAGAAAGTTGCATCAAGAAAACTCTTAGTCGAGAAAAAAGGATATACAAATAGATGAAACAAACTGAGCATATAAAGGCAGTTTACGACCACATCAAAAAGACCATCCGGTCTAAGTGCAGCGACGCTGAGTGGCTGGCGCTTAAGCATATTATCTCCATGGAGATTTCGGGGTGTGCCGTTGGTTTGTGTATGCTGCTGGTTCATTTCTTAGCGTCAAGATTATTTCATAAAAATATCGGCCTTCATTTCTTTGAACATCTGTCATCTGTAGATAGCGAATTTATACTTTCCGGGCTTGCCACGACAGGCATACTATTCATGCTGTCCGGTTGGTTTCTAGAGGCACGCGCATACCGATACATTGTCAAACCATGGCTGGGACTTATCATCCATTCTTTTGCATTGCTTGCTGGGGCCGCTGTGCCTATAGGCATCGGCGAAGGTTTCAGCGAGATGAACTTCATTAGCGGCCTTGGACTCGCCATCGTAATATTTTTGAGTGGAAATTTAATCGCAGTATTTTTTAGCTTGCTTAGTATCGGCGCGAATCCAGAGCAATCAACTCAGCAGTCCGGCGCCATCGATGGTATCTTCAAAGTACCCATGCTGCGATTTCTTTTTGGGCTCATCTCATTTATTGTTTATTTTTCACTCCAATCCTGATGGCTTATTTTAAAAACACAAACACTCAACTCGATAATAATCTGACAGGGAAAATTACATAACCCGAGCCGGCCCTCTTTGACATAGTGCCGGGCGCTCGCTCCGGCACACTCGAACAGGCATCTGTCTCCGCCGAAGCGCTACGCAAGGAGGTAGCCATAAAAGTAGCGCTACAGGAGAGGGGCCCCGGAGCCAGATTATTTCGAGATAAGGAACAGTTTCGAGAGAATATCGCCATCCCAACCCGTTACGGGTACAAGATAGTGTCTGTCATATTGCCTGCGTAGGGTCTTCCCTATATGATTTTGCTCGGCTCTGAGAGACGCCGACACAAGGAAAATCAAATGGGAGCGCAGGACCTTATCGCGTTGATAAATTCGGGGTTACTCCAGTCCGACCGGATTGCGAAATTGGATACCCCCGCCGGGCCGGATGTGCTGCTGCCACATATCGTGGTGGGTACTGCTCGGCTGGGTGGCAATTTCGAGATTGCTGTCGATGTTGTTTCGCTGCAGGATTCAATCGAACTGAAGTCGCTCATTGCGCAGCCCGTCACACTTTGGACTCAGCAGGCCGACAAGACCTACCGGCCGAAGCACGGCTACGTGCATACGGCAAAACGCTTGGGCGCCGACGGGCGACTGGTCAGCCTGCAACTGATTTTCTCGTCTTGGCTTCATTTCCTGAAGTTCCGCAAGGACGCGCGCATATTCCAGGACCAGACCGTCGAAGCGATTCTCGAAACAGTGTTCCAAGGGCATCCTCAGGCAGTTGGAGCGTACCGAATCGAGGTGAGCAAACCGTCGCCTGCACGCTCGTTCTGCGTGCAGTACGAAGACGATTGGAACTTCGTGCACCGGCTGATGGAGTCAGAAGGCTGGTTCTATTACTTCGAGCATGCCGACGACGGTAAATCTCACACCCTCGTCGTCACAGACGACCTGTATTCACTCAAGCCGCTTGAGCCGGAACAGGTCCGGTTCTATCGGGCCGGCGTCACGCGCCAGCCCGACGCGTTCGTGCACTGGTCGGGCACGCGGACCTTACAGAGCACGTCGTACTCGACGAGTACGTTCGACTATAAGAACCCCGAAGCGCGCAAGGAGAAATCGTTTCCGACCGTCGCGAACCAGGGCGAGCTTCCGCAGCAGGCTGAGGTCTACGAATACACGGGGCCATACACGTACCTCGATGATGACCGCGGAGACCGGTTAACCAAGCTCAAGCTCGAGGAATGGGAGTCGCGCGCGAAGCGATTCCACGGCATAGCTAGCGCACCGAGTATCGACGTCGGCGGCTGGTTCAGTTTGCTAGACCACCCCGAGCACGACGGAGATAGCGCCGAGGACCGCAAGTTTGCGGTGGTCGAGGCCACTTGGTACATCCGCAACAATCTTCCAATTGGGGAAACTCGCCCCTATCCGCATAGTCTGGACGCACGTCTTGCCGAGGTTCGTGACGCTCACGAGGAGTCGGCACCCGCGTTCGCGGTTAAAGATGCTTCCGGCAGCGAGGGCTTCTTCCTCGTAGAGGTCGAGGCCCAGCGCCAGAAGGTGCCGTTTCGCAGCCCGTTCGAACACCGTAAGCCCGTCATGCATCTTCAGACGGCGACGGTCGTCGGCCCTGGCAACGAAGAGGTCTATACCGATGCGCTGAACCGAATCCTAGTGCGTATGCACTGGGACCGGCATGAGGGCGTCGGAGCGACATGCTGGGTGCGCGTTTCCTATTCCGATACTGGCGGCGGCTACGGCAGCGTGCACGTGCCGCGCGTTGGCGAAGAAGTGACTATCGAATGGCTTGGTGGTGATTGTGACCGCCCCATTGCAATAGGCCGCGTCTACAACGGCGCAACGCAGCCGCGCTGGCATTCGAACGGCATCCTGTCAGGCTTCAGCTCTAAGGAATACGGCGGCAACGGTTACAACCATCTCGTGATGGACGATGCGACCGGGCAGAACAGGCTGCAACTGTTCTCGTCGCAAGGCAGTTCCATGCTTCATCTGGGATACCTGATTGCCCAGGACGGCAATGTCCGCGGCAGCTATCTCGGCAGCGGCTTCGACCTTCGCACCGATGCGTACGGCGCGATTCGCGCCAATCGGGGGCTTTTCCTCACGACCCATCCTGGTTCGGGTGCGGCGCACCAGCAATTGGAGGTCCGACAAGCCCAGCAGCAACTCGCCAGCGCTCACAACTTGGTCGAGTCGCTTTCCGACGTCGGCAGCCAGCACCAGGCCGAAAGCCTGAAAGCGGGCCAAGACGCGCTCAAGGCTTTCACGGACGCCACGACGGACAACGTTCAGGGGCAAGACCAGGGGAGCGGCGGCCGCACGGCGGGAGGCGGCACGGGCGCAGCCAACGCGTTCAAAAAACCTATTCTTCTGGCCGCAAGCCCGGTGGGCATTGCACTGTCGACGCAGCGGTCGGTGCACTTGGGGGCGGACGAACACGTGAACGTGGTCAGCGGCCAGAGCACCCACATCGCGGCCGGAAAATCGCTGCTCGCGAGTGTCGCCGAACGCATCAGCCTGTTCGCCCAGAACGCCGGGATGAAGCTCTTCGCTGCGAAGGGCAAGGTGGAAATCCAGGCGCAGTCGGACAACATCGAAGTGACCGCGCAAAAAACGGTAAAGGTGCTATCGGCGACCGAGAAGGTCGAAGTGGCCGCGAACCAGGGCATCCTGCTGACCTCAGGTGGCGCGTATATCCGCATTCAGGGCGGCGATATCGAGATTCACGCTCCGGGCAAGATAGACATCAAGGGAGCGCAGCATGCTTTCGCCGGCCCCACGAGCGCACCCTACGATTTACCGGCCCTGCCCAAGGGCGACCTGCACAACAAGCTCGAACTGAATCTCACGGACGACAACCTCAAGGCTGTGCCTCAAGCTCCCTACAAAGTCGTGTTTGAGAACGGGACGACTCTGGCCGGCAAGCTTGATGGAAACGGCCACGCGGTCCTGCGCGACGTACCAGACGGCACCGCAAAGGTCTTCTTCGGGGAGGACGCCCGCCCATTCACGCCCCAGCCAGTCCCCGTGCCCACGGAGCTCGCGCAGCCTGATGTTCTCAAAGAACTGCATGCAGCCGGGCACGAGGGCATTACTGAGGAAAACCTCTACAGCCTGTTCAACAAATTTTCTGGACGGCCGGACGCGAAATGAACGAAAGCGACCAACAAGCGATAGAAGACGCGGTCAAAGAGATTGGATGGTCGATGGCAACCAACGCTGTCCCGCTGTTCTACGTCGCGCAAAACGTCTACGACACCACGGAGAGCGTCTGGACCGTATGGAACGCACGCGAAAGTGCGGACGAGATGACGAAAATCGAGGCCGGCATCGACTTGGTGTTTGCCGTCGTAGGCTGGGTCCCGGTCGTCGGCGCTGGGGTCAAGCGTACGTTTCGTCTCGTCAACCACAAGTCAGAAATTTACGGCCCGCTGCTGTTCGACATTCTGCGCCTGGTGCTCCAGCAAGCGCACATCCAGACCAGCCCGGATGCGTTGATTGACAAGCTGTTCGATGCCACCGGGGTCAAGAAGTATCTGACCGAGGCGCGCGAACACATCCAGAAGTCTTGGCTGTATCGCGAGATGCCGTCCGCAATGCAAGTCACGTTTATGCAGGCGCTGACCTTCGTCGAAACGAACCTGCCTTACTGGCTCGCCCAGTTCGTCCAGCGCAAGCTGCTCCACTGGCGCAAGAAGCAGCCGAATTCATCCGCAGTCAGCACCCTGGAGGAGCATCGGACCACCGAAAAACCTGGCGCGAGGGGTGAAGAGGCGAAGGCGGGTCATGACCGCCCGGTGCCAACGCCCTCCAGGGGAGTGGTGAACGCCAAGCTCGCGGTGACCGATATCACGACCGAAATCACTGGCATCCTGGGCGAACATATCGGGGACTACTACTGCTATGAAAAGCTCAAGTGGGGCAATGGCTGGCAGACTCACGACAAAGGCCTGAGCGGCAAGTGGAGCGAGCAGCCTGGCCTGCGGGTCATGGGCAAGCTCAATGACAAAGGCAAGCTCAACAAACTGTTCGAACTCAAGGCACGCGGTCATGGCATCGACGGCGTATGGCGTGCGGCACCATTCAGCAACCAGATGAAGGACTACGCCATCGTCGAAATGAAGGCATCGACGACGAAGCGCAAGCTGAAGGACCCGAATGCAAAGCATAGTATCTGGAGCAAACTCGGGACAATTAAGGATGAGGTGCGGCCCGCCGCAGACGACCTTCTCGAACCGCCCGATGACGAGGGTCCCACTGTTCCCGCTGGTGGTGGCTCAGGTAAGCCAGGGTCCGGCAAACCCACGTCTGGCGGAGGAGGTGGAAAACCTCCGAGCACCGGGGGAGGAAAGCCTGCCGCCAGTAGCGACGTCAAGGCCCAACGGAAGCCGCAAAACGAGGGTGCTGCTGCGCCAGGCGAAGCGGTTCCGACAACTGAGCCAGTGGCTCCGAAGGACCCGAAAGCCAGCATCGTCCAGATGAGCAACGCCTGGATTCTGAAGAATCTGCCGGAGGCCGTGTCGCGAGATATCGAGCTATCTATTCTGAATGCAGGCTACTCGCGACATTTGTTGTATGTGCCGTTCTACCTCCCCTCAGCTGCGCAACACGTCGAAGCACTTGCGACGGGGGACGAACATGGGCACGTCGACCACGACCTACCATTCACTCACCACTACAAGGACGGCGAGGTGGCTGAAGCGGTCAAGCGCAAAGCCGAGCGGCTAAAATCGCGTACCTGACACGAGATATTTGAAATGAGCGATTTTGATTCGAAGCGACGACAGCGTTTTCTGGGCGAGGACTACTTCAAGTGGCTGCTGGCTTCGTTTTCTGAAAACATCGCGAGTTGGGCCGACAGGCTGACTCCTATCGGTGACACGGAAAACGAGAGGAAGGCGCTGACCAGAGGCATTGTTGCCTCGGACAGCTATCGTCGCTTTCTGCTCATGTATACGGGCGGCGCGGACATCAGCCTGCTAAGAGACGAATTCGATTCGGTGGTCTCCGCATTCGAACAACTCACGATAGCCGAGCGCGTGCATCAAGCAGATGCCCGGCAGCCGCCGCTCGCGTTCAGTGAAATCGGCGATTATGAGACCGCGATGCAGCTGATTGGCTTTTGCTACCTGCTGCATCGGCGTGACTTGCTGCCGCGCATCGTCGCGATGTTCGACCCGGCCTACCGCGGGAAGGACACACTCTACGAAGACCTGCTCGCGTATGAACTCGAGGGGCGTGTTGACGTCGACAGCTGGTTTCACGATGTTCCGTATCGGCCGCTCGTCTTCAGCCTTTACCGCGAAGCGAAACAGGAGTGTGTCGACGACATCACGCAATATCTCGAAGCCTGGTACCCGGGCATGGCCGCGGCGGTGTGGCATGACGGCCACCTCGAAGCACAGAAGGGCGGCAAGGGGACGTACGTTGGCTATTGGGCCATCGAAGCCGCAGCGGTTGCCTATCTGCTGGAGCTGGACGACAGTCCCTTCCGGGACCATCTGCTGTATCCGAAGGACCTAGCTGAATTCGCGCGCAACTTCGACCCCGCGAAGGGGAATCCGCCGGCACTTCCGAACAACGGACCGAAGACAGTGCGCACCGGTCAGGTATGCCCGGAGACCGGTATCTGGAAAGCACAGGGCCACCATGTGCCTGGCGTGATGGTGCAACAGGGCGAGCGCATGCCAGACGTGTTCGCTCCTGACCGTTCCGGCGCGTACCGGTCGCAACCGGCGCTATGGGAGTTTGAACGCAAGGCCTGACGTAAAGGCACGTTCTCCAAGCCGCACGCTCAAACTCCGACGCGCACGGTCTTGCCGAATTCGATGCCTTACTTTGCGATGAGGAAACGGTCCCGGTTCTTTGCGTCTCGAATCCATAGCGGGGCGCGACCGCGGCCAGACCACGTCTCGCCAGTCTTCGGATTCTGGTACTTCGGCTCAGCAGCCGCTGCTGGGCTCTCCGCCTTCTTCGCACGCTTGCGACCAAAAATCTGGTCTTCGGTGATGCCGTACTCGGCGACAAGTTCGCGAACCTGCGCAACAACTGCTTCAAGCTCGGCGAGGCGTGCTGCTTCGGTACGCTCATGGAGCGCGTCGAGCTGCGCCTTCAGTGCTTTATAGTTTTCCGCCATTCTGTAACTCTCCCGTTTTGAAAAAATTTGCATATCTGAGCAATCTGGTTGTTGCTCGAGCGAAGTATAACTGCCATCTTTAGTCGAAAAGTGCGAAGTCGCGGTTTCGGCATTACTCCGCCCCCTTACCAAGCAACGTTCCATTCGCAAGTCCCTTCTCGAGGGCAGTCAATCGTTTTTTGACACCAATTTTTGCATCGATGCCCAATGCGGCACGATAAGCCTCAATCGCCGCAACCGACATGTTCATTCTTTCCAGCAACTCCCCCTTAAGACGATAGCCGCCTGCCAGCCATCTTGCATCCTCGCCAGGCTTGAATGCCGAAATAGTTGCGTCGACGACATCGAAGGCGCGTTTCAGTGTCGTAGCGGACCCGTCGGTCTGGACTAGCTCTCCTGCAGCACGGATGCGGGTCCACGGGTCGCCCTTTGAGAGCCGCGCCGTCATAAACTTCTTTGCATCCAGAAACGCCCCTGTCGGAGAGTATGCGAACTTCCCCAAGTGATTGATTCTTGCGACGACGCGCTTGAGCTCACCATCCTCTGTCTCGAATGTGTACTCCGAACTCCAACCTGCAACAGGCGCACACGAGGCGAGCACCCGACGCTGTGCGACGTCGTGTACCTCGAACAGGTTGCTGTCTTCGTTGCCAGAATTGCAGGTTTGACTTGCTACATACCTGCCACAAGACGAGATACCGAACCCGAAAAGATTCGCCCTATAAGCGCGTTCGTAGAGCTGCGCACCTGTGACATCAAAAACAATCAACTTGGAGGACAGTTCGGAAGCCTGCCCAGCGTCATGTACCCCAAAAACGCCGGTGTCAGCAACGTCGACTGCGAACGGACGCTCCAGTGTGTTGAGCACAGCAACAATCTTGCCGGTGGTGTTATCTCGAAGCCGGACACTTCTTTGTCTCTGTTGCGAAGGGTCCGGGCCCGGGTCCCAGTAGCCGACAGACCAATGCTTGTTGGGCGAGTGTTCCGCTAAACCAAAATCCACAAGGTCGTCAAATTTTGACGGTAGCCGAATGGGCTCGCGAGCGGACGCAACAGGCGGCTCGCCTGTCGCGTTGGAAATCGACGCACTGGCCTCTGGTCGAAACGTCGGCTCGGGTGCCGTCCGGGATTTCAGCCCCAAAATTCCAAGGAAATTCTTTAACAGTGCCATGCTGCATTTTCCTGTTTGGGTTGGTCTCGAAGGGCACGCGCATTACGCTCTGGCTCACACCGAATGTAGTGAAGAGCTCTGACCTCTTATTCGCGCCCCTGCGCCGCTCGGGCGGAGCTGCATCAGATTCGCCCTACTCCCCAGTGACGGGGTCGGTCGACTCCTCCAGCTCAAACACCATGCCGACTAGCGAAGCCGTCGTGGTCAAGACCATTGCGGCGTCCCGGCGACTAAAGACCTCGGGCTGGCCCTCGCCACCTACGTGATGACTGAGATGGGTGTAGTTGCGGAGCGCGTTGTAAATCGCAGCCGCACGTTGCGGTTTTGAGAACTCGCTACTCCTCCCTCCCCAGACAGATTTGCTCAATTCCTGAAGGACTGGCGATGCTTCCTTTAGGCTGTCCAGAGCGAGCCGGCAGGAGCCGACAGCGTGATGATATTCTCCAGCGACCAGTGCATCACGCGCCTTTTTCAGGCACGTCACTACATGAACCATCCGCGTGGGAGCGTTCAGGGGAATGTCTACCCCAACTACAATTGAATCGGCTGCCCCCAAGGATTCCAAGACTTTCACCCAATGGCTGAGATTCATCTCGACGCGGACACTATGCTCTGTCGGGTGGGTGTCATTAGGAGCATGGGCCAGGCCTATGACCTCGACTTCGAACACCACGCCACCACCGCCCCGTAGCTCTTCCAGTGCCAGCAATTGCGCATCGCCGAACGTCACGCGGAGCAGCGACGACTGCGTTGAGGAATTCATCAGCCTGCGGATAACCAGTGGTTTCTCGAACTCTCCGGTTCCCAGAAGGAGGCGCCCTCTATTGGATGCATGAACCAACACGTTTGCACGCAGGCAATCGATGAACATACCCGGCGGGTCGCCGGGATACTGGTTGGTGATTGAGAAGTTAACACTGAATCTCAATGCATGTATGCCGAGGCCACGTTCCCCGGCAACATGTTGAATCTGGACATCCGCCATGTGGTATTGATGAACCGCCAAGCTCATGACTTCCCTTTATAAATATACGCCTTCAGCGCCGATGCCATGCCGCGCACGCAACAGCTCATTTCCGTAAACGGACAGAACCGTCCTCGATGGCCACTACCGTCTTAACTCGTCCATGGGTCAATGCTCGTGAAATCCGCGCTCCAGCCTCGGAAGTTGTCCGGGCCACGCCCAGCAACCGGCAAACCGCTTTTGCCAGTCCATCGTGCGATGTGCCACCTTGCTGCGACAGGATGTACGCGGCCGCATTGCCCAATTCTTCGAGGCTAATCTCGTCAATGCCGCGTCGCGTTTCCGGGTCGCTTCCCGGCACTCGAATACCTTCCCAAGTACTCGGATTGGCATGCTCCGGCCAGTAGAAGGCGACACCGTCGTCCGTTGTTCGAGTTATCTGCCGGGGCACCAATGCGCTCAGATGAGCCTCGATGCGGCTTCCGACGCGAGACAGCCCCCAAGCGCGCGTCACGCGCCTGAACACTATCGCCTGCGATACCGGACCTTCTGTTTCGATTACCTTGAGTAGCTGGCTTGTCAAAGTCGAAATCGAGCCGCGCTCATAGAAGAGGTCCGGATTGCCTTTATCAAGACTGGCTAGTTCGTATTCGAGCGACTGAGTAGCAGGCGCAATCGACCCTACGACCGATTCGGCCCCGGCATACAAGGCGTGCGACTCTTCCTCGGGTGCAGTTTCTTCTGGCAGCTCAACAACCGGCTCATCCTCCGTCGGCACCGTCTCCACCAATTCCTCCAGTCGGGCAACAAGTTTTCGCATTGGCTCTTCTGGATTCAGCCACCAGTCGGTAGACCAGATTCGGTACAGCTCCCAACCAAGGCCTTCAAGGACTTGCTGTCGAAGCCGGTCACGGTCGCGGGCAGTTGCGCCCGAGTGATACATGGCGCCGTCGCATTCGACACCCAGCAGATAGCGGCCCGGCGCACGCGGGTCGACCACGCCAATATCAATCCGGTATCCGGACACGCCTACCTGCGGATGGACTGTCCACCCTTTCTCACGAAGAGCGGATATCACCTGACGCTCGAACGGGCTATCGGGCTCCCGTCCGGTCGGCACACTTTGCTCAACCAAGGCACGAGGGCCGCGAATGGCGAACTCCATGTAGTTCTTCAGGTCTCGTACGCCGGCAGCCCGGACACGCGACAGGTCAATCTGCTCCGGAAGCAGCGTACTAAAAATCACGACACCGACGCGGGCACGCGATACGGCCACGTTGAGACGCCGATGGCCACCCTCCAAGTTCAACGGCCCAAGGTTGAGACTTACCTTGCCCGATGCATCCGGACCATAGGTGATGGAAAAGAAGATGATGTCCCGCTCGTCACCTTGAACGTTCTCGAGGTTCTTGATGAACAGCGGCTCCTGCACAGCCTGTGAAATTGCCTGGTCTAGCTGCTGAGACGCGCGGCGGCGTTCATCCAGCATGCGCTCAATCAGGCTTTGCTGCGCCTGATTGAATGTCACTACGCCGAGCGTCAGATGCCGCTTCGCCGAATCCAGATAGTGCCGCTCAATCGCCTTGACGATGGCATCGGCTTCCGCCCGATTGGTTCGCGAGCCACCGCGGTCGTAGACACCCGGTACGCGTTCAAAACGCACGCTCTGGTCGTTTGTCACCGGCGACGGGAACGTGACAAGTTCGTTGTCGTAGTACGTCACATTGCTGAAGGTAATCAGCCCCTCATGCTTGCTTCGGTAGTGCCAATTCAGCCGCAGCTCAGGCAGGCCGATACTGAGGCACTCGTCCAAAATGCTCTCCAGGTCCTGCACATCATCGCTATCCGCAGCGTCTTCCGAGTCATCTGACCGAGAGAAGAAACTGGTCGGCGGCAGTTGCTTTGGGTCGCCGACGCAGACAAGCTGCTTGCCGCGAGCGATGGCGCCGACGGCATCCCACACCGGAATTTGGGACGCCTCATCGAAGATGACCACGTCGAACTGGGCGTGCGACGCGTCCAGATACTGGGCGACCGACAAAGGCGACATCAGCAAGCATGGCTTCAAACGGGTCATCAGGCTCGGCAGGCTTTGTACCAGCAGGCGAATCGGCATGTGCTTTCGCTGCTTTTGCAGTTCGCGGCGTAGTTTTCCAAGTTCGGAATCGGCACCAGGCACAACCTCGACGCTCGCGGGAATCTGGCCCGCCAGTTTGGCCGCAATGTATTGCAGGGTCAGCCTCTGAAAACGCTCATCTGCCTCCTTGAACTCAGCAATCTTGCGGTCATGCTCGGCACTCGAGAAATTGCAGAGCACCGGCTCCCGGTCAATCGCTTTGCGCAGCCACCAGCTCTGGTAGCTGTACTCGAAGAACGTCGCCACGCTGGACAAAGGCGCTTGGCCAGCCTCCAGTGCGTCCACAATGCCTTGCAACCCGCTGCTGATTGCATGGGCGCGGGATTTCCTCCATAGGCACCACGGCTGCAGCTGCCTCGAAGCAGATTGCCATCCTTGAAGCAGGCTCAATAGTCGAGGAACCACGCCGGCGGCAGCTGGGTCAAGTCCGAGGTCTGCCTGACAATGGCCAAGCTCAATGACCGCGCGGAGTTGAACCATCACGTCTCGGCAGCAATCGCGATACGACAACAAACCGGAGCCGAGAGGCGTGTCTGCCTTCAGCATGCCCCGGTTGTCGGAAACAAATGGCTGCAGCTTTGCGCGGAGCGTCTGGGCCAATTCGATGTCATTGCCCGCGATTGCCGTTACGGCGTCCGCGAATGACGTCGCCCATCGCTCGGCCGCCTCAACGGCGTTCCAGTCCGTCTTCGACGCAGCGAATGCTTCATGCAGCAGTTGCGACGCGTCATGAGACATGGACTCGATGACCTTGTCCTCGGCATTGACGGCGGTCAATGCGGCGATGACGGCCGGAACATCCCCGGTTTGCGGCCGACGCTGGTCCTGTCGGTACAAGCGCAGTCGTCCGGTAACCGCGCGCTGCGCAAACAGGCTCTTCGGCCACCAGGTATTGGTCGCGGCGGCCCACTGCAGTTTGAGCTCGGACGCATTCAGAGTGGCAACGTCGTCGACGTAGTGTTTGCTCAACGGCTCCCACGCCTGATTGCGCGCCACACCATGCTGACGAAGGGCGGCGAGCCGGTTGCGCACGGACTCGTCATGCGCCGCCCTGGCCACCTCGACCGGAACTGTGGGCGCGGCGGAAAGCACGTCGGCCAGTACATCGAATTTGCCAAGCCCGTTCAGGGAGAAAGCAACCTTGGGAAGGCCCAGCTGATTCAGCAGGTTCGATGTGGCCTCATCCAGTTTCTTGATGTAGGCTTCAAACGCCGAAACCGCATCGAGAAACTCTTGTTGCCAGGACGGCATCCATTCGGTCTTGTTGACGACTGCCAACGGATGATTCTGCAAGCCAGTCAACTGGCCGGCCAGAGCGCCCATCTGGCGACAGGTCTCGCGCAGAGCTTCTAGCTGGGCGCGGTCATGCGCATCCGCATCGGTCCATGGCATCGCGCCAGGCCGCATTTCCGCGTGCTGCAGACTGGTTCCGATAGCCTCGTACACGGTCAGGTCGTTCGGATGAGTGCGATGGAGCGCACGCGCTACGCCATTGAGGTCTGTGCGGAGCCTCAGGAGTCTTTCGGACTCTCGCTCCCAGTCCTTCACAGCGCGAGCGCCGGCGGCATCAAGCGCGATGCCCAGCTGTTTCAGGACGTCCGCTTTCTTTGCCTTGGACGAATGCAACTCGAGACAAAATGGTCCCAAGCCCAGACTGCTGAGCCGGCGATGCACCACCTCCAGCGCCGCCATCTTCTCCGAAACGAACAACACCGTCTTCCCGGTGGCCAACAGATGGGCAATCAGGTTCGAGATAGTCTGGCTCTTACCCGTCCCTGGCGGGCCTTCGATGACAAGATTCTTGCCTTCGGCAGCGACGCAAACGGCACGCAACTGCGACGAGTCCGACAGCAATGGCGTAAATAGGTCTTGAGGCCGGAACTTCTCATCCAGAGTACTGGGCTCGAAGCCAGTCGCGCTGTCGGCAAATGCCTTGCCGGGATTGTTAATCAAATGAGCGACAACGCTGTTTTCCTGGAGCTGTTTTTGGCGGTCTTGGAGGTCCTTCCACATCAGGTACTTCGTAAAGGAAAAGATACCCAGATTGACCTGCTCCTTGACCTCCCACCCCTTCAGTTCGCCCACATGTAGCCGGAAGGACTGCAGAATCCGGTTGACATCGATGCCACGGTCATCGGTCGGCAAAACGTCGAACGACGGTAGCTTCAGGCTGAAATCTTGCTGCAACTTTTGCAGCAGCGTCGGATTCACGAGCGCGTCGTCATCGTGACGCGTCAAGCGGAAGCCACTTCTCACAGACTGGCGGGACAGCGTTACCGGGATGAGCAAAATCGGAGCAAGGTGGCTGGATTCGGCGTCTTTGCTTTCTTGCCATTCGAGCATCCCGAAAGCCAGAAACAGGGTATTGGCCCCGCCTTCCTCCATGCCCGTGCTGGCCGCGCGGAATATTTCCAGCAGCCTGCCGTCCAGCGCCTCTTCTTCGATGTCTGTAACGATTTCGTTTCGGCTAAGGGCGTCAGTCGCCAAGTCATCCAATGCAGCCGTACCATTGCGGCCGGCGTACACATTGGCATCGCGACCATCCGAACCGGACATCAACTTCGGTCTCGCACGAACGCGGAATTCGTTTCCCTCTGCCAGTCGGTCTTCCAGTGCACCCGGGTCCGGGCAGATGACCCGTAGTGTGGATTTGGTGGGTTTAAAATTCAGGAGCTTGTTTCGGAGCGTCAGGTCGAGCAGCTTGCTCTTCCATTTCGCTAGGCGACCCTCTGGTGTGTCGGGTGTCGCGTCGTCGCGCAATGGTACGACGACCGGGTCGAGCGGTGGCAGTTGCGGTACGTCTTCAATGACGGGCGTCTCGGCTTTCGCAATCGGGACAGCAGGCTCTTCGACCGGCGACGAACGGGACGGCAGTGGACGAATCCGGACTTCTCGTGCGCGACGAATGTCCACTGCATACGCGAACTGGTCTTCGTCGTTTAAGTGTTCTTCGCCACGAGTGCAGGCCCACCTGAGGGATGGCTTCTGGCCGCTCGCCACTCCGGTGGTCTCGAAGACCATGAACTCGCCAGATTTCACCCGCTTGCGAATCGCCTGAACATCGTCCACCAAGGCGGTGGGGAAGCTACTCTCTATCAGCCAAACGCCCACCCACGCGTGGCCTTCTTTGAACAACACGGCAGGGTGCAGCCCAGCCTGTTCCAAGCAGGACGCGACCAGCATGGCAAGGTCCAGACATGTCGCCAGCTTGCCATCGAGAATACGCTCTGGGGTTCGGATTTTCTGGCCGTCGTTTCCGAACGACGCCGGTGGATTGGAGTATTGGATATCCTCGGCAACTATCGTGCTGTAGATAGCTGACACCTGCTTCCAGACCTTCTCGCGATTTTTGGACTGGTAGCCGTCCATGGACAGGTCGGCCGACGTCTGCCGCAGAAGCCCGGATGCCCGCGCGAGAAGTTTGTCCACGACCCGCGAGTTCGGCATGCAAAACGCAGCCAGCAGTTCGGGCAGCGACCGCGCGCCGGCCCACTGGTCGTAGGCCAGTACGTCAATATTGTGTGTTTCCGTTACGAGGTCCGTTTCCTGAACACGCAGTGATGCCGTGATGACCGCCCGCTCAGATTCGTCTAGCTGACTGAAATACTGGTGGTCGGGACGCAGGTCGACAGGTGCTAGACGGCGGCTTTCGCCTGGCGCCAATGCTTCGAAGCGGAAACGTGCGCTCTCGGCAAAGGCCGGTACACATTTGACAAGCAGTTCGACATCAGAGAGTACCGCTTCCCCGTCGTTCGTGACCATAATTTCACGGATGACCGGAACGTTGTTTTGAATCGCCGCGTAACCTATCGTAAGGTCCGCGAATACCTGAACGCTCGGTAGCTTTACGTCCGTATCGGTCGTTGAGTCTTCGGTTTCATCTGCCTGCAAGTGCGTCATCACCCCGTTCCCCACTATTCTCATCGACCTCAACTGAATCGCCGTCGTGGTCGATAACGTTATTCGAGTCGAGCCGTCATATCGATTGCTCTGTTGCCTGTTCTTCTATGCAGGGAGTGCGGCGGCGAGTTACCGATGCGAATCGCATGAAAGTCGCGCTGTTGGGTTCCCGGAGCATCTGAAATATACGCCTTTTTCCGGTCATTTTAGGGGATTGGCCGAAGGTCGACCAAGTAGCCGTATTCGGGCTTTCGCGACATATAAAGCGCCGGTTGTCGGCCATGCGCGCCGGTCGCCACGGGGCGGCTGAGACTCTTAGCCGAGGAGAAACCCGGAACGCGAGCAAACTACGACAACCTGTACGCATACACAGTATCATTTGTTCGACGCGCTGTTTTCGGCTAAGCAGTTCTTGGAAGTCCCGAGCCATGGGCGCCCGAATTTGCAAATCGGTTGGTCACCCGATGCCGGCGATGGCGAATGTGCCGGCCGGGAAACCGGCTGCAGCGAAATGGTTCAGTTCGCCTTGAACGTCGGAGGATGAGGTGTTGCGTGTTCTAAGTGTGATGTTGCTTGCGGCGGCTTCCGTTGCCCACGCGGGCGAACACTATCGCGAAGTATGGAATCCACCGGAGGCAAGGCATGCGCTGCACGGCAGTCATGCCGCCCACCACAAGCCAGCAGCGCGTCGACTGTCGGCAAAGCGGTCAACGAAGATGAAGCCATCCCGCGTGGCTGCCTACCTCCCGACGCCGACCAAGCGAGAGCATACTGGCCGCGCTGTACGCGTGAACGCCGGGCCGCGCGTGCAGAACCTACCGCCTCCGTTGACGCATAAAGGCAATGTGCTGCGCGTCGACTCGAACGGTGCCGGGGCGGAGGTCGTTCGCTGATGGAAGCAAAAGTCTACAAGGGCTATTTGCTTTGGGGACATGTTATCCGGCAAGGCCACGAATACGCCGCCAGCGACACTGTCACGCGAAACAACAAGCTCGTTGAAACATCGGGGGTGCTTGGTAGCTTTGAAAGCGAAGACGAGGCGCAACTGGCTGGCCTCGACTGGTGCCGCGCCTGGGTAGACAACCACAGCAACCACAGTTGATGCGATAGACATCCGGAACCCTGCAGGAAAAACAACTCCCCAAAAGCAAAGAGCCCAAAGCGAGATGGCAAGTTTTTTTGGAGAGCGTACTGCTGAGTACGCCCTTGTCCCACTACTACAGCGCGCGCTCGTCCGAGAGTTCGGATGGGCTATCCCAATGTCATACTGGAAAACAAGGGAGGGAAACCGCACGTCCGCCGAGATGCACAATGGGCTCTCGGTCAGAATTCTAGCCATGTTCGCGAGACGTCCGAAGGTGACGCCGTCTGACACTATTCTAGCGGGCAAGGTGAATTCGGAATTATTTCGCTTCGCGAGTTTTGCACGTCAGTTGGGAATTCCGACTATTGCAGGATTTCCAGCAGTGAAATCTGTTATGGAGTTGCACTCGGACCCACGAGTCTTTTGGCTCCATATCGAAGGCTTACGAGCGAGCGAATTCTTCGTTGACCTCTCATCAAACCCAGAACAAGCTTTGATAGACACCGATGGCAATCCCGTGCCGACGATGTCCGTCGACGACATCGCAGAATACGTTTCCGTACGCGCCCGGACCTTCGCCTGGGACGATGCGATGCAATGCATACACCGACTGCGGACAGAGGACGACGGTCGCTACGTATCGCCGTGGTCCGTTGGCTACAAGCCTGTATATTTGTTGATTCCCCCGGGCAATTCGGGATTTCCCGCCCGATGAGCGGGAAGTCGTCGAATCCCTCCTCGTCAACAGTAGACGCAATACGTTTGACCCGAGAACGTAAGGCCCCGCAATGCTCGACCTGCACCCAAGCGAGCTGTCGCCGGTTAAGCTTGTTTTGCAGTGCTGCCGTCTCCTTGTCGCTCAGGAAACGGACCTTGTTTTGGCTGTACAAGTCGGAACTCGGATGGAGCAGCCGGTCCTTTAGCGGTTGGGGCGGCCACGTCGAAAAGTCACTTTCGTAGATTGCAGTCAAGAGGTCGCCTAGGTGACTAACACTCGGGTCGGCCGCAGCATACAAAGCCTTATCGGAAACCTTCTGGATGCGTGACGTTGCAGCGCGTGCGATGGCTAGCGGACCTTCCGTCTGCCATGTCGAGCGATGCTGACAGGCGCGAAGGTCGCCAACCACATGCGTCCTGCGGCGGTCATAGAGACCGCCGCGAATGATGTCCTTCCGGCCACACCTTATTCGACGAGGCTCACGCGGTAGGGCAAGCGCGCCTTGTAGGTTTCTCAATTTTGTTGAGAAGTCTTGAGAACTACGACTACAGCCGCCCGCGCAGGAAGTCATTACAGTCTTCAACGTAAGCGCAATCCATTGGTTGAGGGTCGTCCGCTACGTGAGGGCGGCTACCGTTTGCAATGCGCCGACGGAAAAAAGTCTGAGGGGGTTCGGGTACCCGCTCAGTCTGACGTAACTAGGTCCGTCGCTGTCATGCACGGGTAGCATCGGGAGCGTCGGTCGCGGCGGCAGTTCCTCCCCACCGTCATTTAGCGCGGCAGCAAGACAGCGTGCAACAAGGTGCCGCACCCTCGCCGACCATCGCAGGCAGTCCGCCGCGACGACTTCGTCACCGCCCGGATTGAGGAACTGTTCCTCGAAACGCACCATCACGTATTCGGCCAATCTCTGCCGTCGCAATGACTCGGCGCACCGAGCCGTGCCCACCGGCCCACAACTCAACCGTGACTTTTGAGCCCGTACCCGCCAAAGGCCTTGTCCAGCTTTGTTTTCAGCTCCGCAAGCACGCTCGGCTCGGCGATGCCGAACATAGGGTCGGTGCGCACAAGCTGTTCACGGCACCATGCGGGCCAATGCAAATAATCGTCGTCGAGTGCGAGCCACGCCGAGGGTTTGCGCCGCAGCACGTCGCCCCATATCTGCATGCCTCTCGGTGCCTGCGCAAACTCGGCTGGGTCCATCCTCGAGTGGTACGTGGCACCAATCACTCTTGCCTGCAAGCCCGGCGTCAATCTATAAGACACGCGGCGGATGCTTCCGCGGTAGCGACGCACCCACGATGTCGAAAGGACAATGCGAACATCACTGTACGATGCAAGCAGTTCTTCAAGAAGTTCGCAATGCTCAAAAAGTTGGTGACCCGGAGAGTTCTGCAAAGTTGGACCGCGCCTGTGAAGCAAAAATACGTTCTCCGGATGTAGCACCCCATCGTAATCGAGAAAGAGCAGGCGCCCGCCGGTGTGTCGCGGGCGCGGTATCTCGTAAGTCGGCCCGGAAAATTCTTTTAGCATTGCCTATCGTCGTCTGTCTGAAGCACCACTGGCCAAGCCTCCAACAGGCGACGAGCTGTGGTGACCACGTCGTCGCCAATCACATACGCGGTTGGCGGAAGCTGCGCAACCGATTGAGCCGTTCGTGCGCTGGCGTAAGCGAAACTTCCTTTGCATAGAACGTCAATTCGAAAGGTGGCCACTAGTCGCGCGCCCGCGGCCGCGCGGCAGGAAGTCTCGTGAACGAAAATCGTGAAGCGCTCCGACACCGGGTATGGGCCACGCGGTGTCGGATGGGCGAGCGCCCGCAGAGCACGCTGCGACGTCGACCCGCCCGGTTCGACGCAAGTGCCATCGCACACCACGAGCACGCTATCACCACTGCAGTCGCCCAGATACACCGCGACGTCCGTCTGCACGGGAGAGCTATGTTGCGACAAGCCCGGGGCATCACACATCAATAGTCCTCTCGGCTCTCGATTCGCCTCATGGCGTGCCCTTGCCGACGCGCTCATATGTGACACTTTTGCTACCCACCTGAATTCGCCTGGTAATACGTCGTCGGCCAGTGGTCACGACTGCCACCATCGGTATCTGCGTGGAGACGCCAGAGTTGTAATCTCTGGCGAGGGTGCCCGGACCGACATCAATGCCGAGCTTTCTGAAAACCTCGGCAGCTATGGCCTCAAATGGGGCCGCAGGCGCGTAACGGCCTGTAAATCGATTCGTCCTCGTTTTCGCGTATATTCCATGCCCTACGCGCACAAGGCGCCCAGTGTCGACCAAGATGCGCAGCACTCGCGTTAGTTGAGATGAACTTCCCAACTTCGCGAGTTCTGACCGGAGTACGACGACACCTGTCCGTCGCCGGATGGAGCGCGTCACTCGGTCCTTTAGCAGGGACTTACTTGTAGCCTTCCGGCCCATATCATCACGTGCGCCCAAACCGGCGGAAGGTAGCGTCGAGAACCCGTGCTGCCACATCGCATACCTCCGTTACCGAAACTGCCGGCAAGAAAGGCGTCCCGCGCTCCGTCCAAAAAAGCAGCAAATCGATTGTTACGCTGTCTTGAGCGGAGACCTCTAGAGTCGGAATCGCGGCATCAAGAATGTCGAAGCTCGGATGTGTAAGCGTTTCAAGCGTCACCCCACTAGCGGCTGCTAGCTCAAGGCAGCAAAAATATATGCACTCGAACGCAAGGCAAAAGCGCGCGTGCAGAGATAGCGAATCCGTTCTGGCGTCGCGCAGAAGTGCCCCGCACGCAAGAAGGCGAGGACGTATGCATTCGAGGCACTGGCCACGTCGTTGGGTCGCATCAATCTTCGTCTGGTCGGGGAGGATTTCCGTCACCTGCATTTGTGGCCTCGTGCGACCACCCGCGGGACTGAGTTTTCATTGCTAGCGCCCACAGCTTGCTGCCGCGAAAGTGAGGCGGCCGCTGACACCGAGCGACACCGTCGTGGAGAGAGTCGGAGCCCAGCCTGTCCGCCACAATGGAATAGGCGCCGGTTGGCATTCGGGACCTTCACTAACAGCTTCAGCATCCTGCCTAGCATCCTCAAACGATTGCGCGACGTCGATGGCACGTCATTCCTGCAAAAAAGCGCGCTCTGCCCTGCCTCGCAAAGGCAGAGCGCGAATTGTTGAGCCGTCCCACATGCAAGTCGTCTATTCAGGCATGTGCGCCCATCGCCTAAAGTCTAAAACGAAATATATGCAATGTAAAGATTGGCAATTTATAAATTGCCACTTTATACAGGGTGGATTCACGGCATGCGATAGGCGATGCTCCTGTCGCATATGGAAGACACCACAACACCCCAGCAGAAGGCCGCGCGGCTGCGGCTTGCTACAAATCTAAAGCTGCTGCGAGGCAAACTTGGGCTATCGCAAGAGGTGCTCGCGGACCGCGTGGGATTGCACCGGAATCATCTAGGCCAGATTGAACGAGGGTCGGCGAACGTAACTTTGGACAATTTGGTCTCGCTCGCCAATGCGCTCGGAGTCCAAGAATCGCTCTTGCTTGTAGAACCTACTGAGCAACCGGTACCTATCAAGGTCGGCCGAAAGAAAAGAACTGATGTCAGAGGCGCCCCCTAAGACCACGGGGAAACATCTAAAACCGAGTGCCGGTCATCCAACTGTCAACGACATCGGCGCGCCAGCGCAAGAGCTCTCGGTCGTACAGCGGAGCACGCGGCGGAAGCAGCCAAGGGTGGTGACGTGCTCGAAAAACAACCGCGCGCAAGGAAATACCCAGAACGTCTGCCAAGTCGCTGGCGTCGACGTAACGATAAACCTCAAGAGTGGTGGTATCTGGCATCCCACATCTAGCGACTGAGCTTAAATTTTAGATAGACGCTTAAGCGTCAGCGTGGCGCATCGGGCTTCGGTGCCGACTATGCTGCGCGTCACTCGTCCAAGGGGTCTACCGACCGAAGGTAAGCTGGGCGCTCATGCTGAGAGCTGACTTTTGGGTCAATCCCAACGAGCAAATATCTGGGGACAGAGTAATGGACAGACCGGACCGCTGACCCAGTAGGCTGGTACTTTTTGAGAAAGTACCGAGAGGAATTGGGCTGTAACCCAATGTCAGTGGTAGGTTGGTACTTTTTTAGGTTCCATAAAGATGTGCGCGTCACCGATGAAGTACGTGAACCAGCGCGGCGTATAACCCGTCAGCCGACCGACGAGCGACAGCAGCGCAGCCCCTTCCGTCAGGTTGAACGGCGTGCCGAGCCCGACGTCGTTGCTGCGGATGTACAGACACAGCGAAATCTCGCGCTTCGTGACGTTCGGCAGGAACTGGTACAGCAGATGGCACGCGGGCAGCGCGATCTGGTCGAGTACGGCCGGATTCCACGCGTGAAACAGAATGCGGCGATCGGCCGGGTTCTCCATGATCGTGTCGAGACACTGGCGCAACTGGTCGATCGCCTTGTACAGCAGCACCTTCGGCGCGCCGTCCTCGTCGAAGCGCGTGACGATCCGGAAACCGCGGCGCGTCGCGTCGGCGACCTGCGCGTCGGCGCCCGCGTCGAGCACCTTGTAGCCGGGCCACTGGCGCCATTGCACGCCGTACACGTCGCCCAAGTCGTCGACGCCCTGGCGGTACGGGTTCGCGAGCCACTGCGCATTGTCGTTCGCGTTCGCGTCCCACACCTTGCAGCCGAGCGCGCGGAAATCGGCCGCGCTGCGCGACGCCCGCAGGAAGCCGACCAGTTCGCCGATCGCGGACTTGAACGCGAGCTTCTTGGTCGTCACGGCCGGGAAACCTTGCTGCAGGTCGAACCGCAGCATCGCACCGGGCATGCTGATGGTGCGGATGCCCGTGCGGTTCTCCTGCCAGGTGCCGGTGTCGAGGATGGTGCGAACGAGGTCGAGGTACTGTTTCATGCGGGTTCCTTCGGCCGCGAGGGCGGCCGTCACCCGCCAATTTTAGCAAGCGTGACGCGGAACCTCCGGCAACGGCGCCGAAAACCCTCCCAGCGGGTCGCTGCGATCGCGCATGCCATGCGCGCACATCAGCCGGTACAGCGTGACACGCGACACGCCGAGTTCGCGCGCCGCATCGGCGAAACGGCCGCGGTGGCGCAGCAGCGCCTGCTCGATCGCCTGCCGTTCGGCCGCTTCCCGCGCCTCGGTCAGCGAGACGGGCGCCAGGATCGCGAATTCGTTGAGTTCGAGATCGGCTGCGGTAATCATCCGGCCCTCCGACATCACGATCGCGCGGCGCACGCGATTGATCAGCTCGCGCACGTTGCCGGGCCACGAATAGCCGTACAGCGCGGCGATCGCATCCGGCGAGAAGCCACGCAGGCGGCGATGCGCATCACCCTTGAAACGCTCGAGCATGTGGCGCGCCAGCAACTCGATATCCTTGCCGCGCGCGCGCAGCGGCGGCTCCTCGATCTTCAGCACGCACAGCCGATGGAACAGGTCCTCGCGGAACAGCCCGTCGCGCAGCGCCGCTTCCATGTTCACGTGCGTCGCGCAGATCACGCGCACGTCGACCGGCACCGACACATGCGCGCCGAGCCGCTCGATCTTGCCTTCCTGCAGGAATCGCAGCAGGCTCGCCTGGCTCTCGAGCGGCAGGTCGCCGATCTCGTCGAGAAACAGCGTGCCGCCGTTCGCGGCCTCGACACGGCCGATCTTGCGCTGGTTCGCGCCCGTAAAAGCGCCGCGCTCATAGCCGAACAGCTCGGCTTGCAGCAGCGTCGACGGAATCGCACCGCAATTGATCGCGACGAACGGCGCCTGCGCGCGCGCCGAGCGCTCGTGGATCGCAACGGCCGTCAGTTCCTTGCCGGTACCCGATTCGCCGGAGATGAACACCGGCGCATCGGTCGTGGCGACGCGCCGGATCGTCCTGAAGAGTCCGAGCATCGCGTCGCAGGTGCCGACCATCTCGCCTTCGGCGCGCCCGGCGCCGACGGGCGCCGCCACCGGGTCGGTCAGTGCGACCATGCCGTGCGCATGGCCGATGGTCTCGACGATGCGCGACGCCTCGTACGGCATCGTCACGTAGTCGAAGCAATAGTCGCGAATGAGATGCCGCAGCGACGCGTCCTGCAACTGCCCACGCCGGGTCGCCGCGATCCAGCCGATGTGCTGGATGCTCAGACACGTTTCGAGTTCGCGCAGATCCGCGGGCCGAAAGCCCGGCGAGAAATCAAGCAGGCCGGCGGTTGCCACGCCGTGCTGCACGACACGCCGCACGTCGCGTGCGCTTTCCGCAAGATCGACGCGCCACCCGCATTCGTCGAAACGCCCGCGCAACGCGTCGTTCGGCTCGCGCGAGAAATAGATCACATGCCGCTGCTCGGCTCCCATATGCCCACCCCGTTCATCAACCGTCTAACGATTGCAGCACACGCCAAGTCGCGTGCTAAAGGATCGAACCGGGTCAGCCGAAGCGGCTCGATTCGCCATGCCGATGCGCGGCGACGACCAGCCTCGCATGATGGCGCTTGTCTCGCGTCCAGTTATTTTTGGGTCACGACGGCTTAGTTATAGGCGCTGAATACGACAAACCGATTGCAGCGCAAATGGGCGAGCGGCCGAATCGCTCAATGGTCGACGTTTATCAATCATCTGCACATAAGCACACGCGCAGTGACGCGTACCTGCATCGACACACGCCCAGATTTTCATCCTTGAAGCGTATCGAATGAATCCGCAGTACTCCCAAGCCCCTTCGTTTCACGCCTGAAACATTTCCCGGCGTTTTCGATTGCGATTCACGATGCTCCCCCGCGAATCGCAGACGCGACAATGCTCTTCGCCCGATGGCATGTATTTCGCTGAATGTGCAACGGATCGGAGAAGGCAGCCATGCGAACACTTTTTTCACGGTCTTGTGTGCAGATGACGATTGCATTCGCGCTCGCGTGTCCGTTCATGCCGGCCCGCGCGGAAGAAAGCGCGCGGCCCGAACGCGCGATGCTGCTTGCCGATAACGCGCCGCACACGCAACAGGACAACCGCATCGGTATCGTGCCGGTCGCCGCACCCCAACCGCGTTCGTCGAGCAAGACATGGGTGACGCTGTGGGACGAGCTCGCCCCGCCTACTCCGCTGCCGGTACCGATTCCTGTTCCGCTTCCCGGCAACGCACAGCATGCGATGGAGGGAAACGCCGGAAACCGCGTGCATCAATAATCTGCTCACGACGCCACATGCCGCTCAATTGATGAGGATTACAGACGAGCGAGATGAGTCAGGTCAATTCACACAGCGCCGATATCTCGACGCGAACCGTTTTTGTGTCCGTCCCCCGGCGGGCACTCTTTTTATTCAGGACATTACGGCGCAAAGGCCGCACCTCGTCGCCACCGTCGGCGAGGTGCGGCGGACCGGAATCTGCCAAACCGCCCGCGCATCCGCATCGATGCGGTCGCGCGCCGCCATTCCGGTAGAATCGGCGCCATTCCGGTTCTCCTCTTCTCCGACCTTCATGACGACGTTGACCCTGATCGTCGCGCGCGCCCGCAACGGCATCATCGGCCGCGACAACCAGTTGCCCTGGAAACTTCCCGAGGACCTCGCGTTCTTCAAGCGCACGACGATGGGCGCGCCGATCGTGATGGGCCGCAAGACCCACGAGTCGATCGGCCGGCCGCTGCCGGGCCGCCGCAATATCGTCGTCACGCGCGACGCAGCGCGCCGCTTCGACGGCTGCGACACCGTCACGTCGCTCGCCGATGCGCTCGCGCTCGCCGCGCGCGACGGGGTGGCCGAAGCATTCCTGATCGGCGGCGCACAGCTCTATGCGGAAGGTCTGGAACTCGCCGACAAGCTGGTCGTCACCGAGATCGACGCGGACTTCGACGGCGATGCGTCGTTCCCGGCGCCCGATCCCGCGCACTGGCAAGAAGTGTCGCGCGATCCGCACCAGGCCGCCGCGCCGAACACGTTCGGCTATGCGTTCGTCGTCTACGCGCGCAAGCGCGACTGACACGCGGCACACGACAAAAAGCCCGACCGGCGCACTCACGCCAGTCGGGCTTTTTCGTTTCATGGCGGCCGACGCCGCGCCGCTTACTGGCCGGCGATCGTCATCTGCTCGATCAGCACCGAGCCCGTTTCCTTCGTACCGCGCACGATCGAATCCGCGCCGATCGCGACAATATGCCGGAACATCTCCTGCAACGTGCTCGCGACGGTGATTTCCTCGACCGGATATTGGATCACGCCGTTCTCGACCCAGAAGCCGGCCGCGCCGCGCGAATAGTCGCCGGTCACGTAGTTCACGCCCTGCCCCATCAGCTCCGTCAACAGCAGGCCCGTGCCGAGCTTCTTCAGCATCGCGTCGAAATCATCGCCCGGCTGCGTGTTCGAACTGCGCAGCGCGAGGTTGTGCGAACCGCCCGCGTTGCCGGTCGTCTGCGTGCCGAGCTTGCGCGCCGAATAGGTCGACAGGAAGTAGCCTTCGACGACACCGTCGCTGACGACGCTGCGCGCACGCGTGCGCACGCCTTCCTCGTCGAACGGCGCGCTGCCCATTGCACGCGGCACGTGCGGATCCTCGACGACCTGCACGTGCGGTGCGAACACCGGCTTGCCGAGGCTGTCGACGAGGAACGACGTCTTGCGGTACAGCGCGCCGCCGCTGACGGCCTGCACGAATGCGCCGAGCAGGCCGGCCGCGAGCGGCGCCTCGAACAGCACGGGCACCTTGCGGGTGTCGAGACGGCGCGCGCCCATCCGCGCCAGCGCACGCTCGGCCGCATAGCGCCCGACGGCTTCCGGCGCAGCGAGGTCGACCGCGCTGCGCTTCGACGAATACCAGTCGTCCCGCTGCATGTGGCGGCCGGTGCCCGCGATCGGCGCACACGCGATGTAGTGGCGCGAGTACGGGTAGCCGGCAAGGAAGCCGCGCGACGTCGCGAGCACGAACTGCGAATGCTGCGCCGACACGCTCGCGCCTTCCGAGTTGCGGATCTGCGGACTGACCGCGAACGCGGCGTCCTCCGCGCGACGGGCGAGCTCGACGGCCTCATCGGCCGTCAGCGCCCACGGGTGGTAGAGATCGAGGTCGCGCGGGTCGGTTTCGAGCAGCTCGGCCTCGGCGAGGCCGGCCGCGTCGTCCTCGGCCGTGAAGCGCGCGATGTTGTACGCGGCGGCGACGGTATCCTTGATCGCGGCCGGCGAGAAGTCCGACGTGCTCGCGTTGCCGCGCTTCTTGCCGATGAACACCGTCACGCCGACCATCTTGTCGCGGTTGTGTTCGATCGTCTCGACCTCGCCGCGGCGCACCGACACCGACAGGCCGTCGCCTTCGGAGATTTCGGTCGCGGCGTCCGTCGCGCCGAGCGCCTTCGCATGGCGAAGGATGTCCGAGGCAATTTCTTTGAGCTGGTCCTGCGTGTGCGGGAAATAGCGCGCTTGTACGTCGAGATTGGCTGCCATCGTCGTGATATCCGGTGGCGGGCGAGCCGCCCGCATGTTCAAAATGTTGCGTATCCCGCGATCATAGCAAGGTCCGGGGCCGCATACCGACAAGCTTGGGGTGTTCGCGCCGCGATACAATGCCGCCCATGACACGCAAAACCCGAATCCAGCCGATCGAGCATGCCGACGACGACGTCGGCAACGGCTACGATCGCCCCAGCAAATCCCAGTTGAAACGCGAGATGCACGCGCTGCAGGAGCTCGGCCAGGCCTTGGTCGACCTGCCGAAGGACGCGCTCAAGCGCATGCCGATGCCCGAGGACCTCGCCGACGCCGTGCGCGAGGCACGTCGGATCACCGACCACGAAGGCAAGCGCCGCCAGCTCCAGTACGTCGGCCGCGTGATGCGCTCGCTGACCGAGGATGAAACGGCCGCGCTGCGCACCGCGCTGGACGCCCAGCGAGGCGTGAACAAGGCCGCGACCGCTCGCCTGCACTGGATCGAGCGCACGCGCGAACAGCTGCTCGCCAACGACGACGCGCTGACCGAATTCCTCCGCCAGCACCCCGAAGCCGACATCCAGGAAGGCCGCACGCTGATCCGCAACGCGCGCAAGGAAGCGCAGCAAGGCAAGCCGCCGCGCTATTTCCGCGAGCTGTTCCAGTGGATCAAAACCGCGAGCGGTACGCCCGACGGGGATGACGAAGCGGCCGACGACGCCGGAGACGACCATGACGACGAAGCGTAACCACCCGGACGAGCTCGTGGTCGGCCTCGTGTCGATCAGCGACCGCGCGAGCACGGGTGTTTATGAGGACAAGGGCATTCCGGCGCTGCAGGAATGGCTCGCCGGCGCATTGCGCTCGCCGTGGCGCGCCGAAACCCGGCTGATCCAGGACGACGCGCCGACGATCTCCGCCACGCTGGCAGAACTCGTCGACGTGGCAGGCTGCGATCTGGTGCTGACGACCGGCGGCACCGGCCCGGCGCGGCGCGACGTGACGCCGGAAGCCACGCTGGCCGTTGCGACGAAGGAAATGCCGGGATTCGGCGAACAGATGCGGCAGATCAGCCTGAATTTCGTGCCGACCGCGATCCTGTCGCGACAGGTCGCGGTGATCCGCGAGACGGCCGACCACGCGGCCCTGATCATCAACCTGCCCGGCCAGCCGAAGTCGATCCGGGAAACGCTCGAAGGGCTGCGCGACGCCGACGGCAAGTCGACCGTGCCCGGCATCTTCGCGGCCGTGCCCTACTGCATCGACCTGATCGGCGGCCCGTACATCGAGACCGACGCCGCAGTGGTCGCGGCGTTCCGGCCGAAGAGCGCTCAACGCGCGCCGCGCTGAGCGCGTGCCGGCCCGCTCAGGCGGCCGGTGCGGACTCGCCTGCCGGCGCCGACGCGGCCGGAATCAGGAAATGCTCGCGGTAGTACTTCAGTTCGTCGATCGACTCGTGGATGTCCGCGAGTGCCGTGTGCATCGCGCGCTTCTGGAAGCCCTTGTAGATCGCGGGCTGCCAGCGGCGGCACAGCTCTTTCAGCGTGCTGACGTCGAGATTGCGGTAGTGGAAGAATTTCTCGAATTCCGGCATCCAGCGCGCCATGAAACGGCGATCCTGGCAGATCGAATTGCCGCACATCGGCGACTTGCCGGGCGATACGTACTGCGCGAGGAACGCCTGCAGCTGCGCGGCGGCGTCCGCCTCGGTCACGGTCGACGCGCGCACGCGGTCGATCAGGCCCGAGCGGCCGTGCGTCGACTTGTTCCAGTCGTCCATCTTCGCGAGCGTTTCGTCGCTCTGGTGGATCGCGAACACGGGGCCTTCGACGGCGATGTCGAGCGTGGAATTGGTCACGACGACCGCGATTTCGATGATGCGGTCGTTATCCGGGTCGAGGCCCGTCATCTCCATGTCGAGCCAGACGAGGTTCAACTCGTTGCGCACGAGCGCGGGCTGGCTGGCGGAAGCGGCGGTATCGGTCATGAGTCATCCTGGAAAATGGCGGACGGCGCGCGGCGCCGCCCGGGCGGCCGGCATCGCGTGAGCGGGCCCGGTCCGCAAGAACATATAATTCTCGCATAGAACCCTTTGGCGCCTTCGATGTCACCCTTTTCGTTCACCCTGCTGTTCGCGCTCGCCGTGCTCGCGATGGTCGTTACCAAGCTGTGGCTCGCGTCGCGGCAGATCCGCTTCGTCGCCGCGCACCGCAACGGCGTGCCCGCGCAGTTCAGCGCCACCATTCCGCTGACCGCCCACCAGCGCGCGGCCGACTACACGGTCGAGCGCACCCGGCTGGCGATGTTTGAAATTGTTGTCAGCGCGGCCGTGCTGGTCGGCCTCACGCTGCTCGGCGGCGTCGGTGCCCTCGACACGCTGCTGACGGGCTGGTTTGGCCGCGGCTACGGGCAGCAGGTCGCGCTCGTCGCCGCCGTGCTCGCAACCATGAGCGTGATCGACGTGCCGTTCGAGTATTACCGCCAGTTCGGGATCGAACAGCGGTTCGGCTTCAACCGCATGACCAAGCGCCTGTTCTTCACCGACATGCTGAAGAACACGCTGCTCGGCGCCGTGCTCGGCCTGCCGCTCCTGTTCGTCGTGCTGTGGCTGATGAACCAGGCCGGCAGCCTGTGGTGGCTGTGGACCTGGATCGTCTGGGTCGCATTCCAGATGCTCGTGCTGCTGATCTACCCGACCTTCATCGCGCCGATCTTCAACAAGTTCGAACCGCTGAAGGACGAAGCGCTGCGCACGCGCATAGAGTCGCTGATGAAACGGTGCGGCTTCGCGGCGAAGGGCCTGTTCGTGATGGACGGCAGCCGCCGTTCCGCGCACGGCAACGCGTATTTCACGGGCTTCGGCGCATCGAAGCGGATCGTGTTCTTCGACACGCTGCTCGCGCGGCTGTCCGGCCAGGAGATCGAGGCGGTGCTCGCGCACGAACTCGGCCACTTCAAGCGCCGCCACGTAATGAAGCGGATGCTCGTGTCGTTCGTGCTGAGTCTCGTGCTGCTCGCGCTACTCGGCTGGCTCGCGCAGCGCACGTGGTTCTACACGGGGCTCGGCGTCACGCCTTCGCTCGACACGAGCAACGCGGGCGCCGCGCTCGTGCTGTTCTTCCTCGCGATCCCCGTGTTCCTGTTTTTCGCGACGCCGTTCAGCAGCCTCACGTCGCGCAAGCATGAATTCGAGGCCGACGCGTTCGCGGCCAGCCAGACCGACGCGCAGGATCTCATCAGCGCGCTCGTGAAGCTTTACGAGGACAACGCGTCGACCCTCACGCCTGACCCGGTCTACACGGCCTTCTACTACTCGCATCCGCCGGCGTCGCAGCGGATCGACCGCCTGATGCAGCACGCATGAGCCGGCCGACCTCCCGCAAGCCGGCTCCGCGCGCATCAGGCGCGTCGCGTGTCGAAGGCCGCGTGATCGCGGCGCACGGCCGCCACTACATCGTCGCACCCGACGACGGCGGCCCGATGCTGCAGTGCTTCCCCCGCGGCAAGAAAAGCGAGATCGCGGTCGGCGACCGCGTCGTGTACGAACAGGCGTCGGCGGACCAGGGCGTGATCGTCGAGATCGGCGAGCGGCGCAACCTGCTGTACCGTTCCGACCAGTTCAAGTCGAAGCTGTTCGCGGCCAACCTCGACCAGCTGCTGATCGTGCTCGCAACCGAGCCCTATTTCAGCGAGGACCTCCTCGGCCGCGCGCTGATCGCGGCCGAAGCGAACGAATTGAAGCCGCTCGTCGTGCTGAACAAGATCGACGTCGAGGCCGCGCTGCCGGTCGCCCGCGAGCGCCTCGCGCCCTACCGCGCGCTCGGCTACGACGTGCTCGAACTGTCGGTGAAGGGCTCGCCCGACGATGCGCGCGCGCAACTGATGCCGCATCTGGCCGGGCATTCGACGATCCTGCTCGGCCAGTCCGGGATGGGCAAGTCGACGCTCGTGAACCTGCTCGTGCCCGATGCCGAAGCCGCGACCCGCGAAATCTCGGCCGCGCTCAACAGCGGCCGCCATACGACGACGTTCACGCGCCTCTACCCGCTCGAAGGCGGCGGCGCACTGATCGATTCGCCGGGCTTCCAGGAATTCGGCCTCTACCACCTGACGGAAGGCCGCCTCGAGCGCGCGTTCCCGGAATTCCGCCCGCTGCTCGCGGACTGCCGTTTCTATAATTGTCATCATCTGCACGAGCCGGGCTGCGCGATTCTCGAAGCCGTCTCCGACGGCCGCATTTCACCGTCGCGGCATGCGCTTTACGCACAGCTCGTGCACGAGGCAAGCCAGATCGTCCGCTGACCGCACGGCGGACAGAAGGCGGCCGGGGCCGGCCCGGCCTTCACCGACAGGAGCCGCGATGCGTTTCAGGGCCCCCGATCTCGCCACCGCGCAGCATTGGGCGAATGTGCTGCAGGTGGCCGGCATCGGCTGCGAATTGCACAACTGCTACGCGACCGGCGCGCTCGGCGGCTTGCCCGCCGACGCTTGCGCCCCCGAGCTGTGGCTCGACGACGAGCGCGACGATGCACTCGCCCGGCGGCTCCTCGATGCGGCGTCGCACGGCCCGTCGGCCGGCGCCGTTCCGTGGCGCTGCCGCCAATGCGGCGAGGCGCTGGAGGCCCAGTTCACCGCCTGCTGGCAATGCGGCGCCGTACGCGATCCGCTCGACGACTGAGCGGACTGACCGGACGCACAGCAAAAAGGCCGGCATGAAGCCGGCCTTTTCGTTTCATCGCGCATGTTCGCTGCCGCGTCACGACACCCAGACGGCCAGCGTCAGCATCAACAGCAGGATCATCCACAGGATCACGGCGCGCCAAACCAGGCCGACCGCGGACTGCAGCGTGCGCGGCGTGCAATCATCACCGACCGTCAACGGGCCGCTGTCACCGACCGCCAACGCGTCGAGACTCGACGGTTCCGCGAGCGGCCCCGCGAGGCGCGCGCCAAGCGCGCCGCTGCCGGCCGCGAGCAGCACGCCATCGTTCGGGTCGGGCCACTGGCGCGTGTGATTGCGCCACGCGTAGATCGCATCCTCGAAGTTGCCGACGATCGCGAAGCCGAGCGCGGTCAGTCGCGACGGAATCCAGTCGATCACGAAGAACGCGCGCTGCGCGAACGTCGAGAACGCGGCCGTGCGATCGTCGCCCGGCGTCGACCAGCTGCGCGCGAGATATTCGGAGATGCGGTACAGCACGGCTCCGGCCGGACCGATCGGCAGCACGTACCAGAAGAACACGCCGAACACGTGGCGATGGGACGCAACGACCGCATGAATCAGCGTATGGCGGACGATTTCACCGACCGGCATGTCGACCGTATCGAGGCCCGTCCACTCGTGCAGGATTTCACGCGCGCGCGGCACGTCGTCGTTGTTAAGCGCGAGATGGATATCGGTGAAGTAGTGGCTGAACTGGCGGAAGCCGAGCGTGAAATACACGACGACGACGTTCCAGATGAACGCGAGCACGAAGCTCACCTTGAACAGCAGGAAGTAGATCAGCGCGACGACCAGAACCCACGGCAGCACGACTGCGATCCATGCGAGCAGGCCATGCTTTTGCTTGCCGGCGTCGAGGCCATGGGCGACGGTTTCCGCATGAAACTGGAACAGCGCGAACACCGGATTGCTCGGCGACAACGCGCGGACCTGTTCGATGATGAGGGCGAGAAGAACCGAAAAGAAAGTCATGCGTGGTGCCGTCTTCGGAGTTATGTCATTTTTTGCATAACGATAGCACAGCGTAAGGGGCGCATGGCTGCCGACGCGACGGGCCGGCAGCCGGCCGCGTGCGCAGGTTAGGGTGGGATGCTATCCGGCTGCCAAGAAGCGGTACAGATTGCGCAACATGCCGGCAGTTGCGCCCCAGATGAAGTAATACCCGGCCGATTCGCCGTTCGGATAGGGCATCGCAAAAAAACGACGCTCGCCGCCTTCCCAGCGGAACACGCGCACCTGGTGGTTCGACGGACTCATCAGGAACGCGAGCGGCACCTCGAAAATCTCGGCAACTTCGAACGTGTCGGCCTGCACGGTGAACGGGGGATGCACGAGACTCACGACGGGCGTCACGCAGAAGCCGGTCCCCGTCAGGTAGTCGGGTAGCGCACCGAGAATCTCCACCGGTTCGGCGGCCAGGCCGATTTCTTCCTTCGCCTCGCGCAACGCGGTCGCCGTCGCATCGCGATCGAACGGCTCGCGGCGACCACCGGGAAAGCTGATCTGCCCGGCATGGTCGTTCAGGTGATCGGCGCGCTGGGTCAGCAGCACCGTGAGACCGCTCTCGCGAACGACGAGCGGGATGAGGACGGCAGCGCTGCGCGGATCGACGCCCTCCTGCAGCCGTACCTCTCCGGGCTCGACGCTCCATTCGAGCGTGCGCGCGAAACGCTCGCGCAGCCCGGGCGGCGTCATCAAGCGGGATTCGATGGACGGCAGGCCGGCGCCGGTGCCTTCGACCGGCAGCACTTCGGGATCAATGATGGGGCGGCGATTCAATCGGGGTCTCGAGTTCGTGACGTATCGAGCATATTGTCGCGCCAGAATGAAAAAAGCACCCGGGTGGGTGCTTTTTCCTTACAGCTCTTACTCTTGGGAAGCTGCTGCGGCGCGATCCTTCGACACCAGCTTTTCCTTGATTCGAGCCGACTTGCCCGAACGCTCGCGCAGGTAGTACAGCTTCGCACGACGCACATCACCGCGACGCTTCACGACGATGCTCGCCAGCAGCGGCGAGTAGGTCTGGAACGTACGCTCGACGCCTTCGCCCGACGAGATCTTGCGGACGATGAAGTTCGAGTTCAGACCACGGTTGCGAATCGCGATCACGACGCCTTCGTACGCCTGAACGCGCTTGCGGTTACCTTCAACCACGTTCACGTTCACGATCACCGTGTCGCCCGGGGCGAATTCGGGGATCGTCTTGCCGGCGAGCGCGCGCTCGATCTCTTCCTGCTCAAGTTTTGCAATCAGATTCATCACTGACTCCTAAAACCATCTTGTCGGCGTTTGCACCCGCCTGCTTCCAGGCTTGGCCCCGATAGAGGATGGATTCACATCAGGCGCCGCGCACGCATGCACGGCACCGCCATTTCCCGCCCGCGACGCCGCCTCAGGAGGCGTTCTTCGCTTCGCGTGCGAGGTTCGCAAGCCAGGCCTCGTCGGCACGGCTCAACAACTTTTCGCGGCGCGCCCGGACGATCAGGTCCGGCCGCTTCCGCAACGTATTTCTCAATGCTTCCTGGCGCCGCCACCGCTCGATCTCGGCATGATGGCCACCGAGCAGCACGTCCGGCACGCGCATCCCCTCGTACTCCTCGGGGCGCGTGTAATGCGGACAATCAAGCAGCCCGTCGACGAAGCTGTCCTGCACGGCCGACTGCGCATCGTTCAGCACGCCGGGCAGCAGGCGCACAACGGCATCCATCATCGCCATCGCCGGCAGTTCGCCGCCGGACAGAACGAAATCGCCGAGGCTGATTTCCTCGTCAACGCAACGGTCGAGCAGACGTTGATCGATCGCCTCGTAGCGGCCACACAGCACGATGACACCCGGCTCCTGCGCCATTCGCACCGCACGTTCGTGCGTGAACGGCGCACCTTGCGGCGACATCATCACCACACGCGTGCTCGCGACGCCCTGCTCCGCCTGCGCTGCTTTCGCCGCACCGATCGCAGCCTCGAGCGGCCTGGCCAGCATCACCATGCCCGGACCGCCGCCGTACGGACGATCGTCGACCGTGCGGTAGTTGTCCGTCGTGAAATCACGCGGATTCCAGGTGCGCAGCCCGAAGCGCCCCTGCTTCACGGCACGGCTGGTGATGCCCCAGTCGGTCAGCGCGCGGAACATTTCGGGAAAGAGCGTGACGACGTCAAACTGCACCGCGCTCTCCGTAACCTGGTTCATTAGTAATCGGCTTCCCAGTCGACGACGATGCGACGTGCCGCCTGATCCACCGTTTTGACGTAGACGCCGACGAACGGAATCAGCCGTTCGCCGGTGGTCGGCCGACCATCCTTGCCGACTGCCGGATACTCGACGCGCATGATCGAATGCACGCCGTTGTCGATCATCCCGCTCACCGTCCCGAGCGCCACCGATTGCTCGTTGACGACCTCGAGGCCGATCAGGTCGACCCAATAGAATTCGTCCGCGGCCAATACCGGGAAATCTTCCCGGCGCACGAACACGCGAAAGCCGCGCAAAGCCAGCGCGGCATCGCGGTCGCTGACACCCGCGGTATGCGCGACGACAGTGTCGCCGTGCGTCTTCGACTGCAGGATGCGGGCGGACAACCGCTCCCCACCCCGTTCCAGCCACCAGCAGCGCGCGTTGAGCAACGCATCGCCGCCACGACCGGCGTCGGCATGCGTCGCCACCTTGACCCAGCCTTTCAGGCCGTAGGCGTCGACTACCGCCCCGACCTCGACAGCATCGTCGGGCCAGGCTTGCACCGCCTCGAGACTGCCCGACTCGGCAGCCTCACCGGCGCTCGCGACAGTGTCGCGCTCGACCGGCTTGCGGACGAATGCGCCAAATGACGCTCGCCCGCGCTTTGCGTTACCGGAATCGTGACCGGACATCAATGCTCCTTGCAGCCGGCACGACCGGCACACCGCGCCATGTTAGGCAGCCGGTTGCGCCTTTTGCGCTTCCTTCACGAGACGCTGAACGGTCGGCGACAGTTGCGCGCCAACGCCTTGCCAGTACGTCAGACGGTCCTGAGCGATACGCAGCGATTCGCCCTTCGTGGCGACCGGGTTGTAGAAGCCGACGCGCTCGATGAAGCGGCCGTCACGACGGTTGCGCGAATCGGTAGCGACGATGTTGTAGAACGGGCGCTTCTTCGAGCCGCCGCGAGCCAGACGGATGATAACCATATGAAATCCTTCGGGGAAACCGGGTTCGAAACTACTGAAACGTGCGATTATAGCCGGAAACCAAAGCCACAACAAACACTTACGCGCAAAAATTCCACGGACTCCCTGCGCGCCAGGCATACAATCGTCGTGTCCACGACGCTCACCGCCGCCATGCCGCTATTTTGCGTCACCCAGGCGCGCCGCGCGCAGCACCGCCTCGCGGGCTTGCTGACCGGCCTCGTCACCTGTCTCGCAGCAGCCGCGGCTTGCGCCGCAACGCCGGTGGACAAACTCGTCGTGCCATCCGGCTTCCATGTCGACGTGCTGACCGACGCCGTGCCGACCGCCCGCGAAATGGCATGGTCGCCCCGCGGAATCCTGTATGTCGGGTCGCGGGAAGGTCGCGTGCATGCATTCGTGATGCAGGAGGGCCGGATCACGGCCGGATACGTGATCGCATCGGGGCTCGACATGCCCGTCGGCGTCGCGTATCGCGACGGCGCGCTCTATATCTCCGCCGTGTCGCGCATTCTGCGCCTCGACCACATCGACGACCGGCTCGCCAGTCCTCCGGCGCCGGCGGTCGTGACGGACGCGCTGCCGACCGATCATCATCACGGCTGGAAATTCATCGCATTCGGCCCCGACGGCAAGCTCTACGTGCCAACCGGCGCACCGTGCAACGTGTGCCTCGCCGATCGCGGCCGATACGCGATCATCGCACGCATGAACGCGGACGGCAGCGGCCGAGAAGTGTTTGCCCGCGGCGTGCGCAATACCGTCGGCTTTGCCTGGCACCCCGATTCGCGCGAGCTGTGGTTCACCGACAACGGGCGCGACTTGATGGGCGACGACGTGCCCGACGACAAACTGAACCGTGCGCCGCGCGCAGGCCTCGATTTCGGCTTTCCATACTGCCACGGCGGCGACACGCCTGACCCTGAATTCGGGAGCGCCGACGTGTGCCACCGCTACGTGCCGCCCGTGCTGAAACTTGGCGCGCACGTCGCGGCGCTCGGCATGCGCTTCTATACGGGGCCGATGTTTCCGGCGTCATATCGCAACAACATCTTCATTGCCGAGCACGGTTCGTGGAATCGCAGCACGAAGGTCGGCTATCGCGTGATGCGCGCGGTCGTGTCGGCCGACGGCAGCCACGCAAGCCAGACACCGTTCATCACCGGCTGGCTGCGAGCGGACGGCACCGTGTGGGGGCGCCCGGCCGACGTACTGCCGCTGCCCGACGGCTCGCTGCTCGTCAGCGACGACTACGCAGGCACCATCTATCGCGTCACCTATGCGGCACCTTGACGCAGGCAAGGGGTGACCCGGCCGGACCGGGCATCGTAGAATGCCTGCCGGGCCACGCGCCCCGCGCCGGCCTGCCGGCCGCCCATGCCAACGATAATCCGCCGCCATCCATGTCCAGCAGCACCGCATCGTCGTCCCGCCGCTTTCGCTCCAAGACGCTCACCGCCGCCCTCGCGTTCCTCCTCGGCTCGCTCGGTGCGCACCGCTTCTACCTGTACGGCTTTCGCGACGTGTACGGCTGGGCGCACCTGCTCGCGACGATCGTCGGGATCCCGGGTTTCCTGCTGCTCGCCGCGACCCAGCGCAGTGCCAACCTCGGCTGGTGGCTCGCCGTGCCGGGTGCGATCTCGCTTCTGGCTGCGTTCCTCGCCGCGCTCGTCTACGGCCTGCGCCCCGACGAGAAATGGGACGCGCAATTCAATGCCGATACCGGCAAGCACAGCCAGTCAGGCTGGACTGTGATCTTCATCGTGATCTTCTCGCTGCTGATCGGTGCGTTCCTGCTGATGACCGCGCTCGCGCTGTCCTTCCAGACATATTTCGAATCGCAAGTCGAAGCGGCGAAGCAAATCTCGCAATAAGCACCGACGCGCGTCGGTCAGCTCAGAACAGCCTCAGCTGCACGTCGTCACGCGACGTCGCGCCGGTTGCGCCCGCCATCGGGCGCTGCGCTGCCGCCCCGGTCGCCGGCGCACCGCGAAACTGCGACAGATCCAGAATGCCGTTCGCGCGCTCGTTCAACCCGAGCCGCTTCACGGCCTGACGGAACCGCTGCCGCAACAGGTCTGCCCAGATTCCCTCGCCCTTCATCCGCTTCGCGAAATCCGAGTCGTAGTCCTTCCCGCCGCGCATGTCGCGCACGCGGTTCATCACGCGCTCCGCGCGATCGGGGAAATGCGCGGAGAGCCAGTTCTTGAACAGCGGCGCGACCTCCCACGGCAGCCGCAGGATGATGTAACTCGCGTGCGTTGCGCCGGCTTCCGCACAGGCTTCCAGCACACGCTCCATGTCCGGCTCGGTGACGAACGGGATCATCGGTGCAATGCTGACGCCCACCGGCACGCCCGCGTCGCGCAGCGCGCGGATCGTGCGCAGCCGGCGCGCCGGCGTCGCCGCACGCGGCTCGAGCGTACGCGCGAGATCGGCATCGAGCGTCGTGATCGTGACCGCGGCCATCACCTGCCCGCGCTCGGCCATCGGGGCCAGCAGATCCAGATCGCGCTCGATCAGTGACGATTTCGTGATCGCGGCGAACGGCAGCCCGTGATCGTGCATCACCTGGATCACGCTGCGCGTGATGCGCAGATCGCGCTCGACGGGCTGGTATGCATCGGTGTTGACGCCAAGCGCGATAGGCTCCGGCACGTAGCGCTTGCGCGAAATCTCGCGCTCGAGCAATTCGGCAGCGTTGACCTTCGCATAGATGCGGCTCTCGAAATCGAGCCCCGGCGACAGACCGAGATAACTATGGGTCGGCCGTGCAAAGCAGTAAATGCAGCCATGCTCGCAGCCGCGATACGGATTGAGCGACACGCTGAACGGTATGTCTGGCGACTGGTTGTGCGTGAGGATGCTCTTCGCGCGCTCCTCGAACACCTGCGTGCGCAGCGGAGCCGGCAGATCGGTGTCGGCCGATTCGTGGGTCCAGCCGTCGTCGACCGCTTCACGCAGCGCCGTTTCGTATCGCCCCTGGAGGTTGTCGACCGCACCACGCCCCTTGCGGGGCGCCGGCGGCGCTATAGGAAATTCGTTGTCGGACCGACCGCCCATGCACTCACCCATTCGCCTGCACCCAATACTGTACATTTATACAGTATTGGGTGCAGCATGCCAAGGGCGAGATAGAGGGACGGACTGTCGGCCACAGCCAGGGTCATTCGCCGACCGAGATCGTCAGCGTCTCCTTGATTTCTTCCATCACGACATAGCTCTTCGACTGCACCGCGCCAGGCAGCTGCAGCAAGATGTCGCCCAGCAGCTTGCGATAGTCGGCCATTTCACCGATCCGCGCCTTGATCAGGTAGTCGAAGTCGCCGGACACGAGATGACATTCGAGCACCTCGTCGATCTTCATCACTTCGCGCCGGAACTGCTCGAACATGTTGCCGCCCTTGTGGCCGAGCGTGATCTCGACGAACACCAGCAACGCGGCACCCAGTTGTCCCGGATCGACGCGTGCGTGATAGCCGGTGATGACGCCGTCGCGCTCCATGCGCCGCACGCGTTCGATGCACGGCGTGACGGTCAGCCCGACCTGCTCCGCGAGGTCCTTCATCGCCATCCGGCCGTCGTCCTGGAGCAGTTTGAGGATGCGCCGATCGAGCTTGTCGAGCGAGCGTACTGGCTGGCGTTGCGTTCTCATTTGTTTATGCTGAAAACCTGAAAAATACGATAACAAAACCTACACATTCGACAATACCATAGCGCAAAAAACTAGATCAGCTAGAGGTTACACGGAGACGCAGGTGCGCCCGGCCTCGACCTGATCCTTCCATCTGGAGCAGCTATGCGAGTCGTCATTCTGGGCAGCGGTGTGGTGGGCGTGGCAAGCGCGTATTACCTCGCGCGCGCCGGTCATGAAGTCACGGTGATCGACCGGGAAGCCGGTCCGGCGCTCGAGACGAGCTTCGCGAACGCAGGTCAGATCTCGCCCGGCTATGCCGCGCCGTGGGCCGCGCCCGGCGTGCCGCTGAAGGCCGTCAAGTGGATGTTCGAGAAGCACGCGCCGCTCGCGATCCGCCTCGACGGCACGCGCTTCCAGCTCCAGTGGATGTGGCAGATGCTGCGCAACTGCACGGCCGAGCGCTATGCAGTCAACAAGGGCCGCATGGTCCGCCTCGCCGAATACAGCCGCGATTGCCTGCAGGCGCTGCGCGCCGACACGGGTATCCAGTACGAAGGCCGCACGGGCGGCACGCTGCAACTGTTCCGCACGCAGCAGCAACTCGACGGCGCGGCGAAGGATATGGCGGTGCTGCAGGAAGCCAACGTGCCGTTCGAACTGCTGTCGCCGGCCGAGCTCAAGAATGCCGAACCGGCGCTTGCCGCCGTGTCGCACAAGCTGACGGGCGGCCTGCGCCTGCCGGGCGATGAAACCGGCGACTGCCAGCTGTTCACGACGCGCCTCGCGGCGCTCGCAGAATCGCTCGGCGTGAAGTTCCGCTACAACACGCCGATCGACGCGCTCGCGATCGCGGGCGGCAAGATCGCCGGCGTGCAGTGCGGCAGCGAGACGGTGCGCGCGGATGCATATGTCGTCGCGCTCGGGTCGTACTCCACCAACTTCATCTCAAACCTGATGAAGATCCCCGTCTATCCGCTGAAGGGCTATTCGATCACCGCGCCGATCGTCGACGAGACGGCCGCGCCCGTGTCGACGGTGCTGGACGAAACCTACAAGATCGCGATCACGCGTTTCGACCAGCGCATCCGCGTCGGCGGCATGGCGGAGATCGTCGGCTTCGACAAGAACCTGCGTGCCGCGCGTCGCGAGACGCTCGAAATGTGCGTGAACGACCTGTTCCCGGGCGGCGGCGACACGTCGAAGGCAACGTTCTGGACAGGCCTGCGCCCGATGACGCCGGACGGCACGCCGATCGTCGGCCGCACGCCGGTCTCGAACCTGTTTCTGAACACCGGCCACGGCACGCTCGGCTGGACGATGTCGTGCGGGTCGGGCCAGCTGCTCGCCGACCTGATCTCGGGCAAGAAGCCGGCAATCCAGGCCGACGACCTGTCGGTGCATCGCTACCTGAAGGACGTAGCCGGCCAGACGCGCCCGGCATATGCATAAGTCGGAACGGCCCGCCGCGACGCAGGCCGGTCCGCCTCAACGAAAAAGGCGCCCTCGGGGCGCCTTTTTCGTTACAGCGAATGCGTTGCGGCCTCGGAACAGGGCCTCCGTCGACTCGCGCACGGTCGTTGCCATTCGCGCCGACGATCAACGCTTCTGGCCCACCTGTCCACACGACGACATGTTCGGCGCGGCATTGAGCGAGCACGGCTCGCTGCCCGACAGAACACCCCGCCGGCTTCTGTCGTCGCACAAAAAAAGGGGCGCGTATCGCGCCCCTCGTCCTGCGTACTTGCCGCCGAAGCGTCAAGTCACACTGTGTCAGCCCAGTTCGTTCACGAGTTCCGGCACGAGCGCGAACAGGTCGCCGACGAGGCCGTAATCGGCCACGCTGAAGATCGGCGCTTCCGGATCCTTGTTGATCGCGACGATCACCTTCGAATCCTTCATGCCGGCCAGGTGCTGGATCGCACCCGAGATGCCCACCGCGATGTACAGCTGCGGCGCAACGATCTTGCCGGTCTGGCCGACCTGATAGTCGTTCGGCACGTAGCCTGCATCGACTGCCGCGCGCGATGCGCCAAGCGCTGCCGACAGCTTGTCGGCCAGAGGCTCCAGCACCTTCGTGTAGTTTTCACCGCTACCCAGACCGCGGCCGCCCGACACGATGATGCTCGCCGACGTCAGCTCCGGACGGTCCAGCTTCGTCACCTCACGGCTCACGAACTGCGACTTGCCTGCATCTGCCGCCGCTTCGATCTTCTCGACCGACGCGCTGCCGCCTTCCGCCGCCACCGGATCGAAACCCGTTGCACGCACCGTGATCACCTTGATCGGATCGCTCGACTGAACCGTCGCAATCGCGTTGCCTGCGTAGATCGGACGCTCGAACGTGTCGGCCGAATCGACCGCCGTGATGTCCGAAATCTGTGCAACGTCCAGCTTCGCGGCGATGCGCGGCGCGATGTTCTTGCCGTAGGCGGTTGCCGGCGCGAGGATGTGCGAGTAGTCCTTCGCGATGTTCAGCGCGGTCGCTTCGACGTTTTCCGCCAGGCCCGCTTCGAGCTGCGGCGCGTCGGCCAGCAACACCTTCGACACACCTGCAATCTTGGCTGCGGCATCGGCCGCGCCCTGCGCGTTGTGCCCCGCGACCAGCATGTGAATGTCGCCGCCAATCTTCGCGGCCGCCGCCACCGTGTTCAGCGTCGCGGCCTTGATCGACGCGTTGTCATGTTCTGCAATCACCAGAATCGTCATTTCTTTCCGCTCCCTCTTACAGCACCTTGGCTTCGGTCTTCAGCTTCTCGACCAGCGTCTTCACGTCCGGCACCTTCACGCCGGCCGCGCGCTTCGGCGGCTCGGCCACCTTCAGCGTCTTCAGACGCGGCGTGACGTCCACGCCCAGGTCTTCCGGCTTCACCGTTTCCAGCGGCTTCTTCTTCGCCTTCATGATGTTCGGCAGCGTCACGTAGCGCGGCTCGTTCAGGCGCAGGTCGGTCGTGACGACTGCCGGCAGTTGAAGCGACAGCGTTTCCGCGCCGCCGTCGACTTCACGCGCAACCGTGGCGCGGCCATCGGCGATCGTGACCTTCGACGCGAACGTCGCTTGCGGCAGGCCCGCCAGCGCGGCCAGCATCTGACCCGTCTGGTTCGAATCGTCGTCGATCGCCTGCTTGCCGAGGATCACGAGTTGCGGCTGTTCCTTGTCGACCAGCGCCTTCAGGATCTTCGCCACCGCCAGCGGCTCGACGCTGTCGTTCGACTCGACGAGGATCGCGCGATCCGCGCCGATCGCCAGCGCCGTACGCAGCGTTTCCTGCGCTTGCGTCACACCGACCGACACCGCGATCACTTCGGTCGCCACACCCGCTTCCTTCAGGCGCACCGCTTCTTCCACCGCGATTTCGTCGAACGGGTTCATCGACATCTTCACGTTCGCAATGTCGACGCCCGTGTTGTCCGACTTCACGCGGACCTTCACGTTGTAATCGACCACTCTTTTCACTGGCACCAGGATTTTCATGCACACGCTCCAAAGTTACGAATACGACCAGAGGCCATTCTATAGCGAGGCCTCATGACTGCGCGGCCAAGCGGACCAATCCATCGCGGCTATCGAGGATAACGCTCCTCTTCGGCGCGCCGACAATAGCGAACGGTCGTTTTATTTTAAAAGAGAAAAAACCCGGACGCAAAGCCCGGGTTTTCGATCATCAACTCTAATCGTCACCGGGCGCGCCCAGCACCACGTGTTACCAGGCGGCGATGACCGCGCCGCCGAACTTCTGTTCGATGAACTGCTTCACTTCCGCGGAATGGTAGGCCGCTACCAGCTTTGCGACCCACGGCTTGCTCCGGTCAGCGTCGCGAATCGCGAGAACGTTCGCGTAAGGGCCGTTCGGGCCCTCGATCGCGATCGCGTCCTGTTTCGGCTTCAACCCGGCTTCCATCGCGTAGTTGGTGTTGATCGCCGCGGCGTCGACGTCGCCGAGCGAACGCGGAATCTGCGCCGCATCGAGTTCGACGATCTTCAGCTTGCGCGGATTGTCGACGATGTCGAGCGGCGTCGCCTTCAACCCGGCGTCCGCACGCAGCTTCAGCAGCCCCTGCTTCTGCAGCAACAGCAGCGCGCGGCCGCCATTGGTCGGATCATTCGGCACCGCGATGCGCGCGCCGGGTTTCAGCTCGGCCAGCGACTTCACCCGCTTCGAATAGATGCCCATCGGGAATGTGACGGTATCCGCGACCTTGATCAGCTTGTAGCCGCGATCCTTCACCTGCGCCTGCAGATAAGGATCGTGCTGGTAGCTGTTTGCGTCGAGATCGCCCGACGCGAGCGCCGCGTTCGGCTGCACGTAATCCGAGAATTCGACGATGCGGATGTCGAGGCCGCTCTTGGCCGCGACCTTCTTCACCACGTCCATGATCTGCGCGTGCGGACCGCCCGTCACGCCCACCTTGATGGTTTCGGCCTGCGCGTGCGCGCTCGCGAACAGCGCGGCCGCACCGAGTGCGACCGCGAACTTCAGCATGAAGCGTCGTTGCATCGTCTCCCCCTACCAATGAATGTCGTTTTACTTATGGCTCAGCCGGCGCACGAGCCAGTCGCCGAACGATTGCACGATCTGCACGAACACGATCAGGATCGCGACGACCGTCCACATGACTTCCGGCAGATAGCGCTGGTAGCCGTAGCGGATCCCGAGATCGCCGAGCCCGCCGCCGCCGATCGCACCGGCCATCGCTGAATAACCGACGAGCGACACGAACGTGATCGTCAGGCCCGCGACGATGCCAGGCAGCGATTCGGGAAGCAGCACCTTGAACACGATCTGCGACGTCGTCGCGCCCATCGACTGCGCGGCCTCGATCAGCCCGCGGTCGACTTCGCGCAGCGCGGTCTCGACCAGTCGCGCGACGAACGGCGCGGCCGCGAGCGTCAGCGGCACGACCGCCGCAGCCGTGCCGATCGACGACCCCGTGACGAGCCGCGTGAACGGAATGACCGCAACCAACAGGATGATGAACGGCGTCGAGCGCACCGCGTTCACGATGCCGCCGAGCACACGATTCACGCCGAGGTTCTGCAGCACGCCCTGGCGGTCGGTCAGGTAGAGCAGCACGCCGAGCGGCATCCCGACGAGCGCGCCGACCGCTCCCGAGATGCCGACCATGATCAGCGTCTCCCAGAACGACTGCACGAACATATCGAACATCTCACTCAACATACGAAAGCTCCTCTACCACCACACCTTGCTCGCGCAGGAACGCGAGCGCCTGCCCGACCTTGCCCGGTTCGCCGCCCGCGAGCACCGCGAGCGACCCGAACGCCTGCCCCTGGATCTCGTCGATCTGGCCGTGCAGGATGTTGAAATCCAGTTCGTACCGGCGAATCGTCTCCGACAGGATCGGCTGGTCGACACCCGAGCCGGTGAACGCGAGCCGCAGCAAATGCCCGCTGCCCGTCTTCAGCCGCTCGGCCACGCGTGCCTTCAGCGCGGGCGGCAGTTCCTGCGCGATCACGTCGCCGATCAGCGCGCGCGTCACTTCGTGATGCGGCTGCAGGAACACGTCGATCACGCGGCCTTCCTCGACCACGCGCCCCGCGTCGAGCACCGCCACGCGATCGCATACTTGCTTGATCACTTCCATCTGGTGCGTGATCAGCACGATCGTCAGGCCAAGTTCGCGGTTGATGCGCTTCAGCAGGTCGAGGATCGCGCGCGTGGTCTCGGGATCGAGCGCCGACGTCGCTTCGTCCGACAGCAGCACCTTCGGCTTGCTCGCGAGCGCGCGGGCGATGCCGACGCGCTGCTTCTGGCCGCCGCTGATCTGAGCAGGGTAGCGGTCCTTCTGCGCGGACAGCCCGACGAGGTCGAGCAGCGGCAGCACGGCGGCCTCGATGTCGGCACGGCTCGCGCCAGCAAGCTCGAGCGGCAACGCGACGTTGTCGAAGACCGTGCGCGACGACAGCAGGTTGAAGTGCTGGAAGATCATGCCGATTTCGCGGCGCGCTTCGCGCAGCGCGCCGGCCGACAGCAGCGTGAGATCGAGCCCGCCGACGACGACGTTGCCTTCGGTCGGCCGCGTGAGCAGGTTGATGGTGCGCACGAGCGTGCTCTTGCCGGCGCCGCTTCGGCCGATGATGCCGAACACCTCGCCCTGCGGGATCGTCAGATTGACGTTGTGCAATGCGTCGACCCAGCCGGTCGGCCCGGGGAAACGCTGCGACAGATTGCGTAATTCGATCATGTAAACAAAACGGCGGCCGACTGGCGAAGCCCGCCAGTCGGCCGCCGATGCATCTGGAATAGCCGGCGATTTTACCGCAAACGCCTCATTCCACTTAATAATCGATTTCGATCTTTTCATAACCAGACGAAATTAGAGGAGCACTGCTGGTCCGCCGTGTGAGTGCCGCGACTATGATCCGGAACACCGATGCCAACCAAACAGGGGACCCGCCAGATGACCGCCACCACCACGCAGGTCGCCGCACCCGCCGCCATCGCAGCACGGGACACGGCAGCGCCGCCCGACCCGCGGATGGGCCGGCTCCGTACCGCGGACGGGCTCGAACTGGCGTCGTATCGCTGGCCGGCTGGCGACGGCACGGAGCCGCCACGCGCGACGATTGCTCTCGTGCATGGCCTCGCCGAGCATGCGGGCCGCTACGCGGCGCTCGCGGCCAGATTGAACGCGGCCGGCATCGACGTGCTGGCGATCGATCTGCGCGGGCACGGCCAGTCGCCCGGTAAACGCGCGTGGGTCGAGCGTTTCGACGATTACCTGAACGATGCGGATGCCCTCGTCGCCGAAGCCGCCCGCGACGATACGCCGCTCTTCCTGATGGGGCACAGCATGGGCGGCGCCGTCGCGGCGCTGTATGCAATCGAACGCGCGCCGATTCGCGGCCACGCGCTGGCGGGCCTCGTGCTGTCGAGCCCGGCGCTCGCGCCGGGACGCGACGTGCCGCGCTGGATGCTCGCGATGAGCCGCTTCATCACCCGCGTGTGGCCGAGCTTCCCCGCGATCAGGATCGACGCGGCGCTGCTGTCGCGCGATCCGGCCGTCGTCGCGGCCAATCGTGCCGACCCGCTCGTGCACCACGGCGCGGTGCCGGCGCGCACCGGCGCCGAGATCCTCGACGCGATGGCGCGCATCGAGCGCGGTCGCGGCGCGCTGCGCGTGCCGGTGCTCGTCTATCACGGCACCGAGGACAAGCTGACCGAGCCCGACGGAAGCCGCGCGTTCGGCGCACGCGTCGGCTCGCCCGATCGCACGCTGACGCTATACGAAGGCGGGTTCCACGAAACGATGAACGATCTCGAGCGCGACCGCGTGATCGATGCGCTGATCGAGTGGATTCACGCGCACGTGCAGGCGCGCTGAGCGCGCGCCGCCCCGCTCCCGGTCAGATGCCGGCCAGCACGCGCAGGTGCGCCACGACGCTGCGGCCGAGCGCGGACAGGTTGTAGCCGCCCTCGAGACAGCTCACGATGCGGCCCTGCGCATGCCGGCGCGCGACGTCGACGATCTGCGCGGTCAGCCATTCGAAATCGGCCTCGACGAGACCGAGGCTGCCGATGTCGTCCTCTCGATGCGCGTCGAAACCGGCCGACACGAACAGCATCTGCGGCTTGAACGCGTCGAGACGCGGCAGCCAGAACATGTCGACCGCTTCGCGGATCGCCATCCCGTTGCTGCGCGCAGGCATCGGCAGGTTGACCATGTTCGGCGCCTGGTGATCGACGCCCGAGAACGGGTATAGCGGATGCTGGAAGAAGCTGCACATCAGCACCCGCTCGTCGTTCGCGAACGCGGCTTCGGTGCCGTTGCCGTGGTGCACGTCGAAATCGACGATCGCGACGCGCTCGAGGCCGTGGACGTCTAGCGCATGCCGCGCGCCGATCGCGACGTTGTTGAAAAAGCAGAAACCCATCGCGCGCGCGGGCTCCGCGTGATGGCCGGGCGGCCGCACGCTGCAGAACGCATTCGCGTAGCGGCCTTCGATCACGGCGTCGGTCGCCGCGATCGACGCGCCGGCCGCACGCAGCGCGGCGCGCCACGTGTCGCGGTTCATCAGCGTGTCGGGATCGATCTCGACGTAGCCGTCGACGGGCGTCATGCTGCGGATGTAGTCGATGTGGGCCTGCGTATGCACGCGGCCCAGCGCCACCTCGCTCGCGAACGGCGCGGTTTCGTGCACGATCAGGTCGTCGATGCGGCTCGCGATCAGTTGATCCTGGATCGCCGACAGGCGGGCCGGGCATTCCGGATGCCATTCCCCCATCTCGTGCAGCATGCAGTCGGGGTGCGTATAGAAGGCGGTTGCCATAATCTGTCATCCGCGACGCGGGGTGCGCCGCAGGTCTCCATCAATAATGTCCATCGTCTGCCGCGAATTCGCCGCTAACTTACCACAACGGTACGCTGCTTCGCCCCGGCACGCAGGATGCGTCGGGTATACTGCGCCGAACCCCACCGCCCTGTCCGCCCGCTTCGACATGAATTCCAGCAAGCCTGCCGCCCTTCTCTCCGCACTGTTTAGCGTTCGCGTTCCGCTCGTTGCTGCTGCCGTCGCCGCTACCGTGGCGGCCGCGCCCGCCGTCGCGCAGACGCAGCCCGCGAAGTCTCCCGGCACGCGCGTCGCGCAGGCGCAACCGCAGCAGCCGGCGCCGCAAGGGCAGACCTTCGAAGAGGAAATCGTTCCGCAGCGCTACGCGAACAACGCGAAGGTCGATGCGTTCATCGACGAGATGGTGAGCCGCAACGGCTTCGATTCCACAAGCCTGCATGCGCTGTTCTCGCGCATCAGCTACTCGGCCACCGCCGTGAAGCTCGTGAAGCCGGCTCCGACGCCTTCGGTAAAGAACTGGCGCGTCTATCGTTCGCGTTTCATCGAACCGATCCGCATCAACGCGGGCGTGAAATTCTGGAAGGCGAACCAGGCGACGCTGCAGCGCGCGTCCGAGGAATTCGGCGTGCCGCCCGAAGTGATCGTCGGCATCATCGGCGTCGAAACGATCTACGGCCGCTACATGGGCAACTTCCGCGTGCTCGATGCGCTGACGACGCTCACGTTCGACTACCCGGACACGCCGAATCGCGACAGTCGCCAGGCAACGTTCCGCAAGAATCTCGAGGACTTCCTCGTCTGGACCCGCGACAACCAGCTCGACCCGACTACCGTGCTCGGCTCGTACACGGGCGCGATCGGCATCCCGCAGTTCCTGCCGAGCAGCATCCGCGAGTATGCGGTTGATTACGACGGCGGCGGCCACGTCGATCTGCGCAGCAGTCCTGCCGATGCGATCGGCAGCGTCGCGAACTACCTGAAGCAGCACGGCTGGGAAACCGATCGCCCGGTAGTCTGGCGAATCACGCCCGACACGGGCAGCCTCGGCATTGCCCAGGCGGCCGCGGACGGTCAGCCCGAACCGCACTGGGCACTGTCGCAACTTCTGCGCGCCGGCATGACGCTCAACGAGCCGATGGTCAACATCACCACCGAAGCTGGCACGCCGGTCACCGTGGTCGATCTGCCGTCGCCGGGAAGCGCGACCGAATACATGCTCGGCCTCAAGAACTTCTACGTGCTGACGCGCTACAACCGCAGCTTCTTCTACGCACTCGCCGTGTACCAGCTCGGCGAAGCCGTGAAGGCGCAGATGGAAGCGAACGGCGCGCTGCCGCTGCCTGCGGCGGACACGGAAGCGCCGGCGCAATAAGCACGGTCCGCGCAAAGAAAAAGCGCCGCTCATGCGGCGCTTTTTTTATCGCGTGACGCTGCTGATGCCGTTCGGGCTCAGGCAGGAAATACGCCGGTCGACAGGTAGCGGTCGCCGCGATCGCAGACGATGAACACGATCGTCGCGTTCTCGACCTGACGCGCGATACGCATCGCGACTTCGCATGCGCCACCCGACGAGATACCGGCAAAGATGCCTTCGACGGCCGCGAGCCGACGCGCCATCGTTTCGGACGCGGCCTGACTCACGCTCTCGACGCGATCGACGCGGCTGCGATCGAAGATCGTCGGCATATAGGCTTCCGGCCACTTGCGAATGCCCGGAATACGCGACCCTTCTTCCGGCTGCGCGCCGACGATCTCGATCGCCGCATTCTGTTCCTTCAGAAAGCGCGACGTGCCCATGATCGTGCCCGTCGTGCCCATCGCCGACACGAAGTGCGTGACGCGCCCCTCGGTGTCGCGCCAGATCTCCGGGCCAGTTCCTTCGTAGTGCGCGATCGGATTGTCAGGGTTCCCGAACTGATCGAGAATCACCCCCTTGCCTTCGCGCTGCATCTGCTCCGCGAGGTCGCGCGCCAGTTCCATCCCGCCCTTTACGGGCGTCAGGATGATTTCGGCGCCGTAGGCGGCCATGCTCTGGCGACGCTCGATCGACAGATCCTCCGGCATGATCAGCACCATCTTGTAGCCGCGGATCGCCGCTGCCATCGCGAGCGCGATGCCCGTGTTGCCGCTCGTCGCCTCGATCAGCGTATCGCCCGGCTTGATGCGACCGCGCGCCTCGGCCTTGCTGACCATCGACAGCGCAGGGCGATCCTTCACGGAGCCGGCCGGATTGTTCCCTTCCAGCTTCGCGAGCACCACGTTGTTGCGTGCGCGAATCTCGTCGTCCGGCAGGCGGACCAGTTGCACGAGCGGCGTGTTGCCGATCGTGTCTTCGATAGTTTTGTAAGCCATGGAGATACCGTGAGTGCGAGGCCGATCAATCGATTGATTGTAAACCAGCACCGGGGCTCGCGCCGGCAACCCCATTGTGACGATGGAATAGATGTGCCGCACGATTGACGACTGTGCATTTGCAGCATGCACGCAAAAAACCCGCGGCATGCCGCGGGAAGCCGTCGCAACGACGGCGGCTGAAGGAGCCCTTTGTCTTGCGTGCGTTACTTCTGCGCGGTGCGGGCAGGTGCCGCAGCCGGCGTCGCCGCCGCGGGCTTGCCCGCGGCCGGTGCCGCAGCACCTGGGCCGGCCGTACCGATCGTCAACCCTTCCCGCTGAAGGCGCTCGACCGTATGGCCGCCCATGCCTTTCACGCGCGATGAGAGATCGTCTGCATTCCTGAAAGCCCCCCGTGCACCGCGCTCGTCGAGAATCGCCTTCGCTCGCGCGGGACCGATGCCCTTGATGCCGACGAGTGCATCTTCGTTCGCGGTGTTGACGTCGACGGCCGCCCAGGCCGACGCGATCGCGCCGAACATGGCGGCGGCGGCAAACCATTTCCTGATCATGTACTGGATCTCCGATGAAAACGGTCGGCGGCTGCCGACCGTGAGACCCAGTCTAGCGATGCGACGCGCAGGCTTAAACCTGGCCGGATAGCCAACGCACGTAGCGATCGACACCCTCCTGCACCGTCAGGAACGGCGCATCGTAGCCGGCAGCACGCAGTTTCGTCTGGTCGGCCTGCGTGAAGCACTGGTACTTGCCGCGCAGCGCATCCGGGAACGGCACGTATTCGATCAGCCCTTGCTCGACCTGCTGCGCGAGCGTCAGCGGCGGCAGGTTGTCGAGCGCGCGCAGCGTGTTCACGACCGTCGATGCGATGTCGTTGAACGGTTGTGCCCGGCCGGTGCCGAGGTTGAAGATGCCCGATTTCTCCGGATGATCGAAGAAGAACAGGTTCACCTTCGCGACGTCCTCGACCGACACGAAGTCGCGCGTCTGCTCGCCCGGCGCATAACCGTTGTACTCGCCGAACAGCTTGACCTTGCCTTCCGCGCGGAACTGGTTGAAGTTGTGGAACGCGACCGACGCCATGCGGCCCTTGTGTGTCTCGCGCGGACCGTACACGTTGAAGTAGCGGAACCCGGCGATCTGGCTCTTCGCGCTCGGCAGCACGCGGCGGATCACCTGGTCGAACAGGAACTTCGAATAGCCGTAGACGTTCAGCGGCGCCTCGACTTCGCGCTCCTCGACGAAACGCGTCGAGCCGCCGTAGATCGCGGCCGACGACGCGTACAGGAACTGCGCGCCCTGCGCGAGGCACGCATCGAGCACCGCGCGACTGTAGCGGAAGTTGTTGTCCATCATGTAGCGGCCGTCGGTTTCCATCGTGTCCGAACAGGCGCCTTCATGGAATACCGCGCGTACCTTGCCGAAATCGCCGCGCGCGAAGCGCTCGACGAATTCCGTCTTGTCGAGATAGTCGTCGATCTCGCAATCGACGAGATTGCGGAACTTGTCCGCGCGCGTCAGATTGTCGACCGCGATGATGCGCGACTCGCCGCGCTCGTTGAGCGCCTTGACGATGTTCGCGCCGATAAAACCGGCTGCGCCGGTGACGATGATGGTCATGGTCGTTCTGCCTGAAAAACTGCAAGAAATACGTGCGGCCCGCTCGGCGCGCCGCCGAATGCGCTCAGTGAAACAGCTCGTCGTAGGCTACCGTGGCCGTACCCAGCTTGCCGACCACGATGCCTGCCGCACGGTTCGCGAGCACGACGGCATCGACGAGCGGCACGCCGGCACCGAGCATCGTCGCGACCGTCGCGATCACGGTATCGCCTGCGCCGGACACGTCATACACCTCGCGCGCGAGCGCCGGTGCGTGCAGTTCGCCCGCTGCGGAAAAAAGCGTCATCCCCTCTTCCGAACGTGTGAGCAGCAACGCGTCGAGATCGAGCTCCGCACGCAGCTTCGCGACACGCGCGCGCAGGTCGTCTTCCGATTGCCACTGGCCGATGACCTCGCGCAACTCGGCACGGTTCGGCGTGATCAGCGATGCGCCGCGATAGCGCGCCCAGTCGCCGCCCTTTGGATCGACGAGCACTGGCTTGCCGGCCGCGCGCGCCTTCTCGATCATCGTGGTCACGTGCGTCAGACCGCCTTTCGCGTAATCCGACATCAGCACGACGTCGTGCTGCGGCAGCAGCGCATCGAAACGCGCGAGCCCGGCGAGCAGCACCTCGTGCGTCGGCATCGCCTCGAAGTCGACGCGCAGCAGCTGCTGCTGGCGCGCGAGCACGCGCAGCTTGATCGTCGTCGGCAGTGACGCATCGCGTTCGAGATGGGGCGTCACACCGCTGCTGTCGAGCAATTCGACGATGCGCTCGCCCGGCTCGTCGCAGCCAACCACGCACAGGAGCCCGGCCTGACCGCCGAGCGTCACCGCGTTGCGCGCGACGTTGGCCGCACCGCCAAGCCGCTCTTCCTGGCGCTGCACGTGCACGACAGGAACCGGTGCTTCCGGAGAAATGCGCTCGACGTTGCCGAACCAGTAGCGGTCGAGCATCACGTCACCGACCACGAGCACGCGCGAACGCGCGAGCTGCGCGCGCGGCACCGGCACCACTTCGCGAAGGGTAGTCATCGTGCGTTCATCCACGGGGAGAGGACTGGGGGTCGACATGCGGACGCCCGATCGCATGGTAGTCGATGCCGAGTTCGGCCATCGCGTCCGGCTCGTACAGATTGCGTCCGTCGAAGATCACCGGCGCCTTCAGTTCGGCCTTCAGGCGAGTGAAATCCGGGCTCCTGAATTCCTTCCATTCGGTGACGATCACGAGCGCATCCGCGGCGGTCACGGCCGCGTCCTGGGTATCGACGAAGTGCAGGCGCGCAAGCGCGTCGGGAGCCTCACCGAGATCGAGCGCGAACACACGGCGCGCCTCGTCGATCGCGACCGGATCGTACGCGCGCACGGTCGCGCCACGCCCGAGCAGCGCGGCGATCAGCCGACGGCTCGGCGCCTCGCGCATGTCGTCCGTGTTCGGCTTGAACGCGAGGCCCCAGACCGCGAATTCGCGGCCGTTCAGGTCTGCGCCGAAGCGCTGCTCGATCTTGCCGATCAGCACGTCCTTCTGTGCGGAGTTGGCCGCTTCGACGGCCTCCAGGATGCGCAGCGGCTGACCGTTTTCGCTCGCGGTGCGAATCAACGCCTGCACGTCCTTCGGGAAGCACGAGCCGCCGTAACCAACGCCCGCGTACAGGAAGTGATAGCCGATGCGCGGATCGGAACCGATCCCGCGGCGCACGGCTTCGATGTCGGCACCGACCTTGTCGGCGAGGTTCGACATCTCGTTCATGAACGAAATGCGCGTCGCGAGCATCGCATTCGCCGCATATTTCGCGAATTCCGCCGAACGCACGTCCATGTAGATCGTGCGCTCGTGATTGCGGTTGAACGGCGCGTACAGCTTCTTCATCTTCTCGCGCGCCACCGTGCCCGTCTCGTCGTCGTCGACACCGATGATGATTCGGTCCGGGCGCATGAAGTCCTCGACTGCCGCGCCTTCCTTCAGGAATTCCGGATTCGACACGACCGAGAAACGGTGCGCGACGCTGCCCGCAAGGCCGCGCGCGCCGAGTGCCTCGTCGACCACCGCGCGCACGCGCTGCGCGGTGCCGACCGGCACCGTCGACTTGTCGACGATCACCTTGAAACCGGTCATGTACCGGCCGATGTTGCGCGCCGCCTCGAGCACGTATTGCAGGTCGGCCGAACCGTCCTCGTCGGGCGGTGTGCCGACCGCGATGAACTGGATCTCACCGTGGGCAACGCTCGCCTCGATGTCGGTCGAGAAGCGCAGACGTCCTGCCGCGCGGTTGCGCGCGATAATGTCCAGCAGGCCCGGTTCGTGAATCGGCATCCCGCCGTTGTTCAGGATCTCGATCTTGCGCGGATCGACATCCAGACAGAAGACGTCGTGGCCGATCTCGGCGAGGCAGGAGCCCGTGACGAGACCGACATAGCCAGTGCCGATGATGGTGATTTTCATAGATGTTCCGGTACGTCCCGGTAAATGACAAACTTGGCCGCCGGACCGGGCCCGGCGACAACCGCAGCGCTTGCGCGTCGAACGCCGGGATCAGCCCGGCATCGCAGGTTCGACGCGGCGCGGCGCATAGGTTTCCCAGCCGCTGCATCCGGGGCACTGCCAGTAGAAGAGCCGTGCCCGGAAACCGCAATTCTGGCACGTATAGCGTGGCAGATTCTTGGTGCGCTGCTTGATCAGCGCACGCATCATTTCAAGTTCCTTACGGCGCGGCTCGTCGGCGGCCGCGATCTGCGCATCGAGCAGGTGCAGCATGCCCGACAGGTTCGGCGACTTCTCCATCTGCGTACGCGCGAGTGTGTGCGCCGCTTCCTGGCCGCGCAACCCGGCGATGTGCTGATAAGCAATATCGAGCAGGTCGTTCGACGTATAACGATCGACATAGCCCATCAGCAGCTCGGCACCCTCGACCGGCTTGCCGAGCGCGACGTAGGCCTTCATCAGCTTGTCGGCGACGAGCGGCAGATACGCCGGATTCTGCGCTTCGACACGCTTCCAGTGCTCGATCGCGGCCGCGTGATCGCCCGCCGCCTGCGCGGCGTCGCCGGACAGGATCGTCGCGCGGACGTTCTGCGGGTTCGCTGCAAGCGCGAGCTTCAATTGATCGGCCGCAGCCGCGGCGTTCTTGCGTTGCAGCGCCTCCTGCGCGAGTTCGCAATGGAACTGCGCGATTTCGGTGCCGAGCGGTTTGTCGCTCATCGATTCGATGCGTTTCGCGGTATCGATCGACTTGTTCCAGTCCTTCTCGATCTCGTAGATCGTCAGCAGCGCCCGCTGCGCGCCCAGCGCGTAATCGCCATCGGCGAGCCGGTGGAAGGTCTCCTCCGCACGATCGAGCAGGCCGGCCTTCAGGAAATCCTGGCCGAGCTCGTACAGCGCGTGGTCGCGCTCGTTCACCGGCAGGTCCGTGCGGCTCAGCAGGTTCTGATGCACGCGGATCGCACGGTCCGTTTCGCCACGGCGGCGAAACAGGTTGCCGAGCGCGAAGTGCAACTCGACCGTCTCGGGGTCGAGCTTCGCGACCTCGATGAACGCGTCGATCGCCTTGTCCGGTTGTTCGTTCAACAGAAAGTTCAGGCCGCGGAAATACGATCGCGGCAGGTTGGCGCTCTCCGACAGGAGGTTCTTCAGGTCATAGCGTGACGCCGCCCAGCCGAGCGCGAACGCCACCGGAATCGCGAGCAACCACCAAAAATCCAGATCCATGCGAAATATCGAAGCAGAGACGAAAACCGCGCCAGGGTCGCGCGGCGTCCGTGTTAAATGACGGGCGGCATCGGCGGCTGGTCGACGACGGCCGGGGTTTCGCGCGCCGTACGCAGATCGCGCTTCAGGCGCCCGTTCTCGAGGCGCATGCGGAAGATCGCCGGCAGCGCGGACAGCAGGCCGGCCAGCAGCCCCACGACGAAGAACGCGAGGCCGATCAGGATCAGCGGCGCTTGCCATGCGTAGCCGGCAACGAAATTCAGCGTCGCGGTTTGCGTATTGGCCAGCGCGAGCACCAGCAACAGCACGAACACCAATACCCGGATCAGCCAGACGATAAACTTCATGTAGCCCTCTCTTTGTTGAGGTTTGCCGTGGCGCGCGACTCCCCTTCGCGGCGCCGAATCGACCCGTATTGTAAAGGAAGCGTTTCCGCGTCACCGCACATCCTGCGGGTACACGTTGTCACGCAGCCGCCGGAAATGAAAAAAGCGCCCGCAAGGGGCGCTTTTTTCTTCAGCCTTCGCCGGACGGATTCCGGGCAAGCCGCACGACGCTCAACGCTCGTCGTCCGGATCATCAGCTTTCAACGGCTCGCCGGCGCGGCCGTCGACGCGTTCACGCAATTCCTTGCCGGGCTTGAAGTGAGGCACGAACTTCTCGGGCACCTGCACTTTCTCCCCCGACTTCGGGTTGCGCCCAACGCGCGCCGGGCGACGGTTGAGGCCGAAGCTGCCGAAACCCCGAATTTCGATGCGATGCCCTTTCGACAAAGCGTCGGACATTGCATCGAGCATCGTTTTCACCGCGAAATCCGCATCCTTGAGGACAAGTTGCGGAAATCGCAGTGCCAGCTGCGCGACCAACTCGGATTTGGTCATACTTCAGCAGACCTCGTGAGGCTTACTGGTTCTGGCCGTCGAGCTTCGCCTTCAGCAGCGCGCCGAGGTTGGTCGTACCGGTCGCAGCAGCGCTGGTGTCCGACTGCAGGCCGCGGATCGCTTCCTGTTGTTCAGCCGAATCCTTCGCCTTGATCGACAGGTTGATGCCACGCGACTTGCGATCGATGTTGATCACCATCGCGTTGACCTTGTCGCCTTCCTTCAGCACGTTGCGTGCGTCTTCGACGCGATCCTGCGAGATTTCCGACGCGCGCAGGTAGCCTTCGATGTCGCCCGTCAGCGTGACGACAGCGCCCTTCGCATCGACCGACTTCACCACGCCGTCGACGATCGAACCCTTGTCGTTCATTGCAACGTAGTTGCTGAACGGGTCGCCTTCGAGCTGCTTGATGCCGAGCGAAATACGCTCCTTCTCGACGTCGATACCGAGCACGATCGCCTCGACTTCGTCGCCCTTCTTGTACTTGCGAACGGCTTCTTCGCCGGCTTCGCTCCACGACAGGTCCGACAGGTGGACCAGGCCGTCGATGCCGCCCGGCAGACCGATGAACACGCCGAAGTCGGTGATCGACTTGATTGCGCCCGTGATCTTGTCGCCCTTCTTGAAGTTGCGGCTGAAGTCATCCCACGGATTCGGCTTGCACTGCTTCATGCCGAGGCTGATACGACGACGGTCTTCGTCGATCTCGAGGACCATGACTTCGACTTCGTCGCCCAGCTGGACAACCTTCGACGGAGCAACGTTCTTGTTGGTCCAGTCCATTTCCGACACGTGGACGAGGCCTTCGATGCCCGATTCCACTTCGACGAATGCGCCGTAGTCGGTGATGTTCGTGACCTTGCCGAACAGGCGCGTGCCCGACGGGTAACGGCGCGAGATGCCTTCCCACGGATCGTCGCCCAGTTGCTTGATGCCCAGCGAGACGCGGTTCTTCTCTTGATCGAACTTGAGGATCTTCGCGGTGACTTCCTGGCCAACCGACAGGACTTCGCTCGGGTGACGCACACGACGCCATGCGATGTCGGTGATGTGCAGCAGGCCGTCGATGCCGCCGAGGTCGACGAACGCGCCGTAGTCGGTGATGTTCTTGACCACGCCGTTGACGATCGCGCCTTCCTTCAGCGTCTCGAGCAGCTTTGCGCGCTCTTCGCCTTGCGTTGCTTCGATCACTGCACGACGCGACAGCACGACGTTGTTACGCTTGCGATCGAGCTTGATCACGCGGAATTCGAGCGTCTTGCCTTCGTACGGGGTCGTGTCCTTGACCGGACGCGTGTCGACCAGCGAACCCGGCAGGAACGCGCGGATGCCGTTGACCATCACGGTCATGCCGCCCTTCACCTTGCCGGTGATCGTGCCGGTGACGAGTTCGTTGTTGTCGAGAGCCTTTTCCAGCGACAGCCACGATGCAAGGCGCTTCGCCTTGTCGCGCGACAGGATCGTGTCGCCGTAGCCGTTTTCGAGTGCGTCGATCGCGACGGACACGAAATCGCCCGACTGCACCTCAACCTCGCCCTGATCGTTCAGGAATTCCTCGATCGGAATGTAAGCCTCGGACTTCAGGCCTGCATTGACGACCACGAAGTTGTGGTCGACGCGCACGACTTCGGCGGAAATCACTTCGCCGGCGCGCATGTCTTGGCGGGTCAGCGACTCTTCGAACAGAGCCGCGAAAGATTCAGTATTCGGGTTGGAGGTTTGCAGGTCGGACATAAAAATCTGATTGTGCATGGATCGCTGTGCCACGCCGGCCGGAATGGCAGGCTGAAAGGGCCAGATCGAAGCCACACGGGGTTAAGGGTTCGAAACACGCTCCGCGCTTCTCGCGCAAAGCACCTACTGCTGCCCGCCTTCTCAGGCGGGCTGACCGAGCGTTCGGTACCACTGCAGCACCTGGTCGACTGCTTCATCAACCGAAAGCGCCGACGTATCGAGCAGCTTGGCATCTGCCGCAGGCTTCAGCGGCGCGGCTGCGCGATTGCTGTCGCGCGCGTCACGTTCACGAAGATCCCGGAGCAAGTTATCAATATTAGCAGAAAAACCTTTTTGCATCAATTGCTTATGCCGCCTGGTCGCGCGAGCCTCGGCACTGGCCGTCAGGAACACCTTCAGCACGGCGTCCGGGAAGATCACAGTGCCCATGTCGCGGCCGTCGGCAACGAGGCCCGGCGTCTTGCGGAACGCGCGCTGGCGCGCGACGAGCGCGGTACGCACCGGCCCGTGCACGGCAATGGCCGACGCGCGGTTGCCGACCGCTTCGGCGCGGATGTCGTTCGACACGTCGACGCCGTCGAGCTGCGCGCAGCCCTCGCGGAACGTGATGTGAAGATCGTCGATCAGCTTCACGAGCGCGTCGACATCCTCCGCCGCGATGCCGTAGCGCACGCTCGCGAGCGCGGCGAGCCGGTACAGCGCGCCGCTGTCGAGCAGGTGAAAGCCGAGATGCGCGGCGACGAGCGCCGCGACGGTCCCCTTGCCGGAAGCGGTCGGACCGTCGATCGTGATGACGGGGGTCGGGTGAAAGGGTCGGGTCGATTTCATCGGAACTGTCGGGTCAGGCTTTGGCGAGCGCGGCAAAGCGGTCGAAATAGTCGGGGAACGTCTTGCCGACGCACTTCGGATCGTTGATCCGCACGGGCACGCCGCCCAGGCTGACGAGCGAGAAGCACATCGCCATCCGGTGATCGTCGTACGTGTCGATCGCTGCATTCGGCGTGAGCCGTTGCGGCGGCGTAACGACCAGATAGTCCGGGCCTTCCTCGACGATCGCGCCGACCTTGCGCAGTTCGGTCGCCATCGCGGCGATGCGGTCGGTTTCCTTCACGCGCCAGCTCGCGATGTTGCGCAGCGTGCTCGTGCCGCTCGCGAACAGCGCCGCGACCGCGATGGTCATCGCCGCGTCGGGAATCAGGTTGAAGTCCATGTCGATCGGCTCGAGCTTGCCATGGTCATGGCCGATGCCGCGCACTTCGATCCAGTCGTCGCCCATCGATACGTTCGCGCCCATCTGCATCAGCGCGTTCGCGAAGCCGACGTCGCCCTGGATGCTCGCGCGCCCCACGCCCTCGACGCGCAGCGGGCCGCCGCCGAGCGCGCCGGCCGCGAGGAAGTACGAGGCCGACGATGCATCGCCCTCGACCATGATGCGCCCCGGCGAACGGTAGCGGACGCCGGCCGGCACGACGAAGCGCTGCCAGCCGTCGCGCTCGACGGTCACGCCGAAGCGCGCCATCAGCCGGATCGTGATGTCGATGTACGGCTTCGAGATCAATTCGCCGTCGACTTCGACGACGATCCTGCCGTCCTTCGCCTTCACGAGCGGCAGCGTCATCAGCAGCGCGGTGAGGAACTGGCTCGACACGTCGCCGCGCACGCGGATCGGCGCGTCGACCGTGATCGCGGCAGGCTTGATCCGCAGCGGCGGAAAGCCTTCGTTTTGCTCGTAGTCGATCTGCGCGCCGATCTGCCGCAGGCCGTCGACGAGGTCGCCGATCGGCCGCTCGTGCATGCGCGGCACGCCGTGCACGCGATAGTCGCCGCCGTTGACTGCGAGCGCCGCCGTCAACGGTCGCACCGCGGTGCCCGCGTTGCCGAGGAACAGATCGGCGGTCTTCGCGGTGAACGCGCCGCGCGTGCCGGTGACGACACAGGTGTCGCCCTCGCGCGCGAGCTTCACACCAAGCTTGCCGAGCGCGTCGAGCATCACGCGCGTGTCGTCGGAATCCAGCAGGTTGGTGATCGTCGTATCGCCTTCAGCAAGCGCCGCGAGCAGCAGCACGCGGTTCGAGATGCTTTTCGAGCCGGGCAGGCGCACGGTGCCCGATGCGCTGGAATATGGGCCGAGATCGAGATAGTCCATGGGAATCGTCCTGTTTCCTGTTATTTCTTGACCGGTTCGGCAGCGGGCTGCGCGCCACGTTCCTGCCAGGCCTTGCGTGCAGCACGCGAGCGAGTGAACACGGCTTCGAGCGCCGCGCCATCGCCGGCGTCGATCGCCGCACGCAGCCGGGCGAGCACGCGCGTGTAGCCGTCGAGCTCATCGAGCAGCGCCGCGCGGTTCGCGACACACACGTCGCGCCACATTTCCGGGCTCGACGCCGCGATCCGCGTGAAGTCGCGGAAGCCGCCCGCCGCGTACGAGAATTTCAGTTCGGCATCCGTCTCGCCGAGAATTTGCTCTACGAGCGCGAACGACAGCACGTGCGGCAGATGACTGATCGACGCGAACACGCGATCGTGCTGCGCCGTGCTCATGGTGCGCACGTCGGCGCCGGTCGCCCGCCACATCGCGTCGATCCGCGCGACCGCTTCGGGCGCGTTCTCCGGCAACGGACACAGCACGACGTTGCGACCGACGTACAGATCCGGCAGCGCGGCCTCGACGCCGCTCGATTCGCGCCCGGCGATCGGATGGCCCGGCACGAATTGCGCAATCCGCGCACCGAACGCATCGCGTGCCGCCGTAACGACGTCGGACTTGGTACTGCCAGCGTCGGTGACGATCGTCGCAGCGTCAAGCCACGGCGCGATGCGCGCGAGCAACGGGCCCGTTTGCGCGACGGGCGCAGCCAGCAATACGAGATCGGCGCCGGCAAGTGCGTCGCGCAGTTGCGCATCGTCGTCGAGCGCCACCGCGCGATCGATCACGCCGAGCGCGAGCGCGCGATCGACCGTTGCACGCGAACGACCGACGCCGACGACTTCGCCCGCGCCACCCGGTGTGCGCTCGCGCAGCGCGCGCGCCAGCGATCCGCCGATCAGGCCGACGCCGAAGATGACAAGTTTGTTGAATGCAAAGCCTGACACGACAAGAGCCAAGTGACGCGCGCGGAACGACGCCCCGCGCACGGAAGTCCAGATTCCGGGCAACGGGCCCGCACCCGGCGCGACCTGCACCGGATACCGCCCGAACCCGCCTTGGGCAGCGCCGCCCGGCCTGCCCCGCCCGCTTCGCCGCGCCGCCTGCTCAGTGCAGGCGACGGGCCGCTGCGCGTCAGCGCGCGCGCGGATACGAACCGAGTATCTTCAGGAACGCGGCCTTCTGGCCGAGCTCCGCGAGCGCGGCGGCCACGGCTGGCTCGTCCCGGTGCCCTTCGATGTCGATGTAGAAGTAATACTCCCACGTGCCGACCCGCGCGGGGCGCGACTCGAAGCGCGTCATCGACACACCGTGCCGCGCGAGCGGTTCGAGCAGCTTGAACACCGCGCCCGGCTCGTTCTTCACCGACACGATCAGCGACGTCTGGTCGTGACCGCTCTGTCCGGCCGGCTGCTTGCCGACGATCACGAAGCGCGTGCGATTGTGCGGATCGTCCTGAATCAGCGAGAACGCGATCTGCAGGCCGTAGTGCGCGGCTGCGCGGTCGCCTGCGATCGCCGCGACGCTCGGATCCGCCGCCGCGAGACGCGCGGCCTCCGCATTGCTCGACACCGCTTGCCGCTCGAGCTGCGGCGCGTTCGCGGCAAGCCACTGCTGGCATTGCGCGAGCGCCTGCGCATGCGCGCAGACGCGCGTCACGCCGTCGAGCGTGCCGCTCTGCGTGAGCAGGTTGTGATGGATCGGCAGCGCGAGTTCACCGCTGATCAGCAACTGCGTCTGCAGCAGCAGGTCGAGCGTGCGCGACACCGCACCTTCGGTCGAGTTCTCGACCGGCGCGATGCCGAATGCGGACGCGCCTGCCTCGACCGAGCGGAATACCTCATCGATCGACGGACACGGCAGCCCTTCGATCGACTGGCCGAAGTACTCGAACATCGCCTGTTCGCTGTACGTGCCGACCGGCCCGAGGAACGCGACGTGGATCGTCTGTTCGAGCGCGCGGCTCGCGGCCATGATCTCGCGCCAGATGGCGCTAATGTGCTCGCTCGCGAGCGGTCCCGCGCTCATGTCCTGCAGGCGCGCGATCACCTGCAGCTCGCGCTCCGGCCGGAACACCGGCGCATTGAAATGCTTCTTGACCTCGCCCACCTCGAGCGCCACCGCGGCGCGCTGATTGAGGAGCGCGATCAGCTGCGCGTCGATCGCATCGATGCGGTCGCGCAGCGGTTTCAGGCGGGAATTCAGTTCGTCGTCCATGCGTAGTTGCCGTGCTGTTTGAACAGCGCGCGCTCAGGCGCCGCGCTGTTCGAAGTCCTTCATGTACTCGACGAGCGCTTTCACGCCCTCGAGCGGCACCGCGTTGTAGATCGACGCCCGCATGCCGCCGACGGACTTGTGGCCCTTCAGCTGCAGCAGCCCGCGCGCCTTTGCGCCGGCAAGGAAGTCTTCGTTGCGCGTTTCGTCGGCCAGGAAAAAGGGCACGTTCATACGCGACCGCACCGCCGGCTCGACCTTGTTCAGATAGAAACTGCTCGCATCGATCGTGTCGTAGAGCAGCTTCGCCTTCTCGATATTGCGCGCCTCGATCGCCTCGAGGCCGCCCTGCCGCTTCAGCCACTGGAACACGAGGCCCGCGATGTAGATCGCATAAGTAGGCGGCGTGTTGTACAGCGAGTTGTTCGCGGCGACGGTCTTCCATTCGAATGCGGACGGACAGATCGACAGCGCGCGATCGAGCAGATCCTCTCGCACGATCACGACGGTCACGCCGGCCATCCCAATGTTCTTCTGCGCGCCGCCGAACAACACGCCGTACTTCGCGACGTCCATCGGACGCGACAAAATGTGTGACGACACGTCCGCGACGAGCGGCACGTCGCCGAGGTCGGGAATCTCGAACGTCTCGACGCCGTCGATCGTCTCGTTCGTGCACAGATGCACGTAGGCCGGATCGTCCGACAGCTGCCATTCGGCGCGGGCGGGCGCGCGCGTGAAACCGTCGGCCGTCTTGCCGGATGCGGCCAGATGCGGCGTGCCGTATTTCTTCGCTTCGTTGAACGACTTCTGCGACCACGAACCCGTCACGACGAAGTCGGCGGTCTTGCGCGAACCAAGCAGGTTCATCGGCACGATCGCGTTCTCGGCAATGCCGCCGCCCTGCAGGAACAGGATCCGGTGGCTGGCCGGCACATCGAGCAGCTCGCGCAGGTCGGTCAGCGCTGCCTCGTGGATCGACATGAATTCCTTGCCGCGATGGCTCATCTCCATCACGCTCATGCCGCTGCCGTGCCAGTCGAGCATTTCGTCGGCGGCCTGCCGCAGCACTTCCTCGGGGAGCGCCGCAGGACCGGCGGAGAAATTAAAGACGCGCATCGTGAAAACCTCGGGAGGGACGCGACCGGCTTGCCGCCGGCAGAAAGAACCGCGCCAGAAAAGGAATGGCCGCTTGCGCTCGCGCGCAAACGGCCATTATCGCACTGTCATCAGGCTCCCGCCAAACCCGGCCGAACGGCCGGGCGGCGTGCCCGGACGGCTTACTTGCCCGGCTTGACTGCAGCGACTTCCTTGTCAGCCTGCGTACGCGTTGCCTGGATCGCTTGCGGCATGTACTTCTGCATCAGGCCGTTGACCACGTCGCGGCCGACCTGATCCTGAACCTGGATGAACTTGCGGCCCGTCGGGCTCTTGTAGAACGTCGTCAGATCCTTGATCTCCGACGTGCTGTAGTACTTCGCGTAAGCGTCGTACTGAGCCGACATCGCGTCGTTCTGGAACTGCTGCGTGCCGAACACCTTGCCCGCGCCGTCAACCAGCTTCGGCACCGCGTTCTTCTGCAGCGTCGGCACGGCGGCTTGCTTTTGCTTGTCGTTCAGCGTCTTGTTTTCCGACAGCGCGTCCGACAGGATCGCCGGCACGAGTTGCTTTGCCTGCATCTCGGCGCTGTTGCCGATTGCCGACACGAGCTTCGGCGCGTCGATCGCGTCGAGCAGATCCTTGATCGCCGCCTTCTTGTCGGCGTCGATCGGCGCAGCTGCCGCGGTCGCAGCCGGTGCGGAATTCGACAGCGCTTGCGCCATCGCGAACGTCGGCACCAGTGCAGCCAGCAGAACCAGTTGCTTGAATTGCTTTTGCATCATCACTCCCTTTTGGAAATATGAATGGTTGCTCGCCGGCCGCGGCGCTTCACGCCCGCGGCGGCCAGAGTCTCATCCGTTCTTCAGGCTTCGCCGTCCGACGCCTCGTCGGCCTCGCCATCGCCCTCTTCGGCCTCCGCGATCTGCTGCAGGCCAGAAAGCTTGGTACCCTCATCGAGACTGATGAGTGTAACACCTTGCGTGGCACGCCCCATCTCGCGAATCTCGGATACGCGGGTGCGAATCAACACGCCGGCCGTCGTAATCAGCATGATCTGATCCTCGGCGTCGACGAGCGTCGCGGCCACGACCTTGCCGTTGCGCTCGGACGTCTGGATCGCGATCATACCCTTCGTACCGCGGCCGTGGCGCGTGTACTCGGTGATCGGCGTGCGCTTGCCGTAGCCGTTCTCGGTCGCGGTGAGCACGGTCTGCCCCTCGCTGCCCGCGACCAGCATCGCGATGACCTGCTGCCCGTCCTCGAGCTGCATGCCGCGCACACCGCGCGCCTCGCGACCCATCGGACGCACGTCGTTCTCGTCGAAGCGAACGGCCTTGCCGGCGTCGGAGAACAGCATCACGTCGTGCGCACCGTCGGTGATCGATGCACCGATCAGGAAGTCGCCGTCGTCGAGGCCGACCGCGATGATGCCCTTCTTCATCGGGCGGCTGAATGCTTCGAGCGGCGTCTTCTTCACGGTGCCGAGCGACGTCGCCATGAAGATGAACTTGTCGGCCGAGAACTCCTTGACCGGCAGCACGACGTTGATCTTCTCGCCTTCCTGCAGCGGGAACATGTTGACGATCGGACGGCCGCGCGAGTTGCGCGAGCCCTGCGGCACTTCATAGACCTTGACCCAGTACACGCGGCCGCGGTTCGAGAAGCACAGGATGTAGTCGTGGGTGTTCGCGATGAACAGCGTCTCGATCCAGTCGTCTTCCTTCATCTGCGTCGCCTGCTTGCCGCGGCCGCCGCGCTTCTGCGCGCGATACTCGGACAGCGGCTGCGACTTCACGTAGCCCGCGTGCGACATCGTGACGACCATGTCCTGCGGCGTGATCAGGTCTTCGGTATTCAGTTCGGTCGCGTTCAGCTCGATCTTCGAGCGGCGTGCGTCGCCGAATTCGGCCTTCACCGCCGTCAGCTCCTCGCCGATCATCGTCGTGATCCGCTCGGGGCGCGCGAGGATGTCCAGCAGGTCGGCGATCTGCGCCATCACTTCGCGGTACTCGCCGATGATCTTGTCCTGCTCGAGACCGGTCAGGCGCTGCAGACGCATCTGCAGGATTTCCTGCGCCTGCGTGTCGGACAGACGGTACAGCCCGTCGGCCTGCATCCCGAACGCCGGGTTCAGGCCTTCCGGACGGTACGCGGAGCGACCGCCCGCCGACGCGTTCTCGGCCTCGGCGCGCGTCAGCATATCGCGCACGAGCGACGAATCCCACGGCTTCGCCATCAACTCCTGCTTCGCGATCGGCGGCGTCGGCGCTGCCTTGATGATCGCGATGAACTCGTCGATGTTCGCGAGCGCGACCGCGAGACCTTCGAGCACGTGGCCGCGTTCGCGCGCCTTGCGCAGTTCGTAGATCGTGCGGCGCGTCAGCACTTCGCGTCGATGCGACAGGAAGCACTGCAGGATTTCCTTCAGGTTCAGCAGCTTCGGCTGGCCGTCGACCAGCGCGACCATGTTCATGCCGAACGTGTCCTGCAGCTGCGTCGCCTTGTACAGGTTGTTCAGCACCACTTCGGGCACTTCGCCGCGCTTCAGCTCGATCACGACGCGCATGCCGCTCTTGTCGGACTCGTCGCGGATGTCGGAGATGCCCTCGAGCTTCTTCTCGTTGACGAGCTCGGCGATACGCTCGAGCAGCGAGCGCTTGTTCACCTGGTACGGCAGCTCGTCGACGATGATCGCCATCCGCTGACCGCGGTCGATCTCCTCGAAGTGCGTGGCCGCGCGCATCACGACGCGGCCGCGCCCGGTGCGATAGCCGTCGCGCACGCCGGCGACACCGTAGATGATGCCGGCCGTCGGGAAGTCCGGCGCCGGGATGATCTCGATCAGCTCGTCGATCGTCGCTTCCGGGTTGTTCAGCAGGTGCTGGCACGCGTCGACGACTTCGTTCAGGTTGTGCGGCGGGATATTGGTCGCCATACCGACCGCGATACCCGACGAGCCGTTGATCAGCAGGTTCGGGATGCGCGACGGCAGGACCGACGGCTGCATCTCGTTGCCGTCGTAGTTCGGCTCGAAGTCGACCGTTTCCTTGTCGATGTCGGCGAGCAACTCGTGACCGATCTTCGCCATGCGAATTTCGGTGTAACGCATCGCCGCGGCATTGTCACCGTCGATCGAGCCGAAGTTGCCCTGTCCGTCGATCAGCATGTAGCGCAGCGAGAAGTCCTGCGCCATCCGCACGATCGTGTCGTACACCGCGGTATCGCCGTGAGGGTGATACTTACCGATCACGTCACCGACGATACGCGCCGATTTCTTGTACGCGCGGTTCCAGTCGTTGTTCAGTTCGTGCATCGCGAACAGTACGCGCCGGTGCACGGGCTTCAGGCCATCGCGGACATCCGGAAGGGCACGTCCGACGATCACGCTCATCGCGTAATCGAGATACGAACGGCGCATTTCCTCCTCTAGGGAGGTGGGCAGGGTCTCTTTGGCGAATTGATCCATGTATCCGTATCGTTTCGGAGCGAAGACGGCGAACGCCTTTCGCGTGGGCGCTGCATGCGCAACGCAACGCGAGATTCTAACATGCACGCATCAGCCGCCAATTCGCCACCCCCTCTATATGTAAACAGCAAAAATCACGGCCCATGGCAAAGGCGTCCCGGACCGGCCATGATCGCGCCCCATTCAGGAAGCCCACGGCGTTCGGACCCTTGTCACGCATGCGCGTAAACCCTTGCGGCCTTTCATGCAATTTCGCGGACACACTCTTGACAATCTCTGAAAGTTACGGCAGGCAGGTGTTGCGCATGCACCACAAAGTTGAAGCGATCTTGGGGTGGGGAGGATTTTTTTTCGTAGGAAGGGAACGATATGGCAAAATGCCAACGCACTGAAAGTTAGACGCTGCTCGAAGTCTACACAGAGCGGTGCCGCGTTTTTTGTGCCGCACCAATGTTATACTTCGAGCAATGTATGACTTGTCACCGTCAACAGGCTCGCAGTAAACCTGCGGTAATCTCAATTTCGAGAGGAGAAATATGAATAAACTTTCAAAGCTCGCGTTCATTGCAGCTACCGCAGTTATGGCTGCATCCGCTTCGGCACAGTCGGTGCCGGCATCGCGTCAAGCCGTCAACGACAACTGGGTGAACGGCACGGGCGAATGGGTGTGGATGAACGGCACGAACGAGCTCTGCTGGCGTGACGCGTTCTGGACGCCGGCCACCGCCAACGCGAAGTGCGATGGCGCACTGGTCGCCCAGGCACCGCAGCCGCCGGTCGCTCCGGTTGCTCCGGCCATCACGAGCCAGAAGATCACGTACCAAGCCGACGCACTGTTCGACTTCGACAAGGCAACGCTCAAGCCGCTGGGCAAGCAAAAGCTGGACGAACTGGCTTCGAAGATCCAGGGCATGAACACGGAAGTGGTCGTCGCTACGGGCTACACGGACCGCATCGGTTCGGACAAGTACAACGACCGCCTGTCGCTGCGCCGCGCACAAGCTGTCAAGTCGTACCTGGTCAGCAAGGGTGTCCCGGCCAACAAGATCTACACGGAAGGCAAGGGCAAGCGCAACCCGGTCACGACCGGCTGCAACCAGAAGAACCGCAAGCAACTGATCGCCTGCCTCGCACCGGACCGCCGCGTGGAAGTCGAAGTGGTCGGTACGCAAGAAGTTCAGAAGACGACCGTTCCGGCGCAGTAAGCCGCGGTTTTCGACTGCTTCAAAGCCCCGCTCCGGCGGGGCTTTTTCTTTGACGCCCGCCCAGGCGCTCGCTGGCCTCGTTGTGCGCCCCCTTATATACTCGGGGCTGACGTACCGACGCACCGCCCTCCTTCCGTAGCCCGTTTGCCGACATGACCAACGCCGATCCGCACGAACTCCAGAAATTCAGCGACCTCGCCCATCGGTGGTGGGACCCGAATGCCGAATTCAAGCCCTTGCACGACCTGAATCCGGTCCGGCTCGGCTGGATCGATTCGCATGCGCACCTCGCCGGCAAGCGCGCACTCGATATCGGCTGCGGCGGCGGCATCCTGTCCGAATCAATGGCCGGGCTCGGCGCCCAGGTGAAAGGCATCGACCTGTCGACCGAAGCGCTCGGCGTCGCCGACCTGCACAGCCTCGAAAGCGGCATCACGGTCGACTACGAGGCGATCGCCGCCGAAGCGATCGCCGAACGCGAGCCGGGCACTTACGACGTCGTCACCTGCATGGAGATGCTCGAGCACGTGCCTTCGCCGGCCGGCGTCGTCGCCGCGTGCGCGACGCTCGTGAAGCCGGGCGGCTGGGTGTTCTTCTCCACGCTGAACCGCAACCTGAAGTCCTACCTGTTCGCGGTAATCGGCGCTGAGTACATCGCGCAGATGCTGCCGAAGGGCACCCACGACTACGCGCGCTTCATCCGCCCGTCGGAACTGGCGAGCTTCGTGCGCGGGACCGATCTGCACATCGTGGAGATCAAGGGTATTACCTATCACCCGATCGGCAAGCGCTTCGCGCTGTCGAACGACACCGACATCAACTATCTCGTCGCGTGCCGCCGAGGCGCGTGACCCTCCGACCGGCATGACGATTCCCCTTTCGACCGAGCGGCCCGCATTCGACGCGCCGCACCTGCTGCACTGCGATGCCGTGCTGTTCGACCTCGACGGCACGCTCGCCGACACGGCGCCCGATCTCGCCGCTGCAGTCCACAAGATGCAGCGCGTGCGCGGCCTGCCCGAAACGTCGCTCGACGTGCTGCGGCCGCTGGCATCGGCCGGTGCGCGGGGCCTGCTCGGCGGCGCATTCGGAATCGACCCGCATTCGCCCGGCTACGATGCGATGCGCGACGAGTTCCTGACCAATTACGCGACCGACATCTGCGTGCACACAGTGCTGTTCCCCGGCATCGGCGACGTGCTCGACGAACTCGATGGACGCGGCGTGCGCTGGGGCATCGTCACGAACAAGGCGATGCGTCTCACCGCGCCGCTCGCCGACCTGCTCGGCCTCGCGCCGCGCGCGGCCTGCATCGTCGGGGGCGACACAACGCCGCACTCGAAACCACATCCGGCCCCGCTGTTGCATGCGGCGGAACAAATGACGCTCGCGCCGGAGCGCATCGTCTACGTCGGCGACGATCTTCGCGACATCCAGGCTGGCAGCGCGGCGGGGATGGCGACGGTCGCGGCCGCGTACGGCTACTGCGGTGACGGCGTCGCGCCGGCTGACTGGCAGGCGCAGCATCTCGTCGGCACGACGCAGGAACTGCGCGAACTGCTGCGCCATGTTGGGCTATAATAGTGGATCTTATCCGCGGGGGCGACCTGGTTTCGACAGGGGTTGTGAAGCGGCTAGGGCATGTCGAGGACCCGTCACCTCGTTAATCAATGGGAAAATCGTAACTGCAAACGACGATACGTTCGCACTGGCAGCCTAACGGCCGCCGTCCTCTGCCTAGTTCACTGACGGGCTAGTGTCGCAAGACCGGTAGCAATACCGCCAGAGGTCATTTACGTCAGTTAAGCCCTGTCGGCGTCGCGACGCCAGGGTCGAAAATCTAGCGAATCGCCGTAGTGCAGCGTGTTCGTCCGCGTCGCTGCGGTTAAATCAAATGACTGAACTAAACATGTAGAACTAGTCGTGGAGCGCTTCTGGACGCGGGTTCGATTCCCGCCGCCTCCACCAAATTTCGCGCTTGACGCACGAACCCCGCACGACGCGAGTCTGCGGGGTTTTTTGTTGCCGGGGAAGCCGAACGTCCCGTGCCTTCCGAAAAAGCGCCCAGCCCCGGACGGGCCGGGCGGAATGCCGCCAGCATTCCGACGGCAGGAGGTGACGGATATTCGGCGTCGCCCGCACGGTGATCGACCGCGGCGGACGGCACCCTGCCCGGCACGCGACGCGTCATCGCACGCGCAGCACTGCCTCACCGGGCGATGAGCAGCTTAACTGCCGCGATACAGCGACTTCATTTCTTCCGCACTGGCCGGACGCACGCCGATCGCACGCGAACCCGCTGCCGATGCGCCTTGCACCTGCGCGCCATAACCGCTGGCGTCGGCGCCTTGCGCCTGGGCGAGCGCGCTGCGCTGTTGCTCTGCGACACGCGCCGTGGCGGCCTGGATCGCTTCCGGATAATGCGGATCTTCGCCGCGGGCGGTGTTGTAACCGGCCTGCTGGAGCTGAACCAGTTCGGCACGAACCTGTGCGCGGGTGAGTGCCGAGCCGGACTGCGCGAACGACACGACCGGGGCAACGAGAGCAGCAGCAACGACAACGGCTTGAACGAGCGACTTCATGATGACCTACCTCCAGATTTGTCTGATTTCGCGGTGAACACCCGTTCATCGCTGACAAACCGAAGTTTATGTAGGCGCGTGCTTAAGAATAAGGCAGGTTTCAGGAAGACATCCTTCCCGAAACGAGGGTTAACCCTAGGATGGTACGAATCTGGTCCAGCTCCGCACGATCACACTACGCGAGGGCGAACCACAAAGCATGAGCCCCGCCGGGCAGCACACCCTGCGGGGCTCCAAAGGAACCGCGCGGCAACGGCGCGGTTCGGACAAACGATCGCGGCGTCGACAACCCGGCGCGTCAGCGCCTGCTCATTGTGTGTCCATCGGACACTTCAGGTTGCAGCCGTTCGGGTCCCCCAAATCGCCCTTGCGGCGCAATGCTGACTTCTTGCCGTTCTGGTATTTCTGCGACGGCGCCGACGCCGCGAACGGCATCTGCGGATGCTCGTTCAGGCGGAACTGGTCGCTCAGGATCCCGCCGGGCAGGCCAGGTGAATTCTGCGCGAGCGCCAATGGCGAAACGGCAACAAGAAGCCCTGCGGTCAACGCTGCCGCGGAGAAAGGAACGGATAGTTTCATGGCGGGATGACGCCTGAACGGCGTGCTTGTTGGAACGTTGATCAAGCGGCAAGCGTAGCGCAAATCCCTCGCTGCTGCAGCGCGGTTCGCGCGCGTCCCCGTTACCGTACATTGCCGTCCGGCATACCGCCCCCGACGATACCGGCGAATCCGTCCGCGATGCCGGTCAGCGTCCCGCACGCGGCCGGATCGTAGCCGTCGAGATGCGCGACGCGGTCGACGAAGCGCGCATCGCGCAGCAAGGCGAGCACGCCGGCGAGCGGTCGCGAGTCGAGCTGCGCGCGTTCGCACGCAAAGTAATAGTCCTCGTCGACGACCGGGATGAAATCGAGCCCGAAGTGATGGGCGGCCGGCTCGACGCCGAAGCCGAGATCGGCCATCCCGCTCGCGACGAACGCGGCGATCGCCGAGTGCGTGAGTTCGGCCGACGCATAGCCGTCGATACGCTCGGGATCGATGCCGATCGCGCGCAATGCAAGATCGAGCAGCATGCGCGTGCCCGACCCCGGCTGCCGGTTGACGAAGCGGATGTCGTTGCGGGCGAGATCGGCGAGCCCGCTGACCTGCTTCGGGTTGCCGCGCGGCACGAACAGCCCCTGCTGGCGACGCGTCAGATGAATCAGCACGTGACGGGTGTCGTCGAGCCACGGCCGGTAGATCTGCGCGCACTGTTCGCGGAACGCGCCGCGTGGCAGATGAAAACCGGCCAGCTCGCATTCACCGCGCGCGAGCGCCTGCACGGCTTCGACGCTCTCGCGATACTTGATGTCGACGGCTGCCTGCGAATCGACAAGCGCGGAGACGAGCGTCGCAACCGCGTAGCCGTGCGATGCATGGATGCGCACGGCGCCGTCGCGCTGCGCGAGCCGCCTGTTCAGGTCGCTCGCCACCTCGGCTGCCAGCGCGCGCAGGTTCCCGTCGAGACGGTTGCGCGCGAGCCGCTGCGCGTCGACGACCGCCTGCCCCAGCTCCGACAGCGTCGATCCCTTGCCGCGTGCCGTCTCGATCAACTCGCCGCCGACGCATGCCTCAAGCGCCCGCAGCATGCCCCACGCGTGCCGATACGACAGACCTTTCGCCTGCGCGGCCTGCGCGATGCTGCCCGTATCGGCCACGAGCTCCAGCAACGGGGCGACGTCCGACAGGCTCGCCGTCCGGCCCTCCGTGTCGCGTACGGTCAGATACGCGTCGCATTCGATTCGAATCAATTATGTACTCCGATTTCCTATTGCGACTGCGAAATCTTCCGCTTATCGTTGCTTAAAATCAATCAGGACGAAGTCCCGATGTGCACTATATGAATTGACGGCACATATGAGACTTTGGAGGAGCATAACCGATGTCCCCGAATTCCCCTGCGCCCGACGCGCTCGTCGAGCGCCACGCGCGTGCCGGCCGCTCGCTCGTCGCGATCCTGCATGCGATCCAGGACGATGCAGGCTACGTGCCGGCAGGCTGCGTCGCGCCGCTCGCGAAGGCGCTGAATCTGTCGCGCGCCGAAGTGCACGGCGTGCTCACCTACTATCATCACTTCCGCAGCGTGCCGCCCGCGCGCGTGACGATCCAGATGTGCCGCGCCGAGGCGTGCCGCAGCATGGGCTGCGAAGCGCTGGCCGCACACGCGGAAGCGCGCACGGGTTGTCGATTCGACGCGGCGCACGGCGATGGCGCCGACGCGCACGCGCCGGACGACGTCGCGCTCGAATCGGTCTACTGCCTCGGGCTGTGCGCGCAATCGCCGTCGATGACGGTCAACGGCGTGTTGCACGCAAAGGTCACGCCGGAGAAGTTCGACGCCCTGCTCGCCGACGCGACCGCGCACACTTCGGAGGCAGCATGACGACCCGCATCTACGTTCCGCGCGATTCGTCCGCGCTGGCGCTCGGCGCCGACGCGCTCGCCGCCGCGATCGTTGCGGAAGCCGAGCGGCGCGGCGTCGCGATCGAACTGATCCGCAACGGCTCGCGTGGGCTGCTGTGGCTCGAGCCGCTCGTCGAGGTCGGCACGGCCGCCGGTCGCGTCGGCTACGCGAACCTGTCAGCCGCAGACGTGCCCGCCCTGTTCGACGCGAACTGGCTCGACGGCGGCGCGCATCCGAGCGGCGTCGGCGTAGTCGACGCCCTGCCCTATCTCGCGCGCCAGCAGCGCCTCACGTTCGCGCGCATCGGCCTGACCGATCCACTGTCGATCGACGATTACTTGAAGCACGACGGCCTCGCCGGCCTGAAGAACGCGCTCGCGCTCGACGGCGGCGCCGCGTGCGAATTGCTGATCGAATCGGGGCTGCGCGGCCGCGGCGGCGCAGCCTTCCCGGCCGGCATCAAGTGGCGCACCGTCCGGCAGGCCAGCGCGACGCAAAAATACATCGTCTGCAACGCGGACGAAGGCGATTCGGGCACGTTCTCCGATCGCCTGATCATGGAAAGCGATCCGTACTGCCTGATCGAAGGGATGATCATCGCGGGCATCGCGACGGGCGCGACGCTCGGCTACATCTACGTGCGCAGTGAATACCCGCACGCGATCGCGGCACTGGAAACCGCGATCGAGCGCGCCCGTGAAGCCGGCTGGCTCGGCGAACGCGTGCTCGGCTCCGCGCATGCGTTCGACCTGCACGTCGCGAAGGGTGCGGGCTCCTACGTGTGCGGCGAGGAAACGGCGCTGCTCGAATCGCTCGAAGGCAAGCGCGGCGTCATACGCGCGAAGCCGCCGCTGCCCGCGCTCGCCGGCCTGTTCGGCCAGCCGACCGTGATCAACAACGTGATCACGCTCGCGACCGCGCCGGTGATCTTCGCGCGCGGCGCCGCGTTCTATCGCGACTACGGGATGGGTCGCTCGCGCGGCACGCTGCCGTTCCAGCTCGCGGGCAACATCCGCTACGGCGGGCTCGTGGAGCTCGCGTTCGGCGTCACGCTGCGCGAGCTGCTGTTCGACTACGGCGGCGGCACGGCAAGCGGCCGGCCCGCGCGCGCCGCCCAGGTCGGCGGCCCGCTCGGCACCTATCTGCCCGATCACCAGTGGGACGTGCCGCTCGACTACGAGGCGTACACGGCGATCGGCGCGGTCGTTGGCCACGGCGGCATCGTGCTGCACGACGACACGTCGAATCTCGCGGAGCTCGCCGAATACGCGATGAAGTTCTGCGCGATCGAATCGTGCGGCAAGTGCACGCCGTGCCGGATCGGATCGACGCGCGGCGTCGAGACGATCGCACGCATTCGCAAGGGCGATAAGTCGGAGCGACAGGTCACGCTGCTGCGCGACCTGTGCGACACGATGCTCGCCGGCTCGCTGTGCGCGATGGGCGGGATGACGCCTTACCCGGTGCTGTCCGCGCTCGACCATTTCCCCGAAGATTTCGGGCTCGCCGCCGGCAATCAAGCCGCGTCGGGTCCGGTCAAGGCTGCGGCCTGACCCAGAAGGAGCCCTGAATGTCCCTCGACACGAACAACGTCCGCCAAGGCGGCTGCGGCTCGGGCCAATGCGCGTGCAAGAGCGCCGCCCAGGCGCGCGTGCGCGATCCGTTCGACGAAACCGACTACGGCACGCCGCAACGGCATGCCGATACCGACGTCACGCTCGAAATCGACGGCCAGCCGGTGACGGTGCCGGCCGGCACGTCGGTGATGCGCGCCGCGATCGAAGCCGGCGTCAACGTGCCCAAGCTTTGCGCGACCGATTCGCTCGAACCGTTCGGATCGTGCCGCCTGTGCCTGGTCGAAATCGAGGGCCGGCGCGGCTATCCGGCATCGTGCACGACGCCCGCCGAAGCCGGGATGAAGGTGCGCACGCAGTCGGACCGGCTGCAGTCGCTGCGCCGCAACGTGATGGAGCTGTACATCTCCGACCACCCGCTCGACTGCCTCACCTGCCCCGCCAACGGCAACTGCGAGCTGCAGGACATGGCCGGCGTGGTCGGGCTGCGCGAAGTGCGCTACGGTTTCGACGGCGCGAATCACCTGCGCGAGCAGAAGGACGAATCGAATCCGTATTTCACGTACGATCCGTCGAAGTGCATCGTCTGCAACCGCTGCGTGCGCGCATGCGAGGAAACGCAAGGCACGTTCGCGCTGACGATCGCCGCGCGCGGTTTCGAATCGCGCGTCGCCGCCGGCGAAAGCGAATCGTTCATGGAATCGGAATGCGTATCGTGCGGCGCCTGCGTCGCCGCGTGCCCGACCGCCACGCTGCAGGAGAAGTCCGTCGTGCAGCTCGGCCAGGCCGAGCACTCGGTCGTCACGACCTGCGCGTACTGCGGCGTCGGCTGCTCGTTCAAGGCCGAGATGAAGGGCACGCAGGTCGTGCGCATGACGCCGCACAAGAACGGCCTCGCGAACGAAGGTCATGCGTGCGTGAAGGGCCGCTTCGCGTGGGGCTACGCAACGCACAAGGACCGCATCACGAGACCGATGATCCGCGAGAAGATCACCGACCCGTGGCGCGAAGTCAGCTGGGAAGAAGCGCTCACGTACGCGGCGACGCAATTCCGCAAGCTGCAGCAGAAATACGGCCGCGATTCGATCGGCGGCATCACGTCGTCGCGCTGCACGAACGAGGAAACCTACCTCGTGCAGAAGCTCGTACGCGCCGCGTTCGGCAACAACAACGTCGATACCTGCGCACGCGTGTGCCACTCGCCGACCGGCTATGGCCTGAAGGCGACGCTCGGCGAATCGGCCGGTACGCAGACCTTCGCGTCGATCGGCCAGGCCGACGTGATCGTCGTGATGGGCGCGAACCCGACCGACGGCCACCCTGTGTTCGGCTCGCGCATGAAGCGACGCATCCGCGAAGGCGCGAAGCTGATCGTGATCGACCCGCGCCGCATCGACGTGGTCGACGGCCCGCACGTGAAGGCCACGCACCACCTGCAGCTGCGCCCCGGCACCAACGTCGCGATGGTCAACGCGCTCGCGCACGTGATCGTCACCGAAGGGCTCGTCGCCGAGGCATTCGTCGCCGAACGCTGCGACACGCGCGCGTTCGAGCAATGGCGCGACTTCGTGTCGCGCGCCGACAACTCGCCCGAGGCCACCGCGGACGTGACGGGCGTGCCGGCCGAACTGGTGCGCGAGGCCGCACGCCTCTATGCAACCGGCGGCAACGCCGCGATCTACTACGGCCTCGGCGTGACCGAACACGCGCAAGGCTCGACGACGGTGATGGGCATCGCGAACCTCGCGATGGCGACTGGCAACATCGGTCGCGAAGGCGTCGGCGTCAATCCGCTGCGCGGCCAGAACAACGTGCAAGGCTCGTGCGACATGGGTTCGTTCCCGCACGAGCTGCCCGGCTACCGGCACATCAGCGACGCAATCGTGCGCAGCCAGTTCGAGGAAGCATGGTCGGCCACGCTGCAACCGGAACCGGGGCTGCGCATCCCGAACATGTTCGACGCGGCGCTCGACGGCAGCTTCAAGGGGCTTTACTGCCAGGGCGAGGACATCGTCCAGTCGGACCCGAACACGCAGCACGTCGCGGCCGCGCTGTCGTCGATGGAATGCATCGTCGTGCAGGACATCTTCCTGAACGAAACCGCGAAATACGCGCACGTGCTGCTGCCGGGTTCGACGTTCCTCGAGAAGGACGGCACGTTTACGAACGCGGAGCGCCGCATCTCTCGCGTACGCAAGGTGATGCCGCCGCTCGCGGGTTACGCCGACTGGGAAGTGACGCTGCTGCTGTCGCAGGCGCTCGGCTACGACATGCACTACACGCATCCGTCGGAAATCATGGACGAGATCGCGCGGCTCACGCCGACCTTCTCGGGCGTGTCGTACAAGAAGCTCGACGCGCTCGGCAGCATCCAGTGGCCGTGCAACGAAGATGCACCGGACGGCACGCCGACGATGCATATCGACGCGTTTGTGCGCGGCAAAGGCCGGTTCGTGATTACGCAGTTCATTCCGACGCCGGAAAAGGTCACGCAGCGCTATCCGCTGATCCTGACCACGGGCCGCATCCTGTCGCAATACAACGTCGGCGCGCAGACGCGCCGGACCGAGAACGTCCGGTGGCACGAAGAGGATCGCCTCGAGATTCATCCGCACGATGCGGAGGATCGCGGGATCCGGACAGGCGACTGGGTCGGCATCGAATCGCGGGCCGGCCAGACGGTACTGCGCGCGCTCGTATCCGACCGCATGCAGCCGGGTGTCGTGTACACGACGTTCCACTTCCCCGAGTCGGGCGCGAACGTGATCACGACGGACAGCTCCGACTGGGCCACGAACTGCCCGGAATACAAGGTCACGGCCGTGCAGGTCATGCCGGTTGCGCAGCCGTCGGACTGGCAGCGCGCGTATGCACGTTTCAACTCGGAGCAGCTCGATCTGCTCGAGCGCCGCGCCGCCACGCCGGCTGCCGCGACGACGGGCAAGTGAGGACGCGATGGACAACGGACACCTGATCGACATGGCCAACCAGATCGGCGCGTTCTTCGAATCGATGCCCGATCGCGAAGAAGCGCTGGCCGGAATCGCAGACCACATCCGGCGCTTCTGGGAACCGCGGATGCGGCGCGCGCTACTCGCCGCGCTCGACGATCCGTCGAGCGAAGCCGCGCAACGCGCCGCACCGATCGTGCGCGACGCGATCGCCGCGCACCGTGCATCGCTCGTGCCGGCCGCGGCCACCGCCTGAGCGCCGCGCTACGTGGGCACCGGCATGCCCGCGAACCAGCTTTCGCAATGGCGCAGCAGCGCGTTCGCGTCGGTGGCGGTACGGCCGCGCACCGCGATGTAGCCATCGGGACGCAGCAGGTAGAACGACGGCCTCGAACGGCCGTATACCTGCGCGAGCCCATCGTCGCCGTCGCTTTCGGCATCGGCGACGCGCCACGTTCGCACGGCACCTGGCATGATCCGCTCCAGCCCCTGCGCAAGCGCCTGCGCGTCCGCGGGCATCGGCGGCACGTCGCCCGTGTCGCCCGTGTCGGCACTTGCCGGCTCCTCGAGCAGCAGCAGCGTAAAGCTCGCCGGGTCATGCAGGTCGTATAGTCTCGCGGTCCCGGGCGCCCGGCCGAGCGGCCCGTCGACGACGTGCACGAGCGCGTCGGGCGCACGCTCGCCCGCGCGCGGCCCGCCATCGAGCACGCGTTCGAGCGTGAGCGGGCTTTTCCGGTATTGCACGCCGAGCTCGCTGACAGTGCGGCGCACCGCGTCGCGCACCGGCCCGAACGACGCCAGCAGCGGCACGACATGATCGCGCAGCAGCTTCATCGCGCCGTGGTCGGCTTCGACGATCTGCGTGATGAAGCCGGTCTGCCGCAATACATCACGCTCGATCGGATGGCGCTCCGCGTGATACGTGTCGAGCAGCCGCTCCGGCGTGCCTGCGCCGAGCACGCGCGCGAGCTTCCAGCCGAGATTGAACGCTTCCTGGATACCCGTGTTCATGCCCTGCGCGCCCGCCGGGCTGTGAACGTGCGCGGCGTCGCCCGCGAAGAACACGCGCCCGTGACGCAGCCGGTCGACCATCCGGCTATGCAGGCGGAAATACGCCGACCACGCGAGATCGCTCGGCGCGATCGACGCGCCGACGCGAGCGCGCACGATCGCCTCGCATTCGTCGAGCGTCGGCGTGGCCGGCGCATCGGGCGATGCGTCGCCGCCGGGCGGCCGGTCGGCGACGAGCCGGTAGCGGCCGCCGCCCATCGGAAACAGCCCCGCGATGCCGTCAGGCGTCGTGAACAGATGGATCTCCTCGTCCGGCCAGTCGGGTATCGCCGCGAAATCGGCGAGCAGGAAGGTCTGCTCGAACGCATGCCCGGCGAAGCCCAGGCCGAGCAAATGGCGCACCGTGCTGTGCGCGCCGTCGGCGGCGATCAGGTAGGACGGTGCGAACGCCTCTTCACGACCGTCGGCGCCGCGGATCGTCACGTCGAGCGACGTACCGCCCGCGTCGCACGCGGTCAACGTGACGCCGCGTTCGACCGTCACACCGAACCCGGCCAGGTGCTCGGCGAGCAGCCGTTCGGTGATGCTCTGGTCGAGAAACAGCAAATACGGATAGCGCGTTTGCAGCGGATCGAAATCGAGCCGCGCGATCACGCGGCCGTCCGCGTGCAGTACGGCCGCATGCGCACGATGGCCCAACGCGAGAAATGGTTCGACCGCACGATGCTGCTCCAGCAGTTCGAGCGTGCGCGCCTGGATGCCGATCGCGCGCGAATACGGTGCGGGCGCGGCGAGCCGGTCGATGATGCGCACCGGCACGCGGGCACGCACGAGCGCCATCGCGGCGGCAAGGCCAGTCGGGCCCGCGCCGACGATCAGCACAGGCGGGATATCGAGCGGTGTGTCAGCCATGAGAACCTCGATGACACGCGATTGTGCAAGTCTACGCCGCTCCGCGTGACGGGGCCATATGCCAATCGGCCGATCTGGGGTACCCCCGCGCAGTGTGGGAAAATACGCGCTTTCCGTCAGTTTTCGCGTCATGGAATCCGCATTCGACCGAGCGTATGCCGCGCACCGCGCGGGCCACCTCGCCGAGGCCGAGCACGGCTATCGCACCGCACTCGCCACCAATCCCGCCGACGCCGACGCACTGCATCTGTTCGGCGTGCTGCGGCATCAGCAGGGCCAGCATGCCGAGGCGGCCGATCTCGTCGGGCGTGCGGTCGAGCTGCGCCCGAACGATGCCGCGCTGCAGCTCAATCTCGGCAACGCGCTGAAGGCGCTCGGCCGACTCGACGAAGCGATCGACCGCTTTCGCAACGCGCTGACGCTCGCGCCCGAATTTCCGCTCGCGCACTACAACCTCGGCAACGCGTATGCGGCGCTGCAGCGCCACGAGGATGCCGTCGATGCGTTCGGCCGCGCACTTCGGCTCACGCCCGACGACGCATCGATCCACAACAACCTCGGCAACGCGCTGAATGCCCTCGGCCGTCACGACGACGCGCTTGCCGCATTCCATCGCGCCCTCGAGCTGCGGCCCGGGCATGCCGGTGCGCACAACAATCTCGCGATGGCCCTGAACGCGATGGGCCGGGCCGACGACGCGATCGCGCACTTCCAGGCAGCGATCGCCGCGCAGCCGCGCTTCGTCGCCGCGCATTTCAATCTCGGCAACACGCTCGAGGCGGTCGGCCGTCACGGCGAAGCTGCCGCCGCATTCGAAGCCGCGCTCGCGCTGCGCCCGCCGTTCCCACTCGCCCTTTTCGGGCTCGCGAACGCGCTGTGCGCGCAGGCACGCCAGCGCGAAGCGCTGCCCTACTACGAACGGGCGGTCGGCCTCGATCCGTCGTTCAGTCTCGCGTGGCTGAACCTCGGCAACGCACATCACGCACTCGGCGCGCACGAGATGGCGCTGCGCGCGTTCGACCAGGCGCTGCGCGTCGCTCCCGACCTCAAACTCGCGCACCTGCATCGCGCCGTCACGCTGCTTACGCTGGGCGACTTCACCCGCGGCCTGCCCGCATACGAAGCGCGTCACGACACGCCGGGCGCAACGCCGCTCGGCACGCTGCCGCGCTGGCAAGGCGAGCCGATTGCGTCGCGCACGCTGCTGATCCGCGCGGAACAGGGCTTCGGCGACACGCTGCAGTTCGTCCGCTTCGTGCCGCTCGCGCGCGCCCGCTGCGCGCGCGTCGTGCTCGAAGTGCAGCCGGAACTCGTCGCGCTGCTCACGCCGGCCGCGGCACGCTGGCGCGTGACGCTCGTCGCACAGGGCGCCGCGAAGCCGCCGGCGGCGGACGTCGCGTGCACGCTGATGAGCCTGCCGTTCCTGCTCGGCCTGCAGCCAGCCGACATCGTCGCGGGCAAGCGTTACCTCGACGCGCCGGACAGCGCGCGCCGGCGCTTTCGCGGCTCGCTCGGCGGCCAGTCGAAGCGCAAGTTCGGTCTCGCGTGGTCAGGGCGCCGGCAAGCGCAGGAAAATCGCTCGATGCCGTTCGACGCACTCGCGCCGCTGCTCGCACTGCAGGACATCGACTGGGTCGTGCTGCAGCCGGCGCTCGACGAAGACGAACGGGCGCGCGTCGACGCGCATCCGCGCGTGCATCGCCTCGATGGGCGGCTGAACGACTTCGCCGATACGGCCGCGCTGATCGAACGACTCGACGGCGTCGTCACGATCGATACGGCGGTCGCGCACCTCGCGGGCGCACTCGGCAAGCCGCTGTGGATCATGCTGCCGTTCGCACCCGACTGGCGCTGGTTCACCGGCGACGACTGCCCCTGGTATCCGCACGCGAAGCTCGCCCGCCAGTCCGCACCGGGGCAATGGCTCGACGTGGCGGCGGCAGTCGCCGACGCGCTGCGCGACGCCTGAGTGGCCGAACGCAGACAAAAAAGGAGCGCGGCGCGCTCCTTTTTTCGTTCGACGTGATGCGACGCAGGTGGTGTCAAGCCGCCTTGTACTGGTTGCGCGCCTCGGGCGTGCGATACAGCACGAGCGTCGCGATCAGCCCGCAAATCGCGGCGACGCTCAGCCACAGCCCCGGCGCCGCCTTGTTGCCGGTCTGGTGGATCAGCAACGTCGAGATCGCCGGCGTAAAACCGCCGATCGTCGTCGCGAGGCTGTACGCGAGCGAAAAGCCAGCCGTGCGCACGTCGGCCGGCATTACTTCGGTCAGCGCGACGACCATCGCGCCGTTGTACGAGCCGTACAGGAACGACAGCCACAGCTCGACCGCCAGCAGCCGCAGGAAGGACGGATCGGCCACGAGCCACAGCACGGCCGGGTAGGCCGACAGCAGCGTGAGCACCGTGAACGCGATCAGCACCGGGCGGCGGCCGATGCGATCCGACAGCGCGCCGGACAGCGGCAGCCAGACGAGATTGGACGGGCCGACGCAGACGGTCACGACGAGTGCGTCGAGCGACGACAGGTGCAGCACTTCCTTGCCGAACGTCGGCGTGTAGGCCGTGATCATGTAGAACGACACCGTCGTCATGATCACCATTCCCATGCCGGCAATCACGACACCCCAGTTCTCGAGCATCGAACGCATGATCTCGCCCATCGTCGGACGATGACGCTTCGCAAGGAATTCGTCGGTCTCCTTCAGCGAACGACGGATCAGGAACAGGAACGGGACGATCAGACAGCCGATCAGAAACGGAATGCGCCAGCCCCACGCGGTCATGTCCTCGACTGGCAGCGCGCGGTTCAGCAGCACGCCGACGAACGCGGCGAACACGACCGCCACCTGCTGGCTGCCCGATTGCCACGACGTATAGAACCCCTTGTTGCCCTTCGTCGCGATCTCCGACAGGTAGACCGACACGCCGCCGAGCTCGACGCCCGCGGAAAAGCCCTGCAGCAACCGGCCGAGCAGCACGAGCACCGGCGCGAGCACGCCGATCGTCGCATAGCCGGGTATCGCGGCCACCGTGAGCGTGCCGAGTGCCATCAGTCCGAGCGTCAGGATCAGCCCCTTGCGGCGGCCGTGGTGGTCGATGTACGCGCCGAGCACGATCGCGCCGACCGGGCGCATCAGGAAGCCCGCGCCGAACACCGATAGCGACAGCATCAGCGACGCGAACGCGTTGCCGCTCGGAAAATAGGTTTTCGCGATGGCCGACGCGTAATACCCGTAGACCATGAAGTCGTACATTTCCAGGAAGTTGCCGCTGACGACCCGGAACACGGTACGAACCTTCGATTCCTGCGCGACGGCGTGTGTTGCTGTGGACATGTTGTTCTCTCGGCTCGGATGGCGCGACATCGGCGCCGTGTGGATCCGACGATGCGTGTGGCACCGGACCGGCACGCACGAACATCGCTGCCAGCCGGAGGCACGCAGCCCAATGATGCACACGCCGGCATGGACGGCAAATGATGCCACGCGAAGCCGACAATTGCCTTGGGCCGGGCCCGCGATCACCGTCGCCGCGTTCGTCTGGTACGAATCGCCTCGAAACGCGTACTAAAAATCAGATTGATCTGATCGACCGGTCGCCGTCGACTGACCACAATTTCACAACTTGCCACGCTATTCGCGCCGCGGCCGGCATCGTTGCCTGTGTCGCATCGCGTACCGCCCTCATGATCCCAACGCTCCTCGTTTCCGTCGAAGGTCCGCTTGCCCGCCCTCGTGTCGCACCGCTCGACGGCGTGCCGCCGTTCGGCCGCGAATGGACGTTCAGCGGCGCGCCCGGCACCCGACTCGGCACGCGCTGCGCAGCCATCCTGAAGACCTCATGCATCGACGTCGGAGCACCGCATCGCGCGTGTCGCTGGCAATCGCCGCCCGCCACGCGCCCGGTGTCTGCCGGCGTACCGGACGTTGCGGCGCGCGCCGCCGGCCAGCACATCGAGCATGCCGCCGGTCGCGCGCATGACCGGCGTGCGCGGCACGCCGCCTGCTGGAGCATCGGCGCACTCGGCATCATCGGTTGGCTGATCGCCGCGCACGAGCCGTTACCGGGTTTCGCGCCTGCGCCCGCGACGCAGATCGTTGGCGTCGTGCCGGAGCATGCCGTGCAGTCCATGGGTGCCGTGCAAACGGCAGCGGTGGCGCCCGCCATGCCGACCGTCGCACCGGCGCAGCCCGTCGCAGCGCGGCCGTTTGCGACGCATTCCACAGGCGCGCCCGTCACACGCGGCGCGACGACCCATCCAGCGCCGCGACGCTCCGAGACGACACCGAACGTTCAGCGCGTCGCCATCGCAGCGCCGCCGACGCCGCATCGGCCGGCCCACAGGCGCACGACAACGGCACGCGTGCACGCACCTTCCGCGCCGCGACTCGCCGCGCGCCCATCGGTCACGCGCCACGCGTCGCGCACGCCGACACCCGATCGCGTCGGTTCGCCTGCGCATCCCGGAGCCCCGCTCGACCCGCTCGACGACCCGCTCACGCTTATCGCGATGGTGAACGCGCTGCACCCCGATCGCGCGGCACCGGCGGCCGACGCGCCCGGCGCCGGTTTCGACTGGACAGCACAACTGTCCCACCGCCGCCTGACCGACGGACCGGATACGCTCATCCGCTGACACGCACCCAACAAAAAACCCGGCGAAGCAGGCTTCGCCGGGTTTTCGTTCGTCCGTCCGTCGGTCGATCGCACCGAATCGTCACTTGTGCGCGGGCAACCCCGTTTCCGACTGCCGCTCGAGTTGCCGTACCTGCTCCTGCAGATCACGCAACTGCACCTGCGCGGCCCGCTTCTCGATCTGCAGCGCCCGCGTCTGCTCCTGCGCCGCCTTCTGCCGCTGCGCCACCGCGGCCTGCTGGTCGCGCGCGACGTTCAGATCGGCCTGCAGTTGCTGCGCGCGATTCGCCTGCAGCGCGATCACGCGTTCGAGGAACGTCTTCTGCGCCTCGAGTTCGGTGCGACGAATTTCGACGTCCGCGAGCTGCACCGTCTGCTGGACGAAGTTCGCGTACACCATCTCCGCACGGCTTTTCTCCTGCGACCTGATCACGCGCCACAGATGCTTGTCCTGAAACAGCGCGACGTAATACGTCATCTCGCGCGGATCGAACATCAGGCTTGCGCCATAGCTGCCGTTGTAGGTGGTGCGCATCTCGACAATTCGTCCGTCATGCAGCATCTGCGTGAGTTCGGCGACGTTGCCTTGCGCGGTGGCATCCGTGGCGGATGCCGCGGAGGCCGGTGCCGCAGTCGCGACATCGCCGCTCAGGCTCGTCACCGCGGGGCGCGTGCCCGCGACCGGCGCGGTCGCGTCGGACCACGCTGCGCCCGCGTGCGCGCAGGCGGCCAGCGCAACGATCCACGTTGCGCATCGTGCAGGGGAAAAATCTCGGAAGACCAACGTCAGACTCCGGCGAACGAATCGGGAGTCGCGATTATCGTTCAAAACGAAACGGCCGCATCTCGAATTTATCGGGATGCGGCCAGCCTTCCTGCGCGGCGATACAAGAGCGGCTTACAGGCGGGTATCGCGAGCCGCTCGCAGGAACGCATCGAGCAGCGGCGTGCAGTCGAGCAACTCGGCGCCGCCAGCACGATGAAACTCCGGGTGCCATTGCACGCCGACGACGAACGGTGCACGCCGGTAGCGAATGCCTTCGATGATCCCGTCACCGGCCGACACGGCCTCGATGTTCAGATCGCGGCCGAGATCGCGGATCGCCTGATGGTGAATCGAGTTCACGATCGCTTCGCTGCGCCCGGGGAACATGCTCGCGAGCGTCGACGAGTCGGGGAAGCGGATGGCGTGGCGATGCTGGTCGTAATGCTCGCTGACGTGCGCATTCGCGGTCGGCACGTCCGTCGCGATGTCCTGGTACAGCGACCCGCCGAACGCGACGTTGATCAGCTGGCAGCCGCGGCACACGCCGAGCACCGGCTTGCCGGACTCGACGAACTCGTGAAACAGCTCGAGCTCGTACATGTCGCGCACGCGGTCGCCCGGCCATTCGGGGCGCGCATCCGACGCCGCGTAGGTTTGCGGCGACACGTCGGCGCCGCCTTGCAGCAGCAGGCCGTCGAGATGCTTCGCGTAGTCGCGCAGGCGGATGTTGCTCGGATGCAGCATGCCCTGGTGACCGACGGTCGGGATCATGAACACGAGCACGTCGCGCGACATCACCCAGTGCGCGATCGATTCCTCGAGATACTGCAGTGTCTTGCCGCGCAGTCCCTTCGCGCCCGGCTCCGGATGGAAGATCCGCGCCGACACGCCGATGCGCAGCGTACGCTGCGTGATCCGCTGGCCGGCGCGATCGAAGATCCGGCGTGCGCGTGCCGCGATGATCCGCCCGAACACCGACCACGGCGTGTCGCTTTGCTTCAGGTATGCCGGCGGCGCGTTCTGCGCGCTCGCGGGCGGCGGACGCGGCGTGTCGAAATCGGGCTGCGCGCCAAAACCGGGCGGCGCGGCACCGGGTTTCGGCGGCACTGCACCGCCTTCGGCTGCAGCACCTGTCGTGCCTGCGGCGCCCGGGTCGGACGCCGCGGTGACCGGCGACGCACCGTCCGCCGCGACGACTTGCGCAGCGGCAGCCTGCGTGGCAGACGCCTCCGGCGTGTGCGCCGGCCTGGAACGGGGGGAATCGGTAGAAGCGGAAGAGGTGCCGGGCAGACCGGCCGGGGAAGGCGTGATTTCGCTCATGACGATGGTCTGGTACGTCGCTCGCGCGTGGTGGATTGACGAGGATTCATTATGCTTCAGTGCACGATCGCGCGGTAAACGAGCAACATCCTGTCGATATTGTTGCAACTCATCGCATCCGCCGCCAGGCGTATCACCGGACCCCTTCGACGATATCGATCGTCACCCGGGCAAACTGGACATCAGTGATATATCACAATAATATTCATGAATCGCCCACGCTACCGATCGCCCGCGCCATGATCGCGCCCTGCCTGGCCACCGCGCCGCCGCCCGCATGAACGCCCTGACCGACGTCCTCCACGACCGGCCCGCCGCATCGGCCGTCAGCCTCGCCGACCGCGCGTACGCGCTGATCCAGCGCGACATCATCACGATGCGCCTGAAGCCCGGCGCCGCGCTCAACGAAGCCGACCTCGTCGCCCGCACCGGCATCGGCCGCACGCCCGTCCACCAGGCCGTCCACCGGCTGGTGCTCGAAGGGCTGCTGTCCGTGATGCCGCGCAAGGGGTTGATGGTGCAGCCGCTGTCGCTCGACGACATCGTCGCGGTGATCGACGTGCGCCGCATCAACGAAGCGCATTGCGTCGAACTCGCCGCCCGCCATGCGACGCCCGACGATCTCGCGCGCATGGCCGCGCTGCTCGACGACGGGCAGGCCTGCGTCGACGCGCACGACGTCGAGGGCATGATGGAACTCGACCGCGCGTTTCATCAGGCGATCGCCGCAGCGGCACGCAACACCGTGCTCGCGGAGATCCTGCGCGCGCTGCACGAACGCTCGCTGCGCTTCTGGTTCGTCACGCTGTCCGAGCCGCACCACCTGTCCGACGTCCAGCGCGAACACCTCGAATTGTTCGAACGGCTGTCCGCGCGCGATGCCGCCGGCGCGCGCACGGCCGTCGAACGCCATATCGATTCGTTTCGCGCCACTCTTGTCCAACGTCTTCGCCCCTGAACCGCCCATGACCACCTTCACGCCCTTCCCTCCGCTCGCCCAGCTCGCCGCCGACCTCGCCGCCGGCCGGACCACGAGCCGCGCGCTCGTCGACGTCGCGCTCGACCGGATCGCCGATCCGTCCGGCCAGGGTGCCGCCGTCTTTACGGAAGTCGACGCCGACAACGCGCGCGCGGCCGCCGATGCCCACGACCGCCTGCGTGCCGCGGGCACCGTGCTGTCGCCGCTCGCGGGCATCCCCGTGTCGGTCAAGGATTTGTTCGACGTCGCGGGCCAGGTGACGCGCGCCGGCTCGCGCGTGCTCGACGGCGCACCGCCCGCCAAGGCCGACGCGGTGGCCGTCGCGCGGCTCAAGCGCGCGGGCGCGGTGCTGGTCGGCCGCACCAACATGAGCGAGTTCGCGTTCTCGGGGCTCGGCCTGAATCCGCACTTCGGCACGCCGCGCTCACCGTACCGCCGCGACGTGCCGGGCGACGCGCGGATTGCCGGCGGCTCGTCGTCCGGCGCGGCCGCGTCCGTCGCCGACGGGATGGCGGCCGTCGCGCTCGGCACCGACACCGGCGGCTCGATCCGCATTCCGGCCGCGCTGTGCGGGCTCACGGGCTTCAAGCCGACCGCGAGCCGGATCCCGACGCAAGGCGGCGTGCCGCTGTCGACCACGCTCGACTCGTTCGGCCCGATCGGCCTGACGGTCGCCTGTTGCGCGCTCGTCGACCGCATGCTCGCGGGCCTCGAGCCGCACGTACCGGCCGCGCGGCCGCTCGAAGGCGTGCGGCTCGGCGTGCTGACCAACTATGTGACGGACGGCGTCGATGCCGATGTCGCCGCCGCGCTCGACGCCTCGCTGAAGCACCTCGAAGCCGCCGGCGCGATCGTCACGGAAGTGCGCTTTTCCGCGCTCGACCGGTTGCCGGACATCAACCGCTTCGGCTTCTCGCCGATCGAGGCATACGCGTGGCATCGCCCGCTGCTCGCGCAGCACCGCGACCAATACGACCCGCGCGTGCTTTCGCGCATCCTGAAGGGCGAGCCGGCGAGCGCGGCCGACTATCTCGACCTGCTCGCCGCCCGCCAGGCGATGCTGGAGGAAGCGGCGCACACGGTCTGGTCGCGCTTCGACGCGCTCGTCGCGCCGACGGTGCCCGTCGTGCCGCCGCGCATCGCCGAACTCGAAGCGGACGATGCTGCCTTTACGCGCACCAACGCGCTGATCCTTCGCAACCCGAGCGCGTTCAACTTCCTCGACGCCTGCGCGCTGTCGCTGCCGTGCCATCCGCGCGACACGGCACCGGTCGGCCTGATGCTCGCGGCCGCGCCGCATCGCGACGACGCGCTGCTCGCGATCGGCCAGGCGGTCGAAGCCGTGCTGAACACGATCCGGTGACCGCACGGACGCAATGACGGCGGAAGGTGCCCCGGACGAAGTGGCTGCGGCGGGGTGCCGCATGCGCGCTGTCAGTTTCGTGCCAGATCGTTCGCGCTAAAATCGCGCGATTGTTTATCGGACCGACCAACGACAGGAATCCCGCCGACATGAACGACTCCACGCTCGCACTCCGCCGTGAACGCCGCCTGCTGATGCTGCTCGGATGGGTGTGCATCGCCCTGCTGGCCGGCGCGCTTTATCTGCAGTACGTGAAGAACGAAGATCCGTGCCCGCTGTGCATCATCCAGCGCTACTTCTTCGCGGCGATCGGGATCTTCGCGTTCCTGGCGGCCGGGATGCGCAACTGGCGCGGCATCTGGGTGCTCGAGCTGCTGATCGCGATCGCCGCGGCCGGCGGCGTCGGCACCGCCGCGCGGCACCTTTCGATCCAGATGAATCCGGGCTTCAGCTGCGGCTTCGACACGTTGCAACCGATCGTCGACAGCCTGCCGCCCGCCCAGTGGTTCCCCGGCATGTTCAAGGTCGCCGGCCTGTGCGAGACCGTCTACCCGCCTATCTTCGGCATCCTGCTGCCCGGCTGGGCGCTGATCGGCTTCGCCGCGATCCTGATTCCCGTCGCCTCGAGCCTCTGGCGCCATCGCCGCAAGCTGGCAGGCTGACCGGACGCGCCACGTTCCGGCCGACCGGTCGAGGCCGCGCAGGCGCTTCGCCCTGCTCACCCGGCTGCACCGGCGCAGCCCCACGCGGCCGCACATGCCGGCCGCGCGTAAACACCTACCCCGCCGCAACCCGGATTTCCGGGCGAACGCACCTCACGCGACAGCCGCGCGCACGCCCCGCCGCGCATGCGTTTCGGCCCGATGCCCGTGCATCGGCGCCCCGATCCCGCACGGCGGGCCTATGATCGACATGATCGCCGTCTGATAGCCCGGATCACCGCCCGGCAATGTTTCCGCCGCCTTGCGGTGCTATCTTCGCGACTGGATGGCGATCTACGTGCGCGAGGCCAGTTGCCTCACCTCCTGCGTAACGCGCGCCCGATCCGCAATGTCGACTGGATTCATCATGACAACGCAAACCATCCGCATCCGTCACCCTCATGGCGTCCGCACGTCCCGCGGCGTCGTTCGCGCGCGCCTTCGGCGCACGGCCACCGCACCGAATTCGCAGTCGGGCAGCCGGCCCGCGTCGCTTTCGTCCGCCCTCGTTGCCGCGGCGCCCGCCACCCCGCGCCGCCCGTCGTGCCGCGTCGTCCCGACCGGAGCGTGCTGATGGAAGCCTGGCTCGGCGATCTGCAGCAGTTGCTCGCGCACGGCGAAGCGGCCGTGCTGGTGACGGTGGCGCACACCGACGGCTCCGCGCCGCGCGAGGCCGGCACCAAGATGCTCGTCACGCGCGACACGGCCCGCCATACGATCGGCGGCGGTCATCTGGAATGGAAGGCGATCGAGATCGCGCGGCACCTGCTGAAGGACGGCGCGCACGTGCCCCACGCACGCCGGCTCGAACGGCTCGCGCTCGGCCCGAGCCTCGGCCAGTGCTGCGGCGGCGCGGTCGTGCTCGCGTTCGAGCGGCTCGACGTCGGCGACCTCGGCTGGATCATGTCGCTCTCCAAGCGCGTCGCGGCGGGCGCCGCAACCGTGCGTAGCGTATCATTCGGCCCCTCGCCGGGTGCGCCGCTGCTGAGCGAGCCCGAATCGCCCGCGGCGCGCGCCGATTGCCTGCTGTGGGAAACCGGTGGCGTATCGCTGATGACCGAAACGATCGCGCCGTATGCGTTCCCCGTCGTGCTGTTCGGCGCGGGACACATCGGCACCGCGCTCGTGAAGGTGCTGGCGACGCTGCCATGCCACGTGCACTGGATCGACGGACCCGACGCGGTGTTCCCGCCGACCGACGCACTCGCCGGGATCGGCAATCTCGCGATCGACGCGGTGGCCAGCCCGGCCGATGCCGTCGATACGGCGCCGCCGCATGCGTACTTCGTCGTGATGACGCACGACCACGCACTCGATTTCGTGCTGGCCGAGCGCATCCTGCGGCGCGGCGACTATGCATACTTCGGGATGACCGGCTCGCGCACCAAGCGCGTGCAGTTCGATCATCGGCTGGCGGCGATCGGCATCGACCCGGCCCAGGTCGCGCGGATGCGCTGCCCGATCGGCGTCGAAGGCATCATCGACAAGGCGCCCGAAGTGATCGCGATCTCGGTGGCCGCGCAGTTGCTGCAGGCCGTCGAGGCGAACGCACCCGCCTAGGCTTCCCCTACATTCTGACCGACCAAGAACAACGCCATGACCCCGACATTCAAGGACAAGATTGCCCGCGCTCCGAAAGCGGAGCTGCACATCCATATCGAAGGCTCGCTCGAGCCCGAACTGATTTTCGCGCTCGCGCAGCGCAACGGCGTGAAGCTCGCGTACGAGTCGATCGACGCGCTGCGCGCCGCGTATGCGTTCACCGACCTGCAATCGTTCCTCGACATCTATTACGCCGGCGCGAGCGTGCTGCTGACCGAGCAGGATTTCTACGACATGACGGCCGCATACTGCGAACGCGCACTCGCCGACAACGTCGTCCACACCGAGCTGTTCTTCGACCCGCAGACGCACACCGAACGCGGCGTGCCGATCGAGACGGTCATTGCCGGCATCGACCGCGCGCTCGCCGATGCCGAGCAGCGCGGGCTGTCGAGCAAGCTGATCCTGTGCTTCCTGCGCCACCTGTCCGAAGACGATGCGCTCGCGACGTTCGAATCCGCGTTGCCGCTGTTCGAACGCTATCGCCACCGGCTGATCGGCGTCGGTCTCGATTCGTCCGAGCTCGGCCATCCGCCGACGAAGTTCGCGCGCGTGTTCGAGAAGGCGCGTGCGCTCGGGCTGAAGCTCGTCGCACATGCGGGCGAGGAAGGCCCGCCCGCCTACATCTACGAAGCGCTCGACGTGCTGAAGGTCGACCGGATCGACCACGGCGTGCGCAGCATCGAGGACGCGGCGCTCGTCGAACGCCTCGCGCGCACGCGCACGGCGCTGACCGTGTGCCCGCTGTCGAACCTGAAGCTGTGCGTGTTCGACGACATGGCGAAGCACACGCTGAAGGCGCTGCTCGATCGCGGCGTCGCGGTGACGATCAACTCCGACGATCCGGCCTATTTCGGCGGCTACGTGAACGACAACTACTTCGCGACGGTTGACGGGCTGCAGCTGACGGACGCCGAAGTGCACACCGTGATCCGCAACGGCTTCGAGGCGTCGTTCGTCGACGCCTCGCAGCGCGACGCGCTGATCGCGCGTCTCGATTCGTACTGGCAGGCCGCGTGACGGCTGGCATCGAGGTTCGCTAGACAGATGAAACACATCGACGGCATCCGCTTCGTGGCGACCGGTTTGGCCCTGCGCCACGTCGGCCGCGTGCGTGCACCGCGCACGCACGCGCGCGTCGCGCCAGTCGCCCGCGTGGCGACGGCGTTGTGCGGCGTCGCGCGCCGAAGCCTGTCGTTGCGGCTCGTCATGCAGCTCGCCGCCGCGCCGGTCGCTAATGCCACCGCGATCGCCTTCCGCCGCGCCCCGGCCTTCGCGCTTCGCCGCATTGCGCATGCCCGAGCAGCGCCCGCCATGCCGTCGCCCGCGCGGCGCCGACCGTTTTCTTCTGTTCGCCTTACCTTGATGCAGGACCATTCGTCATGACGCAAACCGCTTTCCGTTCCCAACTGCTCACCTTCAACGGCGACCCGGCGCAGTCGAGCCAGGCCGCGAACCACGAGACCGACGGTCTCCTGATCGTCGACGACGGCAAGGTCGTCGCGGCCGGCCCGTATGCGCAGCTCGCCGCGACGCTCGCGCGCGACGCGGTCGTCCACGACCTGCGCGACAAGCTGATCGTGCCCGGCTTCATCGACACGCACATCCACTATCCGCAGACGGACATGATCGCGTCGCCGGCGCCCGGCCTGCTGCCTTGGCTCGACAAGTACACGTTCCCGACCGAGCGCCAGTTCGGCGATCCGGAACATGCGCGCGAAGTCGCCGACTTCTTCGTCGACGAACTGCTCGCCTGCGGCACGACGAGCGCGCTCGTCTACTGCACCGTGCACAAGCAATCGGCCGACGCGCTGTTCGCGGCGAGCGACGCGCGCGACCTGCGGATGATCGCGGGCAAGGTGCTGATGGACCGCAACTGCCCCGAGTTCCTGCGCGACACCGCGCAATCGGGCTATGACGACAGCGCCGAGCTGATCGGCCGCTGGCACGGCAAGGGCCGCCAGATGTATGCGCTCACGCCGCGCTTCGCGCCGACATCCACCGAGGCGCAGCTCGAGGCATGCGGCGAACTCGCGCGCCGCCATTCGGACGTGTTCGTGCAGAGTCACGTCGCGGAAAACGTCGATGAAGTGAAATGGGTGGCCGAGCTGTTCCCCGGCCACCGCAGTTATCTCGACATCTACGACCGTTACGGGCTGCTGCGCCCGCGCGCGGTGTACGGCCACTGCATCCACCTCGACGACGAGGACCGCCGCCGGATGGCCGAGACGCGCACCGTCGTCGCGCACTGCCCGACGTCGAACTTCTTCCTCGGCAGCGGGTTGTTCGACTTCGACAAGGCCGGCGAATTCGACGTGCCCGTCACGCTCGCCACCGACGTCGGCGGCGGCACGTCGTTCTCGATGCTGCAGACGATGAACGAGGCGCACAAGGTCGCGCGGCTGTCGGGCCACCACCTGACGGCGACGCGGATGTTCTGGCTCGCGACGGCCGGCGCCGCCCAGGCGCTCGACCTCGCCGACACGGTCGGCACGCTCGCGCCGTGCACCGAGGCCGATTTCGTCGTGCTCGACCCGCAGGCCACGCCGTTGCTCGCGCGCCGCACGAAACGCGCGGAGTCGCTGGAAGAACTGCTGTTCGCGTTCGCGCTGCTCGGCGACGACCGTGCCGTGTACCGCACCTATGCGGCCGGCCAACTCGTGCACGAGCGCGGTGCCGCGCGCCGCACCGCCGCCGCGTAACTGACGCGCGCTTGCCCATGCCTGCCCCGGCGTGCGTCGCGAGGCAGGCCGGAGCAACCGGATTCGCACCGCGCGCGCCGCACGCCGTGCTAGAATTCGCCGCTCATTGGGGAGTAGCCGCTCCGCTCGATGTCCCGCGCCAACGGCGCGCATCGTGACGGAGGCGTCCGTCAACAGACTTGGCCTTTCGGCCATGGCGGACGCAGCCACCAAGGCCTGGCGAGACCGATGGTTCACTGCGCGCCGCATCAGGGCCCGGCGCGCGGCGGATCGTCGCTCGCACGCACAACATCGGCCCGTGGAACCCCATACGTGTCTCAAGCCTTCCTGATCTCCACCGGCGCCGTCGCCCTCGCTGAAATCGGCGACAAGACCCAACTGCTGTCTCTCGTGCTGGCCGCGCGCTACCGCAAGCCCGTGCCGATCATTCTTGGCGTGCTCGTCGCGACGCTCGTGAACCACGGTTTCGCCGGTGCGCTAGGCGAATGGCTCGGCGCGCTCGTCACGCCGTCGATCATGCGCTGGGCGCTCGCGTTCTCGTTCATCGCGATGGGGCTGTGGATCCTCGTGCCGGACAAGCTCGATGCGGACGAAGCCAATGCCAACCGCTCGCGGCTCGGCGTGTTCGGCGCGACGCTCGTCGCGTTCTTCCTCGCGGAAATGGGTGACAAGACGCAGATCGCGACCGTCGCGCTCGCCGCGCGCTTCCAGGATTACATCGGCGTGGTGGCCGGCACGACGTTCGGGATGATGCTGGCGAACGTGCCCGCGATCCTGCTGGGCGACCGTTTCGCGCACCGCCTGCCGACGAAGCTCGTGCATGGCATCGCGGCCGTGCTGTTCGTCGTGCTCGGCGCGCTGGCGCTGCTGGGTATCGGGGTCTGACGGACGGAGGTGGCTGGCGCGGCCGGGCGGCCGCGCCGGTGTCGATACCGCGTTACTTCGCGGCCGCCGCGCCCGAAGCCGGCGCGGCCGGCACCGCGCGCTCGTTGGCGGCCGGCGCCGCCGGCCCGCCGCGCTTGTCGACCGGCAGCCGGACCGAGCGAACCGCGCCGTTCGACAACGGGAAATCGGCGAGCGCGCTGCGCGCCAGGAACGGCATCGCATACAGCAACGTGCCGTTGTCGCCGGTCGTGCGCGCGGACACGTTGTAGACCTCCTTGCCCGTCGCGCGCTCGGTGATGCGGATGCCGAGCGTGTAGTCGAACACCTGGTACGTCTGCGCGACATAGCCGGCCGGCATCGGCCCCCAGGGCCCCCACGGGCCCCACGGCCCGCGCCGCCAGTATGGCCCCGGCCCGACGAACCAGGGATCGTAGTAGACGGGTTGCGGCACCGTCACGAGATCGCTGCCGACCGCATAGGTCAGCCCGACCAGATACCGCGCCTGTGCCTGCGGCACCTGCCGGAACGCGTACGCGGACAGCTCGCTCGCGACGATCGGCTCGTAGGTCGACTGCTCGATGCTGTTCTTCTGCGCATCGGTGCGCGTAAACGCATAAGTGCGTGTCGCGTCGCTGCCGCTCCAGTCTGAGAATGCCGTGACCTGCGTCGTCACGTAGCTGGTGCAGCCCGTCAGCAGCACCACGCACAGCGCCGCCGCCCAGCCCGCACCCCGTTGAATCCATTCGTGTTTCATGTCGATCCTCGTCCATCCGTCACCCGTGCGTCGCACCGCGCGAACTGCACGGGATGCCGATAATACGCGGACTCGCGGAACCGGTAAAAAGTTCGCCCGGCACGCAGCCGCCAGCCTTTGTACAATGACCCGGTTCGCCCGGCCCGCGTCGCGGGCCCGATCCCCATTCCACCGATCTCGACGACCATGTCCGACAACGCCTCTTCCACCGTGATCCGCCGCGCCGACTACACGCCGCCGGCCTTCCTCATCGATTCCGTCGCGCTCGAATTCGATCTCGCGCCGGCCCGCACGATCGTCAGGAATACGATGCGCGTGCGCCGCAATCCGGACGCGGCGCCCACCCCGCATCTGGAGCTGCTGGGCGAAGCGCTCGAATTCCTCGGCGCGCAGCTCGATGGCGCGCCGTACGGCGCGGTGCGCGCGCACGAGCACGGGCTGACCGTCGAAAACGTGCCTGATGCGTTCGAGCTCACGCTCGACAGCGCGTGCGCGCCGGACCAGAACACGACGCTGTCCGGCCTGTACGTGTCGAGCGGCAACTTCTTCACGCAGTGCGAGGCCGAAGGCTTTCGCCGCATCACCTACTTCCTCGACCGCCCCGACGTGATGGCCTCGTATACGGTCACGCTGCGCGCCGACAAGACGGCGTATCCGGTGCTGCTGTCGAACGGCAATCTCGTCGACTCGGGCGAGCTGCCCGACGGCCGCCACTTCGCGAAATGGGAAGACCCGTTCCGCAAGCCGAGCTATCTGTTCGCGCTGGTCGCGGGCAAGCTCGTCGCGATCGAGGAGAAGATCACAACCGGCTCGGGCAAGGAAAAACTGCTGCAGGTGTGGGTCGAGCCGGCTGACCTCGACAAGACCCGTCATGCGATGGATTCGCTGATCCACTCGATCCGCTGGGACGAAAAGCGCTTCGGCCTCGAGCTCGATCTCGACCGCTTCATGATCGTCGCGGTCGGCGACTTCAACATGGGCGCAATGGAGAACAAGGGGCTCAACATCTTCAACACGAAGTACGTGCTGGCGAACCCCGAGACCGCGACCGACACCGACTTCGCGAACATCGAATCGGTGGTCGGCCACGAGTATTTCCACAACTGGACCGGCAACCGCGTGACCTGCCGAGACTGGTTCCAGCTGAGCCTGAAGGAAGGGCTGACGGTGTTCCGCGACCAGGAATTCTCGGCCGACATGGCCGCGGGCGACGACGTCGCATCCGCGGCCCGCGCGGTCAAGCGCATCGAGGACGTGCGCGTGCTGCGTCAGCTGCAGTTCGCCGAGGACGCGGGCCCGATGGCGCACCCGGTGCGCCCGGAAAGCTACGTCGAGATCAACAACTTCTACACGATGACCGTCTACGAGAAAGGCTCGGAAGTCGTGCGGATGTACCAGACGCTGTTCGGCCGCGACGGCTTCCGCAAGGGGATGGACCTGTACTTCAAGCGCCACGACGGTCATGCCGTGACGTGCGACGACTTCCGTCACGCGATGGCCGACGCGAACGGGCGCGACCTCGCGCAGTTCGAGCGCTGGTACAGCCATGCCGGCACGCCGCGCGTGTCGGTGAAGGCCGCCTACGACCCGGCCACGCGCCGTTACACGCTCACGCTCGCGCAGGGCTACGGCGATGCGTCGCCGGCCGCGCGCGAAACGCAGCAAGGGCCGCTCCTGATCCCGTTCGCGATCGGCCTGATCGGCCGCGACGGCCGCGACCTGCCGCTGCGTCTCGACGGCGAAGCCACGGCGGCAGGCACGACGCGCGTGCTCGACTTCACCGATACCGAGCAGACCTTCACGTTCGTCGACGTGCCGGAACAACCGCTGCCGTCGCTGCTGCGCAATTTCTCGGCACCTGTGATCGTCGAGTACGACTACAGCGACGACGACCTCGCATTCCTGCTCGCGCACGACAGCGACCCGTTCAACCGCTGGGAGGCCGGCCAGCGCCTCGCGACGCGTGCACTGCTGACGCTCGCCGCGCGTGCCGCCGCAAAAGAGCCGCTCACGCTCGGCGAGAATTTCGTCGCCGCGTTCCGCCGCGTGCTGACCGATGAAAACCTGTCGCCCGCGTTCCGCGAACTCGCGCTGACGCTGCCGTCGGAAACCTATCTGGCCGACCAGATGGCGGAAGCCGATCCGGCCGCCGTGCATCGCGCGCGCCAGTTCGTGCGCCGCCAGCTCGCGACCGCGCTGCGCGCCGAGTGGCTCGCCGCGTACGCGCAGCACGAGACGCCGGGCGCGTACGAGCCGACGCCCGACGCATCCGGCCGCCGTGCGCTGAAGAACCTCGCGCTCGCGTATCTCGCCGAACTCGAGGATCCGGCCGACGCCGTGCGCATCGCGACCGCGCAGTACGACGCGGCGAACAACATGACCGATCGTGCCGCCGCGCTCGGCGCGCTGCTGTCCGCTGCGGCATCGGGCGCGAACGACGCGGCCGCGCGCGCGCTCGACGACTTCTACCGTCGCTTCGAGAAGGAAGCGCTCGTGATCGACAAGTGGTTCGCGATGCAGGCTGCGCAGCGCGGCACTGCCGCGCAGCCGACGCTCGCGAAGGTCCGCAAGCTGATGGCCCACCCTGCGTTCAACCTGAAGAACCCGAACCGCGCACGCTCGCTGATCTTCAGCTTCTGCGCGGCGAACCCGGCGCAATTCCACGCGGCGGACGGCTCGGGCTACGCGTTCTGGGCCGAACAGGTGCTCGCGCTCGACGCGATCAACCCGCAGGTCGCCGCGCGCCTCGCCCGCTCGCTGGAACTGTGGCGCCGCTTCACGCCGGCGCTGCGCGACCGGATGCGCGATGCGCTCGAGCAGGTCGCCGCCGGCGCGAAATCGCGCGACGTGCGCGAGATCGTCGAAAAGGCACTTGCGTAACGTCACGCACGCGATTCGCCTCGCGTGCGACGAAGCCGGCGCCGCCCCGTTGCGGCGCCGGCTTTTTTGTCGTCTGAAGGTTGGCGGGGTCGGAGCCGGACCACGCGTTCGTGGCACCCGGTTTTCCCGCCGCTTCCACGCCGATCCGCCGCGTCACGCACGCCGGAACCCGGCCGAGTCAGCCGACCGACCATGTAACCGGACGAAAAAAGGCGGCGGGTCGGGAGGCGCGCCGGGTAAAATTGCGGCAATTCAAGGATTCTTTGGCCTTTCGGAGTCTGTCATGTCCATTGCCCGCCGCACCACGCTGTCCAAGTTCCTGATCGAGCAGCAGCGTGAGACCAACAACCTCCCCGCCGACCTCCGCCTGCTGATCGAAGTTGTCGCCCGCGCGTGCAAGGCGATCAGCTACAACGTGTCGAAGGGCGCGCTCGGCGATGCACTCGGTACCGCCGGCAGCGAGAACGTCCAGGGCGAAGTGCAGAAGAAGCTCGACATCCTGTCGAACGAAATCCTGCTCGACGCGAACGAATGGGGCGGCAACCTCGCCGCGATGGCGTCGGAAGAAATGGAAACGTTCTTCCCGATCCCCGCGAACTACCCGCGCGGCGAATACCTGCTCGTGTTCGACCCGCTCGACGGCTCGTCGAACATCGACGTGAACGTGTCGATCGGCACGATCTTCTCGGTGCTGCGTTGCCCGGACGGCAAGCAGGCCACCGAGGAATCGTTCCTGCAGCCGGGCACGGAGCAGGTCGCGGCCGGCTACGCGGTGTATGGCCCGCAATCGGTGTTCGTGCTGACGACCGGCAACGGCGTGAACTGCTTCACGCTCGACCGCGAAGTCGGCTCGTGGGTGCTCACGCAAAGCAACATGCAGATCCCGGCCGATACGCGCGAATACGCGATCAACGCATCGAACGCACGCCACTGGTACGAACCGGTCCAGCGCTACGTCAGCGAGCTGAACGCCGGCAAGGAAGGCCCGCGCGGCGACAACTTCAACATGCGCTGGATCGCGTCGATGGTGGCCGACGTGCACCGGATCCTGAACCGCGGCGGCATCTTCATGTACCCGGCCGACAAGCGCACACCCGATCGTCCGGGCAAGCTGCGCCTGATGTACGAAGCGAACCCGATGTCGTTCATCGTCGAACAGGCCGGCGGCGCCGCGACGACCGGCACGCAGCGCATCATGGAAGTGCAGCCGACCGGCCTGCACCAGCGCGTCCCGGTGTTCCTCGGTTCGAAGAACGAAGTCGAGCGCGTGACCGGCTATCACAACGAAGGCGAAGGCAAATAAATTTGCACTGCAGCACTAGACGGAGGTGCGAGACGCCAGTACAATCGCGCCTTCGCGATGTGGCCCTGACAGGCTGCATCGCAGTGAAGTGAAAGCGGGAAGTCCGCCGGATCGATGGTTTCGCGAAACAGCAGCAGCAAGCTGAAAAAATTTCGCAAAACCTATTGCCAAGATCTCGGATTTGACCATATAATTTCATTTCTCTGCTGCCGGTGTAGCTCAGTTGGTAGAGCAGCGCATTCGTAATGCGAAGGTCGTAGGTTCGACTCCTATCTCCGGCACCAAGATATAAAGGCCTGATAAGCATCGCTTATCAGGCCTTTTCTCTTTTGCGGCGACGATTTCCGATACACGAAGTCCTGCACCACCCGCCACATCATTTCCGCTTGCGGGCATCCCCCGACTCCCGCACCGCGCGCCGCCGATTACAATCGCCGGATCACCTGGCCCTCCCCCCCCTCCGCATCATGCGCATCTGGCGCCTCGAGCGACCGAACCTCGGCGGGCAACTGGACGTGTCCCGCGCAACTGGTCTCGTTACCGTGATCGGCGGCAGCGAGCCGAATGCGTTCGCCGCGGAAATCCTGAAGCTGTTCGACGATGCGCTGTCCGTCACGCAGTGCACGATCTTCGCGTACGAATTCGGCAACCGTCCACGCACCATCTCGGTCGCCGATCATCGCGGCGGCCGCTACCTGCGTGACGTCGCCGACACCTACGCGCGGCATTTCTATGCACTGGACGGCAACCAGAAGATCGTCTCGGCCGCCGGTCGCGGCACGCACCGCCACGACGTGGTGCTGCATCAGCAGGCCGGCGACGAGATCTGCCACGACGCATATCGCGCGGCCTGCTACCGCGGCCCCGACGTGTCCGATCGCGTCGCGTTGCTGATGCAGCCGAACGACTCGACCTGGCTGTCGATCAACTTGTATCGCGCGCGTCGCAGCGGCGCGTTCCAGCCACGCGAGATCGCGGCCATCGAAACGCTCGCACCGCTGATTGCGCAGGCCGCGCGGCATCACTATGCGCTCGCCGGCGCGGCGCAGATCGGCATCCCGCAACTGATGCTCGCGCGGCTGCGCGGCGCATGCCCGGCACTGTCCAAGCGCGAACTCGATGTGCTGCGCGGCGTGCTCGAAGGCCAGACCGCGCAGGAGATCGGTGAGACGATCGGCGTGAAGGCCTCCAGCGTGGTCACCTACCAGAAACGCGCGTACCGACGCCTCGGCATCTCGAGCCAGCGCCAGCTGTTCGCGCTGTGCCTGCAGCCCTGAACGTCGACTGCCGATCCTGAACGCGTCGGGGTAAGTCCCGACCCGCCGCCGGCCGAGCGCTGTACCCGGAATGGGGACAGCGGTGTTCGGTACGGCTTCCATACTGCATCCAGCCTGCCGCACGCATCGCGTCGTCGAGCGTGCGCATTCAAACAGTGCAACCTGGAAGCCAACGATGGGCATCGAATTCAAGCCATATCCGTTCGTCGCCGCGCGCCATCCCGCGCACCTGCCGACCTGCAGCGACGGCGTCGACATGCAGCGGCACCGCGTCGCGATCGTCGGCGGCGGGCCGGTCGGCCTCGCGGTCGCGCTCGGCCTCGCCAATCACGGCATCCGCAGCGTGCTGCTCGAAGCCGACGATTCGGTCTGTCACGGCAGCCGCGCCATCTGCATCTCGCGACGCAGCCTCGAGATCATCGAGCGGCTCGGCGCACTCGACGGTTTCCTCAGCGTCGGACTGCCGTGGAGCGGCGGACGCAGCTTCCATCGTCACGAAGAAGTGCTGCATTTCACGATGCCGCAGGACGAAAACCAGAAGCTGCCGCCGATGGTGAACCTCGCGCAGTATCACATCGAGCAGTTCCTGCTCGATGCCGCGCTGCGCCGCCCCGAGCTCATCGAAATCCGCTGGCAGACGAAGGTCGCCGGCGTCACGCGGCGTCCGGACGGCGTGCGTCTCGACGTCGATACGCCACTCGGCGGATACGCACTCGATGCCGACTGGGCCGTGGCGAGCGACGGCGGGCGCAGCACGATGCGCGATGCGCTCGGCCTGTCGCTCCAGGGCACCAGCTACGAAGGCCGTTACGTGATCGTCGACATCGCGCTCGACAGCGATCGGCCGACCGAGCGACTCGCCTACTTCGACCCGGCGTCGAACCCAGGCTCGACCGTACTCGTCCACAAACAGCCCGACAACGTGTGGCGGATCGACTACCAGCTGCGCGACGATGAGGATCCCGAAGCGGCTGTCAAACCCGAAAACGTGATCCCGCGTGTGCAGAGCCTGCTCGACATGATGGGTGAGCGCGGAGACTGGTCGCCGATCTGGATCACGATCTACAAGGCGAACGCGCTGACGCTCGAACGCTACCGGCACGGCCGCGTGCTGTTCTGCGGCGACGCCGCGCACCTCGTGCCGATCTTCGGCGTGCGCGGCGCGAACTCGGGCATCGACGACGCCGACAATGTCGCGTGGAAACTGGCGTACGTGATTCGCGGGCTCGCGTCGGACGCACTGCTCGACAGCTATTCGGACGAGCGCGTGTTCGCGACGCACGAGAACCTGCGCTACGGCACCAAGAGCACCGAGTTCATGGCGCCGCCGTCGTTTGCGTTCGACCTGATGCGCAAGGCCGTGCTGACGCTCGCGGTCCGGCATCCGGCGTTGCGTTCGCTGATCAATCCGCGTCAGACATCGGCCATCGCTTACACGGCGTCGCCGCTCAATGCGGACGAACGCGATGCGTTCTCGGCTGGGCCGGCGCCCGGCATGGTGCTCGCCGAATGCCCGCTGATGCTGCAGACGTCGAGCGACATCGGCAACGACAACGGCGCGCGTCGCGGCCACCTGACCGATCTCGTCGGCTCGCGTTTCACCGCGTTCCGCTTTACACGCGACGGTGCGCCCGATCCGTCGTTCGTCGATCTCGAACGACGCCTGCACGACACCGGCATCCCGTTCGCGCTCGTCACGCTCGCGCGGCATGCGGCACCGCAACACCCGGGACGCGGCGGCTACGATGTCGACGGCCGGCTGTTCGACCTGTACGGCGCGCGCGACGGCACCGTCTATCTCGTGCGTCCGGACGGACACGTGCTCGGCCGCTGGCACGATGCGCGCACCACCGACCTGAGCGCCGCACTCGAGCGCGCACTTCACCCGCACACGTCAGCCGATCCTCAGGAGAACGCATGATGACCGACACCGAACGCGACGTCCTTTACACCAACCTGTGCCGCACGATGACCCGCATCGGCGAAACCGACGCGTCGCTCTTTCTCGCCCGCTTCGCGCTGCTGGCGATCGAGGCGATCGGCGACGCGGCAACCATCACCCGCCTGATCGCGGACGCCGGCGACGGCCTGCCCGACACGGGCGCACCGGCGCCGACGCATGGATGATGTGACACATGACGCATCCCTTGCGCGCCACCATCAATTTCTTACAGATTCATTTCGTAGGCAGACGAATCCCCTGGAAAATCCCGATAAGGGTGCATAACATTACTTAACGATTCCGACCCGTCTATCGCGTTACATTGCGTGGGCGGCGCGGCGGGTCGCATGCCGCCTTCATGCAGCTTGCGGCGAAACAGCCGACGTCCGGTCATTTCGACTCAACACTAGGAGAGGATCACCATGACTCATGGCTTGATTATGTGGCTCATCATCGGCGCGATCGCCGGCTGGCTGGCGGGCCTGCTCGTCAAGGGCGGCGGGTTCGGCCTGATCGTCGATATCATCGTCGGGATCGTCGGCGCGGTGATCGGCGGCTGGCTGGCCGGGGTGCTCGGCATCAGCCTCGGCAGCGGCTTCATCGGCTCGGTGATCGTCGCGGTCATCGGCGCCGTGATCCTGCTGTTCGTGATCCGTCTGTTCAGGCGCGCGGCCTGACGATCTTCTCGCGCACCTTCGGGCGCGCTTTCGTTTCGTAGTTGCATCGAAGCGGCGCGCGGCATTGCCCGCGCGCCGCCGTCCGGTTTCACTGGCGCTTGCCGCGCCGAAACCAGCCGTCGAGCACGTCGGTCGTCAGCAATCCGCTGCGCGCCTCGCGCGCGCCATCGCGTCCGATCCACACGGTACGCGGCATTTCTCCCCGCCATCCCGCATCGAGTGCCGCCCGCAGACGCTCGGGCATCGGCTCCGCGTTCGCATACTGCGCGACCTGCGGCGGCAGGTTCATTTGCGCGAGCGCCTGCGCGATCGCCGCACCGTTGTCGTCGTACGCGTCCATCGAGACCATCGCGAGGCGCACGTCCGGATGCCGGCGCTGCCACGCGACCAGATGCGCGGCGTTCTCGCGGCAGTAGCCGCAATCGAGCGACCAGATCTCGACCGCGAGCGGCCGTTCGAGCGCCGTCGCGTACAACTTCGCGACCTCGGACGCGCGCAGCGGCTGCAGTTCACCGGCCCATGCGGGCAGACTCGCAAGCACGGCGCAGATCGACACCAGCAGCCGTTTCATTGCGCCCCCTCCACGGAAATCAGCCGATAGCCGTCGTTACGCGTACGCCACGACAGGTAGATGCGTCCTGCATCGTCGAGCAGTTGCGGGTTGTCGCTCGCACCCGACGTCGACGCGATCACGCGCGGCGCCGACCAGTGCTCGCCGCGATCGTCCGAGCGGCGCAACTTGATCTGCATCGTGTCGCCGTCGAACGCCTTCCATGCGAGCCAGACGACATCACCGCGCGCGACGAGCGCCGCATGCGATGCCTGCTCCGCCGGTACCGCCGGATTCGCGCCGAACGCCCAGGGTGTGCCGAGCGGCCTCCCATCAGCGCCGATGCGCGAGTAGAACACGTCGGCGCGGCCGTCGACGACGCCGAACCACGCGATGTGGCGCGTGCCGTCCGGCGCGATCGCGAGCGCCGGCCCGTGCTCGGGGCACGCCTCGACGTGCCAGTTCGAGAACGTCGCGCGCACCGGCGCGACGGGCTCCGACGCCGACACGGGCAGCACCGCGAGCGCATGGTCGCGGATCTGCCCTGGGAACACGTTGCGCCACACGGCTTCGATATGTCCGGCCGGATCGATCGCCATCGCGATGCGGCAGCATTCGCATGTGTGATCGGTCACCTTGCGCTCTGGCTCGAACGACGCGCCGCCGTCGCGCGACACTGCGTAGTAGACGGCCGCACCGTCGTACGCCCGCCCCGCCGCCTTCGCCGCAACGAGATCGCGCTTGTCGATCCACGCGATTGCGATGTTGCCGGCCGGATCGACTGCCATCATGTCGAAGCGGTGCGTGATCGCCTGCCGGTCGCGATGCACGGTGACGGGCACGCTCCAGGTCGCGCCGCCGTCGAGCGAACGCGAAAAGCGCACCATTCCGGTGTACGGCGCATCGAGCGGCATCGACCACGACACGTACACCGCGCTACCGTCCGGGCTCGTCGCGAGCTTCGGGCGATTCTCCGCACTCGTGTAGATCGGCTCGGGCATCGCGTTGACGGTCGCAGGTGCGGACAGCGTGCGGCCCGCGTCATCCGAGTGCGCGACGACGACGTGCGCGCCTTCGACCCATGCGACCCACAGCCGGTGCCGCACGTCGAATGCGGCGCCGGTCGCGAGCGGCTGCTTCTGCTGTGCCGGCGCGGCCTGCACGCTCATGTGCGCCGCATGCGGATCGACGGCGTTCGGCGCGTCGTGCGCACCTGCGGGCGACAGCGCCGCGAGCCACAGCGCGCAGCCTGCCGCGAACGATTTCACAGCGACCATTTCAGTTCTCCAAAGAAAGTGCGGCCCGGATACGGGTGGAACACGTAGTAGCGGCGGTCAGTCAGGTTGTCGATGCCGACCGACGCGACCCAGTGACGGTCGAACCGGTAGCGTGCCTTCAGGTCGACGACCGTGAAGGTGCTCGTGCCGCCGTACACGTCCGGATTGACGTCGCTGTTGTCGAGCGTATTGAACTGGCGGCCCGAGTAGCGGACGCCGACGCTCGCGAGCCAGTGTTCGTCGAAGCGGTACGACGCGAGCAGGTTCGCGCGCATGCGCGGGATGCGCGGAAAGCGCGAACCGACGTAAGCCGGATTCGCGGCGTCGGCCAGAATCTGCGCATTGCTCGCCGACACGTTCGCGTCGATGTCGAGCCCGCGCAGCCCGACGCTCTGGCCGCTGAATGCGAGTTCGACGCCACGTACGCGCACGCGATCGACGTTCGAGATGTTGGTGACGGTCGACGCGCCCGACACCGTCGTCTGGCTGTAGATCGAATCGCGCAGGTCGCTCTGGAATACGCTCGCGCGCACGACGCCGACGCCCACGTCGCGCTCGGCCGTGAAGTCCCAGTCGATCGCCTTTTCCGGCCGCAGGTTCGGGTTGTTGTTGACGATCGCGTTGTTCGAGATCGTGCCCTGGAACAGTTCGCCGACCGTCGGGAAGCGCGTGCCGGTCGCGAACGACAGCCGGAAGCGCCAGACGTCCGTCGCGTCCCATTGCAGCGCGACTTTTGGCGACAGCGCGTTCGCGTTGCGGTCCGCGTAGCCGAGCATGCCGTTGGCGTTGCCAAGCGCGCCGCCGTACGCATCCCAGCGCTCGTAGCGCAGGCCGAGGGTCGCGAGCCAGCCGGGCGCGAAACGCCACGCGTCCTGCGCGAACAGCGCCTGCGTGCGCGTGTCGCCCCGGTAGACGCTCGCGAGCGACGTAGTCGGCCCGGTCAGCCAGTCGGCCGTGTTGTACGTGACGTTGCGCAGGAAATAGTTGTCGTAGTGATAGCCGAACGTGAACGCGTGGCCCTTCACTTCCGGCGCCTCGGCCTTCAGGTCGAACGTGCGCCAGCCCGTGCCGTCGCCCTGGAACAGCGTGCCCGCCCCGCCCTGCACGGTCGACGCCGCGCGCAGCACGTCGCGCGATACGTCGTACGCCGACACGACGCCCGACAGCCGCCAGCCCGAATCCAGCCGACCGTTCAGGCCGAGCGCGTACAACCAATTCTCCTGGTCGCCGCGCTGCGGCGCGAACGCGCTCGGCGCGACGGTCATGTTCCGGCCGCCAATCGACACGTTGCCACCGTAGACGGGATTGCCGGCCGCATCGCGCAGGAAGGTTTCGCCGTGCTGCCGGTAATGGTTTTCCCAGTGCCCGAGCGTCAGCGTCGCGTCGACGTGGTCCGTCAACGCATAGCCCATCCGGACCGTCTCGTTGAGCTGCTCGGTCCGCTCGATGGTCTGCGCGCCGACGATCGTGCGCGGCTTGCCGTTCGGCCCGATGTCGGTAGCCGCTCCCGTAACTGGCACCGCAGCGCCGAGCTTCGGGTTGTAGGCTGAATTGGGGCTCGCATACTGCATCGGCTGGCCGTCGTTCTCCAGCCGGTCAAGCGACAGCGAAAACCAGAACTTGCCAACGCGGTTCGCGATCCGCGCGGTCTGGTGATTGCCGCCGAAGCTGTCCGCGAACCCGTAGCCGTCGTGATAGCGCTGCGTGAAGAACTGCGTCGACAGCGACGCCTCGAGCGCGTCGGGGCGCCGCGTCGTCAGCAGCACGGTCGAGCCGATCGCGTTACCGGGATACAGCGCGGAAAAGGGACCATACAGCACGTCGACGCGCGCGATATCGTCGGGCGCGATCAGCGACCAGCGCGGCGGATACGCATAACTCGAACCGAGCAGGTTCGACAGCAGCAGCCCGTCGGCGTAGACGAGCCCGCGCGCGCTCTGCAACTCGTTGAAGTCGCGACCGGCGAACACGCTGTTGCGGTCGCCGATGTAGCGCTTGCGAACCATCAGGTTGGGTGCGTACTTCAGCGCGTCCTCGGTGGTGACGTTGGTGTGCGCGTCGATCTGCTCGCGCGTGATCGACTCGACGACGGCCGGCGTATCGGGATCGACGGGTTGCCGCCGGGCGGAGACGCTGACGGCGGTCAGCGTGTCGCCCGTCGGCGCGGGCGCGGCAACCGGTGCGGCACGGCCGGCCGGGTTGCCCAGACCGCCGGGCACGGGGTCCGCGGATGCGCCATCGATCGTGGCCGCCTGCGCGGCAGGCCAGACAAAAACTGCTGCGCAGGCGAGCGCGAGCCGGCCGCGCGACGGCCGCGCGGGGAAGGTGAACGACATGGATGAATTCCTGAAAACGTGACCGGACGCCGCCGTGCGCGAGCCGACGCGCCGCGCGCACATGGCGCGGCGCGCACATGGCGCGGCGCGCGGATCGGGCCGCAGGCGACACGCGCGCCACCGGAGCGCGCGGACGATATCAATCAGATCGGGACGTTTTCAGGCGGACCGCGCGGCTGCGCGAGACGGATGCCCTTGCGGGGAAAAACGGGAACGGCCGGGGCGGCCGCCCGGTACGCGAATGCGCGCACGAAGCCCGGCAATGCAGGCAGGCTCGTGCCGAGCGCCACGTTCGCCGCGAAGCCGGGACAGTACACGCAGTGCGGCACGCCGGCATGGTCGAACGGCGATGTGCCGCGGTCGTCGCCCGACTGCGCGAGGGCGATGTGGCGCACGCCTGCCGCACTGCACAATTCGAGCGTGAGCTCGCCGGAACCGCTCGATGCGAGACGCGCGTAGCCGATGACGGGCGACAGTACGTTCAGTACGAGCGCCAACCATACGAGGCCGATCCATCGCGTCGTTCGTTTCATCGCGGTCCAGGAAAAAGAGCGCGCAAGTATAGCAAGCGGCCCGATCGTTGCCGACGTGCGAGGTGCAATAGTCGGCATCTCACAGTGCGCAGCTGCGCATGTGCCGTTAATACAACAGAGACAAAATCTAACGATTCGCCACTGGCATAAATCCAAGCGCGAGGTTGATAATTATTGAACCTGCTGGAGAAATGACCATGGACGAAAGACCAACCCGCATGCCCCCGCCCGAGCAAGTGATGAGCCCGGATCCGGAACCCGTCGGCGTCGAATTCCTCGCCGAGTTGCCCGAGCATGTCCGGGCATTCTTCGACGAGCAGCACAAGCTGTACTCGCCGAAGTGAACCTACGTTCCGTTCTGTAACCGCCACGTGTCGATCGATATCGTGCGGTTCATCGCTGCGTTTTCGGCGCAGATCGCTTCGCACCCGGGCTGCAATGGCCTGACGGTGCCGGATCAGCGCGTCCGCTGATTCTTCTGTCGCGTCGTTCCGCCGCGCGACTGTCTTCGTCTATTCTTCTGGTTTTCCACCTCCGGCCAGCCCGGTCCTCCCGATCGTTCCGATGAAACAAGCCATTCGTGCCAGCGTCGCTGTCGCCGCGCTCGGCGTCGCCTTTTTTACGTCACCGCACGTCGCACGCGCGGACGGCGACGACACCGCGCTTACCAATCTCGTCGCGCTCGCATCGCAGCGGCTCGCACTTGCCGAACCCGTCGCGCGATGGAAATGGGCAAACCACCAGGCGATCGAGGACCGGCCGCGCGAAGCGGCCCTGCTCGCATCGGTGGAGAAGCGTGCCGCACAGTCCGGCGTGGATCCCGCGTTCGCGCGCACGTTCTTCGAGGATCAGATCGCCGCGAGCAAGGACGTGCAGAACGCGCTCTTCGCAACGTGGCGCGCGACGCGGCCGCCGGAAGGCTCGCCGCCCGACCTCGCGACCAGCACGCGGCCGGCGCTCGACCAGCTCACGCAAAAGATGCTGGCCGGCCTCGCGCAAGTCGCACCGCTGCGCGACGCGCCCGATTGCCAGGCGCGGCTCGCACGCAGCATCGCAAACTGGAAGACGCTTACGCGCTACGACCGCACCCAGACGCAGGCACTCGGCATCGCGCTGTCGCACGTCTGCTCGGCCGGCGGCGCCAGCGCGATCGGCTGATGGCGCGGGGCCATTACGCGCTGCAGCCGGCGGTGCTCAGTCGGCAGGCGTGAGCGCCGCTATCGGAATCAGTTGCAGGCCGCGCGCGAGATGCGTCTGCAGCAGGCGATGGGTATGCGGCTCGACTGCACCGTCCGCGCCATCGGCCACGAGCCGCGCCGCCGCATCGAGCGATTCGGCCACACCGAGGTAGCGCCAGCCGTCGATCACATGAAACAGGCGGCGCTCGCCGCTCGCCTCGAACGCGACCGGGCCGTCGAACGGCCAGGGCACATTGCCGGCACGGGCGCTTTCGGCCGCGGGACGCCGGTTGTATGACGGACGCAGACGAGCGATCCACTGCGCTTCCGCAAGCATTGCGCCGAGTTCGTTGCCGGTCTCCCGCCATTCGACGCGCCGCACCTGCTGCGCAATCCGCATTTCCTTCGACGAACGCCGCTCGCCGGTCAGCAGCGCGCGCAAGCGCTGCCGCACGCGCACGCTGCGGCCAACGTACAGCGCTACGTCACCCTCCCCGAACAACGCGTACGCGCCGCATCCGGCCGGCGCGGTATCGAGCCACGCTTCGGTCATGCCGCCCGCGAGACGGAAGTGGCGCGTCGTGCGCGCAATCTGGTCGCGCAGACGCTCGAGCGGCACGATCTCGTGCAATTGCCGCCAGAACTGCCAAAGGAGATCGGCATCCGCGAGCGCCCGGTGGCGGGCGGCGGGAACGAGGCCATGCCGCTCGATCAGCGCATCGAGTCCGTGTCGCGCCTCCCGCGGAAACAGCGCGCGCGACAACCGCACCGTGCACAGCACGTCCGGATTGAATGCGAAGCCGGCGCGCTCGAATTCGGCACGCAGGAAGCCCCGGTCGAAGCTCGCGTTGTGCGCGACGAACAGCTTGCCGTCGAGCCGCTCGAACAGCACGGGCGCGAGCGACGCGAACGACGGCGCGTCGCGCACCATCTCATCGGAAATGCCCGTCAGTTGCTGGATGAACGGCGGAATCGATTGCCCCGGATTGACCAGTGTCGTCCATGTCGATACGCCCAGCGGGCCGATTTCGACCACGCCGATTTCAGTGATGCGGTGCTCGGCGGACGAACCACCGGTGGTTTCGAGATCGACGAAGACGAGCGGCTGTTCGCAGGCGGGATCGGACGGACGGAAATCGGACATGAAAAGGCGGGAGAGACAATGCTTCCGTGAGTATGCACCGGCAGGCGTGTTCGCGACCAGTCCGAAGCGGATTCGATTCGCCGGTCACGGGTTTTCGTGCCCCAAAAAGCAAAAAGCCCCCGCGATGCGGGGGCCGGACGTGATCGGCAATGCGTGGCGCGTCAGACCGCCTGGATATTCGCTGCCTGCTTGCCTTTCGGCCCGACTTTCACATCGAAGGAAACGCGCTGGTTTTCCTTCAGCGTTTTGAAGCCGTCCATCCGGATTTCGGAAAAGTGCGCAAACAGATCTTCGCCACCATTGTCGGACGTAATAAAGCCGAAACCTTTAGCATCGTTAAACCATTTTACGATACCGGTATCCATACCTTCGTTCCCCACTCGATTAGATCAAAAAAGCTACTGTTTATAGCCGCTTCCCGAAATCCCGCAACGGCGCGCCGACACTCACCCCCAGCGCTCCGCCCGGGGACGGAGTGCTGACTTTATAAATTGGACGATCCGGGTGCGTCAAGGGAATTTTTGGCGCCTTCTTTATCAAAAAAACGTCAATACCACTGGAATCGGTACACCATCGTCTTTTATTAATTGATCCGCATCAAAAACCTGTCAATATTACCTGGATCGAATCACCGATAATCAAAAACATGAAAAACCTACCGGGGACAAATCGGGCCGGTAAAATCATCGGGTTTTTTCCGGATTGCCAAGAACGAAGGACGTTGCGATGCTGGTGCATGGCATTTGGAGGAGAAGGTCATGTGGCTGGACGGAATCAAACGCCTTGCGAGCCGGCTCGCACGCGTACGCCGCAAGTCCCGCGCGCTGGCCGAGTCTCGTGAAACGCCATGCGATACCGAGTTCGACCCGACCTGGCACGGCGATCATTGGCAGAACCTGCTGGCTTCACCGCTGGACGCCCGTCACTACGTGATGGAAGACTGGACGTACACGCCGCCGCAAGCCGAAACCGATGACACGCAACCGACAGGCAAGCGCAAGCGACGCTCGTACAAGCAATAGGGATCCGGGAGACGGGCAAAAAAAAAGCGCGACTGGGAAGTCGCGCCGACAAAGGTTTGGAGATCTTTTCCGTCAACGAAAAAGTCTGCTTCGGAAAGCAGAGATCGCAGTATAGCGAGAGAACATCCTTTCATTATCCATGCTCCACACAAACCTCTATTGCCGATGTGTCAATAATCGCGCTAGGTCTGCCCCGCCCGCCACTGATTGCCTGTCGCGATCGCGCAACGCCCTCGACACCCGTTATGCAGTCCTGAGCACATTCTCCGCCTGCTGCGCTGCCGCAAAGTCTTGATGGCCGGGGCTCCCGGCGCATACACTCATTCTTGCGGGATTCAAAATACAGTATTGCCAGAAGCAATTTCCTTTTGCACCCGGACCCATCCTTACACTGCAAATGGATTTCCGACGAAGGCGCCGCGCTCAACGCGCACGGCGTCGCCGACACGCGACGCCGCCGATGCCCGCAGCAGGTTCGATCGACATCATCCTGTTTGGAGACAGATCATGAAAAAGCCCCTGATCGTCGCCGCATTGACCGGCGTGTGTGCCACTGCCGCCCATGCGCAAAGCAGCGTCACGCTGTACGGCCTGATCGATGCAGGCATCACCTATACGAACAACCAGGGTGGTCACAGCGCGTGGCAGGAGACCAGCGGCTCGATCAACGGCAGCCGCTGGGGCCTGCGCGGCACCGAGGATCTCGGAGGCGGACTGAAAGCGATCTTCACCTTGGAAAACGGCTTCGGCATCAACAACGGTTCGCTCAAGCAGAACGGCCGCGAATTCGGCCGCCAGGCTTTCGTCGGCCTCGCGCACCAAAGCTACGGCTCGCTCACGCTCGGCCGCCAGTACGACAGCGTCGTCGATTTCCTCGGCCCGCTGTCGCTGACCGGCACCCAATACGGCGGCACGCAGTTCGCGCACCCGTTCGACAACGACAATCTGAACAACTCGTTCCGGATCAACAACTCGGTCAAGTATCAGAGTGCCAATTACGGCGGCCTGAAGTTCGGCGCGCTGTATGGCTTCTCGAATTCCAGCGATTTCTCGAACAATCGCGCATACAGCGTGGGCGCGTCGTACAGCTATCTGGGCTTCAACGTCGCGGCCGCGTACATGCAACTCAACAACAACATCAACGCGCTGTCGCTCGCAGCCAGCGACCCCGGCGCGGTGGCCGGCGACTGGACGTTCGCCGCCAGCCGTCAGCGCACCTGGGGTGCGGGCCTCAACTACACGTTCGGACCCGCGACGGCCGGCTTCGTGTTCACGCAGACGCGCCTGACCGATTCGGCCAGGATCAGCGCCGGGCAGTCCGGCGTGTCGGGCGGCATCCCGCTCACCGGCGGCACGCGCTTCAACAATTACGAAGTGAATGGCCGCTACGCGTTGACACCGGCATTCTCGCTCGCGGGTTCATACACGTACACCGACGGCCGCCTCGACGGCCAGACGCCCAGCTGGCACCAGTTCAACCTGCAGGCCGACTATGCGCTGTCGAAGCGCACCGACCTGTATCTGCAGGGCGAGTACCAACGGGTCAATGCGGACGGCCTGACTGTGGGTGCGAACATCAACGGGCTCGGCACCGCGTCGTCGACGAACAAGCAGATCGCGGTCACGGCCGGCATGCGCCACCGCTTCTGAGCAATGCGATCGGTCCCCGCCCGGCAAGGACCGTCATGACGAAGCGCCCCACCCGGGGCGCTCGTCGTTTCAGCGCTGCGCTGTGCGAATGCACCGCTCCCCGCTCACGCGCTGCCCGGTGCCGGATAGCGAACGTCGAGCACGTCGATCGGCTGGGGACCAGCCGGCGTCATCAGCGTGACGGTGTCGCCGATCTTCGCCTTGATGAGGGCTCGTGCGACCGGCGAAATCCAGCTGACACAGCCGCGATCGAGATCGACCTCGTCGATCCCGACGATCGTGACGGTGTGATCCTCGCCGTCCGGCGTCGCGTAATCGACGGTCGCGCCGAAGAACACCTGGTCGACATTCTCCTGCCGGCTCGCGTCGACGACTTCGGCGAGATCGAGCCGCTTCGTCAGAAAGCGGATCCGGCGGTCGATCTCGCGCAACCGCCGCTTGCCGTAGATGTAGTCGCCGTTCTCCGATCGATCGCCGTTCGACGCGGCCCACGACACCAACCGCACGACTTCGGGGCGCTCGACGTCGATCAGGTTCAGGAGTTCGTCCCTGAGCCGCTTGTGGCCGGCCGGGGTGATGTAGTTCTTCGTGCCCGCCGGAATCGCGGGTTGACTCGGGTCGAGATCGTCGTCGTCGCCGTCCGACTCTTTGACAAACGCCTTGTTCATGATGCAGATTCAACACTTGGATGACTGATGCATCAAGGGTACACGAACGCGGCCGCCCAGGATCGGGTGACATTTTTTGCGAATAAGGCTTCCCTTTTTATACAACCCTGCTATACTTCCGCTTCTGCGTGCGGCTGTAGCTCAGTTGGATAGAGTACTTGGCTACGAACCAAGGGGTCGTGGGTTCGAATCCTGCCAGCCG
>NZ_CABVPN010000014.1 GCF_902499115.1 Burkholderia diffusa
CATCTCAGCGCAGCGTTTACAACCATTCCTTCCCCAAAACAAAAATGCCGTTCAGTCGCTTAACTGAACGGCATTACGGCTCGCGCCGGGCTTTTTGGTTGGCAAGCAGCCGCCGTCAGGCGCTCACTCGAGCGCGCCCGAACCGAAGATCTCGGTATTGACGCGCTCCGGCGCGACGCCGAGCGCGACCAGCGCGTCGCGCTGCGCCTTCATGAACGCGATCGGGCCGCAGACGTAGTAGTCGGCATCCGGCACCAGCGCGTATTGCTTCACGCGTTCCGGCGTCAAGCGCCCCTCGAGGTCGTGATCGACGCGGACCCGGTCGTTCGGGCCGACCAGCTCGTACAGCACCGTGCGCTTCACGTTCGCATGTTCGCGCACCGTATCGTTCAGCCAGTCGCGGAACGCATGCACCGCGCCCGACCGGCACGCGTGAACGAACCGCACCTCGCGCGTGCTGCCTTCGCCGACCAGCGTCGATGCCATCGACACCATCGGCGTCAGGCCGACGCCGCCGGAGATCAGCACGACCGGCGTATCGACGCCGCGCTTCAGCGAAAATTCACCCATCGGCGCGGTCACTTCGACGATCGCGCCCTCCTCAACGCCGTCATGCATCAGCGTCGATACCTTGCCGGGCGGGATCGCTTCCGGCTGGCCGGCCTCGCGCTTCACCGAGATGCGCAGCCACTTGCCGTGCGGTGCGTCGGACAGGCTGTACTGGCGCGGCTGGTCGACGCCGAGGTCGCCGACGAAACGCTTCACCGTGACGTACTGGCCCGGCGCGAAGGTCGGCGCCTCACCGCCGTCGGCAGGCGTCAGGTAGAACGACGTGATCTCGTCGCTTTCACGCACCTTGCGGGCGACCTTGAACGGACGGAAGCCGCTCCACGCGGCGCCCGCGTACAGGTCGGCCTCGGCGCCGATCAGGATCTGCGCGAGCTGGCCGTACGCGACACGCCATGCCTCGAGCGTCTCCGCGTCGACCGCGTCGCCGAGCACTTCAACGATCGACGCGAGCAGATTCTCGCCGACGATCGGGTAATGCTCGGGACGGATGTTCAGGCTCGCGTGCTTGTGCGCTATGTGCGACACCGCCCCGCCGAGCGCGCCGAGGTTGTCGATGTTCGCCGCATACGCATAGACCGCCTTCGCGAGCGTTTCCGGCTGGCTGCCGGTCTTCTGGTGCGTCTGGTTGAACAGGTTCTTCAGTTCCGGATGGCGCGCGAACATGCGCTGGTAGAAGTGCTTCGTGATCGTCGCACCGTGCACGGCGAGGACAGGGGCAGTGGCCTTCACACGAGCCATCTGGTCAGCGGTGATGTGGGTCATGTTCGATTTCTCCGTTAAACATGCACATACGATACATCTTTAAAAATCGACGCCCCTCGGGCAAATTGTCGCAGCGCGCAAAAACGCTACCGGGCGTCAGCGGACGCGCCCGCGCTCCCACAGCACGTCCGAGCCGCCACCCGCGCGGTTCAGCACGCGCGCCAGCACGAACAGCAGGTCCGACAGCCGGTTCACGTAACGCCGCGGCGCATCATTGAGCGTGTCGTTCCGCCCGAGCGCGACGATCGAGCGCTCCGCGCGGCGGCACACCGTCCGGCATACGTGCGCGAGCGACGCCGCGCGCGAGCCGGCCGGCAGGATGAATTCCTTCAGCGGCGGCAGCGTCGCGTTGTAGTCGGCGAGCCACCGGTCGAGGCGCGCGAGGTGCGTGTCGTCGAGTACCGCGTGGCCGGGAATGCACAGCTCGCCGCCGAGATCGAACAGGTCGTGCTGGATCGTGACGAGCGCGGTGCGCACGTCGTCCGGCAGCGGCTCGGCAAGCAGCACGCCGAGGTTCGAGTTCAGTTCGTCGACGTCGCCGATCGCGGCGATCCGCGCGTCGTCCTTGCCGATGCGCCGTCCGTCGCCGAGACCCGTGGTGCCGTCGTCGCCCGTGCGCGTCGCGATCTTGCTCAAGCGGTTGCCCATGCGAATCTCCTCTCGTGCGCGGCCGCGATGCGGCCCGGTTGCCTAGGAACGCGATTATCGCAGCCCGCGGCGGCGGGCGCAGCGGGCGTTACAGCGTAGAATGGGCCGAAAGTTTGACAAGCAGTCGTCAGGAGACATTCGTGAATCACCCTGCCCCGCCGGCCACCGCGCGCCGCCCGCTGCCCTCCGCCATGCTCGATGCGCTGCGCGCCGCCTTCGGCGAGCGCGTCTCGACCGCCGACGCCGTCCGCGCCCATCACGGCCGCGACGAATCGCCGTTCGATCCGCAACTGCCCGATGCCGTCGTATTCGCCCACAACGCCGATGAAGTTCGCGAAGTCGTCTCACTGTGCGCGCTCTACGGCGTACCGCTGATCCCGTACGGCGCCGGCTCGTCGCTCGAAGGTCACCTCCTCGCCGTGCGCGGCGGCGTCTCGCTCGACCTGTCGGAAATGAACCGGGTGCTGTCGATCAACGCGGAAGACCTGACCGTCACGGTCGAGCCGGGCATCACGCGCAAGGCGCTCAACGAAGCGCTGCGCGACACCGGCCTGTTCTTCCCGATCGATCCGGGCGCCGACGCCAGCATCGGCGGCATGACCGCGACCCGCGCATCGGGCACCAACGCCGTGCGCTATGGAACCATGCGCGAGAACGTGCTCGGCCTGACCGCCGTGCTCGCCGACGGCCGTGTCGTGAAGACGGGCTCGCGCGCGCGCAAGTCGTCGGCCGGCTACGACCTCACGCGCCTGTTCGTCGGCTCCGAAGGCACGCTCGGCGTGATCACGGAGATCACGCTACGCCTGCATCCGCTGCCCGAGGCCGTGTCGGCCGCGATCTGCACGTTCCCGTCGATGGGCGACGCGGTGCGCACCGTGATCGAGACGATCCAGATCGGCGTGCCGATCGCACGCGTCGAGTTCGTCGATGCGCTCGCGGTACGCTCGATCAACCGCCACTCGAACCTGACGCTCGCCGAAGCGCCGACGCTGTTCTTCGAATTCCACGGCACCGAAGCCGGCGTGAAGGAGCAGGCCGAGCTCGTGCAGACGCTTGCGGGCCAGAACAATGGCCAGGGCTTCGAATGGGCGACCCGCCCCGAGGATCGCACGCGGCTCTGGGCCGCGCGCCACAACGCGTATTTTGCGATGCTGCAGCTCAAACCCGGCTGCCGCGCGGTGACGACCGACGTGTGCGTGCCGATCTCGCAACTCGCCGCGTGCGTCGAGGAAACCGAAGTCGACCTGCGCGCATCGTCGCTGCCCTGCCCGATCGTCGGCCACGTCGGCGACGGCAATTTCCACGTCGCGATCCTGATCGATCCCGACAAGCCCGAGGAAATCGACGAAGCCGAACGCATCAACGACCGGATCGTCGAACGCGCGCTGCGCCTCGGCGGCACCTGCACCGGCGAGCACGGCGTCGGCCTGCACAAGATGCGCTTCCTGCCGAAGGAGCACGGCGACAACGCGATCGACGCGATGCGCGCGATCAAGCTCGCGCTCGATCCGCGCAACCTGATGAATCCCGGCAAGATCTTCACGTGCTGACACGGCGGCGCGCTGCCGCGCCGCCCGCTGGAGACCCCATGAACGCTTCCGTCGAACTGTCGAGCGCAACCCGCGCGCAACGCCAGCGCGAAGTCGTGCAGGCGCTGATGGCCGTGCTGCCGACGCATTGCCTGCTGTTCCGCGACGAAGATACGGCGCCATACGAATGCGACGGCCTGTCCGCGTACCGCCGGCTGCCGCTCGCGGTCGCGCTACCCGAAACCGAATCGCAGGTGCAGCGGATCGTGCAGATCTGCCGCCGCATGGAAGTGCCGATCGTGCCGCGCGGCGCGGGCACGAGCCTGTCCGGCGGCGCGCTGCCGATCGTCAACGGCGTCGTGCTGTCGCTCGCGCGCTTCACGCGCATCGTCGAGGTCGACCCGTACGCGCGCACCGCCACCGTGCAGCCCGGCGTGCGCAACCTCGCGATTTCGGAAGCGGCCGCGCCGTACGGGCTGTACTACGCACCCGATCCTTCGTCGCAGATCGCCTGCACGATCGGCGGCAACGTGGCGGAGAATTCCGGCGGCGTCCACTGCCTGAAATACGGGCTGACGGTGCACAACGTGATGCGCGTGCGCGCGGTCACGATCGACGGCGAGATCGTCGAATTCGGCTCACTCGGCCTCGACACGCCGGGCCTCGACCTGCTCGCGGTGATGATCGGCAGCGAAGGGATGTTCGCGATCGTCACCGAGGTCACGGTGAAGCTGATCCCGAAACCGCAGACCGCGCAGCTCGTGATGGCGAGCTTCGACGATGTCGTGAAGGGCGGCGAGGCGGTCGCCGCGATCATCGCGTCGGGCATCATCCCGGCCGGGCTGGAGATGATGGACAAGCCGGCCACGCAGGCCGTCGAGGCGTTCACGCACGCGGGTTACGACCTCGACGCGAAGGCGATCCTGCTGTGCGAATCGGACGGCACGCCCGAGGAAGTCGCGGAGGAAATCGTCCGCATGACGGCCGTGCTGCGCGAGCATGGCGCGACGCGAATCCAGGTGTCGCGCAACGAAAGCGAGCGGCTGCGTTTCTGGTCCGGCCGCAAGAACGCGTTTCCTGCCGCGGGACGCATTTCCGCCGACTATTACTGCATGGACGGCACCGTGCCGCGCCGTGCGATCGGCCCCTTGCTCGCGCGCATCGAGCAACTCGAAACACGCTACGGGCTGCGCTGCATCAACGTGTTCCATGCCGGCGACGGCAACATGCATCCGCTGATCCTCTACAACGCGAACGATCCGGACGAGCTGCACCGCGCCGAGCAGTTCGGCGCGGAAATCCTCGAATGCTGCGTGGAATTCGGCGGCAGCGTGACGGGCGAGCACGGCGTCGGCATCGAAAAGCTCAATTCGATGTGCGTACAGTTCTCGCCGCAGGAGCGCGATGCGTTCTTCGCGGTCAAGCGCGCATTCGATCCGGCCGGGCTGCTCAACCCCGACAAGGGCATCCCGACCCGCGCGCGTTGCGCCGAGTACGGCCGCCAGCACGTCCGTGGGGGGCTGCTGCCGCACCCCGACCTGCCGCGCTTCTGAGCGCCGCGCAGTCACGCAGTCGCGCGGCCCGTGCCGGCCGTGCGCGTGGCGGCTGCATGCCTTCGTCATACGGGGCTTAGGGATAGTCGCGATGTGGATTCGCGCCACCCCGGTACAATCGACCGGACAACAACGAGGCAGCAACAGAACATGGAAGAGGACGACATCGTCGCCGGATGGGCCGAGCGCATCCGTGCCGCCAGTGCCGACGGCCGGTCGCTGCGGATTCGCGGCGGCGGCACCAAGGACTGGTACGGCCAGGCGCTGGACGGCGAAATACTCGACACGCGCTCGTTTCAGGGCATCGTGTCGTACGATCCGGCCGAGCTCGTCGTCACGGTCCGCGCGGGCACGCCGCTCGCGCAGCTTGAAACCGTCCTCGCCGAGTGCGGCCAGATGCTGCCGTTCGAGCCGCCGCATTTCGGCCGCGCGGCCACCGTCGGCGGCTGCATCGCGGCGGGCCTCGCGGGCCCGCGCCGCGCGACCTGCGGCGCGCCACGCGATTTCGTGCTCGGCGTCACGCTGATGAACGGGCGCGGCGAAGTGCTGCGCTTCGGCGGGCAGGTCGTGAAGAACGTCGCCGGCTACGACGTGTCGCGGCTGATGGCCGGCTCGCTCGGCACGCTCGGGCTGATGCTCGACCTGTCGATCAAGGTGCTGCCGGTGCCGGTCGCCGAAGTCACGCTGAAGTTCGAGGTGACCGCGACCGACGCGGTGCGCAAGCTCAACGAATGGGGCGGCCATCCGCTGCCGGTCAGCGCGAGCGCTTGGCGCAACGGCACGCTGGTCCTGCGGCTGTCGGGCGCCGAGGCCGCCGTGAAATCGGCGAAGACGCTGCTCGGCGGCGAAGTCGTCGACGCGGTCGAGGCCGAGCGATTCTGGGCCGGCCTGCGCGAGCACACCGATCCGTTCTTCAACGGCATTCCGCCCGGCTATGCGCTGTGGCGCCTCGCGCTGCCGTCGATCACCGAACCGATGCACCTGCCCGGCACCCAGTTGATGGAATGGGGCGGTGCGCAGCGCTGGTGGATCACCGATGCCGACGCGCAGACGGTGCGCATGAGCGCGAAGCAGGCCGGCGGCCATGCGACGCTGTTCCGCGCGGGCGATTCCTACGACCGCAGCGCGGGCGTGTTCACGCCGCTGCCCGCGCCGCTGATGAAGATTCACCGCGGGCTGAAGACGGCGTTCGATCCCGCGCGCATCTTCAACCGCGGCCGGCTCTACCCCGACCTCTGAGGGCTCGATGCAAACGAACCTCGCCGATTTCATCCGCAATACGCCCGACGGCGACGAGGCCGACGCGATCCTGCGCAAGTGCGTGCATTGCGGCTTCTGCACCGCGACGTGCCCGACCTATCAGCTGCTCGGCGACGAACTCGATGGCCCGCGCGGCCGCATCTACCTGATCAAGCAGATGGTCGAAGGCGCGCCCGTCACGCGCAGCACGCAGCAGCACCTCGACCGCTGCCTCACCTGCCGCAGCTGCGAGACGACCTGCCCGTCGGGTGTCCAGTACGGCCGGCTCGTCGAGATCGGCCGCAAGCACGTCGAAGCGCAAGTGCAGCGCCCCGTGCAGCAGCGGCTCGTGCGTCGCTTGCTCGCGAGTCTCGTGCCGAACGCGACGCTGTTCTCGCCGATCATGCGGCTCGGCCAGCACGTGCGGCCGCTCTTGCCGAAACGGCTGCGCGACAAGGTGCCGCCGCGCACGCGACTGCTCGAATGGCCGCAGCGCACGCATCCGCGCAAGATGCTGATGCTCGCCGGCTGCGTGCAGCCGTCGATGCTGCCGAACATCAACATCGCGACCGCGCGCGTGCTCGACGCGCTCGGTGTCGAGACGATCGTCGCGCCCGACGCGGGCTGCTGCGGCGCGATCCGCCTGCACCTGAACTATCACGACGAAGCGCTCGACGACGCGCGCCGCAACATCGACGCGTGGTGGCCGTACGTCGCGCAAGGCGCCGAGGCGATCGTGATGAATGCATCGGGCTGCGGCGCGACGGTGCTCGAATACGCGCACCTGCTGCGCGACGATCCGGCCTATGCGGAGAAGGCGCAGCACATCGTCGCGCTGACGCGCGACATCTCCGACGTGCTGCTCGCGTTCGAGGCCGAGATCTCGACGCTCGCGCGACGCCGCGCGATCCATACCGTCGCGTATCACCCGCCGTGCACGTTGCAGCACGGCCAGCAGTCGCGCGGCAAGGTCGAGCGCCTGCTCGAGACGCTCGGCATCGACGTACGGCTGCCGGCCGACAGCCATCTGTGCTGCGGGTCGGCCGGCACCTATTCGCTGACGCAGCCGTCGCTGTCGTACCGGCTGCGCAAGCAGAAGCTGCAGAAGCTGCAGGCGCTCGAGCCGCAGATGATCGTGTCCGGCAACGTCGGCTGCATCGCGCACCTGCAAAGCGGCACGCAGATTCCCGTCGCGCACTGGATCCAGCTCGTCGAGCATCTGCTGTACGGCTAGCACGGCGCCTGCGGCGGCGTCCGTATAATGGGTGATTCGAAGCGGCGCGTGCCGTGCCGCATTCGTCACCGTACTCGCTGCCGTACTCGTTCCCCGTGCCTGCTTCCGTGCCCGTCATGTCCGACTTCGCCGCCCGTCTCGACTCCGTTCACCGCCGCATCGCCGACGCCGCCCGCGCGGCCGGCCGCGATCCCGCCACCGTCTCGCTGCTCGCCGTGTCGAAGACTTTTCCCGCCGACGACGTCCGCACCGCGCATGCGGCCGGACAACGCGCGTTCGGCGAGAACTACGTGCAGGAATCGATCGACAAGATCGACGCGCTCGCCGACCTGCGCGCGGACCTCGAATGGCATTTCATCGGGCCGCTGCAATCGAACAAGACGCGCCCGGTCGCCGAACGGTTCGACTGGGTCCATTCGGTCGACCGGCTGAAGATCGCGCAGCGCCTCGCCGAACAACGCCCCGCGCACCTGCCGCCGCTCAACGTGTGCGTGCAGGTGAACATCAGCGGCGAGGCGTCCAAGAGCGGCGTCGCGCCGGCCGACGTGGCCGAGCTCGCGCGCGCGATCGCCGCGCTGCCGGCGCTGCGGCTGCGCGGCCTGATGGCGATTCCCGAACCGGCTGGCGATATCGACGCGCAACGCGTGCCGCATCGCGCGCTGCGCGCGCTGTTCGACGCATTGCGCGCCGAGGGCCTGCCGCTCGACACGTTGTCGATGGGCATGTCCGCCGATCTCGAAGCCGCGGTGCTCGAAGGCGCGACGATCGTGCGCGTCGGCACCGCGATCTTCGGCGCGCGCGACTATTCGCACTGAGCGCTGCGCTTTTCCGCCTTTCCGTTCAATCACCTGCTCAATCTGACATCATGAAAATCGCATTCATCGGCGGCGGCAACATGGCCGCGGCCCTCATCGGCGGCCTGATCAAGCGCGGCGTCGCCGCCGACGGCCTGTATGCCATCGACGTCAACGAGGACGCCCGCGCGCGCGCGGCGCAGCAGTTCGGCATCCGCACCGGCGCGGCCATCGACGCGACGCTCGCGGACTACGACGCGATCGTGCTCGCGGTGAAACCGCAGGCGCTGAAGGACGTCGCGCAAGCGCTCGCGCCGCATTTGAAATCGCAGCTCGTGATCAGCATTGCGGCAGGCATCCGCGGCACCGACCTCGCCCGTTGGCTCGGCGACTACGCGCGCGTCGTGCGCACGATGCCGAACACGCCCGCGCTGGTCGGCATGGGCGTGACGGGTCTCGCCGCGCTGCCGGGCGTCGACGCGGCCGGTCGCGAGCTCGCGTCGAACGTGCTCGGCGCGGTCGGCGAGATCGTGTGGTTCGACGACGAAGCGCAGCTCGATGCGGTCACGGCAATCTCGGGCAGCGGCCCGGCCTACGTGTTCTACTTCATCGAGGCGCTGCAGGAAGCCGCGCGCCGCCTCGGCATGAACGACGAACAGGGCCGCGCGCTTGCGGTCGCGACGTTCGCGGGCGCCGCGCAACTCGCCGCGCAATCGGGCGAGCCGGCAAGCGTGCTGCGCGAGCGCGTGACGTCGAAGGGCGGCACGACGGCCGCCGCGCTCGCGTCGTTCGACGCGCAGGGCGTGAAGGATGCGATCGTGCGCGGCGCGCTCGCAGCCGAGGCACGCGCGAAGGAAATGGGCGACGAGCTCGGCCGCGCGTAAGCGCGGCGACCGCCGCCGGGCTTACGGCGCCGGCAACAAAAAAAGCGGCCTCGGCCGCTTTTTTTTGCTGGCATCGCGCATCGGCGCGCGGCCCCTTCAGTTGCCGGCCGCACCCGCCAGCAGGTAATGCGCGGCGATTCCCGCGAACAGCACGCCGCCGAGCCAGTTGTTGTGCCGGAACGCCGCGAAGCACGGCATCCGCTCGCGCCCCTTGATCAGCGTGTAGTGATACAGCGCGCAGCCGACCGCAGCCGCCCAGCCGGCCCAGTATGCGAGGCCGAAGCCGAGCGTCACGCCGATCCATACGTAGATGCCGAGCGTCACCGCATAGCATGCCATCACGGCCGCGACGTCGAAGCGGCCGAACGTCAGCGCGGACGTGCGAATCCCGATCTTGATGTCGTCGTCGCGATCGACCATCGCGTATTCGGTGTCGTACGCGACCGACCAGAAGATGTTCGCGATCAGCATCACCCACGCGAGCATCGGCACCGTGTCCTGCACGGCCGCGAAGGCCATCGGGATGCCAAAGCCGAACGCGATGCCGAGATACGCCTGCGGAATCGCGAAGAATCGCTTCATGAACGGATACGAACCGGCGACGAACAATGCGACGACCGACAACTCCTTCGTCAGCGTGTTGAGCGGCAGGATCAGGAGAAACGCGATGAACGACAGCACCACCGCGATCGCGATGGCTTCCCATGCGCGGATCTTGCCCGACGTCAGCGGCCGATCGGCCGTGCGCTTCACATGACGGTCGAAATCGCGGTCGGCATAGTCGTTCATCGCGCAGCCGGCCGAGCGCATCAGTAGCGTGCCGAGTGCGAAGATCACGAGCAGCGGCCAGCGCGGATGGCCGTCCGATGCGATCCACAGTGCGTTGAGCGTCGGCCAGAGCAGCAGCAGGCTGCCGATCGGCTTGTCCATCCGGACGAGCCGCAGATACAGGGGAAAGCGGGCAAGCATGGCGAAGCACCGGGAAGATAATCCCGGCATTTTAGAGCGGAGGCACGGTTCGCGTCATGTCGGGATGGCCCGCGGCCGGGTGGCGCGGCCCGCGCGTCGGCCGCTCCGGCCCGCTGCAAGCGGCCGGGGCAGTCCCGCCGCCAATCCAGGGACAGATGTGCGGCGGACATGCACCGGCGGGCAGGCGGAATTCAATCCGATGCAGGCAACCTGGCCCGGTTTGAGGTCGGACTGCCCGCCGATACCGGCCGCATCGAACTTACGCGAGCAGCGACCGCAGCATCCACGCGGTCTTTTCATGCGTCTGCAGGCGCTGCGTCAGCAGGTCGGCGGTCGGCTCGTCGCTCGCCGCATCGGCGATCGGGAAGATTTCGCGCGCGGTGCGCACGACCGTCTCGTGCCCTTCTACGAGCTGACGGATCATCTCTTCCGCCCCCGGCACCCCGTTCGCTTCCGGCACCGACGACAGCTTCGCGAAATCCGCGAACGTGCCCGGCGCGACGACGCCGAGCGTGCGAATGCGCTCGGCGATCGAGTCGACCGCGAGCCACAGTTCGTTGTACTGCGCTTCGAACATCAGGTGCAGCGTGTTGAACATCGGACCCGTGACGTTCCAGTGGAAATTGTGGGTCTTCAGGTACAGCGAAAACGTATCGGCAAGCAGGCGCGACAGGCCATCCGCGATTTTCCTGCGGTCCTTGTCGCTGATGCCGATGTTGATCTGCGTGGCGTTGCCTTTCCTGGCCATCTTCGGAACTCCTCATTCGAAATGTTGAACCGGAGAAAATGCGTCGAGCAATCCGCATGCCGCGTTGCACGGCACCCGTTCGGGACTCGCCGCGCTCAGCCGCCAGCGCTCGACACGAGCGGCGCGAGCGCGTGCAGCGCCTGCGCGGCCAGCTCGGCCGCACCGCCGACGACGATCGCGAAACCGACGATACGCCGCGCCCACTCGGCCGGCGTGAACGCGGTGCGCATGTTCAGCATCATTTGCGTCATGGTCGTCACTCCTTCGACAAGATCCTGGAAGAAAAAACGGCCGGTCGTGCGACCGGCCGTTTCACGTTACAGCGTGACTGCGTTACCGCATCGCGACATTCACGCGAGGTCGAAACGGTCGAGGTTCATCACCTTGTTCCAGGCCGCGACGAAATCGCGCACGAACTTCTCGTTCGCGTCCGCGCTGCCGTACACCTCGGCCAGCGCACGCAACTGCGAGTGCGAACCGAAGATCAGGTCGACGCGCGTACCCGTCCACTTGACCTGGCCCGTCGCCCGATCGCGCCCTTCGAACACGTCGTTAGCGGCCGACACCGGCTTCCACTCCGTGCCCATGTCGAGCAGGTTCACGAAGAAGTCGTTGGTCAGCGAGCCCGGACGATCGGTGAACACGCCGTGCCTTGCGTCACCGACGTTCGCGCCGAGCACACGCAGGCCGCCGACGAGCACCGTCAGCTCCGGCCCGCTCAGCGTCAGCAGCTGGGCCTTGTCGACCAGCAGCGCCTCCGCCGGCGTCTTGTACGCGCTCTTCAGGTAGTTGCGGAAACCGTCCGCAACCGGCTCGAGCACGGCCATCGCTTCGATATCGGTCTGCTCCTGCGACGCGTCCATCCGGCCCGGCGCGAACGGCACCGTCACGGCCACGCCCGCATTCTTCGCGGCCTGTTCGACGCCGGCCGCACCGGCCAGCACGATCAGGTCGGCGAGCGACACCTTCTTGCCGCCCGTCTGCGCATCGTTGAACGCCTTCTGCACGCCTTCGAGCGTTTCGAGCACCTTCGCAAGCTGCGCGGGCTGGTTGACTTCCCAGTCCTTCTGCGGCGCGAGGCGGATGCGCGCACCGTTCGCGCCGCCGCGCTTGTCCGAACCGCGGAACGTCGATGCGGACGCCCATGCGGTCGACACGAGCTGCGACACGCTCAGCCCCGTCGCGAGGATCTTCGCCTTCAGCGCGGCAACATCGGCAGCGTCGATCAACGCGTGGTCGACGGCCGGAATCGGGTCCTGCCACAGCAGTTGCTCGGCCGGCACTTCCGGGCCGAGATAGCGCGCACGCGGGCCCATGTCGCGGTGCGTGAGCTTGAACCAGGCGCGCGCGAACGCGTCGGCGAACTCGGCCGGGTTCTCGTAGAAGCGGCGCGAGATCTTCTCGTAGGCGGGGTCGAAACGCAGCGACAGGTCGGTCGTCAGCATCGTCGGGCGATGCTTTTTCGCCGGATCGAACGCATCCGGAATCACCTCGTCGGCGCCCTTCGCGACCCACTGATGCGCGCCGGCCGGGCTCTTCGTCAATTCCCATTCGTAGCTGAACAGGTGCTTGAAGAAATCGTTGCTCCACTTCGTCGGTGTCGACGTCCACGTCACTTCGAGGCCGCTCGTGATCGCGTCACGGCCCTTGCCCGATGCGTACGTGCTCTTCCAGCCGAGACCCTGCTGCTCGATGCCCGCCGCTTCCGGTTCCGGACCGACGTTCGATGCGGGGCCCGCGCCGTGCGTCTTGCCGAACGTATGGCCGCCGGCGATCAGCGCGACCGTTTCTTCGTCGTTCATCGCCATCCGCGCGAACGTCTCGCGGATATCGCGTGCCGCCGCGACCGGGTCGGGGTTGCCGTCCGGGCCTTCCGGGTTCACGTAGATGAGGCCCATCTGCACAGCCGCGAGCGGATTCTCGAGGTCACGGTCGCCCGAGTAACGGCTGTTCGGGCCGCCGCTCAGTTCCAGCCAGATCTTTTCCGAACCCCAGTAGACGTCGTCCGGCTCCCACGTGTCGACGCGGCCGCCGGCGAAGCCGAAGGTCTTGAAGCCCATCGATTCGAGCGCGACGTTACCGGTCAGGATCATCAGGTCGGCCCACGAGATGTTGCGGCCGTATTTCTGCTTGATCGGCCACAGCAGCCGGCGCGCCTTGTCGAGGTTGCCGTTGTCCGGCCAGCTGTTCAGCGGGGCGAAGCGCTGTTGCCCGCCGCCCGCGCCGCCGCGGCCGTCGGCGGTCCGGTACGTGCCGGCGCTATGCCAGGCCATCCGGATGAACAGGCCGCCGTAGTGACCGAAGTCGGCCGGCCACCAGTCCTGCGAAGTCGTCATCAGCGCCTGCAGGTCGCGCTTCACCGCCGCGAGGTCGAGCTTCTTGAACGCTTCCGCGTAGTCGAAATCCTTGTCCATCGGATCGGACAGCGCCGAGTGCCGATGCAGGATGTTGAGATTGAGCTGGTTCGGCCACCAGTCCTTGTTCGACGTGCCGCCGGCCGCCGTATGGTTGAACGGACATTTCGATTCGGTCGACATGCTTTTTTCTCCTTTACTTGCTCGTAAGCCCCCACTTGCCGGGCGCGGTTCGTGGAGCATTGCAGGGGGATGAAACGGAACAGGTTGGTCCTGTCGTGCTACGGGGTGTCAGGCGGAGTTGCCTTCGATGCGGGCTGCGGGACTTCGGACATGCAATGCTCCCTCATGGCTGAATGGCGGTGAGTCGGGGGAACACGGAACCGGGACGCCGCGGCACTCATCCGCCATACACACGGTCCGCCAGATACGCGAACGCTATCGGGCGCAGGCTTCGGGCCGCTGCCCTCGCGCGATTTACGACCACGTCGCGCGACGGGATGTTCCGCTGCGCGTGCTGCAATACCGACCGCATCATGACATCCTCCTTTGACATCTGCATTCAGTGTGCAAATCGGACCGCAGATCCAGTGCAATCCATGGAAGTGATTCTATGAATTTCTATCATGAATTTGAATTTGATAAATTTCATCTATTCGATAGGCAAAAATAAACGGGGTCGCTAGACCCCGTCCCTGGCCTGCCTCAGATGCACCGCACCCTGCTCAATTCATCGTCGCCGGCATGTCGAGCTTCGCGACGCCTGGCAGGTCGCACGCCGCGATCGCGTCGCTGATCGCGTCGATCGCCGGCATCCGCGTGAAGCTCTTGCGCCACACCAGCACGACGCGACGATCCGGCACCGGTTCGTTGAACGGCACGTACGACAGCAACTCGGCGTCGGGGCCGTTCGCGCGCGGGCCGACTTCGGCGACCGACATCCGCGGCAGCACCGTGATGCCGACACCGCTCGCGACCATATGGCGGATCGTCTCGAGCGACGACCCCTCGAAGGTCTTCTGGATACCGTCGGCCGTCTGCGAAAAGCGCATCAGCTCCGGGCACACGCCGAGCACGTGGTCGCGGAAGCAGTGACCGTTGCCGAGCAGCAGCATGGTTTCCTGCTTCAGGTCCTCGGCGTCGATCTCGTGGCGCTTCTCCCACGGATGGCCGGCCGGCAGCGCGACGACGAACGGTTCGTCGTACAGCGGCCGCACCATCAGGCCGGTTTCGGGGAACGGCAGCGCCATGATCGCGGCGTCGATCTCGCCCTGCTTCAGCAGTTCGAGCAGCTTCAGCGTGTAATTCTCTTGCAGCATCAGCGGCATCTGCGGCACGCGCTGGATCATCTGCTTGACGAGCGTCGGCAGCAGGTACGGCCCGATCGTGTAGATCACGCCCAGACGGAACGGGCCGACGAGCGGGTCCTTGCCCTGCTTCGCGATCTCCTTGATCGCGAAGGTCTGCTCGAGCACGCGCTGCGCCTGCGTGACGATCTGGTCGCCAATCGGGGTCACGCTCACTTCGCTCGCGCCGCGCTCGAAAATCTGCACGTTGAGCTCGTCTTCCAGCTTCTTGATCGCCACCGATAGCGTCGGCTGGCTCACGAAGCATGCTTCGGCCGCGCGACCGAAATGCCGTTCGCGCGCGACCGCGACGATGTACTTCAATTCAGTCAGGGTCATTGTGGGTCAATCAGGGTTATACAGGCGATAGGTTTAATTTATACACCCGTTGGCACCGGTTCGCCAAGTTTCTCTGCATCGCGATGCGCCGAATCACCGCCGAACGGCGGCTTCGTATCAGTCCCTGATTGCGCGAATCAGGCCTTCAGATACTGCTCCCGCCCGCCGAGCCAGCGTGCGAGGTGCTGCGTGACCACGTCGGGATACGCGGCGATCAGCCGCGCTGCCGCGTCGCGGGCCGGGTCGATCAGCCAGCCGTCGGTCTCGAGGTTCGCGAAGCGCAGCATCGCGGCGCCGGACTGGCGCGCGCCGAGAAATTCGCCGGGGCCGCGAATTTCGAGGTCGCGCCGCGCGATCTCGAAGCCGTCGGTCGTCTCGCGCATCGTCTTCAGCCGCTCACGGCCGGTCAGCGACAGCGGGCCCGTGTACAGCAGCACGCAGACCGACGCCGCGGTGCCGCGCCCGACGCGGCCGCGCAGCTGATGCAACTGCGCGAGGCCGAAGCGCTCCGCGTGCTCGATCACCATCAGGGACGCGTTCGGCACGTCGACGCCAACCTCGATCACGGTCGTCGCAACGAGCAACTGCACGTCGTTGCGCGTGAAGGCTTCCATCACGGCCGCCTTGTCGGCCGGCGACAGCCGCCCGTGCACGAGCCCGACCTTCAGTTCGGGCAGTGCCGCGGCCAGCGTCTCGTAGGTCTCCACGGCCGTCTGCAGCTGCAGCGTCTCGCTCTCCTCGATCAGCGGACACACCCAATAGACCTGGCGGCCGGTCAGCGCGGCCTCGCGCACGCGGGCAATCACCTCCTCGCGCCGCGCATCGCCGACGAGGCGCGTCAGCACCGGCGTGCGACCCGGCGGCAATTCGTCGATCGTCGACACCTCCAGATCCGCGTAATACGTCATCGCGAGCGTGCGCGGAATCGGCGTGGCCGACATCATCAGCTGGTGCGGCTGGAAATCGCGCGCGCCGTTGGCCGCGTTCGCGGCCTTCGCGCGCAGCGCGAGACGCTGCTCGACGCCGAAGCGGTGCTGCTCGTCGACGATCACGAGGCCGAGCCGCGCGAATTCGACGGTGTCCTGGATGATCGCGTGCGTGCCGATCACGAGCTGCGCGGTGCCGAGCGCCGCGGCCTCGATCGCCGCGCGCTTCTCCTTCGCCTTCAGGCTGCCCGCGAGCCAGGCGACCGATACGCCGAGCGGTTCGAGCCACGCGCGCAGCTTGCGCGCATGCTGCTCCGCGAGGATTTCGGTCGGCGCCATCAGCGCGGCCTGGTAGCCGGCGTCGATCGCCTGCGTGGCCGCCAGCGCCGCGACGACCGTCTTGCCGCTGCCGACGTCGCCCTGCAGCAGCCGCTGCATCGGATGCGCGAGCGTGAGGTCGTGCGCGATCTCGTCGACGACGCGCGACTGCGCGCCCGTCAGCGTGAACGGCAGCGCCGCGTAGAGACGCGTCGTCAGCGCGTCGGCATCGGTCGCGGTGCGGCGCGGCATCGCGGGCGCCGCGCGCGTGCGGCGCTCCTCGTGCGCGCGCTTGAGCGACAGCTGCTGCGCGAGCAGTTCCTCGAACTTGATGCGGGTCCACGCCGGATGCGAGCCGTCCATCAGCGCGGCTTCATCGGAATCGACGCCCGGGTGGTGCAGGATGCGCACGGCCTGCGCGAGCGTCGGCACGCCGAGCGGCTTCAGGTAGTCGCGTTCGATCTCGGGCGGCAGCAGCTCGGGCAGCGGCGTGCGCTCGACCGCGTTCTCGATCGCCTTGCGCAGATAGGCTTGCGACACGCCGGCCGTGCTCGGATAGACGGGCGTGAGCACCTGCGGCAGCGGCGCATCGGCTTCGACGACGCGCACGGCCGGATGCACCATCTCCATCCCGAAGAAGCCGCCGCGCACGTCGCCGCGCACGCGCAGCCGCTGGCCGACCGCCATCTGCTTGACCTGCGAGCCGTAGAAATTGAGAAAGCGCAGCACGAGCTGCTCGCCGTCGTCGTCCTGGATCTTCACGACGAGTTGGCGCCGCGGCCGGTATGCGACTTCGTTGTCGAACACAACGCCCTCGGTCTGCGCGATGCCGCCCGGCAGCAGTTCGCCGATCGGCGTGAGCGTGGTTTCGTCCTCGTAGCGCATCGGCAGATGCAGCACGAGATCGATCGAGCGTGTGAGGCCGAGCTTCGCAAGCTTGTCGGCGGTCTTCACGGGTTTGTCGGCAGCCGGTTTCTTCTTGCGCTTCGCGCCGGGCGTACCGGCTGCCCCCGCGTCGTCGCTGCCCGCGCCCGGTTCGACGTCGGGCGCGGCGGCGGCCGGCTGCGCGAGCCGCCCGTCGGCGCCGCGCTTCGGGCCCGCGCGGCGCGGCGCGGCACCGCGCGGCTCGACACTTTGCGCGTGCAACGCGGCATCGTCCGCGTCGAACGGATCGGCGGAATCGGCAACAGCGGCGGAGGAACGGCGTGGTGACACAGGCATCGGATCGTCTGGGTGCTTCGCAAGGCAAGTACAATAGCGGCTTTCACGTCGTCCGAACGAACGACGCCGGCCAGGCCGCGCATCCCGCCATCATAGCGGCTTGCGCGCCCCATTCATGCGTTTCCGCCCTGTCGGCGGCGCCCGCCGGCCGTTTCGAACCAGCCCGCATGTTCACGCTTTCCGATTTCGATTTCAATCTGCCCCCCGAGCTGATTGCGCAAACCGCACTGCCCGACCGCACCGCGAGCCGCCTGCTCGAGGTCGATGGCACCGTCGAGCCCGCGCGCCTCGTCGACCGCCGCTTCGCCGAGCTGCCGTCGTGCATCGCGCCGGGCGACCTGCTCGTGTTCAACGATACCAAGGTGCTGAAGGCGCGCTTCTTCGGCCAGAAGGCCAGTGGCGGCAAGATCGAGGTGCTGATCGAGCGCGTGACCGGCACGCACACCGCGCTCGCGCAGATCCGCGCGAGCAAGTCGCCGGGCGCCGGCACGACGCTGCGCCTCGCCGACGCGTTCGACGTGACGGTCGGCGAGCGCGTCGAGCCGTTCTTCACGCTGCATTTCCCGGAGCCGTGCCTCACGCTGATCGAGCAGCATGGCCGCCTGCCGCTGCCGCCGTACATCGAGCACGACGCCGACGCGAACGACGAGACGCGCTACCAGACCGTCTATGCGAGCAACCCGGGCGCGGTCGCGGCGCCCACGGCCGGGCTCCATTTCGACCAGCCGCTGCTCGACAAGCTCGACGCGATGGGCGTCGAGCGCGCGACGCTGACGCTGCACGTGGGCGCCGGAACGTTCCAGCCGGTGCGCGTCGAGAACATCGCCGAGCACCGGATGCACAGCGAGTGGTACGACCTGCCGCAATCACTCGTCGACAAGATCGCCGCGACCCGCGCGCGCGGCGGCAACGTGATCGCGGTCGGCACGACGTCGATGCGCGCGCTCGAAGCCGCGGCGCGCAGCGCCGACGAAGCGGGCCGCCCGCTCGCGGCGACGCAGGCCGAGACCGACATCTTCATCACGCCGGGCTACGGTTTCCGCGTCGTCGATCGGCTCGTGACGAACTTCCACCTGCCGAAGTCGACCCTGCTGATGCTGGTGTCCGCGTTCGCGGGCGTCGAGACGATCCGCGCCGCGTACCGGCACGCGATCGACGAACGCTACCGCTTCTTCAGCTACGGCGATGCGATGCTGCTCACGCGGCGCGACACGCCGGAGGCGCCGCGCGCGTAAGCGCGGCAGGTGCGAAGACGCACCGGCCCGCGACCGCGCAGCCGCCGTGGCTCCCGTTGTCCCGCTGCGCGCGCTCCGATGGCGCGCGCCCGCTTTTCCCAGCCGCCGGCTTGCCGGCGGCGTTTCCAACATGCGCCGGACTGTTCTCCGGTGGCAAGGAGAATGACGCGATGACCGAAGGTTCATCCCACGATACGCACGCTCCCGTGCAGGACCGCCCGGCCAACGGGCTCGAATTCGAACTGCTGACGACCGACGGCCATGCGCGCCGCGGCCGCGTGAAGCTCAACCACGGCGTGGTCGAGACGCCGATCTTCATGCCGGTCGGCACGTACGGCACCGTGAAGGCGATCCAGCCGCGCGAGTTGCACGAGATCAAGGCGCAGATCATTCTCGGCAACACGTTCCACCTGTGGCTGCGCCCCGGCCTCGAGACGATCGACGCGCACGGCGGCCTGCACGGCTTCATGGGCTGGAACAAGCCGATCCTGACCGACTCGGGCGGCTTCCAGGTGTTCTCGCTCGGCGACCTGCGCAAGATCACCGAGGACGGCGTGACGTTCGCATCGCCGATCAACGGCGACAAGCTGTTCCTGTCGCCGGAAGTGTCGATGCAGATCCAGAAGGTGCTGAACTCCGACATCGTGATGCAGTTCGACGAATGCACGCCGTACGCGACCAACGGCGTGCCGACCACGCACAAGGAAGCGGCCGACTCGATGCGCATGTCGCTGCGCTGGGCGAAACGCTCGCTCGACGAGTTCGACCGGCTCGGCAACCCGAACGCACTGTTCGGGATCGTCCAGGGCGGGATGTTCGAGGACCTGCGCGACGAATCGCTCGCGGGCCTGTCGGAGCTCGGCTTCCACGGCCTCGCGATCGGCGGGCTGTCGGTCGGCGAGCCGAAGGAAGACATGATGCGCGTGCTGCGCCACGTCGGCCCGAAGCTGCCGGCCAACAAGCCGCACTACCTGATGGGCGTCGGCACGCCGGAGGATCTGGTCGAGGGCGTCGCGAACGGCGTCGACATGTTCGACTGCGTGATGCCGACCCGCAACGCACGCAACGGGTGGCTCTTCACGCGCTTCGGCGACGTGAAGATCCGCAACGCGACGCACAAGAATTCGCTGAAGCCGCTCGACGCGAGCTGCACGTGCTACACGTGCCAGAACTTCTCGCGCGGCTACCTGCACCACCTGCACCGCGTCGGCGAAATCCTCGGCGCGCAGCTCAACACGATCCACAACCTGCACTACTACCTGCAGCTGATGAGCGAGATCCGCGACGCGATCGAGACCCATACGTTCGACGCGTTCCGCCAGCGCTTCGCGGAGGATCGCGCAAGAGGGGTCGACTGACCGGCCGGCGGGCCGCGTGGCTTCGCACCGCTGCCCGCACCGCGCCACGTCACATAGGATGCGTACTAAATATCGCGTCCCGACCGCCAGTTGTGGCCGCCGAATATTACAATTGCCTTTCCAAACGCGTCGCAACGGTGCCGTTTCATGCTTTAACAGCTTGATCCGAAAGCGCATTTGCTGCGCCGTTTGCACATGGGGCCGGTGGTAGAATAACCGGCTTAATTTTCGATCTTCCCCTACGGAGAGACCAACGTGCCGTTCATTTCCAATGCCTTCGCGCAAGGCGCCGGTGGCGCCGAATCGAGCCTGATGAGCTTCCTGCCGCTCATCCTGATGTTCGCGGTGCTGTACTTCATCATGATCCGTCCGCAGATGAAGCGCCAGAAGGAACACCGCAACATGCTCGCGGCCATGGCGAAGGGCGACGAAGTCGTCACGAGCGGCGGCCTCGTCGGCAAGGTGACGAAGGTCACCGAAGGCTACATCGGCGTCGAAATCGCCGAAGGCACCGAAATCACCGTGCAGAAGGCTGCGGTCACGACCATTCTGCCGAAGGGCACGATCAAGTCGCTGTAAGGCTTTCACCGAGCGTCCGGCTCCCCGCGTCGTGCCCGCCTGAGAGAGCGGGCCGCCGCGGCGCCGGACGCGACGCTTTCACGCCAACCACCCGTTCGGCCCCCTCATGAATCGTTATCCACTCTGGAAATATGTCGTGATGGTCGTGGCGCTCGCCATCGGCCTTCTGTACACATTGCCCAACTTCTTCGGCGAAGCGCCGGCGGTGCAGGTGTCGAGCGGCAAGGCCACGGTCAAGCTCGACTCGACCACGCTGACCCAGGTCGAATCCGCGCTCGCTTCCGCGCAGATCACGCCGGACGACGTCACCTTCGAGAACACGGCGTCCAACGCGAACATCCGCGTGCGCCTGAAGGACACCGATACGCAACTGCGCGTCAAGGACCTGCTGCAGAAGTCGCTGAACGCCGATCCGAACGATCCGCAGTACGTCGTCGCACTGAACCTGCAAAGCGCGTCGCCGCGCTGGCTGACCGCGCTGCACGCACTGCCGATGTATCTCGGCCTCGACCTGCGCGGCGGTGTCCACTTCCTGCTCCAGGTCGACATGACGGGCGCGCTCACGAAGAAGCTCGACTCCGACGCATCCGATGCGCGCACGCTGCTGCGCGACAAGAACATCCGCGACGGCGGCGTGAGCCGCGTCGACCAGTCCGTCGTCGTCAATTTCAGCGACGCGCAGACGGCGGAAGACGCCCGCAAGGTGCTCGCCGCGTCGGTCACCGAACTGCAATGGGCGACCCAGCCCGGCGGCGGCGGCACGCAAGTCGTCGGCACGTTCACGCCGGCCGTGCAGAAGGCCGTCGAGGACGCCGCGCTCAAGCAGAACCTGACGACGCTCCACAACCGCGTGAACGAACTCGGCGTGTCCGAGCCGATCCTGCAACAGCAAGGCAGCGACCGCATCGTCGTCGAACTGCCGGGCGTGCAGGACACCGCTAAGGCGAAGGACATCATCGGCCGCACCGCGACGCTCGAGGCGCGCCTCGCCGATCCGATCAACACGCACCCGAACCCGAACGACCCCGTGCCGCCGGGCGAGGAGCTGTTCACGCAGGGCAACCAGGCGCCCGTTCTGCTGAAGAAGGAAGTGATCTTCACCGGCGACCGCATCATCGATGCGTCGGCCGGCTTCGACGAACACCAGCGTCCGTCGGTCAACATCCGCCTCGACTCGGCGGGCGGCCGCTCGGTGCGCGCGGTGTCGCGCGAGAACATCGGCAAGCCGATGGCGATGGTGCTGTTCGAGAAGGGCAAGGGCGAGGTGCTGACGGTCGCGACGATCCAGTCCGAACTCGGCGACCGCTTCCAGATCACGGGCCAGCCGACGCCGCAGGCGGCGGCAGACCTCGCGCTGCTGCTGCGCGCCGGTTCGCTCGCCGCACCGATGGACATCATCGAGGAACGCACGATCGGCCCGAGCCTCGGCGCGGACAACATCAAGATGGGCGTCCACTCGGTGATCTGGGGCTTCTGCGCGATCGCCGTGTTCATGATCGCGTACTACATGCTGTTCGGCGTGATCTCGGTGATCGGCCTGTCCGTGAACCTGCTGCTGCTCGTCGCGGTGCTGTCGCTGATGCAGGCGACGCTGACGCTGCCGGGTATCGCGGCAATCGCGCTCGCGCTCGGCATGGCGATCGACTCGAACGTGCTGATCAACGAGCGCGTGCGTGAAGAACTGCGCGCCGGCCAGCCGCCGCAGATCGCGATCCAGGCCGGCTACGCGCACGCGTGGGCGACGATTCTCGACTCGAACGTCACGACGCTGATCGCCGGCCTCGCGCTGCTCGCATTCGGCTCGGGCCCGGTTCGCGCGTTCGCGATCGTGCACTGCCTCGGCATCCTGACGTCGATGTTCTCCGCGGTGTTCTTCTCGCGCGGGATCGTCAACCTCTGGTACGGCGGCCGCAAGAAGCTGAAGTCGCTCGCGATCGGCCAGGTGTGGAAGCCGGAAGGCGCCACGGCTGGCGCCTCGTTCGCCGCGGCTGACGAATCGACCGATACCGCACGCGCCGCGAAGCTCGCCGCACCCGCGAAGGGCAACGCACCGCGCGCCGGCAAGCCGCAGCTGCGCAACCGCGCGCAGCAAGGCGTGTCGACGAAGAAACCGGGCTCGACCCAATAAGGCCCCGGAGACGAAGCCATGGAATTTTTCCGCATCCGTAAAGACATTCCGTTCATGCGGCACGCGCTGGTGTTCAACGTGATCTCGCTGGTCACGTTCCTCGCCGCCGTGTTCTTCCTGTTCCACCGCGGGCTGCACCTGTCCGTCGAATTCACCGGCGGCACGGTGATCGAGGTGCAGTACCAGCAGGCCGCGCAGCTCGAACCCGTGCGCGACACGCTCGGCAAGCTCGGCTACGCCGACGCGCAAGTGCAGAACTTCGGCACGTCGCGCAACGTGCTGATCCGCCTGCAGTTGAAGGAAGGCCTCACGTCCGCGCAGCAGAGCGACCAGGTGATGACCGCGCTGAAGGCGCAGAGCCCGGACGTTACGCTGCAGCGCGTCGAGTTCGTCGGCCCGCAGGTCGGCCGCGAACTCGCGACCGACGGTCTCCTCGCGCTCGCGTGCGTGGTGATCGGCATCGTGATCTACCTGTCGATCCGCTTCGAATGGAAGTACGCGGTCGCCGGCATCATTGCGAACCTGCACGACGTCGTGATCATTCTCGGCTTCTTCGCGTTCTTCCAGTGGGAGTTCTCGCTGGCGGTGCTCGCGGCGATTCTCGCGGTGCTCGGCTACTCGGTCAACGAGTCGGTCGTCATCTTCGACCGGATCCGCGAAACGTTCCGCCGCGAACGCAAGATGAGCGTGTCGGAGGTGATCAACCACGCGATCACGACCACGATGTCGCGCACGATCATCACGCACACGTCGACGGAAATGATGGTGTTGTCGATGTTCTTCTTCGGCGGCCCGACACTGCACTACTTCGCGCTCGCGCTGACGGTCGGCATCATGTTCGGCATCTACTCGTCGGTGTTCGTCGCGGGCTCGCTCGCGATGTGGCTCGGCATCAAGCGCGAAGACCTGATCAAGGAAAAGAAGACGGCGCACGATCCGGACGATCCGAACGCGGGCGCGCAGGTTTAAACACCGCGTCGTTTCGGCGGATACCAGAAGGCCGGTCCTGTTGGACCGGCCTTTTTTCATGCGCGAGCCGCGTCCGCTTCCTCCGGCGCGACCGCACGGACCGTCGGCTACAATCGCTTCACCATCCCGCCCCGCCACCCGTCGAAGCCGCGGTCCTCATGATGCCTGCCACGCGTGTCGTTCATCGCATCGTCGCCTGGAGTACCGGTGCCGCCGCCGCGGCCGCGTTCGTTGCATGCGCATCGGCCGCCCGCGCGCAATCCGCGTCCGCCCCGCCCGCCGCTGCTGCTGCCGCGGCGTCACAACCGTCACCCTGCCCGCCCGACTGGGAACCGCAGCTCTGCGAACTGAAGGCCGCGGTCGAAGTGCTGAAGAAGCAGCACCTGACCGACGTCGACATCGGCGCGTTGCTCGACGCCACCGTGCACGACGGAATCAAGACGCTGCCGTATGCGCGCTTCTTCAACGCAAAGGAGGAACAGCAACGGCGCGACGACGAGCGCCGCGCACGCGACGGCACGCCGGGCATCGGCATCGTGTTCGAGACGCGGCCCGACGGCCTGCACATCATCGACGTGATCCCCGACGCGCCCGCCGAACAGGCCGGCGTTCGGCCCGACGATCTCGTCGTCGCGATGAACGACCGGAGCGTCGTCGGGATCGACAGCAGCGAGGTCGTGAATCTCGCGAAGGGCGACGCGGGCGTGCCGCTGAAGCTCACGGTCCGGCGTGGTCCAAACCATTCGACGCTGACCTTCGCGCCGGTCCGCGCAATCGTCCGGCCACACCCGGCGATCGCCAAGCGGCTCGCGGGCGACATCCTGTACACGCGGCTGTCGAGCTTCCCGGAGCCCGCGGTCGGCAACTATATCGACGCGGTGCAGGCCGCGCGCCGCGCGGGGCCGCCAGTGAAAGGCGTGATCCTCGACCTGCGCATCAACGGCGGCGGCGCGCTGAATGCGGCGATCGGCATCACCGCGCTGTTCGCCGGGCGCGACCGCACCGCGATGGTGACGCTCGAGCGCGACGGCACGAAGCGTCGCCGCTTCACGACCAACTGGCCCGACTACGAACTGCCGGTCATGCACGGCCAGGATCCGCTCGCACCGCTGCAGGCAGACGACTGGTGGCGCAGCGTGCCGCTCGTCGTGCTCGTCGACGGACAGAGCGCGTCGGCCGCCGAAGCGACAGCGGCGGCACTGAAGGACCTCGGCCGCGCGCGGCTGCTCGGGATGCCGACCTACGGAAAGGGGCTCGCGCAGACCGGCGTCGACCTGATCGACGGCACACGCGTCAATTTCACGTTCGCGCGCAACCTGCGGCCGAACGGCTGCCCGATGGACGGTTACGGCGTCGTGCCGGACTGGCTCGTGCCGCCGCGCCACGACTCGGACGTCGACGGCGTGCTGCTGTGGTACCGCGAAGTCGATCTCGCCCGCGCGCCGTATGCGGACCGGCTGGCGCCCGATCCGTTCGCGCAGGTACGCAAGGCACGGCAGAAACTGCGCGAAGCGCGCGTGCGCGAGAAAATCGATACGTCGAAGAGCGCGGCGCTGCCGCAGCGGGAATTCGGCACGGATGCCGACTGGCAGCTCCGGCAGGCGCTTGACGCACTCGCCGGCCGGCCGGTGCAGACCATCGCGGCGCCCGCGCAACTGATGCCGGCGCAGCCGGTATGCGAGCGCGGCAGCGACTGACGCGCCGCCGCGCACCCCGCGTCACCGGAACCCGAACCGCCGGCGCAGCACGATCAGCGCCGCGAGGCTCAGCACGGCCGCGAACATCAGGTAGAAGCTCGGCGCGGTCTTCATCCCGGTCGCGCGGATCAGCCACGCGATGATGAACGGCCCGAAGCCACCGAAGATCGTCACCGCGACGTTATACGCAAGCGACATCCCGGTCGTGCGCGTCTGCACCGGAAACACTTCGGAAAGCAGCCCGGGCAGCGCCGCGAAATAGCCGGTCATCAGGAACGCGAGCAGCACCTGCAGCGCGATCAGCGTGCCGAAGCCCGGATGCGCGACCAGGTACGCGAACGCCGGATAGATCAGCACGAGGATGCCGACGGCCGGCGCGAGCATCACGCGCACGCGTCCGTAACGATCCGACCAGTGGCCGACGAGCGGTGCGAACGCCATCTGGATCACGCCGACGACGAGGATCGCGGCAAACGCGGCCGACGGCGCAAGGCCGAGCTGCTTCACGCCGTAGGTCGGCATGAACAGCACGAGATAGGTCGCGACGGTGCCGAGCACCACCACGCCCATCGCGGCGACGAGCCGTGCCTTGTGCGACGCGAACGTGTCGCGCAGCGGGCTCGCGGTGCTTTCGGCGGCGAGGAATTCGGGCGTCTCGTCGACCTTCGAGCGGATGTAGTACGCGACGGGCCCGAGCAGCAGCCCGAAGAAGAACGGGATGCGCCATCCCCACACGGCCATCTGGTCGGCCGTGAGCTGCGCGTTCAGCACGGTGCCGAAGCCGGCGGCAAGCAGCGTCGTGAGCCCCTGGCTCGCGACCTGCCAGCTCGCGAAGAAGCCGCGCCGGCCCGGCACGTGCTCGGCCAGAAACGCGGTCGCGCTGCCGAATTCGCCGCCGGCGGAGAAACCCTGCATCAGCCGCGCGGCGACGAGGATCAGCGGCGCGGCAACGCCGATCGTCTGGTAGGTCGGCAGCACCGCGATCACCAGCGTGCCGGCCATCATCAGCAGGATCGACAGCGTGAGCGCGGCCTTGCGGCCCGCGCGGTCGGCGTACGCGCCGAGCACGATCGCGCCGAGCGGGCGCATGAAGAACGACACGCCGAACGTGCCGAGCGTGAGCAACAGCGACACGGTATCGTTGCCGGCCGGAAAGAACAGCTTCGAGATCGTCACCGCGAAGAAGCCGTAGACGACGAGGTCGAACCACTCGAGCGCGTTACCGATCGACGCGGCGACCACCGCGCGCCACACGCGCGGCGACGAGGCAATGGAGCTGGACTGCGTGACGGCGTGCATCGGCGATCTCCTTGTCGTTGTACGTTGTGTCGGGCGCGCCGATTCTCGCGCCGCGCGCTGCGCCGACGATTATAGGCGCGCAAAAAAAACCGCCGCGCCCCCTGAAAACAGGAGCGCGGCGGCTGGCTCGCGACGGGCCGGCGGCGTGACGCGGCGGCCAGCCCGGCCGCGCGCGTTACTGCTGCTTGACGGCTTCGGCCGTGATCAGCAGCTTCGTCTTCATCTTGAAGCCGTACTGCTTGCCGTAGTCGAGGCCGAAATCGTCGCGGCTGAATTCGCCGACGGCGTCAACGCCGCACACTTCGCGCTTGAGCATCGGATGCGGCATGCACTTGAACGAATCGATCTTCAGCGTGACCGGCTTCGTGACGCCGTGCAGCGTCAGGTTACCGACCACCGACACCGGCTTGTCGCCGTCGAACTTGATGGCGCCCTTGTAGTTCGCCTGCGGGAACTTGGAGACGTCGAAGAACTCAGCCGTCTGCAGGTGCTCGTCGAGCTTCGCGCTGCCCGTGTGGATCGACGCGATGTCGGTCGTCACGTCGACCGTCCCGGTCTTCGCCGCGCGGTCGAGCGTCACGGTGCCGCTCGACTTGTCGAACTTGCCGCGCCAGACCGACAGGCCGCCGAAGTGGTCGGCCTCGAAGCTCGGGTACGTATGGCTCGGGTCGAACTGGTACGTCGCGCTGTCAGCGAATGCCGAGAACGACAGCGAAGCGGCCAGCGCGCCCGCGGCGATGATCAGATGCTTTTTCAAACGCTTTCTCCTTGGAACGGCGCCGCGCCCTCGCGCGGCATTCGGGGTGATGCGACAACCCGCCGCTTACTTCGTGGCGACGAGATGAAACTTGATCTGCACTTCGTCGGCGACGATCGACGTGTCCTTCCACTCGCCGGTGCCGACGTTGAACGCCGAACGCTTGATCGGCAGCACGCCGTCGAAGGTCTGCGTCGGGCCGCTCTGCGTGACCGTGACGGGCACCGTGACGGTCTCGGACTTGCCCTTGATCGTCAGCTTGCCGGTCACGTTGTACTTGTTGCCGCCCGCCGGCGCGATCGCCGACGACGCGAAGGTCGCCTGCGGATACGCCTTTGCGTCGAACCAGTCCTTGCCCGCGACCTGGTCGTTGTACATCTTGTCGCCGAGGTCGAAGCTCGCGATGTCGATCGTCATTTGCGCACTGCCCTGCGCGGCCTTGGCCGGGTCGAACTTCACCTGCGCGGAGAACTTCCTGAATGCGCCTTCGGTCGGCACGTTCATCTGCTTCGACACGGCGGACACCTTGCTCTTCGCGAGATCGACGTCGGCGTGCGCCGCGGCCGACGCGACAAGTGACACCGCGGCGAACGCGGTCAGCATGGAGCGGGAGAAAGACACTTTCATGGGATCCTTCATTTGGCGGAGGGAAGCATCCGCGACAGCAGGCCGTCGCGGTCCAACAACTGGTGCTTGAGCGCCGCGAGCACATGCATGGCGACGAGCGAAAGCAGAATGTAATTCAAAGACACGTGCAGCGTCTTGAAGGTTTCCTTCAGCGCAGGATCGGGATCGATCAGGCGCGGCAGCGGCACGATGCCGAGATAGACGACCGGGATGTTCGACGCGGAGCTGTACAGGTAGCCCGTAACCGGAATCACGATCATCAGCACGTACAGCAGCATGTGCACGCCGTGCGACACCGCACGCTGCCACGCCGGCGTGTCGCCCGGCAGCGGCGGCGGCAGGTGGGTCGCGCGCCACAGCACGCGCACGACGGCAAGCGCGAACACCGTCACGCCGATCCACTTGTGCCACGAGAAGTACTTGAGCTTCGTCGGCGTGAAGCCGGGGATGTCGGTCATCACCCAGCCGAGTGCGAAGCCGCAGACGATCAGCAGCGCGATCAGCCAGTGCAGCGCGATCGCGGTGTGCGCGTAGCGTGCCGGCGAGGCCGGCGGCGATTTCGATGCCATCATGGATTCCTCAGTTGAGCGAACGGCTGCGCCGGTAAATTCGTCCGACGCTTGTCACGGGCGCCATGCTACCGCAACCTTTTGTCTCGCGCGGACTCCGAGGACAGGCGCGTCAGCCTGCTGACAGGTTTGCGCCATGTTACCGGCCGGTCACCCGGCAACGGGGCGTTGACACGCCGAAAAAGCCGTTTTGGTAAGATTGGCGCGGGTTCCGGCCCCGTCGACGCGTTCCCCGCCCGTCGCACAACCGCCTTTTCCATGCAACGACACGACCTGATTGCCTGCCACGAATGCGACGCACTGTTGCATAAACCGCGCCTGAGCGGTCGCGAAATCGCGCGCTGCCCGCGCTGCGACGCACTGCTCTATCGCAACAGCACCACGCAGATCGAGCGCATCAGCGCGCTTGCGGTCGCGGCACTCGTCACGTTCGTCATCGCGCAGGCGTTCCCGATCCTCGAAATGGACCTGAACGGCACCCGCGTGCAGACGACACTGATCGGCGCGATCGACGCGCTGTGGCATCAGGACATGGAGATCGTCGGCGTGATGGTGTTCTGCTCGACCGTGCTGTTCCCGCTCGTCGAGATGGCCGCACTGCTTTACGTGCTGCTGCCGATCCGGCGTGGCGTCGTGCCGCCGGGCCTCAATTTCGTGCTGCGCACGATCCAGCTCGTGCGGCCGTGGGGGATGATCGAGGTGTTCATGCTCGGGATCGTCGTGACGATCGTGAAGATGGTGAGCCTCGCGCGCGTCGTGCCCGACGCGGCGCTGTTCGCGTTCGGCGCGCTCACGCTGATGACCGCCGTCGTGCTGATGTTCGATCCACGCACGCTGTGGGACATCGCCGACGACCTGCGCGCCGGGCGCACGCCCGCCACGCCCGACGGCACCGCTTCGCCGCCGCAAGCGCCCCGCCAATGACGATGCCGACCGCCGCCCGCGAGGGCTACGCCAGCTGCCACGCATGCGGGCTCGTGCAGACGATCGACCATCCGCACGCGCATTGCGCGCGCTGCGGCAGCACGCTTCACTTCCGCACGCCGAACAGCATCACGCGCACCTGGGCGCTGCTGATCGCGGCCGCGATCCTCTATATTCCGGCGAACCTGCTGCCGATCATGCGCACGTCGTCGATCGTCGGCTCGCAGGAGGACACGATCATGAGCGGCGTCATCTATTTCTGGACGTCCGGCGACTGGCCGCTCGCGGTCGTCGTATTCGTCGCCAGCATCCTCGTGCCGATGCTCAAGCTCGGCGTGCTGACGATCCTCGTCGGCACCGCGCAGCGGCGCACCGTGTGGCGGCCGCTGCAGCGCACGCGCCTGTACCGGATCGTCGAGCGGATCGGCCGCTGGTCGATGCTCGACATCTTCGTCGTGACGCTCACCGTCGCGCTCGTCCATTTCCGTTCGCTCGCCGTCATCACGGCCGGCCCCGGCGCGCTCGCGTTCGGCTCGGTCGTGATCCTGACGATGCTCGCGTCGATGCAGTTCGATCCCCGCCTGATCTGGGATCCAGTCGAAACCTCAGGGAAACACCATGAATAGTCCGCAAGGCCCGCAGCAAGACGCGTCCCGGCCGCCCGATCCGGCGATCTCGACGAAAAGCGGCTGGCTGCCGTCGCTCGTCTGGCTCGTGCCGCTGATCGCCGCGCTGATCGGTATCGGCCTCGTGATCAAGTCCGTGCGCGAGCGCGGCCCGGAAATCTCGATCAGCTTCCACAGCGCGGAAGGGCTCGAGCCGGGCAAGACGCAGGTCAAGTTCAAGGACGTCGAGATCGGCATGGTCAAGACGATCAAGCTGTCGAAGGACTTGTCGCGCGTGCTCGTCCAGGTGCAGCTGAAGAAGGAAGCCGAGGACTTCGCGGTCAAGGGCTCGCGCTTCTGGATCGTGCGTCCGCGCGTCGGCGCGACCGGCGTGTCGGGGCTCGGCACGCTGCTGTCGGGCGCGTACATCGGCGTCGATGCCGGCCACGGGCAGGACACGCAGACCGACTTCACCGGCCTCGAGACGCCGCCGGCCGTGACCGGCGACCAGAAGGGCACGCAATACGTGCTGCGCGGCGATTCCCTCGGCTCGGTCGACATCGGCTCGCCCGTCTACTACCGCCGCGTGCAGGTCGGCCAGGTGGTCGGCTTCTCGCTCGACAAGGACGGCACGGGCGTCACGTTCAACGTGTTCGTCAACGCGCCGTACGACCAGTACGTCGGCGTGAACTCGCGCTGGTGGCAGGCGAGCGGCGTCGACCTGCGGCTCGATTCGAGCGGCCTGAAGCTGAACACGCAGTCGCTCGCGACCGTGATCCTCGGCGGCATCGCGTTCCAGACGCCGCCGAACCAGGACAGCGGCGCGACGGCGCCGAACAACACGACCTTCCGCCTCGGCTCCGACGAGACGGACGCGATGCGCGATCCGGACGGCCAGCCGCTGCAGGTCGTGATGAACTTCAACCAGTCGCTGCGCGGGCTCGCGGTAGGCGCGCCGGTCGACTTCCGCGGCATCGTGCTCGGCGAAGTGACGAACATCGGCATCGACTTCGATCCGAAGACCAAGAACTTCCTGATGCCGGTGACGATGAACGTGTATCCGGAGCGGCTCGGCCCGCGCTTCCGCGAAACGATCGAGAGCAAGGGCGAACCGGGCCGCCGCGAGATCGTCACGCGCCTCGTCAGGCACGGGCTGCGCGGCCAGCTGCGCACCGGCAACCTGCTGACGAGCCAGCTTTATGTCGCGCTCGACTTCTTCCCGAAGGCACCGGTCGTGGAAATCGACGCGGCACGCCAGCCGCTCGAGCTGCCGACCGTGCCGAACACGCTCGACGAACTGCAGCTGCAGGTCGCCGACATCGCGAAGAAGCTCGACAAGGTGCCGTTCGACCAGATCGGCGCGAACCTGAACAGCGCGCTGTCGAACGCCGACAAGCTCTTCAAGCAGCTCGACACGCAGGTCGCTCCGGAAGCGCGCGACACGCTGTCGGCCGCGAAGCAGACCTTCTCGACCGCCGAGGCGACGCTGCAGCAGGATTCGCCGCTGCAGTCCGACGTGCGCGGCGCACTGAAGGAACTCACGCGCACGCTGCAATCGCTGAACGCGCTCGCCGACTATCTGGAGCGCCATCCCGAATCGCTGCTCAAGGGCAAGCCAGGAGATCAACAATGACGACGACACGCGCGAACATCGTCGCGAGCGGCGCGGCGGCAGTCTTCGCCGCGCTTGCGCTCGCCGCGTGCAGCTCGCCGCCCGCGCGGTTCTATACGCTGAGCCCGGCCGACGCAGCCGCGCCCGTGCGTACCGCGCCCGCCAACCCGTCGTTCCTGATCGAGGTGCCGTCCGTCGGCGTGCCCGAGCAGGTCGCGAAGAGCCAGCTCGTCGTGCAGAAGAACGCCGCGCAGGTCGACGTGCTCGAACAGGAGCGCTGGGCCGCGCCGCCCGCCGACGAAATCCGCCGCGCGTTGTCCGACGACCTCGCCGCGCAGCTCGGCACGATCGACGTCGCGAATTCCGCGTATCCGGCCGGCGTGCCCGTCTATCGGATCAGCGTGAACGTGCAGCGCTTCGAGTCGTGGCCCGGCAAACGCGCGGCGATCGATGCGGTGTGGAGCGTGCGCGCGCTCGGCACGCAGGCCGTGATGACGTGTCGCACGAGCGTCGCGGAACCGGTCGCCGACGGCTACGACGCGCTCGTCGCGGGCCACCGGCGCGCGCTCGACGTGATCGCATCGCAGGCCGCGTCCGGCGTGCGCGCGATGGCCGCGCGGCGCGGAGCCGCGGCTGCGTCGGTCACCTCGACGACCGCGTCCGGCAAGGCAACGGCCGCCGCGCCCGCCGTGCCTTGCCCGGCCAGTCCGATGCCCGGCGACGATGCGGGCGCGACGGGCAAGTCCGGCGCGTAAGCGCGACGCGCGGGCCGGCGGCCGATGCATGCGCGCGGCACGGCTGCACTCGGCACACGCCGCCCGATAGTCATCGTCGGCATCGATCCGCGTGCGCATGCAACCGCGCACGCGAACCTGCCGCCCTCGCCGCCACTGCCTGCGCTGCCCGCATCCATCGGCCGGACGGCGGCTTTGCATTGTTTGTCAAAATCCGCCGGAACCGGCACCATGCAACGCGGTCGGCTTGCGTTTTCGCGCCCGATTGACGATCCTACGCACTTTCCGGCTCGCGCCGCTCGTCGCGCGCGCACGCCGGCGGCGATCCGCCAGTGGTATCCGGTCCGATCGCCGCGTCTGTCGGGGCGCGCATGCGATCCGCGTGGTCCGCGCCGGGGCAGCCGCATCGCGGGTCGCCGCGCATCGTCCGCGCCCCCGACCAGCCTCACCGTTCTCCCCGGCGCCGCGCCCTGTTCCGGCCGGCATCCCGAACCCGCCCGTCCAGGGCTTTCGCTATTCCGTTTATGTTTCGTTCCCTGACGACCCTGATCAAGAAGTGGCGCGCGTCGCGCAATGCGGGCCACCAGCTCGATGCGTTGCTTGCGCATGCCGACGCGGAGGCGTCGTACGCCGAACGCAGCGAATGGCTGATCGAGCTCGCGCACTGGCTGCGCCGCAACGGCGCGATGCAGGTCGCGCACGACACGCCGGCCGAACGCGACGCCGACGCGCGCGCGTATCCGGCGCACGCGCGGCTGCGCTACCTGTTCCACGTGCTCGACCGCAATCCCGCATGGAAATCGCACGCCGCGCGCATCCTGCGCGGGATTCTGCGCGAATGCGACGGCATCTCGCTGCTGTGCGACGCGGGGATGCCCGTACATTCCGGTTTCTTCGGCGCGCTGTTCGAGCGCATCGACGCGTCGCTGATCCCACCCGCGCCGAACCGCCGCGAACTGACGGCGCTGTTCACGCTGATGTTCCCGGCACCCGGGGACGCGCAATGGATCGACGCGCTGCCCGATGACCTGCTCGCGCGCCTCGCCGAGCTGTTCTCGTTCGACGTCACCGACGAAGAGCGCCACGAGCCCGGCTCGTTCTCGCGCGACCTGCTGGCCGCGCTGCACAACCTGACCTGCCAGATCAGCTCGACCGGCCTGTCGCAGACGGTGCGCAGCCGCCTGTCCGACGACGACGCGCGCAAGCCGCTCGAAACGCAGCCGTTCTATCGGCTCACGCGCGCGATGCTCGCGGTCGAGACCGCGCACGCGGCCGTGGAGGACGGCGGCGACCCGAGCAAGCTGCTTCATGAGGTGAACTACCTGCGCGTGCTGCTCGACGAATGCCGGATCGCCGTCGACGATGTGTTCGCGCACCTGTACCGCAACGGCGTGTCGGTCGACATCGTGTTCCAGGTCGAACGGATGCGCATGCGCATCCTGCGCGCGGAAATGCTGCTCAACGCGTGGATGGCACGCGACGACCTGCGCGGGATGGCGCGCCTGACGGCCGAACTCGTCGACGCGAACCAGAACAGCCAGAGCGTGTCGCACCTCATGCGCAGCAACTTCTCGCTGTTCGCGCGCAAGCTCGTCGAGACCAACGCGGACACCGGCGAGCACTACATCTCGCGCGGCCGCGCCGAGTACCTGAAGATGCTGCGGATGGCCGCGGGCGGCGGGCTCGTCACCGTCGTGACCGTGTGCGTGAAGTTCGCGATCACCGGCGCGCACCTGCAGTCGATGCTCGAAGGGTTGCTCGCGGGCGTCAACTACGCGGCGAGCTTCATGCTGATGCACTTCCTGCATTTCACGCTCGCGACCAAGCAGCCCGCGATGACCGCGCCGACGCTCGCGCGCGAGCTCGACGACACCGGTCACGAGGAAGGCGTGAAGGCGTTCGTCGCGTCGGTGATCGCGCTGATCCGCACGCAGGCCGCGGCGATTTCCGGCAACGTGCTCGTCGTGCTCCCCGTGTGCCTGCTCGTGCAGCTGTTCGCCGGCAACCTGCTGCACGCGAACCTGATCTCGCCGGAGAAGGCGCACGCGACGCTGCATTCGTTCTCGCTGCTGGGCCCGACGCCATTCTATGCGGCGCTCACGGGCGTGCTGCTGTGGGCGTCGAGCCTGCTCGCGGGCTGGGCCGACAACTGGTTCGTGCTGCATCGGGTCGGCGACGCGCTCACGTACAACCGGCGGCTGCGGCTCACGCTCGGCGCGTCGGGTGCCGCGAAACTCGCGCACTTCTGTCGCTCGAACGTCGCGGGCGTCGTCGCCAACGTGGGTCTCGGCCTGATGCTCGGCCTGATCCCGGCGATCGTCACCGTGTTCCTGTTCCCGTTCGAGGTGCGCCACGTGACGCTGTCGGCCGGGTCGATCGGGATCGCGCTCGGCGTGCTCGGCAAGGGCGCGCTCGGCACGCCCGAGCTGTGGTGGGCCTGCGCCGGCGTCCTGAGCATGGCGATCCTCAACGTGCTCGTGAGCTTCGCGCTCGCATTCACGATGGCCGTGCGCTCGCGCAGCCTGCGCCGCACCAAGGTGCGCGCGCTGGTCGGCGCGATCGTCCGCACGGTGCTGTCCAAGCCGTCCGCGCTGTTCTGGCCGGCCGGCGCGCCGGCCGCGCGGGCCGGCCAGCCAGGCGCTCACTGACCGTCCGACGGCGGCGCGCAGCCCGAGGCAGGCGTCGCCGCGCGGGCCTGCCGTCTCGCCGTCGGGCCCGGCGCACCGGCACCGGCGCGCCGAATCGGATGCAACGCCGGCTCCGGCCGCCCGCGCCGCGTACAATAGTGGACTTTTGCACGTCCTCACCCGCCTTATGTCCTCGCCCACCCTGTACGAATTCTTCGCTCCCTGCCCGCGCGGCCTCGAAGCGGCGCTTGCCGCCGAGCTGGCCGAAATCGCCGGCCGACATCTGGACGGCGCGCCGTTCACCGCGGGCGCGCAGGTGCCGGGCGGCGTTCATTTCCGCGGCGGCTGGACCGCCGGCATGGCCGCGAACCTCCATTCGCGAATCGCGAGCCGGATCCTGCTGAAGATCGCGCACCGCCCGTACCGCAACGAACAGGACGTCTACGCGCTGGCGCTCGAGCAGCCATGGGAGCGCTGGTTCGCATCGACGCAGACGCTGCGCGTCGACATCACCGCGATCAAGTCGCCGCTGAAGAGCCTCGAATTCGCGACGCTGCGCGTGAAGGACGCGATCTGCGACCGGATGCGCGACAAGACCGGCGCACGCCCGAGCATCGACACCGGCGCGCCGGACGTGCGCGTGTTCGCGTTCCTGACGGCCACCGAGTGCACGCTGTACCTCGATACGTCGGGCGAGCCGCTGTTCAAGCGCGGCTGGCGCCTCGACAAGGGCGCGGCGCCGCTGCGCGAGAACCTCGCGGCCGGCATCTTGCGCCTGACGGGCTGGACGCCCGGCACGCCGCTGTATGACCCGATGTGCGGCAGCGGCACCTTCCTCGCGGAAGCCGCGCAGATCGCGCTCGGCGTCGCCCCGGGCGTCGAGCGCCGGTTCGGCTTCGAGAAGCTCAAGCAGTACGACATCACCGCATGGCAGGGCCTGAAGGTCGCGGCGCTCGACGCGAAGCGCGCGGCGCGCGGCAAGCGCGATTCGCTCGGCGTGTACGGCAGCGACATCTCGGGCGACATGCTCGAGAAGGCGCGCGCGAACCTCGAGCGTGCGGGCGTGCCGTCGGTATGGCTCAAGCAGGTCGACGCGCGCGGGATGACGCCGCCGTGCGACGGCCCGGGCATCATTCTCGCGAACCCGCCGTACGGCGAGCGGATCGAGGTGCGCGGCCGCAGCGCGCGCGGCGAGGTGCGCGAGACGGGCCGCAACCGCGGCAACGACGACGCATTCCGCCGCACGCACACCGACGCACCGGACAGCGAATTCTTCAACGCGCTCGGCGATGCGCTCAAGCAGCGCTTCACGGGCTGGCAGGCGTTCCTGCTGACGTCGGACCGGTCCCTGCCGGGCCTGCTGCGCCTGCGCGAATCGGCGAAGACGCCGCTGTTCAACGGCGCGCTCGAATGCCGGTTGTTCCGCTTCGACCTGATCGCCGGCAGCGTGAAGGCACGCCCCGCCGCGCCGGAAGGCGACGCCTGACACGCGAGACGGCCGCCGCGGCCGCCTGCTGACACCCAGACGACGCCCGGCCTGAGCCGGGCGTTTTTCTTTCCACCGCCCCCACGCGGGCAGTGCCCGCGTGCCGCGCCGCCACCCGCGCGCCGATGCGGTTCCCGCACCGCCCTTACCCGCCAAAGCCGTCAGGTCCCCCTTTTGTCAGCACCGCCACGACTACTGACAGCACGCTGTCAGCAGCACATGATCACACTGCAATCCCGGCGCAATGCAAGGCTGGTTTCCATCAAGAACCCGAACAACAAGGAGCTCGTCATGACGTCCGCAACTGCAGCAGCAACCGAAACCGCAACCCTGGAACGCGCGATCGCGTGGTTCGACATCCCGTCCCTCGATTTCGACCGGGCGATCCGTTTCTACGAAACCGTGCTGCAGACGACGCTGCAACGTGAAGTCATCGGCGGCGTGCCGATGGCCGTGTTCGATCACGAAGCGTCGAGCACGGGCGGCAGCATCGTGTTCGATCCGCAGCAGATGAAGCCGAGCGCCAACGGCGTGCTCGTGTACCTGAACGCCGGCGAATCGGTCGTCGCGGCGCTCGAGCGCGCGAAGCGCGCAGGCGGCGTCGTGCAGGGCTCGGTCGTCGAGTTGCCGAACAACTACGGCTACATCGGCTACCTGATCGATACCGAAGGCAACCGCGTCGGCCTGCACGCACCGAAATGCCACTGAGCGCGTCTACGATCCGGCCGGCGCGGCGCTATCATCGCGAAGTCCCCGTAGCCGTTGGAGTCGAGGTTCAGCCATGACGCGCCGTGCCGACCGCCTGTTCCAGATCGCCGAGCTGCTGCGCGGGCGTCGTCTCACGACTGCGCAGCAGCTCGCCGACTGGCTGTCGGTGTCGCCGCGCACGGTCTATCGCGACGTGCGCGACCTGCAACTGTCAGGGGTGCCGATCGAAGGCGAAGCCGGCATCGGCTACCGGCTGAACCGCAACGCGAGCCTGCCGCCGCTCACGTTCACCGCCGAGGAGCTCGCGGCACTCGCGGCCGGCGCGCGGATGCTCGAGACCTGGGGCGGCGCGCGCTTCGCGGGCGGTGCGCGTTCGGCGCTCGCGAAGATCGCGTCGGCGATGCCGGCCGACAAGCGCACCGCGCTCGATCGCCTGCCGGTGTTCGCGCCCTCGTTCCACATCGACGAGACATTCTGCGCGAAGGTCGACGCGATCCACCAAGCGGTCGACACGCATCACATCGTCAGCTTCGACTACCGCGACCGGCTCGGCGCGCACACGAAGCGCCGCGTGTGGCCGCTCGGGCTCGTCTACTGGGGCGGACGCTGGACGATCGGCGCGTGGTGCGAGCTGCGCGACGACTTCCGCACCTTCGACATCGCGCGGATGGGCGACATCACCGTGCACGAGCAGTTTCCGGACATGGAAGGCCGGCGCATCGCCGACTACATGCGGATCGCGGAAGCGCCGATGCGCTGACGCGCGCCGCCGCCATTCGCATGCCGGGGCGGCCGCGCCCCGGCAACGCCCGTCATTCCCCGAACACGACTGACCGCTTCGGCCGCTCGTCGACGTGCAGCGAAAACACGTCGGGGCGCGCATAGTGTCCGACCACGTCGAAGTCGTAACGCGCACGCACGAGCTCGTCCGTATCGATACGCGCGGTCACGAGCCCGGGCTCGCCGATCAGCGGCTCCGTCAGCAGGTCGCCGAGCGGCCCGACGATCACGCTGCCGCCGCGGATCAGCGGCCGCTCGGGATCCCAGCCCGGCACGTCGATGCCGAGCGCTCGCGGCGACGGCTGCACCTGGCAGGCGCTCACGACGAAGCAGCGCCCTTCGTGCGCGATGTGCCGCATCGAGCTTTGCCACAGGTCGCGCTCGTCGACGGTCGGCGCGCACCAGATCTGCACGCCTTTCGCATACATCGCGCAGCGCAGGAGCGGCATGTGGTTCTCCCAGCAGATCGCGGCGCCCGCACGGCCCGCGGCCGTGTCGACCACCGGCAGTGTCGAGCCATCGCCCTGCCCCCAGATCAGCCGCTCGGTGCCGGTCGGCATCAGCTTGCGGTGCTTCGCGACGAGCCCGTCGCGCGGATCGAAGAACAGCGCCGTGCAGTACAACGTGCTGCCGCCGCGCTCGATCACGCCGATCACCAGGCTCGCGCCCGTGCGCTGCGACAGCGCTGCCAGTTCGTCGGTTTCGGGGCCCGGCACGTCGATCGCCTGCGCGGCATAGCGCGCATACGCGTCGCGGCCCTCGGGCAGCCGGTAGCCGAGCCGCGTGCCGAAGATCTCGCCCTTCGGATAGCCGCCGAGCACGGCCTCCGGCAGCACGACGAGCGACGCGCCGCTGTCGCGGATCGCGGCTTCGTAGCCGAGGATCGTGTCGAGCGTGGCGCGCGTGCCGGCGGGCGATGCGCCGATCTGCAGCGCGGCGATAACTGAGGTGGACATGAAAGCGTCTCCAGTGAGTGGGTGACGCCATCTTTATCGATATCATTTCATCGATCAAATCGATAAAACGATAACTGACATGAATACGGATGATATCGCCGGGCTCGACCTGAACCTGCTGAAGGTGTTCGAGGCGCTGTACGAGGAAGGCGGCGCGAGCCGCGCGGCGCTTCGGCTCGGCCTCACGCAATCGGCGGTAAGTGCGGCGCTCGCGCGGCTACGCGTGATCTACGCCGATCCGCTGTTCGTGCGCACCGGCCGCGGGCTCGCGCCGACGCCGCGCGCGGACGAACTGAAGCCGATCCTCTCCGATGCGCTCGACCGCTGCCGCGCAAGCCTCGCGATCGCGGCCGACGGCGGCGAACGGGTCGGCCGTACGATCTCGATCGGCCTGTCGGACGACTTCGAGATCGCGCTCGGCCGCGCGCTGATCGACGCAGTCGCGCGCGAAGCCCCGGGCATCCGGCTGATCTTTCGGCAGACGCACAGCGGTATCGCGGGCGACGCGCTGCTGCGGCACGGCGTCGATCTCGCGATCGCGTCGGGCGGGTTCTCGGCGAACGGCCTGAGCCGGCGCGCGGTCGCGACGGGTGGCTACGCATGCCTCATCGATCCGGCCGGCCGCGCGCACGCGCCGCGCACGCTCGTGCTCGCCGATTTCGTGCAGCGCGATCACCTGCTCGTGTCGTCGGGCGGCGTGATCGGGATCGTCGACGAAGCCCTGGCCGCGCTCGGCCACAAACGGCGCGTCGCGGCGTCGACCACGCATTTCGCGGCGCTGCCGTACCTGCTCGCCGGCTCCGACGCGGTGGCCACGATACCGGCGCATGCGGCTCGCGCGATCGCGCAGTCGACGTCGCTGCGCGCGCTCGCGTGCCCGGTCGAGCTGCCGGGCTACCCGGTGGAAATCGGCTGGCGCACGAGCACGCAGCGCGACCCGGCGATCGTGCGCGTGCGGGATACGATCGCCGCCTGCGTCGCGACGATCGTCGCCCCGTGAAAAACGGGGCGCGATTCGACTCGTGACGATCGGACCTTCCGCCCCTCGGCTGGCCGCCAGCCGAGGCGGGCGGCGCCCATGCGCGTCGCGGCAATCGGGAAGACCTGTTGCCGCCGCAAAGAACGACCGGGGTCGGATTCGTCTAACCAGACGGCCGGCAGCGTCCGGGCGCAACCGGTAAAATGCCGAACCATGAAACCCGAAATCTGGACCCCGCATGTGACCGTCGCGGCGCTCGTCGAGCGCGCCGGTCGCTTTCTCGTGATCGAGGAAGAAACCTCGACGGGCCTGCGCATCAACCAGCCGGCCGGCCACCTCGAAGCCGGCGAGACACTCGCCGACGCCGTGATCCGCGAAACGCTCGAGGAAACCGCGCATCCGTTCGTACCCGACGCGCTCGTCGGCGTCTATCTCGCGCACTACGACCGCCCCGGCAGCGCCGGCGCGACCTATCTGCGCTTCACGTTCTGCGGCACGGCCGGCGAGCCGGTGCCGGGCCACATGCTCGACGACGGCATCGTCCGTACGCTGTGGATGAGCGCCGACGAACTACGCGCGTGCAGCGAGCGCCATCGCTCGCCGGCGGTGATGCGCTGCGTCGACGACTATCTCGCCGGGCGGCGCATTCCGCTCGATTTCGTGCACACGCATTCGGTCGCGCCGCGCCCGGAAGCATTCGACCGTCAGGCGGTAAACAAATGAGCAAGCGCCGTGTAGTAGTGGGCATGTCGGGCGGCGTCGATTCGTCGGTGACCGCGTGGCTGCTGAAGGAACAGGGGTACGACGTGGTCGGCCTGTTCATGAAGAACTGGGAAGACGACGACGACGGCGAATACTGCTCGACGCGCCAGGACTGGATCGACGTGGTGTCGGTGGCCGACCTGATCGGCATCGACGTGGAAGCCGTGAACTTCGCGGCCGAATACAAGGACCGCGTGTTCGCCGAATTCCTGCGCGAATACTCGGCCGGCCGCACGCCGAACCCGGACGTGCTGTGCAACGCCGAGATCAAATTCAAGGCGTTCCTCGACCACGCGATGTCGCTCGACGCGGAAATGATCGCGACGGGCCATTACGCGCGCGTGCGCGAGCGCGACGGTCGCTTCGAACTGCTGAAGGCCTTCGATCACACGAAAGACCAGTCGTACTTCCTGCACCGGCTGAACCAGGCGCAGCTGTCGAAGACGATGTTCCCGCTCGGCGAGATCCCGAAGACGAAGGTGCGCGAGATCGCCGCGCAGATCGGCCTGCCGAACGCGAAGAAAAAGGACTCGACCGGCATCTGCTTCATCGGCGAACGGCCGTTCCGCGACTTCCTGAACCGCTATCTTCCGACGAAACCCGGCCCGATGAAGACGCCCGACGGCAAGGTGGTCGGCGAGCACATCGGCCTCGCGTTCTACACGTTCGGCCAGCGCAAGGGCATCGGCCTCGGCGGCAGCAAGGACGGCAGCGGCGAACCGTGGTTCGTCGCGGCGAAGGACATCGCGTCGAACACGCTGTACGTCGTGCAGGGCCACGACCACCCGTGGCTGCTGTCGCGCGAGCTCGTCGCCGGCAACGTGAGCTGGGTCGCGGGCGAGCCGCCGGCCGAAGGCTTTTCGTGCGGGGCGAAGACGCGCTATCGTCAGGCCGATGCGGCCTGCAGGTTCGGCCGGGCCGCGTTCGGCCGGGCCGCGCTCGGCGGGACCGACGGCGAGCGCTTCTCGCTCGCGTTCGACGACGCGCAATGGGCGGTGACGCCCGGCCAGTCGGCCGTGCTGTACGACGGCGAGATCTGCCTCGGCGGCGGCATCATCGAGTTCGCGGCCACCGGCCAGCCCGGCCAGGCCGTCCCGGCGGCAGCCCACGCGGGCGCGCTCGCCGAAGCACGCTGACATCCATTCGGTTTAGACTTGCGGCACGCCGCGCCCGGCGGAACACGATTCCGTCGCGGCCGGTGCGCCGCCGCGCAGCGTACGCATGGCGGCATTTCAAGATTCTTGCGGAGCCCCCCATGCTTTCCAGACGCTACCTCGCAATGTGGTGCGCCGTGCTGCTGCTCGTTGCCGTGGCCGCACTCGCGTCGATTCACGTGCTTTCCTGGCTGTGGATCATCATCCCCGTCGCCCTCGTCGCCCTCGGCCTGTATGACCTGAACCAGGACCGTCACGCGATCCTGCGCAATTACCCGCTCTGGGGTCATTTCCGCTTCCTGTTCGAGTTCATCCGCCCCGAGATCCGCCAGTATTTCGTCGAGGACGACACCGACGAGAAGCCGTTCTCCCGCGCGCAGCGCAGCCTCGTCTATCAGCGCGCGAAGAACGTCGCCGACAATCGCCCGTACGGCACCGAGCTGAACGTGAAGGCCGTCGCGCACGAATGGATCAGCCACTCGCTCGCGCCGACGAAGCTGCCGAACCATGACTTCCGCATCCGGGTCGGCGCGAACCGCGCCCAGCCGTACGACATCTCGATCTTCAACATCTCGGCGATGAGCTTCGGCTCGCTGTCCGCGAACGCGATCCGCTCGCTGAACCTCGGCGCGAAGAAAGGCGGATTCGCGCACGACACCGGCGAAGGCTCGCTGTCGAAGTACCACCGCGAGCACGGCGGCGACATCATCTGGGAAATCGCATCCGGCTACTTCGGCTGCCGCAACGACGACGGAACGTTCAACCCGGACAAGTTCGCGAAGCAGGCCGCCGATCCGCAGGTGAAGATGATCGAGATCAAGCTGTCGCAAGGCGCGAAGCCGGGCCACGGCGGCGTGCTGCCGGCCGCGAAGATCACGCCCGAAATCGCCGAGACGCGCGGCGTGCCGATGGGCAAGGACTGCATCTCGCCCGCGACGCACTCGGAATTCTCGACGCCGCGCGGTCTGCTCGAATTCGTCGAGCGGCTGCGCACGCTGTCGGGCGGCAAGCCGACCGGCTTCAAGCTGTGCATCGGCCATCCGTGGGAATTCTTCGGGATCGCGAAGGCGATGATCGAGACGGGCATCGTGCCGGACTTCATCGTCGTCGACGGCGCGGAAGGCGGCACCGGCGCCGCGCCGCTCGAATTTACCGACCATGTCGGCGTGCCGCTGCAGGAAGGGCTGCTGCTGGTGCACAACACGCTCGTCGGGATCGGCGTGCGCGACCGCGTGAAGATCGGCGCAAGCGGCAAGATCATCACCGCGTTCGACATCGCGCGCACGCTCGCGATCGGCGCGGACTGGGTGAATTCGGCGCGTGGCTTCATGTTCGCGGTCGGCTGCATCCAGGCGCAGCACTGCCACACCGACCGCTGCCCGACCGGCGTCGCCACGCAGGACCCGGTGCGCCAGCGCGCCATCGTCGTGCCCGACAAGGCCGAGCGCGTGTACAACTTCCATCGCAATACGCTGCATGCACTGCAGGAACTCGTGCAGGCGGCCGGCCTGGGCCATCCGTCCGAGCTGCGCGCGCATCACATCGTGCAGCGCGTCGCGCCGCACGAGGTGCGGCTGATGTCGCAGTTGCTGAAATACCTGAAGCCCGGCGCGCTACTCGACGGCCAGACCTGCGGCTATACGCTGTACGACAAGTGGTGGCCGATCGCGCGCAGCGATTCGTTCGTGCTCGGCGAAACCGTTTACACGTCGATCGAGTAACGCGCGATCGCCCGCCGCCGGAGGCGGCTCGCCAAAACGAAAGCGCCCCGCGGGGCGCTTTCGTTTGTCTGTCCGATTCGCCGCCGGCGGCCGGTCAGCCTTGCGGCAGCGTGTCGACGAACGTCTGCCGCTGCGACAGCTTCACGAAATGCTTGTCGAGGTTCGGATGGCGATCGCGCCAGTCGAGTTCGGGCATCCGGAAGTCGAGGTAGCCGAGCGCGCAGCCGAGTGCGATGTCGGCGAGCGTGTAATGATTACCGACGCACCACGTCTTGCCGCCGAGACCCTGCGACATCGCGACGAGCGCGTCGTCGATCTTGCGCTGTTGGCGCGCGATCCAGCTCGCGCTGCGCTGCGCTTCGTCACGCAGGGTGTGTTCGAGACGAATCGCCACGGCCGCGTCGAGCACGCCGTCACCCAGCGCTTCCCAGCAACGCACTTCGACACGCTCACGCCCCGACGGCGGAATCAGCTTGCCGACCGGCGACAGCGTATCGACGTATTCGCAGATCACGCGGGAATCGAACACCGCGGCACCATCCTCCATCACGAGACACGGGACCTTGCCGAGCGGATTCGATGCATGAATGTCCGTCTCCGGCGCCCACACGTTCTCGAGCTCCAGCTTGTAGTCGATCTTCTTTTCAGCAAGCACGATTCGCGCCTTTCGGACGTACGGGCTGCTGAGCGAACCGATTAATTTCATCATCTGCCTTTTTAAGGGAACCGCCGAGAGTATACGTTGTCGCCGATCATAACCGGCCGGTGTGGCCGGGCAGAAAATCGCCCGTCCGGCCTGTGGATGGTTTGCAACAACCGTCGCCGAGCCCCGTCCGGCGCGGCTTGCCGCCGCGCCTCTCACACGCCGCGTCCGGCGGCGCTACAATCGCACGATGAATGCGCCCCTCGATACCGCCATCGCCGTCGACGTCTACCGCCAGCGCCGTGAACGCGTGCTTGCCGCACTGCGCGCAGCGGGCGGCGGCGTCGCCATCGTTCCCACCGCGCCGGAAATGCTGCGCAACCGCGATACGGCCTTCCCGTACCGACATGACAGCTACTTTTACTACCTGACGGGCTTCACCGAGCCGGATGCCATGCTCGTGCTGAACGCGGCCGGGTCGCACGGCGCGCCGGAATCGGTCCTGTTCTGCCGCGCGAAGAATGCCGATCGCGAGATCTGGGAAGGTTTCCATTACGGGCCCGAGGCCGCGCGCGATGCATTCGGCTTCGACGCGGCCTACGCGGTCGACGTGATCGACACCGAAATGCCCCGCCTGCTCGCCGATGCGGGCACCGTGCACTACCGGTTCGGTGCCTCGGCCGAGTTCGACCGCCAGCTCGCCGGCTGGATCGATGCGGTGCGCGCGCAAGCGCGCACGGGTGTCGCCGCGCCGGACGCGCTGCTCGACCTCACGCCGCTCGTCGACGACATGCGGCTCGTGAAGGACGAACACGAGCTCGCGATCATGATGCGTGCCGCGCACATCTCCGCGCTCGCGCACCGTCGCGCGATGCAGGTGTGCCGCCCGGGGATCCGCGAATACGAACTCGAGGCCGAGCTGCTGTACACGTTCCGCAAGCATGGCGCGCAGGCGCCCGCGTACGGCTCGATCGTCGCGGCCGGCGCGAACGCATGCGTGCTGCACTACCCGGCCGGCAACGCGACCGCGCGGGACGGCGATCTGATCCTGATCGATGCCGCGTGCGAACTCGACGGCTACGCGTCGGACATCACGCGCACGTTTCCGGCCAACGGGCGCTTCTCGCCCGCGCAGCGCACGCTGTACGACATCGTGCTCGGCGCGCAGCAGGCTGCGATCGATGCGACGCGCGCGGGCGTACCGTTCGAGGCGCCGCACGACGCGGCCGTGCGCGTGCTGGCGCAAGGGCTGCTCGACACGGGCATCATCCCGAAGACGCGCTTCTCGAACGTCGACGACGTGATCGCCGAGCGCGCATACGCACGCTTCTACATGCACCGCACTGGCCACTGGATCGGCATGGACGTGCACGATTGCGGCGACTACCGCGAGCGGCTCGCCGCGCGCGACGCCAACGGCGCGTTGCCGTGGCGCACGCTGAAACCCGGCATGACGCTTACCGTCGAGCCGGGCCTGTACGTGCGGGCAGCCGACGACGTACCGTCCGAATACTGGAACATCGGCATCCGCATCGAGGACGACGCGATCGTGCGCGAGCACGGTTGCGAGCTGATCACACGCGACGTGCCGGTGGCGGCTGCCGAGATCGAGGCGCTGATGCGCGCGGGCGCGGCGCACGGCGCGTGAGCGTGCCGCAGGTTGCCATCGCCCCGCTGTCGAGTCACCGTTGACCCGCCGTTGACCCGCCGTTGACCCGCTGTTGACCGTTACCCCGTTTCACGAACACTGATGACGACCGCTTCCTCCCCGGCCACGCCGGACTACGATCTCGCCATCGTCGGCGCGGGCCCCGTCGGGCTCGCGCTCGCCGGCTGGCTCGGCCGACGCAGCGCGACGCAGCACGCGTCGATCGCGCTGATCGACGCTCGCGAGCCGGCAGCGAGCGCGAACGACCCGCGCGCGATCGCCGTATCGCACGGCAGCCGCGTGCTGCTCGACACGCTCGGATGGCCGGGCGACGCGACGCCGATCGAACACATCCACGTGTCGCAGCGCGGCCATTTCGGCCGCACGCTGATCGACCGAGACGAGCACGACCTCGCCGCGCTCGGCTATGTCGTGCGCTACGGCTCGATCGTGCAGGCGCTCGCGCAGGCCGTGCGCGGCACGCGCGTCGACTGGCTCACGTCGACCACCGCACGCACGCCGCGACAGGACGCCGACGGCGTCACGCTGACACTCGACGGCCCGCAAGGCGAGCGCACGCTGCGCGCGCGCATCGTCGTCAACGCCGAGGGCGGGCTGTTCCACGAACAGCAGGCCGATACCGGCAAGCATCGCCGCGACTACGGTCAGACCGCGATCGTCGGCACGGTCACGGTCTCGGCACCGCGCCCGAACGTCGCATGGGAACGCTTCACGCACGAAGGCCCGCTCGCGCTGCTGCCGCTCGGCGGCCCGCGCCAGGCCGAGTATTCACTCGTGTGGTGCTGCACGCCCGACGAAGCGGCCCGCCGCGCCGCCCTTCCCGACGACGCGTTCCTGCGCGAACTCGGCGCTGCCTTCGGCGAGCGGATGGGGCAGTTCGTCGCGATCGCGGGGCGCGCATCGTTCCCGCTCGGGCTGAACGCGGCACAAACGCTCGTCAACGGGCGCATCGCGATCGTCGGCAACGCCGCGCAAACGCTGCATCCTGTCGCCGGCCAGGGGCTCAACCTCGGGCTGCGCGACGCGCATACGCTCGTCGACGCGCTGTCCACGCAAGGCTTCGAAGCGACCGCGCTCGCAACCTTCAACGCGCGGCGTGCGCTCGACCGGCGCTTCACGATCGGCGCGACCGACACGCTCGCGCGGCTGTTCACGGTCGACAGCGGCCCCATTCCGCTGTTGCGCGGCGCGGCCCTCACCGCGCTCGAATTCGTACCGCCGCTCAAGAAGGCGATCGCGCGCCAGATGATGTTCGGCCAGCGCAACTGACGCGCGGCGGCGCGGCACGCGTTGCGCGCCATCAGCGCCGTGCAAACCGGGTCAAATCGGCCGGGCATGGGAATACGGTAAAATGCGCGTTTTCCCTCCGCCCTTTTTTGCCCGCGACGCCTGGCGCTCGCGGGCGGTGCCATTGCGATGCCCGTTATCGGCCCTCACGTATTGCGTAACAACCTGTTCGTCGCCCCGATGGCCGGGGTGACGGATCGCCCGTTCCGCCAGCTGTGCAAGCGGCTGGGGGCCGGATACGCCGTGTCCGAGATGGTCGCGTCCAATGCGCAGCTGTGGAAGAGCGCGAAGACGATGCGGCGGGCGAACCACGAAGGCGAAGTCGAGCCGATCGCGGTGCAGATCGCCGGCGCCGATCCGGCGATGATGGCCGAAGCCGCCCGCTACAACGTCGACAACGGCGCGCAGATCATCGACATCAACATGGGCTGCCCGGCGAAGAAGGTCTGCAACGTCGCGGCCGGCTCCGCGCTGCTGCAGAACGAACCGCTCGTGCAGCGGATCGTCGAGGCCGTCGTCGCGGCGGTCGGCACGGGGCCGGATGCGGTGCCCGTCACGCTGAAGATCCGCACCGGCTGGGATCGCGAGCACAAGAACGCGATCACGGTCGCGCGCCTCGCCGAGGCGGCCGGCATCTCGATGCTGACCGTGCACGGCCGCACGCGCGCCGACCTCTACCGCGGCGACGCGGAGTACGACACCATCGCGGCCGTGAAGGCCGCCGTGCGCATCCCGGTCGTCGCGAACGGCGACATCACGTCGCCGGCGAAAGCGAAGGCCGTGCTCGACGCAACCGGCGCCGACGCACTGATGATCGGTCGTGCCGCGCAAGGCCGGCCATGGCTGTTCCGTGAAATCGATCATTTCCTGCAAACCGGCGAGTTGCTGCCCCCGCCGCGGATCGACGAGATCCAGCACGTGATGAACGAACACCTGGAAGACCACTACGCGTTCTATGGTGAATTCACGGGCGTCCGTACTGCGCGCAAGCACATCGGCTGGTACACTCGCGGCCTTTCCGGTGCCAACGGGTTCCGGCACAGGATGAACACGCTCGATTCCACCCGCGAGCAGCTCGCCGCCGTCAATGCATTCTTCGAGGCGCAAAAAGCGCTGTCGGACCACCTCGTCTACGTCGATGACGAAGAGGAAAACGGCCAGGGCGAGTCGGACGACCATAACCAGTTAGCAGCATGAGCAAGCACAACATCGAACAATGTGTCCGCGAGAGCCTGGACGTGTATTTCCGGGATCTAGACGGCTCCAATCCGCACGACGTCTATGAAATGGTGATGTCCTGCGTCGAAAAGCCGATGCTCGAGGTCGTGCTCGTACAGGCAGGCGGCAACCAGTCGCTCGCCGCGGAGTACCTCGGCATCAATCGCAATACGCTGCGCAAGAAGCTGCAGCAGCACGGCCTGCTGTAGGCGGCCGTCCCGTCCCCGTTTCCCTGGCTATTGGTGGTTCCATCATGATCAAGCAAGCGCTCATTTCCGTTTCCGACAAGACCGGCATCGTCGACTTCGCGAAGTCGCTGTCCGACCTCGGCGTCAAGCTGCTGTCGACCGGCGGCACCGCGAAACTGCTCGCCGACGCGGGCCTGCCCGTTACCGAAGTGGCTGATTACACGGGCTTCCCGGAAATGCTCGATGGGCGCGTGAAAACGCTCCACCCGAAGGTGCACGGCGGCATCCTGGCCCGCCGCGACCTGCCCGAGCACATGCAGGCGCTGGAACAGCACGGCATCCCGACGATCGACCTGCTCGTCGTGAACCTGTACCCGTTCGTCGCGACCATCGCGAAGGACGACTGCACGCTCGCCGACGCGATCGAGAACATCGACATCGGCGGCCCGACGATGCTGCGCTCCGCCGCGAAGAACCACCGCGACGTGACGGTCGTCGTCGATCCGGCCGATTACTCGGTCGTGCTCGACGAAATGAAGGCGAACGGCAACGCGGTCGGCTACGCGACCAACTTCCGCCTCGCGACGAAGGTGTTCGCGCACACCGCGCAATACGACGGCGCGATCACGAACTACCTGACGAGCCTGACCGACGAGCTGAAGCACGCATCGCGCAGCGCGTACCCGGCAACACTGAACATGGCGTTCAACAAGGTCCAGGACCTGCGCTACGGCGAGAACCCGCACCAGAGCGCGGCGTTCTACCGCGATCTCGCGACGCCGGCCGGCGCGCTCGCGAACTACCGCCAGCTGCAGGGCAAGGAACTCTCGTACAACAACATCGCGGATTCGGACGCTGCGTGGGAATGCGTGAAGACGTTCGACGCACCGGCCTGCGTGATCATCAAGCATGCGAACCCGTGCGGCGTCGCAGTTGGCAACGATTCGGCCGACGCATACGCGAAGGCATTCCAGACCGACCCGACCTCGGCCTTCGGCGGCATCATCGCGTTCAACCGCGAAGTCGACGAAGCGGCTGCCCAGGCTGTTGCGAAGCAGTTCGTCGAAGTGCTGATCGCACCGTCGTTCTCCGACGCCGCGAAGCAGGTGTTCGCCGCGAAGCAGAACGTGCGCCTGCTCGAAATCGCGCTCGGCGACGGTCATAACGCGTTCGACCTGAAACGCGTGGGCGGCGGCCTGCTCGTGCAGTCGCTCGATTCGAAGAACGTGCAGCCGAGCGAGCTGCGCGTCGTCACGAAGCGTCAACCGACCGCGAAGGAAATGGACGACCTGCTGTTCGCATGGCGCGTCGCGAAGTACGTGAAGTCGAACGCGATCGTGTTCTGCGGCAACGGCATGACGCTCGGCGTCGGCGCCGGCCAGATGAGCCGCGTCGATTCCGCGCGCATCGCGAGCATCAAGGCACAGAACGCGGGCCTTACGCTGGCCGGCTCGGCCGTCGCGTCGGATGCGTTCTTCCCGTTCCGCGACGGTCTCGACGTCGTCGTGGCGGCAGGCGCGACCTGCGTGATCCAGCCGGGCGGCTCGATGCGCGACGACGAAGTGATCGCGGCGGCCGACGAGCACGGCATTGCGATGATCCTGACGGGCGTGCGTCACTTCCGTCACTGATCGCATGCGGCCCGCGCGGCCGCTGCATGCAAACCCGGCGGCATCATACCCGCCGGGTTTTTTATTGCGCGGCGCCGACGTACACGACCGTGCGGCCGGCACCGCACACCATTCGTTGTAGTATCGCTGCATCAGGTTTTTCTCCTCACTCATGCGAATTCTCGGCATCGACCCTGGCCTGCGTGTGACCGGCTTCGGCATCATCGACGTCAGCGGCCACCGGCTCGCCTATGTCGCAAGCGGCGTGATCCGCACGCCAACGGCCGACCTGGCCACCCGACTCGGCACGATCTTCCAGGGCGTATCGACGCTCGTGCGCGAGCACACGCCCGACCAGGCCGCGATCGAACAGGTGTTCGTCAACGTGAACCCGCAGTCGACACTGCTGCTCGGCCAGGCACGCGGCGCCGCAATCTGCGGGCTCGTCGCCGGCGGCTTGCCGGTGGCCGAATACACCGCGCTGCAACTGAAGCAGGCCGTCGTCGGTTACGGCCGCGCGACCAAGTCGCAGATGCAGGAGATGGTCACGCGGCTGCTCAACCTCACGGGCCAGCCCGGCAGCGACGCGGCCGATGCGCTTGGGATGGCGATCTGCCATGCACACAGCGGTAATACGCTCGGCACGATCAGCGGCCTCGCGCCAGCGCTCGCGAAAAAGGGACTGCGGGTGCGGCGCGGACGGCTCGTCGGCTGACGCAACGACACGCACATCCAAGGCGCAATGCACGCGTTGCGCCTGCAACCGCTCTACCCGCCTGATCGCCTGATCGCCACCCCAACCTGACGGCCAACCCATCGGCATCGCGCCGCACCTGCGCTACACTCGCGCTTTCTTCCTCGCTTCCCGCCATCCATGATCGGTCGCATCGCCGGCATCCTGCTCGAAAAGAACCCGCCCCACCTGCTCGTCGACTGCAACGGCGTCGGCTACGAGATCGACGTGCCGATGAGCACCTTCTACAACCTGCCGCAGACGGGCGAGCGCGTCGTGCTGCTCACGCAGCAGATCGTGCGCGAGGACGCGCACCTGCTGTACGGCTTCCTGACGCCGCAGGAGCGCACGACCTTCCGCGAACTGCTGAAGATCACCGGTATCGGCGCACGCATGGCGCTAGCCGTGCTGTCCGGCATGAGCGTGCAAGAGCTCGCGCAGGCAGTGACGATGCAGGACGCCGCACGTCTCACGCGCCTGCCCGGCATCGGCAAGAAGACCGCCGAGCGCCTGCTGCTCGAGCTAAAGGGCAAGCTCGGCGCGGACCTCGGTGCGCTCGCCGGTGCCGCATCCCAGTCCGATCACGCGACCGACATCCTCAACGCGCTGCTCGCGCTCGGCTACTCGGAAAAGGAAGGCCTCGCCGCGATCAAGAACGTGCCGGCCGGCACCGGCGTGTCCGAGGGCATCAAGCTCGCGCTCAAGGCATTGTCGAAGGCGTAACACCCGCCCGAACCGGCTGTCGCAGCCAGTGTCGCGCCGCCGTGCGGCGCGCGCCAGTCGGCCGTTCGGCCAGTTCGACCGCGTGACCGCGCGCGGTACAATGGCCGCATGATTGAAACCGACAAACTCGCCGCCGAGCGGATCATCGCCGCCACGCCCGCCTCGTCGCACGAGGAGGTGTTCGAACGCGCGCTGCGGCCGCGCCAGCTCGACGACTACGTCGGCCAGGAAAAGGTGCGCGGCCAGCTCGAGATCTTCATCGAGGCCGCGAAGCGCCGCTCCGAGCCGCTCGATCACGTGCTGCTGTTCGGGCCGCCAGGCCTCGGCAAGACCACCCTCGCGCACATCATCGCGCGCGAGATGGGCGTGAACCTGCGCCAGACGTCGGGCCCCGTGCTCGAGCGCGCGGGCGATCTCGCCGCGCTGCTGACCAACCTCGAAGCGAACGACGTCCTGTTCATCGACGAAATCCACCGGCTGTCGCCGGTCGTCGAGGAAATCCTGTATCCGGCACTCGAGGATTACCAGATCGACATCATGATCGGCGAAGGACCGGCCGCACGCAGCGTGAAGCTCGATCTGCAGCCGTTCACGCTGGTCGGCGCAACCACCCGCGCGGGAATGCTGACCAACCCGCTGCGCGATCGCTTCGGGATCGTTGCGCGCCTCGAGTTCTACAATGCCGAGCAACTGTCGCGCATCGTGCGGCGCTCGGCGTCGCTGCTGAACGCGCAGATCGATCCGAACGGCGCGCTGGAAATCGCGAAGCGCTCGCGCGGCACGCCGCGGATCGCGAACCGGCTGCTGCGCCGCGTGCGCGACTATGCGGAAGTGAAGGCCGACGGCCAGATCACCGCGGCCGTGGCCGACGCCGCGCTCGCGATGCTCGACGTCGATCCGGTCGGCTTCGACCTGATGGACCGCAAGCTGCTCGAGGCGATCCTGCACAAGTTCGACGGCGGCCCGGTCGGTATCGACAACCTCGCGGCGGCGATCGGCGAGGAGCGCGACACGATCGAGGACGTGCTCGAACCGTACCTGATCCAGCAGGGCTTCCTGCAGCGCACGCCGCGCGGGCGCGTCGCGACGCTGCTCACGTACCGCCACTTCGGGCTCTCCGCGCCCGATGCCGGCAAGACCGAACGCGGGATGTGGGATACCGCCGACGGGAAGTAACCCGCCGCCCGCACCGCGCCTGCCATGACCACGCCGCCCAGCCCGCACCCCGCCACGCCCACGCCGGGCCCGCGTTGGGTCGAACCGATCCGCAAGCGGCTCGTGGCGGGCATCACGCACCTGACGACAGGTGGCGGCGGTCCGTCGATCGATCTGTCGTCGCCTCCCGGAGACCCGGGGCTGTTCGGCCCTGACGCCATCTGCTGGCGCGTGCATGCCGATTTCACGTCGATGATGACGGGCGGCATTGCCGCGCTGCTGCTGCAGGCGCTCCATCCGCTCGCGCTGGCGGGCGTCTGGGATCACTCGTCGTTTCGCACCGACATCCTCGGCCGCTTGCGGCGCACCGCCACGTTCATCACGGGCACGACGTTCGGCAGCCGCGCGGACGCACTCGCGCTGATCGAGCGCGTAAAAACGATCCACGCGCGCGTATCGGGCACCGCGCCCGACGGCAGGCCGTACCGAGCCGACGATCCGGCGTTGCTGACCTGGGTGCATGTCGCGGAAGTATCGAGCTTCCTCGCCGCACATTTGCGCTATGTGAATCCGTCGCTGTCGGGCGAACAGCAGGACGGCTACTACGCTGAGACGGCGTTGATCGCCGAGTTGCTCGGCGCCCGGGATGTTCCCCGTTCGCGTGCGGAAGTCGCGGCCTATTTCGCGCGCCTGCAGCCCGAACTCGAAGCGGGGCCACGCACCTTCGACGTCATGCACATCCTGCTGAATGTGCCGGTCTCTACGCCCGCGCTGCGGCCGGCTGCGTCACTGATCATGCATGCGGGCATAGACCTGCTGCCGAACTGGGCGCAGCGCATGCTCGGCGTGTCGACGTTCGCGCCGCTGCGACGCGCGGTGGTCCGGCCCGGTATCAGGGCGGTCGCCCCCGTGCTGCGCTGGGCGCTCGTCAACGGCGCGTCGAAACGCGCACGCCGCCGCGCAACCGCGACACCGCCAGACGGTACTCCGCACGCCTGACGATCCTTTTCTTCGGATTATTTCAATTTGCCGGCAAATTCCCGTGATCGCCGCGCCGATGCGATCCATGGCGGGAAGAAGCACACGAAAGGGGAATTCGACAAGCTGCGCCAGCCGATCACGGCCGACAAGCCCGGCAGGACCGCGTACACGCTCGACTACAGAACGCGCCAAGCACCGCCGCACCAAGCCTGACGTGGAAGGCGGCCCCCGGCCGGTCACACCGGCGTGGCCGGCATGACTGCATCAAAGTACCTTGCGATACCCGTCGTCGTCGCTTGCGGTATCCAGGTGCGACACGTCGGCCCATTGCACGACTTGCGCACGGCCATCGACGTAATCGACGACGTTGATGCTGGTGTTGAGCAACTGATAGCTGCGCGGCGCCGACAGGTCGAGACCGTTTGCAAAGCGATACACGCAATCAAGCACGCCGCCGTGCGCGACGCATGCGATGCGCCCGCCCTGATGCGCGGCGACGATCGGCTCGAGCGCATGCAGCACGCGATGATAGAACGCGCGCTGCGACTCGCCGCCGTCTGGCGCGAAACCCGGGTCGCGCGTCTGCCACGCGGCGTAGGCATCCGGAAACAGCGTCTCGATCTCGGTGCTGTCATGCCCCTGGAACACGCCGTACGCGCGTTCGCGCAACCCTTCGTGCAACCGCAGCGGCAGCCCAAGCGCATCGGCAAAGGGTTGCGCGGTCTGCTGCGCGCGCATCAGGTCGCTCGAATAGATCGCGTCGATCCGCTGCCCTTCATGCGCTTCCCGCGCGAGCCGGACGGCCAGCCGCTGCGCCTGCGCAAGCCCCGTGTCGGCGAGCGGGATATCGATATGGCCCTGAATGCGCTTGATGCGGTTCCAGGCCGTCTCGCCATGGCGAATGAAGAGAATCTGCGTGGTGGTCATCGCGGCGCGTCTCGGGGAAGGAATCAGGGCCGCACTTGCAGCCAGAACGTCACGGGACCGTCGTTGACGAGCGACACCTGCATGTCGGCGCCGAATTCGCCCGTCTCGACGACCGGATGACGCTCGCGCGCGGCCGCGACGAAATAGTCGAACAGGCGCGCGCCTTCGTCGGGCGGCGCGGCCGGCGTGAAGCTCGGACGCAGCCCGCTATTGGTATCGGCGGCGAGCGTGAACTGCGACACGAGCAGCAGGCCGCCGGCGCCGCCCGCGCCATCGATGTTCGACACCGGCAGGTTCATCTTGCCGGCCGCATCGCTGAATACGCGATAGCCGAGCAGCTTCGCGAGCAGCTTGTCAGCGGCGGCCTCGGTGTCGCCGCGCTCCGCGCAGACGAGCGCGAGCAGCCCTGCGCCGATCTCGCCCGTCGTGCGGTCGCCGACGCGCACGTCGGCGCGCTTCACGCGCTGGATCAGCGCGATCATGCTGTCAGCGTGACGCGCGCGAAGCGGCGCTTGCCGACCTGGACGACGAACTCGCCGGCCTCGACCTTCAGGCCCTTGTCGGACACCGTCGCACCGTCGATCTTCACGCCGCCTTGCTCGATGTTGCGCAGCGCTTCGCTCGTCGACGGCACGAGGCCCGCCTGCTTCAGCAGCTGACCGATCGCGAGCGGCGCGCCCGCGAGCGTGACCGACGGGATGTCGTCCGGCACACCGCCCTTCGCGCGGTGATTGAAATCTTCGAGCGCACGCTCGGCGTCGGCCTGCGAGTGGAAGCGCGCGACGATTTCCTGCGCGAGCAGCACCTTGAAGTCGCGCGGATTGCGGCCGCCTTCGGCGTCGCGCTTGAAACCGGCGATTTCGTCGAGGCTGCGGAACGACAGCAGTTCGAAGTAACGCCACATCAGCGTGTCCGAGATGCTCATCAGCTTGCCGAACATGTCGGTCGGCTTCTCGCTGATGCCGACGTAGTTGCCCTTCGACTTCGACATTTTCTCGACACCGTCGAGGCCTTCGAGCAGCGGCATCGTCAGGATGCACTGCTGTTCCTGGCCGTACTGCTTCTGCAGTTCGCGGCCGACGAGCAGGTTGAACTTCTGGTCGGTGCCGCCGAGTTCGAGGTCGGCGTTCAGCGCGACCGAGTCGTAACCCTGCATCAGCGGGTACAGGAATTCGTGGATCGAGATCGGCACGCCGCTCTGGAAGCGCTTCGTGAAATCCTCGCGCTCGAGGATCCGCGCGACCGTGTAGCGCGACGCGAGCTTGATCATCCCGTCCGCGCCGAGCGGCATCGACCATTCGCTGTTGTAGCGAATTTCGGTCTTTTCGCGGTCGAGCACGAGCGCGGCCTGTTCGAAGTAGGTCTTCGCGTTCGACTCGATCTGTTCGCGCGTGAGCGGCGGACGCGTCGCATTGCGGCCCGACGGGTCGCCGATCAGCGACGTGAAATCACCGATCAGGAAGATCACGGTGTGGCCGAGATCCTGCAGCTGACGCATCTTGTTCAGCACGACCGTATGGCCGATGTGGATGTCGGGCGCCGTCGGATCAAGGCCGAGCTTGATGCGCAGCGGCGTGCCGGTAGCCGCGCTGCGCGCGAGCTTCTGCGCGAACTCTTCCTCGATCAGCAGTTCGTCGACGCCGCGCTTCGTGACGGCGAGCGCATGGCGGACTTCGTCGGTAATCGGGAAAACAGGCTTGGAACTGGGTTCGGTGCTCATCGGTGCCAGGAAGAATGTCGCAAAGACAGGGATTTTCCCATAACTTGCGCGTGCATCGCTTAACGATGCGTCAGGTTGCGCGGATAATCGGGCGCAAGGCGCGTGGCACAGGCCCGCGTCGCTCGATCCAGGAGAATCCAACGTGCCGCAACGACATCCGCAACCCGCCCATCCGGCAGACGGCATCTACTTCGGACTGATGTCGGGGACCAGCATGGACGGCGTCGACGGCGTCGCCGTGCGTTTCGAGACCGGCCGCGCGCCGGTCGTGCTCGCGGAAGCGTTCGTCGGCTTCGCGCAATCGCTGCGCGACGCGCTGTTCGCGCTGCAGGAGCCCGGCGACAACGAGATCGACCGCGAATCGGTCGCGGCGAACGCGCTCGTCGCGCGCTACGCGGTGTGCTGTCACGAGTTGCAGCGCACCGCCGGCCTGTCGCGCGACGAGATCCGCGCGATCGGCGTGCATGGCCAGACGGTCCGGCACCGTCCCGAGCGCGGCTACACGCGCCAGCTCAACAATCCGGCGCTGCTCGCGGAGCTTGCCCATATCGACGTGATCGCCGATTTCCGGAGCCGCGACGTCGCGGCCGGCGGCCACGGCGCGCCGCTCGCGCCTGCGTTCCATGCGACGATGTTCGGCGCGCCGGGCGAGACGCGGGTCGTCTGCAACCTCGGCGGCATCAGCAACATCACGATCCTGCCCGGTGATGGCGGCGACGTGCGCGGCTTCGACTGCGGGCCCGCGAACGCGCTGCTCGACGCATGGGCGACGCGCCACCTCGGCAAGCCGTACGACGACGGCGGCAAGTTCGCCGCGCGCGGCACCGTGCACGCGCCGCTGCTCGACGCGCTGCTCGACGAGCCTTACTTCGCCGCGCTGCCGCCGAAAAGCACCGGCCGCGACCTGTTCAACCCCGCGTGGCTCGACGCGAAGCTCGCCGCGTTCGCGCAGGTTGCGCCGGAACACGTGCAGGCGACGCTGACGGCGCTCACCGCCGTCTCGGTCGCCCGCGAAGTCGCGCAGCATGCGACGGATTGCAGGGCCGTGTTCGTCTGCGGCGGCGGCGCCCGCAATCCGGTGCTGCTCGCCGCGCTCGCGGATGCACTGCGCGAGGCTGGCGTGCCGGCAACGGTGGATACGACAGCTGCGCTCGGCGTGCCGCCGCAACAGGTCGAAGCACTTGCGTTCGCGTGGCTCGCGTATCGCTTCACCGCGCGCCAGCCCGGCAACCTCGCGAGCGTGACGGGTGCCGCGGACGCGCGCGTACTAGGCGCGCTTTATCCGCGCTGATGGAAGGCCCGGGATGCGACGACCCGCAGGCCGCTCGGTTCGGCGGTTCGCACCGCGCATGGGCACAAAAAAACGGGGCATGATGCCCCGTTTTTTATTCCGGCGAACCGGACAGGTTCCGTCGTGCGCTCAGACCGAGAACGACGAGCCGCACCCGCAGGTGGTCGTTGCGTTCGGGTTCTTGATCACGAACTGGGCGCCGTTGAGGTCGTCCTTGTAGTCGATCTCGGCGCCGACCAAGTACTGGTAGCTCATTGAGTCGATCAGGAGCTGGACGCCGTTCTTGTTCATCACGGTGTCGTCCTCGTTGACTTCCTCGTCGAACGTGAAGCCATACTGGAAGCCCGAGCAGCCGCCGCCCTGCACGAATACGCGCAGCTTCAGGTCGGGATTGCCCTCTTCGTCGATCAGTTGCTTGACCTTGTCGGCCGCGGCGTCGGTGAAGACGAACGGTACCGGCATTTCGGCGGTCGTTGCTGCGGATTCGGTAACAGCGTTCATGCGAACTCTCCAAAAAGCTTTAGCCGCTATTGTAGGGCCGATCAGAAGATCGTGCTGATGTCCATGAAATCAATAGGTTCTTGTTGATTTCCGTAAAGGAAACCGCCCGCGGGGGGCCGCCGCGCGGGCATAAAAAAACCGCCAGCGCGAAAACTGGCGGTTTTTCCGGCGGACGCCGCCCGGAAGCGGCGCGGCCATGAAGCGGAATTAACGCTTCGAGAACTGCTTTGCGCGGCGTGCCTTGCGCAGACCAACCTTCTTACGCTCGACTTCACGTGCATCGCGCGTGACGAAGCCTGCGTTCGACAGCGACGGTTTCAGCGTCGCATCGTAGTCGATCAGCGCGCGGGTGATGCCGTGGCGCACTGCGCCTGCCTGACCCGTTTCGCCGCCGCCGTTCACGTTCACCTTGATGTCGAACGTCTGGCCGTGGTTCGTGAGTTCCAGCGGTTGACGCACGATCATCAGCGACGTTTCGCGCGAGAAGTAGTCAGCGATGGGCTTGCCGTTGACGATGATGTCGCCCTTGCCAGCCTTGATGAAGACACGTGCGACTGCGCTCTTGCGGCGGCCCGTACCGTAGTTCCAGTTACCGATCATGTGGGCTCCCCTTAGATCTCGAGCGCTTTCGGCTGTTGAGCCGAGTGCGGATGCGTCGCTTCAGCGTAGACCTTCAGCTTCTTGATCATCGCGTAGCCGAGCGGGCCCTTCGGCAGCATGCCCTTGACCGCCTTCTCGAGCGCACGGCCCGGGAAGCGTTCTTGCATCTTGCCGAACGTCGTTTCATAGATACCGCCCGGGTAGCCCGAGTGACGGTAGTACTTCTTGTCCAGAGTCTTGTTGCCCGTGACCTTCAATTTGCTTGCGTTGATGATGATGATGAAATCACCAGTGTCGACGTGCGGGGTGAACTCAGGCTTGTGCTTGCCGCGCAGACGGCGTGCCACTTCGCTGGCAACACGGCCGAGAACCTTATCCGTCGCGTCAATCACGTACCATTCACGCGTCACCTCATGGGCTTTTGCGGAAAACGTCTTCATGATCGATCCAAAAAAAATGCTTTGCCCGATGTGTTCTTCCTGCTTGTCTGTGTGCGCTTCGAGGCGCGGTGCAGGCTCTCCCTGTTCTTTTTCCGTGGGCATGAATGCGGAAAAGCCCTGAATTATAAAGGAAATGCGGCAGCGCGGTCAAAAAGAATCCGCGTCCCGTGCCGGCGGCGCCCGAAATGGGCCAAAATCCGGTCGTGCCCCGATATACCAGGCGAACCGAGCGCCCGGGGAGGCACCCATCGACGCGCGGTACCTGACCTTGCCGCGCCAGACCGGCCGACAACGGAAAAACAACAAACAAGCATGATGAAACAACGACTTACGCCCCTTCTCGCGGCCGCGCTGCTGGCCGCCGCCGCGCCCGCCGTCGCCGCGCCCGCCGTCGCCGCCAGGGCCGGCTGCGAGGCCAAGCTCGACGCACTCGACGCCCGTATCGCCGACGCTCGCGGCGCCCATGCCGAAGATCGCATCGCCCGCCTGCGCGCGGTACGCGAACGCGTACGCCACTTCTGCGCGCGCGGTCATGGACACGCATCGGCCGCGCAGGTCCCGCCGCCTGCCGCCGGTTCGACCGACACGCCAACCGGCGCGGCATCGCAGGCAGTCGCACGGCGGCCCGCGTAACGGCGTCAACGACAGGCATCGGAGCGCGCAAACTGCGCGCCGATGCTTGCACGGAACGAAAAAAAGCCCGAACGGCTGGTTCGGGCTTAATCCACCTTAGGAGGAGGGTGGAGGAGACATGCGGAGGTTGCCGCAGCGCGACAACCAATGGGGCTCATTATACGAACGCACCGCCGACATCACAAGAAAATTTGCATTACGAAATCTCACACCATGATGCGAAATATGAAGAATTTCACGGCATAGCGGATTTTCCCTTTTAAAATCAATAGATTGTGAAAAATAACGCAACCAGAAATCCGGCACATCTAGAGTAATACCCCTAAAGCCAGCCGGGAAATCGGCGTTCGGCGCCCCGCCAGGCGCCGCGTGCGGCGGCGCGACGTTGCGCGTCGTGCAGCGCATCAGCCGACTATTGCACCGCGGGCTACAATGCGTGATCGAATCCGAATCAGGCAACGCTGGAGTGCAAGCATGGAATGCAAAGTAAGCTGGATGGGTCAGGACGGCATGGCGTTTTCCGCCCAGACCGGAAGCGGGCACCTCGTCGCGATGGACGGCGCACCGGAAGGTGGCGGCCATAATCTCGCGCCGCGCCCGATGGAAATGGTGCTGGTCGGCACCGGCGGCTGCACCGCGTACGACGTCGTGCTGATCCTGAAGAAGAGCCGCCAGGAAGTCACCGGCTGCTCGGTCACGCTGAAGGCCGAGCGCGCGAGCGAAGATCCGAAGGTGTTCACGAAGGTCCACTTCCACTTCACCGTCACGGGCCGCAACCTGAACCCGGCGACGGTCGAGCGCGCGATCAACCTGTCACACGACAAGTACTGCTCCGCGTCGATCATGATCGCGAAGACGGCCGAGCTCACGCATTCGTTCGACATCGTCGCGGCCTGAACGCCCGGCAGCCACGCATGAAAAAAAGGGCCGGCGCTCCTGACGGAGCGCCGGCCCTTTCGCATTCGAGCGGCAAAGCAGGCCGATAAGCCGGATTCTGTGCACGCTGTACGCCGAAGCGCACGGCGCGTGGCAGCCATTCCTCTAGACGCGCCATTGCTGACGCGCTCAAGCTTCCTACCCGCAGACGAGACGGGGGCCCCGTCCTGCATCCGAAAATGCGCGCCTGCCTACTTGGAATTGCTCCGGGTGGAGGTTACCGTGCCGGCGGACGTCGCCGTCGCCGCGGTGCGCTCTTACCGCACCGTTTCACCCTTACCTGATCCCGGCTTGCGCCGGGCCATCGGCGGTTTGCTTTCTGTTGCCCTGTTCCGCGTGTCGCCACGGATGGCCGTTAGCCATCACCCTGCCCTGTGGAGTCCGGACTTTCCTCGCCCTCGCCTGCCCGAAGGCGGCGAGGCCGCGACTGCCTGGCCTGCTTTGCGACGCGCATTCTAGCACTGCGCGCCGCCGCCGGCAGCGTGCGAACGGCGGCCGCTGCGGAAAACCGCCGGGTCGTCGTAGAACGCGGGCGCGGCATTCGCGTGACACCAGCCCGGCACGCCGAGCACCGGGAGCGGCGCGAAGTCACGGCTCGTCAGGTCACGGGTCGCGAATTCACCGGCGATCCGCTCATCGACATGCGCGGCACGCTGCGCGTCGGGCCACGAGAAATAGTCGTCGCTCACTTCGACGATCCACGTGTGCGCGGTGCAGGACTTGTACGGCGTGACGAGCTTCTCGAGCAGCGCATGGCCGACGAGCCGCGCCTCGCAGCGCGTGCCCCACGCGTCGCGCGCCGCCACCAGCAGCAGTTGCCAGTTGAAGCCGCGCAGCGCGTCGGCGAGCGCACGGTCGGACGTCACGAACAGCGCGGCGTTCTCGTCGAACAGCGTGAGCGCATCGCGCAGCGTGCCGCGCACGGGGCCGACGCCGCCCGCGGCGTCGATCGCCGCGGCCTGGCGTGCGTTCAGCGCGGCCTTGGTGCGCGGATACGCGAACCAGACGAGCGCATTGAAGAAGTCGTGAAGATTGTGACGGGTCGGGACGCCGCCCGTGTCGGCGATATGCGTTTCGTATGCGATGCCTGGCGGCAGCTCCGCCTGCGGCACGAAGCGCAGCGGCCGGCCGCGGCCGCTCGCCCGCGTACCGCCGTGCAGCGCACCGTTCAGCGCATCGAGCAGCGCGGTCTCGCCCGTGAGCGCAGCCGCCTGCAGCGCACGACCGGGCGCCGCGTAAGGCGCGAGCCACGGCGCTGACCAGTCGATCTGCGCGAATACCGCCGCCCCGCCGCCGACCGTCAGGCCGGCCCCGCGCGGCGGCGTGCCGGTCACGCGAACTTCCAGCCGATCGTTTCGCCGGCGCGCAGCGGCACGACCGGCGTATCGCCCGCGAAGACCTCGCGCGGTAGTTCCCAGGTCTCACGACGCAGCGTGATCGTCTCGGTGCTGTGCGGCAGCCCGTAGAAATCGGCGCCGAAGCGGCTCGCGAAATTCTCCAGCTTGTCGAGCGCGCCGGCCTGGTCGAACGCTTCCGCATACAGCTCGAGCGCGTGCAGTGCCGTGTAGCAGCCCGCGCACCCGCACGCGGTTTCCTTCGCGTCGCGCGCGTGCGGCGCGCTGTCGGTGCCGAGGAAGAAGCGCGGGTTGCCCGACGTCGCGGCTTCGACGAGCGCGACGCGGTGCGTTTCGCGCTTCAGCACCGGCAGGCAGTAGTAATGCGGGCGAATCCCGCCGACGAACAGCGCGTTGCGGCTGTACAGCATGTGCTGCGGCGTGATCGTCGCGCCGAGCAGACCCGGCGCAGCGTCGGCGTCGCGCACGTAGTCGGCCGCGTCCTTCGTCGTGATGTGCTCGAACACGACCTTCAGGCCGGGGAAATCGCGCCGCAGCGGCGTCATCACGCGGTCGATGAACACCTTCTCGCGATCGAACATGTCGATCGCCGGATCGGTCACCTCGCCGTGCACGAGCAGCGGCATGCCGGTTTCCTGCATGACCTCGAGCGTCTTCGCGCACTTCGCGAGATCGCTGACGCCATGGTCGGAGTTCGTCGTCGCGCCGGCCGGATACAGCTTCACGCCATGCACGAAGCCGCTGTCGCGCGCGCGGTTGATTTCGTCGGGCGCCGTGTTGTCGGTCAGGTACAGCGTCATCAGCGGCTCGAACGCCATGCCCGCCGGCAGCGCGGCCAGGATCCGCTCGCGATACGCCTGCGCGTGCGCGGTGGTCGTGACGGGCGGCTTCAGGTTCGGCATGACGATCGCGCGGGCGAACTGGCGCGCCGTGTGCGGCAGCACCGCGGCCAGCATGTCGCCGTCGCGCAGGTGCAGGTGCAGGTCGTCGGGACGGGCGAGCGTGAGCGTCGCCGGAGAGGAAGCGTTCGAGGCAGTCATAGGAGGCGTTGTAGGAACGGGCTGGCGATCCGCGGGGCCGGAACGCGCGTGCGCGGGCCGACTGACGGCAAACCGCAACACGAGGCCTTCGGCTGGCGGAATCCGCTTTTTACCGCTCAAGGCTCGGTGATATGCTAGAAGCCACATTGTACCGGGGTTCACCCGGTTGGTTACCCAGCTTCCGCCCCCGCCCCAAGTAAAATGTGCCAACTCCTAGGAATGAACTGCGCCGCGCCGACGGACGTCACATTCTCCTTCACAGGTTTCGCGGCCCGGGGCGGCCTCACCGATCACCATGCCGACGGCTGGGGGATCGCGTTCTTCGAGGACAAGGCGTGTCGCCTGTTCATCGACCAGCAGGCGTCGGCCACGTCGCCGATCGCCGAAATGGTGAAGCGCTACCCGATCAAGTCCAAGAACACGATCGCGCATATCCGCAAGGCCACACAGGGTCACATCCTGCTCGAGAACAGCCACCCGTTCATGCGCGAGCTGTGGGGGCGGCACTGGATCTTCGCGCATAACGGCGATCTGCAGGACTACGAACCCGATCTCGACGGCAGCGTCTACCATCCGGTCGGCACGACCGACAGCGAGAAGGCGTTCTGCGTGCTGATGCAGGGGCTGCGCGAAGCGTTCCCCGGCGCGCAGCCGCCGTTGCCGGAACTGTTCGAGCGCGTCGGCGAGCTGACGCGCGGCATCACCGATCACGGCGTGTTCAACTTCCTGATGTCGAACGGCCAGGCGCTCTTCGCGCACTGCTCGACGCGGCTGCACTACCTCGTGCGGCGCTGGCCGTTCTCGACCGCGCATCTGGTCGACGAAGACCTGTCAATCGACTTTGCGAAATACACGACGCCCGAGGATCGCGTCGCGGTGATCGCCACGCAGCCGCTGACCGACAACGAAATCTGGACCTCGTTCGAACCGGGCGAGCTGATCATGTTCCAGTGCGGCGACGTCACCGCGCGGATGCAGATTCCGGTGCCCGAGCGCGTGCTCGAGAAGCTGCGCAACCCGGCGCTCGACGCATCGGCGTCCGCCCCGTGCGGCGGTGTGCAGCGCGAGGCGCTGGCGGCCGGCACCGCGGACGACGCCGACGACCCGATCGACTACTGAGCGCGCCGCGCCGTCGGGCGCCCGCCCTTCCCGCCTTCCGCTTGTGCGCGCGCGTCACGACCCGGCGATCACCGGCAGTGAAAATCTCCGCCCGGCGACGTTTCGCGTTTCATTCAGATCGCCATTGGATGCACGCGATCATCGCCATACAACATCCGCTTTTATTTTATTAATTTTCGAGAGAAAATAATTAACCAACAAAAAACAAGATAAAAGCGGTCTAAAACAGATAATCCGGAAGCCGCAGTTTAAAGCACGAACCCAACACTGATCGTGCGCTATCCCACCGACCTGGCGATTCCGCCCGGCCCATAAGAAGGTCCACCAAACCCTTCCCCACCAAGGCTTTCAGTTCGATTAACCACACAATCCAGAAATACCACCCCATACCGTTACCATCCTTACATATCTTGATTTTTTTGAAAATCGACCACCCCGTCGATTAGTAGACTCGCTCCATCTTCGGTGTAACGAATCCTGATTGGCACTCGACGCAGCCACGGCTGCCGCACGTCCATTCGAAACACACATCACCGTGGAATGCGCATTCGCCGCATACGGCGAATACCACTTCAAAAGAAGAAAGAGGGGCTTGTCGTGAATCACTCATTTCGATCGATATGGAGCGAAGCTGCCGGCTGCTGGGTCGCGGTTGCGGAAACGGCCCGGGCGCGCGGCAAGCGTTCGGGCACCCAATCGGCCGCAAGCCGCCGTGACGGCCGTACGGCGATCCGCCGCTCGCCGCTACGCGTCGCCGCGCTCGGTGCGGCGCTGGCCGCGCTGTCGGCCGGCTCCGCGTACGCATCGACCTGCGGTAACGGTTCGGCGGTCGCAAGCGGCGGCAGTTGCGCGCTCGGCAGCGTCAGCCCGACCGTCAACGACAACCTGGCCGGCGCCACGACCGTATCGGGCGGCGACACGGTCGGCGTGACGGGTGCATGGACGGGTGCCGCCGGCGACCCCGGCTATACGCTCACGCCGATCGGCAATACGTCCATCGTGTCGGGCAACCCGAACCAGCCGCTGCTGTCGCTCGGCGGCAAGACGCAGAGCGTCAGCACGCCCGACACGATTACGGGCACCCATACGTCGATCGCCACGTACAACTCGTCCGCATTCGCCGCGTCGACGGCCGGCTCGGCCGAGGTGCCCGTCTACCATGACGTGAACGGGAACCAGTACGTGAACCTGCGGATCGGCACCGTCGACAACACCGGCGGCACGTTGAACGTGTCGATCGGCAATCCCGCGAACGCGCCAGACGCGGCCGGCAACGCGATCTCGATCGCGCCGAAGCAGACCGACCTGACCTTCGCGGACGGCACGGGCACGGCAAAAAGCGTCGTCAACTGGAATTCGCGCAACCAGGTCTGGCTCGGCACCGGCGACTATCTCGCGAGCGGCGGTGCCGTTGGCAATCTCCAGGTCGACGTCCCGGCCTACGCGGGCACCTTCACCGCATTCGACGGCAGCACGTGGACCGTCACCGACGCCGCGTCGCTCGCCGCGTACAACGACTTTCTCGTGCGTTCGGTACAAAGCGGCGCGCTCGGCTCCCAGGCCGCCTACGACAATGCGTTCGGCCAGGCCGTCACGTTCTCGCAGCAAACCTTCCAGTATCAGAACAACGTATCGTCGGGCGACAAGAACACGCTGCCGATCGATCACCTGTCGGCAATGCACGGCACCGGCGCGAATGCAACGCTGCAGATCGGCAAGGACGGCCAGATCGACTTCCGCGGCACCAACACGATCGCTTCGAGCTCGGCCGTCCTCGCGGAAAACGGCGCGCACTTCGTCAACGACGGCCGCCTGTCGGGCGACTTCACGCTGGTGCGCCTGCTGAGCGGCGCGAGCGGCGTCAACAACGGCACGATCTCGTCCGGCTACGCGTCCGGCGACAATTTCGACACGAGCAGCAGCGCGCCGCCCGACAACTTCGGCTTCCACGCGTACACCGAGGGCAACGGCGTGTACGCAAGCGGCACGGGCACCTCGTTCGTCAACAATGGCGTGATGAACGTCGGCGCATGGACGCTCGACGGCAACCGCCCCGACCTGCAGAACTACGCGGTGGCCGTGACGAACGGTGCGAACGCGTCGAACGCCGGCACGATCAATGTCGGCGTCAACGCGACGACGCTCGACAGCCAGGTGATCGGCGGCTTCGCGGCCGGCGGCGCCTTCACGAACGCGGCCGGCGGCACGATCTATCTCGGCCGTGCGGCCCAATACGGACCGGGGGCAGCGGCGAACGACGTCGCGCTGTCCGCGCATTCCTACGGGATCCTGCTCGGCGCATCGGGCACCGCCAGCAACCTCGGCTCGATCGTGATCGGCTCGCAGACGCAAAACGGCGCCGGGATGGCGAGCATCGGTTCGTCGTCCGGCACGCTGCGCAACGCGGGCACGATCATCGTGAACGGTGCGGCACCCGGCACGCCGTTCGCCAACGTCGGCATGCTCGCGGCCAATACGGCCGCGACCGTGACCAACACGGGCACGATCACGCTGAACGGCGTGAACGGCATCGGCATCATGGTGGTCGGCACCGGTTCGACCGCGACGGCCGCGACGTCGACCGGCACGATCAACGTGGCCGGCGGGCTCGATCCGGCGTCGGACACGCGCAACTATGGCGTGTGGGCCGAAGGGCCGCGCGCGAAGGCCACGGTCGACGGCGCGCTCAACCTGACCGGCAACGGCGCGATCGGCGTCCACGCGCGCTCGGGCGCGACGATCAACGTCGACGCCAACGCCGTGCCCGCCTTCATGTCCGGCACGAACCAGATCGGTTTCTACGCATACGGCGCCGGCTCGAAGATCAACGTCGCCGCGCAGCACCTGAGCGTCGATACCGACGATTCGACGCTGTTCCGCATCGCGGGCGGCGCGGCCTATACGGGCGCGTCGGCGGCCGGCACGCTGACGACCGACGTGAACGGGCAGCGCGCGCGCGGCGTGCTTGCCACGGGTGCCGGCACGACGCTGTCCACGGGCCACGCCACCTACAACGTCAACGGCACGGACGGAATCGCGGTCGCAGTCGAAGGCGGCGCGACGGGCACGATCGACTCGGGCGCGACCATCGACCTGAATGCGGCCGGCGCGATCGCGGGCACCGTCGACGGCCAGGCACACGCCCTTACCGGAGCGAACGCCGGAACGCCGGTCGCGACGACGCTGACCAACAACGCGGCGGTCGCGTCGTCGACGGCCGGCGTGACCGGCTTCGTCGCGCAAAACCTCGGCACGCTCGAGAACCGCAATACGGTGCTGCTGACCGGCGCCGGCTCGACGGGGGTTGTCATCGGCACGCTCGGCACGGTGAACAACGCGTCGGCGATCCGCGTATCGAAAGGCACCGGTGCGCTCGTGCAGGGCGCGTCGGCAACGCTCGCCAACGCGGGCACGATCGAGGCGGACGACGGCATCGCCGGCGTTCACCTGACGGGTACCGGCGCGTCGGTCGCCCTGTCGGGCGCGGGCACCGTCGTCGCGAACGGCAGCGCCGACGGCGTGCTGATCGACTCGACCGTGTCGGGCGGCGGGATCGCAGCCGGCGCGACGTCGATCGCGGTGGGCGGCGTGGGCAAGGGCATCGACAACCTCGGCTCGAACACGACGATCGCGCTGTCAGGCACGCGGATCGGCACGACCGGCGCCGGCGCCGACGGACTGTCGTCGACGGGCGCCGGCGCGCGCATCGCGACCGATGCGGCGACCGTCGTGCGCACCGCCGGCGACGACGCGCGCGGCCTCTTCGTGACGGGCGCGGATTCGACGCTCGCGGCCGACGGTACGACCGTCACGACGACGGGTGCCGGCGCGCACGCGATCGTCGCGGGCAGCGGCGCGATCGCACTGCTGGCGGGCGCGAAGGTCTCCACGGCGGGCACGGCAGCCGACGGCCTCGTCGTACGGAACGGCGGCCGCATCGGCGACACGGGTTCGTCGATCGCGAGCGCGGCCGGCAACGGCGCGACGGTCGACGGCGGCGGCGTGCTCGCGCTGACCGGCACGACGCTCAAGGGCGCGACGGCCGGCGTGCTGAGCACCGACACGCTCGCGACCGGCGCGACGAGCGCAGTGCTCGTCGACGGCGGCAGCGTCGCGTCCGTCGCCGGGCCGGCGTTCGCGGCGCGCGGCGGCACGGTCGATATCGCGGTGCGCAACGGCACCGTCGTGACGGCCGGCAACGGCACACTGCTGGACCTCGCGAACGGGAGCACCGCGACCTTCAACGCATCGGCCGTGAATCTCGCCGGCGACATCGTGTCGGACGCGTCGAGCACCGGCAACGTGTTCCTGACGAACGGCACGACCCTCACCGGCAAGATCGATCCGGTCGCGCTCACCGTGGACGGCACGAGCACGTGGCACATGACCGGCAGCTCCGTGCTGAGCAGCCTGAACAACGCGGGTCTGGTTGCATTCGCCGCGCCGTCCGGCGCGCCGACGGCGGCAGGCAGCTACCGGACGCTGACGACCGGCAGTTACGTCGGCAACGGCGGCACGATCGCGCTGAACACCTATCTCGGCGCCGATACATCGCCGACCGACCGGCTGATCGTGAACGGCGGTGCCGCGACCGGCACGACGGGGCTGAAGATCGCGAACACGGCCGGCACCGGCGCGCAGACGACGGGCGAAGGGATTCCGGTGGTCGTCACGACCAACGGCGGCACGACCTCCGCATCGGCGTTCCATCTCGCGGGCCCGGTGCAGGCCGGCGCATACGAATACCGGCTCTACCGAGGCGGACAGAGCGATGCGAACGGCTGGTATCTGCGCTCGCAACTCGACCCGACGGACCCGGGCGATCCGGTCGGCCCGAACGTCATCAAAGGCGGCGGCAATCTCGCGTACCGTCCGGGCGTCGCGGGCTATGCGATGACGCCGCTGCTGAACGCGGACTACGGCTTCTCGACGCTCGGCAAGCTGCACGAGCGCGTCGGCGACATCTACAACCTCGAGAAGCAGGCGTCGGGCAACCGCGACGGTGTGTGGGGCCGCATCGGCGGACAGAGCCTCGATGCGAACGCGGGACGCTTCGCGGCCGACGAGCGCACGTTCTTCGCGCAGTTCGGCAAGGACTGGACGCTCGACCAGGCGCCAGGCGGCGGCAGCACGCATGCGGGCGTGACGGCGAGCATCGGCGTCGCGAACGCGAGCTTCAGCGACATGGCACGCGCCGACGCAGCGGGCCTGTCGACGTCGACGGGCTCGGTCGAGATGCACGCGCAGAGCGTCGGCGGCTACTGGACGCGCTACCTGTCCGACGGCACCTACTTCGACAGCGTCGGCCAGGTCACGCACTACGGCAACCGCTATCGCGACAGCTACGGCAACGAGGCATCGCAGAACGGCTTCGGCATCGCACTGTCGCAGGAGGTCGGCAAGCCGTTCGGGATCGGCGGCACGCCGATCGCGGTCGAGCCGCAGGCGCAGCTGATGTATCAGTACCTGAAGCTGAACGGGTTCGACGACAATGTGTCGGCCGTGTCGGGCACGACGACCAATGCGTTGCGCGGACGCGTCGGCGTGCGCATCTTCCGGCCGAACCTCGACGCGAACGCGGGTGGCGGCGCCGCGACGCCGTACTTCACTGCCGACGTGCTGCACGACTTCCTGTCGCCGGGCCAGACCGTCGTCGGCGGCACGCCGTTCGCGACGCACCTGGGCCGCACGTGGTACGAGCTCGGCCTTGGCGTGACCGCGGGCTTCGGCAAGTCGGGCGAGTTGTACGCGAACGTGAAATATGCGCGCAACATCGGCGGCGATTACCGGCGCGGCGTCACCGGGCAGGTTGGCTACCGCTACAGCTGGTAACGCCGCGCGCCGGAATCCGTTCGTCGCCAGCGGCGGGCGACGGACGGCAGGCGAAAAAAAACCGCCCGGCGTTCGGCCGGGCGGTTTGCGCATTCCGCGCGCACGAGCGCTCAGTGCAGGATTTTCGCGAGGAAGTCCTTCGCGCGATCCGACTTCGGATTCGAGAAGAAATCGTCCTTGCGGTCGTCCTCGACGATCGCGCCCTTGTCCATGAAGATCACGCGATGGGCGACCTTCTTCGCGAAGCCCATCTCGTGCGTGACGACCATCATCGTCATCCCTTCCTGCGCGAGCTCGACCATCACGTCGAGCACCTCGTTGATCATCTCGGGATCGAGCGCGGACGTCGGCTCGTCGAACAGCATCGCGATCGGGTCCATCGACAGCGCGCGCGCGATCGCGACCCGCTGCTGCTGGCCACCCGACAGCTGGCCCGGAAACTTGTGCGCATGCGCCTTCAGGCCGACGCGATCGAGCAGCTTCATGCCCTTGTCGGTCGCTTCGTCCTTGCCGCGGCCGAGCACCTTGACCTGCGCGAGCGTCAGGTTCTCGGTGATCGACAGATGCGGGAACAGCTCGAAGTGCTGGAACACCATCCCGACCTTCGAGCGCAGCTTCGACAGGTTCGTCTTCTTGTCGCCGACCGACTGGCCGTTCACGAGGATCTCGCCCTGCTGGAACGGCTCGAGGCCGTTGACGGTCTTGATCAGCGTCGACTTGCCGGAGCCCGACGGGCCGCACACGACGACCACTTCGCCTTTCTTGACCTCGGTCGTGCAGTCGGTGAGAACTTGAAACTGGCCGTACCACTTGGAAACGTTCTTGATGGAAATCATCGTGTGACCTTTTTCTGGAGACTCTTGACGAGAACAGACGCCAACGAGCAAATCACGAAATAGCATGCGCCGGCGAACAGGACCATCTCGACGGTCGTGCCGTCGCGGTCGCCGATGTTGGCGGCCGTGCGGAAGAAGTCCGCGAGACTGATCACGTACACGAGCGACGTATCCTGGAACAGGACGATCGCCTGCGTGAGCAGCAGCGGCACCATCGCGCGGAACGCCTGCGGCAGGATCACGAGGCGCATGGCCTGCGCGTAGTTCATGCCGAGCGCGAACGCGGCGTTCACCTGCCCGCGCGGCACCGACTGGATGCCGGCGCGGATGATCTCGGAATAATACGCGGCTTCGAACAGCGAGAACGCGACCATCGCCGACGCGAGCCGGATGTCGATCGTCGGCGACAGCCCGAGCACGCCCTGCAGCACCTGCGGCACGATCAGGAAGAACCACAGCAGCACCATCACGAGCGGGATGGAGCGGAACACCGTCACGTATGCCTTCGCGAACCACTCGAGCGGCTTCACGCCGGACAGCCGCATCAACGCCAGCAGCGTGCCCCAAACGATGCCGATGACGATCGCGATCAGCGTGATCTTGAACGTGACGATCGCCCCCGTCCACAGCGTCGGTATCGCGCCGGGAATACTACTCCAGTCGAACTGATGCATCACTTGCCTCCGATGTAGCCGGGCAGCCGCGTGCGGCCTTCGATCCAGCGCATGAACGCCATCACGACGAGGTTGATGAGCACATACGCAAGCGTCACCGCGATGAACGACTCGTAGGTCTGCGCGGTGTAGTCGACGAGCTGGCGGGCCTGCGCGGACAAGTCGAGCAGGCCGATCGTCGACGCGACCGCGGAGTTCTTGAAGATGTTCAGGAACTCGGACGTGAGCGGCGGCACGATGATCCGGTACGCAACGGGCAGCAGCACGTAGCGGTACGTCTGCCATTGCGTGAAGCCCATCGCGAGGCCGGCGGCGCGCTGGCCCTTCGGCAGCGCGTTGATCCCCGAGCGCACCTGTTCGCACACGCGCGCGCCCGTGAACAGGCCCAGACAGACGATCGACGCGGTGAAGAACTGCGTGCCGGGCGGCAACTGCTTGATCCAGGTGCCGATCGACGCGGGCAGCAGTTCGGGCACGACGAGGTACCAGACGAAGAACTGCACGATCAGCGGGATGTTCCGGAAGATCGACACGTACACGGTGCCGATCGCGGACAGCCATTTGTTCGGCACCGTGCGCAGCACGCCGAACAGCGAACCGACGATCAGCGCGACGACCCAGGCGACGAGCGACACCTCGATCGTCACCCAGAATCCGGACATCAGCCATCCGAAGTAAGTCGTCGGCTCGCCGGTCGAGACGGGGCTCAGGAAGATGCCCCAGTTCCAGTGGTAAGACATGGGCAAGACTCCAGCAAAAAGAAACGGAAGAAGCGAGGCCTCTTCCGTTTCAGTAGCGTCATTTCTGCGTCAACGGCTGCGTGGTCAGTCGAGCGCCTTGTCGTTCGGGTTCGCGTACAGCTTCTTCATCGAATCGGACAGCGGGAAGTTCAGGTTCAGCCCCTTCGGCGGAATCGGGTTCTCGAACCACTTCGCGTAGATCTTCGCGGCTTCGCCCGACTTCTCGACTTGCGAGATCGCGTCGTCGACGACCTTCTTGAAGTCCGCATCGCCCTTGCGCATCATGCAGCCGTACGCCTCTTCCGACTGCGGCGTGCCGACGATCACCCACTCGCCCGGCTGCCTCGCCTTCGCGCGCTCGCCCGCGAGCAGCGCGTCGTCCATCATGAACGCGACGGCGCGGCCCGACTCGAGCGTGTTGAACGAGTCGCCGTGGTCCTTCGCGCTGATGATGTTCATGCCCAGCTGCTTGTCGTTGTTCATCTTGCGCAGCAGGCGCTCGGACGTCGTGCCGGCGGTGGTCACGACCGTCTTGCCCTTCAGGTCCGCGAAGTCCTTCACGCCCGAATCCTTCTTCGTCATCAGGCGCGTGCCGATCACGAAGATCGTGTCGGAGAATGCGGCCTGCTGCTGACGCTCCGTGTTGTTGGTCGTCGAGCCGCACTCGATGTCCACCGTGCCGTTCTGCACGAGCGGGATGCGGTTCTGCGACGTCACCGGGATGTTCTTGACCTGCAGGTTCGGCAGGTTCAGCTTCTTCTTCACGGCGTCCACGACTTTCATCTGGAATTCGCGCGAATAACCGACGACCTGCTGGCTCTGGTCATAGTAGGAGAACGGAATCGACGATTCGCGGTGGCCCAGCGCGATCACGCCCGTGTCCTTGATCTTCTTCAGCGTGCCGGTCTCCTGTGCATGCGCGCCGCTCGCGAACGCGCACAGCGCCGCGACCATCAGGACTGCCTTCTGGTATTTCATTTTGGTCATCTCCTTGGCTGAAACCCGCGCCAGTGTATCAAAGTAATATTTTTGAAAGTACTGGTTGTTTACCGAACTACGAATCGTCCTGTACGAAGCCGTCCTCCCGGCTTCCGGCGCCCCTGGCGGCGCCTGAATGCACAACGCGGGCGATGCCGGATTCGGCACCGCCCGCGAGGGTTCATGCACACAATCGGGTGAATTGCGTCATGCTTTTGTCATAGTCGTCCGATCGAATCGGCGATGACCGATCAGGGATACAGGCCGCGCATTTCGCGCGCCATCAGGATGCGCTTGCACGCGACGATGAACGCCGCCGTACGCACCGACACCTTGTGCTCTTCCGCGACCGCCCACACGCCGGCGAACGCTTCGCGCATCACGCGCTCGAGACGGTGGTTGATCTCGTCTTCCGTCCAGAAGAAGCTCGAGAAGTCCTGCACCCACTCGAAGTACGACACGGTCACGCCGCCCGCATTCGCGATCACGTCGGGAATCACGAGCACGCCGTTCGCGCTCAGGATGTCGTCGGCCGCCGTCGTCGTCGGGCCGTTCGCGCCTTCGACGATGATCTTCGTGCGGATCTTCGATGCGTTCTTCTCGGTGATCTGGTTTTCCAGTGCCGCCGGGATCAGGATGTCGGTCTCGACCGTCCAGAACTCGTCGTTCGGCATCGGTTCGGCGCCTTCGAAGCCCGCGACGCCGCCCGTGCGTGCGACGTGGTCGAGCAGCTTGTTCGAATCGAGGCCGGCCGGCTGGTAGATCGTGCCCGTGTGATCCTGCACCGCGATCACCTTCGAACCCGCTTCCTGGAACAGCTTCGCCGCGATGCCGCCGACGTTGCCGAAGCCTTGCACCGCGATGCGCGCGCCTTCGATCTCGAGGCCCTTCTTCTTCGCCGCCTCGCAACCGACGACGAACACGCCGCGGCCCGTCGCTTCCTTGCGGCCGAGCGAACCGCCGAGCGAGATCGGCTTGCCGGTCACGACGCCGGTCGATGTCTGGCCCTGGTTCATCGAGAACGTGTCCATCATCCACGCCATCACCTGTTCGTTGGTGTTGACGTCCGGTGCCGGAATATCGGTGTTCGGGCCGATGATGATGCCGATTTCGCTGGTGTAGCGACGCGTCACGCGTTCGAGCTCACCGCGCGACAGCTTGCGCGGGTCGACGCGGATGCCGCCCTTCGCACCGCCGTACGGCACGTTCACGGCCGCGTTCTTCACCGACATCCATGCCGACAGTGCCATCACTTCCGACAGCGTCACGTCCTGGTGGTAGCGCACGCCGCCCTTGCCCGGGCCGCGCGACACGTTGTGCTGTACGCGATAGCCTTCGAAGTGCGCGACGGTGCCGTTGTCGAGCTCGATGGGCACATCGACGATCAGGATGCGCTTCGGACGCTTCAGCGTTTCGAGCCAGCGCGACAGCGAACCGAGGTACGGCGCGACGCGATCGACCTGCTGAAGGTAGTTGCCCCACGGGCCGAGATCGTCGGCGTGAAGGTAGGACGGGATGGACTGCAGTTGCGAAGACATGGACGCTCCAACGTTCAACGGATTGCGCACATTGTCGAAAAACCCGTTTTTTTTATCCAATGCCGTTTGCTTATTCGATTATGCGTTTCTTGCATGATCGTGATTTTTTGCAAATCCATGGTCGATTTGCGCAAGAACGCCCGCGATCGGCCGTGCATCGCGTTGTGCGAAAAATCGTGGGTACATTACGCCGGACGCCCGTCGGGCAGCCGTCCGACAGGCGCGGCAAGCTCGTCGTCAGCCGCGCGCGGCCGTGCTCGACTCCATCATTCGGCCGTGTCGCGCAATTCGTCGCGCACGACTTCCCACAACGCGCGCACGAGCTTCTGGCGCGGATCGTCGCCCTGCAGCGCGAGCTTGTCGCAGTAAAGGCGAATCTCCATCGTCAGCGTGTACGGGTGCGTGCCGCCACGCGCGGACCGGTCGAGCCGGATCAGGCGGCCGCTGGCCACCGCATCCTCGACGGCGCTGTGCGGCAGAAACGCGACGCCGTGGCCCGCGAGCGCCATTGCCTTCAGCCCTTCGGCCATGTCGGTTTCGTACACGCGATCGAGGAACAGCGGCGTCGGTGCGTTCGCAACGATGACTTCGGTCATCCGGCCGAGATACGCATTCGGCGTATAAGACAGGTACGGCACGCGCGCCTCGGCCGTGCCCGGCAACGTATAGCGCGGCCGGCCCGCGCGGCCCGGCGCCGAAAACGCGCTGATCGGCTCGCTGCCGAGGACCAGCATGTCGTAGCGGGCCGGATCGAGCGCGACGGGGTGGCTCGGGTGGTGGTAGCCCATCACGAGATCGCAGCCACCCTCGACCAGCGACAGCACGGCGTCGTGCACGTTCAGCGCGCGCAACCGTGTGTGGACCTGCCCCATCTTCGCCTCGATCCGCTGCAGCCAGCGCGGAAAATACGTGAGCGACAGCGTATGCGGCACCGCGAACTCGATGGTCGGCACCGGCGCGCCGACATGGCCGCGCAGCAGCGTGCGCGCCTCATGCGCCTGCGACAGCATCGTCAATGCCTGCTCGTAGAAGATCTGGCCGGCCTGCGTGAGCCGCGTCGGATAAACCGAACGATCGATCAGTTCGGTCGCGAGCCATGCCTCGAGCGCCTGGATGCGCCGCGAGAACGCGGGCTGCGACACGTGCCGCAGTTCGGCGGACCGGCTAAAGCTGCGCGTTTCCGCGAGCGAGACGAAGTCTTCGAGCCATTTCAGTTCCATGCAGGCGGGCGCGGCGGGCGGCGGTCGGGAAGAAGCCTGCATTCTACCGGCGGGCGGGCCCGGCCGGCGGCGCGGCGGGCAGCCCGGCGAGCCGGCCCGGGCGCCAGCCGGCGGACTGCTTGCGCGCCGCCCGGGCGCCGCATGCGTGCCGATCGCCCACGACGGCGGCGACCTGACCGGTTCGGCCGGGATCGCCCCGCGCCAATGGTAAAATGCCGGATTCTCCTCCCCTCGTTCGCACCGGCCCCCAAGGCCACGCCCGATCATGTCCGACACTCGTCCCGATACGCTTTTCGCCCTCACCGCGCTCTCGCCCATCGACGGCCGCTACGCCAGCAAGACCGAAGCGCTGCGCGACTGGCTCTCCGAAGCCGCCTTCATGCGCCACCGCGTCACCGTCGAGGTGCACTGGCTGATCGCGCTGTCGCGCGCCGGCTTCGCGGAAGTCCCGCGCTTCTCGGACGCGTCCGAACAATTCCTGCTGCAACTCGCCGAGCGCTTCACCGCGCACGACGCCGCCCGCATCAAGGACATCGAGCGCGTGACGAACCACGACGTGAAGGCCGTCGAATACTGGCTGAAGGAATCGGTGAAGGGCCAGGCCGAACTCGAGAAGGCCAGCGAATTCATCCACTTCGCGTGTACGTCCGAAGACATCAACAACACGTCGCACGGGATGATGCTCGCCGGCGCGCGCGAGCACGTGATCGTGCCGGCGCTGCGCACGGTCCACCAGCGCCTCGTCGCGCTGTCGCACGCGCTTGCCGAGCAGCCGATGCTGTCGCGCACGCACGGCCAGCCGGCCAGCCCGACGACGCTCGGCAAGGAACTCGCGAACGTCGCGGCCCGCCTCTCTCGCGCGATCACGCGCATCGAGAAGGTCGAGATCCTCGGCAAGATGAACGGCGCGGTCGGCAACTTCAACGCGCACCTGTCGGCGTATCCGGAATTCGACTGGGAAGCGTTCTCGCGCGACGTGATCGAGAACCGCCTGAAGCTCACCTTCAACCCGTACACGATCCAGATCGAGCCGCACGACTACATGGCGGAGCTGTTCGATGCGGTCGCGCGCGCGAACACGATCCTGCTCGACCTCGACCGCGACGTGTGGGGCTACATCTCGGTCGGCTACTTCAAGCAGAAGACGAAGGCCGGCGAAATCGGCTCGTCGACGATGCCGCACAAGGTCAATCCGATCGACTTCGAGAACTCGGAAGGCAATCTCGGCCTCGCGAACGCGACGCTGCGCCACCTCGCCGACAAGCTGCCGGTGTCGCGCTGGCAGCGCGACCTGACCGACTCGACGGTGCTGCGCAACATGGGCGTCGCACTCGGCTACTCGCTGCTCGCGTACGACTCGCTGATCCGCGGCCTCGACAAGCTCGAAGTGAACCCGCAGCGCCTGAACGAAGACCTCGACAACTGCTGGGAAGTGCTCGCAGAGCCGGTGCAGACGGTGATGCGCCGCTACGGCATCGAGAACCCGTACGAGCAGCTGAAGGAACTGACGCGCGGCAAGGGCATCACGCGCGAAGCGCTGCAGGAATTCGTCGGCACGCTGGCGATCCCGCAAGATGCGAAGGACCGCCTGCTCGCGATGACGCCTGCGTCGTACATCGGCAAGGCCGTCGAACTCGCGAAGCGGATCGCGTAAGCACCGCCGTCTCCGCACGTAAAAAAAGCCCGATGCGAGCAATCGCATCGGGCTTTTTCATTGCCTGTGCGGCTGGTCAGAACGAGATCATCCGCCCCGGGTTGAGTGCGCTCATCACGCTCATCGCGGCCTTCGCAGCGGGAATCGCGATCGGCGACAACTGGCGGCCGAGCGGAATCGCGCGGTGATCGATGCCGGTCAGCATCGAGAAATCGTCGTTGCGACCGACGAAATCGTCGCAGATCGCCTTGCCGATCCGCACCGTCTGCGCGACGCCATGACCGCTCCAGCCCTGCACCATGTACATCGGCACGCGGCCGTCGGTCTTGCGGCTGTCGGTCGCGCCGTTCAGCGTGAAGTCGCTGACGCCGCTCCAGCAGTAGTCCAGTGCGAACTGGCCATCGGCCTGGGGGAACACCGTGTTCAGCCGCGTCAGCAGATACGCGTTGACGTCGGGCTGTGCCCAGCACGTGCCGGTGCCCTGCCCGCCGAACAGCAGGCGGTTGCCGCGCACCGGCCGGTAGTAGTCGATCTGGAACTGCGTGTCGTACACCGGCATGCCGGCCGGCATCAGTGTCGCGACGTCGACGTCGAGCGGCGCCGTCACGCTGACATACGTGAAGAACGGCACGGTGGTGGCGGTGCCGTCGTCCAGCAGACGGAACGTCGTGTTGTGCAGCGCGAGCACGACGCCACGGCGCGCGGTGATCGTGCCGCCCGGCGTCGTCGCGACGACGCCCGCCGGCGTTTCGTCGAGCTCCAGCACCTCGGTGCCCTCGTACAACGCACCGCCGTTCAGCCGGAAGCCGTGCACGAGACCGCGCACCAGCGCGAGCGGATGAAGCTGGCCACCGGTCGCGTCGATCGCCGCGCCGTGATACAGCCCCGAGCGCACGTATTCGTCGTGCAGCTGATGGCGGCCGACGAGCGTCACGCCGGCGTCACCGAGATGGCGGCGTGCGTCAGCGCCGTCGAGCAGCGCGCTCATGTGGCCCGGGTGGACCGCCGCCGTGATGTGGCCGCGCTTGCGATCGAGGTCGAGTGCGTAACGCGCGCCGATCGCGTCGATCAGGTCCATCGATTCGGCCGACGCGAAGCGCCACAGCCGCTTCGCGTCGTCGTGCGACAGATGGTCGATCATGTCGGCTGCTTCCCAGCGCGCGAGGCCCGGCGTGAGCTGGCCGCCGTTGCGGCCCGACGCCGCGGAGCCGACGTGATGCTTGTCGACGAGAATCGTGTCGACGCCCGCTTCCGCCAGATGCAGCGCGGCCGATGCACCGAGCAGCCCCGCGCCGATCACCAGCACGTCGCACACCATGTCGTGCGCGAGCGGCGCGCTGTTTTCATGGCGCGACAGAGACGCCTCGTACCAGTTGGCCGGGCGCTCGCCGTCGTAACGGGACGGCGCGCACCAGTTCCAGTTGTCCTTTTCGATGTTCAGTTGCGTCTGGTCGAAACGCGATTCGCCCTGGATCAGGGGCTTGTGGTTGGAAGTCATGATTGCACTTGCATGGTCTTGGGCCGCCTGTCGAAGTGCCATTCAGGCTTCGCGGGTGGGGCAGCCGGTTCCACTTGGGTGTCAACGAGATAAAGGGCGCGATGGCCCGTGTTGACGGCAGGCACGCTCGTGCCTGCCAGGATCCCGGACCGTGCGAAAGCACGCATTGAAAGGTGCCGGGACACCCAATTTCTACACCGCAGAAATAATTCTACAGCGTAGAATATGCTTTCGTCAAGATTACAGCCGCAGCCATCCCGCTTCCATGAAAGACAAACCCGCCCAAGGCCCGCGCGGCCTCGACAAGGATGCGATCGTCGCGGCCGCGCTCGCGCTGCTCGAAGAGGTCGGCGAAGCCGCGTTCAGCGTGCGCAAGCTCGCGCAGTCAGTCGGCTGCGACCCGATGAGCGTGCTCTATCACTTCAAGTCGAAAGAGGGCCTGAGCCGTGCGATCGCGAACGCGCTGTCGCGCTCGCTCGCGCCGGTCGACCCTTCACTGCCGTGGCGCGAGCGGCTGCTCGATCTCGCCCGCCAGTACCGCGCGCTCGCGCTGCGCCACCCCGCCGCGTTCGCGCTGCTGCAGCGTCACATGAGCACCGGGCCGGCCGATCTCGCGCACATCGAGACCGTGCATCGCGCGCTGGCCGATGCCGGCATCCCGCGCAGCGCACTGCCGACCGTGTGCGTCGGCTGGTATGCGAGCGTGATCGGCCTCGCCGCCGCCGAGGCCGGCGGCCTAACGCGGCCCGCGAACGACGTCGAGCTCGCGGAAATGCATGCGCTGTCCGATACCGCGCATCCGCTCGTCAAATCGGCCGCCCCGCTCTACGCGCAACTCGATCCGGCCGCCGTGCACGACACGATGCTGGACGTGCTGCTCGACGGCATCGCGCAGCACGTCCGCGCGACCTGAGCGGCTCACGCATCGCCAACGAAAAAAGGCGCCCCGAGGGGCGCCTTTTTCACTGCTGCATGACGATTGCCGCGAACCGCGCTCAATGTTGCCGCGCGATACCGATCTTCAGCATGACCTGATCGACGATCTGTTCGGGCGTCAGCTCGATGCTGACCACGATCGCTTCGTCCGGGCCCGGTTCCTCGAGCGTGTCGAGCTGGCTCTTCAGCAGCGACGGATCGAAGAAATGGCCGGTGCGGGTCTTCAGGCGCTCGTGCAACACCTCGAACGAACCCTTCAGATACACGAACCGCACGTCGGTATCGGTGCCGCGCAGCACGTCGCGGTACGACCGCTTCAGCGACGAGCAGGTGAACACGGCGGTCTCGCCGGCACGCTGCTTCTCCTCGATGGCCGCGCGAATCGTGCGCAGCCACGGCCAGCGGTCGTCGTCGGTCAGCGGAATGCCGTTGTGCATCTTTTCCTTGTTCGCCGCGCTGTGAAACGCGTCGCCGTCGGTATAGCTGCACGACAGGCGTTCTGCCAGCATTTCGCCGATTCGCGATTTGCCCGCACCCGACACGCCCATTGCGATCAGAATCATTGACTACCCCTTGTTACAAAACCACGCTCAGCAGCAGCGTAAAGCTCAGACCCAGCACCGAGATGATGGTTTCAAGCAGCGACCAGGTCTTGAACGTCTGGCCGACCGTCATCCCGAAATATTCCTTGATCAGCCAGAAGCCGCCGTCGTTCACATGCGAGAAGATCAGCGAGCCCGAGCCCGTCGCGAGCACGAGCAGCTCCGGACGAACCGCCGCGCCCGACGCCGCCGCGATCGGCGCGACGATGCCGCAGGCCGTCGTCATCGCGACCGTCGCCGAACCCGTTGCCAGACGCATCAGCGCCGCGACGAACCAGCCGAGCAGCAGCGGCGACAGGTGCGCGTGCTTCGCGGTCTCGACGATCTGCTGCGAGATCCCGCTGTCGCGCAGGACGCCGCCGAAGCCGCCGCCCGCACCGACGATCAGCGTGATGCCGGCGATCGGCGCCAGGCACTCGCCGCAGAACTTCTGGATCTGGTCGCGGTTGAAGCCCTGCAGCTTGCCGAACGTGAAGAAGCTCACCAGCACGGCGATCAGCAGCGCGACGTCGGAGTTGCCGGCAAAGCGCAGCAGGTTGTTCGGCAGCGACTTCGGTGCGAACACCAGGTCGGCCCAGCTGCCGACGAGCATCAGCACGACGGGCAGCAGGATCGTGAACAGCGTGATGCCGAAACTCGGCAGCTCGCGCTTGCGACCGTCCGTGTGCGTATCGACGAACTGCGCTGCGAGCGGGTTGTTTTCCGGCAGCTTCACGAACTTCGAGATCATCAGCGCGAACAGCGGACCGGCGATGATCGCGGTCGGCACGCCGACGATGAGGCCGAACGCGATCGTCTTGCCGATATCGGCGCCGTATTGCTGAACGGCCAGCAGCGCGGCCGGGTGCGGCGGAATCAGCCCGTGCACGACGGACAGGCCGGCCACCATCGGCAGACCGACGACGAGCAGCGATTTTCCGGTGCGCTTCGCGACGTTGAACGCGATCGGGATCAGCAGCACGAAGCCGACTTCGAAGAACACCGGCAAGCCGACGATGATCGCAACGAACATCATCGCCCAGTGGATGTTCTTTTCACCGAACCAGTCGATCAGCGTGGTCGCGATCCGTTCGGCGCCGCCCGATTCGGCCATCATCTTGCCGAGCATCGTGCCGAGGCCGACGACGATCGCGATGTGGCCGAGCGTGCCGCCCGTGCCCGTTTCGAACGACTTGACGATCTTGTCCATCGGCATGCCGACGACGAGACCCAGGCCCAGCGAAACGATGATCAGCACCAGGAACGGGTAGATCTTGTAGCGCGCGATCATCAGGATCAGCGCGGCAATCGCGATCAGCGTGAATACGAGCAGCATGCTGCCTTGGACAGCCCCCATGTGGCACTCCTCCTTGAATTGTTCGAAACCGGGCGAGCTGTTGCGAGTATGCCCGGCTATGCAGGTCTCCGAAACACGGGGGGCACCCACCCCGTGAGGACGCTGAATTTTACTTATCTTTACGGCCCACGGATAGAACCGGTTCCATCAGCAAAAACCCTCGGTAAAACAAGCATTAAGCGCTTGTTTGCCGAGGGTCAAGGGCGTGACGTTCGCAAGCCCCGTTACTGGCGCGAACAGGCCCTTATCATTTCGTACAAGTATTAACGGTGAAGCTGGCTCGCGGCTTGCGCAAGACGCGTGACCTCGGCCCAGTCCTGCGCGGCGAGCGCGGCCTTCGGCGTGAGCCACGACCCGCCGACGCACACGACGTTCGGCAGCTTCAGGAAATTCGGCGCGGTATCGACCGTGATGCCGCCCGTCGGGCAGAACTTCAGCGCCGGGAACGGGCCGTGGAACGCCTGCAGCATCGGCACGCCGCCGGCCTGCTGCGCGGGGAAGAACTTGACGATCTCGTAGCCGAATTCGAGCGCCTGAATGATGTCGCTCGGCGTCATCACGCCCGGCAGCAGCGGCAGGCCGGCGTCGAGCGACGCGAGATGCAGGTCCTTCGTCAGGCCCGGCGACACGCCGAACTTCGCGCCGGCCTTCTTCGCCTGCGCGCAGTGCTCGGGCTTCGTGATCGTGCCGACGCCGACGACGATGTCGTCCGCGAGCTGGCTCGCGCGCTGGATCGCCTCCAGGCCCGCCGGCGTACGCAGCGTGATCTCGAGCACCTTGACACCGCCCGCGTGCAACGCGCGCGACACGTGTTCGCCCTGCTCGACCGAGTCGAATGCGAGCACCGGAATCACCGGGCCCAGCTTCACGATTTCAGCAATCGTCTTCATCAAATTCGCTCCTTGAAATTCATGCAGAGACGCGGACGGCCGCTTCGCCGACCAGCGCCCCGAAAACCGATGCGCCCTGCTCGGCCGGCGCGGCCGCCGCGCGGAACACGCCGAACAGTTCGCGCCCGAAACCAACCTCGTTCTCGGCCTGGTGCAGCGGCTGCGCGACCGGGCGCGCCTGCCACTCGCCGTCGTCGACCTCGATGTCGAGGATGCCGGCTTCCGCGTCGATCACGAGCGTGTCGCCCGTCTTGACCTTTCCGAGCGGGCCGGCCAGCAGCGCTTCCGGCGACACGTGGATCACGGCCGGCACCTTGCCCGACGCACCGGACATGCGGCCGTCGGTCACGAGCGCGACGTGGAAGCCCTGATCCTGCAGCACGCCGAGCAGCGGCGTCAAACGGTGCAACTCGGGCATCCCGTTGGCGCGCGCGCCCTGGAAGCGCACGACCGCGACGAAATCGCGCTTCAGCTCGCCGCGATCGAAGGCCTCCTGCACGGCTTCCTGCGAATCGAATACGATCGCGGGCGCTCTCACCTTGCGGTGCTCGGGCGCGACCGCCGAAATCTTGATCACGCCGCGGCCGAGCCGGCCCTGCATCAGGCGCAGACCGCCGTCCGGCTGGAACGGGTCGCGAATGCCGCGCAGCACCTTGGTGTCGTGGCTCTCGGCCGTGCCGTCGACCCACGTCAGCTTGCCGTCGATCAGCTTCGGCTCCTTCGTGTAATGCGACAGGCCCTTGCCTGCGACGGTCGTCACGTCTTCGTGCAGCAGCCCGCCTTCGAGCAGGTTGCGCACCAGGAACGCGACGCCGCCCGCCGCGTGGAAATGGTTCACGTCGGCCTTGCCGTTCGGGTAGATCTTCGCAAGCAGCGGCACGACCGCCGACAGCTCGTCGAAATCGTTCCAGTCGATCAGGATGCCGGCCGCGCGCGCGATCGCGACGAGGTGCAGCGTGTGGTTGGTCGAGCCGCCCGTCGCGAGCAGCGCGACGATCCCGTTGACGATCGCCTTCTCGTCGATCACATGGCCGATCGGCGTGTACTGGCCGCGTTCGACCGTCAGGTCGAGCACGCGGCGCGCGGCTTCGGCGGTCAGCGCGGTACGCAGCGGCGTGTGCGGATGAACGAACGCCGAACCCGGCAGGTGCAGGCCCATCAGCTCCATCAGCATCTGGTTGCTGTTCGCGGTGCCGTAGAACGTGCAGGTGCCGTGGCCGTGATACGCGGCCGATTCCGCTTCGAGCAGCGCGTCGCGGCCGACCTGGCCGGTCGCGAATTGCTGGCGGATCTTCGCCTTGTCGTCGTTCGACAGGCCGCTCGTCATCGGGCCGGCCGGCACGAAGATGGTCGGCAGGTGGCCGAACTGGAGCGCGCCGATCAGCAGGCCCGGCACGATCTTGTCGCAGATGCCGAGGCAGAGCGCCGCGTCGAACATGTTGTGCGTGAGCGCGATCGCCGTGCCCATCGCGATCGCCTCGCGCGAGAACAGCGACAGCTCCATCCCCGGATTGCCCTGCGTGACGCCGTCGCACATCGCGGGCACGCCGCCCGCGAACTGCGCGACACCGCCGTTCTCGCGTGCGGCGACCTTGATGATGTCAGGGAAGTCCTTGTACGGCGCGTGCGCGGACAGCATCTCGTTGTACGAGGACACGATGCCGATGTTCGGCTCGCGGATCGCCTTGATCTGGAACTTGTCGCTGCCTTCGAGACCCGCGAAGCCGTGCGCGAGGTTCGCGCACGACAATGCGCCACGCGCCGGGAACTTGCCTTGCGCGCCGTCGATGCGCTGCAGATAGGCGGAACGGGTCGATTGGCTGCGGGCGATCACGCGTTCGGTGACTTTCGCCAGGGTGGGGTGCAGCGACGTCATGCTGGGCGCTCCTGTATGCCGGACGACACCGGCGGTTGGAATCGTGGGGACGGTCGAGTGCGTCGACCGAACGAAGCCAGTCTAGTAGAAAAACTACAAGCATGCAATGCGGATCGTCGTATGCGCAACCCTCATTCCCGCCACCAGCAAGGCTTTACCTAGTGAAAACCCTAATCCTGAGCATTTGTCGCCTAGGAAATCGCTGACGATGGAGCTAGCATTTTCATGTAGATTTTCTACAATTCGATTGCGATACACTCGCTCATCCGAACCCGATTTTCATTCGCCGCCCCATGCTGCCTCGCATTGAAGCGATCCGCGCCGACCTGCGCCCGTCCGAGCGCAAGCTCGCCGACTACATTCTCGCCGCGCCGCGCGAGGTGCTCGACCTCGCAATGACCGAGCTGTCGACCCGCGCGGGCGTCAGCCAGCCGACCATCGCGCGCTTCTGCCAGGCGCTCGGCTGCAGCGGCTTTCGCGAATTCAAGATCCGGCTCGCGCAGAGCGTCGCGCCGGGCGTGTCGTCGGTCTATCGTGACGTCGAGCCCGACGAGCCCGCGCCCGGCATCATCGGCAAGGTGTTCGACCGCACGATCGGCGCGCTGATCGAAGTGCGCAACAGCCTGTCGGCCGGCAGCGTCGCCGACGCGATCGCCCTGCTGTCGAACGCGTCGCGCATCGAGTTCTACGGCGCCGGCGGCTCGGGCATCGCCGCGCAGGACATCCAGCACAAGTTCTTTCGGCTCGGCGTGCCGAGCGTCGCGTATTCGGACCCGCACACGTTCTCGATGTCGTCGGCGCTGCTCGGGCCGCACGACGTCGTCGTCGCGATCTCGAATACCGGCCGCACGCGCGATATCGTCGATGCCGCGCGCTCCGCGCTCGCGTGCGGCGCGAAAGTCGTCGCGATCACGCAGAGCCACTCGCCGCTCGCGAAGCTCGCGACGGTGAGCCTCGCATCGAACGTGGCCGAGGAAACGGACGTGTTCTCGCCGATGACGTCGCGGATGTCGCATCTCGCGATCGGCGACATCCTCGCGGTCGGCGTTGCGCTGTCGCGCGGACCCGCGCTCATGGAGCGCGTCGGCCGCGCGAAGGAAGCGATCACGCGCCGCCGGATCGACGACCCGACGAAGGAATGACGCATACGACGCGCAAATGAAAACGGCGCCCCGAAGGGCGCCGTTGCGCGTCGATCGACTGCCGGCATGCGGCCGCCGGAAAGTTCAGAACGGCTTGATCACGACCAGCGCGACCGCCACCAGCATGCCGAGCACCGGCAGCTCGTTGAACACGCGATACCACTTGTCGGTGCGCTTGTTCTCTCCGCGCTCGAACACCCGCAGCAGGTGTCCGCAATACGCGTGGTAGATGACGAGCAGCAGCACCACCGTCACCTTCGCGTGGATCCAGCCCTGCCCCTGGCCGATGCCGATCACGAGCCAGAGCCACAGCCCGCACGCGAGCGCCGGCACGGCGATCATCGTCATGAAGCGGAACAGCTTGCGCGCCATCAGCAGCAGGCGCCGCACCGCGGCCGGATCGGTCTCCATGGCCAGGTTCACATAGATGCGCGGCAGGTAGAACAACCCCGCGAACCACGCGGCGATCAGAACGATGTGGAACGTCTTGACCCAGAGCATTGCCATCGGTTGTGCGCCTCGCGTTACTGACGGCCTTCGCCGTGCCCGAGCACGACGTACTTCAGCGACGTGAGCCCTTCCAGGCCGACGGGGCCGCGTGCGTGCAGCTTGTCGTTCGAGATGCCGATTTCCGCGCCGAGGCCGAATTCGAAGCCGTCCGCGAAGCGCGTCGACGCATTGACCATCACGCTGGCCGAGTCGACTTCGCGCAGGAAGCGCATCGCGCGGTCGTGATCCTCGGTGACGATCGCATCGGTGTGGTGCGAGCCGTAATGGTTGATGTGCTCGATCGCCGCGTCGAGGCCGTCGACGACCTTGATCGCGAGCACCGGCGCGAGATATTCGGTGTGCCAGTCTTCGTCGGTGGCGTCGACGAGCGGCCCGATGCCCGCCTCGGCGAGCACCGCGCGCGCGGCCGGATCGACGCGCAGCTCGACCTGCTTGTCGCGATACAGCTTGCCGAGCGGCGGCAACAGCGTCGCCGCGATGCCGCTCGAAACGAGCAACGTTTCCATCGTGTTGCAGGTGCCGTAGCGGTGCGTCTTCGCGTTGTCGCACACCGTCAGCGCCTTGGCGAGATCGGCACGATCGTCGACGTACACGTGGCAGATACCATCGAGGTGCTTGATCATCGGCACACGTGCCTCGTTGATCAGGCGCTCGATCAGGCTCTTGCCGCCGCGCGGCACGATCACGTCGACGTATTCGGTCATCGTGATCAGCTTGCCGACCGCCGCGCGATCGGCTGTCGCGACGACCTGCACGGCATCCTGCGGCAGGCCGGCCGCCTCGAGCCCTTCGCCGATCAGCTTCGCGAGCGCCGCGTTCGATTCGAGCGCCTCGGAGCCGCCGCGCAGGATCGTCGCGTTACCCGACTTCAGGCACAGCGCGGCCGCGTCAATCGTCACGTTCGGGCGCGACTCGTAGATGATGCCGATCACGCCGAGCGGCACGCGCATCTGGCCGACCTGGATCCCGCTCGGGCGGTACTTGAGATTGCCGATCTCGCCGATCGGATCGGCCAGCGACGCAACCTGGCGCAGGCCTTCGACCATCGTCTTCAGCGCCTTGTCCGACAGCGTCAGGCGGTCGATGAACGCCGCATCGAGCCCCTTTTCACGGGCACGGGCGACGTCGCGTGCATTCGCATCCTTCAGCGCCTGCGCGTCGCGCTCGATCGCGCGGGCCACGGCGTCGAGCGCCGCGTTCTTCGCGGCCGTGCTGGCGCGCGCCATCGCGCGGGAAGCGTGCCGGGCACGGCGGCCCAGGTCCGTCATGTACTGGTCGATATCCATCGTGTGACTCGAAAAGCGAGCCGCTTGGCGCGGCGTGAATTCGTGGGAAGCGTGGAGCGCGGCGGCAAGCGGGCCGCGCCAGCTATCGGAACATTGTAAGCGGGTTGCGATGCGTGCGCTGAAGGCCCGGACGGGGCTTAACGACGCACGCGACCCGCGGTCGGCGGTCGCTCGCCGCGCGCGCCCGCTACCGTCATCGCGAGCTGGAACAGGCCGTCCCACGGATCGGGCGGTGGATCGTCCTGCGTGCGGCGGCCCGGTGCGACGGCCGACAGCCCCTTCACCTGCCGGTCGAGCTTCGCGGCGAACGCGAGCGCCTTCTCGAGAACCGCTTCCGACACGCGATTCAGCGCAGGGCCGATCAGCCGTTCGCGCGGCCCCCATACGCGGTTCTCGCGCAGCAGCGTGGCGAGCGGCTTGCCGGCCGTCGCCCCGCGCTTGATCCGCAACAGCGTGCGCAATTCCTCGACGACGGCCCACATCACGAGCACGATCGCCTCGCCCTCGCCCTTCAACCCGTCGATCATCCGCGCGAGCCGTGCTGCGTCGCCCGCGAGCATCGCCTCATTCAGCTTGAAGACGTCGTAGCGCGCGACGTTCAACACCGCGTCGTGCACCTGCTCGAACGACAGCACGCCCTGCGGATAGAGCAGCCCAAGCTTCTGGATTTCCTGGTGCGCGGCGAGCAGGTTGCCCTCGACGCGCTCCGCGATGAACTGCAGCGCGCGCCGGCCATCGTCGCCGGCCGCGACGCGCTGGCCCTGCATCGACAGACGCTGGCCGATCCAGTTCGGCAGTTGCGCGCGGTCGACCGGATCGATCTTCAGCGCGACGCCGCCGTTCTGCAGCGCGGTAAACCACGCGGATTTCTGCGTGGCCGCATCGAGACGCGGCAACGTGACGAGCATCAGCGCGTCGGGATTGGGCGTGGCCGCGAGCGTCTTGAGCGCGTCGGCGCCTTCCTTGCCGGGCTTGCCCGACGGAATGCGCAACTCGATCAGCTGACGCTCGCCGAACAGCGACATCGCCTGGGTCGCGCCGAGCAGCACGCTCCAGTCGAAGCCGCGCTCGACCGTGTGCACCGAACGTTCGGTGAAGCCGGCCGCGCGCGCAGCCGCACGAATGCGGTCGCACGCTTCCTGCGCGAGCAGCGGCTCGTCGCCGTAGACGGTGTAGAGTCCGGCCATCCCCTTCGCGAGGTGCGGCTCCAGCGCATCAAGTCGCAATTGCATCGGTGCGTGCGCCGTCGATCAGAGCGGCGGTGGCGGCAGGGGCGCGCCCGGCGCGACGCCCGGCACCACGTCCTCCGGCGCCGGCGTCAGCGAGTGGACGATCGCGAGACGCCGCATCAGCTGGTCGACCGCGTCGTTCTGCATGTCCGCGTACAGGATGTCGGCTTCCTGCGCCTTCGCGTTCGTGTACTGGTCGCTGTACGTCATCGCGCGGTTCAGCGCGATCGCGCTCGGCGGGATCAGCACAGTGCCGTCCTTGCTCGTCAGCGTGTAGTTCAGCGTATAGAACAGCGCGTATTCCTGCGCCGACCCATACTTGTTGAGCGTCAGCGTGTTCTGCCCCCGCGACTCCCACATGCGCAGCACGGCGTCGGCGTCGTCCGCCGACTTGACGATCTTCGTGTCGCTGCCGGCCTCGACGAGACGCGTCAGCCGCGCCTCGACGGGCGCGGGCGCGCCGGCCACCAGCAGGTGCTTGAACGCATAGTCCTGCTGGCCGCGCAGCTGGAAGCCGCATGCCGACAGCGCGACCGCGCTGCCGACGAGCATCAAAAACGATCTGCGGATCACCTTCGCTCCTTCTGGGTACGTCAGACGGCCGGCGGCCGTCAGACGACGATGTTCACGAGGCGGCCCGGCACGACGACGATCTTCTTCGCCGGCTTGCCGTCGCTGAACTTCGCGAACGCGTCGTCAGCCACCGCCGCTGCTTCGATCGCCTCGCGGCTCGCGTCCTTCGCGACCTTCAGCGCGCCGCGCACCTTGCCGTTCACCTGCAGCACGAGTTCGATCTCGGCCTGCTCGAGCGCGGCCTCGTCGACCTTCGGCCACGGTGCATCGAGCAGCGGGCCGAATTCGTCCGCGTAGCCGAGCGCCTTCCACAGCTCGAACGTGACGTGCGGCACGACCGGATACAGCACGCGCAGCAGCACGCCGTACGTTTCGCGCAGCACGCCGGGCGTCGCGCCCTTCGCGCCGTCGATCGCGTTCAGCATCTTCATCGCGGCCGACACGACCGTGTTGTATTGCAGACGCTGGTAGTCGAAATCAGCCTGCTTCAGCACGCTGTAGATCTCGCGGCGCAGTGCCTTGTCGGCGTCGCCGAGCGCGGCCGCGTCGAAGCCCGCACGCGCGGCGAGCGCTTCACGATTCGTCGCGCCGAAGCTCCACACGCGGCGCAGGAAGCGGCTCGCGCCCTCGACGCCCGCGCCCGACCACTCGAGCTGCTGCTCGGGCGGTGCGGCGAACATCGTGAACAGGCGCGCGGTATCGGCGCCGTACTGGTCGATCAACACCTGCGGATCGACGCCGTTGTTCTTCGACTTCGACATCTTCTCGATGCCGCCGAGCACGACCGGCTGGCCGTCGGTGTTCAGCGTCGCGCCGACCGGGCGGCCCTTGTCGTCGTGCGTGACCGTCACGTCGGCCGGGTTGTACCAGGTCTTCTTGCCCGCCGCGTCTTCGCGGTAGAACGTCTCGTTCAGCACCATGCCCTGCGTCAGCAGGTTCTTCGCCGGCTCGCCGAACTTCACGAGGCCGAGGTCGCGCATCACCTTGGTCCAGAAGCGCGAATACAGCAGGTGCAGGATCGCATGCTCGATGCCGCCGATGTACTGATCCATCGGCATCCAGTAATCGGTGCGCGCGTCGACCATCGTCTCGGCGTCCGGCGCCGTGTAGCGCGAGAAGTACCACGACGAATCGACGAACGTGTCCATCGTGTCGGTTTCGCGCTTCGCGGCCGCGCCGCACTTCGGGCACGTGCAGTTCAGGAACGCTTCCGACTTCGCGAGCGGGTTGCCCGAGCCGTCCGGCACGAGGTCTTCCGGCAGTACGACCGGCAGGTCCTGCTCCGGCACCGGCACGTCGCCGCACGACGGGCAATGGATGATCGGGATCGGCGTGCCCCAGTAGCGCTGGCGCGACACGCCCCAGTCGCGCAGGCGCCACGTGACCTGCTTGTCGCCGAAGCCGCCGGCCTTCAGGTCGGCCGCGATCGCATCGACCGCCGCGCCATATGCCAGGCCGTCGTACTTGCCGCTGTTGACGCAGACCGCGACTTCCTTGTCGCCGTACCACTCCTGCCATGCGTCGAGCGAGTACGTCTGGCCTTCGGCCGCGATCACCTGCTTGATCGGCAGGTCGTATTTCTTCGCGAACGCGAAGTCGCGCTCGTCGTGTGCCGGCACGCCCATCACCGCGCCTTCGCCGTAGCTCATCAGCACGTAGTTGCCGATCCACACCTCGACGGGTTCGCCCGTCAGCGGATGCGTGACCGAGAAGCCCGTCGCGACGCCCTTCTTCTCCATCGTCGCGACGTCGGCCTCGGCGACGCCGCCGCGCTTGCATTCGTCGATGAACGCCTGCAGTTCCGGCTTGCCCTGCGCAAGGCGCGTGGCGAGCGGATGCTCGGCCGCGATCGCGCAGAACGTGACGCCCATGATCGTGTCGGCACGCGTCGTGAACACGCGCAGCAGCTTCTTTTCGCCGTCGAGTTCGTACGGGAAGCCGAAGTTCACGCCGAAACTCTTGCCGATCCAGTTCTGCTGCATGATCTTCACGCGCTCGGGCCAGCCGAGGCCGTCGAGATCGTTCAGCAGCTCATCCGCGTACTGCGTGATCCGCAGGTAGTACATCGGGATCTCGCGCTTTTCGACGAGCGCGCCCGAGCGCCAGCCGCGGCCGTCGATCACCTGCTCGTTCGCGAGCACGGTCTGGTCGACCGGGTCCCAGTTCACGGTGCCCGTCTTCTTGTACGCGATGCCCTTCTCGAGCATCTTGAGGAACAGCCACTGGTTCCATTTGTAGTAGTCGGGCTTGCACGTCGCGATCTCGCGCGACCAGTCGATCGCGAGGCCCATCGACTGCATCTGGCCCTTCATGTAGTCGATGTTGTCGTAGGTCCACTTCGCGGGCGGCACGCCGTTCGCCATCGCGGCGTTCTCGGCCGGCATCCCGAACGCATCCCAGCCCATCGGCATCAGCGTGTTGTAGCCGTTCATCCGCAGATAGCGGTACATCACGTCGTTGATCGTGTAGTTGCGCACGTGACCCATGTGCAGCTTGCCGGACGGGTACGGCAGCATCGACACGCAGTAGAACTTCGGCTTCTGCGAGTCTTCCTTCGTCTTGTAGGCATCGGCTGCGCGCCAGTCGCCCTGGGCGGCGGCTTCGACGTCGGCGGGTACGTATCTCTCGTGCATGGCGTGGTTCGGACTAGGCTTTAAGCGGCGCGCCACGAGGCGGGCACGCGGAAGTGGACGAAATCGGGCAGCCCGGCGGCGGGAGCAGGCTCACGGTTCTCGGGCCTGCCTCATGGTTCCGGATATTCGCCGGGTAACCCGGAGGGTCTCCAGGTTACCCGGCGAAACCCTGCCAACCGGGCGGAAACAACGATTATACCGTCCGTGGCGGGCGGGACGGCCGGTCTCGCGGGCCGGCCATGCATTCTTGCCCGCCCCCGGCGCGCGGGCGGGCTGCGCGTCAGCGTGCCGCGCCCGTGGCCGCCGGTGCGGCGGCACCCGTCGGCGGCACGTCGGTGACGAAGCCGATCCGCGTGAGGCCCGCGGCCTGCGCGGCGCCCATCACCTGCGCGATCACCTCGTAGCGGGTCGCGCGCGATGCGCGCAGCCGCAACTCGGGCGGCGCGGCGCCCGCGGCGGCGGCCCGGAAGCGCGCCGGCAGCGCGTCGAGTGCGACGGGCGCGTCGTCCCAGTAGAGTTTGCCGGCGTCGTCGATCGACAGCGTGACCGACTGCGGCGTGTCGCGCGCGACGCTGGCCGCGACCTTCGGCAGGTCGAGCCGGATCGCGTGCGTCATCAGCGGCGCGGTGATGATGAAGATGACGAGCAGCACGAGCATCACGTCGATCAGCGGCGTCATGTTGATCTCCGCCATCGGCGCGGACGTCTTGTGGTGCTCCAGTCCGCCGAATGCCATGGTCGCTCCCCCGGAATACGCGCGTCAGGCTTCCTGCGCGCACACGAACACATGCAGGTCGCGCGCGAAGCCGTCGAGTTCCTCGGCGAGCTGGCGCACGAGCCGCCCGAGAATGTTGTAGGCGAGCACTGCGGGGATCGCGACGACCAGCCCGAACGCGGTCATGATCAGCGCCTCGCCGACCGGCCCCGCGACGTTCTCGATCTGCGCCTGCCCGCTCGCGGCGATGCTGCCGAGCGCGTGATAGATGCCCCATACGGTGCCGAGCAGGCCGACGAACGGCGCGGTGCTGCCGATCGACGCGAGCAGCACCTGACCGAATTCGAGACGGCGCTGCGAGCGCAGCATCGCGTGACGCAGCGCGCGCAGCACGCGTTCGCTGCGCTCGACACGCGCGGCGAGCGCGGCCGGATCATGTTCGTCGGCCGCATCGCGCGCCGCTTCGGCGAGCGGTACGAACACGCGCTCGCGATCGGCACCGGCGAGCGCGGCGATGCCCGCGTCGAGCGACGCCGCGCGCCAGAACGAGGCGAGCGCCCGCGGCCCCTGGCGCTTCGCGCGGACCAGCAGCCAGGCTTTCATGAGGAGGAAGCACCAGCTGGCGACGGACATCGCCAGCAGCACGTAGGCGACGGCGTGCGTGATCGCATCGCCGCTTTCGAGGTAGTGGACAACGCCGGTGGGAATCGCCATCGGAGTTTCCCCGTGAGGGTCAGCGCAGGCCGAGCACGTCCTGCATGTCGAACAGGCCGGCGCCGCGCGCCGACAGGAAGCGGACCGCACGCAGCGCGCCCTGCGCGTACGATACGCGGCTCGACGACTTGTGCGTGATCTCGATCCGTTCGCCGATCCCGGCGAACAGCACGGTGTGATCGCCGACGATGTCGCCGCCGCGCACGGCCGCAAAGCCGATCGTCGACGGATCGCGTTCGCCCGTCACGCCCTGGCGGCCGTACACCGCGCATTCGTCGAGCGAGCGCCCGAGCGCGCCGGCAACGGCCTCGCCCATCATCAGCGCGGTGCCCGACGGCGCGTCGACCTTGTGACGGTGGTGCGCCTCGATGATCTCGATGTCGTAGCCGTGCGAGAAATGCTTTGCCGCGAATTCGAGCAGCTTCAGCGTGACGTTCACGCCGACGCTCATGTTCGCCGCGAACACGATGCCGATCTTGCCTGCCGCGGCCTGCAGCTCGGCCTTCTGCTCGGCGGTGAAGCCGGTCGTGCCGATCACGAGCTTCACGTCGTGGCGCAGCGCGGCCGCGACGTGCGCGATCGTGCCTTCCGGCCGCGTGAAGTCGATCAGGTAGTCGGCCTGCGCGAATACGGCGTCGAGGTCGTTGGTCAGCTTGATCCCGGTTTCCTTGCCGAGGAACGCGCCCGCGTCCTGACCGAGGAACGGCGAATCGGCGCGGTCGAGCGCGCCGACGAGCTGCGCGTCGGAATCGTTGAGAACGGCTTCGATCAGCATCCGGCCCATACGGCCCGATGCACCGGCAATCGCAATCTTCATGGCTTTCTACACGACAGGTCTAAAGGCGGGCGGCACATGCCGCCCTGTTTCCGCTCGCCGGCCGCTTACTGCGACTGGGCCGGCGCGGTGAGCGGCTGGTTTTGCAGGTTGTCCGAACCCCGCGGGCCGACCGGCGGCGACGCCTCGCTCGACACGTTCGGCTGCGGCGGGCGATGGAACTGGAATTGCGGCTGGATCGCCGGCGCGGCGCCCGGCGGCTGGCCGCCCGGCACCGGCGCGCCGCCCGAAGCCTGCGCGGACGGCGTGAAGCGGCGGGCGGTCGTGCCCTGCCCCGATACCTGGTTGGTCGCGCGGTTCGCCGCGCGCGCCGCCTGGGCGTTGGCATCCTGGTCGACCGCCACGCCGGAAACCGGCTCGGCGGATGCGGTCGCGGCCGCCTGCGCGGCGCTCGCGGCAGCAGCGGCTTCGGACGCCTTCTTCGCCGCGGCCGCGGCCTTCGCCTTCTTGCCGCCGCGATCGCCGTCGATATCGGCCAGCAGGTCGAGTTCGGAAGGCAGGTTCTCGGCACCCGTCCAGCTCGCGAGGCGATCGCCCGAGAACGTCAGCACGAGGTCGCGCTGCTGGACGATCGACGTCGAGCCGCGCTTGAAGTAAAAGAGGTAATCCCAGCGGTCGGCATGAAACATGTCCGACAGCAGCGGCGTGCCGAGCAGCGCGCGGACCTGCTCGCGCGTCATTCCGGCCTGCAGCTGCGCGGCCTTCTCCTGCGACACGAAGTTGCCCTGCACGACAGTGATCCGATAGGGCGTGATGCTCTGCGCGATGCGCTGCGTCACGCTGTCGTACGACGAACAACCAGCCAGCGCGGCAACGGCGGCGGCAGCGATGATGGCACTCCGCATGCGACTCCTCTGAAGGTGCGAAAGAGATTCCGGGAACATTTCCGTCACCGTGCAGGCCCGCGTCGCGGGCCGCGCGTGTTTCTGGAACGGCGAAAAGCCGGTAACATTGAAGCCCTGCATTGTACTCTAGGGATGCCTAGCCATGACCAATCCAACGGATCTCAAGAATATCGGGCTAAAGGCCACCCTACCGCGCCTCAAGATTCTCGAGATCTTCCAGCAAAGCCCGGTGCGTCACCTGACGGCCGAAGACGTCTACCGCAATCTGCTCAACGAGCAGCTCGACATCGGGCTCGCCACCGTTTATCGCGTGCTGACGCAGTTCGAGCAGGCCGGCCTGCTCACGCGCAGCAACTTCGAATCCGGCAAGGCCGTGTTCGAACTGAACGAAGGCTCGCACCACGATCACCTCGTCTGCCTCGATTGCGGCCGCGTCGAGGAATTCTTCGATGCCGAGATCGAAGGCCGCCAGCAGGCGATCGCGAAGGAACGCGGCTTCCGGCTCCAGGAACACTCGCTCGCGATGTACGGCTCCTGCACGACCGAGAACTGCCCGCACCGCAAGCACTGATCCGCACGCATCACGCCTGCGCCACGGCCCGGCCGGCATCTCGCCGCCCGGGCCGTGTTGTTTTCGGGATCGGAATGGAAAAGGCCCGCACGTTGCGCGCGGGCCGGTTCGGGAAAGTTTCCAATTGTGAGCGGCGAGCCATGCCGCCGCCGCACGGTGCGCGATGCTCGACGCCCGATGCCACCTTCGCCGCGCGTCAGGCCGCGCTCGCGCACGCCGGCGCGAACTCGAGCGCCCACGCGCCGTCGAGCGGAATCTCGTCGCAGTTCGGCTGCGGGCCGCCGCGGTCGACGATCACGAAGTCGCTGACCGCGTCGAGCGCAAGCAGCGGATGGTGCCAGACGCCCTTCGCGTAGTTCACGCCCTGCCAGCCTTCGGCGAGAAACGCGCGCATCGCGTCGGGCCGGAACTCGCCGGCCGGCGCGACGACGATCGCGTAGCGCGACACGGCCGCGAGCGGAATGAACGCCTGGCTGCCGTGAGGATGGCGCTCCATCAGCGTGATCGCGACCGGCAGCGCGCGCGGCTGCGCGCGAAACACGCTGACGAGCGGCCGACCGCCGTCCGCGCAGACGTCGATCGTCGCGAGATCGTGGAAGCGCTCGGTCGTGCCGCCGTTGATCGGGAAGTGCCGCGCGCCTTCGAGCGCGATCACGTCGCCGAACGGCGCAAACGCCTCGCGGGTCAGGCGCTCGACGCGCAGGATGTGTGGTCCGCTCATGCCGATGCCTCCTTCAAGCCGGCTCGCCCCACAGACGCAGGCGCGACACGCCGCCGTCCGGGAAGATGTTGAAACGCACGTGCGTGACGGGGCCGAGTGCCGCGAGCTGGTCGAACGTATGCACGTGGTCCATCTGCAGCTTCTGCTCGCCGAGCAGCTCGGCCCAGAACATCGACTGCGTGACGAGCGAATCGTCGGTGCCACCCACGACCCGCGCGGCCTGCAGCGAACAGCGGTCGGGGAAGTTGCCCTTGAAGAACGCCGTATCGACCTCGACGCGCCGGATGATGCCCGGCCGCGCCAGCGCGACGATCGCCCAGTCGTTGCCGGGCTCGCGGCGGCGCCGCGTTTCCCAGCCGTCGCCCATGTTCGCGCCGCGCCCCGGCATCAGCATCTGCGAGGCCGCGCCGAAGTGCTGGTTGTTCGCGGCCACCAGGTAGCCGCCGTTCTCGATCGCCGCGAGATCGACGAGCTCGCCGGCCGGCACGTGGCGCCAGTCGCGCTGCGGCTGGCCGTACACGCGCAGCCGCGCGAGCCCGCCGTCCGGATACAAGTTCACGCGCAGGTGCGTGACCGGCTGCGCATCGTCAACGCTCACGTAGTGGTGCGAATTGCCCTGCAGCGTCGTCGCTGGGACGATCGTGCGCCATTCGGCGTCGTCCGGCGGCGTGTCCCCGTCCACCGCGCATGCCTCGATCGACGCCGCCGGCGGGAAATTGCCGGTGAAGTGGCTCGTATCGAGATCGACGCCGTGAATCACGCCCGGCCGCGCGAGCCGGACCACGCAGAAGTCGTGGCCGGTGGTGCGCTTGCGGCGCGTTTCCCAGCCGTCCATCCACTTGCCGTGGTCGTCGTACTTGCCGGGAATGAAGACGGCCGGCTCGGGATTCAGCATGCGCTCCTTCGGCGCGAAGAATTCGTCGCTGGCGAAAAGCGCCTGTGCACCCAGGCGCGGGTCGGCGAGGTTCATGTAGCGCCGCGTGAAGGCCGGCGCGTTCGGATCGAGGATGGGGGCTGCCATGTCGTCTCCATTATCTTGATGAGGGCCGGCGCGTCGTGGCGCCGGCCGCAGGGAATTCGTTCGCGCGAAGCGGCCGGGGAAGCCGCTTCGCGCGAGGGCGCTCAGAGCGCGTGGGCCTGGTCGCCGGCGACCGGTGCGGCGCTCGCCTGTTCGTCGGCCACGTAGCGCAGTTCGCGGTTCAGCACGCGCGTCGCGCGGGCCCGGTCGATGTCGTTCTCCCACACGGCGACGACCACCGTCGCGACGCAGTTGCCGATCAGGTTGGTCAGCGCGCGGGCGATGCCGACGAACCAGTCGACCGGCAGGATCAGCACGAGGCCGAGCACCGGAATCGCAGGAATCGCCGACAGCGTCGCCGCGAGGATCACGATCGCCGAACCCGGAATCCCGTGCGCGCCCTTCGACGTGACGAGCGACACCAGCAGCACGACGATCAGGTCATGCGTGGACAGCGGCGTATTGGTGGCCTGCGCGATGAACAGCACGGCGAGCGTCAGGTAGATCGAGAAGCCATCGAGGTTGAACGAATAGCCGGTCGGGATCACCAGGCCGACCGTCGAATCCTTGATGCCCATGTATTCGAGCTTGCTCATCACCTGCGGCAGCACCGCGTCCGACGACGCCGTGCCGAGCACGATCGACAGTTCCTCGCGCAGGTAGCGGATCAGCTTGAACACCGAGAAGCCCGCGATGCGCATCACGATGCCGAGCACGACCGTGACGAACACGATGCAGCTCAGGTAGAACACCGCGACGAGGTAGCCGAGCTGCTTGAGCGACGCGACGCCGTACTTGCCGGTCGTGAACGCGATCGCGCCGAGCACGCCGAGCGGCGCGAGCTTGATGATGAAGCCGATGATGCGGAAGAACACGTGCGACAGCTCCTCGATCAGGCTGTTCACGCGCTGCGCCTTGTCGCCGAGCAGCGACAGCGCCGAGCCGAACAGCACCGCGAACACGAGGATCTGCAGGATGTCGCCCTTCGCGAACGCGTCGATCGCGGTCTCGGGGATGATCTTCATCAGGTAGCCGGCCGTGTCCTTCAGGCTTTCGGCGTTCTTCGCGTACGACGAGAGCGAGGCCGCGTCGAGCGAGTGCAGGTCGATGTTCATCCCGACGCCCGGGCGCGTCAGCCACGCGAGGACGAGTCCGATGCCGAGCGCGATCGTCGTCATCACCTCGAAGTAGACGACCGCCTTCAGGCCGACCCGACCGACCTTCTTCAGGTCGCCCGCATTGGCCATCCCGCTGACCACGACGCAGAACACGATCGGGCCGATGACCATCTTGATGAGCTTCAGGAAGCCGTCGCCGAGCGGTCGCAGCGACTCGGCGAAATGCGGGAAGAACGCGCCGAGCGCGACCCCCAGGATTAATGCGACGACTACCCGGCCAAACAGCGAATTGAGGAATTTCGACACGGCGCTCTCCCGATCCAACGGTTGCAGTTTCGTCTGTTCATACTGGTAAGACCAGTGATGTTATGGTGGATAGTAGGAAGCCGATATAGTCGCGTCAAGGCCGAACAAAATAGGGATTTCCCGCCCATGCGGGGGCGGATCGTGACTTTCCCGTAGGCCGGTCATGCACCGCGCGCAGGCGGATTACAATGCCGGTCAGACCGGCCATCGTTCACATCATGAAAAACGTTCCGCACACCGTGACCGACGCCGCCATCGCGACGATCCGCGACCGGATCGAGGCAGGCGTGTATCCGGTCGGCAGCCTGCTGCCGGCCCAGCGCCAGCTCTCCGAGGAGCTGGAGATCAGCCGCGCGTCGCTGCGCGAGGCGCTCTCCACGCTCGAGGCGCTCGGGATGCTGCGCATCCGCGCCGGCAAGGGCGTGTATGTCGAAAGCGCCCAGGCGACGGCCGCCCATCCGTGGCAATTCGCCGAGCAGTCGTCGCCGCCCGACACGTACCAGATGCGCTATGCGCTCGAAGGATTCGCCGCGCGGATGGCCGCGCACGTCGTCACCGACGACGACATCGCATGGTTCGAGGACAACCTCGCCGACCTGCACGTCGCGCTGACCGACAGCGCACTCGACGAAGCGTCGCGGCTCGACTTCGACTTCCACATGCGGATCATCCATCTCGCGGGCAACGCGGCGATCGAGTCGGTGCTGCGCAGCAGCGCGGACATCATGAAGGAAAGCCAGCGCATGCCGTTCTACCGGCGCGAGCTGCTGCTGTCGACATGGCACGAGCACCGCGCGATCGTCGACGCACTGATCGCCCGCGATGCGGCCGCGGCCGGTACGGCGATCGAGACGCACATCGAGAACGCCGCGCAACGCGCGGGCATCTTCTTCCCGACGCCGGGCACCTGACGCGGCCGTCGGCCGGCGGTCCCGGCCGCCGCGGCAGCTCATTCTCCGGTCGTGCCCGGTCATCCCCGCCGAAGGATCGCGATACGCGAGCGCGCGCGTGACGCGCATGGACCTCGCCGAATTCGGTGAGCTGCACCGCGCGGCAAGTCACGCAGTCGCCCGCTTTCGCGCCGGCCAATGAAACAGGCACGCTCCGCAAATCGCGGGCGCGCCTTTTCTGCATGCGCGCCGTCGCGCCATCAGCGGGCGATCATGCCCCCTCGTGCGTGAAATCGATCAGCACCTTCATCGCACGCTGCCGGTCACCGGCCAGCTCGAACGCGCGGTTCGCGTCGCGCATCGGGAACACGCCCGTCACGGCCGGGCGCAAGTCGACGCGCTGCGCATTGATCAGCTGCACCGCGAGCGCGAATTCCGCATGGAAGCGGAATGAACCGCATATCGACAGTTCCTTCGCGACCACGACGTTCTGCGGCAGGCTGACATCGCCGCCGAGCCCGAGCTGCACGACGACGCCGCGCGGCCGCATCACGTCGAGGCCGTCGCGCAATGCGCGCTGATTGCCCGAACACTCGATCATCACGTCGAACGTCCCCTTGTCGGCACCGTAGCGCGCGACCCAGCCGGTGTCCGTCGACGCGTTGATCGCGTGATCCGCGCCGAGCGCGCGGGCAACCTCGAGCGGCGCATCGACCACGTCGGTCGCGACGATCTCCGCCGCCCCATGCATGCGCGCCGCCGCGACCGCCAGCACGCCGATGGGCCCGCACCCCGACACGAGCACGCGGCGGCCGATCAGCGGGCCCGCGCGCGACACCGCATGAAGCCCGACCGCGAACGGCTCGGCGAGCGCCGCGAGTGACAGCGGCACATGGTCCGCCACCTTCACGCACTGCGCGGCATCGCACACGAGCGCGTTGCGAAATGCGCCCTGCACGTGCGGCATGCGCATCGCGCTGCCATAGAAGCGCATGTCGAGACACTGGTTCGGAAGCCCTTCCAGGCAGTAGCGGCACGCGCCGCACGGGCGGCTCGGATTCACCGCGACGCGATCGCCGACCGTCACCGACGTCACGTCCGGCGCAACGGCCGCCACCGTGCCGGCCACTTCATGGCCGAGCACCATCGGCTGCTGCAGCCGGATCGCGCCGAAGCCGCCGTGCCGAAAGTAATGGAGGTCTGAGCCGCAGATGCCGCCCATTGCGACATCGACGCGCACCTGGCCCGGGCCGATCTCGCCCGCGTCCTGCTCTTCGAGCCGCAGGTCGTTCGGACCGTGGATCACGAGACACATGCAACGCATACGCATGACGTTCTCCTATACGGCGCTGGTCAGGCCGCCGTCGACGAACAGCGTCTGGCCGTTCACGAAATCGGATGCGGCCGATGCGAGGAAGATCGCGGCGCCGCACAGCTCGTCGACGCGTCCCCAGCGGCCGGCCGGCGTGCGCTTGCAGAGCCATTCTGAGAACGCCGCGTCGTCGACCAGCGCGCGGTTCAGCTCCGTCTCGAAATAGCCTGGCGCGAGGCCGTTCGCCTGGATGCCGTGACGCGCCCAGTCGGCGCACATCCCTTTCGTCAGCATCCGCACCGCGCCCTTCGTCGCCGCATACGGCGCGATCGTCGGCCGCGCAAGCTCGCTCTGCACCGAGCAGATGTTGATGATTTTGCCGCGGCCGCGCGCGATCATGTGGCGCGCCACCGCCTGCGCGACGTTGAACACGCCGTCGAGATTCACGCGCATCAGCGCGTGCCAGTCGTCCGGCTCGAATGCATCGAGCGGCGCGCGGCGCTGGATGCCCGCGTTGTTCACGAGGATGTCGATCGCGCCGACGCGCGCCTCGAAATCGTCGATCGCCGCACGCACCTGCGCATGCTCGGCGACGTCGAACACCGCGTAATCGGCCGCGAAGCCTTCCTCGCGGAAATGGTGCGCGAGCGTCGCGGCCTTCTCCTCATTGCGATCGTTGATCACGATCGCCGCGCCGGCCTCCGCGAGCCCGCGGGCGAGTGTCAGCCCGATCCCGCGTCCGGAACCCGTGATCAGTGCGCGGCGGCCGTCCAGCCGGAACCGGTCAAGCGCGTTGCTCATGCATGTCTCCTCGTGCCATCGAGCCGACCGCCGGTCGCGGCCGGTCTCGCGATGAGCGTATCTTCGGCGCTCGGCCGGGGCCGCGCCAATGGTCTTTTTTGATCCGGTTATCATGAAATCCGATCACCGTCCGCTGCCGCCCGCCCACCATGGAACTCAAGCAATTGCGCGCCTTCGTCACGCTCGCTGAAGAGCTGCATTTCGGGCGCGCCGCGCAGCGCCTGTTCATCGTGCAGTCCGCGCTGAGCATGCAGATCAAGGCGCTCGAGGAAGATCTGGGCACACGCCTGTTCGAGCGCGACCGCCACAAGGTCGAACTCAGCGATACCGGACGCGTGTTCCTGCCCGAGGCGCGGGCGACGCTGCAGCAAGCCGCACGTGCGGAGCAGATGGCGCGGCTGTCGAGCCGCGGCGAGATCGGCACGCTGCGCATCGCGTTCGTGTCGTCCGTGCTGCCGGCGCTGTTGCCGGCCGTGCTGCGCACGATGCGCGAGCGCTATCCGCTGATCGCGCTCGAATTGAAGGATCTGCCGACGCCAGACCAGATCGCCGCACTGCGCGACCGGCGCATCGATTTCGGAATGATCCGGCTGCCGGCCGCGTATGCGGGAATCGACACGCGCGTGGTGCTCGAGGAAGGCTTCGTCGTCGCGCTGCCGCTCGACCATCCGCTTGCCGCGCACGAGACGATCACGCCGGCCGCGTTGCGCGGACAGCCCGCGTTCGTGCTCGCGCGCCGCTACGCGCCCGGCTTTCACGACGACATGCTGCTCGCGCTGAGCCGCGCGGGCACGACGCTCGAGATCGCGCAGGAGTTCGGGGAATTCACGACGATGCTCGCGCTCGTCGCGGCCGGGATGGGGATCGGGCTCATGCCGGCGGAAGCCGCGAGCGCGTTGCCGCCGAACGTGCTCGCGCGGCCGCTCGACCTGGCCGGGCACCGGACCGGAATCGGGCTCGCGTGGACCGACCTCGACAGCCCGCTGAAGCGCGCGTTCGTCGACGCGCTCGAACATGTGACGGCGAACGCCGGGCAATAAAAAGCCCGGCCGGAAAAACCGGGCCGGGCTCGTTCGCCACGCCGGCCGCCTTGCGGCGGCCGCGCGACGTGCGGGATTACTTCGCGTTCGCGAACGCGACAGCCGTATCCAGCATGCGGTTCGAGAAACCCCACTCGTTGTCGTACCAGCTCGACACCTTGACGAGGCGGCCCGACACCTTGGTCAGCGTCGCGTCGAACGTCGACGAAGCCGGGTTGTGGTTGAAGTCGATCGACACCAGCGGCGCGTCGTTGTAGCCGAGGATGCCCTTCAGCGCGCCTTCCGATGCTTCCTTCATGATCGCGTTGACTTCCTCGACCGTCGTGTCACGCTTCGCGATGAACGACAGGTCGACGATCGACACGTTGATCGTCGGGACGCGGATCGCGTAGCCGTCGAGCTTGCCGTTCAGTTCCGGCAGCACGAGGCCGACGGCGGACGCAGCGCCCGTCTTCGTCGGGATCTGGCTGTGGGTGGCCGAACGCGCGCGGCGCAGGTCTTCGTGGTACACGTCCGTCAGCACCTGGTCGTTCGTGTACGCGTGGATCGTCGTCATCAGGCCGGTTTCGAGGCCGATCTTGTCGTTCAGCGGCTTGACGAGCGGCGCGAGGCAGTTCGTCGTGCACGATGCGTTCGAGATGACGGTGTGCTCGGCCTTCAGCACGTCGTGGTTCACGCCGTAGACGATCGTCGCGTCGACGTCCTTGCCGCCCGGCGCCGAGATGATCACCTTCTTCGCGCCGCCCTTCAGGTGCGCGCTCGCCTTTTCCTTCGTCGTGAAGAAGCCCGTGCATTCCATCACGACGTCGACGCCCAGCTCGCCCCACGGCAGTTCGGCCGGGTTGCGGTTCGCCAGCACGCGGATCTTGTCGCCGTTCACGACGAGGTAGTCGCCGTCGACCGACACTTCGCCCGGGAACTTGCCGTGCGCGGTGTCGTACTGGGTCAGGTGCGCGTTGGTCTTCGCATCGCCCAGGTCGTTGATCGCGACGATCTCGAGATCGTGCTTCTTGCCGTTTTCATAAAACGCGCGCAGCGTGTTGCGGCCGATACGGCCGTAGCCGTTGATTGCGACGCGAATCGTCATGGTCTATCTCCTGATGGCTGAAAAAATTCGTTTCGTGCAGCTTCACGGTGCGACGCGCGCGGGGGTAGCGCGCGTCGCGAATGGTTTTAGGCCAGCACGGCCTTCGCGGTCTCGACGACGTGCTCGACAGTGAAGCCGAAGTACTTGAACAGCACGCCGGCCGGGGCCGATTCGCCGAACGTGTCGATCCCGACGACGCCGCCTTCGAGGCCGACGTACTTGTGCCAGAACGCGGTCACGCCCGCTTCGATCGCGACGCGGCGCACGCCGTGCGGCAGCACGCGTTCGCGGTATTCGGCGTCCTGGCGGTCAAACACGTTGGTCGACGGCATCGACACGACGCGGGCTGCGATGCCCTGCTGCGCGAGCGGCTCCACGGCCTTCATCGCGAGTTCGACTTCCGAGCCCGTCGCGATCAGGATGATCTTGCGCGCGACGATCTCTTCGTCCCAGTCCTTCAGCACGTAGCCGCCCTTCTCGATGTTCGCGATCTGCGAATCCGTGCGCGGGTTGAACGCGAGGTTCTGGCGGCTGAAGATCAGGCTCGACGGACGATCCGCGGCAACCGCGTGGGTCCATGCGACGGCCGTCTCGACCGTGTCGGCCGGACGCCATACGTCGTGGTTCGGGATCAGGCGCAGGCTCGACACGTGCTCGATCGACTGGTGCGTCGGGCCGTCTTCGCCGAGGCCGATCGAATCGTGCGTGAACACGAAGATCGACGGGACCTTCATCAGCGCGGCGACGCGCAGCGCGTTGCGGCTGTAGTCGGAGAACGTCAGGAACGTGCCGCCGAACGGCTTGTGGCCGCCGTGCAGCGCGAGGCCGTTGATCGCGGCGCTCATGCCGAATTCGCGCACGCCGTAATTGATGTGGTTGCCCAGCACGACGCCCGCGCCTTCCGGATTCGCGCGGACCGCCTTCGACGCCTTCCAGTTGGTCAGGTTCGAGCCGGTCAGGTCGGCCGAGCCGCCGAGCAGTTCCGGCAGTGCGGCAGCCAGCCCTTCGATCGCCTGCTGCGATGCCTTGCGGGTCGCGACCGTCTCGGCGCGCTCGTTCGCGCCGGCGATGATCGCCGCGGCCTTCTCGGCCCAGTCGGCCGGCAGCTTGTTGGCCATCCGGCGTTCGAACTCAGCGGCTTCTGCCGGGAATTTCGCGCGATATTGCGCGAACGTCGCGTCCCAGTCGGACTCGGCACGCTTGCCGGCTTCCTTCGCGTCCCATGCCGCATAGACTTCCTGCGGAATCACGAACGGCTCCCACTTCCAGCCGAGCGCTTCGCGCGTCTTCGCGATTTCTTCCGCGCCGAGCGCAGCGCCATGCACGTCGTGGCCGCCGGCCTTGGTCGCCGCGCCCTTGCCGATCACCGTCTTGCAGCAGATCAGCGTCGGCTTGTCCGACAGCTTCGCCTTCGCGATCGCCGCGTCGACCGCGTCGACGTCATGGCCGTTCACGTTCGGGATCACGTTCCAGCCGTAGGCCTCGAAACGCTTCGGGGTGTCGTCGTGGAACCAGTTGACGACGTCGCCGTCGATCGAGATGCCGTTGTCGTCGTACAGCGCGATCAGCTTGTTCAGCTTCAGCGTGCCCGCGAGCGAGCAGGCTTCGTGCGAGATGCCTTCCATCAGGCAGCCGTCGCCGAGGAATACGTACGTGTGGTGATCGACGATCTTCGCGCCGTCACGGTTGAACTCGTCGGCCATCAGCGCTTCGCCGAGCGCCATGCCGACCGCGTTCGCGAGACCCTGGCCGAGCGGGCCGGTGGTCGTCTCGACGCCCGGGGTGATGCCGTATTCGGGGTGGCCCGGCGTCTTCGAATGCAGCTGGCGGAAGTTCTTCAACTCTTCCATCGGCAGGTCGTAACCGGTGAGGTGCAGCAGCGAGTAAAGCAGCATCGAGCCATGGCCGTTCGACAGCACGAAGCGGTCGCGGTCTGCCCAGTGCGGGTTCGTCGGGTTGTGCTTCAGGTGGCGCGACCAGAGCGCAACGCCGATTTCGGCCATGCCCATCGGCATGCCGGGGTGGCCGGAGTTCGCTTGCTGGACGGCGTCCATCGCGAGCGCACGGATCGCGTTGGCCATCAGGGTGGTAGAGGCGGGAGACGAAGTCGTCATGTCGAGTCCGGAGAACGAGTCGAGGAAACGGGGGCACGGCGGCATCCGGAAGCTCGAGCGTCAATCGTTCCCGGCGCGCGGTGCGGCGCCTGACGGACGCGAAGCGGACGGAGCCTACGGACGGGGCTGCAAAGCTCGTCATTTTAACAGATGGGCTGACATTTCCCTTGTCGGCGCGCGGTGTTCCGGCACGCTTTTCCGCGGAACCGCACGCCTCCTATAATTCAGGCGTCGGAACTGCCCGCCCCGAGCGGCCCGCCCGTGAACACGACCCTTCTCTTCCATCCCACGCCCGACGCCGCGTACGGCTTCCCGAACGCACGCCGGCTCGCGCACGTCGCGTCGGCGCACCAGCGCATCGAAGTCTGGGACACCCCGCAGCTCGGCCGCCTCTTCACGCTGGACGGACGGCCGATGACGTCGGTCGGCGACGAATACGTGTACCACGAGTGCATGACGCACCCGGCCGCGCTCGCGCATCCGTGCCCGCGCAAGGCGCTCGTGCTCGGCGGCGGCGATGGCGGCGCGGCGCGTCAGCTGCTCAAGCACGCGTGCATCGAGCGGATCGTCGTCGCGGAACTCGACGACGAGGTGGTCGGCATGGCGCGCCGCTATCTCGACGACGTGCATCAGGGCGCGCTCGACGACCCGCGCGTCGAGGTCGTGATCGGCGACGCCGCGCGTTTCGTCACGTCGACCGTCGAGCATTTCGACCTCGTCGTGTTCGACCTCACGCCACCCGATTCGCCGGCGGCCGGCCTCTATACGCGCGAGTTCTACGCGCGACTCAAGCGGATCCTCACGCCGTGCGGCGCGATCTCGATGCATCTCGGCTCGCCGGTGTTCCACACGGCGCGCATCGCCGCGCTGCTCGCCGACCTGCGCGCGAGCTTCGCGGTCGTCGATCCGTTGTCCGCGCACGTGCCGCTGTACGGATCCCAATGGCTGATGGCGATCGCGAGCGACACGCTCGATGCGGCCGCGCTGTTCGCGCACGACATCGACGAGCGCCTCGCCGCGCGCCGCGTGCAGGGCCTGCGCTACTACGATGCGCGACTCCATGCAGCCCTCTTTGCCCTGCCGCGCGCGCTGCGCGATACACTGGGCGCTCGCCGCTGAGCTTCCGGGCGGACGCATCGTTCTGCGGGCTGGCCGCGCTTTCTCCCGCGCTCGACCCGCGACGCGCAGGCCCGGAACGATGCACGCGGGCAACCGGCGTATCCGCGGCACCGCACCGGGCGCCCGCGCGCCAATACCCGTTGGACTGCAAAACATGGGACCGGAGTAACCGCTCAAGCGCCAACACCGTTCGACAGGAGATTTCATGACCGATCCACGTCCGGCCAACGTGCCTTGGTTGACGCCTTACCTGGCCGTGCGCAATGCGCATGCGGCCATCGAGTTCTTCCAGGCCGCATTCGGCTTCGAGTTGCGCGACGTCCTCGACGAGGACGGCGCGATCATGCACGTGGAGATGACCTACCGCGGGCAACTGATCGTGATGTTCGCGCCCGAAGGCGCGTTCGGCTCCACCGCGCTCACGCCGAAGAGTGCGGGCGCAACCGCCCCGCAGTCGTTTTACCTGTATGTCGACGACGTCGACGCGACCTGGCAGCGCGCGCTCGATTCGGGCGCGAAATCGCTGACCGCACCGCAAGACCAATTCTGGGGCGACCGCTTCGCGCAGATCGAGGATCTCGACGGCTATCGCTGGGCGCTCGCGCGCCGCCTGAGCGCATGAACGGAGCCGCGATACGCATGAGTGAAGCCACCACCACCGCGGCCGTGCCGCGCTTTTTCGTCGAAGCGGCGCTGCGCACCGACGCGACGCTCGCGTTGCCGGCCGACGTCGCGCGTCACGCGCAAGTGCTGCGGCTGCAGCCCGGCGACGCGCTGGCGCTGTTCGACGGCAGCGGCGGCCAGTACCGCGCGCGGCTCGTCGAGATCGACAAGCGCAGCGCGCTCGCGCAGATCGAGGCGTTCGACCCGTCCGAGGCCGAACCGCCCTATCGCGTGACGCTCGCGCAAGGCATCGCCGGCGGCGACAAGATGGACTGGGTGATCGAGAAGGCCGTCGAGCTCGGCGTCGCGGCGGTCGTGCCGCTGTCGACCGCGCGCGGCGTCGTGAAACTGTCGGGGGAGCGCGCGGACAAGCGCGTTGCGCACTGGCGCGGCGTCGTGCGCGCGTCGTGCGAACAATGCGGGCGCAACCGCGTGCCCGACGTCGCGCCGGTACGCGGCTTCGGCGCTTGGCTCGACACGCTGCCGGCCGCGCCGTCCGACGGCGAACTGCGGCTGCTGCTGTCGCCGCGCGCGAGCATCCCGTTCGCGTCGCTGCCCGACGCACCGCCCGCGGCGGCAGTCACGCTGCTGATAGGCCCCGAAGGCGGGCTGTCGCCGGACGAGGAAAATGCGGCACGCGCACACGGGTTCACCGCATTGTCGCTCGGCCCGCGCGTGCTGCGCACCGAGACGGCCGGCGCGGCTGTGCTCGCGGCGCTGGCCGCGCGCTGGGGCGGCTGGTGACGAACCCGACGTGCCGCGACCCGCGGCGCCCCGGCCCGCGGGGTCGCCACGTGAATGCGGCGCGTTTCGATCTTGCGGCTTGCTGCGACTTGCCACTCGACGAGCGGTGCGGCATCAGGTTGAACAATGCGTCGAGCACTGGCGTCAGCACGTGTTGCAGGCTGCCAGTTACCCAGCCGACATCGAGGCCGTCAAGATCGATCGTGCCCGTCATCGCGCGCGTCACCGGCGACGCATCCGGCACCTCCGTCCTGCATGCGTCGCGCGGACGCAAAAAAGCCCGCGCGAGGCGGGCCTTTTGCCGGATCGGCCGCGTTTGGGCGGCCGACAGATTCGCGCTTTACGCGAACGAATAGAACACGCGGAACGCGACCTTGCGCTCGGCCCAGAATTCGGCGGCTTCGCGGAACACGTCGAGCAGCGTCTCGCGCCCTTCCTTGTCGAATTTCTGCGCGATCGGCAGCCCTTCCAGGACGATCACGAAACCGGGCTGCGCGCCGGCCTTCGCGACGAGGTCGGTCAGGCAGTCGTACAGCGCATCGTAGTTCTTCCCGAAATGCTTCGGAAACAGGAACGACGTCGCGATCGTCTCCATCACTTCCTGCTTCGACTGCGCGGCGCCGCAATATGCATACAGGAAATGCTGGCCGAGCCGGCTGGCTTCGTCGGCAAGATCCTGCACGCGGAACGCGCGGATCGACTGCACGAGATTGGGTCGCACGGTCGTGAAAAGGCTCATAGGCTCCTCGTTCGATGAAAGCCCGGGCTCGGCTTCCTGTTGCTCCGGGCCGCCGCCGGCCTGTGCCGCCGCGTGGAGTTGCATCACGCGCTGAAACAGATTGCCGTCGCCGGCCGCGAACAGTTCCGCCGCCGCCGTATCGTGCGCGTAGATGGAGTCGCTCATGCCGTTCATCCCGAAGTCATTCAACAATACGTTTAAAACTGTTGTAGTGGTCGTCCGTGTAATAACAGTTGTCGATCCGGCGCAATGGCCCGCCGCAGACGATCCGGCGCGCGCCGCGATTGCGTGCGCGCGGCGTCGGCACCGTGTACTCGTGGTAGTAGCCGCGCTTCGCCTTCGGCAGGATCCGCTCGCGGTTGCCGAAGACGACGCCGTCTTTCTCGTACGGATAGGGGCCACCGGCGCCGATCAGGCCAAGCGTGGTCACGGCCTCGCGCGGCAGACGGGCGGTCGGGATCGTATCGACCCCGCCGACGGCCAGGTCGGCCGAAACGGCCTGCCGTGCGTAAGCGGCGGAAACCAGACTGCCCGTCGGCGTACCGACGATACCCATCGCGAACATCGCGAAGACGGACGCGAGCGCGCCGTTGCGGAGCCACTTGCGTGCCATGAACCAGGGTTCCCGCTGTTAAATCAAGTAGTTGACGACCAACCAAAGGCGTTAGCGTAGCGCTATTGTCCGCGCGAATCAATGTTCGTTTGGGAATCGAAAGGCTGGCGCCGCCCGGAATCGTGCATTTTTTACCGAAACAAGACTACATATATCTTACATGAGATAAAATACCGGCGGCATCTCTCGTATGGCAAGACCCTGCCTCCTTGCCACGCTCGCTACCCGGAGTGGAGAGATGCTGCTGCTGCTTGCGGGAAGCGCGTTTGCGCCCTGCCCGACGGCGTGCCCTTTGCGGGCACGCCTCTTTTTGCTTTTGTTTACAATTTCGCCCGGCGCGCGGCACCGGTTCGACCGTTGCCGCGCGGTTCGTTCCGACTCAGCGTGCGGCGTTCACGTCGGCGACCAGCAGCGCCGCCATGTTGACGATGCGGCGAACGGTCGCCGATTCGGTCAGCACGTGCACCGGCTGGGCTGCGCCCAGCAGGATCGGCCCGATAGCGATGTTGTTGCCGGCGGCCGTCTTCAGCAGGTTGTACGCGATGTTCGCGGCATCGATGTTCGGCAGGATCAGCAGGTTCGCATCGCCTTCCAGCGTCGATTCGGGCAGGATTTCCTTGCGCAGCGCCGCGTCGAGCGCGACGTCGCCATGCATTTCGCCGTCGACCTTCAACTCCGGCGCACGTTCCTGCAGGATCGCGAGCGTATCGCGCATCTTCTGCGCCGAAGGCGCGTTGCTCGTGCCGAAATTCGAGTGCGACAGCAGCGCGACCTTCGGCTCGATGCCGAACCGGCGCACTTCTTCCGCGGCCATGATCGTGATCTCGGCAAGTTGCTCCGGGGTCGGATCGACGTTCACGTGCGTGTCGACCAGGAAGATCTGGCGGCCCGGCAGCACGAGGCCGTTCATCGCCGCGTACACGCTGCAGCCAGGGCGCTTGCCGATCACCTGGTCGATGAAGTGAAGATGGCGGTGGGTGGTGCTGATCGTGCCGCAGATCATCCCGTCCGCTTCGCCCTTCTTCACCAGCATCGAGCCGATCAGCGTCGTGCGGCGGCGCATCTCGACACGGGCCAGCTGCTCGCTGATGCCCTTGCGCGCCATCATCTTGTAGTACGTCTGCCAGAAGTCGCGGTAGCGCTCGTCGTGTTCGGTGTTGACGACCGTGAAGTCGGTGCCCGGCGTGAGGCGCAGGCCGTAGCGCTGGATACGGTGCTCGATCACCGACGGACGGCCGATCAGGATCGGCGTCGCGAGCTTCTCGTCGACGATGATCTGGACGGCGCGCAGCACGCGCTCTTCCTCGCCTTCCGCGAACACGACGCGCTTCTTCTCCGCCGGCGCGCTGCGCGCGAGCTGGAAGATCGGCTTCATCGTCGTGCCGCTGTGGTACACGAACTGCTGGAGGTGAACGCGGTACGCCTCCATGTCCTCGATCGGGCGCGTCGCGACGCCACCGTCCATCGCGGCCTGCGCGACGGCCGGCGCGATCTTGACGATCAGGCGCGGATCGAACGGCTTCGGAATCAGGTATTCGGGTCCGAACGACAGGTCCTGGATCCCGTACGCGGTCGCGACGATGTCGCTCTGCTCGTGCTGCGCGAGTTCGGCGATCGCGTTGACGGCCGCGATCTCCATTTCACGCGTGATCGTCGTCGCGCCGACGTCGAGCGCGCCGCGGAAGATGAACGGGAAGCACAGGACGTTGTTGACCTGGTTCGGATAGTCGGTGCGGCCGGTCGCGAGGATCGCGTCGGGGCGCACTTCGAGCGCCGCTTCCGGCAGGATTTCCGGCGTCGGGTTCGCGAGCGCGAGGATCAGCGGGCGCTCGGCCATGCCCTTCACCATCTCCGGCTTCAGCACGCCGGCGGCCGACAGGCCGAGGAAGATGTCCGCGCCGTCGATCACCTCGGCCAGCGTGCGGGCGTCGGTTTCGCGGGCGAAACGCTCCTTGTCCGGATCCATCAGCTCGGTGCGGCCCTTGTAGACCACGCCGGCCAGGTCGGTCACGGTGATGTTCTCGAGCGGCAGGCCGATGTCGACCAGCAGGTCCAGGCACGCCAGCGCGGCCGCACCCGCGCCGGACGCGACGAGCTTCACCTTCTTGATGTCCTTGCCGACGACCTTGAGGCCGTTCGTGACGGCCGCGGCCACGACGATCGCGGTGCCGTGCTGGTCGTCGTGGAACACCGGGATCTTCATCCGCTTGCGCGCTTCGCGCTCGACGATGAAGCAATCCGGCGCCTTGATGTCTTCCAGGTTGATCCCGCCGAAGGTCGGCTCCAGCGCGGCGATCACGTCGACCAGCTTGTGCGGGTCCGACTCGTTCAGCTCGATGTCGAACACGTCGATGCCGGCGAACTTCTTGAACAGTACGGCCTTGCCTTCCATCACCGGCTTCGACGCGAGCGGGCCGATGTTGCCGAGCCCGAGCACCGCGGTGCCGTTCGTGACGACGCCGACCAGGTTGCTGCGCGCGGTGAAGCGCGCGGCGTTCAGCGGGTTCTCGACGATCTCCTCGCACGCGTAGGCGACACCCGGCGAATACGCGAGCGCGAGGTCGCGCTGGTTGATCATCTGCTTGGTCGGGGCGATCGCGATTTTCCCCGGCGTCGGGAATTCGTGATAGTCGAGTGCGGCTTCGCGGAGCTTGGCTTTGGAGGAGGCTTGGGTCGACATGTGTCTCTTGACGGGCGGATTAGAATAACTGTTCGACGGCATTGTAGCGCCAATCGAAGGCCCCCAGACCGGCGATTCGGGTGCGACAGCCGCGACAAAAATGTACTGAACGGTGCAGGAACGGCGCCGTTCGCTGCGTACAATGCCGTTCCCTTCACCGCTTCCGGGTCCGTCCGCCGTGCCAGCCGCCCTGTCCGAGTTTTCGCTGATCGATCGCTTCTTCGCGCGCCGCGCGGCCCGGGGGACGCGTGCGTCGACGCTCGGTATCGGCGACGATTGCGCGCTGATCGCCCCTCGATCCGGCAAATTGCTGGCCATTTCGACGGACATGCTGGTCGAAGGCCGCCATTTCTTCCCCGATGTCGCGCCCGACGCGCTCGGCCACAAGACGCTTGCGGTCAACCTGTCGGATCTCGCGGCGATGGGTGCCGAGCCGCGCGCGTTCACGCTCGCGTGCGCACTGCCGCGCGCGGACGCGGCGTGGCTCGAGGCGTTCAGCAACGGGTTGTTCGCGCTTGCCGAGCGGTTCGGCTGCGAACTGATCGGCGGCGACACGACGAGCGGGCCGCTGAACCTGTGCGTGACCGTGTTCGGCGAAGTCTCGCCGGACGCGGCGTTGCGGCGCGATGCCGCGCGTGACGGCGACGACGTCTGGGTGTCCGGCACGCTCGGCGACGCCCGTGCTGGGCTCGGACTCGCGCGCGGCGAATGGACCGCCGGCGCGGACGAAGCCGCCGTGTTCCGGCAGGCGCTCGAGCGTCCCGAGCCGCGCATCGCGCTCGGGCTTGCGCTCGCGGGCGTCGCACATGCGGCGCTCGACATCTCGGACGGCCTCGCCGGCGACTTGCAGCACATCCTGACCCGCTCGAACGTGCGCGCCGAGATCGACGCCGACGCGGTGCCGCGCTCGGCCGCGCTCACGACGCTGCCGCCCGACGTGCAGCGACGCTGCATGCTCGCCGGCGGCGACGACTACGAGCTGTGCTTCACCGCGCCGGCCGCGGCCCGCGCGACGATCGAGGCAGCGGGCGCGAGTGCCGGCGTCCGGGTGACGCGAGTCGGTACAATACGCGCGTTGTCCTCGCCGTCGGAGCAGCCCGCGATCGCGTGGCGCGACGCCGCCGGCGCCCCCCTGACTCTCACGTTGCACGGTTTCGACCACTTCCATGCAGACTGACCCGACCGGGCAATCCGCGGCCGCGCCCGGCGCCGCCCGGAACGTGCCGCAGCGCGCCACGGCGCGCTTCATGCTGTCGCACCCGGTGCACATCGTGTCGCTCGGCTTCGGCAGCGGGCTCGCGCCGTTCATGCCCGGCACGTTCGGCTCGCTGTTCGGCTGGCTCACGTTCGTGGTGCTCAATCGCTACCTGACGGTGCCCGAATGGTGGGCGCTGATCGCGGTCGGTTTCGCGGCGGGCACGTGGATCACCGGTTTCACCGCACGAAAGATGGGCACGTCCGATCCGGGCGCCGTCGTCTGGGACGAAATCGTCGCGATCTGGCTCGTGATGCTGTTCGTCACGCCCGCGACCTTCATCGGCCAGTTGTGGGCGTTCGTCGTGTTCCGCTTCTTCGACATGCTCAAGCCGCCGCCGATCCGCTATTTCGACCGTCGCGTGAAAGGCGGGCTCGGCATCATGGTCGACGACCTGATCGCCGCGTTCATGACGCTGCTCGTGATCGCCGCCTGGCGCTCCGTCGTCGGCTGACCGATTTCCCGACTCCCCGTTCCCGACGCGCATGCCAACCGATTCCGTCGTCCATCAGCTTGCGATCCGCGCAGGCAACAAGCTGCGTGACGAGCACCTGTCGCTCGCCACCGCCGAATCCTGCACGGGCGGCATGATCGCCGCCGCGATCACCGACATCTCCGGCAGCAGCCAGTGGTTCGAGCGCGGCTTCGTCACCTACTCGAACCAGGCGAAGATCGACATGATCGGCGTTCCACCCGACCTGATCGAGAAACACGGCGCCGTCAGCGAGCCGGTCGCACGCGCGATGGCCGAAGGTGCGCTGCGCAACAGCCGCGCGCAGGTCGCGCTGTCCGTCACCGGCATCGCCGGTCCCGCCGGCGGCAGCGAGAAGAAGCCGGTCGGCACCGTGTCGTTCGCATGGAGCAACCGGCTGCATACCGACGTCGAGACCCTCGTGTTCAAGGGCGACCGCGAGCAGATCCGCGCGCAGGCCGCCGCGCATGCGCTGCGCGGGCTGCTGAAGCTGCTCGACGAGCGCGAAGGCTGATTCGCCGGCGCAGCGGCAGGGGCGGCCGCCCCTGCCCGCCGACTGAATTGCGTCGGGCTTCACGACGATCCAGTTCTTGTGCGCCGTGGCCGGCAGGCCGAGCGCCTTCTGCCGCGCAGGCATGCGGTGCGCAAGCGACGGGAAAGTTGTTCGCGTGCGCCAGGATGGCAGACACGCGAAGCAGGCGCGCGGCCCGCGGATGCGGGCTCGGCGGTGAAAGGCCGCCCGGGCGGGCGGCCTGCGTTTCAGCGCTATTTCAGCGATGCGCGTTGATCGTATCGCGCGTCTTCTGCGCGGCGAGCGCGGCGGCTTCGGCGAAATCCTCACCCTTGCTCGCGTACAGGATCGCGCGCGACGAGTTGATCATCATCCCGGTGCCGTCGGCGGTGCGGCCCGCGTTGACGGTCGCCTGCACGTCGCCGCCCTGTGCGCCGATGCCGGGGATCAGGAGCGGCATGTCGCCGACGATCCCGCGCACGATCTCGATTTCCTTCGGGAACGTCGCACCGACCACGAGGCCGAGCTGGCCGTTCTTCGCATTCCACTTGTTCGCCGCGAGGTCGGCCACGACCTGGTACAGCGGCCGGCCGTTGGTGTCGAGGAACTGCAGGTCCGACCCGCCCGGGTTGGACGTGCGGCACAGCACGATCACGCCCTTGCCTTCATGCTCGAAGTACGGCTCCACCGAGTCGTAGCCCATGTACGGGTTCACCGTGACCGCGTCCGCGCGATAGCGCTCGAACGCCTCGCGCGCGTACTGCTCGGCCGTGCTGCCGATGTCGCCGCGCTTCGCGTCGAGGATCACGGGCAGCCCCGGATGCTGGAGGTGGATGTGCGCGATCAGGCGCTCGAGCTGATCTTCCGCGCGATGCGCGGCAAAGTACGCGATCTGCGGCTTGAACGCACTCGCGTATTCAGCGGTCGCGTCGACGATCTGCCGGCAGAATTCGAAGATCGCGTCGGGCTGGCCGTCGAACTGCACGGGAAAGCGCGACGGCTCGGGGTCGAGGCCGACGCACAGCAGCGAATTCGTGCGCTGCCACGCGGCGCGCAGCGATTCGATGAAAGTAAGCGGGGAAGACATGGCGGATACTCGCGGCAAACCGTTGGTAGACCGCGTATTTTACCCGCGTCGCCGGCGTCCTTCGCGCGCGGCGGCGTCGATGCGCGCATCGGACCGCTCGACGGTGAATGCGAAACGCCGCGTGAGCCGCTCGCCCGGCGCGAGCAGCGTCATCCCGTGCGCGGCCGCGCCGCCCGGCAGGTTCACCGCATTGATCGGATGATCGACCGGCTCGAAGCAGAAAAAATGCTCGCCGGGCGGCGTATAGAGCACGTACGCATCGGCGTCGGCCGCGATCGTCAACAACAGCCCGCGGCGCGGCCAGCTCACCGTCGCGTGGCCGCCCCAGCCGGTGAACGCATGATTGACGAGCGTCGCCGGCAACGGATATGCGACGCCGAACTGCCAGGCCGGCGGCACGCTCACGTGCCGCACCGGCAGGAAATCCGTACCCGACAGCCACAGGCCGCCCGCGGCCGCGGCCAGCTCGGTCGCGTCGTCGCGCACGAGGAACGGATGCATGCCGAGCCCGAACGGCAGCCGTGCACGCCCCACGTTTTCGATCGTCAGCGCGATCGACAGCGTCGTATCGTCGAGCGCGAACGACTGGATCGCGCGAAACGCGTACGGCGCGCCGCTCGCGCGATCGAGCGACAGCTGCAGCGTCGTGTCGGTTGCGTCATCCACCTGCCACGGCGCGAGCCAGCCGTCGCCGTGAATCGGCAATGGTTCGTCGCGGCGGTTGCGCGGCACCGCGACGCTGCGCCCGTCGCATTCGAAACGGCCGTTGCCGATCCGGTTCGAGTACGGCAGCAGCGGATAGCAGGCGAGCGCGTTCGGATCCGTCGCCGTTTCCGGGTGCTCGCAACGCCGGAACACCGGCACCAGCGCGCCGTGATCGCCGCGCCAGTCGAAGCGCGCGATGCCGCCGCCCAGATGCGGCAGCACGTCGAGCCGCAGCGCCGCATTCGACAGCGTGACGACCGCCGCATGCGCGGTGCCGACGCCCTGCGCGAACGCGGCGGTCTGCGGGCCGGCGCTGACGGGCTGCGCGGCGGCAGCCAGGCGCGCGCGGCGCGACTGGCTCGTGGACGACGATGCGCGCGAGGACGTGGCGGTCATGGTGAGCTCCTTTCCTTCGTCGATGAAGTGATACGGGTCGTCGCGCGGTGCCGCGCGAATTCGAACATCGGCAATCAGGCCCAGCCGCCGTCGACCACCACGTCCTGCGCGGTGATCATCCGGCTGTCGTCGGCCGCGAGAAACAGCGCCATGCGCGCGAGATCGTCCGGCAGCAGCTCGGCGTCGATGCACTGGCCGGCCTTGATCGCCGCACGGCCCGCGTCGTCGAGCCAGAGCTTGCGCTGCTTGTCGGTCATCACCCAGCCGGGCACCAACGAATTCACGCGGATTCCGAACGAGCCGAGATCGCGCGCGAGCCCGCGCGTGAGGCCCTGCACGGCCGCCTTCGCCATCACGTAGACGGGGTAGCCGCCGTTCTTCAGCATCCAGCTGATCGAACCGAGATTGATGATCGCGCCGCCGCCGCGCTGCTTCATGTCGTCGATCACCGCCTGCGCGGCGAAGAACTGATGGCGCAGATTCACCGCGATGCCCGCGTCGAACGACTCGGGCGTCACGTCGCCGATCGCGTGGCGCGTGTCGTTCGCCGCGTTGTTCACGAGCACGGCGATCGCGCCGATGCGCGCGCGGATCGCGTCGATCGCATGGCGCAGCGCGTCGATGTCGGTCAGGTCGCACGGGATGAACAGCGGCGCGTGGTGCACGTCCGGCGCCTGCGCGAGGGTTTCCGCGAGCGCCTGGCCCGCGTGCGCGTCGAGATCGACGAACGCCACGCGCGCGCCCTGCCGCGCGAAGTGCTCGACGAACGCCGCGCCGATCCCGGTCGCGCCGCCGGTGATCAGCACCGCGCGATCCTCGAGGCTCGGGTAGCGCGCATAGCGTGCGTCGCTCGCGGCGCGCGAATCCTGCGCGGAAGTTTCGATGGTCATGCGAATCGTCTCCGTGGAATCGGTCAGTCGCGTACGCCGCGGTTCTTCAGCTGGTCGAGCAGCACGGCCGCGAGCAGGATCGCGCCGCGCACCAGGTACTGATAGAACGCGTCGATGTTCAGCAGGTTCATCACGTTCTCGACGGTGCCCATGATCAGCACGCCGATCACGACGCCCGAGATCGTCGCGCGGCCGCCCATCAGCGACACGCCGCCGAGCACGCACGCGGAGATCACGTTCAGCTCGAAGCCCTGCGCCGCGTTCGGCTGGCCCGACGTAATGCGCGATGCGAGGATCACGCCGGCGAGCGCCGTCACCGCGCCCTGGATCAGGAAGATGTAGACGCGCGTGCGTTCGACGTTGATCCCCGCGAGGCGCGACGCCTCGGGGTTGCCGCCGATCGCGAGCGTGTTGCGGCCGTACACGGTCTGGTTCAGCAGCACGCCGAACACGATGAAGCACATGAGCGTGACCCAGATCGGCAGCGATACGCCGAAGAGCGACAGCCCGCCGAGCGCGATGAACGTATCCGACGACACGCCGACCGCCTGCCCCTTCGACACGATGAAGCCGAGCCCGCGCACGATTTCCATCGTCGCGAGCGTCGTGATCAGCGCGTTGATGCGCAGGTACGCGATCACCGCGCCGTTCACGAAGCCGATCGCCGCCCCGGCCGCGACCGCCGCGACGATCGCGACGAACGTGTTGTCGGTCGCATTCAGCACCATCGCGCACAGCACGCCCGAGAACGCGACGGTCGAGCCGATCGACAGGTCGAAGTCGCGCGAGGCCAGACAGAACATCATCGTGCACGCGACCATCCCGATCTGCGAGATCGACAGCGCGAGGCCGAGCATGTTGTCGATCGAGAAGAAGTGATCGACCGTCAGCGACATCGTCACGAACATCACCGCGAAGATCGCGATCAGGCTGTATTCGGTGAGGTGCTGCCACCACTTCTGGCGGTCGCTCTGTTGTGGAACCAGCGCGTCGGCCGACGGCTTCACGGCTGCGCTGGCGAGGTTTTCCCTGACTTGCATGATTGTGTCTCCTGCTCCTGCGTCGCGCGGCCCGCGCCGCGCTTGATCGATTCGAATGTCGTGCGTCGCCCGAGGCGACCTGAAACCGCGTCAGGCCGCCTCGACGACGCTGGTCTGCGGCAGCGCGAGGCTCAGCACCGCATGCTCGTTCGCCTGCTCGCGCGGCAGCTCGCCCGCGATGCGGCCTTCGCGCATCACGACGATGCGGTCGGACACGCCGAGCACTTCCGGCAGTTCCGACGACACCATCACGATCGCGCAGCCGCGCTCCGCGAGCCGGTAGATCACGTCGTAGATCTCGTGCTTCGCGCCGACGTCGATGCCGCGCGTCGGCTCGTCGAGGATCACGACCTTCAGGTCGGGCTCCGCGAGCCAGCGCGACAGGATCGCCTTTTGCTGGTTGCCGCCCGACAGGAAACGGATCTTCTGCCGCCGGTTCGGCGTCTTGATCTTCAGCCGCTGGATGAAGCGGTCGGCCGTTTCATTTTCGGTCTTGCGGTCGATGAACAGGCCCGCGCGCAGCGAATGACGGCGGCAGCTGATGTTGATGTTCTCGGCGACCGACGCCATCGCGATGATCCCTTCCTCCTTGCGGTCTTCCGGGCACAGCACGATGCCGTGACGGATCGCGTCGCCGGTGCGCTTCACGTCGATGCGCTTGCCGTCGAGCGTCAGCGCGCCCGCGCGTCGGCGGTCCGCGCCGTACACGAGCCGCATCAGTTCGCTGCGCCCCGCGCCGACCAGCCCGAAGAAGCCGACGATCTCGCCGGCACGCACCGAGAAGCTCGCTGGTTCGCGCAACGCGGGGCCGTCGACGCCTTCGGCCGAAAACCGCACGTCGCCGAGCGCACGCGGCGCGTAGTGGTAAATGTCCGCGATCTCGCGCCCGACCATCTCGGCGACCAGCCGCTCGCGCGGCACGTCGGCGAGCGATTCGTGCGACGCGATCTTGCGCCCGTCGCGAAAGATCGTGCACGCATCGCACAGCCGGTAGATCTCGTCCATCCGGTGCGAGATGTAGATCAGCGCGCGGCCCTGCGCGCGCAGGTCGTCGACGAGCTTGAACAACACCTCGGTCTCGCGATGCGACAGCGAGCTCGTCGGTTCGTCGAGCGCGATCACGCGCGCGTTGCGCATCAGCGCCTTGCAGATCTCGACCATCTGCCGCTGCGCGATCGACAGCCGCCCGAGTTTCGCGTCGGGATCGAGATCGACGCCCATCGCCGCGAGCCGTTCGCGCACATGGCGCTTCGCCTCGCCCTTCCTCACCCAGCCGAGCGCGTTCGGCAGGCGGCCGAGCAACAGGTTCTCCGCGACCGTCAGGTCGGGCACGTACTGCAGTTCCTGGTGAATCACCGCAACGCCGGCCGCGATCGACGCGGCCGCACTCGAAAAATGCACGGGCTGGCCGTCGACCAGCACGCTGCCCGCATCGGGCTGGTATTCGCCGCCGAGAATCTTCAGCAGCGTCGACTTGCCCGCGCCGTTCTCGCCCATCAGGCCATGCACCTCGCCCGCGTGCACGTCGAACGAGATGCCGTCGAGTGCGCGCACGCCGGGAAATACCTTGCCGATATTGTCAAAACGCAGTGCCGCTGACACGTCGTCTCCCTACTTGCAGTTCCATCGATCGCCGGCCGCCGCATCGCCACGGCAGCCGGCGGGCGGCTTACTTCGATGCGAGCCCCATCTCGTCGCGCACCTTCGACACGTTGTCGCGCGTCGCGAGCATGCCCGTCGTCAGCGTCAGCGCCGGCGGTGCCTTGCCCTGCGTGATCCACGCGTACATCAGGTCCGAGGTTTCCTCGCCGTGGCGCTTCGGGCTGATGATCACGGTGCCGTAGAAGCCCGTCGGCCGCGGCTTCTTGAATTCGTTCAGCGCCGATTCGGAACCACCGATGCCGATGCCGATCATGTTGTCCGCCTTGAAGCCGCGCCCTTCGGCCGCGCGCACGGCGCCGAGCACGGCCTCGTCGTTCAGGCCGTACGCCACCCAGTGCTTGAACTGCGGGTTCTTGGTGAGCGCGATGTTCGCCGCGTTGAACGCGTTCTCGGTATCGGTCTTCGCCTGCGGCGCCGCGATCACGTTCGCCTTCGGGAAGCCGGCCGCCACCAGCGCGTCAGTCGCGCCGCTCGTGCGGTCGTGCGCAGTCGGCAGCTGCTCGTAGGTGATGTCGATCGCGCCGACGTCCTTCATGTCCCAGCCGCGCTTCTTGATCTCGGCCGCGATGCCGTCGCCGACCTGCTTGCCGATGTTGTACGCGGAGATCCCCATGTGCGGCACCGCCTCGATCGGCTTGCCCGCGCCGTCGACGAGGCGATCGTCGACCGTCATCATCTTCAGGTTGTGCGACTTCGCCTTCGCGACGATGCCCGGCCCGAGCTTCACGTCGGGCGTGCAGATGATGAAGCCCTGCGCCTTCTGCGCGGACAGGTTGTCGATCGCGCTCATCACCTTCTCGCCCGACGGCGCGCCGATCTTCACGAGCGTGAAGCCCTTGTTCTTCGCCGCGATCTCGGCGAACTTCCACTCGTCCTGGAACCACGGCTCTTCCGGCTGCTTCACCAGGAAGCCGATCTTGACCGGGTCGGCCGCATGCGCGACCGGGCTTCCGATCACCACTGCCGCCGCGGCGGCCAGCGTTACGAAGGTTCTGCGTTTCATCTCCAGTGTCTCCTTGTCTTCATCGAACGGAATACAGCCGCTTGTTGGTTTCGACGCAGCGTGCGCGCGGCCGTCGCACGTGCGGTCTGTCGAATCGTTGCGTCAGTCGTGGTACAGCGCCGCGCGCCCGCCGTCGACGGTGATGCAAGCCGCATTGATGAACGGCGCCTCGTCGGAGGCGAGAAACACGGCCGTCATCGCGACTTCTTCCGGCTTGCCGATCCGCTTCATCGGCTGCAGCGCGAGCGTCTCGGCGCGCGCCGCGGCCGGGTCGGCCTGCGCGTCCCACCAGTCGCGCGTGAGCTGCGTCTCGATGTAACCGGGCGCGATCGCGTTCACGCGCACGTTGCGCGCCGCGTATTCGATGCCGAGCGCACGCGTGAGGCCCAGCACGCCGTGTTTCGCGACGGGGTACGGAAAGCAGCCCGGGATGATCCGGAACGCATGCGTCGACGCGATGTTCACGATGCTGCCGCGGCCGCGTTCGACCATCCCCGGCAGCGCCGCGCGGCAGCCGTGCCATACGCCGTCGAGGTCGACCGCGAAGCAGCGGCGCCAGTCTTCGTCCGTCATCGTCAGCGGATCGGCGAACACATTGATGCCCGCGTTGTTCACGAGCACGTCGAGCGGGCCGAATGCGGCTTCGGTCTGCGCGAGCGCGTCGCGCACCGAATCCTGCCGCGCGACATCCGCATGCAGCGGCAGCACGCGCGCGCCATCGATGTCGTCGGCGATCGCCGCCGCCGTGCGCTGCGCTTGCGGGAAATCGAGGTCGACGAGCGCGACGGCCGCGCCCTCGCGCGCGAACGCCTGCGCGATCGCGGCGCCGATCCCGCGGCCGGCGCCCGTCACCATCGCGACCTTGCCCGCGAGACGTCCCATCATGCGGCTCCGCCGCGCGCCACGCGCAGGCCGGCCTGGAACGCGCGCGCATTCGCCGCGGTCGCCTCCGCCGACTGGCCGGGCCGGTACAGCGCCGAACCGAGCCCGAAGCCGTTGGCGCCGGCCGCGAGGAACGGCTGCATGTTGTCCGGGGAAATTCCGCCGACGGGTATCAGCGGCACCGCGCGGTCGATCACCGCACGCCACGCCTTCACGACGGGCACGCCGAGCTGCTCGGCCGGGAACATCTTCAGCACGTCGGCGCCGTTCGCGAGCGCGGCAAACGCCTCGGTCGGCGTCGCGACGCCCGGTGCGCTCGCGAGCCCGCGCTCGCGCGCACGGCGGATCACGGCCGCGTCGCTGTGCGGCATCACGATCAGCGTGCCGCCCGCGTCCTGCACGCGGTCGACATGCTCGGCGCGCAGCACGGTGCCAGCGCCGACGATCATGTCGTCGGGTAGCGCGCGGCGCAGCGCCGCGATGCTGCCGAACGGATCGGGCGAGTTGAGCGGCACCTCGACGATCCGGAAGCCCGCTTCGTGCAGCGCAAGGCCGTGGTCAGCGGCTTCGGCGGACGTGATGCCGCGCATGATCGCGATCAGCGGGCACGCGTCGAACGCGCGCATCAGTGCGGCGTGCGGCGTGTATGGTGCGGGCAGCGTAAGGTCGGACGACATCGGCGGTTCCTCTTCAATCGATTCTTTGGTCGGCGCAGACGGGCTCGCCATCCGCGCGCACGAGCCCGGCGCGCGACGCGATCCACCACAAGCCGCGCTCTGTCGCCTGAGCGACGACACGCGCATGCGTGCAGCCGAACACGCTCAACGCGTCGACGTAGCGCGCGCACAATCCGTCGTCGCCGATCAGCAGCAGCGGCTGGTTCGCGAGCGCGACACCGCGTTCCGCCAGCATCGCGTCAAGTGCGTTCAGCTCATGGCCGATCAGCAGGCCGGACAGATAATCGCCCTGCGCATCGGGTGCGAGCCGGTCGGTCAGGCCGAGCGTGCGCGTGCTGAAGATCGTCGCGAGCAACCCCGCGCGCTGCGCACCGCGGGCCACCGCGACGCCGCGCGCGAATGCCGCGCGGTCGGGCGACGCGCTCGCGCGCATCGTGCGGCCGAGGATCGTGTGATCGCGCAGCGCCGCGAACAACTCGCCGGTCATGAAGGTCTGGAAGCGCTCGATGAGCCCGTCCTTCACCCATGCCCACTTCGCATGCGTGCCCGGCAATCCGATCAGTACGCCTGAACGATCTGCATCAAGCATGGGATCGTTCGCGAGTGCGCCGAATATCTGCGTTTCTTCGCCGCGCATCACGTCGGGCAACTCGCCCGTCGCGATCACGCCCGGCACGATCGACACCGTCGTGCCGCGCGACGTCGTCACCGTGACGAGCCCCGCGACGAGCGCGTCGGCACCGGCCGGCACCTGGACGTACGGCGCCTCGCGCCAGCCCTGTGCGCTGCCGACCATCCCGGCGGCCAGCACCGGCACGCCCGGCGCGCGGTCGAGCCAGTCGCCGCACGCTTCCTCGAACACGACGTCGAAGGCTCGCGCGCCGCCGGCCGGCACATGCATCACGCCCGCGGCGCGGCTGCGCGTGTCGAGCAGCGCACCGTGCGCGTCGAACAGATACGCGCGCAGCGACGTCGTGCCCCAGTCGAGCGCGATCAGCGACGGTGCGGCGCAGGAGGCGTCCGGAGCGGTCCGGGTCGAATTGGTCATCGTTTGATCCTGCGGGTACCCTGCGGCGGGCTCCAGCCCAGTTCCGCGGAAATGGCTCGCGCTTCGCGCTGCACGAGCGGAATCAGTTCGTCCATCCGGTCGTGCGGCATGTACGGAATCGTGCTCGCGACCGATACGGCCGCGACGATCGCGCCCGACGCGTCGCGGATCGGCGCGGCTACGCAACGGATCGACGCCTCGTTTTCCTCGAGGTCGAACGTGTAGCCGCCGGCCGCGTAATGCGCCATGCGCTGCAGGAACGCGCTCGTCTCGGGCCGGTTGTCCGGCTTGAAGTTGACGCCGGCCAGCGCGCGCCGCGCGGCTTCGAACAGCGAGCGCCACAGGTCCGGATCGAGGTCGAGCATCATCGCCTTGCCGATGCCGGTCGACGCGAGCGGCATCCGGTGGCCGACACGCGAGCGCATCTCGAGGCCGCGCGTGCCGGGGATCTTGTCGATGTACAGCACGTCATCGCCGTCGCGCACGCCGAGGTGGATCGTGTCGAGCGTCGCTTCGGCGAGCGCCTCGAGGTGCGGCCGCGCGACCGCCGTGAGCGGCATCTGTTCGAGCGCGATCGTGCCGAGCTCGATCAGCTTCGGGCCGAGCAGGTAGCCGCCCTGCACCTGGCGCAGGTAGCGCGCCTGCACGAGGCTGCTGACGAGACGGTGCGTCGTGCTGCGCGTCGTGCCGAGCGCGGCGCCGATCGCACGCATGTCGCGCGCGCCGTTCGCGATCGCTTCGAGGATCGCGAGACCGCGCAACAGCGTCTGCGTACCGGCCTGCTGCGCGGTGAGGTCGAGCGGCGTGCTGGTCGCGCCGATGGAGTCGGTGAGCGGCGCATCGCCCGGCGTCGCGCGCCGGGCGTCGAGAGCAAGGGAATCGGGCATCTTGGTCATGGAACGGGTTTCTTCAGCCGAATCGGTGAAGCCGCTGTCGCGACGCCGGAACGAGGTCGGGCGTCGCGGCAACGCGGCGGTCGATGCACCGAGGAAAGCGCCCGGCGAACTTCATGGAATGTGTCTCCGTGTGCGTCGGGCGCCGCGCGATGCGTGGGTCCGAAGCTGTCGATGTGCTTCGGATTGTAGGAGCGCACGCATTCGTCTCCAATATTTGAATGCGTTGCCCAGATAATGAGATAAACCGGTGGAGGTCGCGAAACGGTCGCGCCATGCGCACGGGGGCGGAACCCGATGCGTCGCGGGTCCCGCCCCCGTTGGTCATGCGCGCCGCGCTTACTGCTGGTTCGTGCTGCGCGCCTGCATGTAGCGCTGCACGTCGGAGAACGACACGCGGCCGCTACCGCTCGCGTCGATCTGCCGGAAGTGATTCGCGACATAGCCGAGCCCGGCCGCGCGCGCCTGCGCTTCGGTGATCGAACCGGTGTTCTGCGTATCGGCCGCGCCGAACTGCCGCGCGAGTTTGCGCACCACCTGCGCGTGCAGCGCGGCGCCCGTCGTCTGCGTGCCGGCGGTCGGCTTGCGCGCGGCCGGCGGCACGTACGGATCGCCGAGTTGCGCCTGGCGCGCGCGCGCCGAGGTGGCGGCGTCGCTCGCCTGCGCGAACGCGGACACCGATGCGGATGCTGCAACGCCGGCGCATGCGAGCGCAGCGGCAACGACGATGAAACGTTTCTTCATGTCAGGCTCCAGTCTGGAATGGGGTCGTCGACGGCCGGCGAACGGCGCCGCCACGGGCGCGCGTCGCCAGGCCCGCACATCGCATCAGTGCGCGGCCGCGTTGTAGAAGGTCACGAGGTCGGCTTTCTCCTGCGGACGCGACGTATCGTCGAGATAGACCATGTGTCCACCCTGATAGTCCTTGATCGTCAGGTTCGGTTGCGAGCCGAGCCGGGCGAGGTCGAGTTCGGTCTGGTAGAACGGCGTCGCGATGTCGTGATACCCGTTCAGCGACAGCACCTTCAGCGACGGATTCAGCGTCAGCGCAGCCGCAAGATCGGGAATCGTGTCCGGCATCGCGAGGCCGTCGTGCGTCCAGTCCCAGGTCTGGATCGCATTGCTGCTCAGCGAATACGCCGACTGCGCGCTGTACTTGAGCACGTTCGGCAGGTAGCTGCCGATCGTGTCGGTGAACGGTTTCGTGATGAACGTGCTCGACGGGTCGCCGTCCGCCGCGAGCGGGCTCGACGACGGCACGTTCACGCGTGCGTCGTAGCGGCCGATCAGCGTGCCCGGGATCAGCGACACCTGGAAGCTGTTGTCGAAGAAGGTCGGGACGACGTTGAAGTCCGCGTTCCACAGCGTCTGCTTCACGCCGGTCGAATTCACCATCGTCGTGACGAGCGTCGGCGGGGGCGGCGTGTGGCTCGCGAGATACGCGTTCACGGCGGGCACGTAGCTGCCGGCCGTCAGCTGACGCATCTGGTCCGCATATTGCGGCAGGCTCGACGGGTTCGGGTTGTCGAGCTGGTAGTACGCGCCGACCGTGCCGTAGGACGGCACGAAGCCCGCGCAACTCACGGGGCTCGCCCCGTTGTTCGAGTTGCCGACATAGTCGCTCGCCATGTCGCAGTTCGCGTTGTAGTTCAGGATCGACGACTGCAGCACGATGCCGTCGAGCTTCACGCCGGCCGTCTCGAGCAGGTTCGCGAGCACGTCGGTGCGCGGCGTGCCGTACGACTCGCCGAACAGGTACTTCGGCGAATCGTTGCGCTGGTTCACGGCGATGTAGCGCGTCACGAAGTCGCGGAACGCGCCGCCGTCCTGGTCGACGCCCCAGAACGTCTGGTTCGTGTTCGGCGCGATCGCCTCCGAGAAGCCGGTGCCGATCGCATCGACGAACACGAGGTCCGTCGTGTCGAGCAGGCTTTCCGCGTTGTCGACGAACGGGAACGTCGACGCATTCGCGTTCGGGTCGCCCGTCTGGATCCGTTTCGGACCGAACGAGCCGAGATGCAGCCACACCGATGCGGAGCCGGGGCCGCCGTTATACAGGAACGTGACGGGCCGCTTCGCCGCGGGCTGGTTGTCGGCGGTGTACGCGACGTAGAAGAACGATGCCTCGGGCGCGCCCGTCTGCGGATTGCGTGCGACGAGGTGGCCGGCGGTCGCCGTGTAGCGAATCGTCTTGCCGTTCAGCGTGATCTGGTGATGGGTGACGGCGGCCTTTTCGACCGCGGCGGACGCGTCGAGCGACGCGGTCGCGCTCGACGAATAACTGTTGGGATCGTTGTACGGCTTGTCCACCTGAGCGGCGGGATCGGCTGAATTGTCGGTACCTGCTGCCGAGGACGACGTCACGTCGTCGTTGCAGGCCGTCAGAATCAGCGAAGAGAACACAACCCCCAACAACAGCTTCGCTTTGCTCGCTGGCATCGTTGCTTTCCTTCTCTCGAATGTTTTTTGTGTCGAGCAGCCGGGTGAGCCGCCCCCCGCCTCGATTGCGGCCGATGAGCCGAGGCGCTGGCCAATATACGTGAGCGGGTCGGCTTTGAAAAATTTGGAAATATTTGATCGACGCTCGGTGCGGCGCACACCTTTCAGGAATGCTTCAATTCACGAACCGTTGTGTTTCAACAGTCTTTCAATTGCTTTCGCTTCTACCCGAAAACACTCAAACCGCGCGGATTTCGTGCCATATCGGCAAACAAATTCTCGCGCGGGCGGGCATTGCTCAGTAAAGCGAAATAGATGAATTCGTCTAATGGATGCGTCCCGAAATGCGGGCGACACGAATGCGCTGCAGCGCACCAATGGCGCGCCGGCGACGGAACGGACAATGTCACGGCGCGAGCGCGCCGCTCACTGCGATTGCGGAAGTTCGGCCGCGCCCATCCGGCGGGCAATCACGGCCGCGCGCTGCGCCTGGTAGGCCGAGCCGCGGTGCGCGTCGAACCAGCGCGGCTTCGGCAGCATCACCGCGAGACGCGCCGACTGCCACGCGCCGAGCCGGCTCGCGGGAATCCTGTAGTAATAGCGGGCGGCGGCCTCGGCACCGTACACGCCGCGGCCCCATTCGACGGAATTCAGGTAGATCTCGAAGATCCGCTCCTTGTCGAGCACCGTCTCGAGCATCCACGTGATGATCAGCTCCTGCCCCTTGCGGATGTAGCTCTTCTCGCGCGACAGGAACAGATTGCGCGCGAGCTGCTGCGTGATCGTCGACCCGCCCGCGACGATCCGTCCGCGCGCCTTGTTCTTCTCCCACGCCTGCAGGATCGCGTCGACGTCGTAGCCGTTGTTGGTCGCGAAGGTCGAATCCTCCGACGCGATCAGCGCGCGCTTCAGGTTGCGCGAGATCTGGTCGTACGGCACCCACTGGTGCTGGATCCGCGCGGGCGGATTGTCGCGCGACAGCCACCATGCGTCGGTCCGCATGAACGCGGTGGAACCCGGATTGATGAACGACCACAGCGCGATCTGCACGAGATAGAACAGCTGCGTCGCGAGCCACGCGCCCGCGAACACCGAACCCGCATAGACGATCCAGCGGGTCGGGCTGATGGTCCGCGTGCGCTGCGTGCCGCTTACCGCCACCACCTGCCGCGCTCCGGTCAGGCCGCCGCGAGCGCCTGGCGCAGCGCGGCCAGCACCGGTGCGCCGTCCGGCCGCACGCCGCGCCAGATGAAGAACGATTCGGCCGCCTGCTCGACCAGCATCCCGAGCCCGTCGGCCGTGCGCGCGCCGAGCGACGCCGCATGTTGCATGAACACGGTCGGCTGCGCGCCGTACATCATGTCGTACGCGAGCGTGCCCGGGCCGAACGCGGCCGCGTCACACTCCGGCAGCGCCGCGTCGAGGCTGCCGGCCGTCGCGTTGACGATCACGTCGTACGGCTCCGCACGCACGGTGTCCGGGCCGCCGCCCGACAGCACGCAGCCCGCATCGTGCGCGGCCTGCGTGAACTGACCGACGAGCGCTTCGGCCTTGCTCGCGGTGCGGTTCACGATCGTGATCGACAGCGGCGCGCGCTCGAGCATCGGCAACACGACGCCACGCGCCGCGCCGCCTGCGCCGAGCAACAGGATGCGCGCACCCGCAAGCGACACGCCGAGGTTCGATTCGATGTCGCGCACGAGACCGACGCCGTCCGTGTTGTCACCGTAGATGCGGCCGTCGGCTTCGATGCGCAGCGTGTTCACCGCGCCCGCCGCCGCCGCGCGCGGCGACAGTGTATCGGCGAGCGCATGCGCGTCGAGCTTGAACGGCACCGTCACGTTCGCGCCGCGTCCGCCTTCGGCGACGAACGCGCGCACGGCGGCCTCGAAACCGTCGACCGGCGCGAGCCGGTGCTCGTAGACGATCGCCTCGCCCGTCTGCGCGGCGAACTGCGCGTGGATGAACGGCGACTTGCTGTGCGCCACCGGATTGCCGAACACCACGTAGCGGTCGGCGCCGCTCGTCGACGCGGCTGCGTTCATGATGCGCGCCCCTCTTCGCTTTCCTGGCCGGTGCCGTTCGCGGCCTCGCCGTCTTCGACCGCTGCGCCGTCCGCTTCGGCCAGTGCCTCGGCCTCGGTTTCCGCCGACGCGTCTTCCGCATCGACCAGCGTGTCGTCGCCGCCTTCGGTCTCGTCTTCGTCTTCGGCCGCGTCGCCGCTCGTCACGGTCGGCGCGTCAAGCACGTTCAGCAGTCGCACCGACGCCTCGATCGTCAGCTCGTCGAGCGACATCACGTCGAGCAGCACGCGCGTGCCGCGCGCATGCACGCCGAGCCCCGGCACGTGCAGCAGCAGCGGAATTTCCTCGAGGCGCACCAGGTCGCCCTTCACGACGCTCGCGACGACCTGCTTCTTCTGCTCCTGGGCGAGCCAGCGCAGGCACCAGAAGTACTCCATCCGGCGCTGGTAGTCGGCGTAAGCGGTATAGGTGTCGTCGAAGCCCTGCACGACCGCGTACAGGTCGGCGTCCTTCGGCTTGAACGGCGCGGCGAGCTTGGCCGTGACGCCGTGCTGCACGCATGCGAGCAACTGCCACTGGTTCACCAGGTCGACATAGCGGCGCAGCGGCGACGTGCTCCACGCGTACTGAGCGACACCGAGGCCTTCGTGCGGCGCGGCCGTCGTCTGCATCCGCGTGCGCTTCGGGCCCGGCGCGCCGAAGCCGCGCTGCGAGCGGTAGATGCCCGGCACCGTGTGATCGTGCAGGAACGCGCCCCACGTCGAGTTCGCGAGGATCGCGAGCTCCGACACGATCAGGTCGAGCGGCGACCCGCGGCGGCGCGGCGTGATCGTCACGTGCTCGCCTTCGACGTAGAAGTTGTAGTCGGTGTTGCGCTGCACTTCGCGCTTCAGGCCATAGCCCGCGCGCGCGACCTGGCGCTTCTCGAACAGCGCCTGCGCGAGCGGCCACAGCACGGCGATGTCGTCCTTGTGCGGGTAGTCGCCGGTGCCGGCCGCGAGCGTCTCTTCATTGACGAGCTCGTCGAGCGTGTTGTGGCGCAGGTTGTTCTTCACGAACACGAGTTCGGCACGCGTCTCGTTCGCGACGATCTCCTGCGTCTCGCGGTTGACGATGATGTACAGCGAGAGCGCCGGGCGGTAATCGCCTTCCTTCAGCGTGAACACGTCGACGACGTCATCCGGCAGCATCGTGATCTTGTCGCCCGGCATGTAGACGGTCGACAGGCGTGCGCGCGCGATCGCGTCGACCGCGTCGCCGCGCACGATGCCGAGCGCCGGCGCCGCGATGTGCACGCCGATCCGCACGCGACCGTCGGACAGGTGTTCGACCGAGAATGCGTCGTCGATTTCGGTCGTCGTGATGTCGTCGATCGAGAACGCCTCGACGTCCGCGCGCGGCAGGTCGTCCGGCAGCGGGCCGACCGTGACGGCGGGGAAGCCCGTGCCGTGCGGGAAGAATTCCGCGAGGAAGCGCGCCTCGTGCAGCGCACGCGGCGACGCGATGCCGCCGCAGTCGAGCATCAACCGCGCCGGCGACACGCCGCGCGCCCCGGCCGCCGCTTCCATCGCCTTGTATTCGATCGCGTTCTTGTCCGGCCGCGTCAGCAGCCCGAGCACCTTGCCCGCGAACGCTTCCGGCAGCTTGCCGGCCTTCAGTTCCTCTTCATACTGCGCCTGGACGAGCGCCTGCTGACGCTTGCGCTCGAGCGACGCGAGCGCCATCTTGAGCTGATCTTCCGGCGCCCGCTGATACTGGCCGCGCCCCTTGCGGCGGAAGTAGACGGGCGAGCCGTGCAGCCGCAGCACCAGCGCCGCGCGCTCGACCGGGCCGTAGGTCGCGCCGAAATATTCCGAGGCCAGCGCCGTATACGCGAACTCCTCGGCCGGCGCGCATTCCCACAGGAAATCCAGGTCGATCTGCTGCGCGGCCGTATCGGCTTCCTGCATCAGCTCGCCGGCGGCCGGCTTCTCGAATTCGATCAGCACGTCTTTTGCACGCACCTTCGCGCGCCGCCCGCCGGGCAATTCGACCTGAAACGCGTCGCCCTGGCGCGACAGCACGCTGCCCGCCTTGAAACTGCCCGATTCCTCGAAGAAAACGTTCACTCAGTACTCTCGTTCAGACTGCCGGGCGCCGCATCGGCGGCGCCGCATGATGATGGGAATTCGATCGGCATGACGCCGTGTTCATGACGTTCTTTCGTCGCAAAAGGCGAGAACGTCGTCGATATAGTCGGCAAATTCACTGATTCCATGATCGCTGCCTTCGATCACGCGCGTTTTCGCGCCCGGGTAATGGGCGAGCATCTCGCGGTAGTCCAGCACTTCATCGCCGGTCGCCGCGAACAGATAGTAGCGTTCGGGCCGCGAAATCGCCGGCACGCGCAGCGCATCGAGCTCGTGCAGGTGTCGGCGTTCGACGACGATCGACCCGCCGCCGTGCCACAGCGGCTGTTCGCCCAGATACTGCTCGAGGTCGCGCTGCGGCACGATCGCCGGATTCAGCACCACCGCCTTCCAGCCGCGCTTTTCGGCGAGCCAGGTTGCGTAGTAGCCGCCGAGCGAGCTGCCGATCACCGTCACGTCGCGCGCACCGGCCACCTCGGCTTCCGCGACGGCGATCGCCTCGAGCGGCGATACCGACAGCGACGGGCAGCGCCACTCGTGCGTGCGACCGAGTTCGGCCATGCGCGCGGCGAGGAGCCGCGACTTCTGCGACTCCGGCGACGACCGGAATCCGTGCAGGTACAGGATCACGCGCGGCTCCCGAGCGCGTCGAGCAGCTTCTGATGCACGCCGCCGAAGCCGCCATTGCTCATCACGAGCACGTGGTCGCCCGGGCGCGCGGCCTCGACGACCGATTTCACCAGCAGGTGGAGATCGTCGAACGCCCGGGCCTTGTCGCCGAGCGGCGCGAGCGCGTCGCCGAGGTTCCAGCCGAGCGCGTCGCGCCCGGTCGGGGCACCGTAGCCGAACACCAGGTCGGCGTCGGCGAGGCTTGCCGGCAATTGCGCCTTCATCACACCGAGCTTCATCGTGTTCGAACGCGGCTCGAGCACGGCGAGAATGCGGGAATTTTGGCGACCGATGCGCGCACGAAGGCCGGCGATCGTCGTTTCGATCGCGGTCGGATGGTGCGCGAAGTCGTCGTAGACGGTCACGCCGTCCACGCTGCCGCGCACTTCCATGCGCCGCTTCACGTTGCGGAACGATGCGAGGGATTCGGCGGCCTGCGCGGGCGGCACGCCGACGTGGCGCGCGGCGGCGATCGCCGCGAGCGCGTTCATCCGGTTGTGGTCGCCCTGCACCTGCCACGCGACTTCACCGACGCGCTCGGCCTGCGCGTACACCGCGAAACGCTCGTCGACCAGCACGCCGTCTTCGGCAGGCAGCGCCTGCCAGCCGCCGTCGACGCCGAAGCGCTCGACCTCGCTCCAGCAGCCGCGCGCGAGCACGCGCTCCAGCGCGTCCGAGCGGCCGTTGGTCACGATCCGGCCAACGCCCGGCACGGTGCGCACGAGGTGATGGAATTGCGTCTCGATCGCGGCGAGATCCGGGAAGATGTCGGCGTGATCGAATTCGAGATTGTTGAGCACCGCGGTGCGCGGCCGGTAGTGGACGAACTTCGAGCGCTTGTCGAAGAACGCCGTATCGTACTCGTCGGCCTCGATCACGAAGAAACTCGAATCGGTCAGCCGCGCCGACACACCGAAGTTCAGCGGCACACCGCCGATCAGGAAGCCCGGGTTCAGGCCGGCATCTTCCAGCAGCCACGCGAGCATCGACGACGTGGTCGTCTTGCCGTGCGTGCCCGCGACCGCCAGCACCCATTTACCGGCCAGCACGTGCTCGCCGAGCCATTGCGGGCCCGATACATACGGCAGGCCGCGATCGAGAATCGCCTCCATCAGCGGGTTGCCGCGCGTGACGACGTTGCCGATCACGAACAGGTCGGGCTTCAGCTCGATCTGCTCGGCGCCGTAGCCCTCGATCAGCGTGATGCCCTGCGCCTCGAGCTGCGTGCTCATCGGCGGATAGACGCCCGCGTCGCAACCCGTCACCGTGTGGCCCGCCTCGCGCGCGAGCACGGCGAGACCGCCCATGAAGGTGCCGCAGATGCCAAGAATGTGGATGTGCATAGATGAATGCTTTCGCGCCGCCGGGCGCCGTCGATTCGGAAAGGAAGGTCTGCGGCACGCCGGACAGGCCGCCCGGCCAACGACTTTCGCCGCGACACAAAGACCGTCATTGTAACTGACGGCCCGCCCTGCCCGGCGGCCCGAACGATGGATCCGAACACCGCGCGGCGCGGCGGGCGGCACCCGGCCGCACCGCGTTCGGCCGTGGCGGCGATCGAGTATGATTGCCGGATCATGTCTCGCAAACCTCTTGTCGACCCGCGGCGCGCCCGCGAGGAAATTGCCCAGTCCGCCGCCCGCCTGATCGCGGAGGACGGCCTCGATTACGCCAGCGCGAAACGCAAGGCCGCGCGCCAGTTGTTCGGCGATACGCGCGTTGCCGGCGAATGGCTGCCTGATAACGATCTGATCGAGGAAGAACTGCGCGAGTACCTCGCCCTGTTCCAGAGCGACACACAGCCGGACGAACTGCGCCGCCTGCGCGAGATCGCGCTCGACTGGATGCGCCGGCTCGCCGAGTTCAATCCGTACGTGACGGGCGCGGTGCTGAACGGCACCGCGAACGCGCATTCGGACATCCATTTGCAGATATTCACCGACAACTCGAAGGACGTCGCGATCTACCTGCTGAACCAGAACGTTCAGTACGACGTGTCCGAAACGCGGCATTTCGCCGGTCGCGCCGACGTCGAGACGCTCAGCTTCCTGTGGCGCCCGCGACGCGACGTGGACGCGATCGGCATTCACGTCGCGCTCTACGCGAGCGACGACCTGCGCGGCGCGGTCAAGGCCGACGCCCGCGGCCGGGTCGCCCGCGCCGACGCCACCGCGTTGCGCGCGCTGCTCGAGGCCAGCAACGCCCCTTCCGAACCGGAATGATTCAACGATGATGATGAAACGCATGTTGGCGCTCGCGGTGGTCGCGGCCGCCGCCGTCGCCGGCGGAATCGCCGCCGGCCATTGGTTCCGCGGCGGCAGCGCCGATGACGGCGTCGCCGTCGCCGCACCCGCCGCGAACGGCAGCCCGGTCGACCAGCTGTGGGCCGCGTCGCTGACCGGTGTCGACGGCAAGCCGGCGTCGCTCGCTTCCTTCAAGGGCCAGAAGGTCGTGGTCAATTTCTGGGCGTCATGGTGCGGCCCGTGCGTCGAAGAGATGCCGGAGCTCGTCGCGCTGTCGCACCAATACAAGCAGAAGGGGATCCGTTTCATCGGGATCGGCGTCGATTCCGACCAGAACGTGAAGAACTTTCTGCAGAAGGTGAAGGTCGACTATCCGGTTTTCGTCAGCGGTTATGCGGGCGCCGATCTGGCCCGTAATTTCGGAAATACCGCCGGCGCGCTGCCGTTTACGGTCGTCATCGACGAAACCGGCAAGATTCGCGAGACAAAATTGGGACAAATCCAACCGGCCGAGCTGAAAAAGACCCTCGACGCGTTGTGATCGCCCTGAACGGCTGCCTGCGCGTTGGCGGCGATTTGTGCGTCGATCGCCGCAATTTCACGTGAATTCGCTGATACTTTGCGGCCGCACCGGTAATTCTTGCAGGTCCGGCGCGCCCGGCCGTTCGGCAAAACTAGACAAATTTCTCTAAATAGCGCTAAAGTTCGCGCAATTCCGCAGAAATAGAAGCGACCATGACACGATTGCTGGTGCTGCACGGCCCCAACCTGAACCTTCTCGGCACCCGGGAACCGGAGGTGTACGGCCGCGTCACGCTCGCGCAGATCGATCAAGCGCTTGCCGCGCGGGCGCAGGAGGCCGGCGCCGAACTGTCGTCGTTCCAGAGCAACCATGAAGGCGCGCTCGTCGACCGCATCCAGGCCGCGCGGGAGGAACAGACCGATTTCATCCTGATCAATCCCGCCGCGTATACGCACACGAGCGTCGCGATCCGGGACGCGATCGCCGGCGTTGGCATCCCGTTCGTCGAGGTTCATCTGTCGAACGTGCACCGCCGCGAAGCCTTCAGGCATCACTCCTACTTTTCCGACCAGGCCGAAGGCGTGATCTGCGGGCTCGGCTGGAAAGGTTATCTGTACGCGCTCGAGTACGCGCTCGACAAGCTGCAAGGCGCGTCGCGCGGCTGATTTCGCGATCTAGATTCAGCGCCGGTCCCACCGGCGCTTTCACGTATTGAAAGGGGAATTCCCGATGGATCTTCGTAAGCTGAAAACTCTGATCGACCTCGTCTCCGAATCCGGCATCTCCGAGCTGGAAGTGACGGAAGGCGAAGGCAAGGTGCGTATCGTCAAGAACGCGCCGCCGGTCTATGTCCAGCCGACGGGCGGATTTGCCCCGCAGGTCAGCGCGCCGGCCCCGGCGGTCGCGCTGCCGACCGAAGGCGCGGCTGCCGCGCCGGCCGCGGGCGCCGCTGCCGCGCCCGCCGTGCCGCAAGGCCACGTCGTGACGTCGCCGATGGTCGGCACGTTCTATCGCGCGCCGTCGCCGGGCGCGGACCCGTTCGTCCAGGTGGGCGACACGGTCAAGGAAGGCCAGACGATCTGCATCATCGAAGCAATGAAGCTGCTCAACGAGATCGAATCGGACAAGGCCGGCGTGATCAAGGAAATCCTCGTCGAGAACGGCCAGGCCGTCGAATACGGCCAGCCGCTTTTCGTGATCGGCTAAGTCCGCCGCGCGGCCTGCGGGCCGCGCGCCGCCGATGCTCGCCAGGCGCCGTTCGCGCGCCCCTCGAAGAGACGAATACTCGCTATGTTTGAAAAAATCCTCATTGCCAACCGCGGTGAAATCGCGCTGCGCATCCAGCGCGCGTGCCGCGAACTCGGCGTCAAGACGGTGGTCGTCTACTCGGAAGCCGACAAGGAAGCCAAGTACGTGCGCCTCGCGGACGAAGCCGTCTGTATCGGCCCGGCCCCGTCGAACCTGAGCTACCTGAACATGCCGGCGCTGATCAGCGCCGCGGAAGTCACCGATGCCGAGGCGATCCACCCCGGCTACGGCTTCCTGTCGGAGAACGCCGACTTCGCGGAACGCGTCGAGCAGTCGGGCTTCACGTTCATCGGCCCGCGCCCGGAAACGATCCGCATGATGGGTGACAAGGTCACCGCGAAGCAGACGATGATCAAGACCGGCGTGCCATGCGTGCCGGGCTCGGAAGGCGCGTTGCCGGACGATCCGAAGGAGATCGTGAAGATTGCGCGCGCGATCGGCTATCCGGTCATCATCAAGGCGGCGGGCGGCGGCGGCGGGCGCGGGATGCGCGTCGTGCACACCGAGGCCGCGCTCGTCAACGCGGTCAACATGACCCGCGAGGAAGCCGGCCGTGCGTTCGGCAACCCGCAGGTGTACATGGAGAAGTTCCTCGAGAACCCGCGCCACATCGAGATCCAGGTGCTGTCGGACGCGCACAAGAACGCGATCTGGCTCGGCGAGCGCGACTGCTCGATGCAGCGCCGTCACCAGAAGGTGATCGAGGAAGCGCCGGCGCCCGGCATTCCGCGCCGCCTGATCGAGCGCATCGGCGACCGCTGCGCGGACGCGTGCAAGAAGATGGGCTATCTCGGCGCGGGCACGTTCGAATTCCTGTACGAGAACAACGAGTTCTACTTCATCGAGATGAACACGCGCGTGCAGGTCGAGCATCCGGTGTCGGAGCTGATCACGGGCGTCGACATCGTGCAGGAACAGATCCGCATCGCGGCCGGCGAGAAGCTCGCGCTGCGCCAGCGCGACATCCAGTTCCGCGGACATGCGATCGAATGCCGGATCAACGCCGAAGATCCGTTCAAGTTCACGCCGTCGCCGGGCCGGATCACGTCGTGGCATACGCCGGGCGGTCCCGGCGTGCGCGTCGACTCCCACGCCTACAATGGCTATTTCGTGCCGCCGAACTATGATTCGATGATCGGCAAGCTGATCACCTACGGCGCGACGCGCGACCAGGCGATCCGCCGGATGCGCATCGCGCTGTCGGAGATGGTCGTCGAAGGCATCCAGACCAACATCCCGCTGCACCGCGAGCTGATGATCGACTCGAAGTTCGTCGAAGGCGGCACCAGCATCCATTACCTCGAAAACCGGCTCGCGCAGAAGCAGCAGGTCGCACCGGAAGAAGCGTAAGCATGAGTTATCGCGAACTCGTCGTCGAACTGGCCCGTGAGCATGCGGAGGCGCTGTCCGACGCACTGCTCGACCTCGGCGCGCTGTCGGTGTCCGTCGAGGACGCCGACGCCGACACGCCCGACGAACAGCCGCTCTTCGGCGAGCCGGGCCTCGTGCCCGAACGCACCGCGTGGCAGCACTCGCGCGTGATCGCGCTGCTGTCGCCCGATCACGAGCCGGCCGTGCTGCTCGCGGCGGCCGCGAACGAGATCGGCATCGCCGATACGCCGAAGTTCGACGTGCGCGAAGTCGAGGAGCAGGACTGGGTGCGGCTCACGCAGTCGCAGTTCGAGCCGATTCCGATCGGCGAGCGGATCTGGGTCGTGCCGTCGTGGCACGACGCTCCCGACCCCGACGCACTGATCCTCGAACTCGACCCCGGTCTCGCATTCGGCACGGGCAGCCACCCGACCACGCGCCTGTGCATGGAATGGCTCGAACAGTCGGTCAAGCCCGGCCAGTCCGTGCTCGACTACGGCTGCGGCTCGGGCATCCTCGCGATCCTCGCGAAGAAATGCGGGGCGAACCCCGTGGTCGGCATCGACATCGATCCGCAAGCGGTCGAATCGGCGCGACAGAACAGCGAACGCAACCATGCGGAAGTGACGTACGGGCTGCCCGACGCGTGCCCGGCCGGAGAATTCGACATCGTCGTCGCCAACATCCTGTCGAACCCGCTGAAGCTGATGGCGTCGATGCTCGCATCGAAGGTGAAACCGGGCGGGCGCATCGCGCTGTCGGGCGTGCTCGCGCGCCAGGCGGACGAAGTCGCGGCCGTCTATGCGCGCTATGTCGACATCTCGGTCTGGCGCGAACACGAAGGTTGGGTATGCCTCGCCGGAACGCGGCGGGAAAGCCATTAGAATAGCGCTGTCCTTCACTTTGGCCAGCAGGCCGCCCGGCTCGACATGCTTCTTGCGACGCGCTGCCCTCATTGCGAAACCGTCTTCCGGCTGCAGCAGGAACAGCTCTCGCTGCATGACGGGCTCGTGCGCTGCGGACACTGCCATCAGGTCTTCAACGCGTCGCAGTCGCTCGTTCCCGAACCGGCACGGCGGCCCGAGCCGGCGCTGACCGAAGCGGCACCGGCCGGGCCGGCCGCCGCCGAACCGCAACACGAAGCCGCGCCCGTGCGGCTCTTCACCACCGACGCACCGGTCGAGCCGGCGCCCGGTTCCGACTACAAGCCCGAAGGCTGGGACATGTGGGCGCCGTGGCTCGATGCCGGCGTCGACCCGTCCCTGCAGCACAACGTACAGACCGTGCGCACCGAGCCGCTGGTGCCGCTCGCGCTGCCGGCCATGGACGCCGGTGTCGTCCACCTCTCCGGCACGCCCGCCCCGATCGCATCGGCCCCCGCCGAACTGCACGCTGTCGCGTCGGCCGAGCCGGACTTGGCGGGGCACGAAACCGACTCATCCGGCACATCGCGGGCCACGGCACCCGCCGAATCCGACCTGCGCGAACCGCGCTTCGTCGCGCACACGCCGTCGGCCACCGACGCGAACGAACCCATCGGCAACGCGCACTTCTCCGTACCCGACGACGAACACGCACCGCGCGAACCGCGCTTCGCATTCACGCCGGCGCAAGCCGTCCCTGAACACGATGCCAACGCCGACACGCGCGCCGCCGGACCGGCCGCGGCCGCCAGCGAAACGGCTGCCCAACCGGCCGTCAGATCGGCCGCGCCCTTCCCCGCCACACTGGCCGACGACGATCGCCCGCACTTCGCCGTGACCCGCGAGACGCGCGCGCCAGAGCGACGCGGGATGCTCGGCGGCTTTTTCGGCGGACTCATCGCTGCCGCGCTCGCGGTGCTGCTCGTCGCGCAACTCGCGTGGTGGCAGCGCGAAACCGTGATGATCTACTGGCCGGTCACGCAGGGCTGGTTCCGGCAGGCGTGCGCGCCGCTCGGCTGCACGGTCACGCCGCCGCGCGCGATCGACGGCCTGCGGCTCGACGCGGCCGATCTGCGCCAGCTCGACGGCCCGCGCGTGCTGGAGTTGAAGGTACCGCTGACGAACCGCTACCGCGTCGCACTCGCCTACCCGTCTCTCGAGCTGACGCTGCTCGACGACACGAATCACGTGACCGTGCGCCGCGTGCTTGCGCCGCGCGACTACGTCCGCCCGGGCACGCCGATCGACGCCGGGCTGCCGCCCGGCACGACGCGGACGATGGTCGTCCGTCTCGACACGAACGGCGCGCCCGCCTCGAATTTCCGCGTCCAGATCTTCTATCCGTGACGCCCCGCGGCGCGTGCATGCGCGCCGTCTCAACCCGCGCGCCGCAGCGGCGCGCTATTTCGGAGCACGAACATGAGCAAAGTTACGCTGGGTGGCAACCCGATCGATCTCGCCGGCACGTTCCCGGCCGTCGGCTCGCAAGCCCCCGACTTCAAGCTGGTCGGCAAGGACCTCGCCGATCTGTCGCTCGCCAGCTTCGCCGGCAAGCGCAAGGTGCTGAACATCGTCCCGAGCCTCGACACGCCGACCTGCGCGACGTCGACCCGCAAGTTCAACGAAGCCGCGTCGTCGCTCGACAACACGGTCGTGATCGTCGTATCCGGCGACCTGCCGTTCGCCGCCACGCGCTTCTGCACGACGGAAGGCCTCGCGAACGTCGTGACGGCTTCGACGTTCCGCGGCGCCCGCGCGTTCGCGAACGCGTACGGCGTCGACGTGACGAGCGGCCCGCTGAATGGCCTGACGGCCCGCGCGGTCGTCGTGCTCGACGCGCAGGACAAGGTGATCCACGCGGAACTCGTCGGCGAGATCAAGGACGAGCCGAATTACGACGCAGCGCTCGCCGCACTGAAGTAACCCGCTGCCGCCCGGCCCTGCCGCGCGAGGCCCGACGGCCTCGGCGCACCGGCCGGGCGGCCGCTTCCTTTTGCTCTCTACAGGAACGCACGCCTTGACTACGCTGATTTGCGGCTCGCTCGCCTACGACAACATCATGACCTTCGAAGGCCGGTTTCGCGAGCACATCCTGCCCGACCAGGTTCACCTGCTGAACGTGAGCTTCCTCGTGCCGACGATGCGTCGCGAATTCGGCGGTTGCGCGGGGAACATCGCTTACGCGCTGCACATGCTCGGCGGCGACGCGCGCATCATGGCGACGGTCGGCGCGAACGACGCCGATCGCTATCTCGAGCGTCTCGACAGCCTAGGCCTGTCCAAGGCCAGCGTGCGCGTGGTGCCCGAAACGCATACCGCGCAGGCGATGATCACGACCGATCTCGAGAACAACCAGATCACCGCATTCCACCCGGGCGCGATGATGCAGTCGCACCTGAACCGCGCGGACGAAGTGTCGGGCGTGAAGCTCGGCATCGTCGCGCCGGACGGCTTCGACGGGATGGTCCAGCACGCCGAGCAATTCGCGAAGGCCGGCATCCCGTTCATCTTCGATCCGGGCCAAGGCCTGCCGCTGTTCGATGGTGCGACGCTGCGCCGCATCATTGAACTCGCGACCTTCGTCGCGGTCAACGACTACGAGGGCAAGCTCGTCAGCGACAAGACGGGCTGGTCCGAACAGGAAATCGCCAGCCGGGTTCAGGCGTTGATCATCACGCGCGGCGAGCACGGCGCCACCATTCTTCACAAAAACGGCGAAGAACAGATTCCGGTTGTGCAAGCCGAGCGTGTCGTCGATCCGACCGGCTGCGGCGACGCCTTCCGGGGCGGCCTGCTGTACGGCATCGAGAATGGCCTCGACTGGGCAACGACGGGCCGCCTCGCGAGCCTGATGGGCTCGATCAAGATCGCCCACCAGGGGCCTCAAACTTACGCACTGACGCGCGCCGAAATCGACGCGCGTTTCGAGGCTGCCTTCGGGTACAGTCTCAAATGAATATTGTGGGAGAGTAAAAATGTTGACCAAGAAAACCCTCACGCTCACCGCCATGCTGACGGCCACGCTCACGCTCGCGGGCTGCTTCACGGCGCCGGGCTCCGCAGATGTCTATAGCGTCGGCCAGGCGCAGCGCGAACAAACCGTTCGCATGGGCACCGTCGAAAGCGTCCGTGCCGTGCGCATCCAGTCCGACGGCGGCGGCAGCGCGATCGGCACGCTCGGTGGCGGTGCGCTCGGCGCGGTCGCGGGCAGCGCGATCGGCGGCGGCAAGGGGTCGATCCTGACGGCCATCGCGGGCGGTCTCGTCGGCGCGGTCGCGGGCAACGCGGTCGGCGAAAACCTCAGCACGGCGAACGGTGTCGAAATCACCGTGCGCCTCGACAACGGCGACCTGCGCTCGATCACGCAGGCGGCGAGCGGCGAAATGTTCCGCGCCGGCGAGCGTGTGCGACTGCTGTCGAGCGGCGGCGTCACGCGCGTCACGCACTAACGAGCATCCTCAGCACGCGGCGCAAGCCGCGGTCGAACGCATGTGCGACGCTGCACATGCGTTTTTTTTCGTTCGTGCCCGGCAACCGGTCGACACATCGATGAATACGGACGAAAAAAATCCCGCCACCTGAGCCAGATGGCGGGACCGATTGAGTAGCGCTACTCAACCCGCGGACACCACGTGAGTGTCCGGGTGGTACTGGTCAGCCGCGATTACGGACGGCTGCCGGTCGGGAACGGCCATGCCGCTGCCGGGTTGAGCGCGGTCTTCACGCCCGATGCCGGCGCGACCGATGCGGTCGACGCGGTGGTTGCCGGTGCAGCCTTCTTCACGACGGCCTTCTTCGGAGCAGCAGCCTTCTTCGCCGGGGCAGCGGCCTTCGGTGCGGCAGCAGCCTTCGGTGCGGCGGCAGCCTTCTTGGCAGGCGCAGCCTTCTTCGCAGGGGCAGCCTTCTTCGCAGCAGCCTTCTTGGCGGCAGCCTTCTTCGCCGGCGCGGCCTTCTTCGCAGCAGCCTTCTTAGCCGGTGCTGCCTTCTTCGCAGCAACCTTCTTCACTGCGACCTTCTTCGCTGCAACCTTCTTCGCTGCGGCCTTCTTCGCCGGTGCTGCCTTCTTCGCGGCAACCTTCTTCACCGCGACTTTCTTCGCAGCGACCTTCTTGGCTGCAACCTTCTTCGTTGCGACCTTCTTTGCCGCGACCTTCTTCGCTGCGGCCTTCTTCGCCGGTGCTGCCTTCTTCGCGGCAACCTTCTTCACCGCGACCTTCTTCGCAGCAACCTTCTTCACTGCAGCGGCCTTCTTCGCCGGAGCAGCAGCCTTCTTCGCAACGGTCTTCTTGGCAGCGACCTTCTTAGCAGCCGGTTTCTTCTTGGCAGTAGCCATGTTGTTCTCCTTCAGGTTCAGATGAGAGTCAGTTCAAACTACACCCTTCGTCAAAACCCGCTTCCCGCGGACGCTGTTCAGGACGTGCGCTTCGAAGCGGGCTATTCATCGGCGTACGCGGATACCACGCGCTTACGCTAATGAATACGGTATGGCGCGCGTGACCCCATGGCCTCGCGCGCCAAATCAAGTCGGTAGCCGGCGCACCTCGCGCCGCTACCCCTAATCGCTTGATCAAGCGGACCGCCACACGGCTGCCCGCTTTTTCCGGAGGGAAGTTTGCCCATCCCACTGAAGGGTTCGCAAAGTGCCGATCATGTCGTTGGGCCGTTAAGGCACCGGGCATGCTTTGCATCAGGCGTTCTTGCTCCTAAACCTTGGGCCGGGGCCGAGAGGCCGCCGGCTGCTCCATCATGTGACGGGTTCGCTGCTGCGGGTTATTCCCAGGACAGCGCACCGCCCGTCTGATACTCGATCACACGCGTCTCGAAGAAGTTGCGTTCCTTCTTCAGGTCGATCATCTCGCTCATCCACGGGAACGGGTTTTCCTCGTTCGGGAACAGCGGATCGAGGCCGATCTGCTGGCAACGACGGTTGCTGATGAAGCGCAGATAGCTCTTGAACATCGACGCGTTCAAACCCAGCACGCCGCGCGGCATCGTGTCCTCGGCGTAGCGGTATTCGAGTTCGACAGCCTGCTTGAACAGCTCGCGGATCTCGGCACGGAATTCCGCGGTCCAGAGATGCGGGTTCTCGAGCTTGATCTGGTTGATCAGGTCGATGCCGAAATTGCAGTGCATCGACTCGTCACGCAGGATGTACTGATATTGCTCTGCAGCACCCGTCATCTTGTTCTGGCGGCCGAGTGCGAGGATCTGCGTGAAGCCGACATAGAAGAACAGGCCTTCCATGATGCAGGCGAACACGATCAGCGACTTCAGCAGCTTCTGATCCGCTTCGAGCGTGCCGGTCTTGAAGGCTGGATCCGTCAGCGTGTGGATGAACGGGATCAGGAATTCGTCCTTCGCGCGGATCGACGTGACCTCGTGGTACGCGTTGAAGATCTCGCCTTCGTCGAGACCGAGCGATTCGACAATGTATTGATACGCGTGCGTGTGGATCGCTTCCTCGAACGCCTGGCGCAGCAGAAACTGCCGGCATTCGGGCGCCGTGATGTGGCGGTACGTGCCGAGCACGATGTTGTTCGCGGCGAGCGAATCGGCCGTCACGAAGAAACCGAGGTTGCGCTTGACGATGCGGCGCTCGTCCTCGGTCAGACCGTTCGGGTCCTTCCACAGTGCGATGTCGCGGGACATGTTGATTTCCTGCGGCATCCAGTGGTTCGCGCAACCCGCCAGATACTTTTCCCACGCCCACTTGTACTTGAACGGCACCAGCTGATTGACATCAGTCTGGCCGTTGATGATGCGCTTGTCGGCGACATTGACCCGCGCTTCCGAACCGCCAGCGGGAACAGCAGATGCTTGCGGCGGCACCGCAAGATCGCCTTCGAAAATGTCGCGGACCTGATGGGCGGCAGGCGTTGCAGCCTGCTGTCCGACAGCCATCCCTGCGGAGGTGCGCATCGCGTTCTGCTGCGCTCCGCTCGCGGGGGTTACGGCAGTCTTCTCGTCATCCCAGTTGAGCATAAATTCTCACCATCAATTTAGAACGGTTTGTACCATCTTTTCCTGAGCGATAAAAGGGTTCGCTCACGAAAAATCCTTTTTTCGATTCGCGTTGCGACCTCGATACAACACTTTGAGCAACGCATCGTCGTTCATGCAGAGCGCGACGCGTGTCACGCATGTATCGCGAGGTGCGCTCGACGCATCGAACGCTGATCGAAACGCGACGTCGTCGGGGATGTTTCGATCGCTTGTCACTGCCTGCAACGCAAGTGTCGCGTTACAGATTCCTTATCATTTTTTTAGTTGAGAGCGGCGCACACTTCAACCTCGATCGGTTGCCGTGCGCGCCGCCCGAACCTTCTTCAGGTCATGCGCGCCAGTGTTACTGGCAGGCTTCGCACTCGTCGAAGCCCGGATCGCCCGGACGCATCGTGCACACCGGACCATCTGCTTCGACAGGCGCCAGCGCCGGTGCCGCATTGACCGCGCCCGACGATGCATCGCCGCCCGCCGCACCGAAGCCGCCTGCCGCGCCTTGCGCGCCGCCGCTGCTCGAGCCGCCGCTCGTCGGCACTGCGTTCAGCGCGCCGTGTGCGACCGTCGACTTCTCGACGTGCGTCGCCGCCATCGTGCGGAGGTAGTAGGTCGTCTTCAGGCCGCGCAGCCATGCGAGCTTGTAGACCTCGTCGAGCTTCTTGCCCGACGCGCCGCCCATGTAGATGTTCAGCGACTGCGCCTGGTCGATCCACTTCTGGCGACGCGACGCCGCCTCGACCAGCCACGTCGGGTCGACTTCGAACGCGGTCGCGTAGATCGCGCGCAGGTCGGCCGGGATGCGGTCGATGCGCGACAGCATGCCGTCGAAGTACTTCAGGTCGGCGACCATCACTTCGTCCCACAGGCCGCGTTCCTTCAGGTCGCGAACGAGGTACTCGTTTACCACCGTGAATTCGCCCGACAGGTTCGACTTCACGTACAGGTTCTGGAAGGTCGGCTCGATACAGGCCGACACGCCGATGATGTTCGAGATCGTCGCCGTCGGCGCGATCGCGACGCAGTTCGAGTTGCGCATGCCGTGCGCGGCGATCCGCGAACGCAGCGTCGTCCAGTCGAGCGACTCGGACGTGTCGACCTCGACGTAGCCGCCGCGCGCTTCCGTCAGCAGCTTCAGCGTGTCCTGCGGGAGGATGCCGCGATCCCACAGCGAGCCGCGGTAGCTCGAGTAGCGGCCGCGTTCCTCGGCCAGCTCGGTCGACGCGTAGTACGCGTAGTAGCAGACCGCTTCCATCGAACGATCGGCGAACTCGACGGCCGCGTCCGACGCGTACGGCGTGCGCAGCAGGTGCAGGCAGTCCTGGAAGCCCATGATGCCCATGCCGACCGGACGGTGCTTCAGGTTCGAGTTACGCGCCTTCGGCACCGCGTAGTAGTTGATGTCGATCACGTTGTCGAGCATGCGCATCGCGACGCTGATCGTGCGCTTCAGCTTGTCGTGGTCGAGCGCGTAGCTGCCGTCGGCCTGCTTCACCAGGTGGGCGACGAGGTTCACCGAGCCCAGGTTGCACACCGCGATTTCGGTGTCGCTCGTATTCAGCGTGATTTCCGTGCACAGGTTCGACGAGTGGACGACGCCGACGTGCTGCTGCGGCGAGCGCACGTTGCACGGATCCTTGAACGTGATCCACGGGTGGCCGGTTTCGAACAGCATGCCGAGCATCTTGCGCCAGAGTTGCTGCGCCGGGATCTTCTTGAACAGCTTGATCTCGCCGCGCGCGACCTTGTCTTCGTAAGCCGTGTAAGCCTTCTCGAACTCCGCGCCGAACTTGTCGTGCAGATCCGGGCAGGTCGACGGCGAGAACAGCGTCCAGTCGGCGCCTTCCATCACGCGCTTCATGAACAGGTCGGGAATCCAGTTCGCCGTGTTCATGTCGTGCGTGCGGCGGCGATCGTCGCCGGTGTTCTTGCGCAGCTCGAGGAATTCCTCGATGTCGAGGTGCCAGGATTCGAGGTACGCGCAGACCGCGCCCTTGCGCTTGCCGCCCTGGTTGACCGCGACGGCCGTGTCGTTCACGACCTTCAGGAACGGGACCACGCCTTGCGACTTGCCGTTCGTGCCCTTGATATGCGAGCCGAGTGCGCGCACGCGCGTCCAGTCGTTGCCGAGACCGCCGGCGAACTTCGACAGCAGCGCGTTTTCCTTCAGCGCTTCATAGATGCCGTCGAGATCGTCCGCGACCGTCGTCAGGTAGCACGACGACAGTTGCGAGCGGTGGGTGCCCGAGTTGAACAGCGTCGGCGTCGAGCTCATGAAGTCGAAGCTCGACAGCACGTTGTAGAACTCGATCGCGCGCGTTTCGCGGTCGATCTCGTTCAGCGACAGGCCCATCGCGACGCGCATGAAGAAAGCCTGCGGCATTTCGATGCGGGTGCCTTCGACGTGCAGGAAGTAGCGGTCGTACAGCGTCTGCAGGCCGAGGTAGCCGAACTGCAGGTCGCGGTTCGCGTCGAGCGCTTCGCCGAGGCGCTTCAGGTCGAACTGCAGCAGCTTGTCGTCGAGCAGGCCAGCGTCGACGCCGCGCTTCAGGAACTGCGGGAAGTACTCGGCGTAGCGGGCCGACATCTCGGCCTGGAGCACTTCCTCGCCGAGGATCTCGCGACGGATCGTGTGCAGCAGGATACGGGCCGTGACCTGGCTGTATGCCGGATCCTTTTCGATCATCGTGCGCGCAGCGAGGATCGCCGAGTCGTAGACCTGGCTCATCGGCACGCCGTCGTACAGGTTCTTCACCGTTTCCGCGACGATCGGGTCAGGGTTAACCGCAGCGCCGAGGCCGTCGCACGACGACACGATCAGCGCACGCAGCGCGTTCAGGTCGAGCGGACGCGTGACGCCGTTGTCGACGACGTTGATGCCGGTGCTCGACTCGCCGCCCTTGGCTGCTGCTTCCTCGCCCGCATGCTGACGCTCCAGGTGACGCTTCTCGCGATACAGCACGTACGCACGCGCGACGTTGTGCTCGCCGCCGCGCATCAGCGCGAGTTCGACCTGGTCCTGGATGTCTTCGATATGGAACGTACCGCCGTTCGGACGGCTGCGCACGAGCGCGCGCACGACGTTGTGCGTCAGTTGCTCGACGAGTTCGCGTACGCGCGCCGATGCCGCGCCCTGCCCGCCGTTGACGGCCAGGAAAGCCTTGGTCACCGCAATCGCGATCTTCGAAGGCTCGAACGACACCACGCTGCCGTTGCGGCGGATCACCTTGTAGTCGGCGAACGTGGCCTGCGGCGCGAGCGCCTGCGCGCCCTGTTCGGTCCCGCCGAGCGGACGGCTCGAGGCGCTCTCGTACTGGGACGTCGCGTTGTCGGTGGTTTGCATGTGCAAAGCTCCTGGTGTTGGATGGTGCGGAGAGAACCGCGGATTAAAACGAACGCTGCGCAATGGAGTGCGCGAGCGGTAAGAGGCGAGCGATGCGTCGGGGAAGCCGGTTCGGTCGATGCGCGACAACCGTTCCGGTCGTGTGCTTCGTCATGTGTACCCTGCCCCGTCGAAGTTCGCTGCGCTTGATCGCGACGCCCGGACCGCCCGGCCTGGCGCGCCGCCCTGAGAACCCTGTCCGCCGGCGTTGCCCGCCAGCCGGTGCCGCTCGGGTTTCCCCTGCGACACACACTATATCTAGTACAGAACCGCTCAACTGGCACCAAGTATAGTGGACATTCGGACGAGGTCAAAACGGATAATTTGCGATGGAGGTCTTGACATCGCTCGCGCGCAGACACGACAAGGCATTGGTCGGAGAAAAAACTTTCCCCGGTCAAAAAACCCTGCGCTCAGTGCTGACGGAAGGGAAAGTATTCGGCGGAAAAGCCGGCATCGCCCGCGAAGCGTTGCCAATCGAAGTGCGGACCCGGATCGGTCTTGCGGCCCGGCGCGACGTCGGAATGCCCGGCCACTGCATCGATCGGGTAGCGCGCGGCGAGCGTGCGCGCGAGCACGCCGAGCGTCGCGTACTGCGCCGCGTCGAACGGCACGTCGTCCGCGCCTTCGAGCTCGATGCCGATCGAGAAGTCGTTGCAGCGCGGCCGGCCGAAGAACTCGGACGCGCCCGCATGCCAGGCGCGCTCGTCGCACGACACGAACTGCACGAGCTCACCGTCGCGACGAATCAGGAAGTGCGCGGACACGCGCACGCCGCGCAGATGGCTCTGGTAATAGGGGTGCGCATCGCAATCGAGGCGATTCAGGAACAGCGCCTCGATCGCGTCGCCGCCGAACTCGCCGGGCGGCAGGCTGATGTTGTGGACGACGACGAGCGTCGGCACCGCGCCTGCGGGCCGCGCCTCGAAATTCGGCGACGGCGCGTGGCGCGCTTCGCGCACCCAGCCGTGCGCGTCGACCGACAGCAGCGCTGCGTCGCTCATCGGGCGTCGCGGCCGCTCGCGTGTGCGCCGTGGCGCTGCGCGTGCTCGGTGCTGCAGAAATATTCGCCACCCGCGGCGACGGCATCGCCCTTCGGCGTATGCACGCCGCATTCGGCGCAGCGCACCATCGGTTCGGGCAGCGAGCGCGCATCGCCGTTCGGGCGTGCCGTCCCGGCGCCGCCGGAACCGGGTGCGCCATCAAAGCCGCCGCCGCGGCCGGTGCGCGCCTGTGCGTGCTCCTGGGCCTGGCGCAGCTTGCGCGTGAGCCACGAACCCGCGAAGAAGAGAAGAATCAGGAGAAGAATCTGTCGCATCGGAGACCTGCGTTCAAACCACGGAGCGGTGCAGCAGCACCTCGAAAACGAACCGGCTGCCGACATACGCGAGCAGCAGCGCGGCAAACGACACGAGCACCCAGCGCGCGGCGCCGCGTCCACGCCAGCCCGACGTCTTGTGGGCGACCAGCAGGCCGCCGAACATCAGCCACGACAGCACCGCGAACACGGTCTTGTGATCGAGCCGCAGCGCGCGCGCATCGATCTGCTCGCTGAACAGGATCCCCGACGCGAGCGTCAGCGTGAGCAGCACGAAGCCTGCGCCGATCAGGCGGAACAGCAGTTTCTCGAGCGTGAGCAGCGGCGGCAGTGTCTCGAGCCAGCTCGCGATCCAGCCGGTCGAGCCGTCGCGCCCGCCGCTCCTCAGCGACTGCAGGCGCCGCTCGACCATCAGCATCAGGACCGCGTGCAGCGCGGCGATCGCGAAAAGGCCGTACGCGATGTTCGCGATCAGGAAGTGCATCTTGAACAGCGGCGCTGCGGCATAAGGCAGCACCCGCACGCCGCCGAACACGAGCGGCAGCAGCGACGCGCCGCACGCGAGCGGCAGCACCAGCAGGCGCAGGCTGTCGAGCGGGAAGAAGAAGCTCTCGATCCAGTAGATGCCGGCGCCGAGCCAGAACATCGCGGACAGCGCGAACGCGAAGCCGAAGATCATCGCGTCGTTCGGAAAAATGGTCATGTGCAGCAGCACGCCGTGCGCGACGAGCGCCGCGAACAGCAGCGCGCGGCCGGCCCCGCTCATCCCCGACGCGGCGGACGCCGGAACCGGCACGGCCGGCACGCTCGCGACAAGCGAGGTCGCGCCCTGGCGGTGGGTGCGCCAGCCTGCGACGGCGAGGCCGCCGTACAGGAATGCGGTGAGGGCATACAGTACAATATCCATGTTCGAAGTTTACACTAGGCCCCCTTCCCGCGACGGCTCCCTTTGTTCGGTTCCGTTGCGCCTTCGGGCCCCACTGTCCATCGCTCCCCATGCTCGACAATCTCACTCAACGGATGGCGCGCGTCGTCAAGACGCTGCGCGGCGAGGCCCGGCTCACCGAGGCGAACACCCAGGAGATGCTCCGCGAGGTGCGTCTCGCGCTGCTGGAAGCCGACGTCGCGCTGCCCGTCGTCCGCGAATTCATTGCCAAGGTCAAGGAAAAGGCGCTCGGCGAGGAAGTGATCAGCAGCCTGTCGCCGGGTCAGGCGCTCGTCGGCGTGGTCCAGAAGGAACTGACCGCCGTGATCGGCGGCGACTACGAAGGCAAGGCCGCCGAGCTGAACCTCGCGGTCACGCCGCCCGCGGTAATCCTGATGGCCGGCCTGCAGGGCGCCGGCAAGACGACGACCGCCGGCAAGCTCGCGAAGCTGCTGCGCGAGAAGTACAAGAAGAAAGTGCTGACGGTGTCGTGCGACGTGTATCGCCCGGCCGCCATCATGCAGCTGAAAACGGTGAGCGAACAGGTCGGCGCCGACTTCTTCCCGTCGACCCCGGACCAGAAGCCCGTCGACATCGCACTCGCGGCCGTCGACTGGGCGAAGCGCCACTACCATGACGTGCTGATCGTCGACACGGCCGGCCGCCTCGGTATCGACGAGGCGATGATGCAGGAAATCGCCGCGCTGCACGGCACGCTGAAGCCGGCCGAAACGCTGTTCGTCGTCGACGCGATGCTCGGCCAGGACGCGGTCAACACCGCGAAGGCGTTCAACGACACGCTGCCGCTCACCGGCGTCGTGCTGACCAAGCTCGACGGCGATTCGCGCGGCGGTGCCGCGCTGTCGGTGCGCCACATCACGGGCAAGCCGATCAAGTTCGTCGGCGTCGCCGAGAAGCTCGACGGCCTCGAGGTGTTCTACCCGGACCGGATGGCGAACCGGATCCTCGGCATGGGCGACATCCTCGCGCTCGTCGAGGAGGCGCAGCGCGGCGTCGACGTGCAGGCCGCGCAGAAGCTCGCCGACAAGGTGAAGAAAGGCGGCGACTTCGACCTGAACGATTTCCGCGCGCAGATCTCGCAGATGAAGAACATGGGCGGGCTGTCCTCGCTGATGGACAAGCTGCCCGCGCAATTCCAGCAGGCGGCGGCCGGCGCCGACATGGGCCAGGCCGAGAAGTCGATCCGCCGGATGGAAGGCATCATCAGCTCGATGACGCCGGCCGAGCGCGCAAAACCCGAAATCATCAAGGCGACGCGCAAGCGCCGTATTGCAGCCGGCGCCGGCGTGCCGGTGCAGGAAGTCAACCGGATGCTGAATCAGTACGACCAGATGCGTACGATGATGAAGAAGCTGAAGGGCGGCAACATGCAGAAGATGATGCGCGGCCTGAAGGGCATGATGCCCGGCATGCGCTGATTCCGCCCGTCGGTCGGCGCGCGGGTTTTTGCCGTAGCGCGCGCCGGCCGTTCTGCTTCATCCTTATTTGTATACCGACTGCCCGCCAGAACACATGAACCGCGAAGAAGCCCTCCACATTTTCGACCACTCCGAAGAGATCGTCTCGGCCGATGCCGTCAACGCATCGATCGCCCGGATGGCCGACGCGATCCGCGCCGACATCGGCGACGCGTTTCCCCTCGTGCTCTCGGTGATGGGTGGCGCCGCGGTGTTTACCGGGATGCTGCTGCCGCATCTCGATTTCCCGCTGGAGTTCGACTACATCCACCTGACCCGCTACCGCAACACCACGCAGGGCAGCCCGGAGATGCACTGGCGCGTCGCGCCGCGCGAATCGGTGAAGGACCGGATCGTGCTCGTGCTCGACGACATCCTCGACGAAGGCGAGACGATGGCCGCGATCCGCGACCGCATCCTCGACATGGGTGCAAAACGCTTCATGTCCGCCGTGCTGTGCGAGAAGACGCTCGCGAAGGCGAAACCGCTGCATCCCGACTTCTGCGGCTTCTCGGTGCCGGACCGCTACGTGTTCGGCTGCGGGATGGACGCAAAGGGCTACTGGCGCAATCTGCCGACGATCCGCGCACTGACCGCGAACGTCTGACCGCCCTGCCCGCCACAAAGAAAAGCGGCGCCCCGGTTTCCCGGAGCGCCGCTTTTTTTCGTCGGCACGCGCCGCGCCGCCCGCGCTACAGCTGGTGCACGAACGCCCGGATGCCGGCCAGCAGCATCTCGACCGAGATCGCGACGAGCACCAAACCCATCAGCCGCTCGAACGCCGCGACGGTCCGCTCGCCGAGCCACTGCTGGATCCGTTCGGCCAGCACCAGCGTGATCGCGCAGACGATCATCGTGACCGTCAGCGCGCCAACCCACTCGAACATCTTGCCCGGCGCCTGCGACGTCAGCAGCATCACCGTCGCGAGCGCGGACGGCCCGGCAAGCGCCGGAATCGCGAGCGGCACGATGAACGGCTCGCCCCCGGCGCGCGGATCGCTGCCGAGCGCGCCGTCCGGATGCGGGAAGATCATTCGCAGCGCGATCAGGAACAGCACGATCCCGCCGCCGAGCCGCAGCGACAGGTCGGTCAAGCTCATCATCCGCAGGAAGCGGTCGCCGACCACCATGAAGAACAGCAGGATCACGAACGCGATCCCCACTTCACGCAGGATCAGCTTCACGCGCCGCTCGCGCGGCACGTCCCGCATCGCCGTGATGAACAGCGGGATGTTGCCGAGCGGATCCGTGATCAGCACGAGGAGCACGGTGGCCGACAGGAAGGTGTATTCCACCGCGTTCCCCTGTTGTAGCGCTTAGCGCGCGAGCGCAGCGCGGATCTTTTCCGTCACCGTCGCCGCGGCGGCGTCGGCCGGCAGCAGCGTCGCTTCGGCGTCGCGGCGGCCCTGGTACTCGATCTTGCCTTCCTTCAAGCCGCGCTCGCCGATCACCAGGCGATGCGGCACGCCGATCAGTTCCCAGTCGGCGAACATCACGCCCGGGCGCTCGCCGCGATCGTCGAGGATCACGTCGATGCCGGCGGCGGCCAGTTCCGCGTACAGCTTGTCGGCCGCCTCGCGAACCATGTCGCTGCGATCGTAGCCCATCGGGCACAGCACGACCTCGAAGGGGGCGATCGACTCGGGCCAGATGATGCCGCGATCGTCGAAGTTCTGTTCGATCGCCGCGCCGAGAATACGCGTGACGCCGACGCCGTAGCAGCCCATCAGCATCGGCTGCGGCTTGCCCGATTCGTCGAGGAACGTCGCGCCCATCGCTTCCGAGTACTTGGTGCCGAGCTGGAACACGTGGCCGACTTCAATGCCACGGCAGATGTCGATCACGCCCTTGCCGTCCGGCGACGGATCGCCCTTCTGCACGTTGCGCACGTCGGCGACGTCCGGCTCGGGCAGGTCGCGGCCCCAGTTCACGCCAGCGATGTGATAGTCCACCTCGTTTGCGCCGACGACGAAGTCGCTCATGTTCGCGACCGTGCGGTCCGCGATCACCTTCACGGGCTTCTTCGTGCCGACCGGGCCGAGATAGCCCGGCGGCGTGCCGAACCACTCGACGATTTCCTGCTCGGTCGCGAAGCGGTGGTTCTTCAGCCCCGGCAGCTTCGACACCTTGATCTCGTTCAGGTCGTGATCGCCACGCAGCATCACGAGCCAGATGGTCGGCTCGGCGCCTTCGTTGTCGGTCGCGAGCACGATCGATTTGATCGTGCGCTCGAGCGGGATCGCCAGCAGTTCGGCGACGGCTTCGCACTTCGCCTTGCCGGGCGTCGCGACCTTCTCCATCGCTTCGGCCGGCGCCGCGCGCTCGGCAATCAGCGGCAACGCTTCGGCCGCCTCGATGTTCGCCGCGAAGTCGGACGTCGGGCAGTAGGCGATCGCGTCCTCGCCGGTGTCGGCGATCACGTGGAACTCGTGGGAGAAGTTGCCGCCGATCGAGCCGCTGTCGGCCGCGACCGCACGGAACTCGAGGCCGAGGCGCGTGAAGATGCGCACGTATGCGTCATACATCTTGCGATACGACTCGTTCAGACCGGCCGCGTCCTTGTCGAACGAATACGCGTCCTTCATGATGAATTCGCGGCCGCGCATCACGCCGAAGCGCGGACGAATCTCGTCGCGGAACTTGGTCTGGATCTGGTAGAAGTTCACCGGCATCTGCCGGTAGCTCTTGATCTGGTTGCGCGCGATGTCGGTGATGACTTCCTCGTGCGTCGGCCCGATCACGAAGTCGTTGTCCTTGCGGTCCTTGAAGCGCAGCAGCTCGGGGCCGTACTGTTCCCAGCGCCCCGATTCCTGCCACAGCTCGGCCGGTTGCACGGCCGGCATCAGCAGCTCGATGGCGCCTGCCCGGTTCATTTCCTCGCGCACGATCGCCTCGACCTTGCGAATCGAACGCAGGCCGACCGGCAGGTAGTTGTAGATGCCGCCGGCGACGCGACGGATCATGCCGGCGCGCACCATCAGCTTGTGGCTGACGATCTCTGCGTCGGCCGGTGCTTCTTTGAGGGTGCCGATAAAGAAACGGGAAGCTTTCATGCGGACGGTTCCAAATACGGCGCCCCAAGGCGGGGCGCCCGAAAAAGTTTCAAGGTGAAAAAGCTGCGCGCGGCGAACAACGAGGGACGACGATGGCGCAGATGACGTAGCAGACTAATCAGGGACAATTCAGCCGGTGCACCCCGCGCGGATTCGCTCCGTCACGGTGCGCAGCGCCCGTTATCTGTTTATAATCAAAGCAATTTTAAAGGATTCGAAGGTGGTTGTATGCTGGATCGTGAAGGCTTTCGCCCGAACGTCGGCATCATCCTCTTGAACGCGCGCAACGAGGTGTTTTGGGGCAAGCGGCTCCGCGAGCATTCCTGGCAGTTTCCTCAAGGTGGGATCAAGTACGGCGAGACCCCCATGCAGGCGATGTACCGGGAACTGCACGAAGAGACCGGCCTGCACCCGGAACACGTCAAGATAATCGGCCGCACCCGCGACTGGTTGCGTTACGAGGTGCCTGACAAGTTCATCAAACGCGAAGTACGCGGCCATTACCGCGGCCAGAAGCAGATCTGGTTCCTGCTGCGGATGGTCGGACGCGATTGCGACATTTGCTTGCGCGCGACCGATCACCCGGAGTTCGATGCGTGGCGCTGGAACGAGTACTGGGTGCCGCTCGATGCGGTGATCGAGTTCAAGCGGGATGTCTATCAGTTGGCGCTGACGGAACTGTCGCGCTTCCTGCGCCGCCCGGCGCAGCGAGCCGAAAAGCCGCGTGGGCCGCGTCCGTCGCGCTATCCGCGCGTCATCGGTGCGCAGGTCCAGCAGACGCTGACGATTGTCGACACATCGTTAGTCTGTTCGGAGATCGAAGTGGAGGCGAGCACGCTCGACGAGATGCCGTCCCGCGAGATCGTCGGCAAATGACGAGTCGGACTGCATGACCGGGCGCGACCTTGTGTCGCGCCCTTTTTTTACGAGGAATGCATATTGAAAGCGATTGCTCTCGCGCTCGCATCGATTGTCGCGGCGGCCACGCTGGCCGGTTGCGCAAATTCGAAGACGCCGACCAACAAGGATGACAGCGAGTTCGTGTACCTGCTGGACCGCCAGGGCAACTGGAAGGAAAACCCGGTCGACACGCTGCCGCCGCTTCCGCAAGCGGGCGACCTGCTGCCGTTCAACGTGTCTCAGAATACGCCGCTCAAGTTCTCCGTCGATGCGAAGTCGCTTGCGGTCGGCACCGACGGCGTCGTGCGCTATGCGGTCGTCATCACGAGCCCGGCAGGCGCACGCAACGTGAACTATGAAGGCATCCGCTGCGACACCTACGAATGGCGTCAGTATGCCGGCCTGAATTCGGATCACGACGGCTGGGACCGCACGGTCGAGAACGACTGGCGTCGCATCGAGAACGGCGAGTTGAACGCGTACCACTCGGCGCTGTACCAGGACTACTTCTGCTCGAACAAGATGCCACAGGGCACGACCCAGCAGATTCTCGAGAACATCCGGTTCCACCGCACCGCGATGAGCCAGCTGCGCTGACTGCGCGACGCAGGCCACCGGCCTTGCCGAGCCAATCGCAACAAAAAGCCCGCACAACGCGGGCTTTTTTAGTATCTCGGGACGTCTGGCCGAATGGTTACACGAGCACGAGGTTGTCGCGGTGAATCAGCTCCGGTTCCAGCATGTAGCCAAGCACCGTCTCGATCTCGCCGCTCGGCTTGCGGTGAATCAGCTTCGTTTCCGCACTGCTGTAGTTCGTGAGACCGCGCGCCACTTCGCGTCCGTCGGGGCCGACACATGCGATCACCTCGCCGCGCGCGAACGCCCCCTGCACGCCAATCACGCCGATCGGCAGCAGGCTCTTGCCGCCGGCCGTCAGCTTCTCGACCGCACCGGCATCGATCACGACGTGCCCGCGTACCTGCAGATGGTCGGCCATCCATTGCTTGCGCGCGGCCATCCGCGCGGTGCGCGCGATCAGCTGCGTGCCGATCGCCTCGCCCGCCGCCAGCCGCACCAGCACGTCGGCTTCGCGGCCGCTCGCGATCACGGTGTTCGCGCCGCTGTGCGCTGCGCGCTTCGCCGCGAGGATCTTCGTCAGCATTCCGCCGCGGCCGAGGCTCGAGCCGGCTCCGCCCGCCATCGCCTCGAGTTCCGGTGCGCCCGCACTGGCTTCCGCGACCAGCGTCGCGTTCGGATCCTTGCGCGGATCGGCGGTGAACAGCCCCGACTGATCGGTCAGGATGATGAGCGCATCGCCTTCGATCAGGTTCGCGACCAGCGCGCCGAGCGTGTCGTTGTCGCCGAACTTGATTTCGTCGGTGACGACCGTGTCGTTCTCGTTGATGATCGGCACGACGCCGAGCCGCAGCAGCGTGAGCAGCGTCGAGCGCGCATTCAGGTAGCGCTCGCGATCGGCAAGGTCGGCATGCGTCAGCAGGATCTGCGCGGTGCGGATATCGTGCTCGGTGAAGCGGCTTTCATAGACTTGCGCGAGCCCCATCTGGCCAACCGCGGCGGCAGCCTGCAGCTCGTCGATCTCGCGCGGACGCTTGCTCCAGCCGAGCCGCTGCATCCCTTCAGCGATCGCGCCCGAACTGACGAGCACCACTTCCTTGCCCTGCGCGCGCAGCGCGGCGATCTGGGCCGCCCAGCGGCCGATCGCAGCATGATCGAGCCCCTTGCCGTCGTTGGTTACGAGGCTCGAGCCCACCTTCACCACCAATCGCTTCGAATCCGCGATGATCGAACGCATCGTGCGCCGTCTCCTGTATCTGATGCCTGCCCGACCGGGCGCGCTTAAATTCCGGCACCGGGCGCGACGCCCGGTGCGTTCCGGCCACGCTCAGGCGTCGTCGCCGGGCGTCGCGCCGCCAGCGGCGGGCGGCGCATCGCGGAATCGCACGTCCGCGGCCAGATCTTCCTCTTCCGCCGCGCGATGCGCGTCCGAATGCTGGGCGAGGTAGTCGTAGATCGCGTAGCACAGCGCTTCGCAGCCCTGGCCCGTGAGCGCCGAAATCTCGAACACCGGGCCGTCCCAGCCGAAACGGTCGAGGAAATCGGCGACGCGCGCCTCGCGCTCGTCTTCCGGCACCATGTCGAGCTTGTTGAGGACGAGCCAGCGCGGCTTCTCATAGAGCGCCTCGTCGTACTTGCGCAGTTCGCCAACGATCGCGGTTGCTTCCGCGACCGGATCGACGCTTTCGTCAAACGGAGCCAAATCGACGAGATGCAAGAGCACGCCGGTGCGCTGCAAGTGTCGCAGGAACTGGTGGCCGAGGCCCGCACCTTCAGCTGCGCCCTCGATCAGCCCCGGGATGTCGGCGATCACGAAGCTCTTGCTCGGGCCGACCCGCACGACGCCGAGGTTCGGCGCGAGCGTTGTGAACGGATAGTCGGCGATCTTCGGCTTCGCGTTCGACACCGACGAGATGAAGGTCGACTTGCCAGCGTTCGGCATGCCGAGCAGACCGACGTCGGCGAGCACCTTCAGTTCGAGCCTCAGCATGCGCCGTTCGCCCGGCTTGCCGTCGGTCTTCTGGCGCGGCGCGCGGTTCGTGCTCGACTTGAAATGCAGGTTGCCGAGACCGCCTGCGCCACCCTTCGCGAGCATCACCTGCTGATCGTGCTCGGTCAGGTCGGCGATCAGTTCGCCCGTGTCCATGTCGGTCACGACCGTGCCGACCGGCATGCGCAGCGTGACGTCGTCACCGCCCTTGCCGTAGCAATCGGATCCGCGACCGTTTTCGCCGTTGCGCGCCAGGTGCTTCTTCGCGTAGCGATAGTCGATCAGCGTGTTGATGTTACGGTCAGCGATCGCGTAGACGTTCCCGCCCCGGCCGCCGTCGCCGCCGTCCGGCCCGCCGAACGGAACGAATTTCTCGCGGCGCATCGACGCGCTGCCATCGCCTCCGTCGCCGGCGATGACTTCGATTCGTGCTTCGTCAATGAACTTCATTCGTCACTCCGACCAGTATTTCCGCTATTGTGCCGCGCGCCGGCGCGCTTGAACAATCTGCCGTTCGGCCAATTGCCCGCCGTTTCGCGACAGCCGCCGGTGCGCACATGCGCCCGGCGGCCAAATAAAAAAAGGCCCCGCGAAGACTGCGGGGCCTTTCGGCTACGAAGCCCGTGGGTGCCTGAACTTAGGCAGCCGCCGGGACAACGATGACCAGATGCTTCTTGTCCGCGCCCTTGGTCGCGAACTTGACGTGACCGTCGACCAGCGCGAACAGGGTGTGATCCTTGCCCATGCCGACGTTCTCGCCAGCGTGCATGCGCGTACCGCGCTGACGCACGATGATGCCGCCGGCATTGATTGCCTGGCCGCCATACACTTTCACGCCGAGACGTTTCGACTCGGAGTCGCGGCCGTTCCGGGAAGAGCCGCCTGCCTTTTTGTGTGCCATCTGATTGCTCCTTTACCGAGGCGCTTACGCGTTGATCGCGTCGATGCGCAGCTCAGTGTAGTTCTGGCGGTGGCCGCCGTGCTTTTGGTAGTGCTTCCGGCGACGCATCTTGAAGATGGTGACCTTGGCATGACGACCGTGCGACACAACGGTGGCCTTGACGGAAGCCCCACTGACCAGCGGCGTACCGAACTTAATCGATTCGCCTTCGCCCACTGCGAGAACCTGGTCGAGCGTGATTTCAGCGTCAATGTCAGCCGGTATCTGTTCTACTTTGAGTTTTTCGCCAACGGCAACCTTGTACTGCTTGCCGCCGGTTTTTATGACCGCGTACATTGAGAACCTCACTCTGGATCCAATTTTTCCGCACACCACGCGCGGAAAACACGTGATTATACATGGGGTTAGCACCCAAGTCAAAGCCGATCCGCGATTGCCGCGCGCAAGACCTGGCCGGACGGCCAAAATCACCGTGCCGGCACGTCCGACAGACCGGGATATCGTGGATTCGACTTATAATCCGCGGCATCACCCATTTCGATCATCATGTCGTCGTCCACCGCCTCCCCCACCCTCAGCGCCGCCCACCTGCTCGCCCCGATCGCCAGCGACATGGAGCAGGTGAATCGCGTTATCCGGCAGAGCCTCGCGTCCGACGTGCTGCTGATCAACCAGATCGCCGAGTACATCATCGGCGCGGGCGGCAAGCGGCTGCGTCCGGCCCTGCTTTTGCTCGTCGCCGGTGCGCTCGGCGAGACGTCGCACCAGCGGCACGTGCTGGCTGCCGTCGTCGAGTTCATCCACACCGCCACGCTGCTGCATGACGACGTCGTCGACGAATCCGAACTGCGGCGCGGCCGCCAGACGGCCAACGCGCTGTTCGGCAATGCGGCGAGCGTGCTGGTCGGCGACTACCTCTATTCGCGCTCGTTCGAGATGATGGTCGGCGTCGGCAAGATGCGCGTGATGGAAATCCTGTCGGAAGCGACGACGATCATCTCCGAAGGCGAAGTGCTCCAGCTTCTGAACATGCACGACGCGGACGTCGACGAGTCGCGCTACATGCAGGTGATCCGCTACAAGACAGCGAAGCTGTTCGAGGCATCGGCCCGCCTGGGCGCAGTGCTCGCCGGCGCCGATGCGCCGACCGAAGCCGCCGCTGCCGAATACGGCCGGCGGATCGGCACCGCATTCCAGATCATGGACGACTGGCTCGACTATGCTGGCACGGCCGAAGCGATGGGCAAGAATGCCGGCGACGATCTGCGCGAAGGCAAACCGACGCTCCCGCTCATCTACCTGATCGAACGCGGCACGCCAGAACAGTCGGCGCTCGCGCGCGAGGTGATCGAACAAGGCGGCACCGATCGCTTCGATACGATTTTCGATGCAATCACCCGCTCGGGCGCGCTCGACCATACGCTCGAATGTGCGCGCAAGGAAGCACAGGCCGCTGCGGCCGCGATCGCCGCGTTCCCGGATTCGATCTACAAGGAAAGCCTGCTCGCGCTGTGCTCGTACTCGACGTCGCGACAGTCGTAAACGCGCCGTGAAGGGGACGAGATACCTTGTCTCGAAAAATTTCTTCAACAAGGTATTCCCTTTTAGAAAAAACATCGTTATAGTTACGTTCTTGCTTGAGACGACGCAGCGATCTTCACGAAGGCGCTAGAGTCGGAAGAGCAAAAAATCGGGGTGTAGCTTAGCCTGGTAGAGCGCTACGTTCGGGACGTAGAGGCCGGAGGTTCGAATCCTCTCACCCCGACCAGATTTGAAAAAACCGTGCACCACGTGCACGGTTTTTTTTTGCCTTCCTTTTGCCCGGTCACGCGAGCCCGATGCCGCGTGCGATATATCCCGGCCGCCGGCCTCTGCTATATTCCCTCCATCCCTGTCCTTCACTGCCCTTCTGACGCGTGGACCAAATTCCCTTATGGGCGCAAATCGGCGCCGTCTTCCTGCTTCTCCTCTGCTCCAGCTTCTTTTCCATTTCCGAGACCGCGATGATGGCGCTCAACCGCCATCGGCTGAAGCATCTCGCCGGCCAGGGTGTGCTCGGCGCGAAAACCACGCAGGGTCTTCTCACACGCACCGACCTGCTGCTCAGCGTGATCCTGATCGGCAATAATCTGTTCAACACGATCATCCCGGTTCTGACGACCTCGCTCGCGCTACACACGTTCGGCCGCAACAACCTCGCGCTGTCGATCGCGACCGGCATCGTCGCGTTCCTGATCATCGTGTTCGCGGAAATCGCGCCGAAGATCGTCGGCGCGACCTTCCCCGAGCGCATCGCGCTGCCCGCCAGTCTCGTGATCGCGCCGCTGATGCGCGTGTTCAAGCCGATCGTGTGGTTCGTCAACGCGCTCGCGAACGGCGTGCTCTGGGTGCTGCGCATCAACACGAAGAAGGGCCGCGACCAGCGGATGTCGGCCGACGAGCTGCGCGCGATCGTGCTCGAATCGAGCAGCTTCATGCCGACCAAGCACCGCAGCATCCTGCTCAACCTGTTCGACCTCGAGAACATCACCGTCGACGACGTGATGGTGCCGCGCCGGCAAATCGAATCGCTCAACTTTCACGCGCCACTCGACGACATCCTGCATCAGCTCGAGACCTGCTATCACAACCGCCTGGTCGTCTACGAAGGTGACATCGACAAGGTGCTCGGCGTGTTGCACGTCCGGAAGACACTCACCGCACTTCACAACCAGGATTTCGACCGCGAAACGTTGCGCACGCTGCTCGCCGAGCCGTACTACGTGCCGTCGGGCACGCCGGTCGTCCAGCAGCTCCAGTATTTCCAGGAGAGCCGGCAGCGAACCGCACTTGTCGTCAACGAGTACGGCGAACTCGAGGGGCTCGTCACGCCCGAGGACATCATCGAGGAACTGATCGGCGAATTCACGACGTCGATGCCGCGCGGCGAACGCGCGGGCGGCTGGAACCAGAACGGCGAATGCATCGTCGCCGCCAGCATGCCGCTGCGGGAACTGAACCGCTGGCTGCACCTGCAACTGCCAACCGACGGACCAAAAACGTTGAACGGCCTGATCCTCGAAATCCTCGAGGAAATTCCCGAAGGCGACGTGTGCCTGAAAATCCGTGACGTGATGCTCGAGGTCATGCGCAGCGACGACCAGGCCGTTCGCACCGTCAAGCTCTTCAAGCCGCGCAGCACGCGCGCACGCGCCACGCGCTAGCCGAACGGCCGACTGTCAGCACCGCTCGCGATACGCGACCATTTGCAGGTCACGATCAACAGGCGGCCGAGCGCCGGCTCACATGCACCTCCCACCTCCTGGGGCGCCGCTGCACACGCAGCGGCCGCCTGCCTCCATCGACGCATCGCCCGCTGAAACGCCCCGGTCGCTCGATGCGGCGCAGCTCGACGATTCGCCCGCCGTGCGGCTGCTGACCGACACGCTGCACGCCGCCCGCGTGCGCGACGCGTCCGACGTCCACGTCGAACCGTTCGAAGCAGGCTGGCGCATCCGCCTGCGCATCGACGGCGTCCTGCACGAACACGCGCGGCCGCCTGCTCATCTGCGCGACGCACTCGTCACACGGATCAAGGTGCTCTCCCGCATGGACATCGCCGAGCGCCGGCTTCCGCAGGACGGCCGGCTGCGCATCGCGGTCGACGGCGGCATGCGAGGCGACTACCGGGTCAGCTCGCTGCCCACGCTGTTCGGCGAGAAACTCGTGTTGCGTCGCCTCGAAACATTACCGCCCGACCTCACGCTTGCGCGCCTCGGCTTCGACGCGCGGCAGGCGGCGGCGATGGAGGCCGCGATTCTCGCGCCGCACGGCCTCGTGCTCGTCACCGGGCCGACCGGAAGCGGCAAGACGCTGTCGCTCTACTGCGCGCTGCAGATGCTCGACCGCGATGCCCACAACGTGTGCACGGTCGAGGATCCGGCCGAGATTCAGCTCGACGGCATCAACCAGGTCGGCGTGGCGGAAAAAGCCGGGCTCACTTTCGCCACCGCGCTGCGCGCGCTGCTGCGGCAGGACCCGGATGTCATCATGGTCGGCGAGATTCGCGATGCGGAGACGGCCGACGTCGCGATCAAGGCCGCGCAGACCGGGCACCTCGTGCTGTCGACGCTGCACACGAACGACGCGCCGACAGCCGTCGCGCGACTGCTCGACATCGGCGTCGCGCCGTACAACCTGGCGGCCGCATTGCGCCTCGTCACCGCGCAACGCCTCGTTCGGCGCCTGTGCACCATCTGCCGCGTGCGTTCCGACGCGTCGGCACGCGCGCTGCGCGAAGCTGGCTGCGATTCGGCAGCGCTGGAATCCGGATGGCGTCCGTTCGTCGCGCGCGGCTGTGCCGCCTGTCACGGCATCGGTTATCGCGGCCGGATCGGCCTGCATCAGACAATGCCGGTTTCACCGGCAATGGCGGAGCGCATCGTCGCGCGCGCAAGCGTCGGCACGCTCGCACAATGCGCGGCGTCCGAGGGCGTATGCAGTCTGCGCGACGCGGCACTTGCGCACGTCCGCGACGGCACGACGAGCATCGCGGAAGCGCTGGCCGCGACGCCTGACGCGTGACCGCCATGCGTGCACCGCCAAACGAAACCTGCTTCGCGTGGCGCGGCCGTCGTCGCGACGGCACGCCATGCCGCGGGAACGTCATCGCCTTCGATGCCGCCGCCGCACGAGCAGCGCTCGCGCGCGACGGCGTCGCGGTGCTGTCGCTCGACGTCCGCGGCGCGGCCCGACCACCAGCGGCCGGAGCAAGGGAGGTCACGCGCTTCACGCGTCAGCTCGCGAGCCTGCTGCAAGCCGGACTACCACTCGCACCGTCGCTCGAGATGCTCGCCCGCACCCGCACGCGCGACGGGCTGCCGCGCATCGCCGCCGGTCTCGCGCGCGAGATCGTCGGCGGGCAACGCTTCGCCGCCGCGCTCGCACGCTATCCGTCCCAGTTCGGCATGCTGTATCGCCAGTTGATCGAGGTGGGCGAGGCATCGGGTGCGCTCGGTACCGTACTGACCCGCGTCGCGGAGCACCGGGAACGCGCCGACGCGCAATGGCGCAAGCTGCGTGCCGCACTTGCGTACCCGGTCGCCGTCATCGTGTTCGCGCTCGCTATCTCGGCCGCGCTGATGGTGTGGGTCGTGCCGACGTTCCGACAGATCTTCGACGGTTTCGGCGCGGCACTGCCTGCACCGACCCGCGCCCTGCTCGCCCTCTCGTCCGCGACATCGGCCTGGGGTGGCACGTTGGTTGCCGGCGCAGCCGTCGCAGTATTCACCGCGCGCCACGCGCTGCGGCGCTCGCCTTCGCTGCGCTATACGGTGGCACGGCATCTGCTGAATCTGCCGTTCGTCGGCAGCGCGCTCACGCGCTTCGCGACCGCGCGCTGGTGCCGCTCGCTTGCAACGCTGCTCGGTGCCGGCGTCCCACTCGCCGATGCGTTCGCCACGCTCGAGCGCACCGCCGGCCATCCGGTGTTCGAACAGGCCACCGCACAGATTGCGACGCGCGTGCTGCGCGGCGCGCGCCTGGCCGATGCGATGCACGCGACGGGATGCTTCCCGGACGACGTCGTGCAGCCGATCGCCGTCGCCGAGGAAACCGGCGCGCTCGACACGATGCTCACCGATATCGCCGCGCTATGCGAGCGTCAGCTCGACGCGCGTCTCGATGCGCTCGCCGCGCTCGGCGAGCCGCTGATCGTGATCGTGCTGGGCGCACTCGTCGGCGGCCTCGTGATCGCGATGTATCTGCCCATCCTTCAGCTGGGCAACGTGGTGTAGCATCGCAACCGATTCTGTCGCCTTTCATGCCCGAACCCGAGCCCCATGACGCCCGCGCCCCTGATCACCGTTTTCGCCTCGCCCGACAGCATGTTGCTCGCGCTGGCGATGCTGCCGCATGCGGTGCAGTATGCGTTCGCCGTCGTGCTCGGCCTGTGCGTCGGCAGCTTCGTGAACGTCGTCGTGCACCGGGTCCCGGTGATGATGCAGCGCGCCTGGCAGGCCGAGATCGCCGAAGCGACCGGCAGTGCAAGCGCGCCGCCGGACGACGGTTATCCGCGGCATTACGATCTGTGGCGCCCGCGCAGCGCCTGTCCACATTGCGGTCACGTGCTGCGTGCGTGGGAGAACATCCCGCTCGTGAGCTACTTGCTGTTGCTCGGGCGCTGCCGTCAGTGCGGCCATGCGATCGGCATGCGCTATCCGCTCGTCGAGCTCGCCGGTGCGCTGCTCGCCGCCGGTTCGCTCGCCGCGTTCGGCCCCACCGTCGCCGCGCTCGCCGCGTTCGGACTGTGCGCGGCACTGCTGGCAATGAGCGCGATCGATATCCAGACCGGGTACCTGCCCGATTCGATGACGCTGCCGATGCTGTGGGCCGGGCTCGCACTGAACCTCGGCGGCACGTTCACGTCGCTGCGTTCGGCCGTGGTCGGCGCGATGGCCGGCTACCTGTTCCTGTGGTCGGTCTACTGGCTGTTCAAATGGTTGCGCGGCATCGAGGGCATCGGCTTCGGCGACCTCAAGCTGCTCGCCGCGCTCGGCGCATGGATGGGCTGGGCCGCGCTGCCGCAGGTCGTGCTGTTCGCCGCGGTGACGGGCGCGCTCGTCGGGCTCGTCGCGACCTGGCGCGGACGCATGCGCTTCGAGGAGCCGATTCCGTTCGGCCCGTTTCTCGCGGCAGGCGGCGTCGCGACGCTGTTTTTCGGCACCCCTTTCTACTCGGCACTCGGCGGCTGACATGACGCACCGCCGGCGGCCGCCATGTTCGCTGCGTCGCGGGGAGGCGCTTCGCTGCCTCGCGACGGCCCGGCGGAGGCTCACATGTTTTCAATAGGACTCACCGGCGGCATCGGCAGCGGCAAGACGACCGTCGCCGACATGTTCGCCGCACGCGGCGCATCGCTCGTCGATACCGACCTGATCGCGCACCGCATCACCGCACCGGCCGGCCTCGCGATGCCAGCGATCGAACAGGCATTCGGACCGGATTTCGTCGCTGCCGACGGCTCGCTCGACCGCGCGAAGATGCGCGCACTCATTTTCAGCGACGACGACGCGCGTCGGCGCCTCGAAGCTATCACGCATCCGCTGATCCGCGCCGAGACCGAGCGCGAGGCCCGCGAAGCGCAGGGCCCTTACGTGATCTTCGTCGTGCCGCTGCTCGTGGAGTCAGGTAACTGGAAGGCGCGCAGCGATCGCGTGCTGGTCGTCGACTGTCCGGTCGAAACGCAGATCGCACGTGTGATGCGGCGCAATGATTTCACGCGCGAACAAGTCGAAGCGATCATCGCAAGACAAGCGACGCGCGAAGCGCGTCTCGCCGCGGCCGACGACGTGATCGTCAACGACGCGACGACACCCGCTGCTCTCGCTGCACAGGTCGATGCACTGCACCAACGCTATCTTGCGTTCGCGGCTGCCGCACACTGACCGCCGCGCGCGATCGTGATGGTGTACGAAATTGGTGCGTTGCTAGGGTAGACAGTGAGCATTAGAATGTCCTGCATTGTTTCAATCCCTACCCTAGAGGCGAGCGCGCTTGATTCTTTACGAGTATCCGTTCAACGAGCGAATTCGCACGCTATTGCGCCTCGAAGACCTGTTCGAGCGCTTCGCGTTCTTTTTGGCTCAGGAGGACCCGCGTGAACATCACGTCGCGCTGACGACGCTGTTCGAAATCGCTGAGGTCACAGGCCGCGCGGACCTGAAATCGGATCTGATGAAGGAGCTCGAACGTCAACGCCAGACGCTCGCCCCCTTTCGCGGCAATCCGGGCATCGAACAGAATGCGCTCGAGGCCGTGCTCGGTGAAATCGAGCAGACGCTCGCCAATCTTGCGCAGATGCAGGGCAAGACCGGGCAGCATCTGGTCGACAACGAGTGGCTCGCCAGCATCCGCAGCCGCGCGGTGATTCCCGGCGGCACGTGCAAGTTCGACCTGCCGTCGTACTATGCGTGGCAGCAATGGCCCGCGGAACAGCGGCGCCAGGACATTGCGAAATGGATCCTGCCGCTGCTGCCGCTGCGCGATGCCGCTGCGATCGTGCTGCGGCTCGCACGTGAATCGGGGCAGGCTTCGAAAGTGATGGCGATGCAGGGCAGCTACCAGCAGATGCTGTCGGGGCGCTCCTACCAGCTGATGCAGGTCCGCGTGCCCCCGGAGCTGCGCGTGATTCCCGAAGCGAGCGCCAACAAATACATGCTGTGGGTACGGTTCACCATGCAGGACGGCGACGTGCGGCCGCGCGCGGTGGACATCGACGTGCCGTTCCATCTGACACTGTGCAATCTGTAACGGCCGCGCGCCGGTTCGACGCTTTCGTATGACTACCGTTGTGAAATGTCCTTCGTGCGGCGCAGAAGTGCGCTGGACGCCTGAAAACAAGTTCCGTCCCTTCTGTTCGGCCCGCTGCAAGCAACTCGACCTCGGCGCATGGGCCGCAGAAAAGTACCGGATCGGCGGGGCCTCCGACGAGGGTCCGTCGTCGGAGGAAGATGGCGCCGACGGCCGCCGCGACAGCTGAGCGGCGCGCGACACCGCTCGCCCTGCAGATATGGCCCGCCTTTCAGGCGAGCCGCCACGGCGTCATTGCGACGCCGCCTCCTTCTCGAGCAGCGCCAGCACCGGCAGCGCCGCCGGCAACAGCGGCGCGACCTCGACCGGCAGTTGCTGCCACACGAACGCCTGCCCTTCCTTGCTGTGCGGCTCACCCGCCCAGCCCGTCACCTTGCAGAAATAGAGCCGCACGTACGCGTGCGGATAATCGTGCTCGAGCGTATGCCAGCGGTGGCTGGCCGTGACTTCGATGCCGAGTTCCTCGTGCAATTCGCGCGCCAGCGCGTCCTCCACGCTCTCCCCGGCCTCCAGCTTGCCGCCGGGAAACTCCCAGTAGCCCTCGTACGGCTTGCCCTGCAGCCGCTGTGCGAGCAGGTAACGACCGTCCGCCTGCACCATCACGCCGACCGCGACCTCTGTCACCTTGCGTCCATCGGGCGCGCGCACGCTGCCCGCTGCGAAATCCGTACTCATACCTGCTCCTTGCGACCCGACCAGTCGCGCGCGAACTGCCATGCGACGCGCCCCGAACGCGAACCGCGCTCGAGCGCCCAGACGAGCGCGTCGCCGCGCGCCGTCTCGATCTCCGCGTCCGCGCAGCCGGAATGGCGCAGCCAGTGCGCGACGATGTCGAGGTAGTCGTCCTGCTTGAACGGGTAGAAGCTGACCCACAGGCCGAAGCGCTCCGACAGCGAGATCTTTTCCTCGACGACTTCACCGGGGTGGATCTCGCCGTCCGGCAGATGCTTGTACGACTCGTTGTCGCTCATGTACTCGGGCAGCAGATGGCGGCGGTTCGACGTCGCGTAGATCAGCACGTTGTCGGACTGCGCGGCGATCGAGCCGTCGAGTGCGACCTTCAGCGCCTTGTAGCCCGATTCGCCCTCCTCGAACGACAGGTCGTCGCAGAACACGATGAAACGCTCCGGACGCTCAGAGATCAGATCCACGATGTCGCCGAGATCGTGCAGGTCGTCCTTGTCGACTTCGATCAGGCGCAGCCCGTCCTTCGCATACGCGTTCAGGCAGGCCTTGATCAGGGACGACTTGCCAGTGCCGCGCGCACCTGTCAGCAGCACGTTGTTCGCCGGCTTGCGCTGGACGAACTGTCGCGTGTTCTGCTCGATCAGCCCTTTCTGTCGATCGATGTTGTGCAGGTCGCCCAGCGTGATCGACGACGCTGCCGGCACCGGCTGCAAATAGCCGCGCCCCTGGCGCTTGCGCCAACGGAACGCGGTGGCGGCATTCCAGTCGATGGCCGCCGGCGCGGGCGGCAGCATCCCCTCGAGGCGGCCGAGCAGCGCTTCCGCGCGCGTCAGAAACTGTTCGAGCTTGTCCATGTCGTTCGAGCGCTCCCGATCAGGAGCGATAATCCGCGTTGATGCTCACGTAATCGTGCGAAAGATCGCACGTCCAGATCGTTGCCTGCGCGTCACCGCGGCCGAGCAGCACGCGGATCGTGATTTCGCTCTGCTTCATCACGCGCTGGCCGTCCTCCTCCTGGTAAGCCGGGTTGCGGCCACCGGCCTTCGCGACGAGCACGTCGTCGAGATAGAGATCGATCTTGCCGACGTCGAGATCCGTGACGCCCGCGTAGCCGATCGCCGCGAGGATCCGGCCCAGGTTGGGGTCGGATGCGTAGAAGGCCGTCTTCACAAGCGGCGAGTGCCCGATCGCATAGGCGATCTGGCGGCACTCGGCGACGCTCTTGCCGCCTTCGACCTGCACCGTCATGAATTTCGTCGCGCCTTCGCCATCGCGCACGATCAGCTGCGACAGCACCTGAGCGACCTGCGTGACCGCATCGCGCAGCGCTGCATAGGCCGGTGAATCGGTCGACGTGATCGCGGGCAGCGTGCTCTTGCCGGACGCGATCAGGATGAACGAGTCGTTCGTCGACGTGTCGCCGTCGATCGTGATGCAGTTGAACGAGCGGTCGGCCACTTCCTTCACGAGCGTGTCGAGGACCGGCTGCGCCACGGTCGCATCGAACGCGAGGAAGCCGAGCATCGTCGCCATGTTCGGCTTGATCATGCCCGCACCCTTGCTGATGCCTGTCAGCGTGACCGTGTGGCCGTCGATCGTCACCTGGCGAGACGTGGCCTTCGGCAGCGTGTCGGTCGTCATGATCGCCTGCGCGGCGTCATACCAGTTCGCGGCCTTGCGGTTTGCGAGCGCGGCCGGCAGCCCGGCCTTCAGGCGGTCGATCGGCAGCGGCTCGAGGATCACGCCGGTCGAGAACGGCAACACCTGCGCGGCGTCGATGCCCGCGAGGCGCGCGAGTTCCGAGCAGGTTTCGCGCGTGTTCACGAGGCCCGGCTCGCCGGTGCCCGCATTCGCATTGCCCGTGTTCACGACGAGCGCGCGGATGCCCGCGCCGCCGGCACGCACCGCTGCCAGGTGCTCGCGACACACCGTCACCGGCGCGGCGCAGAAGCGGTTCTCGGTGAATACGCCGGCGACCGTCGCCCCTTCGTCGACGGAAATGACCAGCACGTCCTTGCGATTCGGCTTGCGGATGTTCGCTTCCGCCCAGCCGAGCGTGACGCCGGCGACGGGATGGAGTTGGGCGGGATCGATCGACGGAAAATTGACAGCCATGGGGCACACCTGCCGGATGGAAAATGCCGGCATCCGCCGGCATCGATTGGAAGAACCGGCGGGCCGCATGCGGGCCGCCGCAACTCACATCACTGACTCGAAGCTGCAAACGAAGCGGCACGCGGATGCGCGCCGCCGTCGATCATGACAGCTTCCCGTGACATTGCTTGTACTTCTTGCCGCTGCCGCACGGGCACGGGTCATTGCGGCCGACCTTCGGCATCTCGCCGCCGGGGCCGCTGTGGGTCATCGCGCTGCCGACCATGTCGGCCGTCGCGGTCGCCGCGGTGGCGGCCGCGACGTTCGCGACCGGGGCACCGGATTCCGCGTAGTCGGCATGCTGATACTCGACGTTTTCGAGCTGACCGCCGCGCTCCTCGATCTGCTCGGCGGCTTCCTCGAGCTGCTCCGGCGACTGGATCTGCACGTTCATCACGATGCGCGTGACTTCCTGCTTGATCGCCTCGAGCATCGCGGCGAACAATTCGAACGCCTCGCGCTTGTACTCCTGCTTCGGGTTCTTCTGCGCATAGCCGCGCAGGTGGATGCCCTGGCGCAGGTGGTCGAGCGCCGCGAGGTGCTCGCGCCACAGGCGATCGACCGTCTGCAGCATCACCGAGCGCTCGAAGGCGCTGAACGATTCGCGGCCGACCATCGCGACCTTCGACTCGTACTGCTCGTCGGCGGCGGTCGTCACCGCTTCGAGAATCTCCTCGGCGGTGATCGACGACGACTCGTTCACCATTTCCTGGATCGCGAGGTCGAGCTGCCAGTCGTTGCGCAGCGCTTCCTCGAGCTCGGGCACGTCCCACTGTTCCTCGATGCTGGCTTGCGGCACGAACTGGTGGACGACTTCGGCGATCACGCCATGACGCATCGCCGAGATCGTCTCGGTGATGTCGTGGGCTTCGAGCAGTTCATTGCGCTGCTGGTAGATCACCTTGCGCTGGTCGTTCGACACGTCGTCGTATTCGAGCAGCTGCTTGCGGATGTCGAAGTTGCGCGCTTCGACCTTGCGCTGCGCCGATTCGATCGAACGCGTAACGATGCCGGCCTCGATCGCCTCGCCTTCCGGCATCTTCAGTCGGTCCATGATCGAGCGCACGCGGTCGCCCGCGAAGATGCGCAGCAGCGGATCGTCGAGCGACAGGTAGAAGCGCGACGAGCCCGGGTCGCCCTGGCGGCCCGCACGGCCGCGCAGCTGGTTGTCGATCCGGCGCGATTCGTGGCGCTCGGTGCCGATGATGTGCAGGCCGCCCGCGGCCTTCACCTGCTCGTGCAGCGTTTCCCACTCGTCGTGCAGCTGCTTGATGCGGCGCGCTTTTTCGTCGGCCGGGATTGCGTCGTCGGCGTCGATGAACGCGGCCTGCTTCTCGGCGTTGCCGCCGAGCACGATGTCGGTACCGCGGCCCGCCATGTTGGTCGCGATCGTGATGCGGTTCGGACGGCCGGCTTCCGCGACGATCGCGGCTTCACGCTCGTGCTGCTTCGCGTTCAGCACCTCGTGCGGCAGGCCGGCCTGCTTCAGCAGGTGCGACAGCAGTTCCGAGTTCTCGATCGACGTCGTGCCGACCAGCACCGGCTGGCCGCGCTCGTAGCAGTCGCGAATGTCGCGGATCACCGCGTCGTAACGCTCCTTGGCCGTCTTGTAGATCTGGTCCTGCTTGTCGATCCGCTTCGGCGGGCGGTTGGTCGGGATCACGACCGTCTCGAGGCCGTAGATCTCGTTGAATTCGTACGCTTCGGTGTCGGCCGTACCGGTCATGCCCGCGAGCTTCGCGTACATGCGGAAGTAGTTCTGGAACGTGATCGAGGCGAGCGTCTGGTTCTCGCTCTGGATCTTCACGTGTTCCTTCGCCTCGACCGCCTGGTGCAGGCCGTCGGACCAGCGGCGACCCGCCATCAGGCGGCCCGTGAATTCGTCGACGATCACCACTTCGCCGTTCTGCACGACGTAGTGCTGGTCCTTGTGGAACAGCGTGTGCGCGCGCAGCGCCGCGTACACGTGGTGCATCAGCGTGATGTTCTGCGGCGCGTACAGGCTCTCGCCCTCGCCGATCAGGCCCCACTCGGCGAGCAGCCGCTCGGCCTTCTCGTGGCCCGACTCCGTCAGGAACACCTGGCGCGCCTTCTCGTCGAGCGTGTAGTCGCCCGGTTTCTCGACGCCCGTGCCGTCGGCCTTCTCCTCGCCGATCTGCCGCTCGAGCAGCGGCGGCAGCGCGTTCATCCGGACGTACAGTTCGGTGTGATCTTCCGCCTGGCCCGAGATGATCAGCGGCGTACGCGCCTCGTCGATCAGGATCGAGTCCACTTCGTCGACGACCGCGAAGTTCAGTGCCCGCTGCACGCGCGCGTCGGTCTCGTAGACCATGTTGTCGCGCAAGTAGTCGAAGCCGAACTCGTTGTTCGTGCCGTAGGTGATGTCCGCCGCGTAGGCCTGCTGCTTCTGGTCGTGCTCCATGCCGGACAGGTTGATGCCGACCGACAGACCAAGGAAGTTGTAGAGGCGCGCCATCCATTCGGCGTCGCGCTGCGCGAGGTAGTCGTTGACCGTCACGACGTGGACGCCACGGCCGGCCAGCGCATTCAGGTAGACGGGCAGCGTCGCGACGAGCGTCTTGCCCTCGCCGGTGCGCATTTCCGCGATCTTGCCGTAGTGGAGCACCATGCCGCCGATCATCTGCACGTCGAAGTGGCGCATCTTCAGCACGCGGCGGCTCGCCTCCCGGCAGACCGCGAACGCCTCGGGCAGCAGCTTGTCGAGCGACTCGCCGCCCGCGATCCGCTGGCGGAACTCATCCGTCTTGCCGCGCAACTGGTCGTCCGTCAGCTTCTCGATCTGCGTTTCGAGCGCATTGATCGTCGCGACGGTCTTTTGGTATTGCTTGACGAGCCGTTGGTTGCGGCTGCCAAAAATTTTCTGGAGAAAACCGGTTGTCATCGGATCGGATCCTGCGTCGCAGCACCGGCGCCCGGCGCGCGTTGCGCGCCCCGACGCCCGAGCCTCGGCGGCTTAGCGAATTAGTGGAATCAAACGAGGAATTTTAGCACGCGAGGAAGCATGCGCCGGTGTCCCGGCTGGACTCACGCCGCACGCCAAACCCGCGCGGGCCACCGGCCGCGTGGCCCGAAAGCCGCCCGTGCGCGAGCCGGCGCGGGTACAATCGGCGTCAACGTCCGCGCCCGTGCGCGCCCGAAGAATGCCTCGATGAACCGATTTTCCAAGCGTTTCGGCCCGCTCGCCGCGTATCGCCCGCAACCCGTGTCCGAAGTGCTCAACCGCACCGACGCGTTCGCGGCGCTGCGCGCCGGCGTCGAACAAGTCGCGTCGCTGCAGCGCGACCTCGCCGCGCTCCTGCCCGACTATCTTGCGAATCACGTCGAACCGGGCTCCATCAAGGACGGCACCCTGACCCTCTTTGCCGCGCACAATGCGCTCGCCGCCCGGCTGCGGCAGGTCGAGCCGCGCCTGCTCGCCGATCTCCAGAAGCGCGGCTGGCCGGTCTCGGCGCTGCGCGTGCGCGTGCGTCCGAAGGACGCGCCGGAACCACCGCACGTGAAGCAGGCGCGTATGACGACCGTCGGCGCCACCGCGTTGCGCGACCTCGCCGATCACCTCGAGCCGTCGCCGCTGCAGGCTGCACTCGCGCGGATGGCCGCGCGCCACGGTGCGAAGTCTTCGCGCTGAACCCGCGCCGACCGCGCAGGCGGCCGCCCAACGAAAAAGCGACCCGAAGGTCGCTTTTTCTATCGCGGGTGCCGAACGCCGATCAGGCGAAGGCCGTCTGCGTGTCGAACGCGAAGCCGCTCGGCGCGGCTTGCGGATCGTCGAACGTGACGATCTCGTATGCGTCCTCGTGCGCGAGCAGTTCGCGCAGCAGCGCGTTGTTCAGCCCGTGACCCGACTTGTATGCGGTGTACGACGCCAGCAGCGGATGGCCGACCACGTACAGGTCGCCGATCGCGTCGAGCATCTTGTGCTTCACGAACTCGTCGTCGTAGCGCAGCCCGTCGTTGTTCAGGATCCGGTATTCGTCGAGCACGATCGCGTTGTCCATGCTGCCGCCGCGTGCGAGACCCAGCTCGCGCATCATTTCGACTTCATGGGCAAAACCGAACGTGCGCGCACGCGCGATCTCGCGTACGTACGACGTGTTCGCGAAGTCGACCTCGAGTTCCTGGCCGGTCTTGTCGACGGCCGGGTGACGGAAGTCGATCGTGAACTTCAGCTTGAAGCCGAAATACGGATCGAGACGCGCGAACTTGTCGCCGTCACGGATTTCGACCGGCTTCTTCACCTTGATGAAGCGCTTCGGCGCGTTCTGCTCCTCGATGCCCGCGGACTGGATCAGGAACACGAAGGACGCGGCGCTGCCGTCCATGATCGGGATTTCCTCTGCCGTCACGTCGACATAGAGGTTGTCGATGCCGAGGCCGGCACACGCCGACATCAGGTGCTCGACGGTCGACACGCGCGCACCATCCTTCTGCAGCACCGACGCGAGCCGCGTGTCGCCGATCGACATCGCGGATGCCGGGATGTCGACAGGCGTGGGCAGGTCGACGCGCGAGAAAACGATCCCCGTGCCCGGCGCGGCCGGGCGAAGCGTCAGTTCGACCTTGCGGCCCGAGTGGAGACCGATGCCCACGGTCTTCACGATCGATTTGATGGTGCGCTGCTTCAGCATGATGTTCTTCATCTTGATTGAGATTATCAATCAGGAGTTATATTCGATAGGTGGGATTATAGCGTAATTCCCTATTCAACGCTGTTTGAAACTGCGTATCAATCTGTTTCGACTGTTTACCCGCGCCGATACGGGACGGGCCGATGCCCGGAACGGAGGCGTTTCCGGTCATCGGCCCGTGTTACAACTGCCCTGAGGCCGGTGCGCAGCGTTGCCCGCAGGCAACGGCGCACCGCACGATCAGGACATCAACGTCGCGAGCACGCTCGCCGCATCGCTCACTTCGAACTTGCCCGGCGCTTCGACGGCCAGCGTCTTGACCACACCGTCGTCGACCACCATCGCATAGCGCAGGGAACGGATTCCCATGCCACGCGCGGACAAATCCTGCGTCAGCCCCAGCGCATGAGTGAAAGCAGCGCTGCCGTCCGCCATCATGCGCACCTTGCCCGCGGTGTGCAGATCACGTCCCCATGCGCCCATCACGAATGCGTCGTTGACGGACACGCACCAGAGCTCGTCGATGCCCGCCGAGCGCAGTTGCTCGGCGAGCTCGACATAGCCCGGCACATGCTGCGCCGAACAGGTCGGCGTGAACGCGCCCGGCAATCCGAAGATCACCACCCGCTTTCCCGCAACCTGATCGCGCACGCTGAAGGCATTCGGCCCCAGCGTGCAGCCTTCGCGCGCGTCGTCGATGAATTCGAACAGTTGCGCGTCGGGCAGCGCGTCGCCCACTTGAATCATGGCTGGTCCCTCATAGCGATACGGTTTTTCGGCGTATTGCGGACAGCACGTCCCATCCCGCTCCGCTCATGCGAAGAGGGCACGTTTCCCGGCCCGGCGTCGCATCCGACGCGGCCTGTCGTGGTCCGTGGCATCCGTCACGCCGGCGTTACCGCGGCAATCTCATCGATTGCGCCGCGGCTTCGCCTGTGTGTGCGTCGTCAGTCAGCCTGCTTGCGCAGGAAAGCCGGGATGTCGTACGTGTCGACACCCTTCTCCTGCAGCGCCTGCACGTGCGATGCCGCGGTTTCGCGCGAGTTGCGCCACACCGCCGGCGTATCGAGCGCGCCGTAGTCGGCCGTGCTGACGTGTTGCGGCTGCGCATAGCCGTGCGAGATCGCGCTGACCGGCTGGTTGTCGGTACCCGTGCGCAGCAGCGTCATCGGAGCCGATTGCTGCTTCTTCGCCGCACGGCCCAGACCCGTCGCCACGACCGTCACGCGCAGTGCATCGCCCATTGCGTCGTCGTACACCGCACCGAAGATCACCGTGGCGTCTTCCGCCGCGTAGCTCTTGATCGTGTTCATCACTTCGCGCGTTTCCGACAGGCGCAGCGAACGGCTCGACGTGATGTTGACCAGCACGCCGCGCGCGCCCGACAGATCGACGCCTTCGAGCAGCGGGCTCGCCACGGCCTGTTCCGCCGCGAGGCGTGCGCGATCGACGCCGGCGACCGTCGCCGTGCCCATCATCGCCTTGCCCTGCTCGCCCATCACCGTCTTCACGTCTTCGAAGTCGACGTTCACGAGGCCATCGACATTGATGATTTCAGCGATGCCTGCGACCGCGTTGTTCAACACGTCGTCCGCGCACTGGAAGCACTTGTCCATCTCGGCGTCATCGCCCATCACGTCGAACAGCTTGTCGTTCAGGACGACGATCAGCGAGTCGACGTGATCCTCCAGTTGCTGCGAGCCTGCTTCGGCGACGCGCATGCGCTTGCCGCCTTCGAATTCGAACGGCTTGCTGACGACACCCACCGTCAGGATGCCCATCTCCTTCGCGATCTGCGCGACCACCGGCGCCGCGCCCGTGCCCGTACCGCCACCCATGCCGGCCGTGATGAACACCATGTGCGCGCCACGCAGCGCGTCGGCGATGCGCTCACGCGCCTCTTCCGCCGCCGCCTTGCCCATTTCCGGCTTCGCGCCGGCGCCGAGGCCGGTGTTGCCGAGCTGGATCACGGACGGTGCGCGCGCGCGCGACAGCGCCTGTGCGTCGGTGTTCATCACGATGAAGTCGACGCCCTGCACGCCACGGTTGATCATGTGCTGAACGGCATTGCCGCCAGCGCCGCCAACGCCGACCACCTTGATGATGGTGCCGTTGGTTTCGGTTTCCAGCATTTCGAATTCCATTGTTGCCTCCGTCAAGAGAATAAAACTACTCGGCCGTTATTCGGCAGGAGATCGGGCAACCCCCTGTCGCGCGCCAGCCGCCGGCACCGGCGCGAATTTCGATTCGGTTCGTCCCCAAGAAAACGCCGGGCCACCCCGGGTTTTCTTGGCCCCCTCGGGGGGCAGGCTCGGCATGCCGAGCCGTGGGGGTACTCAAAAATTGCTCAGGAACCATTCCTTCATCCGCGAGAAGATCTGCCCCGCGTTGCCGGACTGCACGGCGACCTTGCGACCGCGCATGCGCTGTGCGCTGCCTTCGACGAGCAGGCCCATCGCCGTCGAGTAGCGCGGATTGCGCACCACGTCGGCGAGGCCGCCTGCGTATTCCGGCGCGCCGATGCGCACCGGTTTCAGGAAAATGTCTTCGCCGAGCTCGACCATGCCCGGCATCATCGAAGCCCCGCCGGTAATGACCACGCCGGAGCTCAGCAGTTCTTCATAACCCGACTCGCGCACGACCTGCTGCACGAGCGAGAACAGTTCCTCGACGCGCGGCTCGATCACGGCCGCGAGCGCCTGGCGCGACAGCGTGCGCGGGCCGCGTTCGCCGAGGCCGGGCACTTCGACCATCTCGTCCGGATCGGCGAGCGCCTGCTTCGCGATCCCGTAGCCGACCTTGATGTCTTCCGCGTCCGGCGTCGGCGTGCGCAGCGCCATCGCGATGTCGCTCGTGATCTGGTCGCCGGCGATCGGAATCACCGCGGTATGGCGGATCGCGCCTTCGGCGAAGATCGCGATGTCGGTCGTGCCGCCGCCGATGTCGACCAGCACCACGCCGAGATCCTTCTCGTCTTCCGTCAGCACGGCCAGCGACGACGCGAGCGGCTGCAGGATCAGGTCGTTCACTTCCAGCCCGCAGCGGCGCACGCACTTGACGATGTTCTGCGCGGCACTGACCGCGCCCGTCACGATGTGCACCTTCACCTCGAGGCGGATGCCGCTCATCCCGATCGGCTCGCGCACGTCTTCCTGCCCGTCGATGATGAATTCCTGCGTGAGGATGTGCAGCACCTGCTGGTCGGTCGGGATGTTGATCGCCTTCGCGGTCTCGATCACGCGCGCGACGTCGGTCTGCGTGACTTCCTTGTCCTTGATCGCGACCATCCCGCTCGAGTTGAAGCTGCGGATGTGGCTGCCGGCAATCCCCGTGAACACGTTGGTGATCTTGCAATCGGCCATCAGCTCGGCTTCCTCGAGCGCGCGCTGGATCGACTGCACGGTGGCCTCGATATTGACCACCACGCCCTTCTTCAGACCCTTCGATTCGCTCTGGCCGAGGCCGATCACCTCGTAATGGCCTTCGCCCTTCAGCTCGGCGACGATGGCCACCACCTTCGACGTGCCGATGTCGAGGGAAACCAGCAGATCCTTGTAGTCTTTGCTCATAAAGTGCTCTTGCGTGTGATCTCTCGTTACTTCTTGCGCTTGTCGGTATCGGTCAGGAACCGCATGCCTGCCGCACGAATCGCGAATCCGTTCGGATAACGCAGGTCCGCATACTCGATGTCGTTGCCCCAACGCTCCGTGACGGCCGGCCACGCGGCGACGAGGCGCTGGCTCCGGTCATGCAGGGTCTCGCTGGTGCGCTCCTTGCCCAGTTCGACCTGCATGCCGTTCGACAGCTTCACCGTCCACGCGTAGCGCGCCGACAGCGTCACTTCTTCCGGCGCCGCCTTCAGCGGCGCAAACCAGTTCGTGAAGTCGCGATACCGCGTGACGACTTCCTTCGCACTACCCTCCGGGCCGTCGAACGCCGGCAGTTCCTGATCCAGTTCGCCCTGGTTCGCGGTGAACAGCTCGCCGTCGACGCTCACGAGCTGCGCGCTGCCCCAGGTCCCGAGCGGTTTGTACTCCTCGAGCGTGACAGCCAGCGCATTCGGCCACACCCGGCGCACGCTCGCGTGGCGCACCCACGGCATCTGCTCGAACGCGGCACGCGCCGTATCGAGATCGACCGTGAAGAAATTGCCCTTCAGCCGGCCGACCACGCCCGCACGCACCGTCGGCGTGTTGATGTGCTCGGTGTCGCCGTCGATCCGGATTTCGCGCAGCGCGAACGTCGGACGCTGGATCAGCCAGTAGCAGCCGGCCGCCGCCAACACGAGCAGCAACAGCGCGTACAGCGCGCTGGCGGCAAGGTTGAGTTGGCGAACGTTGTTCCACATACGTCGTTCCGTTCCTGCGTCAGTCGTTGAGCGTAAGCGACAGCACCTTCACGACCAGCTCCGAATAGCTGATGCCGATCGACCGCGCGGCCTTCGGCGGCAGCGAGTGGTCGGTCATCCCGGGGGCCGTGTTCACTTCCAGGAAATACGCGTTGCCGGCGGCATCGAGCATGAAGTCCGCGCGCCCCCAGTCGGTGCAGCCGAGCACGTCGAACGCGCGACGCGCGATGCGCTTCAGTTCCGCTTCCCGCTCCGTCGGCAGCCCGCACGGAATCAGGTACTGCGTATCGTCGGCGACATACTTCGCGTGGTAGTCGTAGAACTCGCCGGCCGGCACGATCTTGATCAGCGGCAAGTCGAGATCGCCGGCGATGCACGCGGTGTACTCGCCGCCGCCTTCGATGCTCTTCTCGACGATCACGATCTTGTCGTGCGCCGCGGCTTCCGACAGTGCGGCGGGCAACGCGTCGGCCGTCTTCACCTTCAGCACCGCGACGCTCGAGCCTTCGCTCGCCGGCTTCACGAACAGCGGCAGGCCGAGCTTCGCGACGATGTCCGCCGCACGGGCCGCGTAGTCGTCGCCGCGCATCACCGTCTCGAACGGCGGCGTCGGCACGCCCGTCTGTTGCCACACGAGCTTCGTGCGGAACTTGTCGAGGCCGAGCGCCGAGCCGAGCACGCCGCTGCCCGTGTAGCGGATACCGTAGAAATCGAGCGCGCCCTGGATCTGGCCGTTCTCGCCGTAGCCACCATGCAGCGCGTTGAACGCGCGCACGAAGCCTTCATCCTTCAGCGCCGACAGCGGCCGCTCGGCCGGGTCGAACGGATGCGCGTCGACGCCCGCGTCACGCAGGCCCTGCAGCACGAGACGGCCCGAGGTGAGCGACACCTCGCGCTCGGCGGATTCGCCACCGAACAACACCGCCACCTTGCCGAAACGTTTCGGATCGATCCCGCTCATGTCATGCCTTCTGTTGTGTGTGTTGCACGAGCTTCGCCGGCACGCCGCCGATCGAACCCGCGCCCATCGTGATCACCACGTCGCCGTTCTGCGCGACCCTGGCCAGTGCGTCCGGCACGTCGTCGACCGTCGCGACGAACACCGGGTCAACCTTGCCCACCGCGCGCAGCGCACGCGACAGCGCGTCGCCGTTGGCCGTCGCGATCGCCGCTTCGCCCGCGGCATAGACTTCCGTCAGCACCAGCGCGTCGACCGTCGACAGCACATTGACGAAGTCGTCGAAACAGTCGCGCGTGCGCGTGTAGCGGTGCGGCTGGAACGCCAGCACGAGGCGGCGGCCCGGGAACGCGCCGCGCGCGGCCGCGATCGTCGCGGCCATCTCGACGGGGTGGTGGCCGTAGTCGTCGATCAGCGTGTAATGGCCGCCGTCCACACTCGGCACCTCGCCGTAGCGCTGGAAGCGTCGGCCGACGCCGTTGAATTCCTCCAGCGCCAGCTGGATCGCGTCGTCCGCCACGCCGAGATCGGTCGCGATCGCGATCGCCGCGAGCGCGTTCTGCACGTTGTGCAGGCCCGGCATGTTCAGCACCACCGCGAGCGGCGCGCGCCCTTCGCGAATCACCGTGAAATGCATCCGGCCGTCGCGCGCATCGATGTCTTCCGCGCGCACCTGCGCGTCCGGCGACAGCCCGTAGCGCACGACCGGCTTCGAGATGAACGGGATGATCTGCCGCACGTTCGGATCGTCGACGCACACCACCGCGCTGCCGTAGAACGGCAGGCGTTGCGTGAATTCGATGAACGCCTGCTTGAGCCGCGCGAAATCGTGGCCGTAGGTGTCCATGTGATCGGCGTCGATGTTCGTGATGACTTCGATCACCGGATACAGGTTCAGGAACGACGCGTCCGACTCGTCAGCCTCGGCGACGATGAAGTCGCCCGTGCCGAGCCGCGCGTTCGCGCCGGCGCTGATCAGCCGGCCGCCGATCACGAAAGTCGGGTCCAGCCCGCCCGCCGCGAGCACGCTCGCGACGAGGCTCGTCGTCGTGGTCTTGCCGTGCGTGCCGGCGATCGCGATCCCCTGCTTCAGGCGCATGAGTTCCGCGAGCATCACCGCGCGCTGCACGATCGGCACGCCCTGGTGGCGCGCGGCCAGCACTTCGGGGTTGTCCGAGCGCACGGCCGTCGACACGACGACCGCGTTCGCGCCCTCGATGTTCGCCGCGTCGTGCCCGATCGCGATCCGCGCGCCGAGCGCCGCGAGACGGTCGGTCACCGCGTTGCGCGACAGGTCGGAGCCGCTGACCTCGTAGCCGAGGTTGACGAGCACTTCGGCGATGCCGCTCATGCCCGCGCCGCCGATCCCGACGAAATGAATGTGTTTGACGATGTGTTTCATTGCAGTTGTTCCAGGTTCGCGCCGGCCACCTTCGCGCAGACGCGCGCGACTTCGTCGGTGGCCTCGGGCTTCGCCAGCGAGCGCGAACGCTCCGCCATGTCCGCGAGCGACGCCCGCGACTGGCCGCGCAGCCAGTCGGCAAGCAGTTCCGCCGACAGGTCGCGTTGTTGCACCAGCACCGCCGCGCCCGCATCGGCGAGGAACGCGGCGTTGGTCGTCTGGTGGTCGTCGACCGCGTACGGGAACGGCACGAACAGCGCCGCCACGCCCACCGCCGCGATTTCCGATACCGTCATCGCGCCGGAGCGGCAGATCACGAGATCCGCCGCCGCGTACGCGGTCGCCATGTCGTCGATGAACGGCACGAGCCGCACGTCGTCGCCGCCGGCGAATCCGGCCGCTTCGTAATTCGCCTTCAGCGCCTCGATGTGCTTCGCGCCGGCCTGGTGCACGATGCGCGGGCGCTCGCCCGGCGCCAGCAGCGCCAGCGCGCGCGGCACGACTTCGTTCAGTGCGGCGGCGCCGAGACTGCCGCCGACGACCAGCACGTTCAGCGGACCGCTGCGCGATGCATAGCGTGCTTTGGGCGTTTCCGTGCGCGCAAGTTCCGCGCGAATCGGGTTGCCGGTCCATTCCGCGTGCGGCAGTGCGCCGGGGAACGCGACGAGCACGCGTTTCGCGAATTTCGCGAGCACCTTGTTCGCGAGACCGGCGATCGAATTCTGTTCGTGCAGCACGAGCGGGCGGCCCGACAGCGCGGTCATCACGCCCGCCGGGAACGTGATGTAGCCGCCCATCCCGAGCACGACGTCCGGCCGCACGCGGCGCAGCGCGCCGAGACTCTGCCAGCATGCGCGCAGCAGGTTGAACGGCAGCGTCAGCTTGGTCTTCAGGCCCTTGCCGCGCAGTCCGCCGAAGCGCACGTATTCCATCGGGATGCCGTGCTTCGGCACGAGCGTCGCTTCCATCCCGGCCGGATTGCCGAGCCATACGACGCGCCAGCCCGCCGCTTCCATCCGGTGCGCGACGGCGAGCCCCGGGAACACGTGGCCCCCGGTGCCGCCTGCCATCACCATCAGCGTGCGTCGCGACGCGGTCATACCTTCCCTCCGCGCATCAGTACGCGATTTTCATAGTCGACCCGCAACAGCACCGCAAGCGCGACACAGTTCAGCAGGATGCCCGAGCCGCCGTAGCTCACGAGCGGCAGCGTCAGGCCCTTGGTCGGCAGCAGGCCGAGGTTCACGCCCATGTTGATGAACGTCTGCGCGCCGAACCAGATGCCGATGCCCTTCGCCATCAGGCCCGCGAACGTGCGGTCGAGCGCGAGCGCCTGACGGCCGATCTCGAACGCGCGGCGCACGATCCAGTAGAACAGCAGGATCACGACCAGCACGCCAACGAAGCCGAGTTCCTCGCCGATCACCGCGAGGATGAAGTCGGTATGCGCTTCGGGCAGGTAGTTCAGCTTCTCGACGCTGCCGCCGAGGCCGACGCCGAACCACTCGCCGCGGCCGAATGCGATCAGCGAGTGCGTGAGCTGGTATGCCTTGCCCTGCGCATAGCGCTCGTCCCACGGATCGAGGTAGGCGAAGATCCGCTCGCGACGCCACGGCGACAGCCATACGAGCATCGTGAAGGTGCCGACCGCCGTCGCCACCAGGCCGCCGAACAGCTTGCCGTTCACGCCGCCGAGAAACAGCACGCCCATCGCGATCGCGGCGACCACCATGAACGCGCCCATGTCCGGCTCGAGCAGCAGCAGCGCGCCGACGAGACCGACCGCGAACGCCATCGGCAGGAAGCCCTTCGCGAAGCTCTGCATGTACTCCTGCTTGCGCACCGTGTAGTTCGCCGCGTAGATCGTCACCGCGAGCTTCATGATTTCCGATGGCTGCATGTTCGTGATGCCGAGCGGAATCCAGCGGCGCGCACCGTTCACACCCTTGCCCACGTGCGGGATCAGCACGATCACGAGGCCGACCAGTGCGATCAGGAAGAGATGCGGCGCGTATTTGTCCCAGGTCGACACGGGCACGCGGAACGCGATCACCGCCGCGATGAACGCGACGACGAGCGACACGCAGTGGCGCATCAGGAACGCGTAGTCGTGATACGACGCGTATTTCGGCGAATCGGGCATCGCGATCGACGCCGAATACACCATCACGACGCCGAGCCCGAGCAGCGCGATCGCGACCCACAGCAGCGAGTAGTCGAAGTCGAGCATGCGCGAGCGGCTCGGCCGAACGCCGTTCACGACGCTCGCGAGGCCGCCGGTCGCGGCGCGCGTGGCCGACGCGACACGGCCGCCGGCAGCATTGCCGCCGGCATCGCGCCGGTCGTTGAAACGGGACACGAGGCGATCGGACCAGCTCATGGCGTCGCTCCTTTGTCGATGGCGATTTCATCCACCGCCGCGCGGAACACGTCCGCGCGATGGGCGTAGTTCCTGAACATGTCGAGGCTCGCGCACGCGGGCGACAGCAGCACCGCATCGCCCGGCTCGGCGAGGTCGGCGGCGGCACGCACCGCGCCTTCGAGCGTCGCGTGGTCGGCGAGCGGCACACCGGTTTCGGCGAGCGTGTCGCGAATCGCCGGCGCGTCGCGGCCGATCAGCATCACGGCACGGCACCAGCGCGCGACCGGCGCAACCAGCGGCGCGAAATCCTGGCCCTTGCCGTCGCCACCGGCGATCAGCACGATCTTCTGCGCGAGCCCGTCGAGCGCGGCCACCGTCGCGCCGACGTTCGTTCCCTTGCTGTCGTCGACGTAGTCCACGTCGTCGATCGTCGCGATCACTTCGACGCGATGCGCCTCGCCGCGATACTCGCGCAGCGCGTGCAGCAGCGGCGCGGCCGGCAGGTCGATCGCGCGTGCAAGCGCGAACGCGGCCAGCGCGTTCGCCGCGTTGTGCAGCCCGCGGATGCGCAGCGCGTCAGCCGGCATCAGGCGCTTCTGCGCGATGTCGGGCGTATGCGCGGCGTCGCGCTTGCGGCGACGGCTCGTCGTCTCGTCCGGCGCGTCGCGGTCGACCGCTTCGACCAGCCACGCAATGCCGTTGTCGCGCGACAGGCCGTAGTCGCCGTCCTGCGTCGGTTCGTTCAGGCCGAACGTGACCGTGCGCGCCGCATCGGCCGCGCCGGGGGCCGGTGCGAACTTCATCACGGCCGCATCGTCGCGATTGAGCACGCGCGTGGTCGTCGCGCCGAAGATCCGGCCCTTCGCGGCCGCATAGGCGTCGAAGCTGCCGTGCCAGTCGAGGTGATCCTGCGTGATGTTGAGGATCGCGGCCGCATCCGGCGCGAACGTGCGGGCCGTCTCGAGCTGGAAGCTCGACAGTTCCAGCACCCAGACGTCGGGCAGCGCCGTATCGTCGATCGCACCCGCGAGCCGGTCGAGCATCGCCGGGCTGATGTTGCCGGCGACGGCGACCTTCTTGCCCGAACGCTGGCACAGCAGGCCCGTGAGGCTCGTCGTCGTGGTCTTGCCGTTGGTGCCGGTGATCGCGAGCACCTTCGGCTGATAGCCGCTCGCGCCGAGCGCGCGCAGCGCCTGCGCGAAGAATTCGAGTTCGCCCCACACCGCGATCGCGCGCTCGTTCGCGGCCGCGATCAGCGCCGCCAGTGCCGGTTCGAGCGGCGACAGGCCGGGGCTCAGCCCTACGATCTCGACGCCGCCGTCGAGCAGCGCAGGCGTGAACGGCCCGCCGACGAACTCCGCATCGATGCCTTCGGCCTGCAGCGCGGCAAGGTTCGGCGGCGCCTCGCGGGTATCGGCAATACGCAGCCGGCACCCGTGCCTCGCGCACCATCGCGCGATCGCGAGACCCGATTCCCCGAGCCCCAGTACGAGCACCATCGGCCGCTGCCGATCTCCAAACATCTCGCCAGACATCCTTGTTACCTTTCCTTTACCGCAGCTTGAGGGTGGACAGACCGAACAGGCACAGCATCAGCGTGATGATCCAGAAACGCACCACCACCTGCGTTTCCTTCCAGCCGGACAATTCGAAATGGTGATGCAGCGGTGCCATCTTCAGCAGGCGCCGCCCTTCGCCGTAACGCTTCTTCGTGTACTTGAACCACGACACCTGCAGCATCACCGACAGTGTTTCCGCGACGAAGATGCCACCCATGATGAACAGCACGATTTCCTGGCGCACGATCACCGCGACCGTGCCGAGCGCGCCGCCGAGCGCCAGCGCGCCGACGTCGCCCATGAACACCTGCGCGGGGTGCGTGTTGTACCAGAGGAACGCGAGCCCTGCCCCGCCCATCGCGGAACAGAAGATCAGCAATTCACCGGCGCCCGGGATGTGCGGGAACAGCAGATATTTCGAATAGACCGAGCTGCCCATCACGTACGCGAACACACCGAGCGACGCGCCGACCAGCACGACCGGCATGATCACGAGGCCGTCGAGGCCGTCGGTCAGGTTCACCGCGTTGCTCGCGCCGACGATCACGAAGTAGGTCAGCACGATGAAGCCCCACACGCCCAGCGGGTAGCTGATCGACTTCAGGAACGGCAGCATCAGGTCGGCGCGCGCCGGCAGCCCCATCGACAGGCCGCTCCTCACCCATGCCATGAACAGGTCGAACACGCGCACGTTGTTCGCTTCGGACACGCTGAAGGCGAGGTAGACGGCTGCGAACAGCCCGATCACCGATTGCCAGAAATACTTCTCGCGCGACGACATCCCGCGCGGGTCCTTGTGGACGACCTTGCGGTAATCGTCGACCCAGCCGATCACGCCGAAACCGAACGTGACGAGCATCACGATCCAGATGAAACGGTTCGTCAGGTCGCCCCACAGCAGCGTCGCGACCGCGATGCCGATCAGGATCAGCACGCCGCCCATCGTCGGCGTGCCGGACTTGACCAGGTGCGTCTGCGGGCCGTCCTTGCGCACGGCCTGACCAACCTTCATTTGCGTCAGCTTGCGGATCACCCACGGTCCGCACACGAGCCCGATCCCCAGCGCGGTGATGGTGGCCATCACCGCACGGAACGTGAGGTACGTGAACAAGCGCAAAAAGCTTGCGTCTCCTTGCAGCCATTGCGCCAGCGCCAGCAGCATGCTTCCTTCCTTCTACTCAGTGTGCAGCGGGCACCGTGCCCGCCGCGGGTTGTTTCGTCAGCGCGTCGACCACGCGCTCCATCTTCATGTACCGCGAGCCCTTCACGAGCACCGTCGCCTGCGCGCCGTAGCCCGCAGTGAGCAGTGCCGTCACCAGCGCGCCGACGTCATCGAAATGGCGGGCCGTGTCGCCGTACGCGGTACAAGCATCACGCGACGCGTCGCCATGTGCGAACAGCGCATCGATGCCGCGCTCGCGCGCATACGCGCCGATCTCCCGGTGAAATGCCGGGCCTTCGTCGCCTACCTCGCCCATGTCGCCGATCACCAGCACGCGCGGCTCAGTTTGCGCGGCCAGCACGTCGATCGCCGCGCGCATCGAATCGGGGTTCGCGTTGTAGGTGTCGTCGACGACCGTCGCGCCCGCGAGGCTGCCGACGACCGCTCGCCGGACCTGCAAGCGGCCCTTGACCGGCTCGAACGATTCGAGCCCCTGCTTGATCGCGGCCAGCTCGATACCGGCCGCGAGTGCCGCGGCCGTTGCCGCCAATGCGTTGCGTGCGTTGTGCTCGCCGAGCGCGCGCAGCCGCACCGTCACCGGGCCGGACGGCGTGTCGATCGCAAGCTCGCCGCCGTGCAAACGGCCCGTGACCTGCGCTTCGACCTGTCGTTCGGCGTCGTGCAGCGCGAAATCGAGAATCCGGTTGCCGGTCGCCGCGACACGCCAGATACCGGCGTACGCATCGTCGGCCGGAAACACCGCGACGCCGTCCGGCGTCAGCGCGTGGATCACGGCCGCGTGTTCGAGCGCGACCGCCTCGACCGTCGCCATGAATTCCTGGTGTTCGCGCTGCGCATTGTTGACGAGCGCAACGGTCGGCGCCGCGAGGCGCGCGAGAACTTCGGTCTCGCCCGGGTGATTCATCCCGAGCTCGATCACCGCGACGCGATGTGCGCCCGACAGGCGCAGCAGCGTCAGCGGCACGCCGATGTCGTTGTTCAGGTTGCCGGCCGTCGCCAGCCGCGCGTCGGCGCCGACTGCAGCCGCGAAGATCGACGCGATCATTTCCTTGACGGTCGTCTTGCCGTTGCTGCCCGTCACCGCGACGAGCGGCACCGCGAAGCGCTTGCGCCAGCCGTGCGCGAGTGCGCCGAGCGCGGCACGCGTTTCACCGCCCTCGATGACCGGCATCGCGAGGCCCGCTGGCGCGTGCGCGACGAGCGCCGCGGCTGCGCCGCGCGCGGCCACGTCGCCGAGGAAGTCGTGCGCGTCGAAGCGCTCGCCCTTCAACGCGACGAACAGGTCGCCCGGACCGACCGTGCGGCTGTCCGTCGACACGCGCTCGAACGTGGTGTCCGAATCGCCGCGGACGGTGGCGCCGGGAATCAGGCGCGCGGCTTCGCCGAGACTGAGCATCGTCATTCGCCGCCTCCCTTGCCGTGCGTCGCGCGTGCCGCAAGCGCGAGCCGCGCGTGATCCTGATCGGAGAACGTGCGCTTCTTGCCCATGATTTCCTGCGTCGCCTCGTGCCCCTTGCCGGCCAGCACGACGACATCCTCGCGGGCCGCGCCGCGCACGGCCTGCAGGATCGCGCTCGCGCGATCCTCGATGCGGCGAGCGCGATCGGGCGCGGTCATCCCCGCGATGACCTGATCGATGATGCGCTGCGGATCCTCGCTGCGCGGATTGTCGCTCGTGACGACGACTTCGTCGGCGAGCCGCTCGGCGATCGCGCCCATCAGCGGGCGCTTCGTCGCATCCCGATCGCCACCGCAGCCGAACATGCAGACGAGCCGCCCACCGCGCGCCGCCGCGATCGGGCGCAACGCGTCGAGCGTCTTGTCGAGCGCATCGGGCGTATGCGCGTAGTCGATCACGACCAGCGGTTCGTCGTTCTGCAGCCGGCCGCCAAGGCGCTGCATGCGCCCGTTGACGGACTCGAGCCGCGCAATCTCCGCGACGGCCGCGTCGAACGGCACGTCGGCCGCAAGCAGCGAGCCGAGCACCGCGAGCAGGTTGCTGACGTTGAACGTGCCGAGCGTGCCGACCTCGACGTCCGCGTCGCCCCACGACGAGCGCAGACGGAAGGCCGTGCCCGTCGTGGTCGCGCGCACGTCGAGCGCGACCAGTTCGCGATCGGCGTCGGCCGCCTGCGCGTCGCCGATCCCGTATGCGATCGTGCGCACGCGGCCGGCCAGCTTGTCGAGCAGGCGGCGGCCGGCTTCGTCGTCGCGATTGACGACCGCTGCGCGCAGACCGCGCCACGCGAACAGCTTCGACTTCGCGGCTTCGTACGCGTCGAACGTGACGTGATAGTCGAGGTGATCCTGCGTGAGGTTCGTGAAGACGGCGATGTCGAATGCCGTGCCGTTCACGCGCCCCTGATGCAATGCGTGCGACGAGACTTCCATCGCGACGGCTTTCGCGCCCGCGTCGTGCAGTTGCGCGAGGCTCCGCTGCAGTTGCGGCGCGTCCGGCGTCGTGAAGCCGGTCGGCACCAGTTGCCCCGGCATGCCGCTGCCGAGCGTGCCGATCAGCGCGCACGGCTGGTGCAGCGCCGTCAGCGCGGCCGCGATCCATTGGGTGCAGGACGTCTTGCCGTTGGTGCCGGTCACGCCGATGGCGAGCAGGCTGTCGCTCGGGTCGCCGTACCAGCCGCTGGCGATCTCGCCGGCCAGTTGGTCGAGCGCCGGCACCGCGAGTGCGACGGGTACGGCCGGTGCGGCTTCGAGACCTTCCGGCTGATACAGCACGGCGGCCGCGCCGCGCGCGACGGCATCGGAAATGAAAGCGCGATTGTCCGCCCCGTCGACCGCATAGCCGAGGAACACGTCGCCAGCCTGCAGACTGCGCGTGTCGGCATGCAGTTGCGCCGCGGGGGCCACATGCTGGCGCAGCCACGCAAGCGCGGCCGCGATCTGCTGATGCGCCGGATGGGAACTGCGAGCGGCGCTCATCGAACAACTCCTGGTGAATTACGTGTCGTGCTGGATACGATCATATGCTTCGCACCGCCGCCCGCGGCGAGCTTTTGCGGGCCCGTCGCGGCGGGCGCGCCGGGCGCGTCGTCGGACACGACGAGCTGCTTGATCGGCATGTTCGGCGGCACGTTCAGCGCGCGCATCGTATCGCCCGCAATCGCCGAGAATACGGGGCCGGACACCTGGCCGCCGAAGTGGCTGCCGGCGGTCGGTTCGTCGACCGACACGGCGACGACGATGCGCGGGTTCGGCATCGGCGCCATGCCGACGAACGACGCGCGGTACTTGCGCGTGTAGCCGTGGCCTTCGTGCTTGTAAGCGGTACCGCTCTTGCCGCCGACGCGATAACCCGGCACGGCCGCATCGGGCGACGTGCCGCCCGGCGCCACCACCGTTTCGAGCATCGCACGCACCTCGCGCGCGGTGGTCGGGTTGAACACCTGCGTACCCACGACCGGCTGGTTGGGGTCGGTCTTGAAAATGGTCACGGGCATCAGCTCGCCGTCATGCGCGATCGCCGTGTATGCGCGCGCGAGCTGGAACAGCGACACCGACAGGCCGTAGCCGTACGACATCGTCGCCTGCTCGATGCGACGCCAGCTCTTCCACGGACGCAGGCGGCCGGCCACCGCGCCCGGGAACCCGACCTTCGGCGCCTGGCCGAGGCCGATGCTCGTATACATATTCCACATTTCCTCGGGCCGCATCGTCATCGCGATCTTCGTCGCGCCGATGTTGCTCGACTTCTGAATCACGCCGCCGACCGTCAGCGTGCCGAAACCCGCGTCGTCGGTGATCGGTGCGCCGTCGAGCACGAAATGCCCGTTGCCCGTCTCGACGAGCGTGTTCGGCGTCACGCGGTGCAGGTCGAGCGCGAGCGACACCGTAAACGGCTTCATGATCGACCCCGGCTCGAACACGTCGGTCATGATCCGGTTGCGCAACTGCTCGCCCGTCATGCGCGAGCGGTCGTTCGGGTTGTACGTCGGGTAGTTGACGAGCGCCAGCACCTCGCCGGTGCGCACGTCGACGACCATCGCAGCGCCGGCCTTCGCCTTGAACTTCTCGACGGCGGCCTTCAGGTTCGCATACGCGATGTACTGGATCTTGCTGTCGATCGACAGGTCGACGTCCGTCCCGTTGTGCGGCGGAATCTGTTCGGCGACGTCCTCGACGATGTGCCCCATCCGGTCCTTGATCACGCGGCGCACACCGGACGTGCCGGACAGCATCTTCTGGTCGCCGAGTTCGACGCCCTCCTGCCCTTCGTCCTCGACGTTCGTGAAGCCGATCAGGTGAGCGGTAATCTCGCCTTCCGGATAGAAGCGCTTGTATTCATTGCGCTGATAGATACCGGGAATGTCGAGCGCGGCGACCTTGTCCGCGACGTCGATCGGCACCTGGCGCTTTACGTAGACGAAACCCTTGTCTTGCGACAGCTTCACGCGCAGTTCCTTCGGCGTCATGCCGAGGAGCTTGCCGAGCTGGTTGACCTTGCCGGCGTCGAGATCGTCCGGCACGGCGTCCGGAATTGCCCAGATCGCGCGCACGGGCAGGCTCGTCGCGAGCACGAGCCCGTTACGGTCGAGGATCTTGCCGCGCGTTGCCGGCAGCTCGATCGTGCGCTGATAGCGGCTCTCGCCCTGCTTCTGGTAGAACGCGTTGCCGGGCCCCTGGATCCAGAACGCCCGCGCAGCGAGCGCGACGAACGCCATGAACAGCAGGAACACGACGAGTTTCGAGCGCCACATCGGCAGGTGCACGCCGAGCACGGGGCTCGACGAGAACTTCACGTCCTGGCGCTTTTGCGACGGCTTCATCGCGCGCCTCCGTTGCCCTTGCTGGCCGTATCGGCCGACGCGGGAATCGGCGCGTCGATCGCCTTCGCGGCGCCCGGCGGCAGCGTCAGGTACTGGGTGCGGCCCGTCGTGATCGGCTGCATCTTCAGCGAATCGTTCGCGAGCTGCTCGATGCGGGACGTCTTGGACAGCGCGCTCTGCTGATATTGAAGCTGCGCGTAGTCCTGCTGGAGCTGACGCTCCTGCGACTGCGCGCGCTGCAGCTGGATGAAGATCTGGCGCTGCTGGTTCGTCGAGTTGACGACCGACAGCGCACAGCCCATCACGATGATCAGCAGGAAGATGTTGAAGCGGCTCATGGCGTGACGCGCTCCGCGATGCGCATCACGGCCGACCGGGCGCGCGGATTCGCGGCAACTTCCGCCTCGCTCGGGAATTGACGACTGATGATCTTGAGCGGCGGGCTCGGGAGGTCGACGGCACGGATCGGCAGGCGACGATCGACGGCAGGCGCACTCGCGTGCGCCTGCATGAATCGCTTGACGATCCGGTCCTCGAGTGAATGAAAGCTGATGACCACCAGCCGCCCCCCTTGCTCCAGCAAAGACAATGCCGCGTCTAGTACGACTTGCAGGTCCGCAAGCTCTTGATTGACGTGAATCCGTATAGCCTGAAAGGTGCGGGTTGCCGGATCCTTGCCCTTCTCACGGGTTTTGACGACGTTACCCACGATTTGGGCAAGCTCGCCCGTGGTGTCGAGAGGCCCAAGACGGTCGGACTCTGCCCGGCGAGCAACAAGCGCCTTTGCAATCTGAAAAGCAAACCGTTCTTCCCCATAATCCCGTATCACCTCCGTCAATTCCTGCACCGAAGCGCGCGCGAGCCATTCGGCCGCCGACTCGCCGCGCGTCGGATCCATTCGCATGTCCAGCGGGCCATCCGCGCGAAAGCTGAAGCCGCGCGCCGGATCGTCCACCTGCGGCGAGGACACGCCCAGGTCCAGCAACACACCCGACACCTTCTCGACACCGCGCGCCGCAAGCGCGTCGCGCATCGATGCAAAGCTGTCGTGCACGATCGAGAAGCGCCCATCCTCGATGCGCTGCGCCGTCTCGATCGCCCTCGGATCCTTGTCGAACGCGATCAGCCGGCCGGCCGGCGCCAGCCGCGCGAGCACCGCGCGGCTATGACCGCCGCGCCCGAACGTGCCGTCGACATAAATGCCGTCCGGCCGCGTCACGAGCGAGTCGACCGCTTCGTCCAACAGTACGGTCCGATGCTGCAATTCGTTTCCCATCGCGGGCGTCTCCGTCACCGCAATCAGAACGTGAAGTTCTTCAGCGCGTCGGGCATGCCCTGCGCCATCGCTGCCTGCTCCTTCGCGATGTAGGTCTGCGAATCCCACAGCTCGAAGTGACTACCCATTCCCAACAACATGACTTCCTTTTCCAGTCCGGCCGCCATCCGCAGCTCGGGCGATACGAGAATCCGGCCTGCGCTGTCGAGATCGACATCCATCGCATTGCCGAGAAAAATTCGCCGCCACCAATGAGCGTCCATCGGCAGCGCGGCGATCTTGGCGCGGAACACTTCCCATTCGGGGCGCGGAAACAGCAACAGGCAGCCGTCCGGGTGCTTGGTCACAGTCACCCGTCCTTCTGCCTGTCCTTGCAGCGCTTCGCGATAGCGAGCCGGCACCGACATCCGCCCTTTCGCATCGAGCGTCAGCGCCGACGCCCCTTGGAACACTTTCCGCTCTCCCGTTCAGGGCACCGAAGCACCCGCTCAATGCTCAAGAATTTAGCCGGAATAGCCCGCCAAATCACACAAAAATACACTTTCTCACACTGTCTCCCACTTTAGTGGAAGGGTTTGGCACGGTCAAGGGAGCGGCCCGGTTTTTTGACGAATTTTGTTAGTTAGAACAAGGACTTACGCGCGCATGCTCATGCGGCCCTTCATGCTAAAAATCGTTATAAATGAATGAGCTAGTGCAACTTGTGAAGGTGATACGTGAGAAAGGCGGGCCAGACTGGCGTGCGGACGGGGCTTTCGGGGGCGGGAAAACGCGGAAAAAACGGGCGGTATCGGGAACGGCGGACCAGGGCGACGTCACACGCCGCCCCGGCCCGAATGTCAGAGATAGTATGCAGTGCTCGTCATGACTTTCGATGCGGCGCGCATCAGCATCCGTGCGGGCAGCGGCAGCTCGATCCCGCCGGCATCGGTCGCGGCCTTGCCGTGCTTCACCTCGTCGAGCCGCATCTGCTCGACGATCGCACGCGACGCCGTGTCGGTCGCCGGCAGCTCGGACAGGTGCCCGTCGAGATGGCTCTCGACCTGGCGCTCCGTCTCCGCCATGAAGCCGAGGCTGACCTTGTCGCCCAGCGTTCCGGCAACGACGCCGATCGCGAGCGCGCCAGCGTACCACAGCGGGTTGAGCAGGCTCGGACGCGAATCGAGTTCCTTCAGCCGATGCGCGGTCCACGCGAGATGATCCTCCTCCTCGCGCGCGGCTTCCTCGAACATCGCCTTCGACGACGACGAGCGCGCGGTCAGCTTCTGCGCCTGATAAAGCGCCTGCGCGCAGACCTCGCCGACGTGGTTCACGCGCATCAGCCCGGCGGCATGCGTACGCTCCGCGGGCGTCAGTTCGCCGGCCGGCGGCTCTGCCGGCGCAGGCACCGGGCGGCTCATCCGGCTAATGCCGGTCAGCGATCGCAGGCCGCGATCGAATTCGCTGATCAGTTCATCCAACACCATCCTGTTCTCCTGGCTGCGTGTGCTGCCGCGGGCGGCAAAGGCACGTGCTCCGCTGCGTAACCGACTTGATTATTCAGCGGAAATTGCGGTTAACCCGTGATTTTAACCATTGTTGCATAAAGGAAACATGGCAGCCTTGCGCCAAGGCATTTCGCTTTGTCGGAAAAATCGGCTTTGCTACATTACGTGCGACTTCTTGCGAAGTTGATGGGGCCCGTCAACACAACATAACTATCCGCCCCGCCAAAAAAATTCAGTGATTCTTGGAGATCCGTTAATGAAAAAGTCGCTTCTCGCGCTCGTCGCGCTGGGCGCGTTTGCTGGCGCAGCTCATGCGCAAAGCAGCGTGACGCTCTACGGCATCATCGATGAAGGCTTCATCTTCAACAACAACGCCAAGGGCGGCCACCTGTACGGTCTGGCAAGCGGCGTGATGCAAGGCAGCCGCTTCGGCCTGCGCGGCACCGAAGATCTGGGCAGCGGCCTGAAGGCGATCTTCGTGCTCGAAAACGGTTTTGACGTCAACTCCGGCAAGCTGGGCCAGGGCGGCCTGATGTTCGGCCGCCAGGCTTACGTCGGCCTGTCGAGCCAGTACGGTACGGTCACGCTGGGTCGCCAGTACGACTCCGTCGTCGACTTCGTCGGCCCGCTCGAGGCAGGCGACCAGTGGGGCGGCTACATCGCTGCTCACCCGGGCGACCTCGACAACTTCAACAACGCATACCGTGTGAACAACGCGGTCAAGTACACGAGCCCGACCTACGGCGGCTTCTCGTTCGGCGGCCTGTACAGCTTCGGCGGTCAAGCCGGCCAGTTCTCGAAGAACCAGGTCTGGTCGCTCGGCGCCGGTTACAACAACGGCCCGCTGGTGTTGGGTGTCGGCTACTTGAACGCACGCACGCCGGCGAACTTCGGCGGCATGTTCAACACCGGCGCGTCGGCTGCGGCGACGGCCGTGTCGTCGCCGGTCTACGGCGCATATGCGAACAGCGCGAATACGTACCAGGTCATCGGTGCGGGCGGTGCGTACACGTTCGGCGCAGCGACGATCGGCGCGACGTACTCGAACACGAAGTTCAAGGGCTTCTCGGTCGGTCCGTTCGTGAACCAGACCGCGACGTTCAACAACGGCGAAATCAACTTCAAGTATCAGCTGACCCCGGCGCTGATCGTCGGCGCGGCGTACGACTACACGCAAGGCAGCAAGATCGACGGCAACTCGGCAGCCAAGTACCACCAAGGCTCGCTGGGCGTCGACTACTTCCTGTCCAAGCGCACGGACGTCTACGTGATCGGTGTGTACCAGCATGCGTCGGGCAACACGCTCGATTCGGCAGGCAACGTCGTTCAGGCACATGCGTCGATCAACGGTCTCGACCCGTCGAGCACCAGCAACCAGGTCGCAGCGCGCGTCGGCATCCGTCACAAGTTCTAATCAGCTTGCCTGACAAGCCGCAGCATATTGAAGGCGCCTTCGGGCGCCTTTTTCTTTTGCGGCTGCGAAGCGGTGAGCGGAGAACAGGACGATCGCCGGACGGTCCGCTCACGGCGGCGAACCGGCCCGTACGCCTCATCGACGGGAATGCCACCGCTGCCGGCGGGCAGCATGCGTCGTGGTATCGCGCCATGCGAATCGCGGATCGCGGCCGCCGCCGGCGATCCGGTCGAGCCGCTCCGTCAGCCACGGCGCATCCCGGTAGAACGCGTGCCGTTCCTGCGACCGTCGGACCTCGGCGCGGCAACCTCGGTGCCGACACCACGAATAAAAAAGCCCGGCATTGGCCGGGCTCGTTCGTTCGACTTCGATGTTATGCGCGTCCGTCGCGCAGTTCGCGCCGCAGGATCTTGCCGACATTCGTCTTCGGCAGTTCCGTGCGGAACTCGACGAGTTTCGGCCGCTTGTAGCCAGTAAGCCGCTCCTTGCAGTACGCGAGGATGTCCTTGTCGGTAAGCGCCGGGTCCTTCTTCACGACGAACAGCTTCACGGCTTCGCCCGAGTGCTCGTCCGGCACGCCGACCGCCGCCACCTCGAACACGCCCGGGTGCGACGCCACCACGTCCTCGACCTCGTTCGGATACACGTTAAAACCCGATACCAGGATCATGTCCTTCTTCCGGTCGACGATCTTCACGTAACCGCGTGCGTCCATCACGCCGACGTCGCCGGTCTTGAAGAAACCGTCCGGGAACATGACCTTCGCGGTTTCGTCCGGACGGTTCCAGTAGCCGGCCATGACCTGCGGCCCGCGGATGCAGATCTCGCCCGGCTCGCCGAGCGCGACGTCGTTGCCTGCGTCATCGCGGATGGCCACTTCTGTCGACGGCAGCGGCAGGCCGATCGTCCCGCTATATTCGGTCGCGGTTACCGGGTTGCAGGTCGCGACCGGCGAGGTCTCCGACAGGCCGTAGCCCTCGACGATCGCCGTATGGGTCTTCTCATACCAGCGCTTCGCGACGCCTTCCTGGATCGCCATGCCGCCGCCGTTGGCGATCACGAGCTTCGACAGGTCAAGCTGGTTGAATTCGGGATGGTTCAGCAGCGCGTTGTACAACGTGTTGACGGCCGGAATCGTCGAGATCTGGTAACCCTTCAACTCCTTGATCATCCCGCCGATGTCGCGCGGATTCGGGATGAGGATGCCCATGCCGCCCGTGCGCATCGTCAGAAAGCCGCAGACCGTCAGCGCGAACACGTGATAGAGCGGCAGCGCGACGACCGTCACGAACTGCTTCACCTCGGGGTACTTCTCGTGCGCGGGATGGTGCCATGCGCCAGCCTGCAGCACGTTCGACACGATGTTCCGGTGCAACAGCGTCGCCCCCTTCGCGACTCCGGTCGTACCGCCCGTGTACTGGAGGAACGCGACGTCGTCGGGGCCGAGCTTCTGCGGCTTGAAGGTTTGCCGCGCACCTTCCGACAGCGCGGCCTTGAAGCGCGTGTACGACGGAAGCTGCCAGGCCGGCACCATCTTCTTCACGTTGCGCACGACGTAATTGACGAGCCAGCCCTTGATGCCCAGCAGATCGCCCATCGACGCGACCACCACATGCTTGACCGCGGTGTTGGCGATGACGGCCTGCAGCGTCGACGCGAAATTCTCGAGGATAACGATCGCCTCCGCCCCGCTGTCCTTCAGCTGATGTTCGAGCTCGCGCGGCGTATAGAGCGGGTTGACGTTGACGACGGTGAAGCCCGCGCGGAGCACCGCGACGATCGCTACCGGGTACTGCAGTACGTTCGGCATCATGAGCGCAACGCGCGCGCCGCGCTTCAGGCCGCGCGACTGCAGCCACGCGCCGAACTGGCGCGACAGCGCATCGAGTTCGCCGTACGTGATGCTCTTGCCCATGCAGACGAACGCCTTGCGGTCACGATATTGCTTGAAGCTTTCGTCGAGGAGATCCGGGATGGAAGGATACGGGGACGCGTCAATTTCGGCTGGAACGCCGGGTGGGTACGATTTCAGCCAAATTTTGTTCATACTGCGCGTCTCCTCACAGATTTTCGAATGGTCGTGCTAAAACGCATCGTAGCGGCTCGTCCTTGCCGAGACAACCGGGTTAGATGCCCACTTCGAACTTTCGAATATATTCGTCTGATCATATCAAGAAGTTCGGTCAAATCCGCTCAACTTCCACCAGACAATCGTAAAACGTCGCCGAGTTGCCGAGATCGGTCAGCGCCTGGCTCGTCACCTCGTTCGCGTTCCGTCCATCCGCCGACAATTTCTTCCACCAGATCGACAGTCCGACGACGAGCCCTGCCCGCGCACGATCGGTCACTCTCGCGACCGCCTGCATCGATCCGCGGTCGTTGAAGATGCGCACGATGTCGCCCTCCCCGATGCCGCGCGCGTCGGCGTCGGCCGGGTGTATATCGAGGTGCGGCTGGCCTTCCGTACTGCGCAGGCTGTCCACGTTCACGAACGTGCTGTTCAGGAAGTGGCGGGCCGGCGGGGAAATCATCGCCAGTGGATAACGAGCGGCGAGTTCAGGGGCGGCCTCCGCCGATTCGAACGGCGGCAGGTAATCGGGCACCGGGTCCATGCCCATCTGCTCGAGTCGCGCACTGTAGAACTCGCATTTGCCGGACGGTGTGCGGAAGCCGCCATTCGCGAAAGGCGCGTCCGCCACCTTGAGCCTCAGCCAGCCGGCCCGCTTCAACGTCTCCCAATCGCTGTCGAGCGTCGGATCGTCCCAACGGAGCGCCATCTGCGCGACCTCTTCGTCGCTGTGATAAAGCGCGGGCTCGTCGAGCCCCATACTGCGTGCGATGCCGCGAAAGATTTCCGTGTTCGGCCGTGCGTCGCCGACTGGCGGAATCGCCGGTAGATTCGCCATCACATAGGTGTGGCCGTATGACTTGTGGACGTCGAGATGCTCGAGTTGCGTCGTGGCAGGCAACACAATGTCGGCGAAATCGACCGTATCTGTCTTGAAGTGCTCGAGAACGACCGTGAACAGATCTTCGCGCGCGAACCCGGCGGCGACTTTCGACGAGTCGGGCGCGACCGCGACCGGATTCGAATTGTAGACAATCACCGCTTCGACCTTCGGCCCGAAGGTGGCGTCACCCGGATGCAGCAGTGCATCGCCGATCGCATTCATGTTGATGATACGCGGCAGTTTGTGTGGCCAGCCTGGCATCAGATCCGGACGCAGCAGCGCCGACTGATTGACCGGAGCGAATTCCGACGACGACAGCAGCAGCCCGCCGGCCCGGTCGCGCCACGCGCCTGTCAGCGCAGGCAAACTCGCAATCGCACGCACGGCATTGCCGCCACCGCGCACACGCTGCATGCCGTAATTGAGGCGAATCGACGCCTTGCGGGTCGCGCCGTAACGACGTGCGAGTTCGATCAGTTCCGACACTTCGATGCCGCAGATCTGGGCGACACGCTCCGGCGGATAGGACAGGGCTCGCGCCTTGAGCGCATCGAAGCCGAGCGTATGACGCGCGATGTAGTCGTGATCGAGCAGGTCTTCGGTAATCAGCACATGCATCATGCCGAGCGCGAACGCGCCGTCGGTGCCCGGCTTCAGCGCGAAGTGCTGATGGCATTTCTCCGCCGTCAGCGAACGGTAGGGATCGATTGCGACCAGACGGGCGCCTCGACGCTTGGCTTCCTGCGCTCGGGTCCAGAAATGCAGGCTGGATGCGATCGGGTTGGCGCCCCAGATCAGGATCAGCTCGCTTTCCTCGAAATGCTCGAGATGCATACCGATGCTTCCGCCATACGTATAGCGCAGCCCTGCTGCACCGGCCGCGGCGCAGATGGTCCGCTCAAGCCGGGACGCACCGAGTTTATGGAAGAACCGCTGCGCGATGCCTTCGCCCTGCACGAGTCCCATCGTTCCCGCGTAGCTGTACGGCATAATCGCCTCCGGCGCACGCGCAGCTATTTCCCCGAGACGACGACCGATCTCGTCAAGTGCTTCGCTCCAGCTGATCGGCACGAAGCGCCCTTCCCCCTTCGCGCCGATGCGCTTGAGGGGCACGGTGAGCCGGTCGGGATGATGGACGCGGTCGGCATATCGGCTGACTTTCGTACACAACACGCCCTGCGTGGGCGGATGGTCGGGATCACCCGTGACCTTGATCGCACGGCCGTTTTCGACGGTCACGCGCATCGCGCATGTGTCCGGACAATCGTGCGGGCAAACGGCCCGAGCTATCTGAGTGGCGACGTTCATCATTCTGGATGCGACTGGGGTGGAGGTTCGCAAATTTTACGAGGATGGAACGACTAAGACCTCATTTCGCACGAATTTCCCGCCTGTTCAGCGAAAAGACTGGAATAACGGATGAAAAATGTCGACGCTGGACCGGCTCCGAACTGCCGATGCGACGATACGGACGCGGGGGCGGGTGTGAAAAGTACCTTGACGGCGGCTTCGCCGAGCGGACACGAGTCACCTACCTGGCCGGAGATTGCAGCCAATAAGCGGGTGATCGGTCCGGGATGATGGAGAGCGGCGGGGTCGGGTTAAGCGCTTGAGCAACAACCGGAGAGGTTCGATTGCCTGCACTCGTGCTTTCCGCCCCGCAAATGCAAAAACCCCCGCCTTTTGGGCGGGGGTTCTTGGCTTAGGGAGCCTGACGATTACCTACTTTCACATGGGAATCCGCACTATCATCGGCGTAGAGTCGTTTCACGGTC